>JBGSTW010000012.1:0-25933 GCA_041753595.1 Bacteroidia bacterium | reverse complement strand
TGACGTTCTTTCAGCGCTTCTATCGCTACCTGAGCCTTGAACGCTGCTGTGAATTTTCTGCGTTGCTTTTTCATGGGACTACAATTTAAGGTTTTCAATTTTCAACTTAAACTGTGGTCTAAATTTGCCGAGGTATTATAACCTGCTCATTTGTGTCTAAGGTGCAAAGCGTTCAGAATGCAGGAGCCCTTGCCTGTGTGGTATGCAACAATGCTCCCGCTGCTCCATTTGCCATGTCGGGTGCTTCCGTAGGCATTACCATTCCTTCGGTTATGATTTCGCAGGCAGATTGCGATTTGCTCAAAGCACAGTTAGCCTCGGGCGTCAATGTAAGCCTTTCCAATTTAGGTCCCCCGGTATCCCTGGACGGCGATCTGGACAACGGCATCATTGCGCACGAATACGGCCACGGCATATCGAACCGCCTCACGGGTGGTCCCGCTAATGTCAATTGCCTCAACAACGCCGAGCAAATGGGCGAAGGGTGGAGCGATTATTTCGGCCTGATGATGACCATGAAAGCTACGGATGTGCGCACAACCCGCCGGGGAATTGGTACCTATGTGATCGGGCAGGCCACCACCGGTACCGGCATCCGGCCCGCACCTTACACGACCGATATGGCCGTTAATGGCTTTACTTACGCTGACATCACCAATACTACGACCATCACCCAGCCGCATGGCATCGGATTTTTGTGGTGCAATGCATTATGGGAAATGACATGGAACCTGATCGATGACTATGGCTTCGATGCGGATTTGATGAATGGAACCGGCGGCAACAACATGGCCATGCAACTGGTGATGGAAGCCATGCGCCTCCAGCCCTGCAGCCCCGGTTTTGTCACCGGCAGAAATGCCATCCTGGCAGCCGATGTGTCGCTTTTCGGGGGCACCAACGCTTGTCAGATATGGAACGCTTTTGCCAAAAGGGGCGTGGGCTTTTCGGCTTCGCAAGGCAGTAGCAACAACCGGTTAGACGGGGTCGTGGCCTTCGACATACCGCCTACGGTTTGCTCCACCCTGCCAGTGTCGTGGCTTGATTTGTCGGCTACCCCGCTCACCCAAACCATACGGGTAGATTGGAATATTGCCTCCGAGCAGGAAAACAAAGGGTTTGACGTCGAAAGACGGGAGGAAGGCATGGCTTTCCAATCCCTCGGTTTTGTACCGGGTAATAATACACACGCCGTCCAGACCGCTTATTCCTTCGAAGACAAAACCGCTCTTCCCGGCATTACCTACACCTACCGCCTGCGTCAGACCGACCTCGATGGCAGTGTGCATTTCTCGTCGCTGGTAGAAGCAACCCTCGACCCGAAAAACAGCCTTCAGGTAACGTTGTACCCCAACCCGGTAAGCGATCTGCTGACTGTATCGCTCAGCAATCAGCCCGGATCGCCCCTGGAAGTTCAGGTATTTGACCTCGTGGGACATCTGGTAAAGACGAATACCTTCCCCGCAGAAACCCTCAACTGCACCCTCGATATGTCAGAACTGGCTGCCGGGGTTTACCTGCTTAAGCTGCAGGCAGGCAACTTGCAGGGCTTCCACCGAATCGTGGTGGAGTAAACGAAATAGCGGAACATATACCAGGGTCGGAGAGAATAACTTCTTCGGCCCTGGTTTTTTTTGTGCCGGAGGGGTCATTCACGGTTATTCATTCGGTTTACACGCTTGATAATCGGCGAAATTAGTATCGGGCGCATTCCTTCATATTCAGGTAAATATCAAACTTACCTGATCATGAAAAAGAACTTACCCCTGTTTATCTGGATGGCGGTGCTGTCCTTCCTCTTTTTGGCTTGCGAAAAGGAAAGCATTGAGCCTTCGTCCACTGCGTTTTCACAGCCACCCGCCACGAATGTGCAGCCGCCGGTTCAAGCCCAGCCCCCGGCTACCCCGGCCAAAAACTGCAAAGTAACCCTTTACAATGCGAGCTCGAATCCTTACGCATACATGTCTTTGGCCCTCGGAAGCCCCGATATGGCTGGCTTGTTAAGCGGACATTTGGCATGTCCGCTGACCCCGGGCCAAAGTACCACCATCTGTCTTCCACAGGGGCAACTGACGCTATATACCTTCAGCAACATGTACCAGTTCAGCAATGGCATATCCGTAACCATCGGACCAGACCCCATTACCCTTCGGCTAAAAAGCGGCCACTAACTTATACCTGATGCTTACGTAATCGCTATAACCCTGCTACTTCCCTTTTCCGGCTTGGCCAACTGTGCCGGTCGATTCGGGAATCAGACCATGTAATCCCCTCTAAATAATATTTCCACCATTATCCCACTTGAATAATACCCTTAACATGAAATTCATCCAACTATTGCTGCTCTTGGCCCTGCCAGCGCTTAGCCCTTTTATCTACGCACAGGAAGTGTCGGTGCAAGTGAACCCGGACGGCACCCATACTGTGATAAACCGCACCGGAAACGTATCGGTAGCCGTGAACCCGGATGGCACCCATACCGTGATTCACCACAACGGTAACTCATCGGTACGGGTAAACCCCAATGGCACCCATACCGTGATAAACCGCAAAGGAAACGTATCGGTAGCCGTGAACCCGGACGGCACCCATACGGTGATTCACCACAATGGAAAAACGGATGTTCAGGTAAACCCTAATGGCACCCATACCGTGATCCACCATGCGGAAAGCGAAGATGCTGCAGAGAACCAGGAGGATAACTCACCTGCCCGGCTTAATCGCAAGCCCTCGAACCGGCGTAGCGTTAAAGACGCCCAACAGCGATTGCAGCCTGGAAACTAATGCGGTAGCCGGAAAAGGAAAAGGAGAACCTGGCGGTGGTCTTCGATAAAAGTCCTGCACGCGGGAAGTGATGCGTGTGATGCAGGACTTTTTGCGGGCTGGAATCGTAAGCTTCCTACATTCAACGCCAACCAAAAGTAATTTGGTTGTGATGCGGTATGCACGTGCCCGTTGACTTGGACAACATGCTGCGCTTTCGATGCAGTAGTTGAAGGAGAAACTCAATCCACATCGGGTTGTCGCTCAACACAAACCGATCGATCCTTTTGAAAGAAAGAAATTCTATTTAGGGCCTTTTAATTTAAAGTAGAGAGGAATAAAGGAATAGACGCTACCCGTACCTTCAAACAAAAATTGTCTAAAAGTCATTTCTGTAGCCCATTATTTTCTCTAGACGATTTGGCCAAAAATTTTGTTCTTAACTTATTTTTGCGTATAATAAAATATCAATTTTCATTCCAGATTGAAATGTAGAAAAATAAAATCTGTAGCAATTGTCATTCTTTAAAAATTAAATCTCATGAAAAAAACGATCTTTAGTCTCTCCCTGGCTTTTCTGATGGCGGCATGCACCTCCACTGTAAAGCTTCCTGTATCCAATGTAACTCCGGCAGCGGTAATTACCGTGAAAAAGAAAACGGATAAAAACAAAAACTTTGAAATTACGGTCACAGCAAAAAATTTAGCCGGTGCAGACAGGCTTGCCCCACCCCGTAATACCTACGTCGTATGGATAGCAACGAAAGACAATGGAATAAGAAACATCGGGCAGCTGGAAAATAAAAATGGTGGAAAATCCTCATTAACGACAGTGTCCTCGTTTGAGCCGATCGAAATCTTTATCACCGCCGAAGAAGAGGGCAATGCCACCTTTCCTACCGGCACAGAAATTTCAAGGACTCGTTTATAACCCTTCCCTCACGAAAGCCTGCACCTGGGTTGCCTCAGGTGCAGGCTTTTGCATGTATACTAAGCTGAATACTGGTTGGTTATAGCACGCTGCAAATGAGCTTGTTGACATGACTGGCTTGCTGCGCATTCGATACCTGCATATTGAGAAGTGCCAGCCATAGCAGCCATTCAATACACGCTGGCATATCCGGAAAAGCAAATCTGATCGGGCAGGGAATAGCCTGAATAAATATTTCGACAGGCGGTTGTATATGCGAAAAAAAGCAGGATATTATAACAGGATTGATAGGATTTGCGAAATTATCAGGATTGATCTCCTTGATTTTCAAAGGATTACCCCCCCCCGAAAAATCTATCAAACCCCTTTCATTTGGGTATAAAAACAAAATACATGAGAAATCAAATTTCACTTTCGTTGACGTTTGTCTTGTCGCTATTGATGGCTGCCTGCCAACCCGCTACAGACAAGAAAGAAGCCCAAAATGAGCAAGCGATATTCGATGAAGCAGCAGAAACGGCGGCTATCATGCAGGTGATTGAAGGCGAAACCAAATGCTTTTTTGACGGAAACTATGAGTGCTGGGCCGGTTATTGGAGTCACGAAAACTATGCCATACAAGCCTGGAATAACAGTGACGGCACAGCAGATGCTGCCGTAGGCTGGGAAAAAATCAATTCGCAAGGCAAAGATTGGATTGAAAAATACTATAAGAACGGGACCAATATCATCCATCCGGTCGTGCAGCGGGAAAAGCCATTGGTAAAGTTTTTCAATGAGAAAACAGCCTATCTCATCTGGAAGCAATACAATGCCGATCAGGAAAAGACCATTTACCGAACCAGCCAGGAAACAAGATTGATGGAAAAAGACGAAGCAGGGTGGAAAATTGTAAATGTTTCGGCCTTTTGGGATACGCAGGCACAAATCCCATTCGAAAGCCTCAAAGCAAATTGAAAATCCGCGCATACGGGCTATGACGATATGGCTGGCGGTGTAGTGGAGGGTGAATACAAATCAAATACTTCATACTTCATCTCCACCAGTTAATTTATCTGGCTTACATCCCTTGGGTTTGAATTCAAATGGGGAAATTCACTAACTAACCCCAAAATCGCCCGGTGTAAATCTTTCGTGAGATACCCCTCCCCATGCCCGACCTCCTCCCCCTCCAAAACGCCCTGAGCCAAATCTATCCCTTCCCGGCAGCGCAGCTCGCCCGGTTTACTGACAAATTATCCTTCCGGTCACTCCCTAAAAAAGCCTTATTCTTAGCGCCCGGCCAGGTAGCCGATGGGATCGCTTTTGTGAACAAGGGCAGCCTGAGGCTGTTTACCCCAACCGACCAGGGCGAAATGACCCTCCATTTCTTTACCGAAAATCAGTGGGTGGCCGATCTCGAAAGCTTGTTGCAGCAGCAGCCCGCGGCCAACGCCCTCGAAGCCACGGAAGACACCGACATAGCCTCTATCACGCTCCATGACATACATGCGCTCATGGATGAGCACCCCAATTTTCGCATGTTAAATGCCTTGTTGGCCAACCTGACCCGCGCCACCTCAGCCTGGGTTTCCTTCAAGACCCAAAACCCCTACGAGCGCTACCAGGAGCTGCTGAACACCCATCCGCATTGGCTGAATCGCTTTCCGCAAAAGCAAATCGCTTCCTACCTGGGTATGACGCCCGAAACCCTAAGCCGGGTGCGCGCCCGGCTGCGCTGATTTCTTGATTGCAATCAATTTTTAGTGCGTGGCGGCTACCGTACTTTTGTACCCACTGAAAATCGAAAGCGCATGAAAAATCTCCTCGACCCCACCGACCTTAACGGCCTCGAACGTGCCCTGGCACAAAATCCCGCCCTGGCGAACGAAGGCATCGCTTTCGACGCGCACAATCTTACCCCCGCGCATCCGCTGCACCGGATCTGCGACGGCGTGTTTGCCGGAAAATATACCGATGCCGAAGCCGTGGAGATGGCCCGGCTGTTTTTAGCGCATGGGGCCGATATCAACGGCGGGCCTTTGGTGGAGCAAAAGGACACCCCGCTCATTGCTGCTGCAAGCCTGCACGCCGACGAAGTGGCCATTTTGTACCTCGATCAGGGAGCCAATTTCACCCACGCCGGTACCCATGGCGGTACGGCCCTGCACTGGGCGGCCTGGTGCGGACGGGATCGGGTGGTAAGCAGACTCATCGGGGCGGGTGCTTCCGTCCATCAATTGTGCATCGACTTTAAATCTACGCCGCTTATTTGGGCAGTAAATGGCTGGAAGCGCGGAGGTTCTGCCAGCTTGTCCGGCAGCCTCGCATGTGTGAAACTGTTGATTCAGGCCGGGGCGGATACACATACCCCCAATGTTGAAGGGAAAACAGTATTTGATTTACTGACAGCGGAAGATGCGGCGTTGAAGGAAATGCTTGGGTGACCCTCATTTCCTGCCGAGATACAAAAGGGTGATGGTTGAGGCTTTTATCCCTATTTTGAGTAACTAAGCAAACCGGCAGGGCCACCAGGCTCCATGACCGCCATTCAGGGATAACAATCACCCAAAATATGAACCTGTTTCCGATAAAAAAGATCGCCACGCCCATTACGGCCCTCTTGGTTATTTGCCTTTTGCTGTTACCGGGTTGTGCCACCCACCCCCCGCACGAAAAAGGCACGTTTAAAACGACCGATTTAGCAGAGCTGATCAAACTGGACAGCAGCATCCACCTCGACATCCGGTATGCGACGAGCAACAACCTCGTGGGCCAGCCGGTATATGCCGAAGCCAGGGCTTTTTTGCAAAGACCCGCCGCCGAAGCATTGGTGAAGGTAAATGCCGCCCTGAAACCCCTTGGCTACGGCTTGCTCGTTTTTGATGGGTATCGTCCGTGGAGCGTGACGAAGGTATTTTGGGATATTACCTCCAGGGAAAACAAAAAATTTGTAGCCAACCCGAAGCAAGGTTCCCGGCACAACAGGGGCTGCGCGGTAGATCTGAGCCTGTATGAAATGGCTACGGGGAAAGAAGTGCAGATGACGGGCGTATACGATGAAATGAGCGATCGCTCCTACCCCACCTATACCGGAGGAACTGCCGAACAGCGTAGGCTGCGGGACCTGCTCCGGACCCACATGGAGGCCAACGGCTTCAAAGTCTATGAATATGAATGGTGGCATTTCGATTATGATGACTGGAAGTCGTATCGCATCGGAAATATTCCCTTTGCTGAAATCAAATAACTGACGTGTAATAGTTGAGTCAGGGGAGCGAGTCGTGGGCATACCCGGGTTCAGGCAATCCCTTTTTACGTAACCTGGGCAATCCCTCAGGTTGTACCCTCAGGACGAAGTATATAGTCCTAATGAGCTTGATGCCAAATTCGCTAAGCGAAGAAGCCAGTCGGCGATGAACCGCTGAAGGGCGCGGATACTCCCGAAGCTATGCCTTTCAGCAGGGCTGTTTAGTAATTGCCTGTTAGTACTTGCGCACCCACTTTCGGTTCAGAATCACTTCTGTCCGATTGAGATACCATTTTTCCCGATTCAGTAAAACGAAAACGGCCCTTGGTGAACTTCTCTGGGTTTTACGATGTTGCTCATTGCAGTTGAAACAGGAAAAAAAACCCTGCCCAGTTCAATTCAACACTTTTTCATATTCAATTATCAACAACCCATTTATGAGACAATTTTTCACCCATGGAAGTATTTGGTTATGCTTACTGTTGTTTGGCATTTCTGCAAACGCCCAAACCGAGTATGTAGTTAATAATCAAGGTTTCATCTTTGCACCCGCCGACCTGACTATCGCCGTAGGCGACACAGTTAACTGGACCATCGGTTCTATTCACAATGTATTAGAAGTATCGCAGGCAACGTATAATACCAATGGAAATACGGCACTTCCGGGCGGTTTTTCCACCCCATTCGGTGGCGGGAAAGTAGGATTCAGTGCTCCGGGTACGTATTACTACGTATGCGATCCTCATGCCAGCCTTGAGATGAAAGGCACGATTACCGTTACTGCCGCCACAACCACCGGAGAAACCTTTGTGGCTTTCCTTAGCGGAAATCAGGAAGTACCTTCTGTGCCATCACTTGCCAGCGGTATGATTACGGCCACCATCGTGGGGGACTCCCTAAAAGTTCAAGGTTCCTTTACTGGTCTGAGCACGGATTTCAACCCGTCTATCGGCGCCACCGGTGCGCACATGCATTCGGCCTACGCAGGCAGTAATGGCAGCATTATCCTGAACCTTACCCCTACGCTGAACGCTGGTAACCGCAGCGGAACTTTTACCGAGGCCAACAACACGCTGTTCCTCACGCCTGCACAAGCTGACCTGATCCGGTCGCGTCAAGTGTATGTGAATATGCATACCGTGGGAAGCCCTTCCGGAGAACTTCGTGGACAGCTTGCCCCTTCCGGGAAAACGTATTTCTTCACCAATCTGCTGGGAAGCAATGAGCCTACGCCTGTTTACACCGATGGCGCAGGTGCTATGCTGTTCGAGCTTTCGGGAGACACGTTGATTGCCTCAGGATCTTTCAGAAACCTGCAGGGCATCTTCAATGGTAACCCTGCGGGTGGTAGTCACATCCACAACGGCATCACAGGCACCAACGGAGGCATTGAATTTGCCTTGACTCCCACAGTGGATGCCAACCAGCAAGGAGGCGTATTTACAGTGCTTGATAACTCAATTACTTTGACTCCGGCACAGATTACCCGGCTTAATGAACGGCAGCTTTATGCGAATATTCATTCCACCAAGTACCCAGGGGGTGAGATACGCGGCCAGGTTCATGGTATGGCACAAGCCATTTTCAGGGGATTTCTGGCAGGTGCCAACGAGGTTCCCAGTGTGTCAGCGCTGGGCGGTGGCTCCATTTTAGGCGAATTAATCGGAGACAGCCTTGTGATTACAGGCAGCTTTGCGGGTCTGGGCAGCGATTACAATTCTGGTGTCGGCTCACACCTGCACATGGCGTTCGCGGGAGCAAACGGACCCGTCGTATTTCCTTTGTCCCCTGCACTGAATGTAGATAACCGCGGAGGCACGTATCAGGCAAGCGCCAACACCCTTGGCCTGACCCCCAATCAAAAAGAGATATTGCTCGCGCGGATGATGTACTTTAATATTCACTCTGTGAATATTGCATCAGGAGAGCTGCGCGGCCAGATGCTACCCGAAGCCAACTATGTCTTTAACGCCTACCTCGCCGGGGGCCAGGAGACCAGGCCTGTGGTTTCCAGGGGCTACGGAGTGTTGCACGGAGAGGTGCGTGGAAATGGATTAACGGTAACGGGTTCTTTCGCAGGACTAGGCTCAGACTACGCCACCAACATAGGCTCACACTTGCATAAAGGCTTTTTCGGGCAAAATGGCCCGGTGGTCCTTGCGCTGACCCCCATGTTGGGTACAGATAACCGCTCGGCAACCTACATGGCGGGCAATAACGCATTCAACCTGACCAGCGGCCTGAAAGATTCGCTTTTCAAGCGTGCGTTGTATGCCAATGTGCACAGCATCGGAAATGCTTCAGGCGAGTTGCGTGGACAAATGCTTCAGGAGGCAAGGGCCTACTTTTTTGCTCCTGTATCAGGCAGCAGCGAAGTGCCTTCGCCGCTGGCAACCCCGGCTACTGGTGCTGCGGTGATTGAGCTTTTCAATAACAGAGGCGTGCTTACCGGCAGCTTTCAAAACCTGCAAAGCGATATCAACCTCAATATTGCGGGCGGGAGCCATATCCACGGAGGATTGCCAGGGCAAGCGGGACCCATCCTGACCGGTGTACGTCCTCAGGTAGCCGCAGGTAACAGGAGTGGAACTTTCCTTGCCGACAGCAATATCTTTTCGTTGAGTGCTACCAGAATTGACTCCCTCCGCGACGGATTTTTCTACCTGAACATCCATAGCGTAAACGCCCCTTCCGGCGAAGTACGGGGTACCTTTTTGCCACAGGCGCAGGTTTACATGACCACCACGTTCGGAGGCATCAATGAAGTGCAGCCGGTGGTAAGTACAGGTAATGGCGCCCTCAAACTGGCCCTGAATGGTAGTAGAATTACGGTAGCAGGTAGCTTCCAAATGCTGGGTGGCGATTTTAATCCCGCTATTGCAGGTGGATCGCATTTACACCGGGCAGGCAATGGCGCCAATGGTCCCTTGTTCAGGGGGTTAAACGTTACGCTTCCCAATGCTGCCGACCTCAAGAATGGCATTTACACGGCCCGTAACAACACCTTTATCTTATCTCCCGGGCAGTTGGACTCCCTGCTCTCGAAGCAAGTTTACTACAACGTACACAGCACAACGATTACTTCGGGAGAGTTGCGCGGACAGTTGCTGCCAGAGCACAACTTCTTCCCCGCAGATGTGCCGGTCATTCAGTCGCCACAGAACAACACTACTGCAACCATTGAAGGGCCTGCTACCACCCCTTTTCAGGCTACCTGGAGTATCAGCACCGACGAGGATCCTTTGGCTTATGTATGGCAATTGTCCACCGCCAAAGACTTCTCTTCTTTTATCCTCAATGTTAATGTGGGAGCACTAGCTGAGTTTAACAGCGATTTTGGCACTTTGGCAACCATCCTTGCAAACGCAGGTCTGAACATCGGCGATTCGCTGAAGGTATTCCACCGTGCCATTGCTTCTGACGGAGCGCTCCAAACCCTTGGACAGGCAGACAGCATATACCTGAAACTTGGAACTTTGACCTCTATTGGCAAAGGGCTGAATGAAGGCTTGTCTGTCAGTGTACGTCCTTCCCGCATCGCGGATTATACCCAACTCGTGATCGAAAGCGAACGTCCGGCAAATGCTACGATTGAAGTAGTTAGCCTGCAAGGTAAAGTGTTGCAGCAGCATCAGATTGGCCTTATTGGAGGAAATCAGTCCTACGGGCTTAATCTCACAAGCCTGAGCAGTGGTATCTACCTGATTCGCGTACAAGTACCGGGATTTGTGCCCAGTGTGACCCGCGTAATCAAAGAATAAATCCAGGGACTACGGATCGGCACACCCGTTGTGCATCCTGGAATACCTTCTTGTCTATCATCAAAACCCCGCCTCCCTGGCGGGGTTTTTCGTTTAAGACCAGTGCCGCCAATTGCGTTAGAAGCGCCTTTCACTTGTTTCGGCTCTCTTTCGTTGCCCCCTGTTTCCCTTGCCAGCCTATCGAGATCGCCAACAGGTCCATCATCCACCGGCTCTTGCATGGCCTGCGCGATCCAAAGAGAATTTTGGTTATGCCCAGGCCATTTTCTTCGTAGATATTCCAATGCATGAGCAGGTGCGATGACATAGGTTTACTTGATTTTGCAAAACCAACACCCTTGCTCTTTCTTATACCCAACCCCATGGCTGCTATCGAACTCAAGACCTATTCCTTTGCGGAAATGAAGGACAGGTACCTGGATAAAAAGTACCTACAACCGATTGCGACGGATACCAGCACGAAATACGGATGGGCATTTTGGGTAAACTACTCAAAACGTCAAGACACATACATTCCCTGACACAAGAAGAACCTGGACAACTGGTGGGTGCTTAGGAAACCCGGATTGCTCAATTAGTACGCAATGTCTATCATGCATCCCTTGGCTCGCTGATACACGTTTTGAAAGCATCACCGCAATCGCACCACATCCCTCAACACCGCTAACCATGGGCAACAAATATGTAGATTACTTTTCCCGGGTGTCGCCGCTCTCTGAGAGAAAAATAAAAAAACAGACTACTCGTTAGGATGCTATGCGTTATCCAATTCCACGATAATATCGCTAGAATTGGTAACCCAGTCTTCAGTCCATCCATGTTTTCTTCACTTTTAAAAAATTGAAAAATGAAACGTTCGATTGTACCCATCGTCATGACTTGTATTTTATCTTGCTCCATTTTGTCATGTAATTTTGACAATTTATTCAAACTCAAAATGGAAGATGCGATATACAATAGAGTTGAGGCTAAGATAGACTCTTTTGCAAATGACTATGTTTCCACTTTTTCTCTTAGTAGGGTAAAAAAAGTGGAAGAAAGAATTAATCAAATAGGTTTACGCGATGAAGTTGTATTAGATACGCTACCTGATAACACCCTATTGGTTTTCAACAAAATTAATGGATTATCTAAATTATATCTCAAAGATAACGTTTCAGTAATTGAAGTGTATTCAACAAACAGAAACATTTCAGACAATTCAAGATCGGCTATATTTGAAAGTTATGAGGGTATGAAACGGAAATTGTGTGAGCACTGGCGTAAAGTCTGCAGCGATCCTGAATTAACATTTACACACGAACAAAAATTAGAGTGTAAACTTTATCTTACTTTCTACTGCAATTAAATATACATAATTCTGCAATTCAGTTTGCGCGTGGTGTTTTTTTTCCACACCACGCGCCTAGAACAACACCATGCCTCAATTACGCAAACAATAAGTCCTGTAAAACACGATTTCAATCCCCATTCTGAGCCCTTGAAAAGTGAAAACATGAGACTGTTTGAATTCTTAGCAGTTCATTTTATTTAATCAATCATGAGTCAGGTAGAATATGTACGACTCGGGAGGAAAGCATTTTTTATCACCAATGAGGAAGCAGAAATGGTAGAACCAAATATTATCCTCAACCTACCGCTTGTACGCAAGGATATCTGTATTTACCGCACCCTACCCGACTTTGCTACCCAATAACGCAAACTCCTTGAACTGAGAAGGCCTAAAAAAGGGGGTAGAAATCTTTTCGGAATGGACCACAATCCCTAAAGGAATGTCCATCACCGAACCCAGATACTACACTACAAGCCCGATAATGAGTTGAAAACGAATCAATCCGTATGATCACACTGGTAGTGCGATGACACTGATCCGTCGAACACCAATTATAACCACCACATGTCGAAATTTTCAACGAAGATGTGAGCTACAGCGCGAAGGCAACAATGAAACCTCTGTGACAAGTACTGAAATTTTGCTTAGCGATGACCTGTCAGAAGGACCGTACACTTTAACTAGACGCACTAATTTTGCCTACATATCTTTTTGATAAGACTTGGGGTAAATACAAAATTTATAACAGCTATTTTAAAAAAATCGAATCTTAAATTCATTGTCAAAGTTCAAACCTTCGTTCATCAATAAATTACCATCAGTGCCCTATCTATTCTTACCCAAGTATAATTTCCTATCACCAACTTCGAAATCCCTTCCGGTTTTAACCCAAAAAAATACTTACTTGTTGCCCGCTTAACCCGTATATGGTTGTTTCAAAGGAAAGCATGATCCCTTCTGTACACTATTCCACATCATTCGCCAATCACCCGACTCCGAACCGATAAGCAACAGCTCACTTATCAACACCGCTAACCATGGGCAACAAATTTGTAGATTACTTTTCGCGGGTGTCGCCACTCTCTGATGCAGAAGCAAATGCCATTGCGGAAAACATGTGCGTGAAGACGTTTAAGAAAGGGGATTTTTTGCTGAAAAAGGGTCAGATGTCCATTGATACCTACTTTATCATGGAGGGCTGCGTGAGGGAATATCTGGTGATTGACGGCGAAGAGAAAACGACTAATTTTTTCACAGAAGAACAATGGGTCATTTCGCTGAATAACTTCAGTGCCCAAAACCCGTCAGAGAACAACCTGGTCTGCGTGGAAGACACCACCGTAAGCCTAGGCAACGAAGAACAGGCACAGGCGATTTTTAAAAAATTTCCCCGATTTGAGACCATTTCCCGGGCGATAGTAGAAGCTGAATTTGCCGGGCAAAAGAAACTTTTGACTTCGTACCTGACGGATACGCCAGAGCAGCGATACCTCTTTTTGCTAAAGTCAAGGCCCGATATTTTTCAAAGAGTGCCTCAATACCAGATCGCCAGCTACCTCGGCGTAAAGCCTGAATCATTGAGCAGAATAAGAAAAAGAATTGCCTTGCAGGGAGATGTTTCCTGAACTGCGATCCGCCATTACCCATAGCTCCTGCGGCCATACAGCGACGACCGCAGGAACTAGCGAAATAGCTTATGCTGTTGCTCTTAGGTTGTAGGCATTAAAACCCTTGACTATCAGCCAGATACTCAGAAAAATTTCAAATAGCCCGCCCGGAATATCCAGCAGCACATCAATATTGATTCCGAAAAGCGCAAAAATGGCTCCGGCAATAAATACGATATACCCCACAAATCCCCACACCGAGAGCCACCGGGGAACCAGTCTCGACAGGTACAGCAAATAACAGAACATCAATCCACCTAGCCCCCAGATCGCCATGCCAATCTGGTACGAAAAGAAATTGGCCTTTTTACAAAGAAGAAACAAGGTTTGAAAGTAGCTGGTATCGCCGCTACTGGTCGTTACCCTTACTAATTCGTCGCTCAAGGGCGTCATGATTAAAATAAAAACAGCCCCTACTATAAGCATAACGGTAGATGCAATGGCCGCACCGAGGTAGCCATAAGCAAAGGTTTTGTTAAACGGCTTTAAGAGGGGTGTCATGATTATTCCCAATCCGATATTGATGGTGGCAAAAAGGGCCATCATAATGGCTGCCTCAAAAATCACCTGATGCTTAGCGGCATGGATGGCCAACAGCCCCTCCGGGGAATTGATAATAGCGTTTACAAGCCCAAAACCTATTCCATAGGAGAGGTATCCTATGAGAAAGGATATTCCAAAAGCCCTTGCTGCAAATTTGTTTGCGTTCATGTTTTGTGTGTTTGATTGAATGGTGATGATGGGACAAAAGTATTCCTGCCAATTTCTAATCTCGTTGACTTCAGTTAAGAAATGAAAAGGAGACATGGAGGCATCGAAAAAACGGCATCCCCTCATGGTCGGTCCCCAATGGCTACCCGACGGGCGCAGGTGGCGGTACCCTACCCGTGTGCCCAATCAACATTCCTGAACCTTTCAGTCCGGGTTTATTAACCGAAGTAAAATTCCCAACTTCGCAAACACTCCGGTTTCGCCCTTTTTGGGTTATTTTGAACCGAATGTATGAATGAACCCTTTCGCGATGTGCGTTAAACTCCGCCAAAAGCCGATACCATTATAAACCTCATTTACCTTGCCCCATGAAAAAGGATGAACACAAGCACCACGACAAAGAAACTGAAAAGGCAATCAAGGAGAATGTAAAAAAGTATGGTTGGTACATCGCGCAATTTTTTGCGACCGACTATTTACCCTCCTTTGCTTATACCATCGGACTTTGGAAAAACTATGGCCACCCTGAGATTATTTCATTCGGATTCACCATAGAAACTTTAGGTGCTATTCTCAATATTGCCGGCGAAAAAATAAAGTCTGGTGAAGCTATTCGTACCTCGCATGCTTACCAACATTTTTTTAATTCTGCCAAAATCCAATTCATTCCTGTTCAAATAGAATATTTACCTGACTACTTTGGATATGGAATTTGGTACAACAAGGACAAACCGTTCCCCGCTTTACAGTTGGTGTGGTCAGACAGATATGATCGCTTTCCGTGGGAAGCTGACTTTGAAAAAGAGTTTATCTACAGACAGCCGCTGCTAGATAGAAACGTTGATTTCAAATTTAGAGAACCAAGAAATTTGGCAGTAGCCACAACAAGGCAGTGGGCGGATCTTAACAAACCTATTCTTTGTGTAGCTTACGAAGAAGATGGAGACTGGCAGTTTTTAACAGGGGATCAAGAACCGAAAGACATAAGAATGGTAGCATTTGAGCAATTGGTGTTAAGAGATAAATCGCTGAATGCACTATTTGATCTGGGATACGGTGAAGAAGCAAATAGAAGTGCGGTTGGCGGAAAGTGGACAAGGTCAAAAATTGTGAATGAATACTAAATAAGGAAAAGGCTTATGTGGTAATCCTTTGCTTAGTGGCTCGTTGTGCCCATTCCACTCCCTACAGGTGGGCCAGTATCGCCGGAATCTCCAGGCTTTGCGCCGGTTGGGGTTGGTGATTGCGGAGAACGTTCCCATGGCAGGCGCAGAAAGCATTTCAACCTAAAAAGTTCTTACGAAACCATGAAGTCCAAAACTACTAAAATGTTTCCGACGAGACGAAATGTGCTTTTTGCGATTGCCATGTGTTAGGTGCTGATTTGCTTTTCTTTAAGTTGTAAATGTCGTTACTGTAATACAATTATTTTAGTAAGAATTGTCTGTCCTTCATAAATTTTTGCAAAATAAATTCCTTTGGGAGTTTTAGAAAGGTCTATGTCGTTTGAGGTTTGTGTGAGGAATTTATCCATCGCATAAATTTTTTCTCCCATCACATTATAAATTTCCAATTTGTAATTCGGAGTCCCGAACCCGTTATTTTTTATCGTGAACTTTCCATTGGAGGGATTGGGAAACACATTAAAACTACTTTGCACATTGTCCTCAATGCCGGTGCCAAGGTCCTGAAATTTAAATATGGTTCCATAACTGTTTGTGCCACCATAACCCGTCATTCCATACAGAAATGTTCCGTCAGAAATAAGAGATCCATAAGGGCGACTCCCACTTGCGGTGCCATCAAAGTCCAACAGCCTGGTGTACCCGGTTCCATCGGGCATTATTTTAAAAATTGTTCCTAAATCGTTTGTGCCGCCCAGCGATGTCATTCCATAGAGAAATATTCCGTCAGAAATGAGACAGCCAAAAGGTCGACCTCCGTCCGGAGTGCCGGCAAAGTCCAGCAGCTTGGCGTACCCGGTCCCATTGGTCATTATTTTAAATATTGTTCCATTAAGGTTTGTGCCGTCTCCCCATGTCATTCCATACAGAAATGTTCCGTCAGAAATAAGAGAGCCAAAAGGAGAACATCCGTCTGGAGTGCCGGTAAAGCTATACAGCTTAGCAAACCCGGTACCATCAGGCATTATTTTAAAGATTGTTCCGCAATTATTTGAACTGCCATTGGTCATTCCATACAGAAATGTCCCATCAAAAATCAAAGAGCCAGTTGGAGAGCCTCCGGTTGTAGGGTCATTAAAGTCCAACAGTTTGGCATACCCGGTTCCATCGGGCTTTATTTTAAAGATTATTCCTTTATTTTTTGTACCGCCATCATTTGTCATGCCATAAAGAAATATTCCATCAGAAATGAGAGCACCAGAAGGATTACTTCCGGTTGGACCATTAAATGTCTCCAGAAAATCCAGCAGCTTGACAAACCCGGTTCCATCTGGCATTATTTTAAAGATAGTTCCGTCACCGTTTGTGCCGCCACTGAATGTCATGCCATAGAGAAATGTTCCATCAAAAAATAGAGAGCCAAGAGGAGAACTTCCATTGACAGGGCCATCAAAGTCAAACAGCTTGGAGTACCCGGTTCCATCGGGCATTATTTTAAAGATTGTTCCGTTGTTATTTGTGCCGCCATTGATTCTGCCGCCCGCACTTGTCATACCATACAAAAATGTTCCGTCAGAAATAAGATTGCCTTGAGGTGTAGCTCCGTCCGGAACGCTGGTAAAGTCATGCAATTTATCGAATTGTGCAGAAGTGTTTAAAGTTGCAAAAACAATTGCAAGTGAGAAGATTACATTTTTCATTTCATTTGATTTTTCAATTTTCCTACTCGTATGGCTTTTCGGTATCGCCCCATTTTTCTAATGGTTTCTGATCTCTGTTTTCTTTTTCAGTCGTCAATGACTGTCAAAGTTAAATTTTGTTTGCACTTGTGTCTGCCATCTATATCAATTTTTAAACTTGCACATAACGTCCGACTCTTTACGCTACTGCCTCAGCAATATACGTAAACACTTTTGTTCCACGCAAGGCACATCCTCGAAGGGAATCGGTGGGCCTGTGGAATGTGCTTTGCGCCGGGTGGGAGATGGTGCTTGCCGCTAACGTCCGGGTGTCTTCGCTGCTGCCACAGCAATATACCTAAACACTTTTGTTCCACGCAAGGCATCCTCGAAGGTCAACTGCGGACTTGCGGGACTTTGAAAATGCATTGATTACTTTTCTTAACTGCATCCATACTCCACCCTGGAAAAAAACAGTAAAGTTCCGCCTAACCCTTAATTTTCAACTTTTTGACCATGCACAAAACCTGGAGGCGTGAAGTGATTAGGTCTCGTTTGGTTGCGGCAAATCATTACTATTACCTTCTTTTTCATTAACGGTTTGTTTTGCCCTTTCATGATCTTCAGCGTCTGATTCAAGTCCTTTTTGTCCGGCACCATCTATTGGAGCGAACAACAATGATGTAAAAAGAGGGAAGTGATCCGAACCAATAGATGGTAAACGCTGAATGGAACACAACATAAAGTGTTTAGTATGGAAAAGATGATCCATAGGCCAGCGGAATAACGGGAATTGAACGTGAAAAGTATTGAACATGCCTCGTCCAATACGCGGATCAAGCAAGCCACTAATTTTACGGAATAGGCGAGTTGTTGAAGACCACGCTACATCGTTAAGATCACCTGCCACTACGACAGGTTGATCACTGTTGGCAACACTTCGAGCAACTGCTATCAGCTCAGCATCACGATCTGTAGACTTGGCATTCTCAGTAGGGCTTGGTGGAGCCGGGTGGAGAAAATGCGCACGAACCTTGTCTCCCGTCCGCAGTTCTATTGATACATGTATATACCCAACACAAAGTGGTTTGCGGAAGTATAATTTTCGGTAAATTGAAGCATGTCAATACTAGATACCGCCACCAGAGAGCAACTTCGCAGACTACAACGCAAGGAGAAAGACCGACGCACCTACATCAAAGTAACGGTTATGCTGATGCTTGACCTGGGCTTGAGCCCGATGGAAATCGGTCAATACCTGGGAATAGACGACAGCACCGTTTATCGTTACCATCGGGGATTTGACGAGGTGGGGTTGGAAAAATACCTCGACACGCACTATCAACCCTATGCGGGCAAATTGAAAAAAGAGGAAGAAGCGTGGCTTCAGGAAGCTTTGCGTCAAGACCTATATATCACTTCCCAAGAGATCATAGAACTCGTAAAAGCAGAGTTCAAAGTGGTTTATAGCGTTTCGGGCATGACCCAACTGCTGCACCGGCTGGGATATTCGTACAAAAAGACGAAGTCTGTTCCGTCAAAAGGCGAGGTGGAGTTACAGCAAGCATTCGTCGAGAAATTTGATAAGATGATGGAAACTCTTCCCGCTGACAACCTGGTATTTTTCAACGATGGGGTTCATCCTCAGCACAATACCCGTTCAGATTATGGCTGGATACGGAAGGGAAAGGACTTCGAAATGCCCGCCAATGCAGGTCGTAGCCGCATCAATCTCAATGGAGCACTCAATGCCCAGGACGTAAGCGATATTGTGGTACGCGAAGACGAAACGATAAACAGCGATTCGAACATCTTGTTATGGGAAACGCTGCACAAAAAGCACCCAGGCAAACAGCTGATCCAGATATGCGACAACGCCGGCTACAACAAAAGCAAAAAGATACAGCAATGGCTGTCTGACAACAAATGGTGCAAAGTCATATACCTGCCACCCTACTCACCCAATCTCAATCTGATTGAACGACTCTGGAAATTTTTGCGAAAGCAGGTGATCAGTTACTATTTCTACGAAAAATTTTCAGAGTTCCGTACGGCTGTACTGACATTTTTTGATAAAATACAGGTCCACAAAAAAGCACTCGAATCCCTGTTGACCCTAAATTTTCATATCCGCTCAGCAGCTTGATTCAACGCAAACCTCTCAGTGAAGAGTATAAAAGATGAAAAATTTGAACATTGGATTTCAATACTTAATTCTCTTAAAAATCGTCCCGAAAATTTTGGAACGACCTACACAGACCATGAATTTTGGCCCTCATTTCATAATGACTTGGCAAACGCAGAAAATGAAGTAATTATTTTCTCACCGTTTTTAACCTCAGAGAGATTTTCAAAATTACATTTAATTTTTTCAGAGTTGCTTTCAAAAGGTATATCTATTTATGTAATAACTCTTGCGCCTAACGAACAACCTCCAATAATGGAAGGTTCAAAGGAGGTAATGACAAAACTTAAAGAACTTGGAATAACAATAAAATTCAGACAAGGTATGCACGAAAAAATTGCATTAATTGACAAAAAAATTAAATGGGTTGGTAGTTTAAATATCCTGAGCCATAATACAAAAAAAGAATACATGGAAAGAATTGAGGGTAAAAATTCTTCGAAAGAACTTTTCGAAAAATTCAATCTTGATGATTTACTAATTCAAAAAAATATCAATGGTGAAATTTGTCCAAAATGCAATAGCAATTTTATTGCGCTAAGATTTAGCTATAAGAATCGCCAATATTTTTATAGTTGTTCTGGATACCCCGATTGTGATTTTACAGCAAACAGTAAAACAAGAAATTTAGATAATTTTATTAACAATTCGGAAAAAGGTAAAACAACAAAAATACAGCAAGCAAAAGTTAGCAAAGACAAACCCGTGAAAATTAGCACTAAGTTGGAAACGACATTACCAACAAAAAAATCAACCGTTAATGAAAAAGATGGGACGCAATGGGAAACTCCGCTCACATTCTGGAGTTCAGTTAAACTTCCTGGTTATAGATATTCCGAAAAGAAAAAAGCATGGTGGAAAAAAAAGTAAACGCAATATTGACCTCAAACTCAAATTGAACGAGAAAAGCACGACGCCTACTATGCGCAATGGCGCACGAAGTAGAATTTGGTCGTGCATCACTGAGCCGCACCTCGTTCCCCTCAATAACCATCTCCGACCTTGCCGCAGGCCCGCCATACCCTTCGAGGATGCCTTGCATTGAACAAAAGTGTTTACGTAAATTCCTGGGGCAGTAGCGCAAAGACTTGGACGTTATACGCCAAGAAGAATAAACTTATAGGATTTCCATGACCATCGAACATAAGCCCAGGATGAACCCTGACCGTGCCGGAAAGTTGAAAGAGTGGCAAGACAACGTATATTCAGAATTTAAAAATCAAACCACCGTAACTGTCAATTTTCTCGGTCGAACGTTTGTAATCCCTCCAAACGTCCATACGATTAATCCAATGTCTGACTTAATTGGAAGCTCAATTCTTACGCACACCAAACCTGGCGACCGTGTGCTTGACATGGGCACAGGATGCGGGGTGAATGCTATACTTGCCGCCTCTATAAGTGCAGACGTAGTGGCAGTAGACGTAAATAAAATTGCTGTCGATTCTGCAATTATGAATGCCGAACGCAATGGAGTTGCATCAAAGATTCGCTTTTCTGTGAGCGACCTATTCATGAATGTCAGTGGAAAATTTGACTTAATCATTTTTGATCCACCTTTTAGATGGTTCGCTCCGAGAGACATTTGCGAGGTAAGCACAACCGATGAAGGTTACAAAACACTGACAAAATTTTTTGATGAGGTTTCCAGTTATTTAAACCAGGACGGCCGAATGCTCGTATGCTTTGGGTCTTCTGGCGATATGGATTATCTCTATGAGTTGATCAGGAAAGCTAATTTCGAGAAAGACATTATCGCACATAGGGATTTAATAAAAGAAGGACTAAAGGTTGACTACTATACTTTTCTATTGAAAAGAACATAGTTGGCGTATATCAATTGAAGCGACTGTGACGTCGAACACATGGGCTTCATTGGGAATTTTAACTATGTTGAGGGATTTCGCATCCAGTCCTTCAAACCGTTCTCTGCGACCCCCATCTCCTGCGCAATGACTATCCAGCAAGCCCGTCCATGCCCTTCGAGAATGCCTTGCGTGGAACAAAAGTGTTTACGTATATTGCTGGGGCAGCAGCGTGAACACTCGGGCGTTCGATGAAACTAAAAAAACATCAAAAATAAAATGTTAAGCAATCTGATACTGGGAATTACAAGCATATTTTATGTTGTATTGATTGCGGTTAATCTCTACAAACCCAAAGGTACAGGCGACCAGCTTGTTGGTTGGGGCTTTATCCTATTTGCTGTATTGGCTGCATATGTTGTATGCAGTTTGATGCTCACCATAAATATTGCACTCAAAGGGAAATTTAACTGGATTTCTGAGTCCAATACTTTAAGAAACAGCATCATCTGCATAGGGTGGCTATGTCTCATGGCAGGGGTTATCTATAGTACAATGATTAATTCGGACTGGCAGACTACAGGTACGGCTAATTGGTTGGGGCTTATCATGGTACATTATGGCGCAATTTGGATACCTTTATTAATGCTTGTGCCTTACGCCATTTTGTTAAATTCCGAATGGTACAATACGTTTTCACCCAATATGTATAAAATGCCCTTATTGGCGGGTTGTCTTCTTGGGCTGACCTTTCATTTTTTAAGTAACAATCAATTAGGCAATTTATTTAAAGATAAAAAGGCTATTGATGCCTTGCAATACGAAACTGCTATGGATCAAATTGGCCATGAAGATAGTATCGTAGGGCTTTTGTATTATATGTACAAAGGAACTGATGTTCGCCTGACACAAGTCGCCTTGACTAAATTGAAATCAAAGGAAAACTTGGAATCAGAGTTACAAAATATTTTAAACCAATGTGATGAAAATTATGACTATTTAAGAGTGTTTGCTTATTTAGAGAATAACAGGGTCGAACATCCTGAATTATTCATAGGACCTTTAAATAAAGCGATTTCTAAAGTTTCCGAAGAGCTCAAATATCGTCTTCAAAGTTTTGGTTCCGAAAATGATTTTTTAAAGTTATTAAACGTAGATGGCTTATGCCGCATCTTAGAGATGCAATTCAAAGCATACAACGCTGATTTTCTTCCTAATATGTTAAAAGTGCAAGTCGAATTGGAAAAAGAACCTAAACCTGATTTTATAGAAATTCGCAATAAATATAAAACGGCTGTAAAAAACTGGTTGGATACGCAGTGAACATACAAACAGTAAGTATAATGACGCAACATAACGGTATCATCGAACTTCATAGGATTGAAAACGTAGGCGACAATAGCGTCAAAACAGGTTTGCTCACTGCCCAATTTGTCCGCTATCCTGGTTGCCAACAACTGAAAGTCTGGCTGCCAAAATCTGACTACCATAAATGGGATTTTGGCAACTATCAAATTGTGAAAAAATCCACTCAGGAAATTGAGGAACAAGGACTTGTGGAGGATAAAGTAAGCGGCAGCTCCCAAATGCTTTTTGATACACTTGGCTTTTCAGAAGGAGATTATATCCTTGAAATTGAGCATCCAAACGGAGGCAAACATTGCTTGCATTTTCAAAAACATCCCGAAGGTTTTGTTCCTGAAAAACTCAGACCCATTGAGCCACGGAGTACAGATGATACAATGCGGGAACTGTTTTGGTAGTGACTTATACAAATGATTGCCTGAAAGCGAATAAATATTATATTCATCGAACAACGCATATACACCCATGCCGCAGAATGCCTATACTCAATGATCGACGTGCGGCACAGGCTTATATACAGCGCGTTCCCCACAAGCACCATCTCCCACCCGGCGCAAAGCCCATCCCACAAGCCCGCCGTTGCCCTCCAAGCATGCCTTGCGTGGAACAAGGTGTTTACGTATATTCCTGGGGCAAGAGCGCAAATAGTCGGACGTTATCGCCAATGGGATGTGTGAAAGCAACAATACTTTTTTACAGTTCAGATTTTGAAGTTACTAGATTCATTTAAAATGGCAGGAGAATCTAAAATAGTAATTTATATCGCGTTAGGTGCTAACGTTGGGATTGCCATTATTAAATTTATTGCTGCTGCTTTCACGGGAAGTTCGTCCATGCTTTCGGAAGGTATTCACAGCACAGTGGACTCAACAAACCAATTGCTCCTTCTTTTAGGAATCTCTAAAAGCAAAAAACCCCCTGATGATTCACATCCTTTTGGCTATGGAAAGGAACTTTATTTCTGGACACTCATTGTTGCAGTGCTCATATTTGGTATTGGTGGCGGAATGTCGATTTATGAAGGTATCATTCATATCCGTCATCCTGAACCCTTACATGAACCTACATGGAATTATATTGTGCTCGGTTGCGCTGCACTTCTTGAAGGAATCTCATTTGTAATCTCCATTAGAAAATTTATTGATCGGCGCGGGAGAAAGAATTTCTGGAGCAATCTCCGACGTAGCAAAGACCCAACTTTATTTGTTATTATTTATGAAGATGGAGCAGCACTTTTGGGACTATTGGTTGCTTTCTTTGGCGTTTTCTTAACTAACTATTTCCAGCTTCCTGTCATAGACGGATTCGCATCCATTTTAATAGGGCTATTGCTTGCAATTGTTGCGGTTATTTTAATAATAGAGAGCAGGAATCTTTTAATTGGGGAAAGTACTTACAGAGAAAAAGTACAGGGCATTTATGAAATCGTACATGGCGATGAGGATGTATATAAGTTATCCAAACCGCTTACCATGCAAATGGGCCCTGAAGAAGTGCTATTGGCGCTTGATGTTAATTTCAAAACGGAAATTAACAGTTCCCAAATCATAATGGCTGTACAACGATTAGAGAAAAAAATTAGGGCAAAATATCCAGATATAAAACAAATATTTATCGAAGCAAAAAATCTCGGAAAGAACCTCGATAAAGAATTAAATAAAGGAAACGAAATATAAACCCTGTTCTGTGTAGTCTCCAGACTACGTCACAGCGTTAGAAAATCTCTGATTTACAAATAAACAATCCTTTTTACCATACTACCGGACATTTTGGAAAATAGGAGGAAAAAGCAAGAGTATTGTGTTTACCACAACAACTATACCTATGCTTTCTCCATCCTTGCTCAAATTTAGTAAGATCTACGAAAACCATGGCTTGGGTGCAGCCAATAATCTTTACCTGCTGGTCTGCTTGATTAACCAGGTGAAGACCGTCAACCTTTATAAGTTCAAGGATCACGTAAGTGGCATACTGGGCCACACGAAACCCGACAGCCAGAGTCATCCAGACGGTTAACACGTTTTTTCACCCAGTGGGGCGACAAACCGGAGCTCCTGAACGATATTCTTCGTCACAGCCTAAGCCTACTGCGCAAAGCCAGACTTCGGACCCTGGTAATGGATGGCACGAGCTGGAAGTTCGGCCAAACATAAATCCACTACCTGGTGCTGTCCGTACTTGTTGGTAACGCAACCGTACCCATCTATTGGAAGCAGCTTGAAAAGCTTGGTGCTTCCAGCCAGGAAGAACGAAAACAAATGATCGACGAAGCCTTTGGTATCTTCGATCTCAAAGGAATGACCCTGCTCGCAGATAGGGAATATTGTATCAAATTGGCAAAAAATGATTTAATACAAAAAACACCTAAGCTATGACATCAGCTACCCGTCAAGTGCTGCAGAAGTGGCTTTCGGTGGGCATCATTCCGCTCAAGCAGTTTTTCGGCTTGACAGGAAATCGCCCGCAGTCCGCCCTTGCATGTAGCTTCCTGCGTTCCCCACAAGCAACAGCGTAAACACCCTGGCGTTCGCCGCAAGAACCATCCCCCACCCGGCGCAAAGCTTACCTCTCAGGCCCGCCTATGCCCTACGAGGGTGCCTTGCGTGAAACAAAAGTGTTTACGTATATTGCTTGGGCAGCAGCGTAAACTACAAGGCGTTATACGTCACCCTATAACAATTACCAAACAATTACCAAAACAGTCTCATATACGAAATTAAAAGTGATATGCTAACAATAATTATTATTTGTGCAATTCTGACTGTACTAGTTACAATTATACCCTTATCGAAAAATAAGCATTGGATTATTAGAGGTATGGACTTTCCCCGCTTACAGTTTATGCTCTTTTCACTGGCTTTGTTGATTGCAATTTTTGTATTTCTCGATATAGGTAGGTCTGTAACATTGATATTGGCTTCTACGACAGCTATATGTTTAATTTGGCAATTATGGTGGATACTGCCTTATACTCGTCTATGGTCTAAGGAGGTCAAATTTTGTAAGGAGGCAGATCCCGAGAGGCAACTCAGCATTATTACCTCGAATGTTCTTACCCCAAATCGAAATGTTGAAGCTTTGATAGAGTTGGTAAAAAAATATCAGCCCGATATTCTGGTAACACTAGAATCAGATGTGTGGTGGCAAGAACAACTCAAAGTTTTAGAATCAGATATGCCGTATTCTGTCAAATGTCCACTTGATAATCTCTATGGAATTCACCTTTATTCGAAATTGCGTTTACATGACCAGGAAATTTCATATTTAATTGAGAAAGATATCCCTTCTATACTCTTCACTGAGAGGTTTGCGTTGAATCAAGCTGCTGAGCGGATATGAAAATTTAGGGTCAACAGGGATTCGAGTGCTTTTTTGTGGAC
>JBGSTW010000011.1:0-138050 GCA_041753595.1 Bacteroidia bacterium | reverse complement strand
TCAGAGTTCCGTACGGCTGTACTGACATTTTTTGATAAAATACAGGTCCACAAAAAAGCACTCGAATCCCTGTTGACCCTAAATTTTCATATCCGCTCAGCAGCTTGATTCAACGCAAACCTCTCAGTGAAGAGTATATATGCTTACCGGGTAAATGCCTTCCCGGAAAACACCCTTAAGAATAAAGACTTGCAGGTTAGAATCATTTTAAAAGAATTGACTTTTGAAAGCATATTCGAAGACTCGATTTATCCTATTTGGGATTATGGTAAGCACGACCGGCTGATTCAAAATGAACTTAACCACCTGCTTTCAGTCTTTCTGGCAATCGCCCCCTGCGAAAAAAGTGCTGAAGCCATTTGGCAAAAAGTAAAGCTGCAAATACGCTGATCGCCAAAGGTTTGCGAAAATAAAAAACTACCCGAAAGGAACTAAACCATTTTAAGCTCGTAAATTATTTTAATAATCAATCAACCCAAATACCCCATGAAAATCCAATTCAACACCGATAAAACAGTAAATGGAGAGGAAAGAATCTCCGAGCATTTTACGGCATTCATTGCAGAAGAATTGAAAAATTTTAGTTCCAATATTACCCGAATAGAAGTGCATCTCACCGATGAAAATGGCAAAAAGGAAGGCGTGAACGATATCCGGTGCGTATTGGAAGCCCGGCTTGAAGGCAAGAAGCCGATAGCGGTCACATCCCAGGACGACAACGTTGAACTGGCCATTTCCGGAGCCGTCAATAAGTTAAAAGCCTCCTTGGAAACCATACTTGGCCGCATGAGTAATTACTGACCGATGGTTGAAAACCCGTTGGATCCTCCTGATCACCACTTCATCACCGCATGAAACTCCGCCCTATCCTTACTCCCCATCCGGATAAAATACATTCCGGGTGGATATTCGTTTAAATCGAGCCGGTGATCATCAAAAATCGGGGGCATTAATTGCCCTTGCGCGTTGAATACCGCTAAGCTTGAGCGATCGATGTCGGGAGGGAGCACCACGTATCCGTGGGTAGGATTGGGGAATAGCGCGATGCGGGTGGGTGGATATTCGGCAATAGCACTTGAGATCTCCGTGTGTTGGCAGCTGGCCATGTCCGTGAAGCCCTGAGCCGGAAAGTAGATTGGATTTCCCAGGTAGGCCGTAGCGCCATTTATCAACACAGGGTAAAGGGAGTCTTGCGTGGTGCCGATATACAACGTGTCGTTGAGAAAAAACGATCCAAAGGCGATTTGGTCGAAATGAATGGTGTAGGCGCGGATTTTGCCGAAAGGATTGTACACCTTCAGACTATCCACGGTAGCGGGGTTGGCCCCGGTAAAGACCCATGCCTGCCCAGCGGTGTCCACGGCTATGTCTTGCGCACTGGCAAAAAACTCGCCATGCACATGCAGCGAATCTACCGTCCGGAAATTAGCTCCGTCCCAATAATTAACTAATTGAATAACGCCTCCTTCGACCATATAAAATTGATCCTGGAGGTATCCGCCCTGGTTGTTGACCGCCTCACCGGGGATATTGATCCAGCCTGCCCCCGACTGGTAGTAGCTAAAGCCGGTATAGGGCGCATCGCTGTTATTGGAATAAAAAGTAGGCGAAAGGCTGGTACCGGAATAGCTCAGGCTGGTGCCGCCGCCCGTCAGTATCGTGTCGCCGCCACTTACGGCTCCCTGGTTTATTTGCCATTGACGGATATTTCCCTCGAAATCGATCGTCCAGAATTTCTCCTCGCAACCGGGCAAAGGCGATTGGCTGAAGAGCGGGAGGCCATGCAACATCACTCCCAGTATCCAGATAGCTTTTTTCATTTGAGGGCGATTGGGGTTACTACGTGGCTTTTCTTTAAACATACACAATCTCAAAGCAGGTACGGTTGACCGCGCATGCAAAGCGTGAGGGTTTATGGTAAACGGTGAGGCGATGCCGCGGTATACCAGAATCAATAGGATTTGCGGGATTTACTTCCCAGACTTTCAGAGAATTATGCGCATACTTTTTTCTCAGATCACTTGCATTGGGGTATAGCCTTCCGGATTGGGGATACCCTCCGGCGCTGAGGAATAACAGAAATAAGCGATAGTTGTAGTCATTTTTAACAGGCGATACCCGGCCATTTTTTTGAAAAATTTACTATTTTAGAGCGTGTATGGATAAGACACAAGTATTGTTGTTGTGGTAAATTTCCTGTGTCTGCCGTCCTTTCCCCTCCCCCGTTTACAAAAACGCCTGCTCACATGATGATGGACAAAACCAGCGATTTTCAATCAATTGAAGACCTGGACGAAGAACAATTACCGGTTTCCAAACACAAGTTACATGACTGGACCCATTTTGCAGGACTCTACGCGGCCGAGCACGTTGCCGCCACAGAGTTCGTGATTGGAGCCACATTTGTAGCGTTAGGAGCAAAAACCCAGGATATTTTGTTAGGCTTGTTGATCGGGAATATTCTGGCCGTTCTCAGCTGGACCTTCATTACCTCGCCCATTGCCGTTGACACAAGGCTGAGTCTCTACACCTACCTGAATAAAATTGCCGGTGATTCGATGACCAGGCTCTACAATTGGGCGAATGTGGTCATCTTCTCCGTGATATCGGCAGCCATGATCACGGTATCTTCTACGGCGGTCCGATTTGCGTTTGATATCCCCGCCCAGCTCAACTGGTACCCCACCAATCCATGGTTTGTCCTCATTGTTATTGTGGTGGGAATCGTGGTGGTTGCCATCGCCCTGTACGGCTTCAATGCGGTGTCTGAATTTTCAGGGATCTGTGCTCCGTGGTTGTTCGCGATGTTTACGAGCGGTGCCATGGTGCTTCTGCCTGCTCTGAGCCTCGACGTGTTGGGCAAGACCCTGCCCTCGGGCTGGAGTGATTTTATCTCCCTCGGCGATCAATCCATCTGGACGGGAATCAACAGCTCAGGAGCATCCGGTATCGGCTTGCTGGAAGTTATCGGGTTTGCGTGGGCGGCGAATACCATCACGCATTTTGGGCTGATCGACATGGCGCTGCTGCGCTTCGCCAAAAAGAAATCCTATGCACTGGCCACGAGCACAGGCATGATGTTTGGCCACTACGTAGCCTAGATCGCGGCGGGCATCATGGGTGCCGGAGCTGCCGTCATCTTAGGAAAAACAATCGTAGAACTTGACCCCGGCGATGTGGCCTACTATGCGCTGGGCTGGTCCGGATTTGTGATCGTCATCGTAGCCGGATGGACCACCGCCATAACCAATCTTTACCGGGCCGGACTCGCGGCTCAGGCTATTTTCTTCAACTATTCCCGAAGGAATACCACCATCGTGGTAGGCTTGGTCACCATCGTCATCGCGTGTTTTCCGTTTGTATTTTCCCAGATACTCCCCCTCCTGACCTATGCGGGCTTGCTGGTGGTGCCTGTGGGCGCCATTGTATTTGCCGAGCACCAGATATTCCCAAGGATCGGCTTTACGCGCTATTGGTCGTCGTACCGCAACCTCACCTTCAGCACACCGGCGGTGGCGTCGTGGGGCCTGGGCCTGGTATTTGGCTTTGGGCTCAATGCACTCAATGTCATGTCCTTCTTCTACCTGTTCCTCCCCACCTGGATTTTTACCATCCTGGTCTACACCTTCCTGGCCAGCCGATACGGCGCGAAACAAGCCTATCCCGAAGCAGAAGCACAGGAGGCATTGCGCAACGAAAACATCGCAACATTTCAAGACCAGCAAGCAGCATCAACAGTCGAACATGTTGCCGATAAGTCGGCATTCTCCCGCGTGCTCAAAGGCATCAGCGTGCTCACGCTCGTCGCTACTTTGGTGTTGGCTAGTATCGTCTTATTCGGCAGTGCCGATGAAGCCATATATGTGAAAAACCGCGTTGTATTTTATCAATATGCATTCATTTGCACGGTGCTCTATTACGTTTCGGCCTATTGGGCTTTCCTCCGTGGAAAACAAAAAAATGGACACTGATATGAAAGACATCCTGCCCCTGACTCAACAGAATCTAGCCCAAATAGGTACCTACATTCCAGGTCCCACGTTCACGAGAGAGGGTCGCGTTACCGGCATGGTACACATCGGTGTAGGCGGCTTTCACCGGTCGCATCAGGCCTTTTTTACCCACAGGCTTCAGGAGGAGTTTCGGGTTGCAGGATGGGGGATCTGTGGAATAGGGCTGCGAGAAGGTGATCGGAAAATTCACGACGTGCTTACCCGGCAAGATGGCCTCTACACCCTGATCGTCAAGCATCCCGACGGACAGATCGATACCCGCATCATCGGCTCCATTACCGATTTTTTGCTGGAGGTAGACAATCCTGCCGCCGTAATCGAGCGGATGGCCCACCCGTCCACCCAGATCGTTTCGCTCACCATCACCGAAGGCGGCTATAATTTCAACCCGGCCACCGGCGCATTCAACTTCGACAACCCCGATGTTCAGCACGAACTCAGCTACCCGGATGACCCCAAAACCGTGTATGGTTTTTTGACAGCGGCATTGAAGAAACGCCGGGATGCTAGCCTGCCGGCATTCACTATCATGTCTTGCGACAACATTCAGCACAACGGCGACGTGGCCCGTGACATGGTTCTGGCCTTTGCCCGGCGGCAAGATCCGGCGTTGGCGCATTGGATTGAGCAAGAAGTCTGCTTCCCGAACAGCATGGTGGACCGCATCACGCCTGTCACCACCCCCGCCGATATAGCGTATTTGCAGGAAACCTACGGGATCATGGATGAGTGGCCCGTAACCTGCGAGCCATTTATCCAGTGGGTCATTGAAGATCGATTTTCAAATGGTCGGCCTGCATTTGAAAAAGTGGGCGTTCAATTTGTGCCCGACGTAAAGCCCTACGAAAAAATGAAATTGCGCCTCTTGAATGCCGGCCATTCGGTGCTGGGGATATTGGGCGCTTTGCATGGATACAAAACCATCAATGCTTGTATGGAAGATCCCACGTTTGTGGCTTTCCTCCGGGCATTTATGGACAAAGAGGCCACCCCGACCCTAGATCCCCTGGAAGGCATCAATCTGGACGAATATAAAGACAGCCTCCAGGCCCGCTTTGCCAACCCCAACATCAAAGACAGCGTGAGCCGCATTTGCTCGGAAAGTTCTGCCAAGCTGCCCAAATTTATCATTGATACCCTGCAGGAAAACCTGGATAACGATGGACATATCGCCTTTGCGACGCTGGTTCTCGCTGCGTGGTGCTACTACAGCGACAAGCAGGTAGATAGCCATGGCGCGCCGCTCGACATCATCGATGCTCTGCACGCCGAGCTTCACGCGGCCGCCCAACAAACCCGGCAAGACCCCCTCGCCTTTATCAGGCAAGCCTCCATTTTTGGCGTCCTTGCCGACAATAAGCGGTTCGCTGAATTGTATGCGCGCATGGTTCAGGATATTTATCAGGACGCAGACGTCAAAAAGTATATGCAGGGCCTGAGGTAATCGCTGAGATGCTCATGGCTGCCTGGAGTGAACAAGAATAAAAAGCCCCGGGAATTTATCCCGGCTATCAGGTAGAGAAACGCTCTTATGGTTGGGTACCAACGACACTACATGTCAGACGTTACTTGCGGGAAAGCTGCTCAACGCCCTCAAACTGCTAGCCGACAAAATCAGTATAACCGCTAGCGAAAACCCTGTGCTTATTACGATCCATATCGGGAAAAAGCCAAGGAATTTTAATGCGTACGCCCTGGCCGACACCCCCACATCGCGCAGAAACCCGCCCCCGAAGTGCATAACTCCCCCACCACACTTCCGCAGAAATCCTGTACTTTTGTCCCGGTAGCGTGTGGATGCAAGGTTTTAAGTTTCGTACCTCAACCGGCTGACAGGCGCTATCTCTTTTTAAGGGCATAAACAGCCGTGCGCCCACACATGAACGAGTAGCATGAGCAAATTTTTATACGGGATTGACTTCGGAACCACCAATTCGGCATTATCGATTTTTGACGAAGAGAAGCAGGAAATAATAGCGACCATTATCACCCCTTCTATTCTGTATTTCCCATTTGAACAGAAGCCACACGCACCCATTACCTCTTTCGTAGGAAACGCGGCCATTGATGCCTATATCCAGGACGGCATGCAGGGCAGATTCATGAAATCGATCAAGCAGGTGCTGCCCATGAGCGTTTTTACCGAGACCAGAATCGGCGGACACAAATTTACGGCACCGGACCTGGTAGCCTTGATATTGAAGGACCTAAAGACCAAGGCCGATGAGATCATTGGCTACGACTGCCAGAAGGCCGTTATCGGGCGCCCCGTCTTTTTTGACGACGACAACCAGGACAAAGATCAACTGGCACAACGAAGGCTCAAAAAAGCCGCAGAATTAGCCAATCTGAAACAGGTTGCCTTTCAGTTTGAACCCATTGGGGCAGCCTTTGCCTACGAAAAAAATATTACCAAAAAGGAAAAAGTGCTGGTGGCGGATCTCGGCGGAGGCACCACCGACTTTACGTACATTGAGCTGGACCCCACCAAAACAGGAAGTAAGGACAGACGAAAGGACATCCTCGCTACCGGCGGCATTTATATAGGAGGCGATCGTTTTGACTCTGCCTTTATGTGGGAAAAGGGAACCCCTTATTTCGGAAAAGGCGTTGAATACGAATCTGCGCCCGGAAAAATGCTGGACCTGCCGCACTCTTTTTTCACCAATATCTGCTCCTGGGAAAAAATGAATTTTTTCAATGGGTGGAAAATAAAGAAAGACCTGAGCAGGTACTACGCGTTTACCGGAAACAATGTCTATTTCAAAAATCTCCTCACCCTTACCGAATACAATTTGGGGTACTCCATTTTTCAATCCATTGAGAAAACAAAAATCGATCTTTCTGACTCGGATAAGACCATTTTTGCCTATTCAAACAGGGGCATTGAAATAAACGAGCGTATTTCTTTGAGCCAATACAACCAGATCATCCAAAAGGACGTGAACAAAATCCAGCATTACCTGGATGAATTTCTATCTGCAAACCACATCGTCCCGGAGGAAATCGACAGCATATTCCTTACGGGTGGAACTTCGCTGGTACAAGCCATACAACAATTATTCAAGACTCGGTTCCCGCACGTTCAGGTAAATTCAGGCGATAACTTTATCAGCGTAGCAAAGGGGCTGGCCTACAGCGGGTACTTATTTGATTGAAACAAAAGGGGAGAACTGAAATGGAAGCCCTTTTTCTTCCTGCGATATTCAAGAATGGGCAGTTTGATCTGTACCTGGCAAAATTGTCCACGATGTCTGACAGCGATTTCGCCGATACCGTACGGATGAAATCCATTTCGGCTGAATTTGATATTTACGAAGAATAAAACGTACCAAGATACTTCCGCTTTCATGGCTGAATCAGGGTCATACACTTGTGGCAGCGTTATTATCGGTTGATGTTTCTGGTAAGGGGCTTTTCGTGCCAGCTACCCCTCCAGCGGCGCCTCAAAGGTCAGATACCAGCCAAAGCTCCTATCCAGAATGTTTTGCTTCTCCTCCCTTACATAGTCCAGAAATGCCTGGCTGGCTGGCAACAGCTTTTTCCCTTTCAACCAGATCAATCGCCATTGTGTTTTTATAGGAAGTTCCGGAGAAGGCAGGATGTAGATTTCCTGGCGCATTAGTTCATTGTGAACGCCAATTAAAGGCATAATAGAATGCCCCATGCCCGCGATTACCGCCTGCTTCACCGCTTCATTTGAGGTAAGCTCTATTCGCTTTCGCTGTTTTCCCTCGTGCATCTCAAAATATTGCTCCATCGCCATGCGGGTGGCCGACCCTTCCTCACGGTAGATCAGCGGCTTGCTTTCGTTTCGCTCCGACTCGCTGCCCATCAGGTATAAATTGTTTTCCACGAGCAACTCCTCCTCTACCTTCAATTTGTCCGGCACCACAGACACGAGCGCGAAATCAGTCTCATTGTTTTTCAGGCTCTCGATTACGCGGCTTTTGTTGGTCACATCCAGCACCAGGTCTATGCCGGTGTGCTGCGCCAGAAATCCACTCAGGAAATAGGGGATCACATACTTGCCCGTTGAAGCCGAAGAGATCGTCAGTTTGCCTGTCAATATACCCTGAAAGTCGAGCGTCTTCGCGTTGATGTTCTCCATCTCCTGGACCACACGCTCCGCTATTTCGGCCACCTGCGCCCCAAATTCTGTGATGTACAGTTGCCGACCTACCACTTGCGTGAGGGGAATCTCAAACTGATCCTGAAGATTGCGGAGTTGGATTGAAACCGCCGGTTGCGTCATAAACAGCTCCCCGGCAGCCTTGGTGATGCTTTTGGTCTGCACCACTTTCAGAAAGATTTGGAGCTGATGGAGGGTGTAATTCATAAAATTTCATTATGTATTCTATAACAAATATAAATAAAAATTTATGCTTCACCCTTTTCAATTTTGCATCGGAATTAAAACCACCGAAAACGACGAACAATCGCTCCAGGCAAATTCGACCTTTTCCAAGAATCGCATGGGTCTTAACGCAAACCCTAAACCATGACAGAAAACTTCTTCGCCTTAACTGCTTTATTCGCCCCCGCGGCTTTTGCGGCCACAGCCATTGCCTCCTGGTTTCAACCCGGATTCAAGCCCGTGCTGGTCAAACGCATGGGCATCATTTCCGCTATCCTGAGCATAGTTCTGGCGGCCACTAGCGGATTTTTGGTCTTCGGGAAGGGGCTCTTACAATCAGAACTGGTCGGTGCCAACGAATTAGGATTCAGCATCCGGCTGGACGCCCTGAGCTCACTCATGATGGGCCTGATTGCGCTTCTGGGCTTTATCATCGTTAAATTCAGCGGCAACTACCTCGACGGCGACCAACGACAAGGCGCATTCATGGGCAGGCTTGCCGCCACCATTGCCTCCGTGCAGCTGCTGGTACTTTCGGGCAACCTCGGCCTACTTTTCGTCACATGGACCTTAACGAGCATTTCCCTGCACCGCCTGCTGGTATTTTATCCCGAAAGGCCCGGTGCACAAATCGCCGCCCGCAAAAAGTTTATTCTCGCACGGCTCGGAGATGCAAGCCTCTTGATTGCCTTCGGGATGCTCTACCGCCAGTTTGGCTCGGGGAATCTGGAGGTCATTTTCAACGCGATAAAAAACACCTCCGCTGCCGATCTGCCTTTTATGGCGATAGAAGGCCCTGCTTTGTTTTTGGTGCTGGCCGCCGTGCTCAAGTCAGCCCAATTCCCGACCCACGGCTGGTTGATCGAGGTCATGGAAACGCCCACCCCGGTCTCTGCCTTGCTGCACGCCGGCTTGCTCAACGCGGGTCCTTTCCTCATCATTCGCATGGCCTTCGTGATGGACGCGAGCACACTGGCCCCGGTCATTTTGATGATCATCGGCGGATTTACCGCCCTTTTTGCCTCGGTGGCCTACTTAACCCAAACCTCTATCAAGACCGCCCTCGGCTACTCCAGCGTGGCCCACATGGGCTTCAGCTTAATGGTTTGCGGCCTGGGCGTGTACCCCGCAGCGATGCTCCACCTCGTTGCACACTCCTTTTACAAAGCCCATGCCTTCCTCTCCTCGGGCAGCGTGATCGACGTGGTGCGTGGCTCAAAAGTGACCCGGAGCATCCCATCGGTCAGTGCGCTCACCGTGGTGTCCGGCATCGTCATGGCCTTGACCCTCTACACAGGCTTTGCCCTGCTTTGGGGCATTGATCCGGCGTATGAATTCGCGCTGTTGGTTGTGGGGGCGGTCATCGTGCTGGGCTTGTCTCGCCTGTTTACCTCCGCATTGGCTGTAAAAGGAACCGCCTTACTCCTTCAGGCATCGCTGCTGGCCCTCCTCGTGACAGTCGCTTTCTTTACCCTGGAATCAGGGGCCAGACACCTACTCGCGGAGCAACTGCCAGCGCTGACCCTCCCCGGATGGGGCACACTCCTCACCGCTGGCGTGCTGTTGATTGCTTTTGGGCTGGTGGTTTTTGTTCAAATCATCGCCCCGCAGCTTTCCCCCACACCTTTCTACCGCAGCCTGGCCATCCACGTCAGAAACGGCTTTTATGCCAATGCGCTTTTTGACCGGCTCGTGGGGGCGTTAACCCTCCATTCAATCAGGCCGAAACAGGAAATGAGCCCTTCTGCAAAGGAAAACCTTCAGTCAGAAGCACCGGAGAAAAAAGAGCTCCATAACCTTTTGGCTTAACTGCGAACAAAAAATCAACCGCTGAGCGAAAGAACATGCAAAATCAGACATTGACCTTCCAAAATAAAATTCAGGCTGCGATGCTTCAAAAGGTAATGCGTCGGGCCTGCAAGAAAATAGCCCCGGTTTGGCCGCTCGAAAATTTTGTGGCTGTGAACCCCTACCTTGGATTAAGCGACCAGCTTTTTGACACAGTAGCCCAAAATCTGGCGCGGATCAGCGACGCCCAGATGACCCTGCCGACTTCGTTTTACCTGAAAAAAATCAAGGAAGGGAAAATCACCCGCAACGACCTGGAGGCAGCCTTAGCCAGCAAGTCCTTGCAGAAAATGTCGGTGGATGCGTTTATCAACCGCCTTGAAGCGGCAGGAGATGAACCACAAAACACCGCTACCATTGCCACGCTGATCGACGTAGCGGCGCAGGTCACCGATCAGGACTGGAATCGCTTCATGATTGCCCGGGTATCGGCATGGGCAGCTTCATACTTTGACCAGGGGCAAGCTACCTGGACCGCCGCCGACAAGCAAGCTGGGCTATTTGCCGCCTGGAAAGCAGAGGCATCGGTGGACCGGACCACAGAGATCGCCGGACTCACCGGGTTTCGTAAAGCTGCGCGCAACCTGCCCAACGATCCCCTCGAAGCCGTGAAAAGCGCCCTAAGTACCCTCGAGCTTACTGAAGAGGAGCTTCCCGATTATCTGCACCGCTTGTTGCTGAAAGTTGGCGGATGGTCGGCCCATGCCGCACGCCTCGACTGGGACAGCGAATTGTATGGCGGTCAGGATGGGAAATTACTCGAATTTCTCGCTGTGCTGATCTGCTGGGAAGCCTGCCTGATGCAATGCCTTGATACGCCCCAGCTTCGGGTGTCGTGGATGCTCGCGAAGCAAGGACTTTCGGGAAATCATGTGCTCACCCAATCCAACCAACAGCTTGCGGACAACCTCATCCTCCAAGCGGCTTTTGACCTCGCCGTGCAGCGCGAAATCATCGCAAAATTTCAGCAAGCACCCGGCACTCCCGCCAAAGACTACACACAACCCAAAGCCCAGGCCATTTTTTGCATCGATGTTCGCTCAGAAGTGTATCGCCGGAACCTGGAGCTGGTAGAACCGGGCATCGAGACCATCGGTTTTGCGGGCTTTTTTGCCTTCCCTATCAACTTCATTCCCCTCGCACATGAGACCGGTGAAGCTCAATGCCCCGTGCTGATCAAGACGGGACCGACCATCATGGAAGAGATCGCCGACCCCACGGCTAACCACCTCGCGTATCAAAGCAGGGTGCTGAATCATCGGGTAAATCAGGTATGGAAATCGTTTAAGTCCGGGGCCATCTCCTGCTTCAGCTTTGTGAGCCCGATCGGATTGTCCTACCTGCCCAAGCTCTTCACCGATTCCTTTGGCCTCACCCGGCCCGTTCCCCATCCGGACCAGGCAGGATTGAATGCAAAGCATTCCCACAACAAAACCATCAGCCTCGAAGTCGCTACGCATAACCACGGAACCGTGGGCATTCCCCTGGAGCAACGCATACAGATGGCCAAAAACGCCCTGAATGCCATGTCGCTCACCGACAACTTCGGCGAATTTGTGCTGATCGTCGGGCACGGCTCCACCACCGTGAACAACCCCCACGCCACCGGTCTCGACTGCGGCGCTTGCGGAGGACATACCGGCGAAGCCAATGCCCGCGTAGCTGCCGCCATCCTCAACGACCTGGCGGTCAGAAGCGGCCTGAAGGAAGCGCAGCTCATGATCCCGGACAACACGGTATTTCTGGCTTGCCTCCACGATACCACCACCGACGAGGTCTCCATTTTCAACGAGCAGGACGTGCCTACTCATCAATCCGAAGCGCTCCTCGACCTCAAAAAGGCGCTGATCCAGGCCGGGCAAGCCACCAGAACCGAAAAGTCTCTGCGGATGTCCATCGACAAAAACGTGGATACAGCGATCAAATCGCGGAGCAAAGACTGGTCGCAGGTGCGGCCCGAGTGGGGCCTGGCGGGTTGTCATGCCTTTGTGGTGGCCCCGAGGGCGCGCACCCAGCACCTGGATTTTGCGGGCAAGTCCTTTCTGCATTCATATGAATGGAAAAAAGACAAAGGATTCTCCATCCTGGAGTTGATCATGACCGCCCCCATGGTCGTCACGAGCTGGATCAACCTGCAGTATTACGCCTCCACCGTGGACAACAAGCACTTTGGCTCGGGCAACAAGACCCTGCACAACGTGACCGCGGGCCTCGGCGTGCTGGAAGGCTTTTCGGGCGACCTACGCGTAGGCTTACCCCTGCAATCGGTACACGATGGAGAAAATTTCCAGCATGAGCCCGTGCGGCTAAATGTGATCATCGAAGCGCCGAAGGACGCCATGAACGCCATCCTCGAAAAGCACGCATCCGTCCGCAACCTCTGCGACAACGCGTGGATTCACCTCCTCAAACTCGACGAAAACGGACAAGTCTCCCACCGATATGCAGGCAACCTGCACTGGGAGGAGGTTTGATCGGCAAAAGCCCGTTTTAGCAGCCAATAAGACACTAAGGCAGCCTCCGTAATGGGAGCGCTGCCTTTTTTATTGGGGTTGTGGTTGGGTAGGTTGATGGGCGTGGTTACCTGCAATTACCCCAAGCCCCACAGGAATCCATCTCCGCCGTAAAGGCTAACGATTCAAAAAGGCGATTGCTTTTTGGGGAAAAGAAGGGATATTACCCTTAATCGAAAAGAAACAGACGAGGCTCCGGGTCTATTCGCTGGTTAACGACTTAACATTTAGCGCATGAAAGAGCAAACACTTAAATCGCCTGCTTCCAACCAGAAAATCCCTGCGTCCAGGAACAACACTGTGAGCGAGGCTTTTTTCGGTGGCTCTACTTCGGAAACCGTTCAGAAAACTGCCGATCCCTTTTTCTCTCTTTCAACAGGTGATCCTTTTTTTAAGCCACTTCCTATTCCCACACTCCCTGCCCCCATACAAAAGCAAAGCCTCGAGGACAAAGATCAAAGCCAGGAGGCGCCTATCCAGAAAAAAGAAAACAACACGGGCTTACCCGATACCCTGAAAACCGGGGCAGAAAACCTCTCGGGGATGTCTTTGGATGATGTAAAGGTGCATCGTAACTCTGATAAACCTGCTCAGTTGCAAGCACTTGCCTATGCGCAAGGCAATGAGATACATGTAGGTCCGGGGCAGGAAAAGCACCTCCCCCATGAGGCCTGGCATGTGGTACAACAAAAGCAGGGACGGGTGAAGCCGACCCTGCAGATGAAGGGGAATGTGCAGGTGAATGACGATGCTGGGCTGGAGCATGAGGCGGATGTGATGGGTGGGAAGGCGTTGCAAAATCTTCCGAATCAAACCCGGGCCTTGGATACAGGAGTAGCCGGGAGTAGCCCTACCGTTCAGATGAATAATGAGCTGCTGAAACTGCTGGCCTCTGAGCTGGGAGTAGCAGCAACATCAGTGGCTGTATCAGCGGCGTTATATATCAAAGAATCCTTCCTTCTTTCGGGATTAGCCATGGCCTTTGCTGCAGGTTTGTCCATCCATTGGTTGATATCCTACTTCCGGAGTTCGAATGAAGGGGAAGTGGCACAAGAAACCGGCGAAAAAATCGAGTCTCCTCTATTTAAAGAACCCTCCACGTATCAGGAACTTCAAGATTGTATTGACCACAAAAAATACCCCCCGGAAATTGTGTCGATTGGAAACAAAAGAGACTGGGCTAGGAACATGGCCAGGAAATTGAAGCTAAAAGAACAAACGTATATTAACAGAGTTAATCGTATTGAAAGTCGGCTAGTGGCTGCAGAACCTCTTTATTTCGACACGGAAACGGGAAGTAGTGAAAAGTACATTCCGCCTGCAGTTACGAACAAGGTAAAAACCCGCCCTGCGGTAGGAGCACCAGCCGTGGCACCAGTAGTCGCACCCGCTGTGATACCTGCATTTGCTTTCAACAATATTGCTACATGGAATATTCAACTCATTCAAGCCGCTCCCAACTTTCCGGGAATGGATGCTTTAAACGTTGCCGATAACTACAGAAACGCCCTTGCCACAGGCATGCTTACCAACAATTCTACTGCTGCAGGAGCTGTCGTGGACACCAATTATCATGCACATGCGAATGGAGGCGCCAGTGGCATTGCATTTAGGTATGTGCGCACCCCTGGCACCAATAATGTCATCCCTACCATATATAATTTCGCTCCAACAAGGAATGGCAATAATTACCAATGGGCGAACCACCCTGCTTCAAATACTGCCCCAGCTTATCCTTAATTAACTGGACAAAAAACGATAAACGCCCTTAAAACGGTCGTCTATTCAGGTATTGTGCCTAGAATCAAATGAACACCAGGCCATTCATCCTATTCGCCCTGTTGTTCCCATTGCTGATCAGAAATAGAATCTTGCAAGCCATCTTGTGCAGTACTATCGATGAATACCAGGGCAACATTGCCCGGTTATTGGGTAATCAAAGTATCTCAAGCCCAAGGATAGCTCCTTATTCTCGGCGAAGCAGACCGCCCAATTCAGCCTACCCCCACGGAGCAGCACCGAAGGCAAGCCCCAAACGCTTCGCCTGATTTAGCCCTGCGATCCGCCCCCTTCCATTTCCTCCAAAACATTGCCCTGCCTATTCCCAGGCCTCAGAGCCTCGCTTAGGCAAGGTGTGAATAATATAACTTTTTTGAAGAGTTGTGTAAGGCTTATGGCCCCTGCTGGCATCACCTTTACCTCAGGGTGTAGGCAAATCAATAATGATGCAGATCGAAATAAAAACAATTCCTGACCAACCCTCAACTCATAGAAACCAGGTCGAATCCCCAGGTCATCCCTGGTCGTGATTTTAACGACGCTACACAAGCAGCAGGACCACTTCTTTTACCCGACTGGCAAACCCCCCCTTTTTTTCAAGGAATTACCCATTCTTAACTGAATGAACCATGATAACAGCCCCCCATCTTCACGCCCTGGTTATTCACTTTCCCATCGCCTTATTACTGGCAGCGTTTTTATCTGAACTTATCTCGCTGATAAGCAAAAATCAATTTTTCAAAAATGCGTCCCTCTATCTGCTGTTCCTCGGGACCTTAGGTGCCATCGTGGCCTATGTGAGTGGCAGTTATGCCGGAGGCGGAATGACCGATGGCCTACTTCAGGCACCGCTGGAAATCCACGAGGATGCAGCCCTTATCACGCTGGTGCTGGCAATTGCTACCACGGTTATCCGCATAGCCATGTTCTATTTCAACTACCAAAATGCCTGGGCTAAATGGGCAAGTCTGCTGTTGTTTACCGTCATGGTGGGCTATGTAGCAAGGACCGGTTATCTGGGCGGAGAGTTGGTTTTTAAGCACGGTGCGGGAATAGAATTAGCGCTTCCTGATTTTGGAGAGCAGCCCAAAGAATAGCATCCGCTTATGTCAAAATATTAAGGACCTAAATAAACTCAAGTGTGCCAGACATACACGTGTACACAAATTTTAACCTCATTCAGATGAAAAAGTCAATAAGGATATTCGTTTTGGGTATAGCTGCTGTGGGTGGCCTGCTTCAAGGCTGCAACGAGAAAACCGGTGCAAAAAGCGAGGCCTCAACCCCTGCTGAAGTAACCCAGGAAACCTCCACAACCAGTGCCTCAAAGCAGGATCCGCAAGCACTGCTCACTCAAAACATGCAGGATGCCTTTAAAGGCGAGACGACCGCGCACTTCAAATATGCAGCTTACAGCAAAAAGGCCAAAGAAGAAGGACATCCAGAAATCGCCTTGCTTTTCAAAGCAGCTTCCGAAGCCGAATTGATCCACGCCAATAACCACAAAGTGGTTATGATCAGAATGGGCGAAACCGTCCCCGAAGTCACCCCTAATTTTACGGTAAAAACGACCGTCGAAAATTTAAAAGAATCGATCGAAGGCGAAAGTTATGAGTTCAATACGATGTATCCCGAATTCATTACCAACGCCAACGCCGCCGGCAACTACATGGCTCAGATAAGCCTGACCTATGCCTATAAGGTAGAGCAAAAGCACCGCGACTTTTATATTGCTGCCTTAGCTGCACTTGAAGCAGGTACAGACAATACGCTGGCAAAAATATATTATTTGTGCCCTACCTGTGGAAACACCTACGCCACTACGGCCCCGAGCCGTTGCGAAATTTCCATGACGAGCTCCAAGCTGTTTATCAAGGTAACGACTTTGTAATCAAGCCTGAGGGGTTTTAACCATTGGAATAATACAGATGCGAAGGGGTTTGGAATTTTCCTGAACCTGCTTCGGTCTTTAACCCGGAAACTCAACTTAACAACCCAGTCCATGAACGGAGCACATTGGCATTTAGTCCTCAATCATTTACCGATCATTATTCCGATGGTGGGGCTGCTGGTGATGATTGCAGGGGTCCTGATACAATCAGAAATCCTGAAGAGAGCCGCATTCAGCATTTTTATCCTCGGCGCGTTAACGGCCATTGCAGCTTTCACCACAGGAGAAGGAGCCGAAGAAGTAGTGGAAGAAATTGGGGGAATTGACGAGCGTCTGATTGGCGTACACGAAGATATCGCCCAGATTTTTGCCATCATCCTTTATGTGCTAGGGGCTATTTCGCTGATTGGTATATGGGCCAGTTGGAAAGGAAAGTCCTTTTCTACGACCATCGCTTTCGTGACCATTGTGCTGTCTCTGGCGGGATTATACTATGCACAGCAAACCGGAACCTCGGGGGGAGAAATACGACATACCGAAATTAGAGCCGATGGCCTTAACAATAACAGCACGGCAAACCCCGCTGGTGAAACCGGCGAGGAAAACGACGACGATTAAACCAAAATATTCTCCCTTTTTTTCATCCATAACAACCACAAAAAATGGACTCACACAAAAACTTAGGCATCTGGATGGACCATTCGATAGCCAATATGATCGGGGATACAGATTCGACGCCCCGCTACAACATCGAGTCGGATATTGACCATAGCCAAAAAATGGAAGCTATGGATACCAGTGAAAGCCTCATGCAAAACAAAGTGCAACAACTGAATGAAGCATTTTATAAAAAGATAGGGGAGGCAATTTTGATGTATGACCATGTGCTCTTATTTGGCCCCACCAATGCAAAAACAGAGCTTCATAATTACCTGCTCAAGGATCTGCACTTTAAAGACATCGCCTTTGACATTGAACCTGCCGACAAAATGACCGACAACGAAAAATTTGCTTACGTTAAAACTCATTTTGAAAATTAGGCACTCGGTTTCCTCCTGGGGTACCGCCGAAAAAACGGAATCGGGCGCTTGCACTACCCTTCTCCATCACCCGTTGGTGAGTTTTTTAGCAAATCTGTAGGTTCCTGCGGTTTGGCCAAAGAAAGGATGGAAAGCAAGGACGAAGACACCCACTGCTATGACTGGTTATTCTGTACCAGGGAAATCGACAAAGACGTGGTTCTCAATACCATTCAGAAAAAGTAAGCCGCCTTTCGGTTGGCGACTTTTTGCACAGGGCTCCCTATCGTCGAGGTATTGGGCCCTGTTTTTTGATCAGCTGCCCCCTTGCGCATGTGGAAAAAAGAGAGGAACTTCGATGCAGCCCATAGTGGATGCAAGGATTCTCGTAGCAACCTTACTACTCACCCATGAACTTTTTTACCAGATTCTTCCCTAAAAAGCAGGAACAACCCGGGCAAGACGAAATTTACCAATTCGTAATCTTAAAATTTAATTACGGATTCAAATCCCTGGATAAGATTAATGAATTGAAATCGAGGCTGGAGGCTGTTTTAAAAGATCAAAACCTCGGCGACTACGATGAGCATGAATTATTGCATGACAACAGCGAAGGATATATTTACCTCGTCGGCCCTGACGCACGAAAACTTTTCCATGGAATTGAGCATGAGCTCAAAGCAACTCCTTTTCTTGAGGGGGGAGGCGCATCGCTTATAGTCGGTCAAATAAAGTCCCGTAAAGACAGAATAGAAATTGAACTTTAAACACAAAAATCTATCCCCGTATTTTGCGATATTTCCAAAAGTTATACCCGGATTTTCAGGATTTATTTTCCTGATTTTCAAGCGATTATCCTCAGCATTTTTCCGTTTAGCATTTCCACACGGGTATTGAACAAGAACAACCAATAGAAAAAATGAGCACAGTAATTTTAGTAGCAGGCGCTACCGGCAATTTGGGAATGCGAATTGTAAAGGCTTTATTAAATGCAAATAAAGCGGTTGAAATTCGTGTGGTCGTCCGCATGGATAGCGACATTTCAAAAATAAAAGCACTTAAGAACCTGGGGGCTACCATTTATCAGGTGAACAATTGGAGTGTAGAAGAGCTAAAAACTGCTTGCCAAGAGGTCTCCTGCGTAATTTCTGCGTTGGCAGGCTTACGGGAAGTGGTCATAGATGCCCAAAAAGTATTGTTAGACGCGGCCATTGCAGCTGGCGTTCCCCGGTTTATACCCTCAGACTATTCGCTGGATTTTACGAAATTTTCCTATGGCGAAAACCGGAATTTAGACCTCAGACGTGAATTTCACGAATACCTGGACAAGGCTGCCATCGCGCCTACTTCCATATTTAATGGTGCCTTTACAGAATTGCTGACAGGCGAAATGCCTACGATCCTTTTTAAGCAGAAAATGATCGTGTACTGGGGACGTGCAACTCACAGATGGGGTTTTACCGCCATGGATAGTATAGCAGCATTTACCGCTCACGTTGCCCTTGACGCTTCTTCCCCCCGATATCTGCGAATTGCCGGCGACCTGATCAGTCCGCAGGAGATAAAAACTGTAGTCAGTGAAGTAACAGGACAGCCGTTTCGCTTATTCCGGCCCGGAGGACAGTCCCTTCTTGGCCTGATTATAAAGATTGCAAGGAAAATGGCTCCGGGAGAAAACGAGCTGTACCCGGCCTGGCAGGGCATGCAATACATGCACAATATGATAGATGATCGCTCAAAAATAGAGAAGCTGGACAATGATCGTTACCCCGAAATCACATGGATAACGGTAAAAGATATTTTATCGAAACATCAGTCAGAAATGGGCGGGTAATCTGCTTACAAACGACTCCCCGGTATTGCACCCAATCAAAAGAAAATGGAAATCGTACTACAATCGATCCTCACTTGCCCCCATTGCGGACATAGGAAAGAAGAAACCATGCCGACAAACGCTTGCCAATTTTTTTACGAATGTGAAAAATGCCTACAAGTGCTTACCCCCAAACCAGGTGACTGCTGTGTATTTTGCAGTTACGGCACGGTGGCGTGTCCACCTATTCAGCAGGACAAAAAATGTTGCTGACCTTTTCTTTGAATAGCCGTTCAAACCAGAAATGATTCATTCAATTTTTCCAGGTTTTACCACAAGGAGTTTCGAATTTATTCGAAAACATTCCCGATATAGAATAATTGTATGTTGTTTGTATGCGTTGACCCTCATCCACCCCGTTTAATGGGCAAAACCTATACTGCATGGACACGCATCCTTTTTATAAACCCCGAATTTATTTTACTGCAGCCGTAACATTGGCCATGGGGATATTTCTGGTATGGGACCATTTTCATGGTGGGGTGCCCAGCCACCATATTTTGGCGCAGGAAGAGCTGCCCTCCATTTCCAACTGGTGGGGAGCGGTACTGATTCCTTTGCTCACCTGGTTTTTGCTCTATCGCATTCAGCAGCGAATAGATAAAAATACAGCATCTGTTGTTCCAGCTAACATCCGCTATGGCTTTGTGGGGGCTCTCTTATTCGGCATCACAATTTCCATCCTGTTTACGCTTGGGATTACCGATGTGCCGGGCTACCTGATGTTGTCTGTGCTGGTGGTGGCTCTATTCATTCCCATTTACCGGGCCGAGTACCTGCTGGGGTTTGTGATCGGGATGACCTATACGTTCGGGCCCGTGCTGCCCATAGGCATTGGTACCCTCCTGATCGCATTGGGGGCGATCCTCTACCTCCTGATTCGTCCGGCTATTTTGTGGGTGTTTACAAAGCTTACACGATCACCCGGTTAATCGCCCGTGGTATCTAAACAAGGTATCATAGGTTTCCCAAAACAGGAACTTGGCCATAATTTCCCTAAGCTTTCCTCCCAAACCCACGCCGTTTTCTCCGAAAAAATTGTTTATTCAAGGATATAAGCAGCAGAAGCTCAAAGCAACTCCTTTTCTTGAGGGGGGAATCGCAACCCTTCTGCTCGGCTTTTCAGGCTCACATCGAAAAAAAAGATATCAGCTTTAACGGTAAAAATTAAAGCTACTTGTAAAGGCGATAAATCATGCCTATCTCACTCCCCCATTTCACAACCAACCTGTAAGCGGCCATTCAGGACTGGCTGTTCGTAAGCAGGACATTATGCACTCAAAGATGACCAACTACCTCATTGTACCCGGACTGGGAAACTCAGGACCCGAGCACTGGCAGACTTACTTTCAAAATTCCGGCGACAATTTTTACAGAATTGAGCAGCAGGAGTGGGACTCACCCAGTTGCGCAGCATGGATACAGACGGTAGACGAACAGGTATCCGGGTATGAACTTTCAACTGTTGTGCTGATCGGGCACAGCCTGGGTTGCTTGACCATTGTCCATTGGGCCGCAACGTACAACCGGCACATCAAAGGCGCTTTGCTTGTAGCACCCAGCGACCCGGAAGCCTCTCAATACACTTTTCCTGCGACAGGATTTGCCCCCGTTCCACTCAACAAAATAAACTTCAGGACCACTGTGGTAGCAAGCGAAGACGACCCCTGGGTTTCTCTGGACAGAGCTATCTATTTTGCAGATAATTGGGGAAGTGCGTTTATAAATATTGGACAGGCAGGGCATATCAACACGGCTTCGGGACACACCAACTGGGACGAAGGCTTGAATATTCTGAAAACCCTTGGCTAACAAAATGCACAGCTGCCATTGTATAATTGCTCCAGACTGGGAGAAAGTCGATCTGAAACTGTTGTATCCGTAATGTGGGAGACGTCGTAAACATGGCACGGTTTAATATCCCAGGCACAAACAGAGTTGTTAATCGTAAGCAAAAATGATAACTAGCTATTGAGAAGCATTTAACCAACGAAAAAAACTATGTGGACAGCCATCATCATTGTAGTCGTTCTGTTAATTGTATTGAGCAGGACAAATTTTGAAATTAGAGACGAAATTGAAATTAACGCTTCCATCGACAAAGTATGGAATACAGTTATTGATTTCGAAAATTATAAGAAGTGGAACACCCAGTTGACCTATTTGGGCGGTGAAGTCAAGCCAAAAGGAAATTTACATTTAAAGCTGGCAGCCGACGGTGCTGCTCCCTATGAATTTAAGCCAACCATTTCGTACTGGGAAGACAGAAAGCAATTTGCGTGGATAGCGATAACTGGAATTAACAGAATTTTTGACGGGGAGCATTTCTTTGAGCTCGAAGACTTAGGCCCTGAAAAGACCCTGCTGGTAAACAGAGAAGAATACAGAGGCGTGTTATCCATGATATTCAAACAGCTACCAATGATGAAGACTGCTCCAAATGGATTTAAAAAGATGAATTTGGAACTTAAAAACTATATAGAACAGAACTAAAATTGACAGAATGATTAAATTTGAATAACAAGCCTGCGGCTAACAACCCATTTGTACTAGGCAGGTATTTGACTAATAGGTTACCCCTGATCATACCTTGGCTATGCAAACACGTTTCGTTTTTTCCATGCTGATTTTGGGGCTGATGGGTCCATGGGCCCTGGCACAGCACCCTGTGATAGAAGATTTTACGCTCCAGGGCGACACCTACCTCACCGATCAATCCTGTTTCCGGCTCACGGAAGAGGTGCCCTATGCTTCGGGCGCGATCTGGTACAAGCGGCCCCTGAGTTTGTCGCAGCCCTTTGCAGTGGAGTTATCTGTCATGCTTGGCTGCATCGACGAAGGCGGGGCCGATGGCATGGTGTTCGTATTTACGCCCCAAACCAACCGCCTTGGCTGGGTAGGAGAAGGAATCGGATTTGCAGGGCTGGTGCCTTCGGTAGGTATAGAAATCGACACCTGGCGCAATTACCACCTTAACGATCCCGCAGAGGACCACCTCGCCATTATGCTCAACGGGCGCACCGGCCACACCAACAACCTCGCCGGTCCCATCTCCATCCCAAACCTCGAAGACTGCCAGCGGCACAGACTGATTGTAAAATGGGAGCCCGCCCTCCAAAAACTTTCTGTGCTGATCGACGGCACTGAGCGCATAGCGGCCCGGTACGACCTCGTCGGACAGGTGTTTGGTGGAAACGACCAGGTGTATTGGGGCATGACCGCAGCCACGGGCCGTTACTTCAATATCCACGAAGTCTGCTTCGACCGCATCAGTATGCGGAGCCCGGCAAAGGGAGTAACAAACCCTGTATGGGAGGCGCTATTTGGGTCCTTGAATGCGGATCTCAGACCCTAACCTAAGGGCTAAAACCCGCCCTTGCCCGTATCCCCAATAACGGGGATGTCGCTACCAAAACGGCGGTATTCATTTTCTTATTCTGTATTTTGGAACAAACTCCCGAACGAAATACCTGGCTCCCATCAGGTAAAGCGTTCGAAATGAGCGCATTTCCCCTAATTTTTGTAAAAAAAAATTCCCTGACTATGGTTCATTCTTGTACCCGAATGCCGCGTTTTTGGGCGCGCACCCTCCTGCTCTCATCTATTTTGGGGCTATGCCCTGCCGGTATCCAGGCTCAAAATCCGGCTACTCCGGCCCTGAACCATGCCCTTGAATTTGCCATCCCTTATATCCAGCGACAATCCCTGGAACAAGGACTGACCGCAGCGGATATTCAGGACTTGCGGGTAACCGACGCCTATGTATCGCGGCTCAGCGGCAATACCCAGCTCTACCTTCGCCAGGCACATGCGGGCATCGGCATCTATGGCGCCGAACTCAATATTTGCCTCGACAAAAACAACGAAGTGGTCGTGTTTAACAACGGTGCATTTCCGGGCATTGCGGAGAAAATAACGAACACCGTGCCCCTCCTTACACCGGAAGACGCCATACGGGCTGCGGCGCTCCATTACGGCTGGACGGAACCCTTTGAGCTGTTGGTAGAAGAAGCCGCCACGGGTTCAGATCAGTACACCGTAATCCGCACCACAAACTTCTCAGAACCCACCATTCCCGTGAGGCTGGTGTACCAGATGGGCGCCGACGATCTCCTGCACCTGTGCTGGGATCTCTCCTTGTACCTGCCCGACGGCAGCCATTGGTGGAGCCTGCGGATAGATGCCCGCAGCGGCAATGTATTGGACGAAAACGACTGGATGCTCTCCTGCGACTTCGGACCTGCAGACGCCACAAACGCGACGCTCGATGAATCCTCAACCCGCACCGCTCCTGTGGACCTGTTTCCCACTTCCATCGTTTCTACGCAGGCCGCCAATACCTACAACGTATTTGACATGCCGATCGAGAGTCCGAGCCATGGGGCACGATCGCTCGTGACATCTCCGTGGAACCTGACCGCTTCCCCCTTCGGGTGGCACGATACCAATGGCAGTGCCGGGGCAGAATTTACCATTACCCGGGGCAACAATGTGCTGACACAGGATGATATTAACGGAAACGATGGCACCGGCTATTCACCCGACGGTGGGCCTACCCTGGACTTTGATTTCCCCCTCAACCTGAGTCAGTCTCCCGTAAACTACCTGGATGCGGCCCTGACCAACCTCTTTTTTTGGAACAACCGGATCCACGACTATACCTATCTCTATGGATTCGATGAGGTAAGCGGCAATTTTCAACAGAACAACTACGGCAACGGAGGCACCGGGGGCGACTATGTGTTAGCCGATGGGCAAGATGGCAGTGGGACAAACAATGCCAATTTTGCTACGCCCGCTGACGGGGCTAATCCACGGATGCAAATGTTTTTATGGTCGGTGGGCACCCAGGTTTTCTTTACCGTGAATTCACCGTCAGCAGTAGCAGGCAATTACACAGCGGTAGAGGCTTCATTTGGTCCCGGCCTGAGCACTACCCCGCTTACACAAGACCTGGTATTGGTAGATGATCCCGGCAACCTGGCCTGCGCCACCTTTACCAACGCAGCAGCACTTACTGGCAAAATTGCCCTCGTGAACAGGGGCACCTGAAATCCCTCGGTTTGTTTAGACCACTTGGCGGTGTTTGTTAATGTGAATCAAGCGGCGATCCGATACTTTTCAACGGGCTTTTTACTGTCGATTCCCTGGTGGCATCGGTGATGATACCGTTGTAACCAACGATCTATTCCCTGAAAGAGTTGCTGGCCATCTTTAGCCGGATTGAGGTAGACATGCTGGTACTTGAGCGAGCGCCAGAACCGTTCGATGTAGATATTGTCCAGGGCCCTGCCTTTGCCATCCATACTGATCTTGATTTTCTGGTCTTTGAGGTACTGCACATACAGTTCACAAGTAAACTGGCTACCCTGATCTGAATTGAGTATTTCCGGTCTCCCATGGCGGGCAATGGCTTCCTTTACCACAGCCAGACTGGCTTCGGCGTCCAGGGTATTGGAGAGTCCCCAAGCTACAATGTACCGGCTGTAGACATCAATAATGGCTGTGAGATACATAAATCCTTTGAGCATCGGAATGTAGGTAATATCGATGGCCCAGACCTGATTGGGCTGCTCAATTTTTAGTTCCCGCAGCAAATAAGGATGCACATACTTCTTTTCGCCCAGTACCGTCAGGTGCCGTCGGGGATAAATAGGGCAGATATTTGCCTTACGCATCAAGCGTCTAATTCGCTCATAACCCCCCTTATATCCTTTTTCTGCTAGCATCGACTGCATGGTCAACACCCCTGCCGTGGGCTCCTCCAGGATGTGTGCATCCATCAGGCGCATCATCGCAAGGTTCTCTTTGCTTTCTCCTTCGGGCTTGTAATAAAAACTCCCCCGGCTCAGTGAGAGCAACTCACACTGTCGACGGATCGACAGCTTATCTCTGGCATCCACAAGCTCCCGTTTCATTTCAACCGATCGAGTTTCGTTAAGCTTTTTTTTAAAAAGTCACGCTCCATCTCCAATTGGCCGATTTTGGCATACAAGGCCATTTCATCCTCCCGCTCCTCCGGCTTCTTCTCCCGGGGTGACTCAAATACCTGATCCGCTTTGGACAAAAACTCCTGCTTCCAGGTACTGATCTGGTTCGGATGTATATCGAACCTTACCGCCAGCTCCGATAATGTCTGACGTTCTTTCAGCGCTTCTATCGCTACCTGAGCCTTGAACGCTGCTGTGAATTTTCTGCGTTGCTTTTTCATGGGACTACAATTTAAGGTTTTCAATTTTCAACTTAAACTGTGGTCTAAATTTGCCGAGGTATTATAGGGTAATCTTTCCAGCTGTCGTTTGTCAGTGCTCCTTTGGTAACATCATGGAATTTTTTCAGGCTGAAGCAATACCTCCTTAGGTTGTCGTCATATCCTGATAGCGGAATAACCTGACCAAATCGGGGAGAAGCAGGATTGTTGGCTGTGTAAAGCTCGGGGTAGTAATAAGTGGTGTAACGCTTATCATTTACCTTGTCGTACAGCGACCGCAAGTATTCGTTGCAAGTCGACCAGGCCAGGGCCTGACCACCGTACTCCGGATCCTGAATGAAGTCACCTGACGAGTTTTCGTAGAGACGCTGAACAAACACGCTGCTTATCCAGGTACCACCTCCGCCTGCAAGGGCGTCATTGCCACCCAGGAGTTCGTTACGGGTATAAGCAAATAGCATCTCTTTGTGGTTCAGGTTTTGACCAAATACCTGATCAATGGGTACAAGGGCTTTCCCGCTTTCGTTGATAATGGCATCAAATTGGGTAATTGCTTCAGCCCAATCGCTCTGCCACATAGCACTTTTTCCGCGCAAGTGCCGGGCTACCGACTTAGAGTAACGACCATAAGGTTCGTCGTAGGAGAGGTTTTCGATGGCAAAATTCAGGTCGCCGTTGATCAGCGCATAAACATCAGCCGGGTTAGCTACAGAGTAGGTAATGGAATCATTGATGTTTTCAGGAGTGGTCGGTGTTACATCGATCAGGATGTTGTCGTACATACGGATAAGATCGAAGTAGATCTCAGCACGAATAACCCTTGCCTGTGCAACAATCCTGTTTTTGAGTGTTTCGTTGTAGTCGGTAATGTTTTCCGAACCAGCGATAATGGCATTGCAGCGGTCAATAATTTTGTACCCTTCTGTCCATTTGTAGGCTGGATAACCAGTTGGCGTATGGTTGTTGGGTCCATAAGGACGGTGCCAGGTACGGGTTTGACCGAGGTCATCGGCTACCATGAAGAAAACATTGGCTGCCAGAGGAGTTCCTTCAAATGCAGGAATGTTATAGGTACGCATCAGGCTGTAAAGGGCATTAACCCCTACTTCCAGTCCGTCTCCTGTGCTGTAGATATAATCTACTGAAATCTGATCAACAGGGGTTTCCTTAAGAAATTCCGTACACGAGGAGAGAAAAAACGCGGTCGCAAACGCGAAAAGTGTTAATAATATGTTCCGTTTCATAATGTGAACGAATTCGAAGTTGAATGTTTAAAAATTAAAATCCTGCTTGTAAGCCCACAATTACCGTCCTGGCTTCAGGATACTCGTTGGGGTTCTTTTCAGGGCTGTAAGACTGGTAGTCAGTTACGGTAATCAGGTTGCTACCGGTGAAGTATAACCTCAGACGGCTCATACCAATAGAGGTAAGGGTCTTTTGTGGCAGAGAGAATCCGATAGAAACGTTTTGCAAGCGGGTGTAAGAAGCGTCTTGAAGCGCAAGGGTGAACAGGTTGTTAGGGTCATTGGCTTCATTCGGACGAGGGAAGTTTCCACCTGGGTTTTCAGGAGTCCAGTAGTTTTGCTTGATACCATTTTTAATACCACGGAGAGATCCACCTTCGGAGTATCCTACCAGGAAGGTATTGTAGCGGGTAACCCCTTGTACAGTGTTGATATCTGCAGAGAAGTCGATGAACTTGTAGTTCAGGTTGAGGCTCAATGTACCGTACCAGTTAGGACCTGCTTTGGTAAGTACACGGTCGTTTGCTGCGTTCAGGATTCCATCATCTGGGAAACGGTCAAACAGCTTGATATCACCGGGTTTGGCGGTAGGTTGGTGAGAACTGGCGATGTCTTCTCCTTCCTGGAAAATTCCTACAGGCTGGTATTGGTAATATACCTGGATAGGCTGTCCAATGAACCAACGGTTGCCAATGTCGTCATCTTCAATACCATCACCGTTTTCATCCAGGCCGTACAGGTGCAGGATTTTGTTTTCGTTTTTGGTAAAAAGTACCGATACGTTGAAATTGAAATCCTTTTTGCGGATAATCGAGGTGTTCAGCGTTACTTCAATTCCCTGGTTTTGTACTTCTCCCAAGTTTGTTTTCTTCCGTGAGTAGCCAGAGCTGGCATTCAGGGCCTGATCGATCAGGAGGTCACTTGTTCTGGTGTTATATACCTCAAATGTACCGGAAATGCGGTTTTCAAACAGACCAAAGTCAAGCGCAAGGTTTGCGGTGGTAGATGTTTCCCACCTCAGCTCCGGATTAGGAAGGAAGTCGCCAGGAACATATCCTGACACTTTTACACCATTGATCAGGTAGTCACGCTGTAGGGCTGTACTCTGGCTCTGGTAAGGAGCAATACTAGATGACATTACAAAGATGTAGGTCAAAACAGTGTGTAGGGCTGTACTCTGGCTCTGGTAAGGAGCAATACCTTCGTTACCTACACTTCCATAAGTGGCACGCAGTTTCAGGTTGTAAATCGCTTTCACATTTTGCATGAAGGATTCATTCTGGATGTTCCAACCCACACCCAAAGCCGGGAAATAACCCCATTTGTTATTTGCCCCAAACACTGTCGATGCATCAGCCCGGGTGGAAAGGGTCAGGTAATACCGGGAGTTGTAGTTGTATTCGGCTTTGCCGGCGATAGAAACCAGTCCGCGACGGTTACCAGCGATATAAGGAGTGTTGGTTGTTGCAGATTCCAGTCCGTAAATACCCAAAATGTCATTGGGAAGGTCATTTGAAATGATCTGGAACTGGTTGTACTTAGATTCAATCACACTCTGAACTCCCGTAAGGCTTAGGTTGTGGCCAGAACCAAAGGTCTTTTTATAGCTCACAATGTTTTCTATCTGCCATTCCACATTGTCCTGGAAGTTGATATTGCCACGACCCAATCCTCCGTTCGTAACACCTGTGATAGATTCTCCGGTATTATAAGAAAGGTACTTTCCATTCCACGACCTGCGGCTCAGGTTCAAACGATAATTAAATCCTTTGATCGGGCTGAAATCGAGAAATGCATTGATGATGTCGTTCCGGTTGTTGGATTCAGTATTGGTTTCGTTGATGTCAATCAGGGGGTTTTTGTTTTCCTCAAACCCACCTGGGAGGTACCTCAACGTGCCATCATCATTGTAGATTTTACCCAAGGGTGAGGTCGTAATCGAGGTAAGGAGTACACTACCTACGTTGGGGCTATTTTCTTTTGAATACTGAAAAGAAGTGTTCATCCCTATTTTTAGCCAGCTTTTCACGGTTTGGTCAAGGTTTACCCTGGCAGTTACGCGGTTGTAATCAGAGTTGGCTACTACTCCGGTTTGATTGAAGAGTTGAACACTGGTGTAAACATTGGTGTTCTTTGAACCGGTGGCAATGCTCACATTATGGTTCTGGGTAGATCCGTTACGTAGAATTTCTTTTTCCCAGTCGATGTAGTTTCCGGATTGTACGCTGTACAGTTCCAGATCAGACATGATAGCCTCGTCCTGTGGATAAACACCCAGGTTGGCTGAGCGGAATGCTTCCCTTTTCAGCTGGGCAAATTCTTCACCACTGTAGATGTCAAAATTCCGGTTGTAGTTCTGGAAACCTGAGTTGCCATTGTAGTTAACACTCGTTACGCCGTCTTTACCCCTTTTGGTCGTGATAAGAATAACACCGTTGGCTGCACGTGCACCATAAATCGACTGAGCTGCAGCATCCTTCAGGATCTCAAGTGAAGCAATGTCGTTCGGGTTGATGTCGTTAATGTTACCAGCTGGCACACCATCAACAACAACAAGAGGAGCGTTTCCACCATTGATCGAATTCTGTCCTCGAATCAGGATGTTAGAGGAGGAACCCGGGCCACCGTCGCTCAATGTTACCTGCACCCCTGCAACTTTTCCCCTGAGCATCTCACCGATGTCAGAAGTAGCTACCTTGGTCATGTTTTCAGGTTTTACGGAAGCAACAGAACTGATCACGTCGCTCTTCTTTACCGTTCCATAACCAATCACGACCACTTCATCCAGTACCTCCAACCCTTCTTCAAGGGTAAGATTGACGGAAGCTTGTGTGCCTACAAGTACCGAAGTGGTTTTCTTTCCATAGTACTTGAAAACCAGCGTCTGCTCAGGCAATGCCATAATACTAAAGGTACCGTCTTCCCTGGAAAGGGTACCATTGGTTGTGCCATCAACTATGATGCTAACACCTGGAAGTGGGTCACCAAGTTCGTCAGTTACCTTGCCGGTAACAGACCTTTGCTGCGCACTAACACTCGTAAATAACGTTGCGAAGGCAATACACAAAAGCAGGCATAGTCGCTGCAGGGTACTCCCTCGAAACATGAAGGTTGGTTGGCTTTTGTAAAAGTTCATGTTGATACAAATAGGTTGGAAATAAGTTTGGTTGAACAAAATCACATTCCGACAACTACTCGCAGGTGAAACCAAATTACATTCCGATTTATCCTCCTTTCAACCACAGATTTTGTGGGTGGTTTAGGTTTCGTAATGACACATGGAACACAGCTCGATAAGTAATACATCTAGATTAATATGATCCTTATACAAATATGATTGCAGCTACGAGCCAGAGGGGGATGCAAATATTCGTTTTTAGGGGTACGAACATTCACCCCTATCCAGAAGATCAATATTTATATACTTATGTCAATAGTTTAGGTCATTGGGCTGTCGCTGAGCAAAAAAGGAACACCCTAAGGCATCAACAGATTCGCAGGGTAGGCATATTCAATTACCCTCGATTATGGGACCTCGCCGGATATTTTACCTCAGCTAAGTTGTTCACCCCTCCTGTTCTCCTGAGATAGCCAAGGGTAGTTATCCCTGATTCAACGAAGTTTCTGTATTGCAAGAGGATGAATGCAAATAGCTGGTTTGCAATTATGGATAGAGGGTATCATTCACTTTTTTCAGAATCAAGGTACCTCAGTATTCCTCTTTGATTTTTTAACTTCTCTACCCTGTTAAAGGCAACCATTGGTTTCAAATTCGGAAAAGCACGTATATTGAAGGATATTTCGGCTATTAGCAAGAAAGCATACGCGTGGAAGCTGTTTACCCTGAAGATTTGCTTAAAGCTGCCCGGAAAATTAAGCCCTGGCTGCCTTCCGCTCCTCAGGATACCTTGCACCTCATCTTTTATCACCTCGATGAATCGGTTATCAGTTCCTTCAAAAGCCCGGATATTCAGGCTGTCATTCGCCTTTTCGGTGGCGGTATTTCTGTTCCTTAAGCCCAATGAAGTAGCCCTGGCCTGCATATGGACGCCCGATGATTGGGAGCTAACCTATTCCTTTTTCGATCCCTTTTCGACAGGTAACCCTGATTACGTACCGTTTTATTTTTCACTTACCACCTTTCGGGATGCACCTGAAAGCCGGGTAATAGAAAATGTGGCTGATTGGCAGAAGTTTTTGGGCAATAAAGTAACCCAGGAAGATATCCGTAAGCTCATTTATGACCTCGACTACAGCGAGCTGGAAGCCCTCCTTACTTCTATTCAGAGGCCCGAGCTGGTCCTTTCCTCCGAGCTTGCCGCCAACAGCGCCTCACGTTTACTGAAGCAGGAGCGCCGCAAATCGGCGGTCAACTACCTCCTGTATGCCCGCAGCTGTGAGCCGCAAGTCTCCTATTCGGATGATTATTGGGAAGAGCCGGTATTTGACGCCGAAGAAAGAGAGTGGCTCATACGAGAAGGGGTTGACCGATACCAGGCCGCTCCTTCCGACTTTTTGAAGCTACGCTACGCCTTTCAGGTGGTACGCCTGGCCCATTACAAAGGAGAGTTCCTCCGATGTGTGGAGCTTTTCGATCAGTTGGTGAAGCCGCTGGGAGCCGTAGGCCCCCTTTACTGGTGGGCGCTGGCACATAAAGCGGGAGCTATGCAGGAGCTGAATTTTAAAGCGGAGGCGAATTACCTCTACATTAAGGTGTTTCAGCATTCTCCCGGAATGAATGTACGGGTGTTTCGGAGCATGAAAATCGACTCTCAGGAAGATTGGGAAGACTTGCTTGGTAAATGCAAAGACAAAGAAGAGCAGGCAACGCTCTACTTTATGCGGGGCATCAAGCCTTTCAGTGTTTCGTTGGAAGAAATGGAGCATATCGCGCAGATAAATCCTGAATTTGCCGGTCTTCAGATGCTGATGTCGCGCGAGATCAACAAAATAGAATACGACTTCCTGGGCTATGGCTACGATGCCTCTTTCCCCATTCCCATTGAAGCAAAGGAAACACATATTACGACTGAGGCTTATGTGCGTAAGTTGATGGCATTTGCCCAGAAACAGGCACGGCTGGAATACGAACAATCGGCTTGGTGGGCACTTGCCGGGCACTACCTTGAGTTTGTGTTGGGCGAAAACGAAAAGGCTAAAGCAGGATTCACGGCACTTGCACAGCCTGAGCAGCCCGCAGAAATCCAAAAATATGCACGGATTTACCAGTTACTCCTCCGGATCGGGCAGGCAAAAACCATTACAGCTGAGGAAGAAAATGCCCTCATACTTGAGCTTAACACCCTCAGCGACGGCAAGCCCGACCCGCATGGCGTAGAAGAAAAGGTGCATCGATTTGTATTTGCCCGCCTGGAAAAAATATATGCCAACATGGGCGAAACCGGCAAGTCGTACCTCTGCCAGCACAATGCCTACGACCTTCAATATGCCCCCAATGAGGCCGTTATACGCTCCTTGATCGTTTGGCTCAAGCGGGTCAACAGTGTAGGAGCTACCGATATGGACGACTGGTTGCTTCAGCGCATGGATGCCGAAAAGCCCGAAATCTATCTGCTCGAAATGGCAGGAACAATGGCTCTCTCCCGCCACGATTACTCACAGGCCATAGCCGATTTTGAAACCATCGGGGCCGTTTCTCCGGAAGAACTCCACTACTATTTTCTCGACAGCGACCCCTTTGCCGCTTCCATCAGCGATTGCCAGGACTGTGCGCTTTCCGTCCCAATCAAAGTTAGAGCCAAGCTGGACCTTGCCCTCGAGCTGGTTATGCTTGAAAAACAATCGTTGGGAAAAAACGAAGAAGCGGCGCTTGCCTCCTTTAAATTAGGGGTTGCCTGGTACAACATGTCGTACTTCGGACACTCCTGGAAAACACTCCGATACTTCCGCACCAGCAATACCTGGATGGGCATGGTAAAACCCGTAGATGACTCCTGGTATGCCGACATCGACGATACCTCCCCGGTAACTGACATGGACCGCCCCCTTGCTTTTTTTGTGGATGCCGCAGCACTTACCAAGGACCCGGAGTTAAAAGCGAAAGCTGTGTTTTTTGCAGCAAAGTGCCAGCAGAACAAACTTTATATGCAGGGCTTTCAGGAGGAGGAACTTTTACAGCAAACCGGAAGCAATTACCTCCTGGCCTTCGAAACAATGAAATCCTACCGAAAAACGGCATTTTTCAAAGAAGCACTCAACGAATGTGGACGCTTCAGGGTGTACCTCAATAAGCGATAGTCGGGTATTCATTCCCCCAATTCGGAGGATTAATCCCTGTATTAGGGCTTTCATTCTCTAAACAGCTCCCTTTTGTAACCTCGTGCGTACTTTGCAAAAGCGCTGAATTATGAAATTTGTCTCCCGCATAATATCCGGTTTACTGGCAATTTTTGCCTCTGTGAGCCTCTATGCGCAGCAACCCGCCGACTCCATTCAGCAAGCCGCTTTTTCCCGATGGGAAGCCAACCTGGCCCTTGCCATGGAAACCCTGGATGCAAATCCCGGAAAAGCGCTGGGCTATTCGCTTTCCGTCGTAAATGACATCAAAGGAAGGGGCTGGACCAACCGGCGCACCCGCGAAATAGAGGCACAGGCCAACTTCTGGACAGCCGATGCTTATGCCAGAATGGACAATGGCAAAATGGCAGTTAAGTACCTGCGCAGCGCCCGGATCGTGGCTCAGCAAAATGGCGACCAGGAGTTTATGGCTCAATGCGATGAACGCCTTAGCGAAATAGGAAGCGAAGTGGGTGTGGGCGATTCTTTTCTCAATATGGCCGATTCTTGGGTGTACAAGGTGGATGTATGGGTAAAGGAAAATGAAATAGAGAATAAAATAGAAACCAAGACCCGCGAGCTTGCTTTGCTGAGCCAACTGGCCTTGGCCCGAGAGTTGGAACGCAAACAGCCCGAATCTGCCCGGGAGATTTACCTCGAAATTTTGGAAAAATACAAGGCCTTGGGAGACTCCGTTCGGGTGTCTGATATAAACATCCGGCTTAAAAATCTCTCGTACGCCCCGGACTTTTCCCGTCCTTCCCATAACGAAGGTAGGGACTACGTTTTTCGATTGCCTGAAATACCCGCTGTCTATGCCGGCCTGGGAGGGAATCCTGGCCAAGGCGATCAGTATGTTCCGCTGGCACCCATTCCTCCGGTTGCCCCTTCGAGGCATAAATTTACTTCACCTGTTCCTCCGCCCCAGCTGGCGAACCCTGAGTGGGTCCGCCAGGCCGTGCAAAATGGCAATCAGTTGTTGCAGCAAGCCGAAAATCTGGAAAAGAAAGGTGATTACCGGGGTTCGCTCGAAACCCTGAAAGAATATCAGGCGCTGCAGGACGCCTATCAGGAGCTGGTTCAAAGACAGGTCGTTGACTCCGTCGAAAGCCAGATTCAGTTATTGACCAAGGTGCAGGAAATCAATTACCTGAAGGAAATTCAGGATCTGAGCGACCGGGATTACAAACGTAAGCAGGTTACTTTTTTTCTTGTTCTGGCGCTGGCGCTGGCCCTGGCAGCCCTCATGGCCGGGCTGTTTTTCACCAAAAGGCGATCTCACCGCGAGCTAAGTGGCGCTTTTCAACAGCTGGATACTGCACATAAACAATTACAAAATGCCCAGACCCAGCTGGTTTCGGCAGAGAAAATGGCTTCTTTGGGCCAATTAACAGCAGGCATTGCACATGAGATCAATAACCCCGTCAATTTTATTTCAGGCAACGTAGCCCCGCTGCGCAAAGACCTGGAAGACGTGCTGGCTATCCTCGATCGCTACGAATCCATCATCAAAGAACTGGGCCTGGAGCGGGATTTTATGCCCGTAACCCTGATGCGCAAGGAAGTGGAAATGGATTACCTCCGCGAGGAAATGATTGCCCTCCTGCACGGCATAGAAGAAGGCGCGGGCCGCACCACCGAAATTGTAAAAGGGCTCCGGAATTTTGCGCGTCTGGACGAAGACTCCCTGAAGTTCTTCGACCTGCATTCCGGCATCGATTCTACTTTGATTTTGCTGCGGAATAAGCTGGACAACATCAAAATCGAACGCCACTACGACGATATTCCTGAAATTGAAGGGCTGCCTGGTAAGCTCAACCAGGTGTTTATGAACCTGCTCGTAAACGCCATACACGCCATCCGGGCCAGCGAGCTAAAAAGCGGAAAGCAGGGCGGAACACTTACAGTCTCAACCGGCAAAGGGCCCCGGCAAGATGTGGTCGAAATCCGCATCTCAGATTCAGGGCCAGGCATACCCGAAAGCATCCGCACCAAGATTTTTGATCCGTTTTTCACCACCAAAGAAGTAGGTGAGGGCACCGGATTAGGCTTGTCCATATCGCTGGGTATCATCCGCCAGCACGAAGGCAGCATCTTTGTGGAGGAATCTTCTGAAAAAGGCACCACCATGCTGATCTCTCTCCCGCTCGTGTTTAAAGGAGAAATGGCCGCGGTATCCTGAGTCGGGTTTGTTCGTGATATTATTCAATAAAGTCAAAGATTATCCCTTAAGGCCCAGTACTTCTACTACATGTACCGGCTCGCGCTTCCCACGGATAGGCACTTTGCCCCATTCCCGTGCATCCACCCGGTCCTGAATCAGGGCATACATCTCGGCGTGCATCAGGATGGAATTGGGCGATTCTTTCGTCAATCCTTCGATGTGCTTGGCCGTATTAACGGTGTCGCCAATAACGCTGTAGTTGATTCGGTCGGAAGAGCCCATATTACCGGCAACCGCCACGCCATAGTGCAGTCCGATACCTACATAAACATCTTGTCCGAAAATAGCTGCAAACTCCTGGTTAAGTCCTTGTAGCCCCTCGCGCATTTCGAGGGCAGCAACCACGGTATGGTAGGCATCGTCGCCGCTGGAGTCAGGCGCACCGAAAATGGCGAAAACTTCGTCGCCAATAAACTGGTTGGTACTGCCGCCGTTGCGTTTTACAATGCTGGTCGTAAGCGAATAGAATCGATTGAGAAACTGCACCACCTGCCTGGGTGTAAGGCGCTCGCTGATAGAGGTAAAGCCCCTTACGTCGCAAAACAGCACGCCGATCGGACGAACCTCACCCTTGAGGAGGTTCTCATCGGTACTTCCCAGCACCTGATCTACCACCGTTGAAGGCACATACCTACGAAATAACTCCAGCACTTTTTGTTGCTCGCTGATTTTGGTGTTCAGCTCCGTGAGCAGGATTTTATTTTTTACCCGCAATTGCCACAGCTGACGGGCATTTTCCATGGTAAGCATGAGGTCGGGCTCATGCCAGGGCTTGGTGAGGTAGCGGAAAATGCCCACCCGGTTGATGGCGCTGATGAGGGCCTCCAAGTCGCTGAATCCCGTCAGAATTACCCTTATGATATCCGGATACTGCTCCGCCACTTGCTCCAGAAACTGAACGCCGGTGATTTCGGGCATGCGTTGGTCCGAGATGACCAGCTGCACGGGTTGTTTAGCTAGAATATCCATCCCTTCGCGCGCACCCAAAGCAGTTACGATCTGAAATTGCCTCCGGAAGGCAGCCCGGAAGGTCGTGAGGTTATGTGGCTCATCGTCCACATACAGAACGGTAAATGCTTGTTCTTCCATTCAGGGATTAAATTAGTCGGTATTTATTAAAAATCATGCGAAAAAATCAATAACCGGCGGCCTGTGCATCGCTTCGCGGGTCAGCGCCTCCGCCCAGTTTGCCATCTGCCCTCACCTCAATAGCGTTTACCAGCGAGATGCCTGACTTTAAGGCAGGGTGGTGGCCCATTCCTTGCAGTTGTTTCAGTTGTTCGGCGGTAAAGGCGTCCGATTCATAAGCAAGCTCATCGGGCAGCCACTGGCAGTAAAACCTACGGGCAGCTACCGCTTCCTGTGCCGGAACGCCATACTCGTACATCCGCAGCAGGGTTTGCATCACCGAGCTTGGAATAGTGGATCCTCCGGGGGCGCCGATCACCAGCCAGAGCTTTCCTTTTCGGGTTACGATGGTGGGAGTCATGGAAGAAACCATGCGTTTTTGGGGTTCGATGGCATTGGCGGCACCACCTGTAAGGCCAAACTGATTGGGCACACCGGGCGAGATGCTGAAATCGTCCATTTCATTATTGAGAAAAAAACCTGCACCTGGAACGACCACGCCAGCGCCATAGTTGCCATTAAGCGTAGTGGTAATCGCTACGGCCATGCCATCGGGGTCGATGATGGAGAAGTGGGTGGTCTCGTTTTTTTCGATAAAAATTACCTTGCCCGCCCTCACCGAATCGGAAGGGGTAGCATTTTGGGGGTTGAAGTTTCTGAACCTGGCCTTGAGGTAATCGGGTCGGAGCAGGGCCTTGGTGGGTACTTCCACCAGATCGGGGTCGCCCACATATTCGGCACGGTCGGCGTAGGCACGTCTTTCGGCTTCCACAAGCTGATGAGCCGCTACGGGATAAGAGATATCAGTTCCTGGCCAGGTTTTTCCGGCAAGCATACCTAGGGTTTGCAGCATGATCAGTCCACCAGCCGAGGGGGCGCCCATGGTGGTTATTTGCAGATCTTTGTAGCTCCCCTGCAAAGGTTCCCGCCACACCGGTTGGTAGGCCTCGAGGTCGTTATGGCTGATCATACCGCCCGATTTTTCCATATAAGAAACGATCAAATCGGCAGTTTCACCGGCATAAAACCCGTCAGGACCCAGGTCGCGGATACGCGTGAGGGTAGCAGCCAATTCGGGCAGCCGGAGCGTATCACCCACCTCCCACGGCTCGGCAGATTGATAGCGTGTGGGCTCGGTGTTAAGTTTATTGAATCGCTCCTGGAAGTTATTGAGCAAACGGGCCTGGTTGCGGGAAAGGGGAAAGCCGTTTTGGGCAAGGTCGATGGCGGGTTGCATCACGGTTGCCCAAGGGAGTTTACCGAGCGAATCGTGTGCTGCCCAAAGCCCGGCTACCGATCCGGGTACCCCTGCTGCAAGTGCACCGTCGAGGCTCAACCGGGGGATAACTTCCCCATTTTCATCGAGGTACATGTCTTTATTGCCCTTTATCGGGGCTTTTTCCCGAAAATCAAGCGCATACACCGCTCCCTCAGGTACCCTCGCAATCATGAAACCGCCGCCGCCGATATTGCCTGCTTCGGGCAATACCACGGCCAGCGCCATCTGCACAGCCACGGCTGCATCCACGGCATTGCCCCCCATGCGCATAATATCCACACCGGCTTTGGTAGCCAGGGGGTGCCTGGTAACGACCATGGCGGAGTCGGCGAATGCACCTGAGGTGGGCTTTCCAACCGGAAGGCTGCTGCAGGCAAGGGTAATGCTTGCGAAAATGAAGCTGAGACCAACTGCCAGAAAGCGGTTTTTGGGACAGGAAAATGCCATGAGCAATCGTAGGTTTTGAACTTAAAGGTGGTTGATTTTTTTGATTTTAAGCCAAAATACCCTGAAATAAGGTGGGAGAGGGAAGGTAAAACATAGAAAAAAATCTATGTAATGGCCAAACCTTTATTCCTCTCAATCGGTTTTTTTATCATGGGTAGAAAAACTGGTATCGTTTGGTTTCGAAATGATTTGCGAATCCACGACAATGAGGCTCTCGTCCGGGCAGTAGAAAGGACCGATCAGGTAGTGCCTGTCTATATTTTTGATCCGCGCCAATTCGGGAAAACAGCGTTTGGATTCGATAAGACTGGCGCATTCCGTGCACAATTTCTGATAGAAGCGGTGGAAGATCTGCGTAACCGCCTGCGTGACAGAGGAAGCGATTTGCTCATCAGAAGGGGCTTTCCTGAGGAAATATTGCCCCAGTTGACCGAGCAATACCATGCCGTGTGGGTGTTTGCCAACAAAGAAGTTACGGATGAAGAACGCCAGGTAGCCGATGCGGTTGAAAAAAACCTTTTCGGGCAACATACAACCCTGGAGCTGTTTTGGAGCAATACCCTCTATCACCTCGAAGACCTCCCTTTTCCGGTAAAAGCTACCCCCGATATTTTCACGCAGTTTCGGAATCAGGTGGAGAAAAATGCTTCCATAAGGCCTCCGTTGGCGGTTCCTTTTCGGATACAGACTCCCCTGATGATCAGCGGCGAGATTCCTTCTTTGAACGATTTGGGTATAAAAGCACATTCAATGGATGCGCGTACGGTGCTCAGGTTTAAAGGTGGGGAAACAGAAGCACTACAGCGGCTGGATACCTATTTCTGGAAAAAAGACCTGCTCAGTATCTACAAAGAGACCCGCAACGAACTCATTGGCGCAGATTACAGCTCCAAATTCTCTCCCTGGCTGGCAATCGGCTGCATTTCGCCCCGCTTTATTCACCACGAAATCAGGCGGTACGAAGAAGAACGCAAGAAAAACGATTCTACCTATTGGTTGATATTTGAGCTGATGTGGCGGGATTTCTTCCGCTTTACGGCCAAAAAATACGGTAACCGCTTCTTTCACCCCGGCGGCCTCAAGGGACAAGCGCCTGAAATACAGCCCAATCCCGAGGCGTTTGAGCGGTGGGTTACAGGCACTACGGGCATTCCTTTCGTGGATGCGAACATGCGCGAGCTGCGCCTTACGGGCTTTATGTCCAACAGGGGCAGGCAAAATGTGGCCAGTTTTCTGGTAAAAGACTTGCATCAGGACTGGCGGATGGGTGCCAGCTATTTCGAATCGATGCTTATCGACTACGATGTGTGCAGCAACTGGGGCAATTGGAATTATGTGGCGGGCGTAGGCAACGATCCCCGTGAGAATCGTTACTTTAATATACAGTCGCAGGCTGAGCGCTACGACCCCAAAGGAGCCTATGTGCGGCTTTGGTGCCCCGAGCTCCGCGACCTGCCCCCGCACATGATCCATCAACCCTATAAATTTTATGAACACGATTTGCGCAGGTTGGGGGTGGAGCTGGGAAAAACCTATCCTTTCCCTTTGGCCATTCCGGGCCAGCAGGAAGGGGTTCGTCAGTCGTCTTAACTGGGTCTGGCTTCTTTTTTTCGTGCCAGTGCGCTGTCCTGCTCAAACTTGGGAGCTGGCCTTTGCCTTTGGGGCAGCAGCCAACCATACTTCCGAAAGCCAATATTCGGAAGTAAAGCAGGGCAATGGATTTGTGGTTACCCAGGGGTTTCAGCGGATAGTGCCGGAGGTGAGTGTGTTTGGCAGGTTTGAAACGGAGGGAGGTTGGTGGCTCAGGCAGGGCGTCCAATACGCTGACCGGGGAATAGTGATTCAGCACAGGTATGTAAACATCAGCCAGGGAATTACAGAAGATATTTCTCTGAAAATCAGGTGTTTGTCTCTGCCTTTGGTGGTGGGGGCGAGCCTGGGGAAAGGAAAATCGCGGCTGTATTTCTTTGGGGGAGGCGGCGTTGACCTGGTGTTACATTACAACGAATCGCTGGACTTTGGCGAATTTCGTCGGGCAAATCTTTACGCCACCGTGGGGCTGGGAGGAGAAGTGTTTGCCGACCGTCGCAACCACATGTTTCTGGAATCCTTTGTGCTTTCTGGCCAGAATATGGCTACCTCTAAGCATTATTCACCTGTGGTATTTGGGTTCCGGTTGGGTTTTGGCGGTTTAAGCAGGTAATTTGTATGGTAAATGAATGCAGCAATGATGCCTTTTTTGATCGTAGCACTGGTGGTCTTAGCCATGGAAGCCTGGTCTTGGTTCAGCCATAAATACCTCTTGCATGGTCCGTTGTGGTTTTTGCACAAAAGCCATCACCAGAAAGCCCCGACCTGGTGGGAGTGGAACGACCTGGTGGTCGTGTTTTACGGCTTAATTTCGACAGCACTGGTCATATACGGCCTTTCTTTCCAATCGCCTACCTTATGGATCGGGGTCGGCATCGGCGTTTATGGCATTTTATATTTTCTCCTGCACGATGTCGTTATTCACCGGAGGGTCAGAACCCGTTATCAGCCAGGGCATCCCTACATTTTGCGGTTGATACGGGCGCACCGGGCACACCACCGCCACATCGAAAAGGACGAAAGTGAGGCGTTTGGCTTTTTATATGCTATCAGAAAGTACCGGGTAAGCCCCGACAAAGTGCGGGTATGGCACAAAGACGAGGCTCAGGACTGATGTTTCAGATGAAAATGCCGGAGTCGGGTAGATACTTCATTCCACGTTAATTCTTCTTCTTCAATTTCTACTGAAAAGCCCGCTTTCGTAGCTGTTTCGGCAAAAGTATCAGCCGGGAACCGAAAAGGATCCGTAATCCACGCTTCACCTGATGGGCTGATCAGTGTTTTCATTGCTTCAATGACGGGTTCCAGGTGCCGTTTTTCGTACAAAACATCCGCGGCCACCACGAGGTCATAGCTCGGCCATCCATCCAGCTTTCGCCAGTCCAATACCTGTGTAGCCACTTGCAGGTGGTTGTTTTTTGCCTGGTATTCAATGAACCGGAGTGCATCGGAAATGAGGTCCGTAGCCATTACTTCGGCACCAGCCGCCGCCAAAGCGAGGCTTACAAGGCCCGTACCCGCACCGAGTTCGAGGGTCTTTTTTCCCGGCCACTGCTTTTGAGCCAGCATATTAGCGAGGCCAAAGGCAGAAGCCCAGATTTCGGCCCAATAGGGGAGCTGCTCATCTTCAGAAAATTCATCCTCCGTAACAAGGTCCACCAGGGCTTCCCAATCGCGTACCTGAGCAATTTTCAGGCAGTAAGGCCCTACTGTTAGCTCATTTTCCTTTAGCTCAAATTGTTGAAAGAGGTCCGACATGCAGCAAAGGTACAGCTAACCGCTGCTCCGAAAAACAAAAAGGCCGGGACAACGCCCGGCCTATAAGCTTGAAATGGAGGAAGATCAGTCTTTGATGATGACTATTTTATGGTCAGCGAGTCCACCTGTTCTGAGTATCGACAAGGAGTAGGTTCCGGGAGGAAGGTCGTTCAGCGAAAGGCTTATCACGTTCCATCCCGCAGAAAGGGCTTGGGTTTCCTGGCTCACGGTCTGGCCAAGCATATTGTGCCAAACAAAATGAGTAACACTGTTTTCGCTTGAGCTGCTAACACCAACCTCCAATTCTTCTGTTCTGGAAACAGGGTTGGGATAAACCAACAGTTCTGCCTTTTCAAAAGTAGTTTCTACCACAGAAGAGTAGCTGAATTGACCGTCTTCATCTACTTGGCGGATGCGGTAGTAGTTGATGCCCTTGTAAGGCAGCTGGTCTGTAAAAGCATATTCGGTAGGCGTAGCGCTGTTACCTAAGCTGTTTACGGTTCCGATGGATTCGAATACCCGGCTGTCAGCGGAGCGCTCAACCACAAAATAGTTGTTATTTTCTTCTCTGGCAGTAATCCACGATACCTTTACAGCATTGTTGATAGCTTCAGCCTGAATATCTGCCCATTCTACCGGGAGCGAAGCGCTGATAATGGTGAAGTTGGAAATAACAGCAGTGGTTAACAACGAGTTGTCGCGGCTCGTGGCTGCCAGTCCCACATAAACCGTTGAAGACATGATAACGGTGGTGGAAGAAACCAGGTTCCAGGTAATGCCGTCCTCCGATTCGTATCCGGAAAGTAAGTTGCCACTTCTGATCAGCCTTACCCATTGCGGAACTAAAACAGTATTTTTCCTTACCAAAGCTGAAGACCCACCCGTGGTATTCCGGTACCGGATATCCACGCCGTTGGTAGAGGGGGTGGCAGCCATCATGGCATGCTTGCTATTGGCATCAAGCGTTTCGCGGATCATCACACCTGCTTTTGAAAAAGCGTTGGAATTGCTGAAAGATTCCACTTTAGCCGACACGGTCATGTCGCCGGTAACCTGAAGGTAAATAAAGTAGAACTGGTCGCTGGTGTTGTAAATGTCGCTTCCAGAAGCCTTGACAGTGTAGATGTTATTTTCTTCACACACACTTCCGGCCAGAGATGGGCCTCCGATATCGCCACTGGTAAAGCCTCCGGGCAGGGCGCAGTCGTTGGCGGTGCACGAAAGGGGGATTTTGGTAGGACTATTTACCCCGTTATGCACAATGATGATGGTATCGCGAAAAGTACCGGTAGCTGTTGGTGAAAACGCAACGTTTAGGTTCGTTACTGCCGGAGGAGTAACTCCAGTAGGCATGGGCGCACTGGTGATGCTGTAAACCGCACCCGACTTCATGTAGGGAGCCTGTGAGAAGGTGATATTTTGATTCGAAGTGGAAGTAAGGCTGAAAGAGACCGTGCTCGAAGTGCCGATCTGAACACCGGTACAAGATCCTGAAGAGGTGAATGCGAGGTTGTTTACAGGAACTCCGGTAGCAGAGAGGGCTACGGTTCCCACGCTGTTGGTTCCATTTTTGGTCTGTACGGTCATTGATCCGGAAATGGCACCTGTAACAGTAGGGGTTACTTTTACCGGAAAGCTAACGCTCTGACCCGGTGCCAGTACAATAGGAAAAGTATAGGGGAAGGTATAGGTGAAAGCTGCATTGCCCGAAAGGGTGATTCCGGAGATCACGATTCCCTGGTTACCGACCGAATTGGTAAGGGTAAAGGTTTGCTGACTCGTTATTCCTGTGCTTACAGAGCCAAAACTGACGGAGGCTGAAGACCCGTTAAGGGTGCTTGCCGCGATCGGTGTACCCGTAGGCGCATTGAAAGTGGTAAGGGTAAATTTATCAAAGAAGTCGGTTTCGTTTACCGCAATCTCGGTTCCACCACGTGTTTTAGAGCCGGCCGCCAGGTAAAATACCCCGTTCGATTCGATGATCTGTGTGGCATGCCTGCGTCCGGGCATCGGGTTGTAAGTGTTTACCGGGTCCCAGGTATTGGTGGTGAGGTCGAGTGCCTGTACTTCATCGTGTGCCAGCGATTGTAGGCTTTCTCCTCCGATAACAAACAGCTTATTGTTCAGAATACCCACCGGAGCACCTGCACGAGGAGTAGGCAAGCCCTGGGTAACAGAGTCGAGACTTGTCCAGGTATTGGTTGGAATATCGTAGATATCTATTCTCGGAGTTGTGAATGCAAATGTTCCGTTTGCGCCTACGCCAAAGCTGGACTTGCGGCCACCAGCCATGTAGACTTTTGTTCCATTTATGGCGGCGAAGAAGTGGTCACGTGAACCCGGAGAATTGGAAAGGGTGGTCCAGGTATTGGTTGCAGGGTTGTACTTGTCAGCCCAGTTTACCCATCCATCGGTATGGCCATTGATAATGCCATTAAAGATGTAAAGCTCGTTGTTGTACATAACAACCCCTGCCGAACCACGTCTTCTACCGGCAGGAATGGTGGGGCCCTGAATCCAGGTATTACTTACCGGGTCATAAATAATCACATTTGGAATCGGCGTTTCAGTAGGGTAGTTTCCTGTAAAAGCACCAATAATATAGATCAGCCCGTTATGCGTAAGTGCCTGAAAGTGATTGACATCCGTGATATAGGTAGCGCCACTGTTGTTTTGGCTCCAGGTATTGGTGCTGTAGTTAAATACGTTCACCGGTACACCACCCCTTCCACCGATCAGGTAAAACTTATCCCCGGCTTGAACCATCGAGTTTTCATGGCGTTGGGTGCATGATCCTGAGGTCGGAATATTGGTCCAGGTACCAAAGGGTTGGGCGATTAGCCTATTTCCCGTGCCAATAAGGAAAAGCAGAAAGTAGAAAATGCTGAAAGCCGGGATGGATAAAGTACGTAGTGCTTGTTTCATTGTCAGGGATATATTTTTCTTCCTTTTTATTAACGTGAAAATCTACGGCAAATTTCTTTCGAAAATGGAAAGGATTAGCTTTTGTAGATAAAAAATGCGGGTTTCGAAATATTATACCCCTTTTTTCTTTACAAAAATGGGCGAAATATTACTTCCTTTCCAAGCTATTTGGCTTAACGGGGAAAAACCCGCGTTGAATGGGCTTGGGTCCATCTTTTTGGAGGATTATTTAATAAAAAAGCCCTCCCTGTTCGAGGGAAGGCGTTTTTTTGTCAGGAGGTCGTTAAAGGATCAGGCCAGGTAGCCCAGCATTTTTCGTTTCGCAACCGGCAACAAGGAAGGGTGTTCCGGAATGGGAATGCGGGTATAAACCAGGTAGGTAGCCGGATTGGGCATCTCCTTTCTGTTGCGAATCAGGTCGAGCTTCATGTGCTCGTAGGTGTTGGCGATGCCGTAGGAGTAGGTGTAAATATGTTCCAGCGAAATGCCATGGTGGGGCTGGTGGTTGTGGATAAGGGAAGTTAAGCGATAGGAAAAAGCTTTCACTTCCTTGCGGGGGTTCATGTGCAAAAGCAGGTACCCCTCCTGGCGAAATAGCGGTGAAATACCAATGGGCTCGATCGAAATGCGCTCTTCGATGTAGTCGTAGATTTGTTTCCCTTCTTCCATTTGATTTTCAATGGCTGGCAAGGCGTAGGCTACGATAGAGTCAATGTCCTGCAGCTCAGCGTTTTCGTCCAAGGGTTTTTCAAAGTTCACCCGCATTTCCTTCAGGTCGATCTCGGTGATACGTGACGGAAAAGCCGCTTCGATCTGCTGCTTGTTTTCGCGGAAAGACACGAGGTTTTGGTGATGAAAGATGAGATCGCCCAAAGCCGGGTAGAGGCGAACCTCCGAAAACTCCTGGCTTATTTTCTGGAGATAGGCCAGGAGCACGTATTTTTTGTACTCAAGGTCGGGTGTGCCGGCTACAAACCAGTTGGGACTCAGAGATGAAAAGCTGTTATTTTCCACGTCAACCACATTGATGGGTGATAAATTGTTGAAAAATACAGCTAAATATTTTTGGTTTAAAATAAATTGATGCTGGTTTTGAACATTTTGAGACAAGCGGTTGCAGATATTAAAAACACGGGCCTTTTACTTTTTTGCCAAAATCGAAAGGGCAGCTGCGGTCATGGCGCTTACCCCCGTTTTGATCGCCAAAGGGTATTCAGGCAAGAAGCTGTCGTTATGCAAAGAGGGCAGCTCAATTTCCTTTCGCTCGGCTGCGGCCGCTTTTTCAGCAGGAATGGTTCCCAGCCAAAACAGCATAATCGGAATCTTATCCTCTGTGCGGCCATACCTGCTGAAATCTTCCCCTCCCATAACGGGACCGAGCACCCGCACCTGCGACTCCCCCAGTTGCTGTTTAAAAACGGTTTCCATACGTGTGGTAAGCACAGGGTCGTTGCGCAAAGCCGGTGTAAACTCTTCCCTAACCACTACTTTGGGGTACTTATCCTCTGGCAGGCCGTAGCCCATGGCTGCGCCGTTGCAGGTGCGCTTTATTTTTTCGATCAATGCTGCCCGCACTTCGTCGGTGTAGGAGCGCAGGGTTAGCTCCAGTTTCACCTCGCTTGGGATAATATTGCCCTTTGAACCGCCGTGGATGGAACCCACCGTTACCACTGCCGGCTCCAGGGGGCTGATTTCGCGGCTAACGATCGTTTGCAGGTCGGTAATGATCCTGGCTGCGAGCACCACCGGATCTTTGGTGGTGTGGGGGTAGGCACCGTGGCCTCCCTGGCCATATACCGTAATATCGACCATGTCCACATTGGCCATCGCATACCCCGGGCAAACGCCCACCATGCCTGCTGCCAGCGTAGCATTGCAGTGGAGGGCAAGGCCCAATTCTGGTTTTGGGAAGCGGGCGTAGAGGCCATCTTTGAGCATTTCACGGGCACCAGATCCCCTTTCCTCGGCGGGTTGGCCAATCATCAGGAGGGTACCCTGCCACTCCTTTTTATGCTCGGCCATCCAGCGGGCAGTGCCCGTCCACACGGTCATGTGCATGTCGTGTCCGCAGGCGTGCATTACGCCTACATCGTTACCGGCGTCATCGGTCGTTATCACGGTACTGGCGTAAGTTGCTCCGGTTGTCTCCTTCACAGGGAGGGCATCCATGTCGGTGCGGATGAGCAGGGTAGGGCCTTTTCCGTTTTTAAGTACCCCTACCACCCCATAGCCGCCCACATTTTCGGTTACTTCAAAGCCAATATTCCGAAGTTCGGCTGCCATTCGGGCCGAGGTTTCTTTTTCATGAAACGAAAGTTCGGGGTGCTGATGCAGGTGAAGATACAGGGCCTCCAGGTATGCGTCCTCTCCTGATGCTATCAGGTTTTGAGCTGTAAGCGCATGGTAGCCGGAAAAACAGCCTACGAGGAAGATTGCTTGCAGAAGCTTTATCATTCGGTTCATTTTTTGAAAAGGGGTAAATAAGGCGCCCGGTAATAAGGCACGAGCCATGAAAATTAAACCAAATTTTTTGTGGATGGACCCTGAGATTTGAAATAACCGAGGGAATAAGAGAAAAGGTGGCTATTAGGTATGTTTGTTAAGCAAATTCTAATAAATTGTTAGGCTAATTGTGCTTTATTGATCTGATTACCCCCTTTTTTAGATTGCAAAACACCCTGCAGTTACCCAAGTTTTATTTTTCATTCTTAAACAACCAACCACATTCACATTCACATGAAAGCAAACCACTACGCAAGCTGGTTTTTCGCCTCAATGTTATCGGTGGGCTCCCTCTGGGCGCAAACTGAAGCTGATCAGGCGCTTTTACCCGTAAATTCGATGGCCGACAAATTCCTCGAAGAGCCATTCAGCAACAACCCCGCCCACACCGAAGCGCACCTCGACGTGCAATTTACCTATCCGGTGGGTACCCTTGCCGGTGCTGACGGACAGGCAGCCTGTATTTACCTTAACGGCGATATTTGGACTGCCCGCTGGAACAGCGATACCCTGTATCGTTTTTCCTCTTCCGGAGTTTTTAAAAATGCTTTTACCATTGCCAATGGTGCTGCTACCCTGAGCGGAACCCGTGCCATGACCACCGACGGCACCAAGCTGTATATCGCCAATAACACCAACACCCTGTATGTAGTGGATACCGCTACCAAAGCAGTGGAGAGCACCATTGCCGTAGCAGCTATTGGTACCGGCGGTACCCGTTGGCTTTCCTACGACCCGGCTGCTAACGGCGGCTTGGGTGGTTTTTGGACCGGCAACTTCACCACGGACATTCGCCTGGTATCCAAAACTGGTACGATTCTTTCCTCTATTCCAGCGGCTACCCATGGCCTGAACGGTATTTACGGTGCTGCGCTTGATACTTCCAGTGCTGCCGGCGATTTCCTCTGGGCATTTGTTCAGACCGGAAATGGTGTTGATGTGCGTACGATCCCGCTTCCGGGTGGAGCTACTTTCCCACAGATCAAAGATGTTTCCGCCGATATTACTTCTGCAGGTCCGCTGGCTGGGGGTGCATTTGTGGCTCCGGGCATCGTGCCGGGTACCGTCACCCTTATGTTGCTGGCTCAAGGTTCGCCTAACGTTCTGATTGGATATGAGCTCGACTTCAGTCCACCACAGGTAGATGCCATCATGGGCGAGCCTGGTGTGTTTCCTTCGTTTGGGCAGGTACCGGTAAAACTGATGGGCGTATCCGGCCTTTTTCTCTCAGGTGATGTGCTCAACGGGGGCGTAGATCCCCTCACATCTGTATCTGTAACCCTGAATATCGACAGCAGTGGTGTGGCTTTGCCCGGCATGACGGTTAGTGTGCCTACCATCGCTCCTTCGGGCTCCGGCTCTTACGATTTCAACATCATTCCAAATGGAAAAGGCACCTATTCGTTTAACCTGAACGCCCTTACCGGCGCACAGATCGATCAGTTTCCGGCAAACAATACGGTCAGCACTACCTTTACCGTGAGCGATTCTATCCTGGCCCGCGACAATGGCGTTGCCAATGGAGGTGCCTATGCCGTAAGTTCCACTTCACGGGCTATTGCGCTTACGACCTACAACTTTTCAGCCCCGGTATTTATCAAGGCGGTGGAAATTGAGCTGCTAAGCCCTAAGCAAGGGGATACTACCTACGCCGTATTGGTAGCCATGCAAAACAACCTCCCCATCGGAGCTCCTGTGCTGCAATCTGCACCGATTATCATTGATTCGGCTCAGTCGAAATACTACCTGGCTTTCCCTGCTTCTATTCCTTTGCCTGCTAATTCTAATTGGGGTATCGGGGTGTACGAAGGGGTAAATACCACCATTGGACTGGCTTCGGGTACCGCTAACTGGTCTACGGGTATCAACTTCTTTGCGACCAACCTGACCACTTACGCCTGGACGGCTTCTAACCTCCAGACCGTACGTTTTATCCGTCCGGTAATTGCTTCCTGCACTATTTTTGATGCGGCGCTTACTTCTACTCCTGACTATGGCAACAATACCGGATCGGTTGAAGCAACGGCTTTGAATGGTTCCGGTAGCCTTACGTTTGAGTGGAAAAATGCTTCCGGCACAGTGGTAGGCAACTCACCTTCCGTATTTGCACTGCTCAAGGGCACGTATACCTGCAAAGTTTCTGACCAGAATGGCTGCTCAGCTACCCAAACAGTGGTTGTGGAAGATTTTACCCACCCGGCATCCATCGACCCGGCTGCTGGTATCACTTCCTGGAAAGTATATCCTAACCCTGCTGCAGATCAGGTAACCCTCGAAATCGGCATGGACAAAACCCAGCCCGCTGTGGTTTCGATGATGACCGTAGAAGGCAAAGTGCTGCTCACCCGCAACCTGCCTGCGCTGCCGCTTCAAACCCTGAATATCGGCCTCGAAAACATTCCTTCGGGAATGTACCTCGTGGAGGTGAAAACCGCTACCGGACGGGTCAGCCGCCTGGTTTCTGTCGCACATTGATTTTATATTAAATTGATTTTCAAGAGGTTGCCTGGTTTCGGGCAACCTCTTTTTTTATGGTTCATGCTGAAATGCACCGCTTTGAAAGTCAGAAAATTTCCTTTGCCTTCATTTCTGATTAACTTTAATTGGTTTATTGCACAAGGCAGTTCACGCAGGTTACCCCTCCTGTCGTTTAATTTATTTGTTTCTATGTATCCACGCTACCCCATAGTTTTTCTGTTCCTGCTCAGCCTTTCACTCGGCTACGTGCCGGCGCTTTATGCGCAATTGACACCGGATCAATCAAGCCTGAAAGCAACCTTTCAGTTGCTAAATGCCCAGCCGGTAAATAGCGAAACGCCCGAAAGTGCCCATCAGTTGATCGAGTCTGCTTCCGCCCGTTTGCAGCAGGTAAATTCGCTCAGGATGCTGGAACAACTGGAGGAAGGAGCCATGACAGAGCTGATTTACGCCCAATTGTGGAACCTCGATTATGTGAGGAGCGGAAATGGTGTTGCCCTCGACAGTGCCCTGGTTCATTTTCGCAAAGCCAATTCGAGGTATGCTAATATTTCTCATGACCAGTTATTGACCGCAAACCTGCAATCGAATTATGGTTTTTCCTGCGAAAATATATCTGCGGTTTACTACAGCCAGCGATACCTGGTTTCGCTTGATGTGGAGAAAAACCTCTTGCTTTCACACAAAGAATTCCTAAAATCCGGTTGGTACGATTGGAATTATATTCGGGCCCAGGCTTCCCGCGAAGCACCGTCACGGACTTTATCAGAGATCGTTTTTGCTTTTTTTCAGCTACACCAATCCATCAAAAGTAAAGATTGCGACCATGCCTTGCCCTATGCGTGTGGTTTGTATGAGCTGGTAAATATTGCCTCGGGAGGGCAGCCCATTTTTCCTCTTTGGCAACTCATGCCCCCGGTCGAATTTGAAACCGGGCTCAGAAGCGACAAGTATATCTGGATCATGCCTGCTTCGCAGCGGGGACAACTGTATTTGGGTCAGTGCTCCAGGAGGTCCGATAACAAAAAAGAGGCTTACGATCCAGCTTGGGATCAATCCATTTCAAGACTGAGGCTTACTCAGGAAGTAAGCTCGCTGCTCAACGACCTCAAAAGCAGGTGTAAATATGATGTGCCTGACCTGGTTAAAACAGGGGCGGTTGGCTTTAAAGAATTGCCCAGAACCGCTGCTGTGGAAAGTAACATAGATAACTTCAACCAGTTGCCGCAGCTTAAATTTCCCCTTCCGGCTCCTTCAGGCAAGGTCGTTTTGCCAGGTAATTTTTTCCCAAATGCACACGCCATGGGCGATGTTTCCCGGAAATTAGAGAGCGCCATGAGCGGTTCCGGTTATTTTGATTACAGCTACTACGAAGTTCCCGGAGGATTTGCGCTCGTGAGCAGGCTGGAGCAGATTCGACCCGATGGCACACCCAAGCCCGACCCTTCGCGGTGGAGTACGGCCGTTACTCCAGATCAGGAGTTTACCCTTTCCCGCTTTGTAAAAGCCTTGTTTTTTGCGGAGCCGGGCTATTTTCGCATCATTTTCTTTGTGGTAACCGATCGGGTCAATTTCCTGACCACCGGAGAAACACTCTCTGCTTCGCGGGGGATAGGGCTGGCTGCCGGTGGGGCTGCCGGGCTGGGGCCGGTTGAGGATGAACCTTTTACCGGCAACCATCGGGTTACAGCTTTGGTGTATGAATTTGAAGTTTCTGAAAGCCAATCAGCCCAAAAAGCCAAACAGGTAGTGCCCAGCACCATCCAAACCCGCACTCATCTGGAAAAATCAGGCTTATGGGGTAACTTGGCGCGGCCATGAATATTCCTGCCCTGATAGCCCGCAAACAGCTTAGCCGACTCTGGCTTATCGGCCTGATACCCATGTTTTTGGTCGTGATGTTCCAAACCATCACCAACCGCTTTGGCATCCAGGTAGGGTGGGCCTGGGCCTGGACGCTTATCGGCATGGCTCCCCTGGGCGTTTTTGTTTACTTGTACTCGTCCTCCCACTGGCGCAACCGCGAAACCCTTGTTCGGGAAGGATCGGCAAAGCAGGTGAAGTACCTGTCGATCGCCTATCTCCTGCTGGCAAATCTCATCCTGATTATCGTTTCGCCCTACCTCTGGATTTCCCCTTCGCATATCCCCATCATCAAAACCCTGCAATATTCGCTCGGGGGGCTGGTTCCGCTTCAGGCCCTGATCCTTACCCTGATGATCCTGATGTTTTTTAAGCCTGAAACGATTGAAAGTCCCAAGAAGAAAATTCTTTTTCTGGGAGCAAACCCCAAAGACACCGCCCGGCTGCGTATCGACGAGGAGGTACGCGATATTGACCAGGGCTTGCGCATGTCACGCGACCGAGACAGCTTCGAACTCAAGCAACAGTGGGCGGTAACCGCGGCAACCTTGCAGCAGGCCATGCTCGACGAAGTGCCCCAGTTTGTGCACTTTTCAGGCCATGGCAGCCAAAACGGAGGGACCGACCTGCCCACTGACCGCGGCCTTACCTGGGACCATCCCGAGGCCGGAGGGTTGGCGCTCGAAGACGAAGACGGCAACGTGAGCCTGGTATCTGCCGATGCCCTTTCTACCCTATTTCACCTTTTTGAAGGGGAAGTGAGCTGCGTGGTGCTCAATGCCTGCTACTCCAAATCGCAGGCAGAAGCTATTGTAAATCACGTCCCCTACGTCATAGGCATGCAGCAGGCCGTTCCGGACGATACCGCCATCGCTTTTGCCGTAGGATTTTACCGCGCACTCGGAGCCGGAAAAGAGATCGAATTTGCGTTCGAAGCCGCTAAAAATGCCGTTGCCCTCGCGGGGTTACCGGGCTCGAATATTCCTGTGCTGTTGAAACAGGCGCAGGCAATAGAAGGGATTTAGCCTGGTGGAGGAAATTTTGAAGAAATGGAAGGCCTGAACCCGGCGCTTCGGGTCCTTTTTTTTACATTAGCTAAAAGAACCTGACCCGGCCAAAACCCTTGCCCGACAGGTGCTGATCTTTCTTCTCAATCCCTTCCCCCAACATGAACGAAAGCAAAAATCGCCGTTCCTTTATCCGCAAGCTCGGACTTGCGGGAGCGGCCCTCGTCAGCCTGCCCGGTTCCTTACAGGCCTCGCCCTCGGAGCTGACTATCCTCAACAAGCGCTTCAAAAGTCTGCCTGCCGGGCAAACCATCCGCATGGGCCTTATCGGCGCAGGAGGTATGGGCAGCGAAGACATGAAAACGGCGCTCCAGCACGAAAATGTAGTCATTACTGCTGTCTGCGACCTATATCAGGGCCGCCGTGATGCCGCCAAAACGCGTTGGGGCGACAACCTATTCATCACCAACGACTACGAGGAACTCCTCAAGCGCGCAGATGTGGACGCCGTGATTATCGGCACACCCGACCTGTGGCACATGCCCATCAGCGTGGCGGCACTTAAGGCGGGCAAGCACGTTTACTGCGAAAAGCCGATGGTTCATTCTGTATCAGAAGGCCATCAGCTGATAGAGGCCTGGAAAAAATCGGGCAAAATCTTTCAGGTAGGCAGCCAGGGACTGAGTTCGCTGGGAAATGAAAAAGCCCGCGAATTGCTGGCAGCAGGCGCGATCGGCGACCTCAATTTTGCCGAAGGGTTCTGGGCTCGGCACTCGCCCGAAGGCGCATGGCAGTACAAAATCCCTGCCGATGCTTCGGCGCAAACTGTGGATTGGAACCGCTACGAACGCGTGAAAAAGCACGATTTCGACCCCCTGCGGTTTTTCCGCTGGCGCAATTACCTCGACTACGGCACCGGCATGTCCGGCGACCTGTTCGTACACCTTTTCTCCAGCCTCCACTTTATTACCAATTCCCTCGGCCCCCAAAAAATATCGGCCATGGGTGGGCTCCGCTACTGGAAAGACGGCCGCGATGTGCCCGATGTGCTCGTTGGCATGTTTGATTATCCAGAAGCACCGCAGCACCCGGGTTTCGACCTCTCTCTTCGCTGCAACTTTGTGGATGGCACCAGCGGCACCACCTACCTGCGCCTCGTGGGCAGCAAAGGCTCGATGGATGTGAAGTGGGAAGAGGTGGTTGTGCGCCTGAACGACGATCCCGAATCCGACGATCCATTTCTGAAAGCAAAAGCCGCCGAATCGGGCGGGGATGCTTCCCGCAAGCGTATTCTGCCGCCGAGGGAGATGGTGTACCGCGCCGAAGACGGCTACCTGGGAGCCCATTACGACCATTTTTCCAACTTCTTCCGGGCTATCCGCGAGGGCGGTACCGTGGTGGAAGACCCCGTGTTTGGTTTTCGCGCCTGTGCGCCTGCGCTGCTCTGCAACGAAAGCTATGTGCAGGACAAATTCATGCGCTGGGACCCCGTAAACATGAAACTTATCAGCTAACCCTTTTTCCTTTACCCCCATTTTTCTCATGAAAACACCTTTCCTTGTCGGGAGTGCCCTGCTGGCGCTCACCCTTTTTTCCTGCCAAAAAGCACCCCAGGCCCAAACGACCGGGGAGCCCGAAGTGGCGGTTGACAATTCGCTTACCCAGGCCGAAAAGGACTCCGGATGGATACTCCTTTTCGACGGACAGACCTCCAACGGCTGGCGCAGCTTTAATAAACCCAACTTTCCGGATGGCTGGGTGATTGAAGAAGGAACACTGAAATCGCTCGGCACGGCTGCGGATGCGTCTGGTGGCGACATCGTTTACGGCGCTGACAGCTTCGGCGAATTTGAACTGGTGGTTGACTGGAAGATCAGCAAAGGCGGTAACAGCGGCATCTTTTACCACGTGGTGGAAGGGGAGCAATACCCCGCTCCTTACTACACCGCCCCTGAGTACCAGGTGATTGACGATGAAAATTTCCCTGATCCGCTGGAAGACTGGCAGCAGGTGGGCGGCGACTACGCCATGTATCCTGCCGCATTGCCCAAAAATTCCAAGCCCTATGGCGAATGGAATAATTCCCGCATCCTGTTTTCGGAAAAAGGGGCCGAATATTGGCTCAATGGCAAGCAAACGGCGGCTTTTGTGCCCTGGAGCGATGACTGGTACAAGCGCAGAAACAGCGGCAAATGGGACGGCTATCCCGATTACGGCAAGGCACATACGGGCCTCATCGGTTTTCAGGACCACGGCAGCTTCATTTGGTACAAAAATATCAAGATCCGAAAGCTTTGATTTGAAGAAAGAACAGGAGCCACTTCATTTCGGAGTGGCTCTTTTTTTATGTGTTAAGGTGTGTGCCGTAGGGCGCGAAGTCATCCCATTTGCGACGTCCAGCCTGGGCTATTATTAACACGTTCTCTGCTCCCAGAGGGAGCACATGTCGGTAGAAACCAATCGCGTCACACACATCAGGCGCGCACCTAAGGTGCGCCGAATAATCGAATGGCTTAATCTGCCTTCGGCGCAAGAAAAAAGGATGTGGCCTGTTTTTCTACCGATATGCCGCCCCGCTGGGGCGGATGCCCGGAACGGGATGGTCGCCGGATGCAACATGAGCGAACCGGCCATCATCCACGTCCTTAGACCCAAAGAAAGCCGTCAGTGAGAAATAGGGAGGCTAATCCTTTGAAAATCCCGCAAATCTTATAAATCCTGATATAGATTGAAAACAAAATAGCCACCTCAATTTCGGGGTGGCTATTTTCTTTAGGAATATAACCCTGAAAGCTTATTTAGAAAGCCGGAACACCCGGTAGCGGATGGCGGCGTTTTGGTAGAGCGGGATATCGGATTTGGCTTCGTCGGCGAGCTTGATCCAAACCGGAAAGGGGCTTTTGGCCAGTACCTTGTCTTCGACCCGACACAAAAAGCTGTGCCCTGAGGGGTTGGCAAGTGCGTAGCCGGGCAGGAAGGAAGGGCTTACTGCGGGCAGGGTTGCGGTAGTGTCATGCGCGAAATAGCCATCCAGTTTCAGGCTTTGGGCTGAAATTGAGGCAGTTATCGCCAACAGGGCAAGGAGCAACAGGTATCGCATGGCCTTAAAATAATAAATCCAGCCGGAAAATACCGGCTGGATTTATTTACGGGTAATAACTGCAGGAGTTAATTACTTGTTGTCAGCGATCAGCTTATCGTTGATTTTCACGTAGTCTTTGTTGCCGGCGGTTTCGGCGAGGCCCTTGGCGAATTGAGCAGCTTTTACGGCTTCGCTCTTTTTGCCTTGCTTGGCGAGGATGCGGGCTTTCAGGGTAGCAATCCAGTAACGCTCATTGTCTACGAGCGCTTTTTCTACCCATTCGTAGGCCTGGGTGAGGTCTTTTCCGCTTTCGTAGTAGTAAGTAGCGGCTGCGTAATAGTCATTTTGTGAAGGACCAGCCATTACACGCTCGATGTCAGCAAGTACCTTTTTTTCTACTTCTACCACCACTTCGGCGCTCACACGGGTTTTTTCCCAGGAGATATCGAGGCTGGAAGTGTTAGCGGTAACATTGCTCATGCCGATGGTGAAAGACTCCACCATGTCGTTGAGTTTTACGGGTTTGGCCATTACGCGGGCTACTTCGTCTTCGGCTTTGAAGTCAGGTCCGGGCAGGGGGCTGGTGCTTTTGGCAAAAATGAGGGTCCACTGGTCTTTTCCAGGAATGGAAAACAGGGCGTAAGTGCCTTTGTCGATGGCGGTTCCGTTTACGGTTACGGCATCAGAAAAGGTGACTTTGGTGGATTGGTTTGCACCGGTACGCCACATTTGGTCGAAAGGTACGAGGTCGCCGAAGATCACGCGGCCTTTCGCTGCAGGGCGGGAGTACTCCACAGCTACTTCTGTGAGGCCAACGGTTTGCTTGAAAGAAGCACCGGGGCTTGGCTGAGGAGTGCGGATCTGGGCTTTGGCCGGAGCAACAGCCAGCAGGGCGGCGGCTGTGAGGGCGATGGCTAATTTTTTCATAGAAAAAGCTTTTGGGTAAAAGGTTGTTTGTAATCGTGGTTTGAACATCAATTTCCTGATTAGGTTACAAACCGGGGCAAATTTATCCCAATTTTCCCACCAATCCTCCCTTTTAGCAGGCAAATGACCCAAACGGTGGCTTATGAGCTTCGGGGGTGGTATTTTTGGCAGGCAAATTCAAACCCTGAATGCGCCCCTTAGCTACCTACGACCATGGCCTCTAGTCCCCAGCCCGCCGGATGTGTGCGGTTATTTCTGATCCTGATCCTCATTTTCGTAACCCTGAGCGGCGGCTACCTGATGCTGAACCTCACTTCGAATAAATTTGTACCCCAGCAGGAGGAACCTGCGCTGGTGGCCTTTACCCATGTTCACCTGTTTACCGGAGAAGATACCCTGCCAGGGCTGACCACGGTGGTCGTGCGCGGCGATTCGATCCTTTGTGTCGGCAACGACTGCCAGGTACCTGCCGGGGCAACCACCATCGACGGAGAAGGGGGAGCCCTGATGCCCGCCCTCGCTGATGCGGCTTTTTATTTTTACCTGCCCACCCAGGAAAGCTTCGATCTTTCGCCCCAGGAGCAGTTTTTCGACTACATCAAGCATCGGCCTGAGGTGCGGCGCTCTTTCCTGAAAAATGGCGTTACCGCTTTTCTTTCCCCTGGCGATACCCCCGGCAATATCCGCGACGTGCAAAAGCAAATCGATCAGTCAAAACTCGCCGGACCCGCCGTGTGGATGATGGGCCCATTCCTGACCGCTCCCGGTGGGCACCCCGTGGGCGATTGGTTCGATGGCGACGAAACCCTCATCAAGCAGGCCTGTGTGCAGATAAACGATGAAGCAGCAGCCGTAAAAGCAGTGAACGACCTCGCCGCAGCGGGTACCAACGGCATCGCCATCAGCTACGATCCTACTTCGGCTAAGCTGCCCGTGCTCTCGCTTGAAGTGGTGCGCACCCTCGTAACATCGGCCAAAGGGCAGGGGCTATTGACCACCATTCGCGTAAGTGAACCCCAAAAGCTCGCTGAAGCCGCCGCCCTCCGTCCTGAAATCGTGTATTATGCCGGTACCGAAGTGCCCGACACCGCCTTGCTGCGCGCTGTTTCACAGGCAGGAACCACGGTTTGTTTGCTTGCTGCCAATCCCGAAGATAGCCTAAGGCCTGCTGCGGAACTGGTACAGGCGTTTTTTACCGCGAATATTCCGATGGTAGCGGGAAGTGGCTGGCAGCCGAATACGTACGCGGGAGCGGGCTTGCTGGCCCAGATGAGGACGATGATTTCTCCCACCCTTTCACCGCTTTACCTGCTCAAAGCCAATACCCGTAACCTGTATCTTACCCTGCATCAGGACCACCAGGGAGGCTGGATCACGCCTGGACATACGACCGACGTGGTGCTGCTCCGATCGGTGCCGTGGAGGAGCGATTCGCTGCCCTGGAAGGTGCGTCTGGTGATGCGCAAAGGCTTGATTTATGAAAGGGAATAACCCTGAAAGTGGAATATAACAATTGGAAATCATGCCACCACCTGCCGCCATTTTAATTATCGACGACGAGCCAAGACTGCGGGGCTTGTATGCTCAGATGTTGGAAATGGAAGGCTATGAAGTGACAACCGTCGGCATGGGGCAGGAGGGGCTGAATCTATTGAGTGACCACTCCTTTCATCTGGTTTTGTGCGACGTAAAGCTGCCGGATATCCTCGGTTTGGATATGCTGAAACGGATAAAAAAGGCATCTCCCGACACGGAAGTAATCCTGATCACGGCTTATGGCAATATACCGGATGGCGTGCTGGCCATGAAGCTGGGGGCTTTTGACTACCTGACCAAGGGCGACAGCGACGACCAGATCGTGGTTCGAGTAGCCACAGCGGTTGAAAAGGCTTCGTTGGTGCGCGAGGTCGCCCGGTTGCGGTCGGGGCAGCGCGCTCCTTTTTCTTTTGAAGACCTGATCGGGCAATCTGATAGCTTTTTGGCTACGGTAGCGCAAGCCCGAAAAGTGGCACCTACCGATGCCAGTGTGCTTATTTTAGGGGAAACGGGCACCGGCAAAGAGCTATTTGCCAAAGCCATTCACCAGGCGAGTACGCGCAACGAGGGGCAAATGGTTTCGCTCAATTGTGCGGCCATTCCGCGCGAAATGCTGGAGTCGGAGCTTTTCGGATACCGAAAAGGGGCATTTACGGGCGCAACGGCTGACAAGCCGGGCTTGCTGGAAATTGCCGCAGGTGGCACCCTTTTTCTGGATGAAATCGGAGAAATGCCACTCGACATGCAGGCTAAATTGCTGCGTGCGCTGGATTCCGGTTCGTTTTATCCGCTGGGAAGTACCCGGCCGGTGACCGCCGATGTGCGCATAGTGGCCGCTACCCATCAGCCGCTGCGCAGGCAGAGACGGGTCAGTTCAGGAGCGATCTTTATTACCGGCTGTCGGTATTTACCCTCGAAATAAAACCCTTGCGGGAGCGCCCCGGAGACATTCCGCTGTTGATCGCCGCCTTTCTCCGTCAGTACGGCCTGCGGCTCCGCAAAGGGAAGTTGAATCCGGGAGAGGGCTTTTTGGCAGCGATGGCTCGCTACTCCTGGCCAGGAAATGTGCGTGAATTACGCAACATCGTTGAGCGGACGGTAATCCTGGCTGAGCCGGATAGTACCCTGCACGAAAATCTGCTTCCGACAGATATCCTTGACGGGTTGTCGGAAAAGGAAGTGGAGGGTGGCACGGCCCCTTTTTCGCTCGAAACCATCGAATTGGAGCAAATCCGCAAGGTATTGGCCCTGACCGGGGGCAACCGCAACCAGGCCGCTGAGATGCTTGGTATCGGCGTAGCCACTCTTTACCGGAAAATCGCCCGTTACGGGTTGGAATAACCGGCTCCCTACTCCTATCATTTTGAGTGTTTGCTACCTATCATTTTGATAGGTAGAGCGGTAGTTGTTTGCTGAATATTTTTGTTAATACATTGAATATCAATTAAATACAGATAATCAATAGCCGTGGCATGAGCCTTGGAGGGGTGTAGAAAACCTGGTATTTGCCTTTTCACGCGCTTTTTCTCACACCCCTTATCAACTGACACCATGTGGTTACTCGGCTTGTTGGGCCTCGGCCTGTTTCTCTACCTGCTATACGCCCTCATCTATCCTGAAGAATTTTAATCTCCCTTCCTATGCAAACTGATCTAATACAAACAAGCCTGCTGATTCTGGTGCTTTCTGTGCTGGCCTGGCCATTTGGCCGGTACCTGGCGCGGGTGTATCGGGGTGAGCCGGTATGGTCGGATTTTCTCCGACCGTTCGAACGATTGATTTTTAAGCTTTCGGGAGTGAATGCCGAAACCTCCCTGAATGTTGCCCAGAACATGAAAGCCATGTTGCGCATCAACCTGATATTTTTTGTCTGGGCGTTTGTGCTGCTCCTTTTTCAGGGAAATATTCCCTTACTCAACCCCGATGGTGTTCCCGGCATGACGGTTCACCAGTCGTTTCACACCGCCGTGAGCTTCTTGACCAACACCAACCTTCAGCACTACAGCGGGGAAACCGGGGCGGCTTATCTGGCTCAAATGCTGGTCTTTACCTTTTTACAATTCGTATCGGCAGGAACCGGGATGGCCGCTGCTGTGCTCATCTGGCAATCGATCCGCAGCCAGCGTACGTCAGATCTGGGCAATTTTTACCACTACCTGATGCTCAGCATTACCCGGATTTTGTTGCCCCTGGCATTAGTTACGGGTTTTGTGCTTTTGTTAAACGGCGTGCCTGCTACCCTCGAAGGTGCGGGAATAGCGCATACCCTGGAAGGCGAGGTGCAAACTGTGGCTCGTGGACCCGTGGCTTCAATGGTGGCTATCAAGCAGCTGGGAACCAACGGAGGCGGATTTTTTGGCTCAAACAGTACCCACCCGCTGGAAAATCCCAATGTCGTGACCAACATCGTAGAGTGGATGTCGATTTTGTTTTTGCCTATGGCGATGGTTTTCGGGTTTGGGTATTTCACAGGTAAAAGGAAGTTTGCCCGGATCTTGTTTGCTGTCATGATGGCTGGCTTCCTCATGCTTTTCCTTCCCACCCTTTACCTGGAAGGACAGGGCACAAATGAAATTGCGGCCATGGGCATTTCCCAGTCAACCGGAAACATGGAGGGAAAAGAAGTACGCTTCGGCCCGGGGCTGTCGAGCCTTTGGGCAGTGGCCACTACCTGTACCTCCAACGGTTCTGTAAACGCCATGCACGACAGCTTTCAGTCGCTTTCCGGCACCTTTCTGCTCCTGGGCATGATGGTGAATGCTTTTTTCGGAGGGGTAGGCGTGGGCTTTATCAACATGTACGTTTTTGTGATTCTGGCGGTATTTATCTCCGGGCTCATGGTAGGACGAACGCCTGAGTTGTGGGGAAAAAAGCTGGAATCCGGAGAGATCAAGCTGGCGGCACTCGTCTTTTTGATGCACCCCTTCCTGATTCTTGGCTTCACCGCTGTGGCATCTGGCATCGCCGCGAGGGACCCTGCAATGGGCGTAATGGATGGGGGGCAGGGGCTTAACTGGCTGAATAATCCGGGTTTTCACGGATTTACTGAAATGCTCTACGAGTTTACTTCCTCCGCCGCCAACAACGGATCCGGTTTTGAAGGACTGGGCGACAATACCGTGTTCTGGAACCTGACCACCGGACTGGTGATCCTGCTTTCCCGGTTCATTCCGATAGTGATTCCGTTGATGATCGCAGGTTACCTCGCGCACAAAAAATCGACCCCCGCCGGACCCGGCAACTTGCAGGTAGAAAGCCGCGCTTTTGGGCTGGTGTTATGGTTCGTAATCCTCATACTTTCGGCGCTGGCCTTTTTTCCTGCCCTAGCCCTCGGGCCATTAGCTGGCCATTTTTCCTGATCTAACTCCTAATTTTCAGTCAATGGCAAGTTTATTCGAATCCGCTGTACTCAAGGAGGCGCTGTTTTATTCGTTGAAAAAATTCGACCCCCGCGTGCTGTTTCGCAACCCGGTCATGTTCACTGTGGAGATAGGCGCTGTAGTAATGACGATAGTATCGGTGGCGGGTGCCTTGGGAAATGCCGCCGCCGGAGAAACCGTTGGATACAACGTTTCCATCTCGGTCTGGCTCTGGTTAACCGTATGGTTTGCCAATTTCGCCGAAGCCCTCGCCGAAGCCCGAGGAAAAGCACAGGCCTCCAGCCTGCGTAAAACCCGCCAAAATACCCCCGCACGTAAGCTTCTGCCTGATGGTACCGAAACCTCCTTTTCTTCGGTGGACCTCCGTCCCGGAGACCGCTTTGTGGTAGAAGTGGGTGAGTTGATTGCTGCCGATGGCGAAGTCGTCGAAGGCATGGCTTTTGTCGATGAATCGGCGATCACGGGCGAGTCTGCCCCTGTTATCCGCGAAGTCGGAGGCGATAAAAGTGGCGTAACCGGCGGTACCCGGGTCATTTCCGACCGCATAGTCGTGGCCGTTACGGCGGCTCCGGGCGATTCTTTTCTTGATAAAATGATTGCCCTCGTAGAAGGTGCTTCCCGCAAAAAATCACCCAATGAGATTGCCTTGTCGCTGTTACTCACAGCTTTCACGATGGTCTTTTTACTGGTTATCCTCGCGTTGCAACCTTTTGCAGCCTTTGTGGGAACAGAGCTCTCTATCGCTGCGCTGATCTCGTTGTTTATTTGTCTGATTCCCACCACCATCGGTGCCTTGCTTTCGGCCATCGGTATCGCGGGCATGGACCGTGCGTTGAAGGCCCATGTGATTGCGAAATCGGGAAAAGCCGTAGAGCTGGCAGGAGACGTGGATACCCTGCTTCTGGATAAAACGGGCACTATTACCCTGGGAAACAGACGCGCCACAGCCTTTTTTCCCGTTGAGGGAGTTTCGCCAGATGACTTTGCCGCAGTGGCATTGGCTGCTTCACTGGCCGATACCACGCCTGAAGGCCAATCCATTGTGGTACTGGCCCAGCAGGCAAATGCACGGATCCTTGCAGCAGCCGGAACAGGCCGTACCATCTCTTTTACTGCCGAGACTCGCAGTTCGGGCATTGACCTGCCGGATGGGCAGCGCATTCGCAAAGGGGCTTCGGATTCTATCCGCGACCTGGTGCAACGGGCAGGCCATTCCTTTCCGGCAGAAGCGACGCGTAAAATTCAGGAGATATCCTCCAATGGAGGTACGCCCCTTGTATTATCGGTAAATGAGCAGGTTCAGGGTGTAATTCAGCTCCAGGATGTAATCAAGCCGGGTATTAGCCAGCGGTTTGATCGCCTGCGGAAAATGGGCGTGAAGACCGTGATGATCACGGGCGACAACCCCCTCACTGCCCAATACATTGCCCGGGAGGCAGGTGTGGATGACTTTATTGCCGAAGCACGCCCTGAAGATAAAATGAACTACATCCGCAAGGAGCAGGCCGAAGGTAAGCTGGTGGCCATGATGGGCGATGGGACCAACGACGCCCCTGCTTTGGCCCAGGCCGACATTGGGGTGGCCATGAACAGTGGTACCCAGGCAGCCAAGGAGGCCGCCAACATGGTGGACCTCGACAATGAACCCACCAAATTGCTGGAGGTGATCGAAATCGGTAAGCAAATGCTCATTACCCGTGGTGCGTTGACTACTTTTTCCATTGCCAACGACGTAGCCAAGTACTTTGCGATTGTCCCTGCTTTGTTCGCCATCTCCATCCCTGGGTTGAATGTGTTGAATATTATGCACTTGGATTCGCCCCAAAGTGCAATCCTTTCTGCGCTGGTTTTCAACGCCGTCATTATTCCCCTCTTGCTGCCATTAGCACTTCGCGGAATCACTTACCGGCCCATCGGAGCGGAGGCTCTGCTTACCCGCAACCTGCTGGTGTACGGTCTGGGAGGAATCCTCACGCCTTTTATCGGAATCAAACTTATCGACCTTTTCCTCCAATTATTTTGACCATGAAAAACTTACTTTCGGATATTAAACTCAGCCTGCTCTTCGTCGTGATTTTAGGACTTCTCTATCCCCTCACGTTTGTTTTGGTTGGCAAAGCGGTGCCCGACCTGGCCGCGGGCAAACCTGTGGTGCGTGCAGGTGTGGTGGTGGGGTACGAAAATGTGGGGCAGTCTTTCTATTCTGATAAATATTTCCACGGAAGACCCTCAGCCGAGCGATACAATGCAGCCGCTACCGGAGGGTCCAACAAGGGGCCATCCAATCCTGCGTATTTGCTCGAAGTAGCCGCTAGACGCGATACCCTGCTAGCCCACAATCCCGGGCTGAAAGCCAGCCAGATTCCCTCTGAATGGGTAACCGCTTCAGGCTCGGGCATTGACCCTCACATTTCTCCTGCTACCGCTGAACTACAGGTTGCCCGAATTGCCCGTGCAAGGCAGCTTACCGAGACACAGGTTAAGGAGGTCATCGACCAACTAACCGAATATCCGCTGCTCGGTATCTGGGGGCAGGCGCGTGTGAATGTGCTCCAACTTAATCTTACCCTCGATGAACGCTTTTCTTAGCCGCCATTTACTGATCATTTTCGGGCTGATACTGGCCTCAAGGATTGGTTTTTCGCAAACCGTTAAGTACCGCCCCCTCGTTGAGGCGTACTATCGGCTCGATGCGTTTTCCCCTCAAAACTTAAGTGCCGAACCCCTGCTGTTTGTGGCCAATGTGCCGAATACCTTGCAGGTAAACCTGGCTGCTGTGCAAATGGAAGCCAATGGCGAAAGGTGGCGGGTAAATTTCACCCCGGCATTTGGCACCTTTATGAAGTATAATTTCGCTGCTGAACCCGCCGAATTTCGAAACCTGCTGGAAGCCTCGGGAGGGATCAAACTCAGCAAAGAGAAAGCAGTGTGGCTGGATGCCGGGATACTGGGATCGCCCTTCGGATTTGAAGGTGCATTTTCAGCACTGAATCCGCAGGTATCGCGGTCTTTTTCAGCTGAAAATTCACCGTATGTACTGAGCGGTGCACGAATCTCTTTTCCTTTTGGGGGAAAAGGTACCGGTGCTTTTTATGTGGCTAACGGTTGGCAAAATATTCAGGAAACAAACGCGGGCAAAGCATTGGCCTTTCAGTACCAGCACACAGACGGACCCTGGCTGGTCAATTTCAGTACCTATGCCGGCGACGAAACCGGGGCAGGGAGCAACGAGCGCACGTATCGGTTGTTTCAGGACGTGTACGTGGTGCGGCAGGGCGAAAAAGGCTGGAAGTGGATCGCCCTGGCAGATGCAGGCATTCAAACGGGTAGTCAGCCCTGGTTTACTGCCAACCTCACCGCAGCAAAAAACTGGGGAAAATGGTGTGCCGCAGGCCGGGCAGAGTACTTCAGCGATGTGGACCGGGTGATTGTAAGCCCGGTATCGGGAAATGCGGTGCGGGTATGGGGAGGCTCGCTAAATGTGGATTGGGTACCTGTGGAAGCGGCCCGTCTGCGGCTGGAAGCGCGTTACCTGCAAAATGAGGCTGCAATTTTTTCTGATGGCAACCAGGGTTACCGTAAGGACGCACTCTTTGCTACCTTGAGTCTGGTGCTTTTTCCCGACTACTTATGAACGAACGCACACCAGAAGACTTTCTTAAGCTGATTCGCTCGCACAAGGGCAAATTCAAGCTATACCTGGGCATGGCTGCCGGGGTGGGGAAGACCTATCGGATGTTGCAGGAGGGGCATGAATTGCTTCGGAGCGGGGTACACGTGGTGGCGGGCGTGATCGAAACCCATGGCAGGGCGGAAACCATGCAGTTGGCGGAGGGCCTACCGGTTCACCCGCTGGTTACCCGGTTTTATCAGGGGAAAGCCATCTACGAAATGGACCTCGAAGGGCTATTGCAGCTCCGGCCTGAGGTGGTGCTTGTGGATGAACTGGCCCATACCAATAGCCCGGGTTCGCGGTTTGGAAAGCGCTGGCAGGATGTGGAAGCGCTGCGGGCAGCAGGCATTCACGTGATCAGCACCCTGAATGTGCAGCACGTGGAAAGCCTTTCGCCGGAGGTGCAGCGCCTGACCGGTGCACCGGTGCAGGAGCGCGTACCCGACCGCATGTTGAAAGAAGCCGACGAAATAGCCCTGGTAGATTTGCCCGCCGAGGACCTGATTCAGCGTCTCAAGGCTGGAAAGGTGTACAAAGAAGTCCAGGCAGACCGCGCCCTGAATAATTTTTTTACCGTCGAAAATCTCAGTCAATTGCGCGAAATGGCGCTTCGGGAAACGGCTTTCCGCCTCGAAAAGCGGCTGGAAGGGGTGATGGATCCCGGAAGGCGAAGCAGGCAAAACAAGATTGCAGTTGCCTTGAGCTCCAATCCTGAATCGGGAAAAACGCTGGTGAGGCGAACGGCGCGCATGGCCGATGCCTTGCAGGCACCCTGGTTTGCGGTGTATGTACAGATGCGGAAAGAAGCCAGTGACCGTATTCCGGCTTCTGACCAAACCCGGCTTTTGCAGCATTTTCAACTCGCTGCTGAGCTTGGCGGCGAAGTGGTTACTCTGCAGGGAAATCGTGTCGCCGATATACTCATTCAGTGGGTGCAGCAGCAGCAAATCACCTTGTTGGTGCTCGGTAAAACGCAACAATCCTATTGGTCCACGCTGGTAAAAGGAGACCTCGTCAGAAAAATAACCCGTCTTTCCGAAGACATCCCCCTCGATCTGTTAATCTTAGGTAAACCATGAATTTCTCCTCTAAAATATGGGCAGGGTTGATCCTGCTCCTGGTGCTCATCATGACGGTGGCGGGTATCGGTATTTTTGTCCTTCAGGATACTTCAGGCAGGGGCGTGGAAGTGATGAAAGACAATTTCCGGAGTGTAGAATACGCCCACCAGATGCTCAACAGCCTCAATCATTTTCCTGATTCAGCTGCCATTGAGGATTTTCGGAAATGGACCCGGCTTGAATCCGGCAATATCACAGAAAAAGGGGAAGACAGCCTGGTCGAGGTACTCAATTCCAGCCTGGCATTTTACCTCAGCACCCGCACACCGGAGCAGGCCGATAGCACCTCCAGGAGTTTAGAGGTCACTATACTGCACATCATGGACATAAATATGGTGGCTACCCGCAAGAAGAACGAGATCCTTAACAGCTCTATCCAGTCCAATACCCGATTGATTACGATTGGATATACCATGGTTTTTTTGATCCTTATCTCGGTGTTATTCAACTATCCTTATGCCATTATTCACCCGGTGCAAGAACTGATAACCCGGATTAAGGAAGTTGCTGAAGGGAATTATGACCAGCGGGTAGAAGTAAGCGAAGCGGGTGAATTGCGTGATTTGGGCGAAGCATTTAACGAAATGGCTGCTCAGCTTTCTGCTTTTAAACGATCTACGCTCGCACAGGTGCTCTTCGAACAGCGGAGGTTGCAAACGGTACTCTCCTCTCTCAAAGATGCTTTGCTCATGATGGATGAAAACGGAAAAATGCTCTACATCAATCCCGTGGCACAATCGGTTATGCACCTTTCTGCCGATGCCATTATTGGCCTTTCTGCCGCCGAGCTCGCCCTCCGGAATGACCTCTTTAACAGCCTCTACGAACTATTGAGTCAGCCCCATAACCCCAGTGAGCAACCCCTGATTGTGGTTACGCAAGGCGAGGAACAGTTTTTTAGAAGGGAAATTATCTCCATCGACGCCACTGACCCGATAACGGGCATAAATAAGCCCGTTGGGCACGTATTCATGCTCAGAAATATTACCCAGTTTTCAGCCCTGGACCGGGCCAAAAACGACTTCCTGGCTACCGTTTCCCACGAATTGAAAACCCCCTTGTCCTCCATTAATCTCAGCCTGAAGCTCTTGTACGATCCCCGGTTGGGCTTACTCAATGAGGCCCAGAATCAGCTCGTTGATCAGTCCCGGGAGGAAGTAAAACACATGCTGTCCATGGTAGGTGAGTTGCTTAAACTCTCTCAACTCGAAACCGGCAGAATAAAACTACAAGCAGAAAAGACACCGCTCACCCCCATGATCGAGCGTGCGGTTACATTTTTGATGCCCCAAACAAATGCTGCAGCGGTCAGCATCTTCTGGAAAAATGTAGATGCCCCTGTTTTTGTATCCGCTGATCCCGACAAAACCGTTTGGGTATTGGTCAATTTATTAGGGAATGCCCTGCGTTTTAGCCCCAATGGTGGTTCTATTTACCTGACCGTACATCCTGAAGACGATCGGGTTTTAATAGCGGTAACTGACGAGGGACCAGGGATTTTGCCTGAAATGGTAGAAAGGATTTTTGAGAAGTATGTAACCATGCCGGCGGGGAAAAACCCTGATAACAGTGGTACAGGGCTGGGCCTGACCATCGCCCGTGAATTTATGCAAGCACAGGGAGGTAAAATCTGGGCAACCAGTATACCCGGCCAGGGCGCTACTTTTTGGCTGCAGTTTCAGCGGATTTAGGGGTTATCTTTGGTTTAATTAAGTGACAAATTTAAGCACCTACCTTTAGCGCTATGGCCTTGGTTTCTTTCCAAAACGTACTGCCCCCTTATTTCAGTGAAGCGCTGATAGCCGAGCTCGAAGCCAAGGCGATCCTGCGTTCGTTGCCGGAGGATACTGTTTTGCTTCGCGAAGGAGAATTTGTGGCTGTAGCTCCCATTCTGCTCAGCGGCTTGCTGAAAGTGGGCCGTCAGGATGCCGAGAAGGAATTGCTGCTTTACTACATTCAGCCCGGCGAAAGCTGCATCATGTCGTTTACCTCCGTGATGCAGGATGCCCCGAGCAGGGTAGTGGCCGTTACCGAAAGCGAATCGGAAGTGCTGCTGCTGCCTGCCAACGAATTGCGGAGCTGGTACGTGCGTTTTCCGGAATTGCAGCGCTACTTCCTCGACCTCTATTCTCAGCGGTACGAGGGCCTTATTGCTACGATTGATCAGCTGGCTTTTCATCGGCTAGATGCCCGACTGTATCATTACCTGGCCCAAAAAGCCGTAGCCACCGGGAGCCATACCCTGCGGCTTACGCACCAGCACATCGCGCAGGAGCTGGGATCTACCCGCGAAGTAATTACCCGCGTGCTGAAAAAGCTCGAATCTGAGGGTAAAATCAGGGTTGGTAGAAATGAAATTGAATTTTTTTCGGGTTTGTGACTCTAGTCACCGAATGAGGGATATGGTTGCTGCATTATTGTAGCATGAACAAGCGCCCTATGCCGGTTTGGTTGAAGTTAATCATGGTCTGCTTCCTTTGCGTGGGCCTGGTAACAGGTGCTGTTCTCCTGATTCAAAACCTCCTTCACCCTTAATTTTATTTGTTATGAAAAAGAACATGGGAACTGTCGACCGCGTGGTTCGTCTTCTGATTGCAGTGGTAGTAGCTGTGCTGTATTTCACCCACGTCATCAGCGGCACCTTAGCCATCGTACTCGGCATACTGGCCGTTGTTTTCGCAGCAACGAGCTTCATTTCCTTTTGCCCGCTCTATTCCATTTTTGGGTTGTCCACTTTGTTTGATAACTCCAAAAAGGCCTGAACCTGAAAGCACACGTAACTGCCCCTGATTTCTTCGGAAACAGGGGTTTTTTGCTTTTCAGCGGGAACATTTTACCTCAACGTGGTTATATAAATGTACCTAAGTGAAGGTGGTACCCGAAATACTCAGTAGGTAATCCTTTGAAATCAAGTAAATAAATCTCGCAAATCTCATTAATCCTGATAAACAAAGCCCATGAACGCCTACAAAATTGCCAGCACCCTGCTATATCTTTTTATGTTCCTTGCATTTGTGCGACTGATCATTGCGCCAGAGCCGTGGGTGTTTTTTGTGTTGTTTATCGCTGCGCCGTTGGCGGTAGGCATGTGGGTCGTTACGCTGCTCAAATCGGGAGAGCCAAATAAGGAAGAGCACGTTTCGGGTCAGTGGTACGAGCACTTTTAGCCCGAAACGCCGATACAGGTAATAACAGGAAATTTCACTAGTTGGTACAAAACCTATTGGCGCGGCTTTTCGTTTGATCCTTGACCCCTAAGTCTGCCTGTTTGTATGAAAAAATGGATAAAAATTGTACTGCTGGTCATCCTGGCATTGATCATCGGATTGTGGGTGGTCTTCAGGTTTTTCTTAAATTTTACCCAAACCCCGGAAGAAATTAAGGCCTATTTTAATACCAAAGGGCTCGAAGCTCCCGTCTCTTCCTTCGTAGAGGTAGATGGCCGAAAGGTGCATTATGTTTCCACCGGAGCCGATACCTTGCCCTGGGTGGTATGGGTACATGGATCGCCCGGTACCTGGGATGCCTGGATAAAATTTATGGCTGACAGCTCCATGCGGGCCAAATATCATCAGGTAGCCGTTGATCGCCTGGGTTATGGAGGATCTGATCCCCGCTCCGTTTCTTCCTTGTCCTTACAGGCCGATGCAGTTGCCAAAATACTGGAAAAAGCGCCGGAGGGGACTATCCGACTGGTTGTTGGGCATTCTTTTGGAGGGCCTGTAACGGTAAAGTTGGCCATGGAGCATCCCGAACTCGTCGATGGATTTGCTTCACTGGCAGGGTTTACCGACCCTGAACTCGAGGAAAGGCCCTGGCTGTTTACCCTGTTTCTCAATCCCTGGCTAAAGTGGGTGGTGCCGCCGGATATGCAGGTTTCGAACGAAGAAATTCATCCGCTCAAAGGCGAACTCGAGAAAATGATACCCGAGTGGTCGCGCCTCACCATGCCTTCAGCCTGGATACAAGGCGATAAAGACGTGCTGGTGAAATACGCCAACCTCGATTTTGCCATGAAAATGCTGCCTGAACCGCCCATGGCCTCCATCAGCCTCAAAGGCGAAAACCATTTTTTGCCCTGGACCCAGCCCGATCTGATTATGTCCGTCATCGATCAATTGCGACAGGCTGCGTTGGAGCGCCGTAAACTCAATCCCTAGTCCTGGTTTTCGCTCCCTTCCACTGCTTTTTCAAAATTGTGGTCGGGAATGATCCACAGGAATGCGACCAGAAAAAACAGCGAGAGAGAGATATAGCTGTTTACAAACGCAAGCGGAAATGCAGCTCCATATCCGGCAAGAGAAGCCAATCCTTTGATTTTACCCGCCTGAAATGCTTTTTGGCTATGCTCATTGGTGGGGTTGCTCACGCGAATTTGCCATGCCAGAATATTGTAAGCTACACCACAGATCAGCATCAGCAGCGCATAAACCGCGGTAGGGAAAGCCGCAAAATGATTTTCTCCCATCCAGTTGGTGGCAAAAGGGATGAGCGAGGTCCAGAAAAGCAGGTGGTGGTTGGCCCAGATAATGCCCGGGGTGAGCGATTTCACGGCACTTACCAAGTGATGATGGTTGCCCCAATACACAGCTACAAACAGAAAACTCAGCACATAACTGACCAGGCCCGGAATAGTCGGCAGTAGCGCCTGTATAGTAGTGCCTTCGGGCAACTTCAGTTCGAGCACCATGATGGTGATGATGATGGCCAGCACCCCATCGCTAAATGCTTCCAGGCGGTTCTTCGTCATAAAGGTCGTTTTTTCAAAGATAAGCCTCTGCCCGAATTCGAAGGTCTAATCGCTGGATTTTTGAAAATATGCTGCCGGACGGATTAGGGTCCGATTGGCGAAATTCATGTATTTTGCCAGAAGAGCACCCGCTATGAGGACGCAGTTACTTGTCTTTTGTCTTGCCATTGGATTTGGAAATTTGCTACAGTCGCAAGCGCCCGAACTGCGTTTTGAATCGATTACGGTTGCAAATGGTCTTCCTGACAACCACGTCCGGAGTCTGTATCAGGATCGCAGGGGCTTTCTTTGGATCGGTACCCAAAACGGACTGGTGCGCTACGATGGCCGCTATTGCCAGCAGTTTCTGGACCAGCGAGGGCCCGATTCGCTCTCCGGCAACGTGGTTTCGGCAGTGCTCGAAGACCGGGCAGGTATTATCTGGGTAGGTACCCTGGGCGGCGGTATTACCCGGCTGGATATGCGCAAACCCGAAGGCCAAAGGGCTACCCACTTCGCCCATTTGCCAGGGCCGGTGGACGGGTTGCCCACAACCCGCATTCACGCCCTGTATCAATTCAATGACACCACCGTGCTGGTGGGAGCCGAAGGGGTTCCCCTTCTTTTTTTGAATACCCAAAAACAGGCCTTTTCCTGCTGGGACGGTGCCTTTCCGCTGCATCCTTCGCGCGCTTTGCCCAATTACCAGGGCAACCTGGACTGGTGCCATGCCATTATGCCCATAGGCGGGGATGAGCTTTGGCTGAGTTTTTTGATCAATAGAAACAATCCCATTGTACAGGCAAAAACGGGCGTATTTCTTCGGGAAGGGTTGTCTAATACCGATGACATCCTGACGTTTGCCGCCATACAAACCGCCGGAGAAAACCTGGTGGCGGGTGGCTGGACCAAAGGTTTGGTGTTGCGTGACAGAGTAGGAATCACTCCCAACAGGTTGATTGATTTGCCCGATGAAGTCGTGTCCCTCGTGCCATGGGGCAAAGACCAGGTGTTGGCCGGTACCAAAAACTCGGGCTTGATGTGGGTGGACCTGAAATCCGGAAAGTTTCAAAACTACGCTTACAATCGATTTTCCCCCACGACGGTCATTTCCGATCATATCACTTGCCTGTTTTCTGACCGTGACAATGCCCTGTGGGTAGGTACCGAGCAGGGTCTTTCGGTGTACCGGCCCTGGTCGTGGCGGTTTACTTCCACGAGTGTTTTTCCGGGTAATGAAATGGACCAGTCGCAGCTTTTGGGGAATGAAATTTACGAATCCGAAGAGGGAACGCTGCGCATCTGCACCTCAAAGGGGATTTTTAAAAAAATGCCCGGAAATAAGCCCTTTCAGCGTTTGAATTTCGAATACGAGGGAAAGCAGATTCAGCCCTATGGCTTTTTCCCCACTCCTACTTTCGGGACGATTCTCGGAACGGAAACGGGTTTTTTTGCATACAACGAAAAAGAAGAAACGATCCGGCCCTTTCCGCTTTTACCCATTTTGGGTACCCCGGATAGCTTCCGGTTTCCCTTATACGACCTCTTTCAGGTACGGTCGGTGCAGGAAGATACCTTTGAAAACCGGCCGGTACTGGTAGCGGGCGCCCTTGGCTGGGGCGTGTACACTTTCGATTTTCAGGGACACTACCTCATCGAATTTCTGCATAAAACCCGCGACAAGACTTCTTTGCAAAGCAACCTCACCCGCAAGCTGATCTATACCCCCGGAAAACCCTACTGGGTAGCTACTTCTGGTGGTTTGTTCCGTTGGGAACTGGACCGTGCCAATCCCAATAACACGTTTACCAGTTTTTTCCACGAACCCCTTAACCCCGCTTCCCTGCCTGCCAACGAAGTAATTGATGGCTGCTACGACCAGCAGGGAACACTTTGGGTGCTGACTCGTGGGGTGCTTTCCCGGTTCAATGGGGACCGCTTCACGCATTTCGCTCCTTCCCGCAATTTTCACGGCCCTTTTTATGACCTGGAATTGCTGCAGGATGGACGGATGGCGCTGGGTACCCAAGGTGGCGTACAATTTTTTGATCCGGCAACGGGTCAGTTTTCGTATGTCTCTTTTGCCAGGGTGGGTTTTAAGCCCGGCGACCCGGTACGTGTCAAAGCCCTCAAAAATGGAAAAATCGGGATATTTTCAGCCAATACCTGGGTTGAATTTCACCCTGACTCTATGGGAATTCAAGTATCTCCACCGGCCTTGTACCTCTCAGGCATGTGGGCTAATGGGCGGTTTTTGCAAGAGGCACTGCAAGTGAGCGAAGTGCATCTTCGCTACAACGAACAACCCATCGTGGTAAGACTGGGGGCCATGGGGCTGCATCAGGCCGATAATTTTCAGATCGAATACCAGGTGAAAGGCCTCGATGATACCTGGAAACCCCTGCCCGACAAGGGCGAGCTGACCTATTATCAGGTTCCGTCGGGTACATTTCCCCTGCTGGTCAGGTGGGTGGATGCTTCAGGGAAAACGGGTGCGCCCATCCGGCTAAGTACCTGGATAATTAAGCCCCCGTTCTGGACAACGTGGTGGTTTATCCTGGCTGTAATCCTGTCCGTTACGGCCCTGGTTTATGGCTTGTATCAATTTCGACTGAGCCAGATGATTCGTGCACAGGCGGTGCGTATGCGTATAGCGGGCGACCTGCACGACGAAGTGGGCTCAGCCCTCAGCAGCATTGCCATCGGGAGCGAATTGGCCAGTCATTCGCTGAGCAATGACCCCGCTAAAGCTGCCCTGCTACTCGATCGCATGCGAAAGACCTCCATGCAAACCCTTGAGGACATGGGCGACATCATTTGGGCCATTCACCCGCGAAACGACCCCGGAGATAGCCTCATTGCCAAAATGAAGCGTGTAGTGGCTGATTTACTGGAATCAAAAGGTATTCAGGTCGTATTTGAGAGCGACCCGAAAGTCGATGATCTGTATTTGACCATGGAAGCCCGCAAAAACCTGTTCCTGATTTTCAAAGAAGCCGTACACAATATTGCCAAACATGCCCAGTGCGACCAGGTCGTAATCAGCATGCAGGTTCGCCACTACCACCTTGAGCTGGATATTCAAGACAATGGTAAAGGATTTTCGGAAGAAAATAACCTCGGCCACGGCCTGGAAAGCATGCGCAGACGTGCCCAGGACCTTGGTGCCCAATTAATTATGGACCAAAAATCCGGGCAGGGCGTACATCTGTTGCTAAAAGTTGCGATCCCGAAAGTTCGTAAGCAGCAATAACCCCCCGGAAATTTACTTTACCTTGAGCATATAGTTACTTGCCCATGAGCCCCAATATTCAACCAATCAGGGTAGCCGCTTTTGATGACCATCCTTCCCTACGGGAAACGCTGGTCATGCTCATCGACTCCCAATCAGACATGGCCTGTGTGGGTTCTTTTCCCGATACGCGCGACGTTGTGAAGCGGGTAGAGGCCACCAAGCCCGATGTAGTCGTTATGGATATCTCTATGCCGGGTGGTTCGGGTATTGACGCCGTGAAGCTGCTGAAAGCCAAATTGCCCGACCTCAAAATACTGATGCAAACGGTTTTTGAAGACGAAGACAATATTTTTGAATCGATCAAAGCAGGAGCTTCGGGCTATATCCTGAAAAAAAGTGGCTCCGAAGCCATTTTACAGGCCATCAGGGATACTTGGGCAGGGGGAGCACCTATGACCCCGATTATCGCCGCCAAGGTGCTGGATATGTTCCGCAGCAAAGTACCTGCCGAAGAAAGTTTAGTCGAAGACTTTAACCTGTCTGCCAGGGAAAAAGAGGTCTTGACCCAATTGGTAAAAGGTCAGAGCTATAAAATGATCGCCGATACCTTGTCCATCAGCCCGCATACGGTGGATGCACATATCCGGAAGATCTATGAAAAATTGCATGTTCGCAGCATGACAGAAGCAGTAAGCAAAGCCATCCACAAGCGCATTGTCTGATGTTGGGGAGGCTGATAAATCTTTACTGCTGAGCGGCGATCATCTGCACCTTGTACTGAGTTTTCTGAGAGCCCTTGGCCCGGATAACTCCCCTGAGGGGGCTGCAATCACTGTAGTCGCAGCCGTGGGCTACGCGCACGTAGTGGTCGTCAGCAAAGAGGTTATTGGTAGGATCAAAGCCTACCCAGCCATATCCGGGCAACCATACCTCGGGCCAGGCGTGCATCTGCAGATCGCCCGCAAATCCATAACCTTGGCTCAGATAGCCCGATACATACCGCGCAGGAATCCCCTGGTTTCGGCAGTGGCCGATGAAAATATGGGTATAGTCCTGACAAACCCCTCTTTTCAACCGAAGCGCGTCCTGAGCAGGCGTTTGCACGGTGGTAACTCCGGGGTCGAAGTCCATGTGGCTGTATATGTATTTGTTCAGCAACTGCAGGTAATCGAAGAGCGGCTGACCGCTTTTCCAAATCAGCAGGTCATTTTCAACGGGAACCTCCGTCATAAGAGAGTTTCGCAGGTACAAAAACTGATCGATCTGAAAATTCAGGTTCTCAAATTCGCGACGCTCCTCGTGGGGCATGAGGATCGAATCTGAAGGCAGGGTTTCGGACACTCGATTAACAAAAGTACTCATGCTGAACTCCAGCTCCTTAAAAGGACGGTCAGCCCGCAATCGATCTACCTCAAAGCCAAAAGTATTGACATAAGCCGAGGCAGGAAAGCCCAGGCTGTTGTTCAAAAAAACCTCTGAAAGCGACTGAAATTCGTTGTGGCAGGGCTTAATGAGGAAGTCGAACACCGCTTCACTTACGGGGTGCTCATAAATATTCAAAGACTCGTATCTGATAGAAAAAGAAGGCATATTCAGAACTTGAGGTAGGTCATTTCAATTTGTCCGCAAATCTCGAGTACAGCCTTGAGATTTTCTTCGCAAAAGGCGCCCGGATCTTCTCTGAAATCATCGGTGGTGGAATGCTCAAACCGGGTAGCGAGGCGGCTGAGCATAAACTCAGGCGAACGCCGGTCGGTTGTATTGCCCATTCCCAGTTTTTTCAGGAGTACACTTGCGTGGGTGAGGTTAAATTGAATTGACTTGGGAAAACTGTCGTGCAGCAGCAGAAAGTCGAATGCATCGATCAGCGTAGGTAAGGTACGATAATACCTGCGGCTCATGTCGAAAGCTTCTGCCGAACGGAGCAAAGAGCTTACCTGAGAGGAAATAATAGCACCCGGAAGGTCACTTTGCTGAAGCCGGTCCAAGTCGCTGTTTTTGGAAATTAGTATACGCAGAATTTGCACAGCACGTTCCATGTGCAGCCCCAGCGACACAAGGGCCCAGCCATTGTCGTGAAGCAACGAATTGTCAATATAGCCCTTGATCACGGCGCTGTAGTCGTCCACATGGCGGCTGAGGGTAAATGGCCCTTCTGCCGAAAACTGATCGGCGGGGTACTGCCTTATGGCGTGGTAAAATTTGTTGATGGACTCCCACAACTCGCTAGATAGGGCATCGCGGGCGCCACGGGCATTTTCGCGCACACTCGTTACGGTGCTGATGATGGAAATAGATTCCTTCGGATTGAGAAACAGCTGGGAAAAAACCCGTTGTTCGCAGCCTGGACCTTCCACCAGCGCGGGGATGTCCTTGTCGTTAAATCCGGCCATCATTAGGATGGACTCCATCGCAAACTCCCGGCGGCGGGCCATCGGCATATCCACCGAAGCAATGTATTGAACCCGTGCATAGCGCGAGATGTGTTCAGCACGCTCGATGTAGCGGCCCAACCAAAAAAGATAATTTCCTATTCTGGAAAGCATGAATCAGTCGTTCGTTCAGTAAATAGAAATCAGGCGGAAAGTACCCAGGTGTCTTTTGATCCTCCTCCCTGAGAGGAATTGACGATGAGGCTGCCGCGACGGAGGGCCACCCGGCTCAGTCCGCCCTTCAGCACATGCGTAGCGCTTGAACCCGTAAGGGTAAACGTGCGCAGGTCGATATGCCTCGGCTCAAAAGCCAGCGTTTCGTCGATGAAGGTAGGGTGCATGCTCAGGCTCAGGATTGGCTGCGCAATGTATTTGCGCGGGCTTGCCATGATCCGGGCCTTATTTTCCTCCAGCTCTTCGCGGGTACAGCGGTTGCCGATAACCACCCCGTAACCTCCCGATTCATCGACGGGTTTTACGACCAGTTCGGCCAGGTTTTCAAGCACAAATTTCAGATCGCTGGGGTTGGAGCAATGGTAGGTGGGCACATTTTTCAAAATAGCGTCTTCGCCCAGGTAGTACTTGATAATCTGGGGCATATAGGCATAAATGGCCTTGTCGTCGGCTGCTCCTGTACCCGGTGCATTCAGGATGTTGACTTTGCCCGCCCGGTAAGCGCTCATGATACCCGGAATGCCCAGCATGGAGTCTTCTCTGAATACCATCGGATCGAGGTAGTCGTCGTCTATCCGGCGATAGATCACATCCACGCGTTTGGCTCCATGTGTTGTTTTCATAAACACCTGGTTTTGCTCTACGAAGAGGTCACGCCCTTCCACAAGCTCAATTCCCATTGAAAGTGCAAGAAAAGAATGCTCGTAGTAAGCAGAGTTAAACATGCCCGGGGTCAGGATAACGCACATCGGGTCATCCATCCGGTTGGGAGCCATCTCCCGCATCATCATCGAAAGTGCCTCCGGATAGTCCTGCACGGCCTGCACCTCATGGTCGAGAAACAAAGCCGGAAGCAGGCGTTTCATGGCCTGGCGGTTGGAAAGCACATAGCTCACCCCAGATGGACACCGCAGGTTGTCTTCCAGCACATAGTAGTAGCCGTCGGCATTTTTGATCAGATCCGTTCCTGAAATATGCACATATATGCCATCCACAGGTCGGAAATCGAGCATTTCCTTTTTGTAAAATGGGCAACTAAAGATCAGGTCGGCGGGCAATACCTTGTCCTTGAGAATTTTTTTCTCGTGGTATAGGTCGTACAAAAATAAATTGATTGCCCGGTTGCGCTGCACGAGCCCTGCCTCCAGTTCATCCCATTCTTTCAGGGGTACTACCCGCGGAATAAGGTCAAAAGGGAAGATGCGTTCGCTTCCTTCCGGATTATCGGAATATACATTGAAGGTAATGCCCTGATTAAAGAAGGAGTTTTGGGTAAATCCATGCAAAGACTCGATTTGTGCAGCCGAAAGCCCTGAGAAAAAGTCAAATGTCCGCTGATAGTGTGGCCTGATCTGTCCATTTTCATCAAAACACTCGTCGAGTTTTCCGATATCCGGGGTATATGGGGAAAAAGGATCAGTCGAATGAATTTCTTCCATAAGTCTAAGGCTATTAAGGCTGGATTTTGGGGCAAAATGATAAATTAATTCTAGATAAGGGCCTTTTTTTGAAATTTTTATAATTATAAGGTGGGAAAATTGGCGATTGAGCTGATTTTATTTGGCTTTAGAAAAAAATGACCTGAAGAACGAAGGTTGACCATTAAAAGGGTGATTCGCCGTATATAAGCCCGGATTCAGCCCGGCAATGAAATCAGGCAGCGGGCAATCAATGAAGTTATTTTTTATAAGTAATTGATTTACAATATATTAAATATCGTTCTTGGCGAATAGCCTCCTGGCCTATTACCCTTTGTTTTGCTTGCGCATGCTACGCTGGGCGTGGTTAACAATCCATCTGGTAGCCCGGGCATCGCTTTCTTTTTTCCATCGGTTGCAAACGTCTTTTACCCAATCAGGCTGTGTTTTGCTGGCATCGTTCAGCCAGTTGGCCACGGAGAGTTGTACGTAACGCTCGGTATCTGCCCGGCAGTTTTCCAGCAGCGGCAGGGCAGGGGTGGGGTCTGCTTTCAGACTGCTCCAATGGCTGGCCCATACGCCACGTGGGCGCATGACCTCAATGGCAAACCTGCGCAGATACGGGTTTTCGTCTTGGGTCCACGGCAACAAAAGGGCGATGGACAGCTCCTGTTCCTGCATCAAAAAGGGCCTCAGCAGCAGCCAGGCAAACTCCCGCACCCCAAAATGCTCGTCGGCGGCAAACGCGCGGCTATGTTCGAGTTTTTCTTCGAGGCTGATGCGGGGAATACGTACCCAAACCCCGTTTGCCCACGACCGTGCCATGTCGGAGGTATGCGAGGTGAGGTGGGCGAGCTTATCGGTGCCGGCGGGGTCGTTGGCAAAGGCTTTGATCAGGGCATCTGCTATGCGTACCAGCCGCTTCGAAGGGCCCTCTTCTTCCAGGGGGGTAGCGGAAAGCAGCAGTTGGTCGTGGTGCGCTTCCAGCTTCAGTTCCCTGACCATATTATCCATGAATCTGCGGCTGTCCATCGCCAGCCATTCGGTGAGGTTTACGGTCTCCAGCTTTCCTGCATGAAGGGCCATCAGGATTTCTTCCGGAACCTCAGAAATGCGCCTCGCTCCCTTTCTGTAAATCCAGTCCTCAGGAATGTTCATGAATAAAAATGATTTGGAAATACGAATGAATACCTTGACTTTTCAATTGTCACCACAAGCAGAGAGAATAGCCCTCATTCCGGGTACTCATGCGTGTAACTCCCCCCGTTGTGGCGTTGTTTTCCGGTCGGTCTGCAAAACTACAAACATCCCTCCTTGGGAAAAACCGAAGTTTTTTTCAGTACCGGGTAAGGATTTGCCCGAAATGGAGCTCAAAGGCCATTTGAGAATTCCGACTTTAAAAGGTGAAAACCTGCCAGCTTTTCTTATCAGCTGTCTGCCATGAAGCAATTTTTCCTCTCCTTTTCCGCTCCTGCCCGGCTGTTGTTATTGCTATCTGCCCAGTTAGCTGCTTTTCCCGCAGTGGCGCAGCGTTTACTCACCGATCATACCTACCTCGCTACCGATTCTTTGGTTGCCCCATACGCCACGGTTTACCACATGGATTGGATTGCAGGAAGCTGGACGGGCTCAGGCCTGGGTGGCCGCTCTGAAGAAATATGGAGTGATCCTGTTGGGGAATCCATGATGGGTATGTACCGCCTGGTGAAAGGGGAAAAGCCCGTTTTTTATGAGATGATGACCATCCGGCAGCACGATTCGAGCTTGATTATGCTCATCAGGCACTACCAGCCCGATCTTACCCCCATGGAAAACGCCGACACCGTATTGAAGCTTCCCTTAATTAAGTACACCAAATCGGAGGTGTATTTCAGCGGTATTACTTTTTGGAAAACAGGGAAGAGCTCCATGCGCATTTTCCTGGCCATGCGCCAACCGGGCGGCGAATACCGCGAAACGATCTTTCAATACCGAAAAGTGAAAAAGAAGCGATAAAAAAAGGAGCCGCCCCAAAACCGGGATGGCTCCTGTTCAATCATTTACCTTCTTTTAACCTATGCTTTCCGGTCCAGCGCCTTGCGAATCTGCTTTACGGCTTCGCTTTTTTGGCTGGGGCGCGCGGCCTGGTTTTCGATCAGGGTACCGTCTTTGCCGATAATCACGTAGCGAGGAATGAACTTGATGTCGTAGTCGCTGCCTACTTGGTCTTCTTTTCCGGGGGCATGCAGGATAATGCCTTTCAGGCCGAGATCATCAGCTGCTTTTTTCCATTTTGCTTCGTTTTCATCGAGCGAAATGTACATGAAAACCACGTCCTCATTGCCAGTAAACTCCTCTTGTAAAGCATGGGAGAAGGACATTTCATAGCGACAAGGTCCGCACCAGGAGGCCCAAAAGTCGATATAGACTACTTTGCCCTGAAAATCAGACAGGTTTACCGTTTCTCCAGCCAGGTTTTTGAGCGAAAAAGTAGGTGCGGGACTTTCAGCTTCGGTTGTAGCCTGCGCGAGGAGGGGCGTATTGCGCTCAGATTGTGCAAAGATCAGCGAGGAGATCAGCACCAGGGTGAGCAGAACAGACATTTTCTTCATGGAGTTCAATTTTAGCGGTGTACGAATGAGTAATCAAAAATGATGCCCGGTTCGTTTTTCCGGTCATGTGCGGGACAATTTGGCCTTATCGAACGCCGCCTTTGTAGGGCTTGCTCAGGGCGTCCTGAATTTGCTTCACCACCACATCACCAGAGCTGGGACGTGCCGCGTTGTAAGCCACGAGCTTGCCGTAGCGGTCGATCAGCACGTAGTGTGGAATGCTTTGAATGTGGTAGGCAAGGGGCATTTCGTGCTCCCAGCTTTGTGCCAAGAGCAGGGTGCCCGTCAACTCCAGTTCTTCCATGCCTTTGCGCCAGGCAGCTTCGGAGTCGTCGATCGATACATAGATAAAGACTACTTCTTCGCCTTCAAACTGCTTTTGCAATTCGTGCGAAGCAGGCATTTCAGCGCGGCAAGGGCCACACCAGCTCGCCCAGAAGTCGAGGTAAACAACTTTTCCTTTAAAGTCGTAAAGGCTCACCTCTTGTCCGGTCAGGTCCTTTAGGGTAAAGGCAGGCGCAGGATTTCCATCACTTAGTTTCTCCATCACGGAGTAGATCTTTTTTACAGATTCGCCATAGGACGAGCCCTTTTGCTGCTCCAGGTAAGCCTGAATCTGGCTGTCAAATGCTTTGATGGCCCCGTCTTCGCAGATGTCTTTCAGTACCTGGCCGGTGACGAGGTCCCTGGATGGTCCTTCTGGAATCAGGGTTTGAATATTAGCCAGCTTATTTCTGAAGTAGCTTTGATTATCGTTTTCCTCTACACTTTCAGTCGATTGGCTGGCAATAGAAACCAGGCTGTTGAGGTAATCGAGGTACTCGGATGAGCCAACGGCTTTGTCTTCAGTGAGGGGTAAGCCCATTACATACTTAATGGTGGGGCCGTCGGTTGGGACGTCAGTTTCGAGCTTATTCAGGTAATGGTGATAACCGGGATAGACAAGCAGGTCCCCTCTTCTGGAAAAATCCAACCTAAAGGCCATGTACTTTTTTAGATCGGCACTCAACGGGGTTTTGCGGGCGAAAGAATCCAGATAGGCCGTTTGCTTTTTCCAAAGCCCGTTTCTCCATTCCAGAAAAGCCTCGCCTTCGAGGTCTTTGAGCTTTTGGTAATATGTTTGTTGTGCAGGCATATCTTGAAAACGCAGGAACCAGGCAGCCAGAAACCTGGAGTCGTTGGCACCGGGCGTGGTACCTGTTACCTTCAGCGTTTCGTCGAATTTTTCGGCATCAACGCTCAGTTTTAATACATCGCCCGGGTGAAGAAAAATGGTGCTGCTCTCTTCACCGTGGCGAAAAACTACTTCGTGGGGTTTGTCCAATGCAAATTTCATCTGGAAACTGCCATCCTCACCTACTTTGGCTTCATGCGAAACCCGATCTTCGCTCAATGGGTTGATTCCCCAGCTGATTCGTACCAGTTCGCCGGCGGGGTGGGTGATTTTTCCTGAAAAATTTACCTCCTGGGCCTGTGCCCAAAAGCCGGTAATTAGGAGGAGGCTAAAAAGAAGTCGCAACTTTATCATAGGTATTGGGTTTATAGTAATAGCAATTTATACTAAGATTTTTATGATTTGCGGGATTTACAGGATTGATTTCCTTGATTTTTGAGGGATTATCCTCAGTTTTTTCGCAAAGCACTTTCTTTCGGGTATAAACATTTGCTTTAAATTAAAATTACCCAAAATTCGTACCGAAATGAAAACTTACAACGCCCAGGAAGCAGCCCCGTTGCTGGAAAACCTTCCGGAATGGACATTTGAATCAAACGGCATTCAGAAAAAATACAAGTTCAAGGACTTTGTGGCTGCTTTTGGTTTCATAAGCAGGGTAGCCCTTTTGGCTGAGAAGGCCGACCATCACCCCGAATGGTCCAATGTGTACAACCGGGTAGAAATCAGGTTGAGTACCCACGACGCCGGAGGCCTCACCGATAAAGACTTTGCACTGGCCAAAGCCATTGAAGCTGCGGTTTGAGCCGTATATTTGGGCATGGTTCCCGTAAAAATTGTAAATAAATCAGGCAACGCCCTGCCCCGGTACGTAACCAGCGGCGCAGCAGGCATGGATTTACACGCCAACAATGCCGACCCTGTGGTGCTTAATCCTGGCCATCGTGCACTTATCCCTACCGGGCTGTTTATCGAATTGCCTATCGGCTACGAAGCACAGGTACGCCCACGCAGTGGCCTTGCCCTCAAGCATGGCCTTACTTGCCTCAATAGCCCGGGTACCATCGACTCCGACTACCGCGGCGAAGTAGGCGTCATCCTCATCAACCTTGGTCAGGAGCCGTTTACGGTGCTGAAGGGGGAGCGGGTAGCCCAAATAGTAATAGGGCCGGTATTGCAGGCTGAGTGGCTGGAGGTCGAAACCCTCGAAGAAACCGAGCGGGGTGCAGGCGGATTTGGACATACGGGAAAGTAGTTTGCAATTTTTCGTTAATTTGAAAGATACAGTAGCGCAAGTGGCGGGTATGATGCACAATTGGAAATTGAAACAGGGGATGATTTTAGCGGTAGTCCTGACGCTGTTAAGCGCAGGTGTGGGCTGCCGTACAACCAAGACAGCCACGACCACCCGCCCTTCCCCCGGTGCACCGCTCGGGAAGTCGCAGGTGGAAGCCAACTACCTCGAAGGCAGCTCTTTGCTCATGCGCGGGGCATATCCCGAAGCCATAAATGCTTTTTCGGCTGTGGTAGCCGAATCGCCCGGCCATGCCGCAGCCCAGTTTGCCTTGGCGCGTACCCTGCTGATTGTCAAGCGATTTGATGATGCCGTGCCCCATGCACGTGCCGCACTGCAGGCCGATCCCGAAAATTTCTGGTACTACTACCTGCTCAAGGAAGTATATGTAGGGCAAGGCGATTACCGTCAGGCCATCGATATTCAGCAGCAGGCTGTGGCGCATTTTCCGCTAAATGCGGAAGCCCGGCTGGACCTGGCGTCGCTTTTTCTCCAAAACCGCCAACCCGATCAGGCGACCAAAACCCTGGCTACCCGGCCGGACGTATCCTACAATCAGTCTCAGGAGCAGGAGCGCTTTGACATTCTGCTTCGTTCGAGGTCAACAGCTGCCGCGCTGGAGTCCTGCAACCGCCTGATCATGCTCGATCCGTTTAATCCCGACTACCGCATAGAGCAATACCACCTCTATACCTTGCTCAATCAGCCCGATTCCGCCATGGCTGTGCTGGAGTCGATGCTCAAAATTGATCCGCAAAACGGATTTGCCTTACTTACCCTGGCCGACTACTACCGCATCAAAGGCGATCAGATTCGTTCCGATTCCTTTCTTTTTGCCGCGTTTCGCAACCCTGACCTCGACCCTGTTCAGAAAATTTCGCTGATAGGGACTCTGCGTAGCCAGGTGACCCCGCAGGAAAGTAAGCCCCAGCTGGAGCGTATCAGTGCGTTGATCCGTATTTTGCTGGAAGTGCACCCGCAGTCCTCTGCCGCCCTCGAATTGCAAGGCGATGTGATGGTGCAAAGCAACAGACCTGATTCTGCGAGGATTTACTACCGTAAGGCCCTGGAGCTGGCCCCTACGCAGGAGCGCTCGTGGAATGCCCTGATGGCCGCTTCTTTTCGGATTGAGGACTATACCGCGCTGTACAAAGATTCGGGCAATGCGCTCGATTATTTCCCCAATGAAAAACAATACCTATTCTTCCACGGGCTGGCCTGCGCATTTACCAATGATTTGGAAGAGGGCCGGTCAAACCTGGAAAAAATCCTGAGGATATCCGAAGAACAATCTGGGATGAAAGCAGAAGTAACCGCTATCCTGGGCCGCATTACGGAGCTGGAAGGAAATCCTGCCGAGGCCGAAAAATTATACAAAGAAGCCCTTGTGCTCCAGCCGTTGAACGTATTTGCGCATTTCCTGTATGCGCTTTCTTTGTCCGAAAAACCCGATAAGATCAAAGAAGCGACTTCACAAGCCCAGATGGCCGCTGCTACCCAGGGCGCCTTACCCCCTTTTCAGCACCTGTACGGATGGCTACTCTACCGCCAGGGAAAATATGCCGATGCCCTTATATGGCTACAATTGGCTGCCATTTCGCCTCAACCTATCTACTTGGAGCATTACGGGGATGTACTTTTCAAGGAAGGAAAAATGCAGGAAGCCAAAGATGCCTGGAACCAGGCCCTGGTAGAAGGCGGGCATTTTGATTTGCAAAAAAAATTACAACCCTGACACTTTGCCCGGCACTATCTTTGCCAAAAACAAAGCCATAACCGGCGAAAAATCACTGTATGCGCATAGGAAACTTCCTTTTTATCGGCCTGATTACCCTGGCATGGCTCAGCGGATGCAAAACCACCAAGTCGGTAGCTGGTGGCAAAAGTGACCGGGTGGTAAAAAGTGCCCTGGAGGCTGCCAAAGCCGAAAACCTGGTGTTCGAATCCCTGATGATTTCAGGGAAAGCCGAAATTGATGTGCCTGCTCAAAACCTGAACATGGTGGTGAGCTACCGCGCACAGATCCTGCGAGACAGCCTGATGCTGGTGCGGTTTACCAAGTTTGGTTTCGAAGCCCTCCGGATGCTTGTAACCCAGGATTCGATTTATGTGCTGAACAAAACCAACAATACCTATCAGGTTTCGGGCTATGGGCTTGCTGCTAAATTTACCGGGCTGGATGCGAATTTTTCGTTGATTCAGGACCTCCTGCTGGGCAACCTGCACCTTATCCCCGAGCAGTTCAATACCCTTCATTTGCCCAACAAGGATTGGGAATTTAAGGGCGAAAAAGCAGGTACTAATTTTACGTATGTGCTTAGTGGTGAAGACTTTAAGCCCGTTTCCATTATCACGGACAACACAACCCGCCAGCAGCATTCCAGCATCAGTTACGAAGATTTTAAGGAGGTATCAAATACCCAGATGCCCCAGAAAAGCCGCCTCGAAGTGACCGCTCCCCAGCTTTTTACCCTGGGGCTTGAGCACACCAAGGTGGAACTTAACCCCCAAAATCTCACGTTTTCTTTCGAAATTCCGGACGGATACCAGAGAACCAAGGTAGAATAGCATGCTTAGATTCCGCTTCGGCCTTTTGTTGGCAACCCTGCTCGTACTAAACTGTATCTCCCTATCGGCGCAGCAGTCGTTCGGCTCGGGCGGCGGGATAGAAGAGGAGCTGGAGTTGGCGCGTAAACTCAGGGAAGAATCGAAAGGAAGCGAGCTGCCTGGTACCACCGATGTAAGCGTCATGGGCAGGGAAATAAAGCTCACCAAGTCACTGATCGTACAGTTTGAGACTGAGATTGAACTTAATTCTCAACGAATTGCCGAAGCAGAAGAAACCATCTGCCAGTTGCAGGACGACCTCGACGATATCCGCAGCGGCTACGCACGTACTGCACGTGCTACCTACAAGTCGCTCGGTAAGCAAAACTTCTGGGTGCTGCTTTTTAGCGCCAAAAACCTCACCGACGCCTTCTATCGCGCCATTTACTACCGACAATACATTCGCTACCGCGCCAGTCAGATCAACCTTATCCGGCAGGCGCAGTTTTTTCTGGAAATGAAAAGCAAGGACCTGGAGCGAAGGGTAACCGAAAAACGGGACCTCCTTTCTCGCCGGGGAAAAGCGTCCACGCGCTTAATTGCTACCGAGTCGGAGCAAAAGCAATTGATGACCGAAATCAAAAAAAGAGGAACGACCGCCCGTACCATTCCTACCCCGAAGATCAACCTGCTGGAATCGGGTACGAATCCCGACCCGGAAGCAGGGATTGATAAAGGGAGTTTTGAAAAAAGCCGGGGTGGACTTGCCTGGCCGGTGCCTTCGCGGGAAGCATTTATTGTTACCCCTTTTGGCACTTCTGAAGATGCCTTTGGCAACCAGGTAGTGAACGATGGCGTGCAGATCCGTACGGTGCGCGGGCAGGAAGTACGTTCTGTTTATCAAGGCGTGGTGACCGGCGTTCAGCCCATCCCTTTGGGTGGAGAAGTGGTGATTATTCAGCACGGATCGTACCGCACGGTGTACGACAACCTCACCGATGTGGTGGTACAGGTGGGCCAGAAAGTGAATTCGAGGGATTTGATCGGGAAAGTACGTACCGATCCACGCACAGGCGAAACCCTGCTTCATTTCCTGATTTACAAAACACCCGATAAATTTGTGGACCCCGCCAGGTGGCTGCTTAACCGGCGCTAACCGATGGGAGAGGCGGGAGGCCTCTACCTCCTGCCTGAATTTTGGGAAATTTTCAAAGATAAAAGTAAGACTACTTCCCCCTTGGTTCACACGTTATGAAGCCAAGGTCACACGTTTATTCATTAATAGCGGAGGGGATGCATCTCTCTTGTTTACCTTCAGGTCTGTTGCTCAAAAGAAAAAATGTATGAATTCAGCCAAACTTTGGGTGTGGTTATTAATGCTTCCTTCGATCGCCTTTGCCCAAAACATCACCCTCAGCGGGTATGTGCGCGAAGCTGAGTCGGGCGAGGCACTGATCGGGGCCACCGTTTATTCTCTCAATCCCAAACGGGGTACATTCTCCAACAGCTACGGCTTTTTTTCGCTTACCCTTCCGGCTGGTACCTACGAGGTAGTTTTTAGCTATGTGGGCTATAAGGCTGACACTGTAAGGTTTGACCTGACGGCAGACGTGCAAGTGGACCAACGGCTTAATCCTTCTATTGCTACCATGCAGGTAGTGGAGATTACCGCCGCACAGGATGCCAATGCCCGCGAGGTGAAATCGACGCAAATGAGCCAGATTCACCTGAATATGAAGGACATACGCCTCGTTCCCACTATTGGCGGGGAGACCGACGTGATCAAGGTCATCCAGTTTTTGCCGGGGGTGACGAAAGGGGCCGAAGGTACCACCTCGATCCTCGTTCGTGGAGGCGATACGGACCAAAACCTGATCCTGCTAGATGAAGCCGTGGTCTATAACATCAGCCACCTGTTTGGCTTTTTCTCGGTTTTCAATCCCGATGCGCTCAAAGACCTCAACCTGATCAAGGGCGGTTTTCCGGCGCAGTACGGTGGGCGGCTTTCGTCGGTGCTCGACCTGACGATGAAGGATGGCAACCTTAACAAATTTCATGTTCGTGGAGGAATCGGATTGCTTTCTTCGCGCCTGACCGTCGAAGGGCCGATCCTCAAAAACAGGGCTTCGTTCATTATCAGCGGGCGCAGAACCTATATCGACAAGGTATTGAGTGTGATAAAAGTGCCTGTGCCCTATTATTTCTACGACCTCAACCTCAAAGCCAATTATTTTTTGGGAGAAAAAGACCGCCTGTACCTGAGCGGATATTTCGGCGATGACGTACTCTATACTCCGAAATCCCTTTCCAATCTGGAAGATTCTGTAGGGCTGGGCGGCGTTAATTTTGGTTTTCGCCTGGGAAATCTCACCTCTACCCTGCGCTGGAACCACCTTTACAGCAATAGGTTGTTCTCCAATACCTCGCTCATTTTCACCCGGTTTAAGTACAACATCAACGGAGAATTTGCCGGAAACAGCATCTTTATCGGCTCCAATGTACAGGACTATGGCGTAAAGAGTGATTACACCTTTTACAAAGACCCGGAGAATACCTTTCGCTTTGGCGGCCAGTTTACGGTACACCGCTTCCGGCCCAACGTGATCACCGCTGTGGGCGATATCCAGGACTTGATAGACCGCCAGAATCCGGATGCCAAGTTTACCCAGGAAATAGCCCTCTACGGCCAACACGAGCGCCAGTTCAGCGACAAACTCCGGGTTAATTATGGTCTGCGCCTGAGTGGTGCGCTTACACAAGGTAAATTTTATCCAGGGATAGAACCCAGAGGATCAGCCGTTTACGTGCTTAATCCGAAAAACTCCTTCAAGCTGGGCTATGCCCGTATGACGCAGTACCTGCACCTTGTCTCGAGCTCCACTGTGGCTTTGCCTACCGACCTGTGGTACCCCGTTACGCGAAACGTAAAACCCCAGAATTCCGATCAGATTTCGGGAAGTTATACCTACCATTTAGAGAAAATAGGCACCCTCTTCACATTTGAGACTTATTACAAATGGATGCGCAACCTGACCGAATACCGCGAGGGTGCCAACCTGATTCTGAATGACAACTACGAGCAAGAGCTGCTTCAGGGAAATGGTGAAGCCTATGGATTTGAATTTTTGCTCAAGCGGGACGAAGGGCGCCTGCATGGCTGGATCGGATATACCCTCGCTTTTTCGCAAAGGCAGTTTGAGGAACTGAATGGAGGGCAGCCGTTTTGGGCAAAATACGACCGCAGGCACGACCTGAGCGTGGTTTCCATTTTTCAGGTTTCGAAAAGGCTGACCTTCTCCGGGGTGTATTCATACTTGTCAGGTTCGCGGTTTACGCCCCAGATCGGGCAGTACCTGGTACCCGCTCCCGGCCTCAATGGCGTGGAAATTATCCCCATTTTCAGCGAAAGAAATGCTGTACGCCTCACGGCTGCCAATCGTTTTGATGTAAACCTGACGCTGGCAAACAAGCCCACCAAAAAATTCCGCAGCGACTGGACTTTTGGTTGCTACAACGTCTTCAACGCGCCTACCCCCATCCGGGTCAACATCAATGCCTCTCCCGAAAGAGGCCTGTACTACACGCAGCCCAGCTTTATCGGGCGCTTGCTTTCTGTTGCCTGGAATTTCGAATTTTAATCACCTGAACCATGAAAAAGCTGCTCTATATACTTTCGCTCGTTTTATTCGCCAGTACTTCTTTTTTCGGATGTATTCCCGAAGAAGTAGAAATTGACATCCCGCAAGCCGAGGAAAAGCTCGTGGTAGCCAGCCAGCTGCTGACCGATCGGTTGCTGGTCGTGAACGTGAGTCGCTCGTTCAGTGCCCTTACCTCTACCGCCGATACCCTCAATGGGGGCGTTTCTCAGGATTTACTGAGCCGGTTGCTCGTGGACAGTGCCCTCGTTACCCTGAGCATCGGGGGCAACACCGATACCCTGCAAAGGTTAGGTGCCGGGGTATTTATTTCCACCAATACCACCTTTGTACCGGGGCAAACCTATACCCTGAAAGTGCTCGATTACCTGACCGGTGCCTCAGTGATAGCGGTAGAGCAGGTAACGGCAGTGGTGCCCCTGGGCAATGTGAGCTATGCTTACCGGATTGAGCAGGTTACGTTCGGTGACACCGTTTTTCGGGATACCCTCGTCGATCTGGCTTTTGATTTTGAGGATCCGGCTGAGACCAACTACTACCTGTTCAATGCCTACCGGTTGAGGATTCCGGACAGTACGGCGCTTGCGTCGCTATTTACCTCCACCAACACCCCTCCGGTAGCCATTTACAGCGACCAGCTTTTCAACGCAGCTACGTTTAGGGATACGCTTTCGTACGATAGTTTCCGGCCTGGCGATACCCTTGCGGTTTCGCTCTCCAACATCAGCCGGCCATACTACGACTTTCTCACGATAAGGCAGCGAAGCGGAACCAGCCTGTTTACCCAGTTGCTGAAAGAACCGGTAACCTATCCCTCCAACATCGAAGGCGGCTACGGCATCTTTAACCTCACCATTCCGAGCATACAGATCCTTATTCTCCGCTAAATCTGATCAGGTCTTCTGCTTTTTCTTTTGTGCAGCAGGAAAGAGTATGTTGTTGAGAATCAGGCGATAACCCGGTGAATTGGGGTGCAGCGAAAGGTCGGTGGGTTCTTCCTCAACGTAGTGGCGGTAGTCCTCAGGATCGTGTCCGCCGTAGTAGGTCCACATGCCTTTGCCGTAGTTTCCGTGGATATAGCGGGCTTCACCGTAGGCTTTGAGCTCACCCATCACGAGTACATCTGACTTGAGCAGAGAAGTATGAAAGGCGGTGGTTTGGCCCATAAAGCCCTTCACGGTGCGGGTATGGTTCTGGCAAAGCATGGTAGGAACCGGGTCCCATTTTGCCGAAAAATCAAACAAAGTGAAATAGTCCATTTGCTCCGGAACCGTGCGGCCTACATTAGAGTCGATGTTGGAGAATTCGTACTGAAAAGGGCTCATCACGAGGTCGAAGTCCTTGAAGGCCATCGTACGGGTATAATCCATTTTGCTGTTGGCTGCGGGGTCGGCGGGGTCGCCATCGAACATTGATTCGCAGATATCCACGCCTTCGGCGGCGAGGGCAATGTCGTAGGAGTCGGTAGCAGAACACATAGCAAAGAGAAATCCGCCATCCTCTACGAACTGCTTCAGGATTTTGGTAACCGCCAGTTTCATTTGGCTCACCTTCGTGAATCCGTACTGGCGGGCGGTGTTTTCCTGGGTGCGCACTTCCTCCTGGTACCACGCATGATTGCGGTACGAAGCGTAAAATTTGCCGTATTGACCTGTGAAATCCTCGTGGTGGAGGTGGAGCCAGTCGTAGTCCTTAAGTTTTCCGTCCAGCACCTCGGGGTCGTACACTATCTCGTAGGGGATTTCGGCGTAAGTGAGTGCGAGGGTAACGGCATCGTCCCAGGGTTGTTTATTTTTGGGGGAATACACGGCCACTTTGGGCGCTTTTTCGAGCTTTACGGCGTCCATATTCACGTCGTTGGAAGTGACATAGGTTAGTACATCGCCTGCTTTTCCATCTGAAATCCGCTCATAATTAATGCCCCTTATCTGCAATTCCTGCTCAAAAGTAGGGGTGTATCGAAACATAAAACTCCCCCCGCGGTAATTGAGCAGCCATTCCACTTCTACCTGGTATTCCAGCACCATATAGGCCACCCCATAGGCTTTGAGGTGCTCGGCCTGGGCATAATCCATCGGGATCAGAAGAAAATCAGCACGCAAACCCGCAGGCAGCAAAGCCAGCCAAATCAACATCCACTTTTTCATGATAGCATTTTCACAAAGGAACAACAACGAAAGCAACAATATACATCCCGCAATAGCCATGCCCAAACGGTCTGTGCATCCTGCGCGATACTTTAGCTGTCCATGTTACGGAAGCACCGGCAAAGGCGTTGGCCGAATTTTTTCAAAAGGTTAAGCTATGGGGTAACTGTTGGTTAAAAGTTAATGTAATTTAAGGCTGTGAAAATCTGGTATTTCTTCAAAGAAGGGTTGCTGCTGGCAACCGGAGCGCTTCGGGCAAATCGAAGCCGTAGCTTGCTGACCATGTTCGGCATGGCTACCGGCATTTTTGCCATCACGGCCATCCTCACGATGATTAACTCGCTCGAGCTGTACATCACCTCCAGCCTATCTGAATTGGGGAATACCACCATTTTTGTGCATAATTTTCCCTGGAGAGACAATTCAGGCGATTGGTACAAATTCATCAACAGGCCCAAGGTCAGCTACCGTGATTACCAGCACCTGGATTTGGGTCTTGACCACATAGCCGGCGTTTCGTTTCAGGCCAGTGTAAATGGACAGACCGTGAAGTACGGCGGAAAATCGATGAGTGGGATCAACCTTTCCGGCATGACAGAGCAGGCTCCTCGGGTCATTGCACCCAAAATGAGCGAAGGCCGTTTTCTCTCCGACCTGGAATTTGACCGGGCAAGGACTGTATGTGTGATCGGCAGCCAGGTAGCTACAGAGCTTTTTGGGGATACAGATCCTTTGGGAAAATACCTCCTTATCTCTGGCAAACAGTTGCTGGTGATTGGTGTGCTTCAGCGCGAAGGGAGCAAAATGTTTTCTGGCCCTTCCGGCGACTACCGCGTGATGGTGCCCTACAAGCTTCTCGCCAATATGTTCGACATCAACAGCAACCGGGTGGAGAAGGTCATTACCATTCGTGCCATTGATTATGAATCAGTTCCTTTGGTAGAAAGCCAAACCATCGGCATTATGCGGGTGAGCCGTGGTCTGAAACCCAGCCAGGAAGACAATTTTGCCATCAACAAACAGGAATCACTCATGGCGCAGTTCGACGTTGTGTTCGGTGCCCTGCGGAGTGGGGGATGGCTCATCAGCATTTTTTCCATTCTCATCGGCGGCTTTTCTATCGGAAATATCATGTACATCGCCGTTAAAGAGCGTACCAACGAGATCGGCGTGCAAAAAGCCCTGGGATCTACCCAGCGGTTTATTCTGTATCAGTTTCTGGCCGAAGCGGTGGTGGTATGTGTCATGGGTGGACTGATGGGCATGGGACTGGTGGTGCTGTTTGGCGAACTTGCCCAGCTTGCCCTCAAGGCTTCCGGCCTCGATTTTCGGGTGGTGTACTCCCTGTTTGACCTCAGTATCGGGCTGGGTTTGTCGATTTTTATCGGGCTTGTTGCAGGCGTTATTCCTTCTACCCTTGCTGCCCGCATGGACCCCGTAGAGGCCATTCGCCAGGCCTGATTTCTGTTTTTTTTGATTTTTTATTGCTTTGCAGTTGCAAACCTGTGCCAAGGGCTATATTTGCGCCAGCACGAACTGTCTTCTATGAAAATTACCGATCTCCTTGCTCAGTCCAAAAAGCCCTTCGTCAGCATTGAAATTATCCCACCCAAGCGAGGGAGCAATGTGGAGGAAATACACCAGGCCGTAGAGTCTGTATTGCCTCACCAGGTAAAATTTATCAATGTTACCAGCCATGCAGCCGAGGCTATTTGGGAAGAAATGCCTGATGGTACCTTTAAGCGAAAAGTAAAGCGCAAGAGCCCAGGTACCTTTGGCTTGTGCGCCGTTATCAAATACAAATACACCGTAAACCCGGTTCCGCATATGCTTTGCGGGGGCTTTACCCGCGAGGAAACAGAGGATGCCCTCATAGAGCTAAATTACCTGGGAATCGACAATGTAATGGCTCTGCGTGGCGATAAGCACAACCAGCGTCCTATTCCATCTGACCGCACAGTAAACAACTTCGCCATCGACCTGGTGCGCCAGTTGACAGCCATGAACACGGGTCAGTACCTCGATGAAGACCTGATTGATGCCGCACCTACCAATTTCTGCATTGGAGTTGCTTACTATCCCGAAAAGCACTTTGAAGCCCCAAATCTTAGCTTTGAGCTCAATATCCTGAAGCAAAAAGCCGAAGCAGGAGCCCATTTCGGGGTTTCACAAATGTTCTACGATACCCCTAAGTATTTTGAGTTCGTGGAGCGTGCGCGTAACATGGGCATCGAAATTCCGCTCCTTCCCGGTGTTAAAATCATGACCTCGAAGAAGCAGTTGACGGTATTGCCTTCCATTTTTCATATCAATATTCCGGAAGAGCTCACCGACAGGATGCTGGCGGCCAAAACCCGCGCCGAGGAAATTGAGGTAGGAATCGATTGGGCTTACAAGCAGTCGCTGGAACTGTTGGAAGGCGGAGCGCCTTCATTGCATTTTTACGTTATGCAAAACACCAAGCCGTTTCTTCGGCTTATGGAAAAACTAAAAAAGCACCTGTAATTAACTTTTGGGCAATGCCCCTGCCAGCCATTCTGGGGTAATGGGGGCTACCCCGGCCACTTCGCATACCAGTCCGCCCGCAAGGTTGGCCAGGTATGCGGCCTGTTTCATTTCGAGCCCTGCTGCCAACGACAATGCCGCAACCCCAACCACGGTATCACCTGCACCCGATACATCGGAGATTTGCCGGGGATGCGCCGGAATATGAATGGCCGCTTCACCCGTAGGCACCAGCAGCATGCCTTGCTCGCTAAGCGTCACGAGGGTATAGGTGTGTGGCATACGTTCCTGAAGCAAACGGGATGCATCTGCTATTCCCGAAAGGTCGTTTTTTACCAGGGAAAGGCCCAGAGCTTCGTTAAGTTCCTTGAGGTTGGGCTTAAATACCGTACAACCCGCATATTGCCAGAACTGGCGGAACTTAGGATCGACCAAAACAGGCTTGTTTTGCCGGTTAGCCTCCTGAATCAGGGCCTGAATAAAGTCGGGCTGAAGGAGGCCTTTGTCGTAATCTTCGAGAACAATCGCGTCGCAACTGGCGATTTCAGCGATAGTTTTTGCAGTAAGCAGAGCGGATTCTTCTGCGCTTAAAGGGAATTTGTCTTCCCTGTCAACCCGAAGCAGGTGCTGAGTACCTGCCAGTACCCGCACCTTCACGGTGGTTCGGCGGTTGGGAGAAGCAAAGATCAGTTCCTGGCGGAAGCCGTGTATCCGGGCCTGGTCGAGGAGCAGGTCGCCATCGGAATCTTTGCCTACCAGTCCACACACAATGACTTCGGCACCCATGGTGCGAAGATTCAGGGCCACATTGGCGGCACCTCCGGGGCGGTTTTCTTCCTTAATGACCTCTACCACCGGGACCGGAGCTTCAGGCGAAATGCGGTCGGCCCGGCCCCAGAGGTATCGATCCAGCATCAGGTCGCCCACCACCATTACCCGAAGTTTGGGGCAGGTGTCGATGAGCTGCTGAAGCTGAAGTGTGGTTATCAATCAGGTAGCAATTAAGAGAGACGTAGCAAACCTTCCTTCATCCGGGCAGCAGCCTGCTCCAGCACAGGTTGGGCGTATGCATAGGAAATGCGCACGTGGGTGGAGGTGCCAAATCCGCTACCGGGGATCAGCGCGAGTCCTACTTCGTCGATCAGGTACAAGCAAATGGCATCCACATCGGTCATTACTTCGCCTTTGGGGCTTTTTTTACCGATAAATGCCTTGAGGTCCGGGTAGAAATAGAAGGCACCGTCGGGCAAATTTACCTCCAGGCCGGGAATCTCTTTCAGCAAAGGATAAAGAATATCGCGGCGCTGGCGGAAGTCATTTCGCATGTCAACTACAGACTCCTGCGGTCCGGTAAGCGCAGCAACGGCTCCATATTGCGAAAACGTGCTGGTACCGGAAGTACACTGACCCTGGAGTTTTTCGCAGAGATCAACGATGGCAGGAGCTGCGGCCAGGTAGCCGAGGCGCCAGCCGGTCATAGCATAGCCTTTGGCAAAGCCATTTACGGTGATTACGCGGTCGTAAAGTTCCGGGAAGCTGGCGAGGCTGATGTGCTCGGTGTCGAACACCAGATATTCGTATATCTCGTCGGAGATAATGAGGCAATTGGGAAACTTGGCCAATACGGCTGCGATTGCGGTCCACTCCTCGCGGGAATAAACTCCTCCTGAAGGGTTAGAAGGCGAGTTGAAGAGCACCAGTTTGGTATCGGGGCGCATGCTGGCCTCCAGTTGCTCAGGAGTTACCTTGAACCCATTAGAGATATCGGCCACCACTTCGGTCACCTCGGCCTCTGCCAGAAACAGCATAGCGCGGACAGAAACCCAGTAAGGAGCAGGCAGTACCACATGGTCTCCAGGGTTGAGAACCGAAAGTATGCTGTTGTACAGCGACTGCTTGCCGCCGGTGGAAACCAGGATCTGGCTTGGTTTGTAATCCAGGCCATTGTCACGTTTGAACTTCATCGAAATGGCTTCGCGCAGCTCCGGAATACCGGAAACAGGGCCATAGTGGGTATGCCCGTCGTCGAGGGCTTTTTTGGCGGCTTCCCGGATGTGAACCGGGGTGTCAAAATCAGGTTCGCCGAGGGTGAGGCCGATAACGTCGCGGCCTGCGGCTTTGAGCTCCCGTACGCGCTTGGCCAGGGCCAGGGTAGAAGACTCCTCCAGCTGTGAAATCAGACGTGAATATTCCATGTGTTTACTTAACCGCGCAAAAATACGCAAGTGCGGCTAATCTTGAAGTTTTTGTAAAAAAAACCCCGGTAATCTTATCAAAATGGTAGTTGTTTTCGGCGTGATCTCGGATTTCGGTATCTCCCGGCAACAATAATATTCGTCAATTATCTTGATCAAGTACCTGGGAGATAGCCTCCTGGGTCATATTAGCAGCCGCAGCAATCTCTGCAAGGCCGAGACCCATGGCGTGTAATCTGCGAATGAGTGCGTTTTTTGATGAACGCTCACCTTCCGCCCGTTGCTTTTCTTCTTCTTCGCGCTGAATAGCCGCTTCCGCCCTTTGCTTTTCTTCTTCCAGCTGGAGCTTAGTGGCGGCCAGTTGTTCGTCTTTTTTGTGAAATTCGTTGAGCACTTCGTCCTCCAGGTCCATGTCTTCTTCTATTTTGGGGTTTTGGAGGGCTTTGTGCAGGCGTCGGATCACAGGTTGGTAGGCTTCGGGGTAGTCGGTTTCGTTGAGGCTGAGGATGTGGCCTTTGGCGTCGGTTTGAGACGACTGATCGAAAATGCTTAGAAATTTTTCCAGTTCGGTGCGTCGGTTCCCTTTCAGGTGATCGGCCTGAATGATGGTGGCATCGTGGGTCAATGCTTCGATAAAGGGATGCTTTTCGGCAATAGCCGCCTTAGTCGCTACGTCGATGTATCCTCTGGAAACCTGAAAAACAGGTATTTTCTGATCGGTAAACGCCTCTGCCAGAATATAAACCGGGTAAATAGGCAACGGATCGCCTACGGAATCTATGTTTTGCGGATTTTGGTATTGCTTGCCTAGGTAGCTGCGAAACCGCATGATCTGGTGGTAGAACTTGGCCTTTTGCAGCTCTATCAGTACCTCAGATTGGGTTCCGTCCACCTGCCGGATACGGGCGTTGAAGTCCATGCGGGTAACGGTGATCCCGGCCTCACCACCAATTTTACGGCTGTATTCGATAGGGCTGAAAACCAGCTCCTTGACTTCTTTGCCCAAACCAGCACTCAAAAACAGCCGTGCCACACGGTTGTCCTCCATCATGTAGCGAAAAACCACATCGTAGAGCGGATTGGCGATTTCGGTGAAGGTGCTTTTTACGTCGGAAAGATACGGGTTTTCACACGTAAACGTTTGGCTTTCCGGTAAGAGGTTTGAATGAAAACTGCTATCGATTAGCCGTTTCCCAACACCCGTTTTCTGATTTTGGCGTGCCGATTTGCACGCCATTTATTTCTGTCCTCAGTCCCGAACCAACCGCAAAACGGCGCGTTCCCCCTTTTTATTGACGATATTTAATAAGTAAATACCCTTGGGTAATTGGCCTACTTCGACACGGGTAGAGGAGGCTTGGGTTTCAAAAGGTACCTGCATGACCTTACCATGTATATCCAGCAACGAAAACTCGGCTAACTGGTCTGCTGCGGGCAGTTCAATCTGGACTTGATCTGAGGCAGGATTGGGGAAAAGGCGGATATTTCTGCCAAATTTTTCCGGGTCAAGTGCCGTTTTGGTTCCGATGCCTACCCAGAAATAAAGGGTATCGTTCAGCGGGTTGTTGTCACCTGCTATAGCACTCACCCACACCTTGAGGAGGTATACTGCGTCATTGGCGGGGGTCCAGATGGAGTCGTGCAGAAACTGAAGAGAATCGTTGGCAATGAGCACTACGGTGTCAGGGCGGAGGTAAAGTTTAGGATCGCCTCCATTGATCTGAAAACCGAGGAAAAGGCCGGTATCGGTTTTGATGGTATCTGATCCGGCGTTGCGGAAAGCGCCGCGTATCTCAAAGTCGTCCCCGGCATTGCCTGTCGGAATATCGAAGGAAAGCATGGCGAGGTCAAGGGCGTTTATCTGGGCAAGCCGAATGTCGTCGATAACCAGTATAAACTGGTTGAACGAAGTATGCCGGAAGGCAAGGTATACTTCCTGGCCGGTGTAAGCGCTCAGGTTGATGGAGCGGTAATTGATGTCGTAGCTTTCAGCAGCTACTACCGCCAAAGCAGGATTGGCCATGAATCCGGCGGAATCAGGCGTAGTGGTTGAAATACGCACCTCGTAGCTCTCGGGGTAAAACTGGTCCTGGGAGTAGGCATACCACGAAAAGCAAATGTTGCCATCGAGCAGGGTTTTAGGCAGGATAAGGTAGTCGTCGCTGGCTACTGTGGTGTCTTCATACCAGGATGCAGAAGCCAGTACACGGTTATTGGCGTTTTTGAAATCCACACGGCTCTCCCATCCTTTGCCGATCAGTCCCTGAATTTCCAGACGGGGAACCTGATTGTCGTAGTCAATCGCTGCCCATCCGGCTGGCAGTGTATCAGCATCGAATCTTTCGTCCATCACCGTGATGCCGGCACAGGGAAACTGGCGAAGGGCGGTTCCATCGCTGGGAGGAGCAGGAAAGCCTGACCTGCTGGTAAGCTGGGCGCTGGCCTGGAAAGAAAAGAAGCAAGCCAGCAAGGCTGTAAAAGCAAAGCGTATTGTGAGAGAAGTCTGCATCCGCGTGGTTTTGTCCTACTAACTTATCCGGGAATATGCCTGGCGGGTTGCCTGAGGCAATAAAAGAAAATGCTCAAATTACCCGAAAGTAACTTGAGCATGTATAGGGTAAGGCGTCATACCTGATTAAGCAGACAGCGCTTCTTTACGAACGTCTTTCAGTACCGCTTCGATACCACGACGATTGATGATTTTAATGGCTTTGGCGCTTACACGCATAGAAACCCAGCGATCTTCTGAAGGAAGGTAGAAACGCTTCTTCTGAAGGTTAGGCGCAAATTTGCGGCTGGTTTTATTGTTGGCTTTGGAAACGTTATTTCCAAAAATGGTTTTCTTTCCGGTGATCTGGCAAACGCGAGGCATGACTGAACTTATTAGTACAAACGGAGCGCAAATATCGGGATAGGGATTCTTTTTTCCAAAGGTTGCTAAAGATTATATCTGTATTTTCTGATTATTTTGGAAAAGGTGGTGCGCTGATTTGCTGATTTTCAGCACGATAAGCCCGTTTATTATTTACAAGCAGCATGCCATGCACTCATATACAGGTGTAGGCAAAGTAAGAAAAACCAGCATTAAATTCTGTTGGCAATTGAAGCATTCAAGATGTCTGAATATCATATGTAAATTATTTCACGAGAAAAGTTGGATAATTGTCGGGAGTAGCCTAAGTTTGATGACATAAATGTATTCAGCATCTTCATGCAGACTTTATTAGCCATCCACTCACCGGTCAACGCAAAAGAAAGCGCCTCTAAGCGCTGTGCATGCTGGTTTTGGTGTTGTAGCCCCATTTAAGGGCAATAGGCTAACGTATCTACTTCGGGTACCTCTTTCAATTTTCTGATTGCCTCCTATTGATTCTCACCCGGGTGAGGCAGGCAAGGTGTTTTCCCTTCCAGTCGCTTTCCGAGGGATACAGGCAGAGGAGTCCATTTGCTTAAAATTAATTGTCCGCCTCATAGTATGGCCGACATCTCCCCCTTTCTTATTTTCCTATCAACAGGTCAATGGCCTGATTGTCAACGTATTTGCGGCTTAAATCCGATAAGTAAATTGTATGCAAAGTTTCAGAACCGAACTGGAAAACCCTGTGGTTGAGCAGGAAATCCTCGACCTCGAACAAAAGATCAGAAAGTACCAGGAAGGGGAAATAACGGATGAAAAATTCCGAAGCCTTCGCCTGGCACGCGGCATATACGGTCAGCGCCAGCCCGGCGTACAAATGATTCGTATCAAAATCCCTTACGGGCGAATGACGGCCCGGCAGCTACGCCGGATAGCCGATATTGCTGAGGAATACGGCAGCGGTAATCTCCATGCCACTACCCGGCAGGATATCCAGATTCACTACGTAAGCCTTGACCGGACCCCCGAACTTTGGGCTAAACTGGAAGCGGAGCAAATTACCCTCAGAGAAGCGTGCGGCAATACAGTTCGCAATGTAACTGCCTCAGCTACAGCCGGTATCGATCCCAAGGAGCCCTTTGATGTATCTCCGTATGCCCACAGTTTTTTTACCTGGTTTCTCCGGAATCCCGTTTGTCAGGAGATGGGCAGGAAGATCAAGATTGCCTTTTCGTCCAGCGACGACGACTCCGCTTTTACCTTTTTCCACGACATCGGATTTCTCCCACGGGTAAAAGAAGTGGACGGACAAGTAGTAAGAGGATTTCGGGTGGTAGTCGGCGGAGGCCTTGGCGCTATACCGTATCCGGCAGAAGAAGCCTTTGATTTTTTGGAAACAGACCAGATCATTCCTTTTGCAGAAGCACTTTTGCGGGTGTTTGATCGCTACGGAGAACGCAACCGGCGGATGAAGGCGAGGCTGAAGTTTTTATTGCAGGAAATTGGTTTGACAGAATTGCTGCGGCTCGTGGCCGTTGAACGCAAGGCGCTGAAAGCCCAGGTTGTGCCCATTGAGCAGGACCTGATTCCTTTTGCTGATCCGCAACCTGAGGGTAAAATTTACCCGCAACCCGCTGTGTCAGACCTGAAAAAGTACGACGATTGGTTCAGCACCAATGTCTTTGAACAAAAGCAACCGGAACTATTTGGCGTCTACCTCAAGGTGCAGATAGGAGATATTTCCAGCAAAACGGCCCGCCTGCTGGCCGATATCGTGGAGGAATTTACGGCTGATGATATTCGGGTGACGGTAAACCAGGGTTTTTTGCTGCGGTCAGTTCGCCCCGAGGCCCTGCCAGCCCTGTTTGAAGCACTCGAAGTCCTGGGTTTGGCTGCCCCTGGTTTTGATTCTGCCACGGATATTACGGCTTGCCCGGGCACGGATACCTGCAACCTGGGTATTTCCAGCAGCACAGGAATAGCCCGCAAGTTGGAGGAGGTGATGCAGCTGGAGTTCCCCGACCTTATACATAACTGGGATATCAAAATCAAAATCAGCGGTTGCCCCAACTCCTGCGCCCAACATGCCATAGCCAGTATAGGCTTTCACGGCAGTTCACTCAAAACCGCGGAGGGGCACGTACTTCCCGCGCTTCAGGTGTTATTGGGAGGCAGGGTTGCTGTATCAGGGAGCAATGCAATGGCCGATAAGGTGATTAAGGTGCCCAGTAAGCGGGGCCCCGATGTGCTGCGTGTATTATTCACCGACTACGAAGCCCATGCCCTGGAGGGGGAATACTTTGCTGATTATTACCAGCGGGCCGGCGGAAAAAACTATTTCTATACCCTCCTGCGTCCCCTCGCGGACTTGAAAAATGTAGCTGCCCCCGATTTCATCGACTGGTATCAGGAAGAGCGTTTTTTGCTGAAAACAGAAGTGGGAGAATGCGCCGGAGTCATCATTGACCTGGTAGCTACGTTGCTTTTCGAAGCAGAAGAAAAACTGGGTTGGGCGCACCTGGCACTAAAGCATTCGGCCTGGGCCGATGCCATTTATCACGCCTACAGTGCCTTGATACACAGTGCTAAAGCCGTATTGCTGCGCAAAAACGGTGCTACCAATACCCAGGCGCTCATCATGGAGGAATTTCAAAGGCTGTACATCGACACCGGTGAAGTGAACCTCGGCGGTAAATCTTTCCCTGATTTTGTGCAGGAAATCAACCACTATGAACCCTCAGAAACATTTGCGCAAGCGTATGTGTCGCGGGCCCTGGCCTTTCACCAGGTGATCTTCAACCTGCAACCTTTGCCTGATCCAGACGCTGCTTTCTCCCAAAAGTAGGGCCGATCCTTTACCCCAATCCTTGGGTTTACCAGGATGTCAACTGTATGCTTCTTATGCCCGGTTTTGGCCGGGTACAAATTCTTATTGTCCGATTTTTTACCCTATTATGATTTTAAAAAAAATTCCTGCTCCACATCCACGGGTTACCCTCGTAGGCGCAGGCCCCGGCGATCCGGAACTGATTACACTGAAAGGTATCCGCGCCCTGGCCTCGGCCGATGTGGTGCTGTACGACGCGCTGGCCAGCCATGAGCTCCTCAATTATGTACCCAGACAGGCACAGCTTATTTATGTGGGCAAGCGGGTGGGGCAGCACGCCTTCAGCCAGGATGAGATCAACCAGCAGCTCGTGGCCTATGCCCGCAGGTTTGGGCATGTGGTGCGGCTGAAAGGCGGAGACCCCTTCGTGTTTGGGCGAGGCCATGAAGAAATAGCATTTGTTACCGGGCATGGAATCACGACAGAAGTAGTTCCCGGGCTCACCAGTGCCATAGCTGTACCTGCCATGCAGGGTATTCCGGTAACCTTGCGCGGGCTAAGTGAAAGCTTTTGGGTGCTGACCGGTACCACCCAGGCAGGGGAGTTATCCGCCGACATTGCCCTCGCTGCACAATCAAAGGCCACCGTGGTGATCCTTATGGGTACGCGTAAACTGGCTGAGATTGTAGCGGAATTTAGTTTTTGGGGCAGGGCCGAAACTCCGGTGGCCATTATCCAAAACGGTACCCTTCCCGAGGAGCGGCATGTACTTGGGCGTGTAAATGATATTCTGGCCAGAGCGTTGGAGGCACAGATAGATGCTCCGGCCATTATTGTGATAGGTGAGGTGGCCGCCAGTCATGCCCAATTTCAAGCCCAGGTTGCTCACGTTCACAGCGCAGTTAATGCCTTTTCCTGACTCCTTATTTCAACAATTATGTCTCACGAAAATCAATTGTTTCCTGTTTTCCTTAAACTCGACCAGCTACGGGTGTTGGTGGTCGGAGGAGGGAATGTAGCCCTCGAAAAAATCAGCGCCTTGTTACGCAACAGTCCCCAAATGCGTATCACGGTGGTAGCAGGTTACTTCCGGCCCGAGCTCGTTGAGCTGGTAGCCGACAATCCACGTATCCGGCTAATCCCGCGCAATTTTATCTGGAACGACCTCGACAACCGGGACATTGTGCTGTTGACTACCGACAACCCGGAGCTTCACCATCGGATTCATGCGGCAGCACAAGCGCGCCACCTGTTGATCAATGTGGCCGATACCCCCGACCTGTGCGATTTTTATCTGGGCGCGGTGGTTCAAAAAGGCGACCTGAAGATTGGCATTTCCACCAATGGTAAGTCGCCCACCTTTGCCAAGCGCCTTCGCGAATACCTCGAAGAGGCTCTGCCGGATCAGGTTCAGGACCTGCTCGGAAACCTCCAGCTTTTCAGAAATACCCTTAAAGGCGATTTTGCACACAAAGTAGCAGCCATGAATACTTTGACCCTTAAAGCATTGGGAAAGGAATGAGCAGCGGGCGCCGTTCAAAAGAGGGGAGGAGAAACTTTTGCTACCTGCAGCCAGGTTATTGATCAGCATAGATATACCCAAATGAAAAGGATCAGCGGAAAATGCTGAGGTATTCCTTTTAAAATCAAGGAAATCAATCATGAAAATCACGCAAACCTTATAAATCCTGGTATAACTTGGCACCCTTCCTATTTGTGGGATTTGCCGGAAACGCTGTTGTCCGGTGATGAACAGATTATTCAATTCATGCACCTGTATGGAAATTACCCTACGCCGCTGGACCATGGCCGACCTCAAGTCGTTGGTATATCTGGCTGATAACCCCAAAATAGCCCGCAACCTGACCGATGCTTTTCCGCATCCCTACAAGCCGGTTGCCGGGAAGTTTTTTCTCCAGATGGTAACCGAGCCTGATTTGCCGAATATTCTGGCCATTTGTTTGGAGGGTAAGGTCGTCGGATCCATCGGTTTGCAGCCCCAAAAAGATATTTTTTCCAAAAATGCCGAGCTGGGCTACTGGCTGGGAGAGGCATATTGGGGCAAGGGTTATATGGTGAAGGCCGTGAAGCAAATGATCGTTTACGGATTCGAAAACTGGGATTATACCCGGATTTTTGCGCGGCCATTCGGGTCCAATATCGCCTCGCAGCGGGTGCTCGAAAAAGCGGGTTTTACCCTCGAATCCCGCATTCCTCAAAACCTTTGGAAGGCCAACCAGTGGGAAGATGAGCTGGTGTACAGCGTTCGCAGAAATACATAAAAAAAACCGCCTCGGCGGAGGCGGTTCAATTTTTAGCAAAAGGAGGATTACTTCACTTTGCCCGAAACGCCTTCGTCGAGGTCAAAGATGATGTCGATTTTTACCGCTTTTTTGGCCTTGATGGTAGCATCATAGACACAATCGATGCTGTAGTCGTTATCGATGGTGTGTTCTTCCCATTTGCCTTCATACTTGGCCAGGGAAATAACCTGGATATCGTGTTTTCCAGCAGGCACCTTGATCATCATCTTATTGAGTTTGGTTTGAGGTGTCACGGACGAAGTCTGGGTTTCTTCGCCATCGACATACACCACGCACTTGTTGTCGTGGTCATAACCTTCTTCTACATTTTCAAATTTCCAGGAGAGGGTAACAGGTACCATTTTCTGCGCCTGTAGCCCAAATGCTGCCACGAGCAGGACCAAGAGAATCAACGACTTCTTCATAGTTTTCGAGGGTTAAATTTCCAGGAAAGCTACTCATAAATCTGTATCAAAGCTGCTTCTACTGTTCGTATGGTCAGAAATGGGGATTATTCAGCTTTTCGAAATTCTTCAATAAGCATACCACCCTTTCCGGTTTCCAAACTTGAGTCTGGTCAGGTGAGCGGCGTCATTTTTAGCAACACGTACTTCCAGCGTACGACCTGACGGGCAATCACAAGAATTGCAAACGTTTACCGGGGGATCAAGAATACGGAAGTCCAATACTTCAATCCGTTTATCAGCAAGAAACTGAACGACAAAGACCTCAATCAGGGAATCGCTTAGTCCTCCTCCTACACCCCCCCAGGGATTATTGTTGCATTGTATTTCGCTGTAATAGTGGGTAAAACCTTCAGGGTAATCGTCCTTGCATGAACAAAGTATAAAGCCTGAGATCAAGAGGCAAAGTAATAGGTGTTTTTTTTTGAGCATAGGCTATTGATAATCAGGGTATATGGCTTCTGGTTAATAAAATTTCAAGGAATAGATTTTCCTTAACGTATGAACAAGATCATGAGAAATATAAGCGATCAAGCGGGCGCAAAACCTTGCACCCGCTTGGAAAACGCCTGGGTTCCCAATATTTGAAAGCGCAACCAGATAATATTGAAAGCAAAACCGACGAATAGCAACCGTGTGAAGGGAATCGCTTATCAGTACCGGGTCCATTGGTTGTAATCCGGAACCACCAGATTTTCCAGCTTCAATCCATCGGCGGAAGACACTTTTACTTCCATGGTTCGGCCAGTACCACAGATACAAGCCTGACAAAAGCTAATTTTAGTTGAATCCATGACTTCCCGAAAGTCAAGCACCTGGATACCCGAATCAGCCAGGTAAGTGGTAATTGCGTTTTCCAGACCCACCGTGTTCACCTCACCTGCCCAAGGATCGGCGCACTGGGTTTCTGTATAGAAGTGGGTAAATCCTTCTCCAGGTTCTTCGCATTTGCAGGCGAAAAAAAGGAAACTGGCAGCGAGAAGCGATAACAATAAGGGCGTTTTCATAAGGATAAGATAAATGTTGTGTTTTTTCTGAAGACGATGTTCACCGCAAATTGCTGCATGGGGACGCATTCTTTGGATAAGCGTGTGCTTTTCTTGTGCAAATGTGTGGTCTTGGGTGAGATCGGTAACCCGACGGGCAAACAAATCGCAGGTGTTGTCCTGCGCCAAATCATTTTTCAGCAAAGGGGGGGCGGGTAGATTCGCTACAGTTAATTTTTTCTTCGGCAACCTCAAAACACCTCAAGCCGTGAACTCTATCAAATACGTTTATTCCTTTGGAGACAAAGCCTCAGAAGGAAATGCAGGGATGAAAAACCTGCTCGGAGGCAAAGGCGCTAACCTCGCAGAAATGAGCCTTTTGGGAATTCCCGTTCCTGCGGGTTTTACCATCAGCACCGAAGCCTGTGCACACTACTATTCATTTGGTCGGGAAGAGCTGATCGCTATCCTCAAAGACCAGGTAGTAGCGGGTGTCCATAACATCGAATCGGTCATGGGCGGTCATTTTGGCGACCCTACAGACCCGCTCCTCGTGTCGGTGCGTTCTGGAGCCCGTGTATCCATGCCTGGCATGATGGACACGGTGCTGAACCTCGGGCTCAACGACGAAGTGGTGGAAGGCCTTGCCATGAAAATGAATAACGAAAGGGCCGCCTGGGACTCCTACCGCCGTTTTGTGCAAATGTACGGCGACGTAGTGCTGGGCCTGAAACCCGCAGCTAAAGAAGACATCGATCCTTTCGAAGCCATTATCGAAGCCCTCAAAGCTGAGCGTGGCGTACACCTTGATACCGACCTGAGTGCCGCCGACCTGCAGGAACTGACCGCCCGATTCAAGCGCGCCATTTTCTCTTTCACCGGCAAACAATTTCCTACCAACCCTGAAGACCAGCTCTGGGGAGCCATAGAAGCTGTTTTTAGCAGCTGGATGAACGACCGTGCCATTACCTACCGCCGCCTCAACCGCATTCCTGAAGGATGGGGAACCGCCGTAAACGTGCAGGCCATGGTTTTTGGTAACCTCGGCAACAGCTCCGCTACCGGCGTGGCTTTCTCCCGCGACCCCAGCAATGGCGAAGATGAATTTGTAGGAGAATACCTTATCAATGCCCAGGGCGAAGACGTAGTAGCCGGTACCCGCACCCCCCAACAAATTACCCTCGTAAGCTCCCGCCGCTGGTCCAAACTGGCCAATGTATCGGAAGCTGAAAGGAAAAGCGCTTTTCCATCGCTGGAAGAAGTGATGCCCGACATTTACGCTCAGCTCTACGCCATTCAGGATCGCCTCGAAGCCCACTACAAGGACATGCAGGACCTCGAATTTACTATCCAGGATGGTAAGCTCTGGCTGCTCCAGACCCGCAACGGCAAGCGTACCGGCAAGGCAATGGTGAAAATTGCCCTCGACATGTGGCGCGAAGGCGTGCTCGATGACCGCACCGCTGTGCTGCGCATTGACCCCGTGAAGCTCGACGAATTGCTGCACCCGATTTTCGACAAAAAAGCTCTCGCCGCTGCTACTCCCATGGCCCACGGATTGCCCGCCTCGCCGGGTGCCGCCTCCGGCCAGATCGTATTCTTCGCCGATGAAGCCGCTGAATGGGTGAAAAAAGGCAAAAAAGTAATCCTGGTCCGGATTGAAACCTCTCCTGAAGATATTCAGGGCATGGCCGCTGCCGAAGGTATCCTTACCACCCGTGGAGGTATGACCTCGCACGCAGCTGTGGTCGCACGGGGCATGGGCAAATGCTGTGTGTCAGGTGCCGGTACCCTCCATGTCGATTACCACAAACGCAACGTATGCGTCGGCAACGTATGCCTGCAAGAGGGCGACTGGCTCTCCATCAACGGCACCGACGGCACAGTTTATTTTGATAAACTCCCTACCCAAAATGCTGACCTCAGCGGCGACCTGGGCGACCTGATGAAGATTGCCGACAAATTTGCCCGCATGCGTGTTCGTGCCAATGCCGACACCCCTACGGATGCAGCTGTTGCCCTTAGTTTTGGAGCCGAAGGCATCGGTCTTTGCCGCACAGAGCACATGTTTTTTGAAGGAGACCGCATCAAACTGATCCGCGAAATGATTCTGGCTCCCGATACCGACGGACGTAAGCGGGCTTTGGCCAAGCTTTTGCCCATCCAACGCCAGGATTTTGAAGGCATTTTCCGGGTAATGGAAGGACTGCCGATCACCATTCGATTCCTCGATCCACCGCTCCACGAATTTTTGCCTAAAGAAGAAGAAAGCCAGCGGATGATGGCCAAAGAGATGGGCGTGCCTTACGAACAGGTAAAGCATAAGGTGGAAGAACTCTCAGAAGTGAACCCCATGATGGGACTTCGCGGCTGCCGGGTGGGAAATATTTACCCTGAAATAACCGAAATGCAGACAAGGGCCATTATCGAAGCTGCATTGAACCTGAAAAAACACCACGACCAGGACATTATTCCCGAAATCATGGTGCCACTGGTAGGCTCCGGACTGGAGTTTGAAGCCCAGGCCGAAGTGATCCACCAGACCGCTGAAAAGGTATTTGCTGAACGCAAGACCCGCATCGACTACCGCATTGGTACCATGATCGAAGTGCCCCGCGCAGCCATCATGGCCGGCCAGATTGCCCTGCATGCCGACTTTTTCTCCTTCGGCACCAACGACCTTACCCAACTTACCTACGGCTTCAGCCGCGACGACGTGGCCGATTTTCTTCCTGCCTACCTCGAAAAAGGCCTGCTGAAAGTCGATCCTTTCGTTACCCTCGATACCGAAGGAGTAGGTTACCTGGTAAAACTTGGCACCGAGAACGGACGCGAAGCCCATCCGGGATTGAAAGTAGGTATCTGCGGCGAACACGGCGGTGATCCGGAATCGATCGAATTTTGCCACAAAACCGGGCTCGACTACGTGAGCTGCTCTCCTTACCGGGTGCCCGTAGCCAAACTCGTGGCCGCTCAAGTGGTGCTCAAAGAGCAACAAAAGGCTGTTCATGCCTGATATTCAGGCGATTGATGGTGTTGCCCGGCCTTTTGGCCGGGTTTTTTTTGTGCCGGGGCTAAAGGATCGTTCCTTTTTCCCGAAATTCGGTACATGAACAAATGGATGATCACGGGGATGATGGCTTTGTTGTTTGCAGGGTGCTTTACCACGCGCCCGGTGGAGCCACCCGGTTCCGGCAACAGCGAGTGGGTAAGCCCGAGCGATTATCAGATTTTGCTCAAAAATCTCGAAAATTCACTTTCGCAGCGAAACACCCAGAATTACCTGCGTTGCTTCAATCCTGATTTTTTTAAATTCTCCCCTGCTGCATCCGTTTCTACCAGCAGCGCGGCCATTTTCAATAGCTGGAACACCCTCGATGAGCAGGCCTATCTCGACAACCTCTTTTCCTCGCTGGTGGTTACTTCGGGCAACTCGCTTACCCTTACCCAAACCGATTTGCAGGACGTGAGCAGTGATTCGCTGCGCTATGTGGGTAATTACCTGCTGCGCATGAACCACAACGATACCACCCTTACCACCCTTTTCAAGGGGCAGGTGCAGTTTCTGATCAAGCTCAACAGCTTCAACGAATGGGAAATACACAAATGGACCGACGTGGAAACCTTTCAGGATTCGAGCTGGTCCGCCCTCAAGCTCCGTTTCGTTCAGTAGCGGGGAATGTTTATTTTGTGCAAAATCTCCCCCCCATGATCCAGCAACTGCGCTTCACTCTTCTGCTCTCCGGTCTCTTTTTTTGCCTCCAACAGCCCATTTTTGCGCAAACCTGCCCCGAATCCTGGGCAGGGTGCATGACCGACGCTGCCGAAACCTTTATCGCTACGCTTACCCCTGAGCAGCGGGCGGAGGCTATTTTGCCTTATGAAGCCGATGAGCGAACAGCCTGGTCCAACCTGCCTTTTGGCCAGACAAACCGCCTGGGAATCAAGCTCGATAAGCTGAATATCAACCAGAAAATAGCCCTCCATCAGTTGCTGCAAACAGGGCTGAGCACTGCCGGTTACCTCCAGGCCATGTTTATTATGCAAGCCGACGACGCCACCAAAGCCGCCCTTGCCGACATGGACGTGCACGACGAGCGTCATTATGGCTCCGACTACTATTTCATCTCCTTTTACGGCGAGCCCCGCCAAACCAAATCCTGGAGCTGGCGCTTCGAAGGGCACCACCTTTCGCTCAATTACCACATCGACCAGCAGGAGGTGCATGTATCGCCGTTTTTTGCCGGCATCAATCCCGATGTGCTGCTCAAAAGCCACCTCGCCGGCATGGAAATCATGGCCCCGGAGACCAACAACGCTTTTGATTTGTGGCATAGCCTTACGCCTGTGCAGCAAAAGGTGGCCCGTTTTCAAAATGAATCCATGCTCGATGTGCAGGTACAGCACGGCGATGAGCCTTTTCTGGAAGCACCCGTGGGGTTGCCATTAACAAACCTCGAAGCCTCTCAGGAGCAATTTGCCCGTGTATTGCTGTTGTCGTTTCTGCGAAAACTACCCGAAGCCAAGGCCAACGCTTTGATCGAGGCACATGATTTGGGCGAGTATTATCTGGCTTGGGCAGGCGGAAACGCGGAAAACGAGCTCGTTTACTACCGCCTTCAGGGGCCGGATGTGGTCATTGAGTACAGCAACCGCGATGGCAGTGCGCACCACATTCACTCTATTTGGTGGGTGCGTCAGGAAGCGATGCGTTGAGATCCTTTCCTCTCTTTATTCCTCTTTCAACGCTATTTTCCTCGCCAGTTCGGTAATCATCTTTTCGAGCCGCATGCACCGCAGGTAGAGGAGCAGGGTGGTGGTGAGCAGACCCGTGAGGCAGGTGTAGATCACGAGGTCGGCGCCGCGGCCTATGCCCATCAGATCGGCAAGTAGCTGGGTGAGTTGCGGGAAAAGGGTGAAAACGATGCCACAGAGGATAATGGCTGCTACGACCAGTTTGAGGAAAATCCGCCCCGACAAGCGACGAACAAACAGCACCAGTGTGCCGAAGAGGAAAAGGGCGAGGAGTAGCTGAAAGGGTTGCATAGGCGTGAATTAAGGGAAAATTCTGCCAAAAATCAGGTCGCTGAGTATCTGGAGGGCATTCCAACCGGACTGACCCTTGAGCCGCGAATAACCCGAATAGGAAATGTGGACCGGCACTTCGCGGTAGCGCAACTCGTGTTTTCGTATTTCCAGCAATATTTCGGAGGCGTGCGCCATGCCATTGTGCCGAAGGCGGATGCTGGAAAGGGCCTTTAAATTCAGGGCGCGGAGGCCATTGTGGGCATCGGTGAGCCAAAGCCCGGTGAGCAGGCCGTTGGTGATGCGCGCCAGGCGCAGGAGTTGTTTTCGCCCTTTACTGATGTCTATCGCAGCGCCTCCGGACATAAACCGCGACCCCAGGGTAATGTCGGCTTCGTCGGCAAGGAGCGGGGCGAGCATGGCAGGAATATCGGCTACGCGATGCTGGCCATCGGCATCGAAATGCACCACAAAGGGCACCTGTTGCTTTACCAGCCAGGCCATGCCGGTTTGGAGCGCGGCACCCTGACCGAGGTTGATGGGGTGGGAGAGGACCCGGTCGGCGAATGTTCGGGCTACGGTTGCCGTTTCATCACGGGAACCATCGTCCACCACCAGGGTGCGGTAGCCGGCGTTTTTGAGTTCGCTAATAACGTCAGGAAGGGCTGCTGCTTCGTTGCAGGCAGGTATCAGCACCCAAACCACCACGGGTGCAGGAGGGGTGGGAGCGGGCAGCATGCTTAGGAAAACAAGCCAAACAGCTCGGCTTTGACCCGGTTTATAATCATGCCCAGGTGCTCGGGATTGTTGTGGAAATTGTATTCAGCCACATTCATCTCGATCTTTTTCCCGAAAGTATAATCGTTGTACCAGGCTTCGTAGCGCTCGTTGAGCCGCTTGAGGTAATCGAGGCGGATGCTGTCCTCATAGTCGCGGTTGCGCTCCTGAATTTGCTCTACCAGCTGCGGAATATCGCAACGCAGGTAAATGAGCAGGTCGGGCGGCTGAACCAGCTCCGCAATCGATTCGAACAACTCCTTGTAGGTGTCGTAATCACGGGTGGACATGAGGCCCATGGCGTGCAGGTTGGGCGCAAATATCTGGGCATCTTCGTACAGGGTACGGTCCTGTACCACGTTTTTCTCCTCGTTTTTGATCTGGATGATCTTGCGAAGACGAGAGTGGAGGAAGGAAACCTGAAGGTTAAAGGACCAGCGGGGCATGTCCTTGTAAAAATCCATCAGGTAAGGATTGGTATCGTTGTCCTCATAAAATGCTTCGTACCCGAAGTATCGGGAGAGCATATACGTGAGGGTCGTTTTACCGGCGCCGATATTTCCTGCTACTGCGATGTGCATGGGGTGAAATTACACAAATCCGGCTCTTTTCCGCACCCTTTCCAAAACGGGTGTGGCTACCGCCCGGGCTTTTACTGCCCCTTTTTTCAGGATGGCATCTACCTCGGGGAGGTTGTTCATATAAAAATCAAAAAGCTTACGCTCTTCTGCAAATCTGCTGATAATCAGCTCGTAGAGGGCGGTTTTGGCGTGGCCGTAGCCGTAGTTTCCCCCCAGGTAGTTGGCCCGCATGACGGCTGTTTCTTCCGCAGAGGCGAGCAAAGCATAGAGTTTGAATACGTTGCAGGTATCCGGATTTTTTGGGGCCTCTATCGGGGTAGAATCGGTCACGATGCCCATTACCTGTTTTTTCAGTGCCTTGTCGGGCTGAAAAATGACGATGGTATTGTTCTTTGACTTGCTCATTTTTTCGCCGTCGGTGCCGGGCACCACCATTACCTGCTCGTCTATTTTGGCATCAGGCACCACGAGGGTGTCGGCGCCCCAGGCCCGGTTGACGGATTCGGCCATGTCGCGGGTATATTCGAGGTGTTGCTTCTGGTCTTTGCCCACCGGCACAATTTCCGAATCATACATCAGAATATCGGCTGCCATCAGCACCGGATAGGTGAAGAGGCCTGCAGATACCATCGTCATGCGGTCGGCTTTGTCCTTGAACGAATGCGCCAGTTGCAGGCGGTTGTAGGGCATAAAGCAGCTCAATATCCACGACAGTTGGGTTACCTCAGGTACATCTGACTGGCGGTAGAAGTGTGTTTTTTCGGGATCGAGCCCGCAGGCCAGCCAGGCGGCAGCTACCTGGTAGGTATTGTTTCTGATCACTTCGCCATCCAGAATGGTGGTTAGGGAGTGAAGGTCAGCGATAAACAAAAAGGAGTCGTTTCCGGGTTGGTGCGACAATTTCAATGCGGGAAGGATACTTCCGAGCATGTTTCCGAGGTGGGGATTGCCGGTGGCCTGGATGCCGGTAAGGATGCGTGACATGGAAAAATGGTCCTGTTCAATGAATAACGGCCCTAAGTTACGTCAATCAGCCGATAACTGGGGTATGTGGAGGAATCAGATTCGTTTCGGTGAGGGTGGTTTTTGCGCAGCGGAAATAGAAATACAGCGAGAGCATTTCTATGCCATGGCTGATGTCGTTGTAGTCAAACCACGGCGCGAGGTTGATCTGATAATTGTAAAAGGGAAGGGTAAGCATGATGGTAAAAATGGCCATGAGCAGGTACCGCCACGAAGAAGTGCCGTAATACCGGCCAGCATAGAGATGCAAGGGCAAGGTCCAGACCAACATGCAGATAGCGGCGTGAATGCGCGGAATATTGAAATCGTTAAAACCCTTTTCCGGCACGGCCAGCGACCAGCCAATGGCCCCTATATACACGGTAATCTGCACCAGTTGCAAAGCCAGAAACCAGCGTTTTACCCCGTGGGGGGCGTACAGCAGGGTAGAAGTGCGCGAAAGGGCAAACATGCCGATGCCGCCGCCAATCCAGGCGAGCCGGTGCCAGGGGGTATGCCTGATGGCCGGATAGCCATAGTTGAAGCCGTGGGCGATTCCGCCGACCAAGGCTGCCACTGCTACCCAGGCAAAGTAGTGCGCCCAACCGAGACGGAACCCCGTATTTTCAGGTACCTCTTTCGCCAGCCGCCATATCAGCAAGGTGCACCACAGCACCACCACCATGTTGGTCAGTACATTGCTGGGGCGCATGATTTCAATTCCCCACCAGTTTGCATGGATCATTTTTCCGATTTTGATGAAAACTACCCCAATAAGGCTATAGATCAAAGCCAGTTTTGAAAATGGTCCGCCTCACGTCAGCTGACCACTTTTGGCTCCTGTTATTTTACCGCCTTAAAATGCAGATTCGGAAAGTTGAAATCGGGGTTGGGCAGGTCGATGGTAAATCCGGTTACCTCACCTTTGCTCCCAAGTTCAAATGTGACTACCCCTGGAGGCAGGTACGGGTCCCTGAGCGTTACTTCGAAGCTGTTGTAGTGCCAATGATTCAAGCTGCCCTGAAACAACTGTTTGCTGGGTTCCATCACGAGGTAGAGCTTTCCATCCGCCATAGAAATTTTGGCATCGCCGTAGAAAGCATCGCGAAAAGTGCCCGTGTATTTTTCGAGGGCCAGCGAGGGCGAGGTGCCTTTGACCTGCGCAGCGATATGATCGGCCTTGTCTTTGGCCTCATATTGCTCAACCTGGGCAGCCACCCGCAGGTAATCGGTCACATAATCTTCGCCGGGCGTGCCATTCAGGTACAAGTCGAAAATATAATTGCGTAGCGCCTCGTGCAGCAGTACCGGCATGCCATTGCACAAAATAACCACCCCTACTTTGGCTTCGGGAATAAAGCTGATTTTGGAAATATAGCCCGGAAGTCCGCCGTCATGCTCCACCAGTTGCTTTCCGCGGTAGTCCCACAAAAACCAGCCCAGGCCATAGCCTTTGAAATGCGCCCCCTTTGCCCGGTCGAAGCGGTTAGGGTTCAAAGGCGTTTGCATCGCAATCATTTGTCCATAACTGGCAGGGGTGAGCAGTTTTTGGTCATTCACCTGGCCTTTATTTAGCCAAAACCGCAGCCATTGCGCCATGTCGTTCACCGAGGAGTTGAGGGAAGCAGCCGGGCCGCAGTTGTCGTAATCTACTTCGGGGAAAACGGCGCCATGTACATGCGGGAGTGCGCGGTCTGCCTGGGAAATGAAGCTATGGATGGAGGTATTGGTCGAGGTCATGGCCAGCGGGGTCAGGATACGCGTTTGCACAAATTGATCCCAGCTCATGCCGCTTACCTTGGCCACGAGTTCTCCGGCGGTGATAAACATGACATTGGAGTACCCAAAAGTGGAACGAAAGCCGTGCTTGAGGGGCAACTCCCGAATCCGGTGCACCACTTCCGCGCGGGAGTAGGTGGTGCCATACCACAGCAAATCACCATCAAACGTGGCAAATCCTGCGCGGTGGCAAAGCAGGTCGCGTATGCGCATGTCGTGGGTCACATAAGGGTCATTGAGTTGGAAATCAGGCAGGTAGTCGGTTACGCGGTCGTCCCACTTGATTTTACCTTCGTCCACGAGCATGGCCACAGCCGTAGCCGTAAATGCCTTGGAGCAGGAGGCAACTCCAAACAGGGAGTTTTCGGTAACGGGCGCAGGCTTATTGATGTCCCTTTTTCCATAACCTTTGGCAAAAACCACCTTATCGTCTTTCACAATGGTTACTGCCAGACCCGGCATGTGGTAGGCCTCTACGGCGCGGGAGATATAGCTGTCGAGCGCCGCTAAATCTACCTGTGCCCGGGCGGGGGCAAAAGAGAGAAAAAGGAAGGGGAGCAGGACGAGGGATAGATATTTTCTCATAAAAAGGGCTTTTGCTACAAAATTAGCCAAATACAGGATAGGAAATGATTTTCCGGTGATCCGGATATTTATCCTTCGCAAAACAAGAAATCCACAGTCGGGGGATAATTAATTTTCAGGCTTTGGGTGTAATAAAGTAGATTCCCTTATTGTTTATGTAATGAATTAACCACTGCCCTATGGCCAAGAAAAAGTCCTCCGATAAAAAGATTTTCGTTCTGGATACTTCTGTTATTCTACACGACAACAACGCCATCCAGCATTTCGACGAGCACGATGTGGCAATCCCGATTACGGTTTTGGAAGAGCTGGACCAGTTTAAAACAGGAAATTCTACTAAAAACTACGAAGCCCGGGCTTTTATCCGCTCCTTCGACCATTTGTCAGAAGGGGGCATGTTGACTGATTGGCTGCCCATTAATGGCACCACCCACGGCATGGTAAAGGTGATCATGGATCAGCAGCCGCAGTTTAAGGATGCCGAAAAAATCTACGACAGCAAAAAAGCCGACCACAAGATCATCAATGCGGCCATAAAGCTGCAGGAAGAAATGCCTGACCGCAAGGTGATTTTGGTGACTAAAGACATAAACCTGCGCCTGAAAGCCAAGGCCCTCGATTTGCCCGCAGAAGATTACCTCACCGGCAAAATCAAAGACGTAGATAAGCTGTACAAAGGCCATAGCCTCAAAGAAGAGCTTCCCACAGAGGCCATTGATCAGCTCTACGAATCGGGTACCATTGACCCCAAGCCTATTTTCGGCAAAGAAGCTCCGATTCATAATCACTATTATATTCTTCGGAATACCCACAAATCGACCCTGGCATACTCCAATCCTTTTTCGGGACTGATAGAAAGGGTCGAAAAGCGAAGTGCCTATGGCATCAAGCCCAAAAATGCCGAGCAGGCCTTTGCGCTTCATGCCATTATGCAACCGGAGGTGCGGCTGGTGTCTATACAGGGAGTTGCCGGTACCGGAAAGACCCTGCTTGCCCTGGCCGGAGCCCTTGAGCAACGCAGCGCTTACCGTCAGATTTTGCTGGCAAGGCCCATTGTGGCGCTCAACAACAAGGACCTCGGCTACCTGCCCGGCGACGCCGATGCCAAGATTATGCCCTACATGGAGCCGCTTTTCGATAACCTGAAGTTCATCAAAAGCCAGTTTTCGGAGAACGATCCCGCTTCGAAAAAGATCGATGAAATGGTCGAGAACGAAAAAATCGTGATTACGCCCCTGGCCTATATCCGCGGTCGCAGCCTTTCGAAGATCATTTTTATCGTAGATGAAGCCCAAAACCTGACCCCGCTGGAGGTGAAAACCATTATCACCCGCGCTGGCGAAGGCACCAAAATCATCTTTACCGGCGATATTCATCAGATCGATACGCCTTACCTTGACGAGCAGTCGAACGGGCTCTCGTACCTGATAGAAAAGCTCAAAGGACAAAAGCTCTTTGCCCACATCAACCTCGAAAAAGGCGAACGATCGGAACTAGCCAACCTGGCTACCGAGTTATTATAGGGATCTGTCGAAAATATAGCCCGGTCCGCCAACATTTGTTTTTAGCTCTGAGTTAGAGCCAGTATCCTTGTATCCTTATATGGAATGGGATAACTCACGATGAAAAAACTGCTACTTCTTTTAATGTTCGGCGGCCTGATGTTGCCCGCTTTTTTTGCGCAGGAGCAATTATCCGTTCCGCTTGTGACCGGTGTTGTTATCGACGAACAAACACAGGCGCCCATTCCTTTTGCCTCTGTTTCGATCATCAGCGCAGTTGACTCCTCGCTCATAGGCGGTGGATATTCGGATGCCGAAGGCAAATTTTCGGTGCCGGTAAAAGCGGGCGAGGCCCTGGTGCTGCGGGTTGATTTTTTGGGCTACGAGAGAAAAACCGCCAGCCCGGTTCAGTTTGCTGATTTCAAAAGCAGCCAGTACAATTTTGGTACCCTGTTGCTGACCCCTTCAGCGCTCACGCTCGATGCGGTAGAAATTACGGGCGAGAAATCGTTCATGGTGCAATCGCTCGACAAACGGGCATACAATGTAGGCCAGCTTGCCACCGTTCAAGCAGGAACCGCTGTGGACGTGCTCAACAATATTCCCTCGGTCAGTGTGGATTTTGACGGGGCTGTAAGCCTCAGGGGATCGCAGAATGTGAATATTCTGGTGAATGGAAAGCCCTCTTCGCTGACCCGTGCCAACCTTGCTTCTTTGCAAGCCTCCAACATCGAATCGATCGAGATTATAACCAATCCCTCCTCCAAATACGACCCTGACGGCACGGCGGGTATCATTAACATTGTGTTGAAGAAAAATACCGAAAAGGGTTCAGGTGGCTCCGTTACCCTCGGGGCGGGTACCCGCAACAAGTACAATGGCGGTTTGCAGGGCTTTTACCGGAAGGGCAAAATCAACCTTTTTGGCAATTATAACGCCCGCTATTATCCCCAGTTCGACTACGCCGACTCCCGCAGGCAACTGCTCGACCAATCTCCGGTGCCCACCTATACCCAGTACCGCGATGGCAACCGCACCTCCCGTAGCCAGTCCTTTCAGGGATCAGTAGACTATGCCTTCAGCCCACAAAACAGCCTTAATTTCAGGGGAAGCCTGGTAAAAGGATTACAGGTGGAGGATGAAATAACCCGCTACCAAACCGACATTCAGGGCGAGACGACCAGCCTGTTTTACCGGAAAGGACACGAGGACCAATACGACCTTAACATAGATGCAAACCTGGGATATAGGCACGATTTTGGGCGAAAAGGGCATTTTCTAACTGCAGACGCGACTTACTCTTATTCCGCTGACCGCGAAGAGCAGGCATTTTCTAACCTCTACTTTGCCAGCACGGGCAACCTGTACGAGCCTGACGCGGAGCGCCAGCAATTCACGAACCCTACCCCGAATTCGAACCTTACCTTTCAGATGGACTATACCCGGCCCGTTGGCGGTGAAGGCACCGTGGAAGCAGGCGCAAAGACCATCATCCGCTTTATCGGCAACGACTACCAGGCGTTTAAATATGAGCCATCCGAAGGTAGTTTTGTCACAGATCCTTCGATTAGCAACAACTTCGTTTACCGCGATGAGATCCACGCAGCTTATTTCGCATATGCCAATAAATGGAAGAAATTCAGCTACCAAGGGGGCGTGCGGGCAGAGCAGACCTTCCTCAATTTTGAGCTGAAAACCACCAATGAGCAATTCCACAACGAATTTCTCAACTTCTTTCCTTCGGCATTCCTTGGCTATGAACTGCCTGGTAATCAGCAGCTTTTGGTAAACTATAGCCGACGCATCAACCGAGCCAACTCCCGTAACCTGAACCCCTTCACTGAGTACCAGGACCCGTTCAACCTACGCTTTGGCAACCCCCGTCTGATTCAGGAATACGTCAATTCCTTTGAGCTCAATTACCTCAAGACCTTCAAGGACTTTACCCTGAATGGGGGCGTTTACTACCGCCAAACCAACAATGCTTTCACCCGCATCATCAACATCGATTCACTGGGCGTGAGCCGCACCACCACCATCAACCTGGCCACCAACCGCAACTACGGAGCAGAGCTCAACCTGTCGGGCAACCTCTGGCAGGTGTGGAATTTTAACCTGAATGGGAATGTATTTCGCAGCGAAATTGACGGCGGTGCGGTGGATTCTGCCTTTTCCAACAATGCCTGGATCGCCAATTTCAGGCTCAACCAATCTGTAAAGCTGCCTGAGGGATTTACCTTTCAGGTGAATGCAAATATGGGCACCCCGCGCAACAGTCCGCAGGGCCGCTACCTTTCCTACAACTCGGTGGATACGGGCATCCGCAAAAAGCTGTTCGATGGCAAAGGCGATCTTTACCTCTCGGTGTCGGATATTTTCAATACCCAGCGGTTTGGTTTGGTGGCCGATCAACCGGATTTTTCGCAGACGTATATCCGCAAAAGGGAAACCCGCATCGGCAACCTCACCTTCACTTATCGCTTTGGGGACAACGACAAAGCCCCCAAAAAGAACAACGAAGGCCGCCAGGGTGGGGGAGGAGGAGAAGATTTTTAAGGGTGGGGATTTATTGTAATAGTTTGATTTTCAGATAATTAGCTTGAGTGTTTGGGCATTTAGAGTGCTACAGCAGATTTTATTTAGAAATAAATATTAAACCCAGGTTAACGCTTGTGGTCAAGGATAGGTCTTTCATTTAAACAAGCCGATGGAACTGGCCATCCACCGCAGCCTGTGAAGAACTATCCATTTTCAAAAAAGAGAACCATGAAACTTGTAGCTAAGCTTTTTGTACTGGTCGCCGCCCTCAGCCTCGTGACCTACGCCTGTAAAAACGACGACATCAACACAGATGCCGAGGCAAATGCCTCTGCCGAAACCGAAGCAATCACCGACGACGTAACCGAAGACATCGTTGCTACTACCGACGATGCCCTGGAGAGTTTTGGCCAGTTTGGACCCGGAGCCTTCCGGGGTTGTGCAACCATTACCCATACCGGCACCCTGGTTTCTTTTCCTGATACCATCCTGATCGATTTTGGGGCAACTGGCTGTGCCGGACCCGGCGGACGCATGTACTACGGTGCCATGCAGGTTATCCGTACCGGAGCGCCCTTTCAGGCAGGTTCTTCCTGGATCGTATCCTCCATTAGCCTGATGGTGGACAGCATTGGAGTTGCCGGTACACACACCCGCACCTTCAACGGACTTAACGGTTCTGGTCAGCCTTACTGGACGGTAACTGCCTCACACACCCTTACATTCCCTGATGGTACCACCTCCAGTCTCACCAGCAGCCGGGTACGCACCATGATCGGCGGCAACACCACGCCCAATATCCGCGTGGACGACGTGTACGAAATCACCGGCTCTTCACAAGGAGTAAACCGCAACGGGGTTTCCTTTACCTCTACCATCACCACACCTTTGACCGTAGAAGTTAGCTGCCGCTGGATAACCTCAGGCGTAGTAGCCGTAACCGGACCCAACGGAACCCGGAGCCTCGACTACGGCGCCGGCAGCTGCGACCGCCTCGCCATCGTAACCGGACCTAACGGCACAAGCCACAATATCGTCCTCCGTCGATAAACGTTCAGTTGAGCACTGTTTTTCGAGGGGATCGTGGAAGGACGATCCCCTTTTTCTTGTTGCAGACAATCGGTCCACCCCTTATATTTGCATTCCATTTTGGAAAAGGGCCTATAGCTCAGTTGGTTAGAGCAACGGACTCATAATCCGTTGGCCGGGGGTTCAAGTCCCTCTGGGCCCACAAAAAGAAAACAAAATTTTGAAAAACCCCTCTCAGTTTGTTCTGGAGGGGTTTTCCTTTGAAAAGGAAATCGAAAACCAAGCATATTTTGTCCATTGATAGAAAATAAATATTTTCACTTAGAGACTTTCACCCGGATGCGGGCTAGCATTATGGCCGGGTGAAGGAGGATAAAATTGTTGCTCATTCATACCTAAGGCGTTCTTATCTCTTTTTTCTTGGGCTGTAGGTTAGGGGTAGTCCCTGATTTGCAGGACAATGAAACAGCGCGTGCGATTTACAGGTTATTTCAGAATTCTTCGGATCTTTAATTATGTTTTCATTTCGATCAGAGGATAACATTGCCAGAACTAGAAAAGCAGCTTACCTGATTGTTCGTATAGGTATTCTGTCAATTATTGGGTTGAAGGGCGGAATGATATTTTCTCAAAACAGCCCTTGGTTTTCGGCAATCACTGTTCGAGAGGGGCTTACCCACAATGCGGTGTACGCTCTGGCGCAGGACTACGCCGGTTATCTCTGGTTTGGAACCCGAAATGGCCTGAATCGATTTGATGGTAAAGAAATAATAGAGTATCAACCCGACAATCCGGCTTCGGGTGGTATCCGGGGCAGGCGGGTACTTGCGTTGTGGTCGGCACCAGACAGCAACCTATGGGTGGGGTTCAAGGACGCCGGGTTGCAGATTTTTTCTGCCAGAAAAGGTCGTTTCCTCGAATTTTCTATCCCATCAACCCCAGAGATCGACTGGAACCACCTCTCCATCAGGAACATCCGTGCCGATAGCCGGGGGCATATATGGATTTGTACCCTTGGAAAAGGGGCCATTGAACTGGATAAGCAGGGCAGGGTAATTTCCTGGCTGGGTGCTTCGGTGGGCAAACGCAATATCGGCAGCGATTTTATTTTTGATTTTGCCGAAGATGCCAACGGTAAGATTTGGTTTGCTACCGCCGGAAACTCCCTCTCAGTTTACACCCCTGCAAGTGGCACAGCAAAGGTTATCTTGATGGGACAACAGGGGCGGCCTTCCATCGAAGGATATGCAAAAACAATTTACGTTGACCCTTCAGGCATTTTTTGGCTGGGAACAGAAAGCAAGGGCTTGTTTACCTACAATCCTAAATCTGAAAAACTATTACCCTTTCTTTTAATTGATGAAAGGACCAAGTCAGACGCACTGCTCATCACCGATATTCAACCAGGAGCTAATGGGCAGATATGGATCACAACCGATGGCGATGGCCTATTTCGCCTGAATGGCAAACGTGAGGTGGATCTTGATCAAGCGAAAGACAACGAATCTTTGGGGCTCAATACCCTCTCTCTTTATCAATGGTTCGAAGACCGTGAGGGTAATATTTGGGTGGCAACCTTCAATGGTGGGGTCAATGTTTTTCTTAAAAATAAAACCCGGTTCGGATATGTAGACCTTTTGCCAGGTAACACCAACCTCAAAGGCAAGTCTGTGCTTGCCATTGTCAGTGATGTTCAAAACCTTTGGGTTGGTACTGACGGCGGGGGACTTTATCGTTTATCGATTGATAATCAGCAAATTACATACATGGGTCCGGGCGAAGGCTTTGGTCAGCTTTCTTCCGATGTGATCACCTGTTTGGCTTCCGCAAGAAAAGGCGAGTGGTGGGTGGGAACCTTTGCCGCCGGACTAAACCGCATAGATGCCGATGGAAAAGTGCTGGCTGCCTATCGACATAGCAGCGAGGATCGCGCTTCACTTACCAACGATAATGTATGGACCCTCATGCCTGAAGCAAATGGAGGGCTTTGGGTAGGAACGCTGGGCGGGGGGCTTGACTACTTGCCTGCGGGTTCAAGGGTGTTCCAGCATTTTGAGCACAGGGATGAAGACCCGAACACCATTAGCGAAGTGCAGATCACGGGACTTTTACCCGACTCGCTGGGTGGATTATGGGTGGGTACCGAGTCCCGGGGGCTGGATTATCTTTCGTCGGATAGGAAAACGGTTCTCCATTACAGGAAAGAAAATCATGGGGCAGAGAAATTGTCCAGCAATGCAGTGCTCTGTCTGGCAAAGGGCAATAACAACGAAATCTGGGTAGGTACTGAGGGGGGAGGCCTAAATCTGATTGCCCCCGGAAAAGGATTCGTCCGCGAATACAGCAAACAGAACGGTTTTCCCTCCGACGTGATTTACAGCATTTTCGTAGCAGAAGGGGGAATTTTGTGGCTAAGTACGGGTGCCGGACTCACCCGGTTAAACACCACTACGGGAAGTTTTGTGACCTTTGAAGCATCTGATGGCCTAGAGGCGGCACCCTTCAATCCACGTGCGCTGGCTGTTGATAATGAAGGAAACCTTTGGTGGGGCGGCTTGCATGGCCTTAATAATTTCAATCTTGAGTCGCTTTCGGAGCATAAGAAGGCACCAAATGTAGTTTTAACGGGCTTGCGTCTACTCAATGAGGAAGTGCCCATAGGTAAATACGACGGGCGTGAACTGTTGACATCGCCTATTTCACTTCAACAGCAACTGACCCTTAATTACCGAGATAACTTCTTTTCGTTCTCATTTGGAGCCATCGCCTTTACGGCACCAGGCAGGGTAAAGTATGCCTACCGCATGGTGGGGCTGACCGACGACTGGGCCGAGACCGATGCGGAACACCGGGAAGCCACTTTCACGGGGTTGGACCCGGGTTATTATACCTTCGAGGTAAAGGCAAGCATCAATCCGGGTGAGTGGGGGCCCGTTTCCCGCATTGCGGTGGAGATTACGCCCCCGTTTTGGGAAACCTGGTATTTCAGGGCTGTGGTCGTGGGGCTGATCGTTTTCTTAGTAATGTCCTATATCCGGTTTATCAGAATACAACAGGAGAAAACGCTTAATGCACAAATACTGGCTTCTGAGCGCAAGATACTGGAGCTGAAAAGTAACCAGTTGCAGCAGGAAGTGGACAATAAAAATGCACAGCTCAATGCGACTTTGCTCCATACCACCCACAAAAACAGGGTACTGACACAGATAAAAACCTCTGTATTGGAGCTAGGCAAGAAACTCGAAGGAGATGAAACCTCCCGGTTAAGAAGCCTTATCCGCCAGATTGACCATGAAGTGCGGGAAGAAGATTACTGGGATCAGTTTCGGGTTAATTTTGACGAAGTGCACCGTCATTTTACCGAAGTACTCTTGTCCCGCCACCCCGACCTCACTCCCGCTGAAATTCGCACCTGTTATTTGGTGAAAACAAGATTATCCAATCCTGAAATAGCTTCCATCCTGAATATTACGCTTGCCGCAGTAGAAAAAAGCAAATACCGGCTCAAGAAAAAACTGAACATGGCCAGGGAAGACGACCTGAATCTTTACCTCTTTAAATTAGGAGAAGAGGAAACCGGTTCAGATTCGTCTCAGGGGTGATTTATGATTGTGTCCAGCAATTGTCCAGTGCTCAGATAAGGGTAAATACATATAGAAAACTATCTTCGTCCATCTGTTTCAGTCAGAAATAGGTTCAGAATCGATTTATTCGATATTTTTTCTAAAACCCTAACCCTTGCCTATGGCTTATTGCAGACTGATTACCCTGCGATTGTCCGGTTGATTTTAAGCTATTACTTGCCGGATAATAATCCCTGACCCAAAGACAATCATACGACAACCTGACCTGGCCCAACCGAAGGCTTACTTCCGGTAAGGACGACCTCTCTCTATTTTACTTTTTGTGACATATCATGAATCCGAAAATTCGGAGACAGGATATTTATTTTTCAAAAATTGTATGAAAAAACTAGTTACCCTCCTCCTCCTTTCTGCGACTGTTTCCCTTTGGGGACAGACACGTGAATACCGGGGAACAGTTCGGGATGCAGCCGAAGACGTTCCCATGATCGGCGCCACAATATATGTACCGGGTACAACCCACGGTGCTATCTCCAACGAAAACGGAGAATTTACCATTCAGGCGCAGGCTGGCGATAGCCTGGTGGTACAGTTTTATGGATACGTGCGTTATAGAACCGTTTTAGGCGAGGTTACCAACCTGGCGATATCACTCGAACCCGGTACCAATGTGCTCGATGAAGTGGTGGTCGTGGGGTATGGCAGCAAAAGTAGGCGCGACCTGACCGAGGCCATCGGTTCCATATCGGGTCAGGCACTTGAAAGAAGACCACTCGCCCGCCTCGAAAGCGGCTTACAAGGCCAGGTTTCAGGGGTTCAGGTGACCCAAGTGAACGGCCAGCCAGGCAGTGGCATGAGTGTACGGGTACGTGGAAGTACCTCCATGTCTGCCGGAAACGATCCTTTGTTTGTGGTGGATGGGGTACCCGTTCTCACAGTAGAAGGCATTAACCCCGCCGACATTGCCTCCATGGATATCCTCAAAGATGCCTCCGCTACGGCTATATATGGCTCACGTGCTGCCAATGGGGTGGTGATTATCACGACCAAACATGGCCACGAAGGCCAGGCTAAGATTTCGTACGATGCCTACCTGGGCAGCAGCTCTATTCTCAAAACCATACCCGTTTTAAATGGAAAAGAGTACGCTACCCTCGTCAATGCCGAGTTTGCCGCAGTAGGATTAGCTCCTCGTTTTGACCCAGATACGGTTACGACCAATACCGATTGGCAATCAGAAGTGTACCGCAATGCACCTACCCAACAGCACTAGGTCAGCCTCTCAGGGGGTGACAGCAAGTCGCTGTACTTCATGTCTCTGGGCTACCTGGATCAGCAAGGAATCGTGGTGCAGAGTGGTTTTAAGCGATACACCTACCGCCTGAATGTTAGCCGCGAAATAAAGCCCTGGTTGAAAACAGGAGCCAATATGACCCTCAGCAGGGTAAAATTTCAAACGCAGGCTGACAATTCCCGGGTCAATCAGGGTGGGGTAGTGCTGGGCGCGCTTTCTTCTCCACCGCTCATTGGCATCTACAACGCAGACGGAACTTTTACTACAAACCCCCTCCAGGCATGGGAAAACCCCATCGCCTCCATCAAGGGTAGCCAAAATGGAAATACCACCAACAGGGCCTTGGGCAACGTTTTCATCGAGATATCCCCGCTCAAAAACCTCACATTCCGCACCTCAAACGGCATTGAAACCTATACCAATACAGGAAATTATTTCCTTGATCCCTTCCTGACACAGTATGGTCGCAGCCTCAAAGGTGCCGCGTCCTTGTCCGTAAACCAGGAATTTATCTGGCTGTCGGAAAATACCCTTACCTACAACCTCAACAAAGGAGGCCACAAGCTGAATTTGCTCGCTGGATGGACAGCTCAGGAATCGAAATACACCGGGAGCTATTCGCGTTCGGAAGGATTTCAAAACAGTGCCGTGAAGACATTGAACGCGGGTTCACGTTTGGTAGCAGCCACTTCGAGCGCGTCTACCTGGGCGTTGGAATCGTATATCGGTAGGGCTACCTACGGTTACCTGGATCGCTACCTTGTGACCGCCACCTTTCGTATCGATGGTTCTTCCCGCTTTGGTTCTGGCAACCGATACGCCAACTTTCCTTCGGTTTCTGCCGGGTGGAGGTTGTCCAACGAATCTTTTTTCCCAAAAAACAAAGTGCTGACCGATGCCAAAATACGCTCAAGCTTTGGGGTAACGGGTAACCAGAACATAGGCGATTTTTCTTCTTATGGTCTGTATTCCTTCGGTTCGAATTACAATTTCAGCGGGGTGATTGTGCCGGGAATTCGCCCTTCCAGCATCGGCAATACCAACCTGCGTTGGAGAGTACCGCACAATTTGACCTGGGCATGGACCTTGCTTTATTCAGTGGCAAAATTGTGCTGACGACCGATTACTACGATAAGCAGACCCGTGATTTGCTCATCAACGTGAACCTGCCCGCCAGTACAGGCTTCGGAAGTGGCCTGCGCAACCTTGGCCAGACCCAAAATAGAGGGTGGGAACTGGGCATCAACACGTTCCAGGTGGACAAAAAGGACGCAGGGTGGAGCACTTCGATGAACATCTCCTTTAACCGAAACAAAGTAGTAGATATCGGTGGAGAGGGAAGCGAAATCTTTACTGGTGCCATTCCCGAAAATGGATTTGCTGTCATCGTGAAAGAAGGCCTGCCGCTGGGAACCTTCTTCGGGTACGTAGCCGAGGGGGTTGACCCCGAAACCGGCGACATGACTTTCAAAGACCTGAACAATGACGGCCAGATTAATGATGCCGACCGTGAGGTAATTGGAAATGCCAACCCTGATTTCATTTGGGGAATCAGCAATAGCGTACGCTTCAAGTCATTCCGCCTCGATTTTATGTTTCAAGGAGTGCAGGGCAATGACATTTTCAACGCCACCCGTATCGAAACAGAGGGGATGTTTTCTGTGAAAAATGCATCCGCTACTACCCTGAACCGCTGGCAGCAATCGGGCGATGTTACTGACATGCCCAGGGCCATCTTTGGCGACCCGATGCGCAACGCCCGGGTATCCAGCCGGTTTATCGAAGATGGTTCGTATGCCCGTTTGCGCGCTGCCTCACTTACTTATTCCCTGCCCCAATCACTGCTCAATAACTTTAAAATCAGCCATATGGAAGTGTATGTCAGTGGACAAAACCTCCTGACTTTCACTGCTTACTCAGGCTACGACCCGGAGGTTAACCGCGATGGCAACAGCAGTACTTCCCTGGGAATCGACTACGGCACCTACCCGCAGTCGCGCACGATTACGGGCGGTGTGCGCCTCGAATTCTGATCATTTTTCGGATAAAAAAATCAAAGACATGAAGAAATATCTCTTTCCGCTTACCCTGTTGCTGATACTGGGCCTTGCTGCCCAGAGCTGTAGCAGCTTGCTCGATAAGGCTCCCCTTTCGGACCTTACTTCCGGTAACTTCCTCCAGCAAGGCGTGGACGCAGAGGCTGTACTGGCCGGCGCCTACGACATGCTCCAGAGCGAATACTACATTTTTGACCTCTTTACGAACGGCGATGTCATCTCTGACAATTGCTATGCAGGAGGCGATAACCCGAACAACTTTCAGCTTGACCAGTTTCGGGTAACGACCACGAATGGTAACGTGCAGCGCGATTGGGGCTATCTGTATGAAGGGATCAGCCGGGCCAATGCCGTACTTGACAATGTACCTGACCTCGTGGACCCTACGTTTTCTGATACCCGCAAAGCCCAGGTTTTGAGCGAGGCTTCCTTTCTTCGCGCATACCACTATTTCCATTTGGTAAACCTTTGGGGAGGCGTTCCGCTCGTAAAGCACGTAGTGACTTCCACTGACCCGGATATTGTGCAGCAGCCCCGTGCTACCGTGGACGAGGTATATGCCTTTATCATTTCCGACCTTGAATTTGCCGCTCAAAATCTCCCCTTGAGCTTTCCCGGACAGGCAGGCAGGGCAACAAAGGGTGCCGCTAACGCCCTTTTGGCAAAAGTATATGCCCATCAGCCCAATCCGGACTGGACCAAGGTAAGCGCTGCATGCGATGCTGTCATCAGCTCCAGCCAATACGAACTTCTGGCCAGCTTCGATAAGCTTTGGGACGGTACAGCAAACAATTCGAAGGAGTCTATTTTCGAAATTCAGTTTATAGGCAGTAGCCCCGAATCCAATTGGGGCGTGCAGTTGTACATGCCTCCTTCGCTTTCGGGCGATGGATGGAGGAAATTCAACACTCCCGCAAACGACCTCGTGAATGCCTATCTGGCAGAAGGAGATTCTGTCCGTTACAAATCCTCGATTTTTTGGGAAGGTAATCTTCCCTGGCAGGATGAAAACTACCCAGGTGGCCTGGTACCCTTCCCCAACAAACAGCGCAAGCCCAGTTCATGGTCTAGCCCGGCCCACATCATGGTCCTGCGCTATGCGGATGTGTTGCTGCTGAAAGCCGAAGCGCTTAACGAGCTGAACCAAACCGCCACAGCGATAGGTTTCCTTAACCAGGTGCGCAGCCGGGTAAGTTTGCCCAATACTACCGCCTCTGCACAAGCAGATATGCGTGCTGCTGTCGCGAAAGAACGTCGCCTGGAATTGGCTTTTGAAGGCCACCGCTGGTTTGATTTGAAGCGCACAGGAACCGCTATTGAGGTTATGAATGCACTGGGCTTTAGCTATCAGGTGGATGCAAACAAACTCTTGTGGCCATTACCACAGCGTGAAATGGATGCGAACCCTAACCTGGTTCAGAACAACGGTTACTAATCCCTGACCTTCATTCCGGGCCGGTATCCAAAGGCCGGCCCCTTTTAATTTTTTCTATTCACCAAATTATTCATTTACCATGAAACGTCTTTTTCTCTTTTCCGTGCTGGCTTTGTCTGGCATTGCCCTTTGGGCACAAGTAAACGTTACGTTCAAAGTGGACATGACCGGCGTCTCTGTATCGGCTGATGGCGTACACCTCGCCGGAAGCCTCAATGGCTGGAGTACAACAGCTACGCCAATGGCTGACCTCGGCAACAATGTATACGGGGCGCCCTTTCCGTTAACTCCGGCGACGATGTGGAGTACAAGTTCCTGAATGGCAATGCCTGGGGAACAGAAGAAAGCGCCCCCGCTACCTGCACTGTGGGTGGGTCAAACCGCATTTTTACAGTTCCAGGCTCTGACCTCGTGCTTCCCGCTGTGCTTTTTGGTGCGTGTCCGGATGTAGTTGTGAAGAAAAAAATCACCTTCAGGGTGGACATGACTGGCCAGACAATCAGTGCTAACGGCGTACATGTAGCTGGAAATTTTCAAGGATGGAACCCAGGTGCTACCGCATTAACGCTTCTAGGAAACAACATCTATGAAATTCAATCCGAAGTTTTGGGTTCGATTCTGGCCGTTCAATATAAGTTTTTGAATGGCAATGCCTGGGGAGTCGATGAGTCGGTTTCAGGTGCTTGCGCCAATTCATCCTCTAACCGGGTGTACGATATTTCACTCATTGACTCACTGGTTTTGCCTGCATACCAATTTGGTACCTGCACCATTACCCAAGTAACAGGACTTGACAAAGCACTTGAAGTAAATCAGTTTAGCGTGTATCCTACTCGAGCTACCGACTTTCTGAAAGTAGAACTCGGACTGGCTACCCAGCGCCAGGTTGGGATAGAGGTGCTTGACCTTGCCGGAAGAGTGGTGTTGAGCCAAAATTGGGGTGAAGTGGCTGCCGGTCAGTCTTTTGCCCGTGAAATCGAAGTGTCGAATCTGCCTGTTGGCCTTTACCTGCTGCGAATGACGGGCCTTTCGGGTGCCGTTTCGGCCAGGTTCCAGGTCGCCCGGTAGATTTGTATTGGTGGTAAGTTGCCCTGCTTGCAGGGCAACTTTATTTTGTTTAATTAACTCAATACGGTACTTATGCTGTTCATTTCCCTTATCCGCTCTTCCATGTTCTTATCGTTTTCGTCCGCTTTGCTGGGTTGCCTTTTGTTGTTTTCCGGTTGCAAAACTGAGCCCATGCCGACCCCGACACCTGACCCTGTGGATACTACCCGGGTCAAGTCAGAGGTAGAACTTTGGAAAACCCAGCCGGATGGACTGCTGGTTTTAGCCAAAGACCCCACAGCCTACAAATGGAAAACCATTCAGGGAAATGGTGTAGTGATTACCGTGGACTCTACCCAACGCCGCCAAACCATGGATGGCTTTGGCGCTGCCGTAACCGGCTCTTCGGCTCATGTAATAATGCAGTTGACCGAGGCCAGCAGAAAAGCCCTCATCAAGGACCTTTTTAAGCCAGATTCCGGAATAGGAATCAGCTTTGTGCGCATCACTATTGGCGCATCTGACTTTTCGATAAACAGCTATACCTATCTCGATACCGAAGACACTACCCTTCAGGCTTTTTCTCTCGACGTGGATGAACAGGAACTGGTTCCCGTATTGCAGCAAATATTACTGGTACATCCCGGGCTGAAAATCATGGCAACCCCCTGGTCTCCTCCGGCATGGATGAAAGACAATCGTTCGCTCAATGGTGGCAGCCTTTTGCCAAAATATTATGGGTTATATGCACGCTACCTCGTGAAATACGTCAAAACGATGGAAAGCCTCGGTATTCCCATTTATGCTATTTCTCCCCAAAATGAACCCGAACACACCACCAACAGCTATCCTTCCATGGGCATGACAGCCCAGCAGCAGTTGGTTTTTATCCGCGATTACCTTGGTCCTGAATTTGCGCAGGCGGGAATCGCCTCCAAAATATTTGTGTTTGATCACAACTGGGACAATGTGCAATACCCGCAGTCGATTTACAATGACCCAATCGCCAAAGATTATGTGGCCGGCGCCGCCTATCATTGCTACGGCGGAAATGTATCGGCCATGAGCGTGGTACACAATGCTTTTCCGGATAAAGACCTGTGGTTTACTGAGTGCTCCGGTGGAGACTGGGCTACGAACTTTGGCGATAACCTGAAGTGGAACTCAACCAACCTGATGATCGGTGCCCCGCTTAATTGGGCCAAGGGTATCTTGTTTTGGAATATTGCCCTAGACCAGAATGATGGCCCGCAAAACGGCGGTTGCACCAATTGCCGGGGAGTAGTAACCGTGGCGGCGAATACTTACCAGCGCAATGTGGAGTATTACCTGCTCGCGCATTCCTCCAAATTTGTACCTGATGGGTCCGTACGTATAGCATCCAGCAGCACAAATTCTCAGGTCGGAAATGTTGCTTATCGCCGTCCTGACGGTCGATTTGTACTTGTTTGTATGAATTACAGTGATTCGCCTCAGGAAATCTCGGTGAAAGTGGGCGAAATTTACCTTAACTGGACGCTTCCGGCAGGCACCTTGGCTACCCTTGCATGGCCCCTGAAATAGCGCATCAAAAATCAGGGTGGTAATCCGAAAGAAATGAATTTTTCATTCCTGCGAATACCACCCAGATCTATTCAAAACAGCTATTACTTCTTCAGCAAATCGCGGATCTCCATGAGCAATTTGATGTCTTCTGCTGGTTCTGCAGGGGCAGCAGGGACAGCTTCTTCTATTTGTTTTTTGGTAGTAGCTTTAGCGTAGACTTTTAAGATCATAAATATGGCGAAAGCCACAATCAGGAAGTTGACGATGGTTTGAATAAATTTTCCCCAGCTCAGCAGTACCGCAGGCGTTTCCCCTTTAGCGGCCTTAAGCGTAATGGCCAGTTCAGTAAAATCAACGCCACCGAGAAGCAGACCGATGGGGGGCATGATCACATCGTTGACGAGAGAGGTAACAATGCCACCAAAGCTACCACCAATAATTACGGCTACTGCCAGGTCGAGCACGCTGCCGCGCATGATAAATTCACGAAATCCCTTGAACATAAAATAAAGGTTAGTTGTGGGGTTAATAGCGTTTTTGATCGTGGATATGATCAAAAGTCACTTTAAACTAACAATTATTTCAATACTTCATAGTAAGTCCGAATGAAGGAAGAACGGGCAACTGGTACACCGGGGCAAATTTTTCGCGGTCGAAATAGAAAATGTTCTTGCGGTTGTAAGAGTTAATCAAGCTTGCACTCCACTCCAGCAACACCGCTTTGCGGATCGAATGGCGGTATTTGAAGGCAAAATCGAGGCGGTGGTAATAGGGGAGTCGTCCGCCATTGATCTGGTCGCTGAGCAGCAGGGCCAGGGAGCCATTCTGGGTTGCAATGGGGGTTTGTGCTCCGTTGGAAAAATCGATTTTCTCGAAATACCCCTGCGTTTGGGTAAAGGGAAAGCCCGAACCCAGCGTCCAGCGCGCACTGAACTCGTACTGGCTCTCGCCAAATTGCGTTCTTCGTCCGGTTTTACTCCTGCCAACGGCCAGGATTTGCCCCCATTTGTACGCACCGAGGAGGTTCACGGTATGGCGGCGGTCAAACACCGGTGGGTAAATACGGATGCCGTCGTTGCGTTGTACTTTTGCCCAGCCGTAGGTAGCATAGAGGTACAGCTTCCGGGTCTGCATTTTCATGAGCACATCAAACCCATAGGCATCTCCGGTTTCAGTAATGAAGTCAGGATCCGTAGGAAATACCTTGTCGCGGTTGATGTTCACCAGCTGGGTAAATCCTTTGTACCAACCTTCTACATTGGTGGTTACGCCGGGTAAAATTTCCATTTCTACCCCAGCCAGGGTATGCCAGGCGGTTTGCAGGGTGGTGTTTTTGATCTGGTTTCCGAGCTGGAGTGGCGAAGAAAGAAAGCCCTGAAAGAGGTTTACCACGTCGCGGTCGGAGGTAGCAGAGAGCAGATTTTGGGAAAAAAGCCCGGTGCTTAAGCTGATACTGGCCCTTGGAAAATTGATTTTGGCCCGCAGGCGAGGTTCAAATTGCGGGATGGGCTGGTTGTTGTAGTAGTGTACGTGCAGGCCTGGCTCGATCACGGCGCGCTCGGTACGGTTGCCGGTATTGTCCTTTTCTCCCGTAAGCAATACCTTTTTGTACTTGGCGTAAAATGCAGCCTCGGTATTGTCGTCGGCCTGCGAAGTCACGAGCCCGAAGGAATTGGTAAAGGTAAAATCTGTTCCAAATCCATAAAACAAAAGCCCTGCCGAGAATTCGTCTATCCGGTTGATGATGTACGCCACGTTCAGGCTGCCGTTAAAACCGTTAACAGCGCTTTCGCGGGGGAAGGTCTCCGATTGGCTTTTGAGCGAAGATTTGTACTGTGAAACGGCAAACTGGCCTGAGATAATGGCCGTAGCGCCCGAAGGCAGCACCTGAAAATTAGCTCCACCGCCAGCCGCTTTCCATCCGATATCCGCCGGAAATTCGTAGTTCACGTTGTCCTGATGCGCAAATCCAAATACATTGGCGTGGTTGATGCCATCGGAAAAGCTCAACTTGCCATACAGATCCAGAAAGTTGTAGGGCAGCCCTACGGAGTCGGCTACATAAGGGTAAACGGTGGTGCTCGTTTTGTCGATAAAGTTGTTTCTGGCAGAAACCATCAGGCCCACGCCTCCTCCTTCTTTTCTGCTTTTGGTTAAGGGTGTTTCTACCAATGCGCTGGAAGTGAAGGGGTTCGCATTCACCGTGGCGCGAAAATTCCGGAAATCCGGGGTACGGGTTTTGATGTCGATAACCGAAGAAATCCTGCCGCCGTAGTTGGCCGGGAAGCCCGCACTGTATACAGTTACGTTGCGGATATAATCCGGATCAAATACGCTGAAAAGACCAATGGAGTGAAACGGCGCATAAATGATCATGCCGTCCATCATTACCATGTTTTGGATGGGCGTGCCGCCACGGATATAAATCTGCCCACCTTGGTCGCCGGTAAACACTACCCCAGGCAGCACCTGCAGGTATTGGGCCAGATCGGCGCCTCCAACCGAAGGAAGAATCTTGATATCCTGAGCAGAAATTTCAGTGATACCGGTGGTTACCTGGCGGGTATCAATCTTGCCGGTTTGCTGGGCGAAAATATCTACTTGCTTCGCAAATACCTCCCTTTGACTGAGGACAAACTTAGTAGTGAGGTTGTCCCCTTCTTTTAGCTCAAGAACCTGCGTCAAGGTATCGAATCCGAGGTAAATGGCCTTGATGTCAAGTTTTCCCGCAGGCAGCTTATTGAGGCTGAAAATCCCGAGCTCATTGGTATAAGCGCCAATTTTCAGCGCAGGAATAAATACCGTAGCGCCTACCAGGGGTTCACCTGATTCGTTAATTACCGTTCCACGTACCTGCCCCGTTTGGGCTTGGGCGGTAAGTACCGTGGCTAGCAGGGCAAACAGCAGTCCGGCGTATTTCAAGGTAAAAATATATTTCATGGGGCGAATTTAACCCCATTCTCAGTATCTATAAAAAAACTGTGATCAATGGGAGGCGGAAGAAGGTTGTCGTTGACATTTCTAACAGAACATTTCCTTCAGTAGCTGATTTTCTTCCTAAATGATTAATGAAATTTATTTCAAGTAGGAATTATTCAGGATAGGCAGGTAAGATCATATACCATGTTAATGCGGAAAATGGAGGCATTGAGAATAGCTTTAAAAAGCAACTAAAACCACCTATGCACATTATTCAAAGCCAATATCGCTCAAACCTCGGTTGGAACTGGGGGCAACCTGCAGCGCAATCTGACACTTATTCCTCACTTGTTCTGGTATTCGGCTCTCGTGAATTGTTAGAAAATTCGAATAATTTCAGGGCGATTGAAGAAAAGTATCCCGAAAGCCATATTATTCTGGCTACCACCTCCGGTGAAATTGCCGGAAACACCGTTCAGGATGACTCTATAGTGGTAACCAAAGTTGATTTTGAGAAAACCACAATTAAGGTTGCTACCCGCCACATCGACCATACGGCAGATAGCCTGGCCATCGCTAAATCTCTGGCTGAAGAGCTCCTGGCGCCCGATTTGAAATACGTCATGGTTATTTCCGACGGGCAATTTGTAAATGGAAGTAAGTTAGTATCGGGTTTTTCGAGCATTATCCCGCATCATATCGCGGTTACGGGCGGGCTTGCCGGCGATGCTGCCCGTTTTGAAAAAACCCTTGTCGGGTACAACCAGGCTCCTGAGTCTGGCTGGGTAGTAGCGGCAGGGTTCTATGGCGATAGCCTCCTGGTAGGGCACGGATCAGTTGGTGGCTGGGAAACCTTCGGGCCAGAGCGCATGGTAACCGCATCTGAGAACAATGAGCTGTTTGAGCTTGACGGCCAGAACGCGCTCAGTATTTATAAAAAATACCTTGGTAATTACGCCAGTGAGCTTCCCGGAGCGGCCCTGTTGTTTCCCCTTAGCATTTCGGTGGAGGGGAATAAGCACAGCCTTACCCGCACCATTCTCCGGATTGATGAAGAGAAACAGTCGATGATTTTTGCCGGCGATATGCCCCTCAATGCACGGGTGCGCTTTATGAAGGCAAATTTTGACAAACTGATAGATGGGTCCGAAGAAGCAGCCAGAACCTCCGTGCTTGATTTTGACGATTTTGAGCCGGACTTGGCGCTGCTGGTGAGCTGTGTGGGACGTAAATTGATTCTGGATCAGCGGGTAGAGGAAGAGGTGGAAGTTGTCCGTGAGCTGATCGGTGCTAACGCAGCTATTACTGGTTTTTATTCCTATGGGGAAATCTCTCCTTCGGTACAGGGCACACCCTGCGAGCTCCATAATCAAACCATGACCATCACTACATTAAAAGAATTGTGATTGGAAATTACCATAAGCTGCTGCTTCGCCAGGTGCGCAAATACGCACCCGACGATTCATTGGAAAATATCGACTGGAATGCTTTTTTTAAAGCGGTAAGCGACAGCTATGGCCACTATGAGCGCGACAGAGAAATTCTGGAGCGTGCCATGATGGTTAGTTCTGAAGAAATTCAGGAAGGCAATATTTTGCTCCGTAAGGAAATTCAGGACCGTAATCAGGCGTACGATGCACTTATCAAGTCCATGCAGATGCTTGCACAAATGGACGGCGAAGCCCCGATTCCGGACGAAAAACCCATCGACCTTCCCACCATTTCTAAGCTGATTCAAGGGCAAATCGAGGGCCGTCGCAAGATGGAAGCACAGCTCATTTCTCAGGAGAGGTGGCTTCAGGCAGTGGCCGCAGCTTCGGGCCGGTTAGTGGAAAGCAATGACCTGAACGCCTCCATCGCCAATGCGCTGATGGAATTTAGCAAAGTGCCTGCTTTCCGGGATATCTTTTTTATCCAAAACCTTCCTGAAACCAAGGTCTATGTACTGGACCGAAAGCGAAAATTAGTTACTTATCTAATCGACAATCAGCCGGGTAGCCCTTATTCACAAACGCATTCTCCTCAGGAGTATGCCCATCGGGATCTTGCCGAGGACGAGCAATTGCTCCACTTTCCGGTTTTTGTAAATAAAAAGTACTGGGGAGAACTCAAGCTCATTATTTCTCAGGATGCTTATGTGGACAATGCCCATATACGTCCCATTATCGAAAACTTTGTTCGGCTGCTCAGTGGAGTTGTGGCGCAATACCTGACTAATCTCGAAGTAATTGCTTCGAAAGAAGAAGCCGAGGCTGCCAACCTGGCCAAGTCCGAGTTTCTCTCGGTCATGAGCCACGAAATTCGTACGCCCCTGAATGCCGTTATTGGCTATACCCACATCCTCTCTCAGGAAAATCCACGGGAAGATCAGCTGGATTACCTCGATACCCTGCGATTTTCTGCCGAAAATCTCCTCGTATTGATCAACGATGTACTCGATTACAACAAAATAGAAGCCGGAAAACTGGAGCTCGAAGAGGCAGAAATCAATCTGCCCTATATCTCCCGCAGCATTATCCAGACTTTTATGCCCATCGCTGATGAAAAGCGCATCGAAGTCATCGTTGAGTTCCAGCCGGGTACTCCACATTTTGTTAAAGGCGACCCTGTTCGTCTCAATCAGATACTCACCAACCTGGTCAGCAATGCCGTGAAATTTACTTCCAGAGGAAGGGTTTCGCTCAAAATCAGGAGCCTGACGGGCCGCCTTGGAAAGACCTTCGTGTATTTCGAGGTGAGCGATTCTGGTATAGGCATCGAAAACGATAAGCTCGAACATATCTTCGATAGTTTCTCTCAGGCGAATTCCTCTACCACCCGAAAATTTGGGGGTACGGGCCTCGGATTGGCCATTACCCGAAGGCTCGTTCAGCTTTTTGGTGGAGAAATAAAGGTGGAAAGTACCCTTGGGGTTGGTTCCCGCTTTTTCTTCACGCTGCCCATGGAGGTGGTGATTAAGTCCGAAGAAAATGAAGAAAAGGTGAAATCCATTATTTCAGGGTCCCTTACAGGTCTTCGGGTATTGGTGGTGGAGGACAACCTCATCAATATCAAAATGATCTCTCAATTCCTGAAAAAATGGGAAGTAGGTTCTATTGAAGTAGCGCAAAACGGTATGCTGGCTGTGGAGGCTGTAAAAAATGGGGTATTTGATGTAGTTCTGATGGATGTTCAAATGCCCGTGATGAATGGCCTGGAGGCAACGGGGCTTATCCGCGAATTCAATACCCATGTGCCCATCATTGCGCTTACCGCCGATGCCACCACCCAAACCCGGGACATGATTCTGCAGGCGGGTATGAACGATACTTCCCTCAAACCTTTTAATCCGAAGGTACTTTTTGAAAAACTACACCGCTATTTGCCCCAATCTTCCCAGTCAGCATTTTAATGGTTTTTGGGAAAAATTAAATGCTGGTGTCATGCTGAATGGAGGAATGCCACTTAAAGACCTTACTCCGATTCTCTCCGAATTTATTTACCTGATCGGTAATTCCTCATAAGCCGCCAATGCTCAACCCCACTGTTGTTGATCCCTTATAAAAACCTGATAGTGATAAAATAAAAATAAGCCATCCCAAAAATCGGGATGGCTTATTTCTTATCAAGATACGATACCGGTCTTCTTACCTCAGGAGGGTAACATTGCCGGTGTAGTCCTTGTCACCGATGAGGATGTGGTAGAAATAGGTACCGGTAGGCAGGTCAGCACCTGATTCCTGTGAGGTTCCGTTCCACACATCGGTGATGGCGTCGCCGGAGAATACGCTTCTGCCCCAGCGGTCAAACACGCTGATGGTGACAGGCAATTTGCCTTCGTATTTCACCTTAAACACGTCGTTGATGTTGTCG
>JBGSTW010000010.1:0-131032 GCA_041753595.1 Bacteroidia bacterium | reverse complement strand
TAAATCCTTGATAACCAGCGACTTACTTCTTATTGTGACATAAAAACAACTTCCTTTTGCCAATTTAGCCCTCAGCAAAGTCAAATTATCCAACCTAACTCATTGATTTTCAGAGCCAAAAAATTCCGAACAAGCTCTTATAATTTTATTTTTTGATATCTATTCCCTGCTTTCATTCAGAATGTGGCAACATATACACGTTTTGAGATAGCTCAATAGCTATTAACCACTAACTTTTTTGACCAAAATCTTCTATTGGCTATAAAAAAAAACTGCCCGGAAGAATCCGGGCAGTTTTGAAAAAACGGTTTACTTAACTTCTCAATTGAAGATGTAGCGCAGACCGATCTGCAGCTGCCATACGTCGGTGAGGGAGTTGTTGTAACGGTAAGTAGAGCTCAGCAAAGAAGAACCATTGTTTACGAAACGGTAAACAGGCTCACCATTGGTAGTGGTACGGTAAACCAGCGGGCGAGCGTTGATTAACGACTGGCTAACACCCCAATCGCTGTTGAGCAAGTTGCCAAAGTTGATGATGTCCGCACGGAACTGGAGGGTGTTACGCTTGCCACCAGCTTTCAGGTAAAACTCCTGTACAATGCTCAGGTCAACACGGTTCAACCATGGGAAAAGCAGGCCATTGCGGGCCATGTACTCGCCTTTGTGTGCGCTCAGGTATTTGTCCTGAGCGATAAATGCGTCGTAAGCAGCAGCCTGTTGCTCAGGGGTAAAGGTAGAACCACTGGCAGTATATGACTGCCAATTGAGATCAGAACCATTTTCCGGAATGAAGATCAGGTCGTTGGCAGTAGCACCATCGCCGTTCAGGTCACCACTCACTACAAAAGAACCACGTCCCTGTGTGCGTGCATCGTACACGAGGCCGATTTGGGTGGCACCGAAGTTACCGTACTCAAAGCGGTATGACAGGGCACCAATTACGCGGTGACGCTGGTCGTTGTCTGCAAAAGCAAGTGAAGGATCGTTAGGGTTGCTAGTTATTGGGTTACCGGTCCATGAGCCCGCAGCGATAGAACCAGCGTTGGTTACGTTTTTGGCCTGTCCGTAGTTGTAAGCCAGTTTGCCATAGAATCCTTTAGCAAAAGGACGCTCTACCTGGAAGGTCATGGTATAAGCATACCCCTTGTTGGTATTTGCCAGTACAATTGCACTGGTGATCTGGTCGTTGATGCGGTTGTCGGTAAACCTTGGACGGGTATCTACGCCGGTATATGCGGTCGTAGATTCAGCCAGATTGGCATTGTAGTACTTCACCGCGTTTACGTCCTTGTTGTAGAGAAACTCTGCGGTACCGATCAGACCTAAGGGCAGTTTTTGCTCTAAAGCCAGGTTTGAACGCCATACCTGAGGGAAACGGAACTTAGGATCTGTAAGGGCCAGTTCGTAAGAAGAAGGAATCTGCCCAACTGCATTTGCAGGAATATAGGTGCTTGGGTTGGCACTGAAGGGGTAAGCAGCGGTATTGTCACTCTGGACAAATCCGGTAAGTACCCCGTTGTTACCGATCTGGTTAGAGATCCAAACGAAAGCTGGACGGCCGGTGAAGATACCGGTACCACCACGTACACGGGTGCTTCCGTCGTCAGTTACGTTCAGGCTAAAGCCTACGCGAGGAGAGATCAGGGGATTTGCATCAGGCAGTTTGTCGGTAGCAAATTTGGCAGCTGCGCCATCGCCATCCACAAAGTCGAGGCCATCTACTTCGGAATTCTTGAAGCCGGTTTTAGCAAAGATCGGCACATCTATACGCACACCATAGGTCAGGTTAAACCTGCTGCTTGCCTGCCACTCGTCCTGGAGATAAACACCTGCATAGGTAACTTTCGTAGGCTGAATAGGCTCAGCTCCACCTTGGAGCGCAGAATAACGAATCTGGAAGCGACGCAGGGTGGTGTCCATCTGGGTAGTTGGATCGCCATCGGCATCGGCATAGAAATCGTTCAGGGAGTTGTACACATATACACTCTGTGAACCAGGGAAGAACACGTTCACAAAAGAATAACGCTCTACGTTGAAACCTGCAGTGATTTTGTGCGAGTTAGCAAAATAGGTGAGGTTATCAGAGATCTGAAAAGTGCTGTAGTTCAGCTGATTAAATGGAGTGAACGGTTCATTACCGATTGAAAGATAAGTATCACCGTTGTTCTGGATTTCAACCAATGGGAACGAAGGTGAGGTATCGCTGGTGCGGTTACCTGCCTGGTCGAAAGCGGCACGGTCTTCGTTCTGGTAGGTATAACCAATAACAAGGTTGTTAGCCAAACGATCCGTAATGGTAGAGTTCAATTCACCGATCACAGAGTTAATGTTCTCCTGGATCACGTAGTTTGAGTTCTGGTAGCTGAAACGGTTCAGGTTTGGCTGACGGTTACCATAACCCAGTGAAGAACTGTTTGAAAGCAGCACGTCCTGGCTGGACTGCAGGTAATTGTAGCGGATGCTTGCCTTGTTCTTGTCGTTGATGTTGTAATCCAACTTCACAAGAAACTTGTTGGCAAGGGTCTGGAGGTTGTAGTCGTTGTACGGTCCGGTCGTGTAGTCAAACCTATCTTTCAAAAAGGTTGAAAGCTGGTTCAGGTCAGACGTAGTAACACGTGAAACAGAACCACCTACTGGCTGAGTGCCATCATTTGGAACGAAAGTAGTAGCAGGAGAAGAGTTGCGTTCTACTTCACCACTCACGAAGAAAAACAGTTTGTCTTTGATGATCGGACCACCTACACGCAAACCAGCCTGGTAGTAGTCAAACTGTCCTTTGGAGATGGCAGTACCACGGGCAGAATCTCCCAGGAATCCTTCGTTACGGAAGAGGTAGTATGCAGAAGCAGAAACATCGTTGGTACCTGAACGGGTAACGGCGTTGATACCGGCACCTACGAAACCAGCCTGACGAACGTCGAAAGGAGCAATAGAAACCTGCACCTGGTCAACAGCGTCGAGTGAGATAGGAGACACACCGGTACGTGCTCCTGGGGCTGAACCCAGACCGAAGCTGCTGTTGAACAGCGAACCATCGATGGTGATGTTGTTCAGACGTCCGTCCTGACCTCCGAAAGAGCTACCGTTTGCCTGAGGAGTAAGGCGGGTAAAGTCGCTGATCTGGCGGTTAAGGGTAGGCAGGCTACTAATGGCTTGGTTGCTGATGTTGGTAGCAGCACCATTTTTCACTTCACCACGTCCGGCGGTGATAAGCACTTCTTCGGTAGAGGTAGTGGTTTCTTCCAGTTTGAATTTTACCGGAAAAACCTGGCCCAGGGCCACAAAAATTTCAGTTTCTTCGAGTTTAGAATAACCGAGGAAAGAGGCAGAAACGGTGTAAGGGCCGCCTACACGAACGGCTGGCATCACAAAGCGTCCGTCTTCGCGGGTCAGCACGCCATAGCGGGTCCCCGAAGGCGTGTGGGTAGCAACTACTGCCGCTCCTGCGAGGGGCATTCCCTTGTCGTCAAATACTTGACCGGTAATGGAACCGGTAGTAACGCCCTGAGCAAAAGCTCCGGAAACGCCTACTACCAGCAGCATCATTGCCAGCATGTTGTAAACGAACTTCATCATGGTTAGGATTAAGTGAATGTAGAATATTCGGGGCAAAGGTAGCTTTACAAGACGAGGCAAAATCCTATGCCTCTGTTAAGAAATTGTAAATTTTATTTCTGTCATAAAGATTTCATTATCAGATAATTACGAGTATAATATATATTCCACTTCTCGTTTATAGTCCGCATTTCCTTAATATGCAAACATCTACATGGATGAGTTTTTATTCCTTCAAAAACATATTGAATTATGATCATTTATCATTTACTAAACGGGGATTCTCTTTTGCAAGACTGGAAGTCTTCGGCCCTCGAAGGGCAGGCCTTTGTCTGGCGGGAGTGCTTTTGCGAAGGACCTTTAACCACGGAGCTAGACGCCAGTTTTTGGGAAAGCAGAAATACCTTTCTCCAAACCCCACTTTCTGCCCCCAAAGCAAACCCGGGCGAATATTTTGCTGCCAACTTCTTCCCCCTCCTGAACGCTCCCGAACCCAAGACCTGGTACCTCTGGTTCGATAACGACCTCTTTTGCCTCGTTCACCTCCTGGCCATCTGCCATTTGCTCAAAAGTCGAAGTCAGGACAAGGTCTTTTTCTGTGAAGTACCGCTAAAAACAACCCTCTCGCCTGCATGGTGGACCACTGCGCGCGATGCCGTTGTGCCACTCGACGCTTCTGTGCTCAAAGCAGGTAGTTTGGCATGGGAAGCGTACACCTCTCCGTCCCCTTTTGACTGGTATAACCAGATTCAACACCTGACATTGCCTTTCCCTCAATTTCAGCGAAACCTCCGCCTGCACCTCAGTCGCCTGCCCCACCCCGCCCACGGCCTGAACAAGCCCCAGGAAATGGCAGCCGCGCTGCTTGCCCATGGTCCGCTTGCTGATCGCGACCTCATCCGCTCCCTTTTGCAAAACGATCCGGGTTTTGGTCTCGGCGATGCGCTCTTTCGCTACCACCTGGCCAGCCTGCCCACTGTTTTTCAAGTGGAAAATGACAAATGGAACCTAACCCCCTTTGGCCAACAGGTGATCAGCCGGAATGCAGATGCCTTAGCCGATGGATTCCGACCCTATGCTGTCGGCGGGGTTACACCCGGCTACGATAACTGGCGTTTTGAAGGGAAAATCCTTACCCATGAATAATCTTGGCACCTAAAGCGCGTTCTGTTAGCTTTGCAGGAATCATAAGCACAGGACTCACCGGCATGAACCGGAACTACATTTATAAAACCAACGACGGCTACTCCACCGGCGTCACCCTCTACGGAGCCGATAAATTCGGGGAGCAACCTTGTATCGTTTACCTCCACGGGTTCAAGGGATTTAAGGATTGGGGCTTTGTGCCGCACGCCGGGGAGTTTTTCGCTGCTAACGGATATTGCTTCCTCGCAGCCAATTTTTCCCACAACGGCGTTACCGAGCATGAACCAGAAATCACAGATCTGGACAAGTTCAGGAAAAACACCCTCATGCGGGAAATGGAAGAGGCGGGTGAATTTATCCGTTTGGCCCAAAAAGGCAGCCTTTTCGGTGTCAGCTCCAGCCAGCCGGTGCTGCTCATCGGGCATAGCCGGGGCGGAGGAGTGGGTATCCTGGCTGCTTCACGTAATCCTGATTTAAAAGCCATCGCTACCTGGGCCGCCATTTCACAAACCGACCGTTTTGACAAAAAGGGCAAAACGATGTGGAAAAAACAGGGCTTTGTAGAAGTGGTGAACAGCCGCACAGGCGCTAAGCTCCCCCTCGATTATTCCTACCTCGAAGAAATAGAGCGATTCAGCCGCACCCGCCTCAATATCCTCGAAGCCCTCAAAACCTTTAAAAGGCCTGCACTTATCGTGCACGGTCAAAAAGACGAAACGGTTCCTTTTTATGAAGCAGAAATGCTCCATATTTACGCTGAACCGTTAGGAAGTCGCTTGCGGGTGGTGCCCAATACAGGCCATACGTTTGGTATAAGCCACCCTTTTGAGGCTTCTACCCCCGAATTTGACCTGGTACTCAACGACACCCTCGAATTTTTCAATCAAGTCCTTCTTCCCAAAGAAGCATGAAATACGCCGAAATCCTCAAGCAGATACAGCAGCGAAAAATTGCCCCTGTGTACTACCTCCACGGGGAAGAAGGGTATTTTATCGACAAAATAGCAGAAGCCCTGCTGGCCGAAGAGGTAGTGCTCAACAGCACCGAAGCCAGTTTTAACCGCGATGTTTTCTACGGACCCGAAACCACCGCCAATCAGATCCTCAATTCTGCCCGGTGTTTTCCGGTAATGGCCGAAAGGCGGCTGGTGGTGCTGCGCGAGGCCCATCGCCTCAATAAAAAGGAGCTCGACAAGCTCGACAAGTATTTTGCGCAACCCGTGCCTTCCACGGTGCTGGTGATGCTGTTCAAAGACCCCAAGGTGGGTTTTCCTAAAAAAGTAGCCGACCAGATAGGCAAAGTCGGGGTGGATTTTCTTTCGCCGAAGCTTTATGAAAAAGATGTGCAGGCCTGGATCTCCCACCTCATTCAGGACCAGGGCTATACCGCTCCCGGCGAGCTGCCCGCCTTTCTTACCGACAACCTCGGCACCCAGCTTCCTTTTATAGAAAATGAGCTGGAAAAGATATTCATTACCCTGAAGGCCGCTGGCAAAACCGCCATCAGCATGGACCTCGTGTATGAGTTTGTGCAGGTGGACAAGGAGTTCAATTCGTTCGAACTGGTGCACGCCATCAGCCTCCGCGATGTATTTCGCGCCCACCTGATTACCGACCGCCTCGCCCGCAATCAAAAGCTAAACCCGGCCGTGCTCACGGTTTCGAGCCTCTTTCGATTTTTTCACCACGTAGGGCTGGTGCATCGCTTTCAGCTCCGCGACGCCAACGCCATCAAGCAGCAGCTGGGCGTCAACTGGTTTCAGGCCAAAGACTTTGCCGAAGCAGCCAGGCGCTTTCCGCCGCACCTTGTTTTCCGGAACCTGGGCTATATCCAGCACGCCGACCTGCAGCTCAAGGGCATAGAATCTACGGCCATGGGCGAAAGCCATATACTCAAAACGCTGGTTTGGCAGATTTTGAACTGATAAAAGCTGTCTCTAAAACTTGATACAAAGCCAGAAACCCTCTGGCATTTCCCTACTTACTTTTGGTATTGGTTCGCACGGATATTTTTCTCCGCGAGGGAAACCGTTTCGTAGATGCGTTTCTGGCGGGTTGCGGGCTGTTTGGCATTGAGCAACCATTCGAGGATGCCGCGCTTCACCGACTTAGGGAAGGCATCGAAATAGGCCCATGCGGTCGGGTTTTGATCAAAAGCGGATTGTAAATCGGGCGGAATAACGAGGTTTTCGACGTCGTCGAGGGCGGTCCAGGTACCACTCTGCCTGGCGATTTCGATCATTTCCAGCCCTGCAGGAGATATCTTTCCAGCTTCCAGCAAGCGCGCCACTTTGTCCTTGTTGAGTTTACTCCAGTTGCTTTTGGGATTTCTTTTGGAGAAAAACTGGAAGAAGCTCTGTTCATCGCGCTTATTGGGCTTGCTGTCCACCCATCCAAAACAGAGGGCTTCGTCCACGGCTTCGGGGTAATAGACCGAGGGCACCCCGCTTTCTTTGCGGTAGATGATCAGCCAGACGCTTTTCACGGTTTGGTGGTGCTCTTCCAGCCACTCGCGCCAGGCCTCCTGGCTGGTGGCATGAAAGGTGGCTACGCCGTCGCTGCGCATTTCCATGGTCGGGTTCCTTTGTCCGAATTTCTTTGAATTTTCCCCCAAAATCAAGGGTTTGGCCTACCTGAAAGCAAAGAAGTGATTGTCAAATCCACCTTTCGGTGAATGACAGCCCTACCCTCAGTCCGGCTTGAGGCTACTTCGATTTCTCAAAAATTTTCGCGGCCTCAACTTAATATTTCGTATTTTTCAATTATCGGGCATTCGAAATGCCTGATTCAGCCTGAAAAGAAGGGTCCTTCTGCACAGGTCTTTACCCTTAGAGATACAACTGCTTAGCCATCGGGCATTCCTCCTTGAAGCAATGACTCTCTTTTTTCTGCAAAAAATATCGCTTCGCATTGATACTCCCGGGTGTTTAATGAGCAGATGGATTCCGATCCTGGAAAGAGCCCATATCTGGATTATCGTATGCCTTGGGCTGGGTATTTGCAGTAAGCCTGTTGAGGTAAAAGCGCAGCCTATCTCTCCACCAGATCCCCATGGGGTTACGTTTGAACATCTATCGCCCAAAGAAGGACTGTTGTCCAGCAAAGTAATTTCCGTAACCCAAGACCAGAAAGGCTTTATTTGGATAGGTTCTTACTCGGGGCTAAACCGGTATGACGGGTATGAAATGGTGGCTTACCAGCACGCCGCTTCGAACCCTACCTCTCTTTCTGATAACAGAGTGGAGGTCGTTTACCTCGACCGGATGGGAACCCTTTGGGTTGGAACATGGAATGGGCTAAACCGATTCGATCCTTTAACAAACACCTTCCAGTCCTATTATTTCGACCCTGCAGACCCTTCCAGCCTGAGTAACAACCGCATCCAAAGCATCCTGGAAGATGGAAAAGGCAATTTGTGGATCGCAACCGGCGACGGACTTTGCCGGTACGACAGGGACCGTGAGGCATTTGCCCGTTATTTCCATGATCCCACGGATAACACCAGCCTCAGTTATAATATCGTTACGGTGCTATACCTCGATCGGCAGGGCACTTTTTGGGTGGGCACCGGGCTTCCCTGGGACGAACAGGTCAACCGGGGAGGACTTAATCGATACGATCCTTCCCGCGATGCTTTTATCCACTACGAACATCAGGCGTCCGACCCCTTCAGTTTGTATAATAACGAGATCAGTGCCCTCTACGAAGACAAGAAGGGTACCTTTTGGGTAGCTACCTGGGGAGATGGCTTACAGTCAATGAACAGAGAAAAGGGCACTTTCTCGCCTGCAAAACAAGCATTCAGCGACCCAAACGCTCCTGGCTGGCCTCAGCTTCGAACGCCGAACGGAGCTGCAGGAGCCATCAAATTTATCCATGAAGACATCCAGGGCATCTGCTGGATCGGTGGCTTCGCCGGGGGACTTGACCGCTACGACCCGGTCACCCGATCGATGACCCGTTACGCCTACAACCCCAATCAACAAAATGGCCTCAGCGACAATTCGGTATGGGCGATTTTCGAAGACCGGCAGCACATTTTATGGATCAGCACCTGGAAAGGCCTGAATAAAGTAGCGCCCGAGGCTGTTCCTTTCAGGCTTATGGCGGCTGATCCAGCCCAAAAGAAAGGGCTGCACAACAGCCATGTAGAAGAAGTACTGGAGGATCGGGAAGGTACCTTATGGGCCGGAACCTGGTCAGGCCTGGAGCGGTTTGATCCCTTGACGGGGAAAACCACCCTTTTTGAAGTAGGTGATGATCTGCCCCAAAAAGAAGAATCAGAAATGGTGCTTACCCTTTTTGAGGATCGTGCAGGATACCTTTGGGTCGGTACCTTATCCTATGGACTGGCCCGGTTTGACCGACAAAAAGAAACCTTTACGGTGTATCGACACGAGGCTTCCGACCCTGCCAGCATCGGCAGCAATATCGTCATGGCTATCACTGAGGATACATATGGCAACCTCTGGGTGAGCGGCAATAATGGGGTAAGCAAATTTGACCGGGCAACCGGACAGTTCATCCCCCTCTTTGATCAGGAAAATACCCCCGTACAGAAGCTGGTTGTTTTTGCCCTTTTGCCGGAGAAAGATGGCCCAATATGGCTGGGCGCTATGGCAGGGCTCTACCAATTTGATCCTTCAACAGGAATTGACACCCTCATTTTAGCAGGCTACCTCATCAATTCCATATTGGGTGATGGTGCAACTGGGCTTTGGCTGGGTACTTCAGAAAATGGGCTGCTCCACTTTGAACCTACAACGGGCAAAATCCAATCTTTCTCGACTTCCGAAGGTATGCCTGACAACATGGTATGTGGCCTCATCCGCGATGCGGAAGGAAGAATCTGGATAAGTACCATTCAGGGTCTCGCCTGGTACGACCCTCTTAGCCAGACTGTCCGGTCATTTCGCCCTTCACAAGCTCCACCTGTCTATGAATTTTACCCGCTTTCTGTTGCCAGGAGTGCAAACGGCGATTTGCTCTTTGGCGGAAATGGCGGGATCGTCAGATTTGACCCGAAAGCTATTCATAATGACCCTCAGGAGGCCCGCCCGGTCATTATAGGCCTGCGGCTGTTCAACAAACAGCTAAATATTGAGCCCTTTATCGAATCGGAAACAACGTCGAATAATCCAGCTAAAATCAAAACGCTCGCTTACAACCAGAATGACCTGACCTTTGAATATGCGGGACTTCATTTTACGCATCCCGAAGAAAACACCTATCGCTACCGGCTCGACCCCTACGAGCAGGACTGGCGCTATGTGGGAAATCAGCGTTCGGCCATTTACCCGAATCTTCCTCCCGGAAAATATGTATTCAGGGTTCAGGCGGCGAATCCGGATGGCGTTTGGAGTAAAGAGACCGCTACTTTTCAGGTAACTATTCTATCCCCCTGGTGGAAAACTCCCTGGGCTTTTCTGTGCTATGGCTTGTTAATTCTCCTGGGAGTATTGGTTGTCGATCATTTCCAGCGGCGCAGGCTGGTCAGGGTAGAAAGGGAGCGTGGGCATCTGATCGAAATTCAGCTTAGGGCCGAGATAGCCGAAAGCAAAACACTCCAACTCAAGGCCCTCGACGAAGCCAAGGCAAATTTCTATGCCAACATCACCCATGAATTTCGCACCCCGCTCACGGTCATTATGGGCATGATCGATCAAATAAGCGGTTATGAAAAAGAACGAACCCTAATCCGGCGAAATAGTCTAAACCTCCTTCGCCTGATTAATCAGCTGCTGGACCTTGCCAAGCTCGATTCCGGCAGTCTGAAATTGTACCTCGTTCAAAACGACATCCTCATTTACCTCCAATACCTCACGGAGTCGTTTTATTCCATGGCGCAGGAAAAACAACTACGCCTTACTTTTTATGCTGAGATACAGGAGTTGGTGATGGACTTTGATGAAGAAAAAATTCAGCACATCGTTTACAACCTGCTCTCCAATGCCATCAAGTTCACCGAAAAAGGGGGCACCGTGGTGCTGCACGCCAACGAAGTAAACCAAGAGGAACAACCCTTTCTGCAACTCAAGGTAACGGACACCGGCATCGGAATACCGGATGATCAACTACCCCATATTTTTGATCGGTTTTACCAGGCCGACATTTCCGACTTCCGCAAAAATGAAGGTACCGGCATCGGGCTGGCCCTTACCACAGAGCTGGTAACGCTGATGGGCGGTAGCATCGCGGTGGAAAGCACCTTGGGAAAAGGCACCCAATTCACGCTGCTCCTACCCGTAAAACGCGAGGTAATAACAACTTTCCCGACCTCCTCCCACGGCCCGTCAGAGGCATTGGTGCCATTGGTTACTCTTGCTTCTCCTGAACTTACTGGTGATGAACCACAGGAGGAAAACACGGAGGACAAGCCGATCCTGCTGATCATAGAAGACAATGCGGATGTGGTTACCTACATCGTGGGGTTATTGGCGAATGAATACCACATCTACACCGCCTCAGACGGGCAAGCTGGCATCGAAAAGGCGATGGAAATCATTCCTGATATCATTATCAGTGATGTGATGATGCCCAAAAAGAACGGCTACGAAGTATGTGCTTCCCTGAAAAACGACGAGCGCACCAGCCATATTCCCATTGTTTTGCTCACAGCAAAAGCCACCCTGCAAGACCGGATTGAGGGCCTCCGGGGCGGAGCAGATGCGTACCTCGTCAAGCCTTTCCATAAAGAGGAGCTATTCGTAAGGCTCGAACAACTGGTCGCCCTTCGGAAGAATATTCAGGCCCGGTATGCCGGAAAAACCATTTTTACAGCAGATGCGCCCATACAAAAGGAGCCCTCACTCGATGATGTATTCCTTCAAAAGCTGACGGCCTTCGTTCAGGCGCATCTGGACGATTCCGAATTGGGAGTTCCGGAGCTTTGCCGGGCGGTCAGGCTAAGCAATACCCAGGTCAACCGCAAGCTCAAGGCGCTAACCGACAAGACGCCCAGCCAGTTTATTCGCTCCATTCGCCTGCAACGGTCGGTAGAACTACTCAAAACCACGGACCTGAATATTGCTGAAATAGCCTATGAGGTCGGGTTCAACGATCCTAATTACTTCACCCGTTCTTTTTCAGAGGAATTTGGGCACCCGCCCAGCGAAATACGTAAGTAGTTGACTTTCAAGACTATAAAATAAATATTCTTGCTTAATGCAAAATAAGTGCTAGCATTTTCCTGTGCCAAGGGGAATACGTGAAGAAGCCTGACGAGGCCTTACTATACATTGGACACATCAATCACAAGCATTGGACGGCCTTGTGTTAAGCTTTCCATTCTCTTTGTCGGCCTTTCCTTCTCATCAGCATCTATGATTTGCATGGCCGCCCGGGCATGTTTGTGATGACTCCTGATTTTCTGTGGATTACAATTTAATCTAAACCCAATTTTTACCCCCACCCTAAATTCCTTTTATCATGAAAACACCCTTTTTTATTATCGCATGGGCCATTGCCGGCATGTTTTTTACGCAGCCGCTTATTGCCCAAAATGCCGAAAGGTCCTATGTCATTGCTGAATACATGAAGGTAAAACCTGGCATGAATGCCAAATACCTGGAGTGTGAGAAGGTATGGAAAATGATCCAGCAGGAACGCAAAAAAGCCGGCCTTATCACCGGTTGGGAGATTGAGCAGGTGATTATGCCCAGCGGAACCCATGCCGAGTACGAATACCTGACGATTACCCACCTAAAGAATTGGGATGCCATCGACAAGCTGAACAATAGCTGGGACGACAAGACCTGGGCCATGCTGACTAAAAACCTGACGGCTGCCCAAAAAGAGCTTGCCAACAATGCTGAACTCTACCGCGACCTGATTAAGCGCGAAATATGGGCCGCCTCAGACATGGCCTTTGGGCCTAATGGCGGCCAGGCTAAGTTCCGTGTTGAAAATTTCATGAAAATCCCTGCCAATGGATGGGATGACTGGATGGAAATGGAAACCCGGTTCGTGAAACCTGTACACCTGAAGAACATCGAGCTGGGTAACCGCGCCGGCTGGATTATCACCACCATGGTCTTTCCGCATGGCGAAGTTTATCCTTATGATGCTTCCACTGTTGACTTTTACAACACATGGGCAGACATGGATAAAGACGAAGGTGCCACCTGGGAAACCGTATATCCTGACATGAGCAATGCACATATTGGCAACCGCATTGAGTCCACACGGACCCTGGTACGTTCCGAAGTGCGCATGCTGATAGACGCCATCGAGTAAGTCTACCTCTTTTCTTCGGTTTGATCTGGTTGGGCAGTTGTCAGCTGCGTCTGGCGACTGCCCTTTTACTTTTTATCGTTGCCTGGTGGGGCATTTATTAAATACGGATTATTCCCCTTCTAAAAAATCAACCCGGCTCCTTCAAAGCTGCGATATACGCCATGGGGTCTTTGGACGAAAAAACCGCGCTGCCACTCACGAGCACATCTGCACCGGCTTCCAGCACCAATGCCTTGGTTTTCAGGTCAATACCACCATCTACCTGGATATGTACATCGAGCCCTTTGCTGTCCATCCAGGCGCGGAGAGTACGAATTTTGTCGAGGGTATAGGTAATGAACGATTGCCCGCCAAAGCCGGGATTTACGGTCATGATGAGTAGGGTATCGATCAGGGGCAGCACGTGGCGCACCGACTCCCAGGGCGTAGCCGGGTTGAGGGCAATGCCGGGCGCCATGCCCATGCGGCGGATTTCATTCAGGGTGCGGTCGAGGTGGCGTACGGCTTCGGCATGGATGGTGAGGCGGTCGGCACCGGCGTTTTTAAAGCTTTCGAGGTACTGCTCCGGTTGCTCGATCATCAGGTGCACGTCCAGCGGCTTGGTGGTGACCCTCTTCACGGCCTGAAGCACCGGAAAACCAAAGGAGATATTGGGTACAAATCGTCCGTCCATCACATCAAAATGGATCCAGTCCGTTGCCGATTTTTCAAGCATTTCCATGTCCCGGCCGAGGTGCAGAAAATCAGCTGCAAGGACCGAAGGCGCCACGAGGTGGTTCATTTTCACTATTTTTTTGTGGGGAAAGTGTAGTATAGTTTGCGGATGGCTGGCATGTTCAGCAGTAGCAATCCGAATAAGTTCATCAACGCCAGCAGTATATCCGTGGTGCAGGCCTGCAACCAGGGCCGCATGCCGATGGATACCTCTCCGGGTCGAATAAGCAGGGGCAGCAACTGCCCTTTGCCCGAAAGGATAAAGACCAGTACAGCAAAAAACACAAACAGCGCGGTGGTGAGCATCACGGACATGATCCAACCCAGGGTCGTAAACTGGCGCAGCGACAAGCCGAGCAGCAGCATGGCCAGCGGAAAATTTACCTGTAGCAGGCGCGAGAGCTCCTGCCCGCCTGACGCCACCATGGGCACCCAAACCGAGCCGCAATAGCCCCAGTCGATGAGCCAGCAGCTGATGCCGAGCAATAGGCCTATACCCCCGATGCCGATAAGGACCAGCGATATGCCTTGGAGGAAAGCCTTATTTTCGTAAGTAGCGGGGAGGGTATGGTCCATGTATCAGGCTTCGCAGGAAAATTCGCTCATGTTAATGGCCAGTACATACCATTTACCCTCTACCCGGCCCAGGTAGAGGCTTACCATCGATTGGGTATCGACCAGTTTCATTTCTATATGGCTTTCGAGGTCGCGTGCCTTCTGGATATCCGCAGCTGAATATTGCCCTACTCCTGAGTCGCTCAGGTCCTGAATCAGGACGGAGAGCCCGTTATAGCCAGGTACCCCTGCCATGAAGCAGCCTTGTTTGGTAAAGCCGTTTTCGCAGTCGAAGGCAGGCAGGGCTTCCATCTGTAGGTTGCAGCTGATTTTGGTTCGTGCGCTCAGCGCAGGGTAGTTGGTGTATATTTCTTTCACAGAGGTGATCCAGGTAGGCACCGGAAAGGCTCCGGGCTGCAGCACGAGCACACACCCGGTTTGGGCGTTGATATAGGGCTCCAGGGCCTGGGTATTGCCCGCTTTCATGTTCTCCAAAAAGGCCGGCCCTACGGAGGTAGCACCCGGCAGCCTGGCGGCAAGTCCTCTTCCGCCTGCCTCCAGCGATTGATAGGCGATGATGCGGTAGGTGTTATCGAAGGTGATCTGGTTTTGAAAATGCTCTTCTACCAGCGAGCCGTCTTGCACACGGGTGTACGACTGATCGCCTTCAAACGTAGCCACGTAGCTGCCGTCGGCCGCAATGGTTACTGCCAGGGTAGCAGGATTGATCTTTACCTTGCGGCCTTCTACATTGGCATAGCCGTCTTTCAGGATATTGCCTACCTGATCGGGACTGAGGTTGGCAGCATTGAAAAAGTGCTCCACATTCGGGGCAAAATACTGGCGGGCATCTATATTTTTGGCGGAAAGGCTGGCGTAATAGCCGTTGAGCTTTACCAGTATCTGTTCCCTTGCCAGGGATTCCGGGGTAGCCTGGGCGACTTCCTCCTGATTGACCTGGGTTTGCCTGGTCGCGGGTTTGCATGCCTGAGCAAGTACCAACGCTAAACAAAGTCCGGTAATCAATGATATTTTCGGGTTTCTCATAAGAGCGAATTCGTTTCGGCTTAGCAAAAAAGCAATTTTGATCTGTAACCCGCAATTTAGCGGCCAAAGCCTTGCATGTATTTTCTGTTTGACGCCGATATTTTACATTTTCTCAAACTTTCCTGGGTAAACACGCGTTTCTTGCGGAGTTTTCGCAAACTTTCCGATTTTTCGAAACTTGCGAAAACCTTCTGTTTGTTTAAACAGTTGTACCGTTTTGTTATACGGAATGCAATCAACCTTTGCCTAACTTAATTTTTCGTACCCGTGGGTAAATACACCATCAAAGACCTGGAGCAGCTTTCTGGCATCAAAGCCCATACCATTCGTATTTGGGAGCAGCGCTATGGCATCCTTTCTCCCCAGCGTACGCATACCAATATCCGCTACTACAGCGACCACGACCTTCGGCTTGTGCTCAATATTTCGTTTCTGAACCGCAACGGCCATAAAATTTCGCGGATCGCCGAAATGTCAGCCGACGAAATCAACGAGCTGGTGATGCACAGTTTCGAGTCGAACCTGGAGTTTCCCAACCAGGTAAATGCCCTCGTTATTGCGATGGTGGACCTGAATGAAGAGCGCTTTGAAAAGGTTATTTCCACCAATACCCTCCAGTTTGGCTTCGAAAACACGATGATCAACATCGTTTATCCGTTCCTTAACCGGATTGGTATTCTCTGGCAAACCGGCAGCATCAACCCTGCCCACGAGCATTTTATCACCAGCCTCATCCGCCAAAAGCTCATTGTAGCCATCGACGGCCAGATTCCTACCCAAAACCCCAATGCCAAAAAATACGTGCTCTTTCTCCCCGAAGGCGAAATGCACGAAATGAGCCTCTTGTTTGCCGCTTATATCATCAAGTCGCGCTTCAACAAGGTTATCTACCTCGGTCAAAATCTTCCGCTGGGCGACCTGGCAATGGTCAAGGAGTTGTACAACCCCGATTATTTCCTCACGATTATCACCTCCAGCCCGGGCCAGTACCAACCGATACCTTACCTCCGTGAGCTGAAAAACATAGCCGGTGACCAGGAAGTATTATTGGCCGGTTACCAGGCTTCTTTGCTCAAAAAGGAAATGCCTGAAGGAATCCGCGTGTTCGATTCCGTTCCTGAAATGACCCAGTTTGTAGATTTACACAGCCTGCAGCCATTCAATTCCGCTTCTTCGAAAATGGCCTGATTACTTGGGTTCCAGTCCGAGGAGGGCAATCATTTTGTGGAAGATCTCGGTATTTTCATAGATCCCCTGAAAATTTTCGGCACCTGGCCCGTACGCAAACACCGGAATCATGGTCGCGGTGTGGCGGTCCGTGGTAAAGTCGGTTTCGATCCTTCCTTTTTGCAATACACCGCCCTCAATGGCAAACCCACCTGTTTCGTGGTCAGCCGTAACGATGACGAGGGTTTCGCCGTCAGCCGCCGCAAAATCGAGGATTTTACCGATGGCCTGGTCGAAGTCGATCATTTCAGAGGTGATGTAGTCCGGATCGTTGGCATGCCCGCCCCAGTCTATCTGTGAGCCTTCAATTATCAGGAAAAAACCTTTTTCGTTTTGATTGAGCAGGGTAGCTGCCATTATCGAGGCATTTTCCAAATACTGAGCCCTCCCCCGCTCTATCGAAGGCATATGGCCTTTTTCAGGGATTACCATCATCGGCAGCTCGTTGTGTACCTGGGCTTCTTCGAGCGAGTTAGCAAAAAAATAGCCCTTCTTTTCCAGCTCTTTCTTCACGTCGCGGCCATCTACCCGGTTTTGCATGTGCAGCAAACCTCCGCCCATGGCCAGGTCGAGGGTTGATTTCAGCAGGTCTAGGGTAATGTCTTCGTACATGTCACGGCGGTCGCTGTGCGCGTAAAAAGCAGCCGGGGTTGCATGCTGGATGGTGGAGGTAGCTACCACGCCCGTGCCCAGGCCCTGCTTATGGGCAATTTCTACAATAGTAGGCATCGATCTCCCCCTTGGATTTACGCCCACGTAGCCATTGTTCGTTTTTACGCCGCTGGCAAAAGCCGTGGCCCCAGCAGCCGAATCGGTAATCAGGTCATCGGCAGAAAAGGTTTTGATGAGGCCCAGGCTGCGAAATCGCTCGAGGTTGAGGTGATTATCATTCACGATCATTCCCGCCGTAATCTGGGTTAAGCCCATGCCGTCGCCTATCATCAGGATGATGTTTTTGGGGCGGTTTTCCCCCACGGGCTCGGCTACCTGACCAAAAATAAAGACGATGTTTATCCAACATCCTACGAATACGCCCATTTTCCTCATGCTGCAAATTACGGGATTGTTACCTTTCGGTGAAAAATAAGTGCAAGCGGGCGCAACCCCGTTTGTTTTTTGATTGTCCGGCAGCCTTTAAGTCACTATTTATTTTAAAAAATAATCCATTTAGATTATATGATAAAAAATAATCCTAAAAGCTTATATTTGAAATAATAATCCTATATTGCTATAAACCCAAAGCCTATGGACGCAATCATCACCGGCGACATGGTACAATCCACCCGCATCGACGACAAGGAGCTGATGCTGGCAGAGCTGCAATCGATCCTGACCACCCTGGCAAATGCCGGATGGATAGGTCCCGGATTTGACGTGTACCGGGGCGACAGCTTTCAGCTACTGGTAAAGTCCCCTGCCGATGCCTTAAAGACCGCGCTTGTGCTGCGGGCCATGCTGATGCTGAATACCCCGGCGGATTCACCCATGGATTGGGAAGCGCGCCTTTCCATTGGCTTGGGCGATATTTCGTACCAGGCGGAGCGGCTTACCCAGTCAGCCGGAAGTGCTTTCGAATATTCGGGCAGGGAATTGGAACGGATGAAAAACCGCGAGCGCATCCGGTTTACCTCCGCCGACGAAGGGCTCAACGACGAATTTGAAACCAGCCTGGCCCTGGCAGAATTTATCCTCAGCCGTTGGTCGCGCGAATCGGCGGAAACGGCAATGGCGCATTTTTTCTACAGCGAAAACCAACGGGAAATGGCCGAAAATCGTTTCCATATCTCTCAACCCGCTGTTTCGGGACGGTTTCGGGCAGCAGGCTTAGATGCACTCGACCTGCTCACCCGGCGATTCTCACATCGGATTAACACGTATCTTGCTTCTCATGAATAGCTCCGCCTGGTTAATGGTCTTGGTGCTGGCCCATCTGGCTGGCGACTTTGTGCTGCTTCCTGCATCCTGGAAAGAAAAGCTGAAAGGAAATCAAATACGCACAACGGTTTTCTGGTATCACCTGGGGGTGCACGCCGTACTGAGCCTGTTTACCGCCATCTGGATAGGTTGGTGGGCCTTGCTGGTGGCACCTGTAGTGGCGATCCTGCACGGAAGTATCCAGTGGGGCGTTCAACGATTGCTCTCCTCCAGGCCGCTTTATGCGATGGTAGTCACCCAGTTATTGCACCTTCTCAGCCTGTGGATGGTGTGGAGCGTGGCCGCAGGGTTTGAGGTTCAGGTAGATTTTTTGCAAAAATTCAGTACTGAAAAAGGACTATTGTTGTTGATGGCGTACCTCGTGGTATGGTATCCGCTGTCGTCGTTTATGCAGGTAGCGACCCAGCGCTGGCAGCAGCAGGTGCCCGACCAGGGTTTACCGGATGCCGGAAAATGGATCGGGCGCATAGAGCGGTTTCTCATCCTCACGTTTATCCTCATCGACCAGTTTCAGGCCATTGGCTACCTCATCGCCGCCAAGTCGGTATTTCGCTTCGGCGACCTGCAAGACCCCAAAAACCACCAACGAACCGAATATATACTCATCGGCACCCTGCTGAGTGTATCCATGACGCTGCTGTTGGGGCTGGGTGTGCGAACATTGCTGGGCATGATGTAGGGGAAACACCCGCAGATATAATCGTTTTCTAATCCAGGGAATAGTGAATAGCGCGAAATTTGGCGATTATTAACAACACTAATCCCTGAAATATGAAAATGAAATACGCCCTGCTCCTCCTTGCAGCCCTCCTACTGACCTCCTGCGTTTCCACCAAAAAATACAAAGCGAGCGAAGCACAGGTAGCTTCCGGCAAGCTTTTGGCACAAATACGGGCAGAAAACATTGCCCAGCTGGAATCAGAAGTCGCCAGCCTGAAATCGACCGTGGGCAATCTTCAGGCTGATACCAGCCGCCTCGGCGGTCAGTTACGCCAGGTAAAGCAGGAAAAAGCAGCTCTGGCCCAAACCAGCTCCTCGGCTTTGCAGCAATTGTCCACCGAGCTTCAGCAGAAGAAAACCGAAATGGAAGCTGCCCAGGCGCTCCTCGACCTGAAAGAAAAAGAGCTCGGCGACAAGCAACAGCTGCTCAGCGCCCAAACCCAAAAAATCAACGACCTCAACGCCCAGATAGACAAGCAGCGCGAAGCCGTCAATAACCTCCGCGCCTCCATCGAAGAAGCCCTCGTTGGCTTCAACGCCGAGGAATTGACCATCGAAAACCGCAATGGCAAAATCTATGTGTCGATGGCTGAAAAGCTCCTCTTCAAATCGGGCAGCGCCGCCGTGGACCCCAAAGGCATCAGTGCCCTCGAAAAACTCGCCGACGTCCTCATCAAACGCCCCGATATTTCTATTTCCGTAGAAGGACATACCGACAATATCCCCATCAAAACGGCCCGCTTCGACGACAACTGGGACCTGAGCGTGATCCGCGCTACCGCCGTTTCGCGCATCCTCCTGAAAAAAGGCGTACCCGCTGAGCGCATCACCGCAGCGGGCCGGGGCGAATATTTCCCCATCGCCCCCAACGACACCCCCGAAGGCCGCAGCAAAAACCGCCGCACCGAGATTGTCCTCAGTCCCAAACTGGACCTGCTCTACGAACTGCTGAGGCAATAACAGATAGCAAATCGCAGCGCAAACATGAGTCACCCCGAATATATTGGGGTGACTCATGTTTTTATAAACCCATGTGGTTTGGTGCGAAAGGAGCGACCTCTCTGAGGTCGATTTCCCAAAATGATCATGGTGCTACAAAGGTTAGACTCCGCTGGAGTCGCAATTGGTCTGTCAGCCCGAGGTCAACAAGGCCGCACCTTAATAGCTCACACGAGAAAAGGCAAGAATGACCTCAGAGAGGTCGAACCTGGGTAGCTCACACGACAAAAGGCGACACGGATACACGTTTAAAAAGGAATACAACCCGAAAAAAGGGGGTAAACAAAACTTTGTGTGGTTTTTTGAGGAAAATACGCCGGGGAACTCCTAAATTAATTTTCTCATAACCCTAACCCCCAACCATGAGTGATGTACAGATAAAAGAAGCCCCGGTTGTGTACGACGTATGCATCGTGGGAAGCGGTGCTGGTGGCGGCATGGCAGCCAAAGTACTGACCGACGCGGGCATAAATGTGGTGATGCTCGAAGCAGGTGCCCATTTTGATTCGTCGAAAGGCGACATGTTTCGCTGGCCTTACCAATCGCCCCGGCGCGGCGCGGGCACCCACCGGCCTTTTGGCGAATTCGACGCAGCCATTGGTGGCTGGGAGATCGAAGGCGAGCCCTACACCAAGGTGGCAGGAACAGAGTTCGACTGGTTTCGCTCCCGCATGCTCGGCGGACGCACCAACCACTGGGGCCGCATTTCCCTCCGCTTCGGCCCGCTCGATTTTAAGCGAAAAAGCCGCGATGGCTACGGCGACGACTGGCCCATTTCCTACGAAGACCTCGCCCCGTACTACGACAAAGTGGACCGCTTTGTGGGGCTTTTTGGCTCCAAAGAAGGCATTTTCAACGAACCGGATGGCATTTTCATGCCTCCCCCCAAACCACGTGGCTACGAATTGCTGGTGAAAAAAGCCTGTAATTCCATCAATATCCCCATCATTCCTTCCCGGCTGTCGATCCTGACCAAACCCCTCAACGGTCGCCCGCCCTGCCACTACTGCTCGCAGTGCAACCGCGGCTGCTCCACGCACTCCAATTTCTCCTCGCCTTCGGTGCTCATCTCCCCGGCCCTCGAATCAGGGAAACTTACCCTGATCGTCAACGCCATGGTGCGTGAGGTACTCAGCGACAGCGAAGGCCGCGCAAAAGGCGTGTCGTATGTCAGCAAAGAAGATGGCCGCGAATACGTGGTGCGGGCCAAAGCAGTGATTCTGGCAGCATCGGCCTGCGAATCTGCCAGGCTCATGCTCAATTCTAAATCGCCACAGCACCCCGGAGGCATCGGCAACTCCAGCGGCATGATCGGCCGCTACCTCATGGACTCCACCGGTGCCGGTCGCTCAGCCTTTATCCCCAAACTCGTAGACGGCATCCCGCACAACGAAGACGGCGTCGGCGGCATGCACCTCTACATGCCCTGGTGGGGCAACGAGCAAAAGCTGTCCTTCCCCCGCGGATACCACATCGAATTCTGGGGCGGGCGCGACATGCCTTCGTACGGGTTTATGTCCAATATCCACGAGGTGAACAAATACCTCGGCCAGGTAGATGGCAACGAACACCCCGCAGGCAGCTACGGCGCTGGCCTGAAAAAAGACGTAAGGCGGCTATACGGCGCTTTTGTGGGTTTTGCAGGCAGGGGCGAACCCGTGGCCCGCTACGACAACTACTGCGAAATTGACCCGAATGTGACCGACAAATGGGGCATACCTGTGTTGAAGTTTCACTACAAATGGAGCGAATTTGAGCACCGCCAGGCCAGTCACATGCACGATACCTTTGAGGAAATCATCCATACGATGGGCGGTATTCCTTTGGGAGAAAAGCCGGGCAAAGAAAGCGAATACGGCCTGCTGGCTCCGGGGCGCATTATTCACGAAGTGGGCGTTACACGCATGGGCACGGACGTGAAAACCTCGGTGGTAAATTCCTTCTGCCAAAGCCACGACGTGGACAACCTCTACGTGATGGACGGCGGATCCTTTGTATCCAATGCCGACAAGAACCCCACGTGGACGATCCTGGCGTTGGCCTGGAGGTCGTCGGAATACCTCATCAATGAAATCAAACGCCAAAATGTGTGAGGCTGCGGCCACAACCTTTCATTTCATTTACCATGAAAAAACAAACTGAAAATAAATTCACCCGCCGCGACTCGCTCAAGCTCCTGGGCATGGGGGCCGTGGGTGCCGCCAGTGTTTTGCTTACTAATTGCGGCGAACCTGCGGAAAAGAAAGCGGAGCACGACGGTCACCAGCACGGAGAAGGCGAATTTGCCCTTAGTCCCGAGGACAAGTACCTGCTGGAGCAGCCGCTGTTTACCGAGCACGAAAAGCAAACCGTGAAGGTGCTCTCCGACTACATTATCCCCGCCGACGACCGCTCGGGAAGTGCATCGGAGGCCGGAGCGGTGGCGTTCATCGAGTTTATGCTCAAAGACGAGCCAGACCTGGTGATACCCGTTCAGGGAGGCTTGCACTGGCTGGACCATACCTGTATCCAGCGCCATGAGCTCAATTTTATCGACTGCGAACCTGCCCAGCAGACCGCCCTCCTCGATGAAATCGCCTATCCCGAAACCGCCAAACCCGAAATGATCAAGGGTGTGGAGTTCTTTAACCAAATGCGCAACCTCGTGCTTACGGCCTTTTTTTCGAGCAAAATGGGCATAGATGACCTGCAATACATGGGTAACAAACCCAACGCCTGGGACGGTGCCCCGCAGGCCTGGCTCGACCGGCTGGGCGTGAGCTACGACGCCTGATGGCTCAATAGATTTTGTGGTCGTGGTCAGCAGAAATGTTGACCACAAAATAAAATAAGGCAGGGTGGCATTTTTTTAATAATATGCCACCCTGACTTTTTATTGGGACACAATGCAGCTTTTGTACACCCTGGGGTATTTATCTGCCCTATCGCCCTTATTGGCATTGATTGTTTTGCAGGTAAATAAGCAAGCAGGAGTAGCGCCGGGGAATATTTACCTGCTGTGCGAGCTGGCGATCCTTACAGAAATACTCTCCCGGGTTGCTCCTTTTCATGGAAATAACCTTCCCTATCTACACGCCTACAGCCTTTTGGAACTGGGGCTGGTACTGCTGTTTTTCTCCCAAATACTCCCCCTAAACTTCCCGGATGGGCTTATGGACTGACGTGGGGGATCATGATCGGGGTAGAACTCGGACGTCTCGCAATAAACCCCAACTACCTGTTCGAGCACAATGCGGTGGTTCGGTCGCTGGCTTCACTGGTCATCGTGGGCCTGGCACTGTGGTATTTTTTCCTGCTCATAACCACTGACCTTTATCACGTTCGTGGCCTGGAATTTTGGGCCTGTGTGGGTCTAATGCTTTATTTCAGCATCAATTTTGTGCTTTTCCTGCTGAGTGAAGTTGTGGTTGAAAAATTCACCAATGAACTAGCCATGCAGGTATTTGTGGTACACTCAATCGCCAATATAGGTCGATACCTGCTTTTTGCGGTGGGAGCGTGGAATTGGGAAAAATCAAGCGCACTACCTAAAGCTTAGCCCAGGTTATCTGAAAGTGGAAAATTTAATCCAGGCACTACTCCACCACTTTCCATTCCGGGTGCGGAAGCCGCTTTGAAAGCCAGTCCATCTGCAAGGACGTAGCACATAAATAGAAAAAATACGGTGCCTGATTATTGGGGTCATAATCGGACCAGTGTTCCGGCAAAACCGGTTCTACACGCTGCAGGCGATACATCTTCTGCTGACTACCACTTTCAAGCAGGAGGCGATTCACCCAGGTCATCCAATGATCGGTCCAGTTTTCCTTATCGGCAAAAGCGAACGTATGAAAGTGGTTTTTACCTTTTACCACCAGCGTAACGGTGGTGCTGTCTTTTTCTTCAAACCAGTCGTAAATAATACTTTCAAAAAAGGTATCTACTGCGAAAGCACCACGGGTACTTAGCGCTAAGTCTTCCAGCAATTCCGCAGCAGCACCCTCTCCCCCAAAATCGCCTCTGTCATAAATCAGCAAATAAGGAATATTCTCCAGAAGACCCCGGCTGGAAGTCAATTCGAGGTGGTACAAGCTGGATTTCGCCTGCTCGAATTCCTCAGCTTCAAGGGTCGGAAGCATACCTTTTGCCTGCATTTCATTGAAAAATTTCAATCTGCCGGCAGGCGTAAAATCGGAAGACCACGAAAACATCTGGCTAACACCGGAGAGATAAGGGTCAGATTTAGCCAAAATTGCCCACTCTGCCTCAGCCATTACCGCAAATGCAGCCACAGCCTCATTTTCCTTCAACCAGACTACCCGATAAGGAGAACGAACGGCTGATAGGTGCTGGTTAAAAATATTGAGAAGCATGATATCTTCCACGACCTTTTCTTTGAATAATGCCTCAGGTGAGCCTATTGCAGATATGGCAGGAAGGGTGTAGTAAGTACTTCGTTTAACGATGGTATTTGACACCATGAATGAAAGGGTGACAAAATAGAGTTTATAGGAGGGCGCAGATCTGGACAACTGAATACTAACCGTAATCGGAGTTGGCGAAAAACCAGGGATCTGCCGTACAACCGGAGCCAAAAACTGCTGAATGAAGGAGGTAGCCGACAACGTTACCGGCACCTGAGGCAGCACACCACTTCGTTTCATCCGGCCAGTAAGGTCGCGGAAGGATAAGGTTTGAGTTTCGAGTAATTGAAAAAGGCTGTCTCTTTGGGCGGCAGGGAGCAAACCTGCCGTTTGGAGGCGATCGAGGGTAGCCGATTGATCCGCCTTGCGCAAGGGAAAAAAGCGGGCAGTTTTGGCTTCATTAGCCATAAATACCCATCCGGCAAAGGAACGGCAAACCTCTCCCTTTGCGAGAAAATGACGCAACGATTCAGCGGTACCTGAAGAAATGAGGCCTGCACCCTGGCAGATATCAGCCAACCGGGTAAGCTGGCGTGAGATCGTCTCGTGGGTAGGCAACAAGGGGTACATATCATCGGCAGGGTTATACTCCGAGGGTTTTACTTTGAATTTATCGGAATCTACCAATCGATAACTGTAAGGGGAAGCTTCCCAATTGGCAGCCATGATTGCTTGTTTTTGCGATTCTGAAATCAAAAATCCCGTCTGCACCTGACCTGAAGATGCCTGTAATACCCGGTCGCGCTCATATATATACACCAACCTGCCTACTTCGTAAAAAAAGTCCTCCAACAGCCAGGAATCATACCCTTTGCCAGCCTTTTTCGCTTCGTCCTGAAACTGGCCGATAATGGTTGGCTGTAAAACCGCTTGTTGCTGGAGTTGCCAGAATAAATCCCGGATCTGATCTGCACGAATCGAATCAGGAGGGGTTGCGTGCAGGTTATTTGCCAGCAGAAGAATAACGAGGACTACAACTTTACGCATCATGTATGTATAGGATGCAAAGCTAACTCCCTGCCTCCAATCGTGGTAGCGTCAAGTTGTCAGGTAAATAAAAAAACAGCAGCATTGGGAGCAAAAACCAGCCTTGCAGCTTATACCGGAAATTCCTTCATCAAATACCCCAACTCCGCATCTCCGATATCGAGGTGCGTCACCATCCGGATCAGTTCATGCCCGAAATTGCTGCACAGAATGCCCTTCGCTTTGCAGGCAACCAATAAAGCAGCCGTATCCATCCATTCAGGATCGGGGCGAAAGATCACGAGATTGGTCTCCACAGACCATACTTCGGCAATGCCGGGATGCAGCTCCAGCCAAGCGGCCAGTTTTTGTGCACGGGCATGGTCCTCAGCAAGGCGTTCGCGCTGGTGGTGCAAGGCAAAAAGGCCCGCAGCTGCGAGGATTCCCGCTTGGCGCATGCCGCCGCCCATCACTTTGCGCACCTTACGGGCACGGGTGATGTCGGCCCGGCTCCCCAGCAATACCGAACCCACCGGGGCACCCAACCCTTTGGAAAGGCAGCAGGAAATGGTATCGAATACGCGGCCATGGGCTTTGGGGTCCTGCCCGGTAGCGATCAGGGCATTGAAAATGCGGGCCCCGTCGAGGTGGAGCTTCAGCCCCTGCGACTGGCAAAGCGCGGCAATGGCTTCGAGTTCGGCGAGGTCGTAGCAGGTGCCGCCGCCTTTGTTGGCGGTATTTTCCAGCACCACGAGCGAAGTGTGGGGAAAATGGAGGTCGTCCGGGCGGATGGCATCGGCAATTTGCGCAGCGGTCAATCGTCCGCGGTTTCCTTCGAGCAGCTGCACCGAAGCCAGCGAATGGTAAGCAATGCCGCCGCCTTCGTAGAGGTACACATGGCTGTTTTTGTCGCAAATCACCTCGTCCTGCGGCTGGGTATGCACGCGGATCGCGATTTGGTTGCACATGGTTCCGCTGGGGCAAAACAAGCCGGCTTCCATGCCAAACATGGCCGCCAGTTCCTCTTCCAATTGGTTAACCGTGGGGTCTTCGCCGTACACATCGTCGCCCACAAGGGCTTCCATCATGGCGTGGCGCATGGCGGCGGTAGGCTTGGTTAGGGTATCGCTGCGGAGATCGACTATCATTTTGTGTTATTTTCTGCTGAAAAATACCCTTAAAAAATTGAGCCCTTCGCGCCAAAGCACTTCCATCCGCACCTGGCTAAATACCACGCCCGGACGAAGCGACACTTCTACCGGAATCAGGCGCAGGTCTTTTTTCCGGCTGATGAGGTAAATAAACTCGAGGTCAGCCAAGTAGCGGTTAATGGTCGTTTGCAGGAAAACTTCACGCCCCGCTGCGTTGAATGCCTTTAACCCGCACTGGGTATCGGTCACGGGCAGGTGAAGCAGGAGGCTGCTCAGCGAGCGTAAAAACCGGGAAATACGCACGCGTTTTTTGGAAAGGTGCGAATAGTAATCGGCGTCTTTGATGCCCACCGCCACATCGGTTTGCCCGCTGGCTACGGCCTCGTACACCTTTTTGATGCTGTCGAGGGTGTATGGAAAATCGATGTCGGTAAAGAGCGTGATCGGAGCCTGCGAGGTGCGGATACCCGTGCGCAGGGCGTGTCCTTTGCCATGATTGCCGCAATTGTCCACCCAACGCACGCCCGGAACAGCCGCCTGGAGCGCCTGAATCGTTTCGTTGCTCACCTGCTGGGTAGAGCCGTCGTTGACGACAATGAGCTGAAATTCGGTTCCGGGATAGGCAAGGAGCCAGCGTTCCCAGGTGTACCGTATTTTTTCCACCCAACCTTCCACAGGATTGTAGCAGGGGAGCACCACGTCAAGGGCGGGCAGTATCGCCCTGTTATTCGAATCAACTGACACTATTCAGAAACTGAAAGGGTTCATTGCCGGGAAGGCAAATAGTAATTGTTGTAAAAAAGGGTGTCTCCGCGGAGTTGCCAGATATCCTGATCGGGTTTTCTGAGCAAAAAGGACTCGACCTCGGCCTCTCTGCCCGTGATCCAGAAACTCACGATTCCGGTTTCGCCGGGGATATCGATCAGGGCCGAAAAGCGCACCCAATCGCCCATCACGTCGTACGAAAAACGCGTGGCATGCTCCTCCTGCCTGAGCACCCCGCCCAGGGTATAAGCCGCCCAGTTGAAAATAGGCATGCCGTGCGTGCGCGGATTGATGCGCACCCAGCAGGAAACCTCATGTGGCCCCACCACCGGCGTAGGCCCGGCAAACAGCTCGATATTTTCGCCCAGGTCGGTATTGGCTTTCGTTTCCTGACCGAAGGCAGAAGCTCGCGTATCGAATCCGTTGAAAATAAAGGTTGACGTATCCGAAACGAGGAATCCGTTTTTCTCCGTCAGGCTGTCTTTTTGTGCTTCAAATTGCTGCCAGGTATCGGCCACGTGGTCCTGAAAAGCAGCAATCGGCAGTTTGTACAAAATAAACCGCCCCCAGGAAGCGATGCGCTCCGATTTTTCAAATATCAGCCGCTCGGCAGGGTCCATTACGGCATCGTCGGTACTGAGTACCAGCAAGGGTTTTTGCGGGTCAAATTTTGCCAGAATATCGCGCCTGATGCGGCCATCGGCAAAGAGCTGGCGCAATTGGCTGGTTTGGCCCACGGAGGTACGCGAGGTGCTGTTGCACACCAGCGGGATGCCCGTGTCGTAGGTGAGCTTAAAGCCCATTTTCTGTATCTCGCCGTCGGTATAGCGGTCGATGAATTTTTCAGAACCAATAAAAAAGGTAGGGAAGGTAATCGCTGCCTGAAACTGCGCGGGATCTTGTCCGGCATCGGAGAGCACGCGGCCCCAATCGAGGTCGCCGGGGCGCAATACATTCTGGCCCAGGGTATGCCGCAATTGGCGCAACTGGCTGCAGCTGAACTCATACGCCTGAAAGGACCACAGCGCGAAAATCGCCAGGACTATTCCGCGGGCGATTCCCTGGCCGCTTTTTATCTGTATTAACCGGTACAGCCCGTAGAAATAGCGCGCGGCAGCAATCGAAATGACGTAGTAAAACACCCAGGCAAAGCGGCCCAGGGAGCGAAACTGCCGCAGCGGGCCCAACCACTCTGGTGGCTCGTCGCCAAACCAGACGAAAGGCCAGGCCATGGCAAAAAACAGCACCAACACGGCCGGTAAAATCGCCCATGCCAACTGCCGGAGCCGGGGCAGGCGTCGTTTTTTCCAGATATTTTTTCCCAAACGAAAACCCAGCAAGAGCACAGCCCACACCGTCGTCCAGCCCAAAAACACCCAGGTTTCGAAATCGGGGGTGGACACGATCCAGTTTTGCCAAATGCCAAATTGCCACATATCGTACCAGGTGCCATGCCACGGAAGGGCCAGGGTGTACCAGGTAGCGCGAAAGAGAAAGAAGCCGAAGGGATTGGAGGGCCGGTCCGTGACAGGGTCGGTGAGCATCATCGTTCCCTGAAACAAAATCAGCGGCAGCACCAGCCACGCGAGACCGAATCCGATCCAGAACCAGCGATTTTCTTTAGAAAAAATGCCCTTTACCAACCCGAAAGCGCCCGCAAAACCACTGCCCAGCAGCAGGTAATACGGATGCAGCCAGCCACCGATAACGAGGCTGATCAGCAATAGCAACGCCCACAGCCAGCGAAGTTTGGAGGCGGGTTCCATTTTGGTAAACAGCCACCACACCCACGGCACAAAGCACACATAGGCCAGCGCGTAGTGTCCGCCGGGCATGCGCAGGAGCTGTGGGGAGAGCAGTCCGGTGAGCAAAGCAGTAGCCGCCGCCCATATATCGCTCAACCCGTAATACCGCCCGATGCGGTAGAGCAGCACCCAGGCGAGGATCAGCGAAAGGATCATCAGGGCATTGGAGATGCCCACGACCTGGTTATCGACATGAAAACCGGCCTCCTGAAAAAACCGCAAGGTCCACGCAAGGGCGGGCTGGGCATCGGTATAGACCAGGTGATCGCCGAAGGGGTAGTGCATGCCGTCGAACCAAAACCCGCCGCCGTACCGCACATGGTAGGCCGTGGAGAAATAGTTTTTCAGGCCGTCGCCACCCAGGTTAAAGGCGTAGCGGTTAGGCTTGAGCAGTACGTCGCCGAACAGGTGGTAGAGCAAAATGCCCCCACCGAGGATCAGCAGCAGCGCCGCACGGTAACGTTTCAGAAAGAGTCGTCCCTGTTGAAAAAGCATGGGGCCGGAGCTTGATTAGCCAAAAAGAGCCGCTAATCTCCGAAAACTTTCAGGAAGGTTTGCTGAATTTAGGATCGAAGTACGAACGAAGGGCCTCATCGTCGGGATCAGTTGGCTCCGTAGGCACCAGGTTCGGGTCATCAACGTCCTTTACAATCAGGTAAGCGAGGATACCGGAGATAATCATGGAGATACCCCCGACGATCATCGCCTGAATGGGTTCAACCGCTCCGCCACCAGACATCAATTTCAGCATATAACCCAGAATACCGGCAGCTGTGATTTGGGGAATCACGATGAAGAAGTTGAATACGCCCATGTAATAGCCCATTTTTTTAGCGGGAAGGGCTCCGGCCAAAATAGCGTAAGGCATGGTGAGGATACTTGCCCAGGCAACGCCCACGCCGACCATGGACAGCAACAGCAATTTGGGGTCCTGAATAAAATAAATGCTGATCAAGCCCAGGCCTCCCAATATCAGGCAGACCATGTGGGTGAATTTACGGCTGGTGGCATTGGCAATCACGGGCAGCAGAAAGGCTACAATGGCAGCTATCGCGCTGTAAGCACCAAAACAAATGCCCACCCAGTCCGCGCCTTCGTTGTAAGCGGCGGAAGAGGTATCGCTCGAACCGTAGATATGGCTGGTGACCGCCGAGGTGGTATATATCCACATTGCAAAGAGGGCAAACCAGGAAAAAAACTGCACCACAGCGAGCTGGGCCATGGTTTTGGGCATGTTGAATATTCCTCCCACCGTTTCTTTTACCCCATCCATAAAGCTGGACTTTGCCTTTTCGGCTTTAAATTCCTCCATGTCTTCGGGAGGATATTCTTTGGTAGTAAAAATGGTCCAGGCCACCGCGCCGAGAAACGCAATGGCGCCTACATAAAAGGCATAGCGAACCGAATCGGGGATCATGTGTTCGGCCGCTTCATTGCTAACCCCGATTTGAGAAAAAAACCAAGGGAGCATGGAGGCGATAACGGCTCCAATCCCAATAAAAAAGCTCTGCATGGCAAAACCAGTGGTACGCTGCTGACTCGGAAGCATATCGCCCACAAAGGCGCGGAAAGGCTCCATCGAAATATTGATAGAGGCATCCATGATCCAGAGGGTGCCCGCTGCGATCCAAAGTGCGCCGGAGTTGGGCATAATGATCAGCGCCAACGTAGCCAGAATAGCACCGATGGCAAAAAACGGACGACGACGCCCCCAAACCGGGTGCCAGGTGCGGTCGCTGAGGTAGCCGATTACGGGTTGTACCAAAAGCCCGGTGATCGGTGCGGCCAACCACAGGATGGGTATATCTTCCGGGTCAGCCCCGAGGGTTTGAAAAATGCGGCTGACGTTGGCGTTTTGCAAGGCGAAGCCAAACTGGATACCTAAAAAGCCGAAGCTCATGTTAAATATCTGGCCAATAGAGAGTTGGGGTTTTTGCATCAGGGATTAACTATATACAAAGATAAATGTACCGATAATTTCAATCTGAGCAAGGAAAATTGCCTTTTCCCGGAAATCTGTGTTATGCATGTACCCCTCTTAAACTGCAAAAGCAAGGCTTTAAGCAAGGCTATATCCGGGAGGAGAAATCTGCTTTCTACCGCACCATTATTTGGTTTTTCGAAATAATTTATCTTGCTTAAAAGTACCATCAGGTGGAATTTCCCCACTTCCCATCCTGCTGATTTCCGCCTTTCACTAGTTTGATTCCTGATATCCACCCACCTACCCTATTCTATCTTCCCATGCAGATTCCGGTTTCTCCTCCCCCACAGCTCGTAGAGCGGACAGACGCGCGCTCGGGCCCCATCGTAAATCCCGCCTATCCGGGCATTAAGTACGGCGTTATTTTTACCACCAATGCCCCCGGCCAAAGCCCCAATTCGCCCAATGACTTCAACCCGGCTGATTTGCTGGGAGCGACTTTATTGAATCCCGACCTGGTAAACGAAGACCCGCTCTTTACCATCCTGGGAGGTTATTTTTGTCTGAGGACCACCGTAAACGGCACCCCCGCAGTTGAAATTTCGCAGATTTTCGGCGATGCCCTCGACCCTACCAAGGGCTTTCACCTCACGCCAGGCAACCATATGCTGGGCGACGAATGGGAAATGGAAGACCTCTCGGGTAGTGCCAGAAAAAGCTACCTCAACGAAAGAACACTCGGCGAGGGCGGATGGACCCTGCTCGTTACCTACAAACCGCAGCGCAGGCAATACCCTTTCAGTGGACGGCCCATGACGATTTACCACGAGTGTCCCGAACTGGGCGCACTGGCACTGGAAATATCGGGCGTATCGGGCCATACCGCCAACGTTCAGGCTACGTTGCAGTTGATTTCCGGCCAGGCGGCTGGCTACCACTGGGAATGGGGAGATGGCTCACCGGTGGAAACCACCACCCAGCCCTCAGCTACCCACGACTACACCCAAGCAACAGGCGATGGCCTTACTTATCCGGTAAAAGTTACCGCCATGGGCCCCGGTGGTTGCAGTAGTTTTGCAGAACAAAGCATACTTATCCCCGGCTATTGCCCCACAATACAAATTGGCACCCTCGACCTTTCCCCCCTGAGCAACGACCAGGTGCGGGTTACGATAAGCCTTGCGGTTACCGATGGCCCGGCTGCTGCATTTACCTGGAGTTGGGGCGACGGTTCGCCGGATACAAACACCACCGAGCCAACCGCCGAGCACGTTTATACCCGCAGCTTTTCCACCGATGGCAACCACGCCGTGCGCGTTACCGCCAGTGGCCCCGGGCAGTGTATCGCCTCAACTGATACGATCGTGCTGATTCCCCCTCCGCCCTGCCCCGCCATTTCCGGCATCTCTCTTACCCAAACCGCAGGCGACGACCAAACGGCTACCTTTTCTGCTCAGCTCTCGCTGGAGAACGGTAGCTTCGACAGCTATACCTTTAACTGGGGCGATGGCAGCGCGCCAGAGACCGTAAGTGTGCCCGAGGCCGACCACGCCTATGCCGTTTTGCCGGGTACCGGTGCCAACTATACCGTGCGTGTAACCGCCCATGGCCCTGCCAACTGTACCGGCCAGACTTCTGCACCTGTAAGGGTGCCGGGCGTGTGTCCCGAACTTCTCTCCATTGTGCTCTTAGGGCAGGAATTGAATACCAGCACCTTCGAATTGACTGTGGGCGTACAGGTAAATGGTCCCGACGCGGATCAGTACACCTTTGACTGGGGAGATGGCAGCCCGGTAACCGTGACCGACGAAGCGAATGCCACCCACGAATACACCCGTCCGGCGGGCGATGCAGGTGCTTTTGTGATTACGGTGAGCAGCTCCGGACCCTCCACCTGCGCAGGAAGCCCCATTTCCCGCACGGTAAACGTGCCCGGAGTCTGTCCCGTGTTGCTGGATCTTCATTTTGAAATAGGCCCACAAGAGGACGATATGCGCCTCGTGCATGGATTTGTGGACCACGGAGGACCTCGTCCCACGTCGTTTGAATGGAATTGGGGCGATGGATCTCCCGTATTCACTACTCCGCTGGAAGAAGCCATGTTCGACTTCACGGGGGTTTATGGAGAAACGAAAACCTTTGAAGTAACGGTAAAGGCCATCGGACCGGATACCTGCGAAAGCAGCATCACCAAAACCGTGGATATTACCATTGCCTGCGATACCCGGCTGGAGCTCACCTATACCCAATCGGACCGAACCGGATTGGAGCAGCCCGTAGCTTTTGAAGCACAGGTAACAGGTGCCATGCCCGCCAGTTTTGTATGGAACTATGGAGACGGCTCGCCAACCGAAACTACTGCAACCCCTACCGCCAACCACGTGTATGCGGTGCCCATCGGCGAAGGGGTAAGCTACCCGGTTACCGTTTCGGCACAAGGGCCAGGCGGGTGCGCCACTTCGGCCCAAACCGGAATTTTTATTGCCGGAGAATGCCCCAGACTGACCAGCCTTACCCTTACTGCTGCTGCCGGCAACGCCAGAGAGGTCAAGGGGGTAGTAATCCCTGAACCCGCACCTGCTCCGGCCTATAGCTGGAACTGGGGAGACGGTACCGCCGCCGAAACCACCGCTTTGCCCGAGGCCACACACGTGTATGCCGCGCACTACGGAGCCACAAAAACCTATGTGGTGCAGGTTACAACCTCAGGCATTACGAGCTGTGCGCCTGCTACCATCGAGGGAACCTTTGCTGTAAATGGCCTTTGTCCTTCGGGGTTGACCCTGAATATTCGCCCGGAAACGGCTACCGACTACGACCTGCCCGTGGTGTTCCTGGCTGAAATTGACCAGGGAGGCAAATACGTCACGAGTTATGCCTGGGATTTTGGTGACGGCAGCCCGAAGGTTATAACCACCGAACCACGCACCACACATAATTATGTGCGCATCAAAGGGGTCGATTCGCCTTACCTTGCCCGAGTCACGGCTATGGGTCCGGCAGATTGCAAACTGGAAGCTGAGGCGGCCTTAACGGTGCCGGCAGGGCTGATTTGCCCGGTATTGCAGCGGATTGAAGAAGTGATTTCCGCGGAAGATGCCCAATCCATTACCCTCGCTTATGCACCGGTCCTCAGCCAGGGCCAGCCTGCTTTGTTTACCTGGAACTGGGGTGACGGATCGCCGGAAGAAACCACCGACGAGCCCACGATCTACCACCGCTTTCCAAAGGGAACCGCCGATCAGGAGTACGTTGTTTCCCTGAAAACCCAAGGCCCGGATACCTGCGTAGCCAGTGGCAACCGACGAACCAAAGTACCCAAAAGTGCCCCCGTTTGTCCGGAAATCAAGGCTTTGAAGATAGTAAGTCAATCCAACCCGGACGACGCCCATACCGAGCTAAAGCTGCATCTCAATTTCTCCGGACCGGCGCCGACCTCCTTCACCTGGACCTGGGTCGGGCAAGCTACGCCCTACGTCACCTCAACGGCGGACGCCACCGTGTTGGTCCCCCGCAAGAGCAGCGACCAGTCGCTGACCCTGACCGTGACCACTGCTGGACCCGACAACTGTGCGGGTACCGCGAGCACCACGGCGGTTATTCCCAAAACGTTCGTGCCCGTAGTGCCGCTCTTTTGCCGGCTGATCCCTTACCTGCTGGCCTTTGCGGGCTCGCTGGCCTTGGGCGGTTTGCTGATTGTGTTTGCGGCATTCGGGCAAAATGAAATCATTGAAGGCTTGGCCGGGCTGGTTTGGGGCACGGTTGCCGTAGCAATAGCTGCATTTGTGGTCATTTACTGGCTGGCAAATAAGCGATTCTGTCCCCCTACCCGCTGCGACTGGTTTGCCATTGCTGGTGCATCTGCGCTTGGCGGATTGATCGTGAGCTTTTACCTGCTGAACTGCATTCCCTGGATTCCGGTGGCGGCAGTAATGTTTGTGGCAATGGCCGTGGCCTGGTTCTTCTGGTTCCGCGACTGTGCCAAAAACAGCAAGGCGCAGGTCCTGTTCCTGTTCCTGACCGCGGGCGTACTGGCAGCTTTGATCAATTGCTTCCTCGTTGCGCACCCGGCCCTGGGTTGCTGCTGATTCTTTATTTTGCCAAAATCAAAAATCCCCACCTGCGAAAACAAGTGGGGATTTTCATTTGAATATAACTTCAATCGGATCAAGCGGCTACATAGCCTTTCAGCATTTGCACCAATTGCTTGGCAGGAATAACGCCCGACTGACGCCAGAGCACTTTTCCTTCTTTGTACACCATCAAAGTAGGCACAGACATGATTTTCAATTGCTGGGCAATGGCGGGGTTTTGGTCCACGTCGATTTTGATGATTCTGGCTGCGTCTCCCATCACAGAAGCTACTTCTTTGAGGATGGGCGCGAGCATTTTACAAGGTCCACACCACTCAGCCGAAAAATCGACGAGGACGGGAACCGAACTGTTGGTTATTTCCTGGAAAGTCATGGTTTGGGATTTTATCAATGAATGAAAAGCAGGGGCAAAAGGGGTCAGTTCGTGAAAACAGAAACCGGGGCCGAGGCAGCACCATCGAAAGATTTGATGGCATCGCTGAGGTCGTAGATTTCGGCATCGGGCAGATTGGACCGCAGGATGCTGCAACCCGTGGCGGAGCGGTATCCACCTGCACAGTGCACCACTATGGGCTTGTCGGTAGGAACTTCGTTGTAACGGTCGCGCAAAGACGAAAGTTCGATGTGCAGGCTGTGCTCGAATACTTCTCCGGTTTTTCTTTCGGAAAAGGTGCGGGTATCCACCACGGTGTAGGCTTCGGGGTGCTTGCGGAAATGATCGAGATCAAGCAGGCGGGAAACCACTTTGGGGCCGGAATAGCCTTCGAGCAAGCCGATTACATGGTCTTCGTAGCCAATCTTGGCGGCTTTTTCCATCAGTCTCTGACCCTGGTTTTTGTCTTCCACAATGAGGTAAAAACGCTCATTGGGTCCGAGTACGCTTCCCAGCCAGGTTTCGAATTTGGTGCCGTCCATGAGGTTCATGGCGCCTCTGGCATGACCGGCTTTGTACACTTTTTCGGGGCGGGCATCCAGCACGACGGTATCTGCAGGGAATGCAAAGTCGCCGGGCAGGTAAGGAATGGCCGCAATGGCGGCTTCCATGTTTTGAGCGCCTGCCTTGTTCATGCCCACATTGAACCCAAAATATTTCGGTACAAAGGGCTGATCGGCAAGCAGTACGCCTACAAATTCGTCTTCGGTCATGGGCTGCACAGCGTAATTGGTGCTGCGCTCGCGTCCGATGGTGCTCACGCGGTCGGTACTGAGGGCTTTGCCACAAAGCGAACCGTTGCCGTGGGCGGGATAAACGAGCACCTCGTCGGGCAGGGTCATGATCTGGTTGTGCAAGGAGCGGTACTGCTGGCGGGCAAGTTCTTCGCGGCTGGTACCGGCACGACCTGAGCCTTCGAGCAAATCGGGGCGGCCCACATCGCCGATAAAGAGGCAGTCGCCGGAGAAAACAGCGTAGGGATTTTCGTATTCGTCGCGGAGCAAAAAGCTCATGCTGTCGGGCGTATGGCCGGGGGTGTAGAGGGCCTTGAAGGAAACCTCGCCGAGGCGAATCTGGTCGCCGTCGTTCATCGGCACGTGATCGAACTTAGCGTTGGCTTCGCTGCTGATGCCGATTTTTGCCCCGGTGGTTTCGGCAATAGAGAGGTGTCCGCTCACGAAATCGGCGTGCGGGTGGGTTTCGAGCACCCATTTGATCGCAACCCCGAGTTCGCGGGCTTTCTCATAATACTGCCTGCCATCGCGGGAAGGGTCAACAATAGCTGCTTCATTGCCTGAAACAACCATGTAGGAAGCATGTGCCAAGCCTTCGTCGTAAAACAGTTCAACTTTCATAAGGGTAAAAATGAGGGCTAACCATTGAACACTTAAACAGGTGTTCATATATTTTGGCAAAAAAATTAGAATTTACAGGCGCAATTACCAATGCATTCCATCAGTCCGAGGAGATGATCTTCCTCAATCGCGTAGAAAATATTCTTTCCCTCGCGGCGGGTACGAAGCAAACGGAGTAATTTGAGGTTGCTGAGGTGGTGCGAAAGCAGGCTGGGCTCGATGCCTAATTTTTCAGAAATATCGCAAACCGCTAATTCGCCGTGTTGGTCAAGGAGTTGTACCACGCCCAGCCTTGCTGGATGTGCTACGGCCTTCAGAATTACGGCTGCCCGCTCCAACATTAAGGGATCAAGCCAACGGGTGAGCTGGGGCTGGTGAGCGTTCTCCGGGGTAATTGTTTGTTCCATGGCACAATATACGCCACACTTGAACGATTGTTCAAGTGTTATTATGAAAAAATCTCTCAGGGATACAAATGTTACTTTGAGGGGGAATTTGAGTCTTACAACTGCGGGCAAAAATGGATAAAAACAATGCTCTGGCTTTTCAATAATCTACTGAATAGTCTTCCCACTTTTCATATTTACCTCTAATCACATTTAGCAATTATGCAAGTCTCGGCTTTATATCCGATAACATACAATATTTACTTCATCCGATTTTCCGAAACCGTTGCCGCAGTTCGTTAATCCAGGCACCAGTTATATGCGTGCGTTCAAAACTAACCTAGTTTTAATCGCTCACACCTCCCCCTTTGCCTTGCATAAATGGAAAATCCCCCGCCGGAATGACCGGAAGGGGATTGCTTGGGGTTAGGAGTTGGCGTATTGCCAGGGTTTTTATTTCACGATTTTGCTGGATGATTGGTGGCCGTTTTCGTCCAGAATAACAACCAGGTAGTAACCACGGTCGAGGTCGGAGATATCGAGCACGGTGCGCTGGCTGTCGAGGGTAAAGGTGCGGAGCACTTGTCCTGAAAGGGTGTAGATCATCAGGGTACCGGATACGTTGTCCACATGCAGCTGATCGGCTACCGGGTTAGGGTAGATTTTACAGCAGCAGGGGCTGCATCCATGGTTACTTCTACGATGGTAGAGAAGCTGGTAGCTCCGTCGAAGTCCACCTGACGCAGGCGGTAGTACATTTTGTCGCTGGCAGGGTTGGCATCTGAGAACTGGTAGCTGCGCATTTCGTTGGTATTACCGGCTCCGGCTACACGACCAATCTCTGTAAAGTTTTCAGAGTCCATGCTGCGCTCTACGGCGAAGAAGTCGTTGTTCAGTTCGGTTGCTGTTACCCAGCTCAGCTCGATAGAGCGAACACCAGCGGCAGCTTCGAAGCTCACAAACTCAACCGGGAATACAGAACCACCGAATGAAGGGGTAGTGAAAGCGGAGGTTGAAAGGGTGATGTTGTTGGTGCTGGTGGTCCAGTTAGCGGTATTTGTGAACTGAGCGAGGGTGGTATTGGTCAGGGAGCCACTGTAATAACCGCCGTCCTGTCTGTTATTCGTGAAGTTGAGGTACGTAAAGTTGGCTGAAAGAGGAGCATTTGCATCTGAGGTAGGGTTACTACCAGGGCTTCCGCCACCAAACACAATTCCGCTGAAGATTTCGGTTACATTGGCTGCGGGAGTAGTAGCATTGCTGGATGAAAAGGCCCATATTACCTCACCGCCATTATCAAGGTTGAAGCTACCAGAAAGTACTGACATGGCACCTGTAGATCCACCACCTGAACGGGTCAAGGTAAAATTATTACTCGAGGATTCTACGGCACGGATTAAAGTACCTTCGGTAAGGCCACCTGCAGGCACGGTGTAGGACATAACCCCATCGCTGGAGCTACTGGTATTGAAGCTGTTGCTGGAAGATACGTAAGGTCCGTCGGTGAAATAGATAACAGTACCAGCGGTAAGGTTTGTCAGTGCTACGAAAGAGAAACCATCGGGTGTTTCGGAGTTGAAGCCACAAATGGCTACGAGTTGAGCATGTACAGAAATAGACAAAAACAGAAGGGAAGCCAGGAGGATAGAAACTTTTTTCATAAAGAAGAAGTGGAAATTGTGAGAGACTTTTTAAATAACTTACATGCAAATGAAGCTGGGAAAACGATAGCGACGACTATCATATATTCCGAATTGCGTATTAAATGGTTCGTATGGTATAATCGCAGACACGAACGGAACTACGGAAATCGAAATTTATTACTTTTGGATAAAAAACCTTACCTCGGCTTCCCTGAATACTGCCGGTTGTAAGGTTCAGCAAAGAATTGCAACGAACTATCGATGCCAATAGCTCCCCATAAACAACATCCCTCCCGAAAACCAGGAGAGGCCCAAACGCGGATAGCCCCCATTCCTTATACCCAGGAAGTGCTCCTTTCTACAGACCCCTAATGCCAATAGCCACCCCGACAACATGCAGATCGAAAACTGGTGGAAAGTAATTAGGAGATATTCCGACCTCAGAGAGGTCGCTCCTTTGTGGATCAAACCCAACAATAGCGTCCCCGACCTCATAAAGGTTGAACCTTTGTATATCAACCAAAAAAATGAGCCACCCCAAATTTTCGGGATGGCTCATGTATTGAGATCATGGAAGCAGACCAGGCTTTATCCTATCTCAGCGGGAGAAGAAATATTCGCTTTGCGGTCGTAAGGCAGTTTTTCGCGCACCAGCCCGTAAACCCAGGTACCAAAAATAGCGCATAGCAAAGCCACACCTGCACTTACATAACCCGCACCAACCTGCGCAAACAAGGGTCCGGGGCAGGCGCCCGTAAGTGCCCAGCCTATGCCAAACATGCCCGAACCATAGACCTGGCCCCAATGAAAGTTCTTTTTAGGAAGGCCAACCAGCTGGCCGGAGCGGGATTTTACCTGAAAACGCTGCATGAGGTAGTACGAAATACCGCCTGTAACCACAGCGGAACCAATCACGCCAAACATGTGAAACGATTGGAAACGGAACATCTCCTGGATGCGGTACCAGGAAATGACTTCGGCTTTGATGAGGATAAATCCGAACACCATGCCGGCAATAAGGAAGGGTATATTTTTGCGAATCATGATCAGGTGAAGCTTAAAACCCAGGGAACAATTACCCAGGCGGAGAAAATGCCCGTGGCAAAAAAGCAAATAGTGGCGACCAGCGATGGCCATTGGCGGCTGCTGAGCCCTGCGATGGCATGACCGGAGGTACAGCCTCCGGCCCAGCGGGTACCGAAACCTACCAGAAATCCTCCGATGAGGGAGAAAAACAATCCACGTGGAGTAAAAAGCATGTTCAGCGAAAAGATATCCGGAGGCATAATGCCCAACTCATGGGAAACACCCATCGAGGAAAGGTCGGCTACCGTGGCTGCCGAGATAGCAACCGGTTCCGGATTAGCCAGAATCACGCCTGCAAGGACCCCGCCAAGCACAACGCCACCCGTGAAAAACAGGTTCCAGCTTTCCGATTTCCAGTCGTACTGAAAAAAGGGAATTTTTGCGGGTACACACATGGCACATACATCGCGCAGGGCAGATGAAATGCCGAAAGGTTTATTGCCAAGCCACAGCAGAAACGGGACCATGAGTCCGATCAAAGGACCCGCGACGTACCAGGGCCAGGGTTTGAAAAGGAGTTCTGTCATTGCAAGAGGTTAGGTAAATGATCAGCAAACTTACGGATATCGGCCCTGATTGTTGACAAATGCTTCATTCTCAGCCGCTCCTTTGCACATCTTTCTATTTCAGGGTCGCCGCACCGACAGGGCGGAATCACCCGCTGACGAAACGATTGTTGGGCGGCGAAGGTCCGTTTGTTAATTTGCCATAAAAATAACCCCATGGCCACGGTCGAAACCCTCAACTTCCCCCACGAATACCTCCACCAGTTTACCCGCGAGGTATTCATGCGCTTCGGTATTCCCGAAACAGACGCCACCACTGCCGCCGACGTACTTTCCTCCAGCGACCTTCGAGGCATCGACTCTCATGGCGTGGCGCGCCTGCATACCTATGTGGAAATGCTGACCATTGGCCGGATCAATTCTCACCCGAATGTAAAAATCGTGCGTGAAAAAGGCTCCGTAGCTACCGTGGACGGTGACAGCGGTCTGGGGTTAGTGGTAGGCCCCAAAGCAAATGAAATTGCCATGGACAAGGCCGCCACTTTCGGCTCCGGCTGGGTGTCGGTGCGCAACTCCAACCACTACGGCATCGCAGGATACTACGTACTTCAGGCCTTGAAGCGCGACCTCATCGGCTGGTCCATGACCAACAGTGCCAAACTCGTGGCACCGCTCTGGGGCGGCGAGCGCATGCTGGGCACCAACCCATTGGCCATCGGCTTTCCCGGCCTCGAAGAACCGCCCATCGTGATCGACATGGCCACCAGCGCCGTGGCATATGGCAAAATACAGATCGCCAACCGCAAACAACAGGAGGTGCCCATGGGCTGGATCGTGGACAAAAATGGCGACATGAGCACCCACCCGCAGGACATGGTGGATGGCGGTGCCCTGCTCCCCCTCGGCTCCACCCGCGACATGGGCGGCCACAAAGGCTATGGCCTTTCCATCATGGTAGATGTGCTGTGCGGTGCCCTCGGCGGCGCTAACTGGGGCCCTTGGGTGCCGCCTTTTGCGCTGCGCCAGTTTGTACCTGAAAAAGAAGTAGGCAAGGGAACCGGGCACTTTTTCGGTGCAATGGACATCGAGGGCTTTATCGATGTGGATGAATTTAAGCGGCAGATCGACGATTACATCCGCACTTTTCGCAAAACAAAACCCGCCCCTGGTCAAACCCAGGTGCTGATCCCCGGCGATCCGGAGCGGTTTTCGGAAGCAGAACGCTCCGCCTCGGGTATTCCGCTCGTGCGCCCTGTGGTGGACGACCTCCTCAGTGTAAGCAAACAAACCGGGGTACCATTTTCGGAATCGGTGGCGGTATAGTATCGCTTAACACCGGCATAGAGGGGTTCCCTGCTGAAATACACAAATGAAAACGGTCTGCAAAAGGGGCCGGGGGTAATCCATTGAACGCCAAGAATATCAATCCTGAAAATTCCGTAAACCCTATAAATCCTTATATAAATCGGCCAGGCGACATCTGTATCCGAATAGCCCCGATATCTTCGAAGAAATTAAAGAATAATCATATGATACTCCCTCAGGCATATCTGTTGAATGAGCAATTGCTGCATACACTTTCCCAATTCATCGCTCGGGTAGGCAAAGCCTATATTCCGCCAAAGCCCGACGACAGCCATACCAACCTGGCCTGGGAACCAGAAACGGGGTGCATCTCCGGTCATCCTATCCCGGCGCCTTTGGGAAATTTCACCCTCGCCATTGAGCTAAAGACCTTTTCGGTGCTGCTGCGCAATGCCGATAACCAGGCCATCTGCCGGGTAAAAGCAGCGGGTATGCGCGATGACCAGCTGCTGGAAGTGATCCGCAACTGGATGCAGGAAACAGGGCTTGACGGCCAATTGCTGGAATATCCGCTACACTTCAGCATTCCTGTTTATGGTCCGGGCGTAAATTTCCCCTACCCTTCTTCCGACAAAGACTCGCTCGAAACCTGGGCGAAGATGCGCACCCTTGCCAACGAAGCCCTCTTTCTGCTAAACGACGCCTTTTCTCTGGAAACTCCCATTCGTATCTGGCCCCACCACTTCGACACGGGCGTTTATTACCAATTGAATAAAGATGATTCAGGGAAGACCAACCGCTCCATCGGTGCTGGGCTGGCCATAGCTGACGACCTGCTGGACGAACCCTACTTCTATATGTATGGCTGGAAGGAATCGGGTTCCCTGCCTTACGACGAAAAACCTAACCTCACCTACGGCTACTGGCTGGTGCAGGACAAATGGAAAGGAGCCCTGTTGCCGCATTGGGAGTGGAGCGCTAACGGAAACCACCTCGAAAGGGTAGCTACTTTTTTTGAAGAAGTGGGCAACTGGATGCGAACGGAACTGACCGGCAAGGCCCTGATAATGAAGTACTAAAGGTAAATATGCTAAGACTGACAGGGGTAAATTGTGTCCTATAGGGTGACGGGTAAACGCAGATTGCGTCAGAAACAGGTCCGTATTGTTTAAACCATCCGGCAATTTCAGGGTACTTTGCTGAGGCGTTGAGGGCATCAGGCCCGGAAATTCCTTGGGATATTTTACCTTGGCGCTCGTTTGTTTTTACCCTGTATTTTTTTCCATGAACCCCATCAAAAAAGTCCACAAGCTGGGTGAGCTCGCTGCCACCGCCATTTGTGGAAACGACATCAGCTCTTCTGTTCTCTATGTATCCGCCCTTTCCATTGCCTATGCAGGCCAATACGCCTGGGTAACGTTGCTGATTGTAGGGGTCGTTTTGTTCTTATTCAGGAAAATATACGGCGAAGTGGTGGGCGCTCTGCCGCTGAACGGTGGCGCTTACAATGCCTTGCTCAACACCACGAGCAAATCCCTGGCATCGCTGGCAGCCACGCTCACCTTGCTTTCCTATATGGCGACCGCGGTTATTTCCGCCAATGAAGGCATGCATTACCTGCACCACCTCATACCAAGCCTGCCTATACTGCCTGCCACGGTGGTACTCCTGGCGATCTTTGCCTTGCTTGCCATCCTGGGCATCACCGAATCGGCCAGGGTAGCCATTGGAATCTTTATTTTTCACCTTACTTCCCTCGTTATTCTCGCTGGTTTTATCGGTTTTTACCTGTTTCAAACCGGGCTTGGGCAGTTTTTTGAAAACTGGAACCTGCCGATGGAAGGCAGCATTACCACGGCTATTTTCTTTGGTTTTGCGACATCTATGCTGGGTATCTCCGGCTTCGAAAGCTCCGCCAACTTTGTGGAGGAGCAGGACAGAGGGGTATTTCCCAAAACCCTTCGCAACATGTGGATCGTGGTCAGCATCATCAACCCCCTGATGGCGTTTCTGGCCCTCTCCGTGGTGCCCATTGCCGACGTTAAAGCCCAATACAAGACCACCCTCCTGTCGCATATGGGTGAAGTATCAGCCGGTGGCTGGTTGGCAACGGTGGTTTCGATCGATGCTGTGCTGGTGCTGAGCGGAGCTGTTCTGACCTCCTATGTGGGCGTTACTGGTTTGCTGGAGCGCATGACCCTGGACCGAATTCTTCCCAATTTTTTCCTGAGAAAAAACAAAAGAGGCAGTTCCTACCGCATTATCCTCGTTTTCTTCGCCCTCAGTGTATCGGTGCTCTACCTCACCAATGGAGAAGTCGGCCTGTTAGCTGGCGTTTACACCATTTCTTTCCTTTCGGTCATGCTGCTGTTTGGCCTCGGTAATATCCTGCTCAAAGTAAAACGGGCACAGCTGCCCCGTCCCGAAACCGCAAGCTGGGGCGGCGTGGTATTGGCAGTAGCTGCTGTGGTGATTGGTCTTTGGGGAAATATCCTGATTGAACCTTCCAGCCCCTATATTCCCAGAAACACAACCGTATTTCTTCAATACTTTGTTCCCTCCATTTTCGTCATTGGAATCATGCTCAACCGGGTGGCCCTTCTCAGAGCGCTGTTGCAGATCTTCCGGTATATTTTCAACACGGTAAAGGATGCCCTCTACAATGTCACCAAGTTCCTGAACCGGATTATCAACGAAATCAACTCTCAGCAGTTTGTGTTCTTCACCAAGCGAGACAATATCGCCGTGCTCAACAAGGTATTGCTCTACATCAAGCAGAATGAGCATACCAAGAACCTGAAACTGGTGCACGTTACCTCCGACGAAACCCCGGAAGAAGCAGCGTTTCTCTCCAAATTCAAGGACATGGTGCAGTTCCTCGATGAGGAATACCCCGAAATCGACATCGAATGCGTGGTACTTGAGGGGAAATTTGGCCCTGAGCTGATCAAACAGCTTTCGGAGGAATGGAAAATCCCCGTCAACTTTATGTTCATCGCTTCTCTAGGCGACCGTTTCCCTTACCGCGTAGAGGAGCTGGGCGGTGTGCGCTTGATTATCTGACGAATATCCAGGACGCCAGCAACCGCTACATTTTTTCTCCCCTTTCGATGGGTAAAAACCCAATTCGCGGTCGCTGACAAAAACTCTATTAAGAGAAAGGATGCCCTTCTCCGGGAGGACAGATCTAGCCGTAATATTTTATTTTCCAGAAAATTTCCGGTAAATACCTATTTGAAAGGGTGTTTATGCTTCGAAGGAAAACGAAAAAGGACTATTCCCTCTCAGGAATCATGGGTCGGGGAGTTTTGCTGCTACTGTTCGTGGGGGTTGCTACTCAAATGCTTGGCCAGTTACGGCATGACAACTTGTTACGTGAGCTGCAAACACGCGTCAACAAGGCGCCTGGCTACGATGAAGAAAAACTGCAATCGATTCAACTGCTAAAAACGCAGTTGGCTTCACTTCCCCGGGAAGACCTGACCGGAAAGCTAAAACTGGCAGAGCAGCTCTTTCATGCATACGAGGTATTCAGCTACGATTCCGCCTTTGTATATGCCTTGAAGGCGCGCGAATTGGCGGGCGGGCTAAACGATAACTCGCTGGTGGCGGCAGCCAAAACCAATTTCGGGTATATCCTGGTTTCGGCAGGAATGTACAAGGAGGCGTTTGATACCCTTCAAACCATCAAACTGGAGGGCGTTTCTCAGGAGACCCAGGCCTTTTACTACGGGCTGATGGCCCGCTACTACAGCGACCTCGCCGATTATGGCAGGCACCCCTATTACGCTGAAAGCTACCTCGATTCTGCTTCCCGATTTCTTAATTTGTCGTTGTCTCTCTCCTCCCAAGGAACCTTTCACTATGAATTTTCAAAGGCATTTATCCTTCTGCGAAACGGGGATCAGGAGGCAGCTTATCGGGGAATGCGTTCGATCCTGAACCATATGCGTTTACCGAAGCACGATTTTGCGATCCTCAGTTACAATCTTGCCGAACTGTACCAGGAGCAGGGCCAGAAAGACAGCGCGATCTATTACTGGGGACTCGCTGCAATAGCTGATATCGAATCTTCGACCAAAGAAACGGCAGCCATGGCTAAACTGGCGGGGATTCTGCTGGAAGAGGGCGAATTGCGCTATGCCTCTATGTGCATCAAAAAAGCCAACGAAGACGCTATTTTCTACGGTGCCAAACAACGAAAAATTCAGGTTGCCGATATTCTACCCGTGATAGAAGAGCGGGTGATTACCACCCTTGAACAGCAAAAAAGACGATTGCTGGTTTTCGGATTCATGGTTACCGCCCTGCTGTTAGTCGTGGCTGTGTTGGCTGTGGTTATTTACCGGCAGGTAGGGAGGCTCAAGGCCGAAAAAATAAAGGTAATGGAAGCCCACCTGAATGAAATAGCCATAAATGCCCGACTATCTGAAGCAAATCGCCAAAAAGAAAGTGCCAACGAGGAGTTGAATGCCCTGAACAAACGGCTCCAGGAGGCGAATCGCTTTAAAGAAGAATACCTCGGATACCTTTTCAAGCTGGATATCGACAGTGTGGAGCGTTTTGAACGGCTGAAAAAGAACCTGTTACAAAAGATGGAATCGGGCAATCTTTCCGACGCGCTTTACCTGCTTAGGAATCTGGACCTCGAAAAGGAAAAGTCCACCCTCCTTCAAAACTTCGACGAGCTGTTCATGCGTCTTTTCCCTTTGTTTATTCAGGAGTTCAATACCCTTTTTGATGAAAAATCGCGTATCGTACCCAAAGGGGATCAATTGCTCAATAACAAGCTGAGGATTTTTGCGCTGATGAGATTAGGGATTACCGAAAACGAAAAGATCGCCAAGATCCTGGGCTTCTCTGTCAACACCATCTACATGTATAAAACCCAGGTGAGAAACAGCTCCCTGGTGGCAAATGAAGATTTTGACCAGAAATTACTCGAAATCACTACGCTTGGGAACTGATCAGGCGATAAATTTCAATCTAGAATTTCTATATATGAAAGCCTTAGGCATTCTTATTAACGTATTGATAATCAAGTACTTAATGTTTATAAATAAGCGCTGAACTGTGCATTTTTCTATATCCAGTCTTTGAATAATAGGCTTCCTCGAATGGGCATATTTCCTTTGGAGCATATCTAAACACTTACCTATGAAAGGATTTACATTTACTCTCCTGCTGCTCTTCATGGTTATTGCCTCCGCCCCCCTACACGCGCAGCTATACCTCAGAGGCACCTTCAATGGTTGGAATACCGTCCATTACCTCACCAGCAAGGGCGACAGCATATGGGCTACTGCATCCGTTTACATGGGAGCAGGTGCTCAGGAATTGAAAATAGCGAATAGCGACTGGTCTCTGGCTTACGGCGACGGTACTGGAAACCTGACCGGAGCCGTTGTTCCAAACCCGGTGGGCAACCGGAATTTCACGGTAGATACCGCAGGCTTTTACGATTTCTTTTTCGATGAATCAGCCTTGACCTACACCCTGACCCGCACGCCGTTTACTTCTACCAATACCCTTATGTACGCCAGAGGCTCATTTAATGGATGGGGAACCGACTATCGCATGGCACTTATTGGCAATCACTCCTGGAAAACTTCCCCTATTGCCCTGAATGTAAGCGCATACGAAATGAAATTCAGCAACCACCCCGATTGGCAGGGCATTGACTGGGGCGGAAGCAATGGCGATGCGGGTACGGCAACCGTAACTACCGGAGGCGGGCCGAATATCCTGTTTCTGATCGCAAGCGATGGCGCTTACGAAATCACCTTCAATGATTCGACTCTTGATTACAGCATTGCGCTTGCAGTGACGTCCGGTATCGACCACGGGGCTGTTTCCCAAAATACAATCAGGGTTTTCCCTAATCCAGCCCAGAATTTTATCCATATCTCCAACTCGGACCAATCTACCGGATTGAATCCCGAAATAGTCGTGCTTGACCTGACAGGCAAGGTATGGAGCAGGCAGGAGATGATTTCAGTTGGGTTGGGATCCGAAGTCTCGCTTTCAGTAGCCGAACTTCCGGCTGGGATTTATCTATTGCGCATGGGTATGCTGCCCTCGGTACGATTCTGCAAAGAATAACCCCTCCCTTGTTCATAGGAAGGTATGCCTTCCTATTGGATGATTATTTTCTATTATTAAACACCTATTACAGACCATGAAAATCACCTCTTTTCTACCGGTACTTCTCGCGATCATTTTATTTTCCTGCAAAAATGAGCCCCCAATCGTTATTCCAAAAGCCGTAAAAGTTGAGATACAAACGGATAAAGCAGCTTATGCTCCTGGCGATCCCGTGAATTTTACCCTTGATAAGGCTGCCCCCGCATCCGCCAAAATCCGGTACAAACACCTCCATGAAGTAATTGCCGAGGTAGCTTACAGCGCTACCAGCTGGAACTGGACGCCGCCTACCGACGACTTTAAGGGGTACCTGGTAGAAGTGTATAGCCTGGAAAATGGCACAGAAATACTCCACGGTAGCATTGCAGTGGACGTTTCTTCGGATTGGACTCGGTTTCCCAGGTATGGCTTTTTGTCGAAATATTCCGGAAGCGAACCCATTGCAACGGTAATCGGCAACCTCAACCGCTATCATCTCAACGGGCTACAGTTTTATGACTGGCATTATAAGCACCACCACCCGATTGCCGGAACAGGCACCAACCCGGAAAGTAGCTGGGTGGACATTATCAACCGGACCATCTATTTCTCCACCGTGGAGCAATACATCCAGGCGGCGCATGACAAAAACATGAAGGCCATGTTCTACAACCTTGCATTTGGCGCTACCAAAACCGCTGAATCTGATGGCGTGCAGCCGGGTTGGTTCATGTTCAAGGACCAGACACACACCAATCGCGATTTTCACCCACTCCCGCAACCGCCCTTCAACAGCGATATTTTTCTGACCAACCCCGGCAATCCGGATTGGCAACAATACCTGCTGGCACAAAACCAGGAGGTGTACACGGCCCTCGATTTCGATGGATATCACATCGACCAGTTGGGCGACAGGGGTAAACTTTATGACTACAACGGTGCAGCTATTAACCTGACCAATGGCTACAAATCATTCACCGATGCGATGAAAGCCGGAAATCCGGATAAATACCTCGTGTTCAATGCGGTGAATCAATTTGGCCAAGGCTCCATTTCGCAAAGTCCGGTTAATGTGTTGTACACGGAAGTTTGGGGACCCAATGAGGGCTACAAAGACCTTTCGACCATTATTGCGAACAATGACTTTTTTGGCAGCAACCAGAAGAAAACCATTCTGGCAGCGTACATGAATTACGACCTTGCCCAGAACCCCGGCGCGTTCAACACATCCTCGGTACTCTTTGCTGATGCGGTCATTTTCGCCTTTGGCGGTTCGCACCTCGAATTGGGTGAACACATGCTCGGAAGGGAGTATTTTCCCAACGATAACCTCCAAATGTCGGCAGAACTGACCAAAGCGCTTCCCGTTTACTATGACTTCCTGGTCGCTTACCAAAACGTGTTACGCGACGGAGGCAGCCTCTTTTCACCCACCATTTCCAGCGTAAATGATCAATTTCCGCTAAAAAACTGGCCACCAGACCCGGGAAAAATCGCAGTTGCTGGCCGCAATATGGGCAACCGTCAGGTGCTGCACTTTTTCAATTTTCTAAATTCCCAAAGCGTGGATTGGCGCGACACTAACGGGACCAGGATGGCTCCTAATAATCTTAGCTCCCTCAACATGCAGGTTTCCGCTGACGTACCGGTAAAGAGCGTATGGTTTGCCTCTCCGGACGTAAACGGCGGCAGCGCGCAAACGGTCACGTTTACCCAAACCGGCAACCAGGTGGCATTTACCCTGCCCTCGCTCACCTATTGGAGCATGGTGGTACTCGAATTTTAAGTAAAAACCGCTCAGAAAAATTAAGCGCCTCGACAAATGCTTTAACCCACTTCTTCCTCTTTCACTTCCTTCTTTTCAGGCCACATAAAATCGTGGAGTTCACGCACGAGCTCCAGCACACGCTTGATATTTTCTACCCTTTCATAAACGACCGAAAGGAATTTCGGGCTCTCATTCAGGCGCACGCGGGCGGGAAAGGTCTGCACGTATTCGATCAGGCGGGGGAAAATGGGCGATTGGTAAAAGCCTGATTCGCGGTCGCTGACAAAGAAAAAGCGCAGCGAACTACCCTTGAGCGACACCCGTTCAATGCCGATTTTCTCCGAAATATTCCGGATGCGTGTGGCATCAAACAAGGCCAATACAGGCCCCGGCATCGGTCCGAAGCGGTCGATGAGCTCTCGTTGAATTTCGCGAAGGTCCTGCTCGGTGGAAGCAGCAGCAATCCTGCGGTAAATGCGGAGCCTTTCTGGAATGCTAGGCAAATAGCTTTCCGGCAGGCGAATATCGAGGTCGATGTCAATTTTCACGTCCTCCACCCAATCGCGGGGGTTGTCGCGGATTTCGTCTTCGAAGAGATCTGAGAAATGCTCTTCCTTGAGCTCGCGGATGGCCTCGTCGAGGATGCGGTGGTACATGTCGTAGCCAATTTCGGCCACAAATCCACTCTGGTCGGGGCCCAGCAGGTCGCCCGCTCCGCGTATGTCGAGGTCGCGCAAGGCAATGTGAAAACCGGAGCCAAGGTCTGAAAATTCCTCCATGGCCTTGAGTCGCTTGCGGGCATCCTGCGTCAGCACAAGGTCGGGCGGAGCGAGGAGGTAGCAAAAGGCTTTTCGGTTGGAGCGGCCTACGCGACCGCGCATCTGGTGCATCTCCGAAAGACCATACTTGTTGGCTTCGTTGATGAGAATCGTATTCGCGTTCGGTATATCGAGGCCCGATTCCACGATGGTGGTTGCGACCAGCACATCAAAATAACCTTCGATAAAGTCCGTCATGATGCGCTCCAGCTGGGTGCCGGTCATCTGCCCGTGGGCGACCTTGATGCGGGCATCGGGCACGAGCTTTTTCAGCGAACCGCCCACTTCTTCAATATCCGTTACCCTTGGGTGGATAAAAAACACCTGCCCGCCACGTTTCAATTCGTACATGATGGCATCGCGCACGAGGTCAGGCGTAAATCCGGCAACCACTGTTTCGATGGGCTGGCGGTTGGGGGGCGGCGTAGCAATCACTGACATGTCGCGGATACCTGCCAAAGAGAACTGCAGGGTACGTGGAATAGGCGTAGCCGTGAGCGTAAGCGTGTCCACGGTCGTCCGCATCAGTTTCAGCTTGTCCTTCACCCCCACCCCGAACCGCTGCTCTTCGTCGATCACGATCAGGCCGAGGTCTTTGAACTGTATGTCTTTCGACACCAGGCGGTGGGTGCCGATCAGGATGTCGATTTTGCCCTGCTTCACCTTTTCTATGATCTCCTTCACTTCCTGGGTAGTCCGGAATCGGTTCACAAAATCGACCGTTACGGGCATGTCGGAAAGGCGGGCAGAGAAGGTTTTGTAGTGCTGCAAGGCGAGGATGGTCGTGGGCACCAGGATAGCGGTTTGTTTGCCATCCAAAGCGGCTTTGAATGCAGCCCGAACGGCGATTTCCGTTTTCCCAAAACCTACATCCCCGATAATGAGGCGGTCCATGGGGTGCGGCTGCTCCATGTCGTTTTTTACGTCATCGGTGGCCTTCACCTGGTCGGGGGTGTCTTCGTACATGAAGGAGGCTTCCAGCTCCTGTTGCAGGTAATTATCAGCCGAAAACTGAAAACCCGCCGAACCTTTGCGCTGGGCATAGAGGGCCACAAGGTCAAAAGCCAGCTCTTTGAGGCGGGCCTTGGTTTTGGATTTGGCGGCGGACCAGGCGGGCGAACCGAGCTTGCTCAGCTTGGGAGGTGCGCCTTCTTTGCCGGTGTATTTCGATACTTTGTGCAGCGAGTTTACATTGACAAAAATCGCATCTCCGTTTTTGTAAATGATCTTGATGGCCTCCTGAGTGTGCTCGCCCACCTGTATGGTATGCAAACCCGCAAACTGGCCGATGCCGTGCACGACGTGTACCACAAAGTCGCCCGGAGTCAGCTCCCGCAATTCCTGCAAGGTAATGGCCTGCGAACGTCGGTTATCGGCGCGGGTTTTGAAGCGGTGGTAGCGGTCGAATATCTGGTGGTCGGTGTAGAGGGCGATCCGCAATTTATGGTCGAGAAAGCCCTCGTGCAGCTCACCGGAGATGCCTGAAAAAACGACCGAAGGGTCCACTTCTTCAAAAATCTCTTTGAGTCGCTTGATCTGCTTTTCGTTCTCGGAGCAAACAAAGTTTTCAATTTTGGCGTCCTGGTTGCCTTTCAAGTGATTAGCCAACAGCTCAAATTCCTTGTGAAAAGCGGGCTGTGCGCCTCCTTTCCAATCGAGGGTTTCTTTGCGAATCTGATAATAAGGGGCCTGGTTCATTTCCACCACGGCCATGGATTTCATTTGCTGGCGAAAATCCTCCCCACGCAGGTACAGGTCCTGCGGGCTGAAACTCGTGGCACCACCGCCACTTTGCTCCATCAGATTTTCGTACATGGCAGCTGCCTTTACGTACAGGCGATCGAGGTCGGCTTCTACAAAGGGAATATTGCGGGCAATAATGAGCGTACGGGGCGAAACGTACTCCAGCAAGGATACTTTTTCCTCGGTGAGCAGGTTGCGCTGGATATTCGGGATAAGAGAAACGCGGTCGATTTCTTCTTCAGAAATCTGATTCACGGGGTCAAACAAGCGGATGCTGTCGATTTCGTCGCCAAAAAACTCTATCCGGTATGGGCGGTCGTGGGCAAAGGAAAATACATCGAGAATCCCCCCCCGCACCGCAAACTGACCCGGCTCATACACATAGTCTTCGCGCTCAAATCCGTACTCTTCGAGCAACTGGGTCACGAAATCCATGCCCAGGGTCTCCCCTTTGCGTATTTCGAGGGTGTTTTTGATAAGCGAACGCTTGTTCACCACCTTCTCGTTGAGGGCTTCAGCGAAAGTAATGATCACCTGTCGGCCGGAGCGGGTATGGTTCAGCTCATTGAGCACTTCGGCCCGCAAGAGGATATTGGCGTTGTCCACCTCCTCTATCTGGTAGGGGCGTTTATAGGAAGCCGGAAAGAAGAAAATTTCCTTGCGGGGCATCAACGCCTGGAGGTCGTTCTGAAAATAGAGGGCCTCCTCTTTGTCGTTGAGGATCACCACGAGGTTGCGGGCCGTGAGCCTGTATAATGTGGCCACCAGAAAAGCTTCCTGGCTACCGGCCATACCTTTGACGAGGAACTTTTCGTCGTCGGCGTTTTTCAGACTTTCGGCGAGAGCCACCAACTCCTCATGGTGCTGGTAGCGGCGCAGGATGTCCTGAAGATTGAGGGACATAGGTTTCTTTAAACTGAGGCAAAGTTAACGCCTCGCGGCCATAGATGTTTGGCAAAATTGGCCTTCTTGCTGACAACGGAATCAGAGCGATCGGAAGTCGCAGTAACAGCTAGCGCATGTTATCGGCCATGGGCAGGAGCTCGTCGCGGACCCAGGTAAAGCGGGGCTCGTAGGCAAGGGCTTTCTGGTAAACGACCACAGCGTCGGCATGTCGGCCCAGGTCTTCGTAAGACTTGCCCAGCCAGGCCCAGGCATGGAGGTAGAGCCAGTTGTTTTTGCGGAGCTCGGGCTGCTTGTCGAAGAGGGCAATGGCCTTTTTGAAGTACTCGGCAGCCTGGGCTTTATCGCCGCCAAACAAAACTGGCGCGTGGTATTTGGAGTTGGCGAGTTCAATCCAGGTGGTGGGATCGTTGGGCGAAGCTTTGGTTGCGGCATCGAGGTATCCGCTGCTTTGGGGGCCGAGGTAAATGCCCTTGGCGGGATTGAGCCCTATTTTCAGACCCATCAATCCACCCAAAAAAGCTTTTCCTGCACCGGCATAGCCTGATAACTGGCTCAGGGTCTTGGCATGGCCCTCTACCCGCTGTATCTGGGCGTCGATGTCTTTGGTTTGCTTTTTTGCCAAACAAAAGCCCACCATGCCGTATTCTGCCGAAGTCAACCGGTAAAGCACCTTGGCGTCTTTACCCCCTGCTTGCTGGTTCAAGGTAGTAAGGGTCGCGATTCCTTCTTTCCAAACCTGCTGATCATTGCCCAAAAAACCCTGGTACACCTGCCCACACGCAATATCGTAGTTGCTTTGGGGAAATGAGGTACCGGTAAAGACCAGAAATCCGATACCAACCAGACTGGCCAGCAGCAAACGCCCAAGCGGGATTTTCACAAAAAAATTCATGCTGAAAAATTTAAGGAAAGGTCTATTCGCCAGGCAGGTGATTGATTTTGAACAAAGAAACCCGAGTGCTTGCCAGTGTAGCAAACGATAAATACCATTCAAGGGACCGAAATGTTTTCCTGCAAAGGTAGTGCAGCAATTGCTTTGTGGTTAAATTTCCTTTGCAAATACCCCCTATGTCCACAAAACTTACCCCCGACGGCAATTTTGGGCTCAGTGCCCAGCGCGCCATTTACCTCAACGGTGCCGCCGGAAAAAAGCCCCGTATCCCGACTGACACCGCCCAACTCGAAAGGGCTGCTGCCCAGTGTTTGCCGGTCGCCAACTTCGCGTACATCGCCGGGGGTGCAGGTTCGGAGCTCACCATGGACGCCAACACCGCCGCTTTTCGGAAGTGGAAAATCGTGCCCCGCGTCTTTCGCAAGGTGGATGCGCGCGATACTTCGGTGGAATTATTTGGTAGAAAACTGCCCGCTCCCTTCCTTCTGGCTCCGGTGGGCGTACTTTCTCTGGCCCACCCGGAAGGAGACCTGGCTGTGGGAAAAGCCGCTGCTGCCCAGGGCATTCCCATGATTTTTTCCAATCAGGCATCTTTTCCGATGGAAAAAGTGGCAGCAGTCATGGGCGATTCTCCGCGCTGGTTTCAGCTTTATTGGAGCAAATCCGACGAATTGGTGAAGAGCCTCGTGCAACGGGCGGAAGCCTGCGGTTGCGAGGCGATCGTCGTTACCCTCGATACCACCATGCTTGGCTGGCGTCCGCGCGACCTCAACCTCGGCTACCTGCCGTTTATGCGCGGGTTGGGCATTGCCCAATACACTTCCGATCCCGTTTTTCAGGAAATACTCCGCACCTGGACCCCACCTCCCGGCCCCAAACCCACGGTCAATCTTTCTTCACTGGGTGTGCTTTGGCAGATGCTGCGCAATTATCCGGGTGGATTTCGAGCTGGAATCCAGGACGGCGTTGCGAGAAAAGCAGTTCAGTTGTTCACCGCTATCTACTCCAATCCTGCCATTACCTGGGAAAAAATCGACCTGCTGCGCACCTATACGCGCTTGCCCATCGTGCTGAAAGGCATCCTCCACCCTGCCGACGCCGCGCTGGCCATCCAAAAAGGCGTGGACGGCATTATAGTTTCTAACCACGGGGGCAGGCAGGTGGACGGCAGCATGGGTGCCCTCGATGCCCTGCCGGGAGTAGTGGCGGCTGTAGCAGGCAAAATACCGGTGCTGTTCGACAGCGGAATCAGAACCGGAGCGGATGCACTCAAGGCGCTGTCGTTGGGCGCAAGAGCCGTTTGCATCGGGCGGCCCTATGCCTATGCGCTGGCCATCGACGGACAACGCGGCGTAGCCGAATGGCTGAGCCATTTCCGGGCAGAATTTGACCTCACGATGGGCCTGGCAGGTTGTGCCCGCATTGCAGAAATCCAACCGGACCTGATCGCCCGAACACAGGAACACTAAACCGTCGCTTTTTACAAATACGAAACAGGCATGTCCAGCGGAAATTTGCCGAACAGCACGGGGTTTTGCTCGCCATCGGTGGACTTGCTGACTTCCTTTTTCAAGTAGTCAAAAAGTTCGGTGATGGTGATCACTTTGTCGCGGTTGGCATCGGCCAGGCCACCCAGCCCTTTCACGAGGTAGTAGGTAAATACGCTCTGCCGCATAGAGCCGCTTTCGATGGAGCTTTCGTCGGTGCGCGACGACATCAGCACCGCTATCTGGGTTTCGTCTGCCGTGGTGGTTTGCAGCGATTTGTAGTAGGACTGAATCGTTGCCTGCGAAGGGGCGGTTGCTTCGAGGTCTTTGGGGGCCAATTGGCCTTTTTTCCGGATACTGCCCGAATGACAGGCGTCGGCGATACAGAGCTTGTTACGTGATTTGCAATCTTTAAAAACAGCCTTTACTTCGCTGTGATAAAGGAGGTTACCTGCGGTATAGGGCGCATAATCGTAGGGAGCAAAAGCGCCTTCTCCGCCATGCCCCGAAAAATAAAACACCACCCGGTCGTCTTCTCCGGCCTTGGCAAATACCTCGCGCATGACCTTCAGGATATTGTCGTGGCTGGCGTTGGCATCGAGCAGCACGCGGATATTGGCGGCAGGGGTAAGCCCGCCCTGTGGACTTTTGAGGAAATCGGCGTATTTGTTGGCGTCGTCGTTGGTGAAGGTGAGGTCGTTGAATTGGCCGGGGATATCGTTTTTATAGTCCTGCACGCCCACAATCACCGCATAGGTGCTGCCATGGAGGGGCAGGGATGACAGGGGTTGAAATTTGTCGTTTTCCCAGAGGCCATTGAAAACGGTGCCATCAGCCACATACAGGGTGCCCTTGCCGTTCTTTTTGTCGTTTTTGAACTGGCCTACGTAGCGGTTGCCGTTTGTATAGGTAAAGGTACCATACACTTTTTCGCCCTGCTGGTAGGTTCCCACAAAGGTATTGCCGCCCTTGTAGCGGTAAGTGGCCTGGCCTTCGCGCAGGTTGTTTGCGTAGCCGCCTTCGTAGATGTCGCCATTGGTATAGGTGAAAACGCCCTGTACCCGCTGGCCTTGCTTAAAGGTGCCTTCATAACGGTTTCCACTGGCGTATTTCATCACCCCCGTACCATTCTGACAATCACCGGAAATACACTGGGCCTGGAGGGTTAATCCGCTCAACAGGAACACAATCAGGAGCAAAGGAAAATAAGTGCGACGATTCATGTGGGTGAAATAAAGGGGGAGGAAAATCAGGGGCAGTTTTCGATGCATTTTCCCTGGGAATTGATATAAAATGACTGGCCGCCTAATGCCTTTACCAGGGCTTTTCCCTGTTGAAAATCACCGGCATCCATGTAGATCGGTGCAAGGGCTTCGTTTCCTTTTTCATCGATATAGCCCCAAAAGAGGCCTTTTTTAAATGCGGCATATCCACCAGAGAAGCACCCTGCCCTGAAATACTGAAACTCCGTAACCGGGGTACCCGATTTGTTGAGATAGCCCAGCTTGTTGGCTTCTTTCCAGGCCACCATCATGCCATTGTCACACACCTTCAAGCCCAGGTAGGTGCAGGCGACCACGTACTTCATGTTTTGGTTTACGACCCCGAAAAGACCGGTGCTTTTGTCTTTCACCTCAGCCAAACCCGTGGGCCCGAAAGGGCCGATATAGCTGAAATCAGCTGTTTTTGCCTGCAAACGAAGGGCCTCTAATCGGCTTTCGGCGGGAGGGGTAGCCGGTTTTCCTTCAAAAGTGAGCGATTCGTAAATGCTGGTTCCTGAGTTTGCGGGCTTAGTTGCAGGAGGATCCTGGGCTTGCAGGGCTGCCATAGCCGCGCTCCGGTAGGTTACAGTGGAGTCGGTTTTTGAAGGAATTGCCACCAGGTAGTTTTCAAGGAAATTTCCTTTCCGGTCAATGTAAAACCAGCGATCACCCTGCTTCACTTTCGCCCGATCGCCCTCAAAAGGCTTGGCATCGTCGAATTGAGGACTGATCACTACGGTGCCATTGCCATCGGTGTACCCGTACTGGTCATAAGCCTGAATTACCTGATATTCATTTTCCCCAAAAGAAAACCACCCTTTGAGCAAGCCGGTTACCACAAAAAAGAGCACAACTCCCAAAGCTGAAAGTATCCGGTTGCGGCGAACGCGCTTCAGGTCGTCAAGCGTAAGGTCGGTAGACAATTCCTCCGTTTCATGCGTTTCCTCAGGTTCAGGTTTTGGTTTTGCTTGCCCCTTGGGTTTGGATGTCTTTTTCTTCTCTGGTGCTATGGGCTTTTCCTCCAGCAGGGTCTTTTCGTCGAGATCAGAAACGGGCAAAGAGAGGGCTTTTGCAAAAGCATCGGCAGAGGCAAAGCGGTCCCTGGGATTTTTGGCGGTAGCCTTGTCAATTACCAGCTGGAGCGGCTTTGGGAAACCAGGAATGGGCTTCAGCGGCTCGGTGACGATGAGGATTTGCAGGTCGTACTCAGAGTCGGTGGCGGTATCGTAAGGGCGTTTTCCGCTAAGGAGGGCATGCAAGGTTACGCCTAGCGAGTAAATATCGGTCAGCAGCGAAATGTCTTTGGGGGTCCGGATCTGCTCTGGACTCATGTACATAGGCGACCCCATGCGGGTGTCGGTGCGGGTGAGGTGCAGGTCGGCGGAAGCCAGGCGGGCAATGCCAAAATCGAGGACCTTGATTTCGTTTTTGGTGGTAAGAAAGAGGTTCGAGGGCTTGAGGTCGCGGTGAATAACGCCCGCTTCGTGTGCATGCTGAATGGCTCCCAGGGCTTGCCGGGTCCATTGGATCGCCTGATTTAAGGGCACCTTCCCCCTCGTGGCCACCCACTGGCCCAGGTCGTCCCCTTCAAGGTACTCCATCACGATGGCCAGGGTGTCATCGCTTTCGTAAAGGTCGTACACCTGGCGAATGTGCCGGTGCTCAAGCCCCACCATGACCCTGGCCTCCTGCTGAAAACGGGCGCGCATGTCAGCGTTGTGAAACAGGTCCTGATTCAGCACTTTCACAGCGGCCTTTTTGCCGATGGGGTTTTCGGCATAGTAAACTGTGGCCATGCCTCCTTCGCCCAAAGGGTACCGAAGGGTGTAGTTGAGTATGGTTCGGTTAATCATTTGAAAATGAGGGTAATAAGGGGCTATTCGTCATCTACCAGGGTAAAGGGGGAAATGCGTTCCCAGAGTCGCTTGAGCCGGGAGGGATTTTCTGTGTTTTCAGAAATTTCTGTTTCTTCTTCAGCGAGTTCTGCTTCGGGAATGGGGTGGAACATACTTTGACTGACCGGCACCAGCCATGCCGAAAAATTATCGCCGTCGATGGCATTACACCTTGCTGCAAGGGTTTCCAGAGCATTGGCGGGTTCTTCTTTCGTATCCCAAATCGCAGGCAATTCGCTTTCCGGTACGCGGTCGGTCAACCCGTCAGAGCAAATCAAAAACCAGTCGCCCGGCTGAACATCCGTTGCGTGCTCGAGCTCCGGCAGGTGCCGCTTGGACCCTGCCTGTATCGCACGGGTAATCACATGACGGTTGGGGTGATGGATGGCTTCCTCTCCGGTGAGCGCTCCTCTTGCCATCAACTCTTCTACGAAAGAATGGTCACGTGTGCGCCAAAGCACTTTTCCTTCCCGCATATGATACACCCGGCTGTCGCCGACATGGCCAATCCAAACGCCCTTTGCATCGATCGCCACCAGGGCAAGGGTCGTCGCCATGCCTTTTACCGATGGTTGTTCAGCTACCCGTTCATCAAACTCGGCGTAAGCAGCCCTTACCGCCCGGACAAAATCGCCCTGCACAAAATCGCCCGATACCTTGCGCAGCGACTCCCCAATGATGCGGGAAGCGGTGGTACTTGCCAGGCTTCCTTTGCGCAGCCCTCCTACCCCATCACACACCACAAACACGTTGTCGGTGGTGCGGATATGCACCGGAGCGGGCCAGATGGCATCTTCATTCGCTGCCCGCCCCCCGGCTTCGGAGATTCCTGCAGGGAAAAATAGCTTCTCCTCCATAATCAAAGGATGATCGTTTTGAGGTAATCGTTGTTCGCCACTGCCTTTTCCGCAGCTTGCTGGTTATCAGCCAGTTTCCGGGTTTTGAGCACCACCTGGGTACGTCCGATCTGGATCACATCGCCGTCGTTGAGGTACACCTGGTCGTAGGGGCTGAGCCGGCTATCTGCATTTTCATTCAAAAAAGTACCATTTGCGCTTCCGGGATCGCTGAGCACAAAGGCAGGAGTACCAGTTTTGGAAAGCGAAACCTCGATCACGCAATGACTCCTGCTCATATACTTGTCGGCGGTTTCGATCATGATATCCGCCGGGTTCGAGAAAGAAATCCGGCCTATCACCTGCTTTCCCAGCCTTAAATCAAAGGTCTTCGAAGCTGCGGCTTCGTCATGCACCACCAGCCAGCCCCAGACTTCGTTTGCAGAGGGCGCTGAAACAGAGGACGTCTCAGGTAGCTTAATCCGATTGACACCTCCGCATTTGGGGCACTTCACGAGGGGGGAAGCAGGATTTAATTTGGAGGTGTCAACCCGGAGGGCTACCCCGCACTTTCCGCAGGAAACTGTAAGCATAATCAGCGGATTAAACCCAGTCGCTCATATCGGCATCGTTGTCAAAATCGGGGTTGTCGTCCACCGAAAGCTCTATTTCTTCAGGTTCAGCAGCATCCTCCATGCCAATCTCGAGCTGCATTTCCTGCGCCATGGGGCTTGCCGTGTCAAAGGTGCCGTCTTCGTTCGAGTCAAACATGGAAGCGTCGAGGATACCGTCGTTGTTGGTGTCCAGCATCATCATGTCGGGTACCTGATTGTGGTTGGTATCGGTAAGCACGACTTCTATTTTCCCGTCGTGGTTTTCGTCCATGCCTATCGCCTCAAATACGTCATCGCCGTCGAGGTCGAGGGGAATAATGACCGGTTCCGGAGCAGAACCGAGGGCTGCGTCCGGCAAAGCTTCTGCAACTACTGCGTCGGGTAGATCGTCAGCGGATGTTGCTGTTACATTCCCCGAATCCAGCACCAGGCTGTCCCAAATGCTGTGATCTTCATTTGCTGCGGGGCTTTGCGCCTCATGATAGCTGGCAGCTTCGTGCTCTATGGATGCCCAGTAGGCCTCCCGGTCGTCATTGCCCATGGCGTCCCATTCTTCTTTGTACCAGGTACCGTAGACCTGCCCCTGCCAGTCAAACACTCCGCCTGGACCCAGCTCTTCCCTGGCAACTGCAAAAGCCTCGTCGAAGCTCATGCTGTCGTGGGCAGCGGTTGCAATCGGAGCTGCTTCGTGGATATCAGACTGCAAATCCGTATCGGAAATAGCTGCATCCAGGGGCTCGGCTGTCCATATTTCTTCAGCGGCAAAGTCCACTTCCGATTCGGCAACTGCGGGGTTAATAGCTCCGTTTTTGCTCATTCCCCATACTTCTATGGCTGCACGGGCAAGTACGTTTCCGGAAAAAGCGCCCATCAGCGAAAAAAGACCGGACTTACTCACGGCAATCTTCTTCTTCGGGGGTTGAGGGGAAGTATTCATGTTATGGGTGTTAGGGAAATGAATCAATGCTTAAAGTTCGCTCCAGGGTTTTCGGCAACGGGCGCAGCTGCCCATATTCACGAGGCCCTGCCAGGGGGTAAATCCCAGAAAGGACTTGCAGGACGGGCAAACATAGGAGATCTTAAACTCTTTATCCAGGGCAGCCAGCTGCTCCTGGGCACCGAGCTGGGTAGAAGCCAATATGCCGATGGCGTTTCCCACAAAAGGGATCAACGACAATCCTGCACGAAGGGCCGTTTTTTTCAGCTGATCGTTGCGCTGAATACGGAGGCGTGTAGATTCGTAGGTTTCATACACTGCTTCCAGGGTTATGAAACCAGCGGGAGCCGGGGGGGTGTTTTTAGCAGTAGAACTGGCATCAAAAATGGGCTTTAAGGGCAGCGATACTCCTGCACAATTCACTTCGTCGGTGGTGGAAACAGCGGCTCTTTTTACCCTTCGTCCGTTTACCCAGGTTCCGCCCGTGGAGTCGAGGTCTTCGATGAGCCACACATGATCGCTCACCTGCGACAGCCGGGCATGCCTCCGGCTCACCTGGGGCTGGTCCAGCACCAGGTCACAATCAGGATTTCGGCCAATGAGGATAGCGGGCATCATTTGTTTCAAGGAAATGTAGTTAATCCGGGGCGAATGTCCAGTGATAAATGACTGATCGGATAGCTTTTGCGGGTTTTCTGTATAATGCCTGCGTAGTTGATGGTTACAACGTCTGCTGATACATTTTTCCAAAAAAAATCAGGCAGCCCATAGGACCGCCTGATTAAGTTTTATGAAAGTTGCTTCAGGTTAGGGCCTGATTACCTGAAACAAGCCTGAGTTACGGTTTTCACCAGCCAGGATACGGTAAGCGTATAATCCTGCGGGTAATTCGCTGACAGACAAGCTTTTCTGTCCAAAAGGCTGAACATCCCATCCGGACGTAAAGATCGACTTTCCATTTAAGTCAAACACCTGAATGACAGCATCTACCCGATCGGCCTGGAGGTACGAAAAGGTCAGTACATCTGAAGTGGGATTAGGGAAGCAAGCGAATTTGTTTTCACCGGCGAGGATTACTTCCACCCTTGAACTAAAGGCAAAAGTACCGTCGATATCGACCATTTTGAGGCGATAGTAGCTTTTTCCTTTCAGTGGATCGGCATCTGTTTCGGTATAATTCACGGGTTCAAAAGTAGTTCCGGCAGCATTGGTTTTGATAATCTCTTCGAACATCTGGCCATCGGAGGAGCGCTCCACAAGAAAGTGGCTGGAGTTGACTTCCATTTCGGTGGTCCAGTTCAGGTTTACCTGTCCGTTGACAACAACCGCGTCAAAAGCTGAAAGCTCCACGGGAAGCGTTCCTGCAAAATTAACCTGCAACTGATCAATGACACCGGTAGTTAATTGAGAACCATCGTGACTGGTTACGGCCAGGCCAACCAGGATAGACGAGTTCATTGTTACGTTAGTATTGCCGCCTACCTGCGTCCACGGACCGGTATTGCTGATTTTGGAGAAGAACCCCTGAAAGGTATTTCCTTGTCTTACCAGGCGTACCCACATGGGGATATTGTTTCCTCCGGCGGTATTATTTGAGCTCGATCCAGTTGTTTGGTTGCGGTACTGAAAGCTTGCCCCATTGCCGATAGTCGCTGCCATGAGTACATTCTTTGCATCAGGGAAAAGATTTTCGCGCATCATCACCCCGGCTTTGGCCCATACATTGGTATTGCCCAAAGCGGTTACCCTTGCAATGATTTCACCATCGCCGGTAACTGGCAGGCTGACAAAATAGAACTGGTCACTGTTACCCCAGATGTCGGTGCCACCAGCCTGTATGGTGTATTTACCGTTGGGGCTATCGTAGCATACGTTTCCGAAAAGATCGGGAGCTCCCACATCGGAACTACTCCAACCCGGAGCCAGCGAGCACGTAGGTGCACCTTCACAATCGATGGTGAACTGATAGGGGCTATTGAGTCCATTGTGGTTCACGGTGATGGTAGTTGACCTCGCACCTACTTGAGAAGGTGAGAAACGAACCACCAGGTCAGTGCTTGAAGCTCCGGCTATTCCAGCAGGAAGTGGAGCGGTAATTATCTGAAATTCAGCAGCATTAGAACTGGTAATACCCGAAAAGGTAATCGGTGTATTCCCGTTTGTGCGCAGGGTAATTACCTTATCTACGTACTGGGTGAGCTCAACTGGGGTACATCCAGGGCCATTATCGGCAGAAGTTAATACGCCATTGGGGGCAGGCAGTACTTCCATTTGTACCACGAGTTGGGCAGCTGAATGGGTAGCCTGATTCGCTGGGTTGATTACATCCGGTCCGGCACCCGTTACCTGGACGGTATGATGATATTTTCCCGGAGCATTTGCCCCCGCTGCAACCCCAACCTTTAAGAAGCTACCTGTATAGTCCACTTTCCCTGATCCGGAACCGGATAAATAAGATAGCCAGGAAGGGAAGCCGGCGGATGCAGCCAGGTAATCGGCTACCCCATCCATGGCCCAAAGCAGGATCTCAGACTGGGCTGTTTGCTGCTCATATACCTGAATTTTGAGCGTATCCAGCTGAAAATCAAGCTGATAAAGGGGTGTACGGGTAATATTCAGGTAGTAGGCGTTTTTAGATGGATTGGAATAACCATTAATGCCTCCATGGGTGTAGTAGAGCTTGTCCTTATACGGACGCAAGGAAGGTGCTAATATATCTGTCGGAAAAAACAGCGAGTTGGGTTCTGACCAGGTCTGAGCGACTGGGTCATAAATCGCGATTTTGTTTGCTGAAGTAGCACCCGGTTCTCCTGCCCCGAGGTACACCTTGCCTTCCATCACGAAGGTGCAGGGTTCGTTGTGCGAGCGTGGGCCGGGCAGGTTAGGCAGTGCGGTCCAGGTATCAGTAGCAAGATCATACCTATCAACCCACGATACATCCGTACCACCATTGCAATCGTGGCCCAGCTGACCACCCATGAAATAGATTTTGCCCTGCAGGGTGGTGATACCGACGTGGTTACGTGGCCGGGGCATCGGGGCGAGTTTGTTTTCCCAGGAAACACTTCCAGGATTATTCAGCCAGGAATTTACATCCAGGGTAAGGTGATACTGGTTCTGGTCTCCATCACAGGCATTGGTAAATCCGCCTACGATGTGCAGGGTGCGCCCTACAGCGACCATTCCTCCTCCAGCTACCGGAAGCGGAAGATCAGGCCCTGGCGTAAAAGCATCGGCCTGTATATCGTAAATCCATACTTCATCGGTGATGGGGCCCGGGTGATGGCCCGTTCTTCCTCCTGCGAACCAAATAGAATCTCCTATCACTACGCATCCCATGTGGGTTACACCCGCCTGATCAGAATTAGATTCCAGTTTTGAAAGGGGAAACGAAGCTTTTTGAGACCATGTATTTGTGGCGATATCGTAACACTCGGTTTGAGGTACAATGAGGATACCCGCTTTGAAGCCCGTAAAAATGTAGATTTTACCATTGTGAAGGGCACTTTGGCCTTCAAACCGGCTGAATATACCGGTAGCAAGCGGTGTCCATTGTGCAAAGGACATTGCTGGCAAAAGCAACATCAGGCACAGAAGGGGAAGTAGTCGTCGGAACATAAGTGAGCGATTGAATAATTGTTTTCTAATTTTCCACTAAGATACCTTACATGCTACTAGAGCTAAAGTAAGTGATTTTGATTTCGATTATTAGCCTACTGAGTGGTCATTATTGCCGCGCAAACAACGAAAAGGCGCCTTCAATTCCGGTCTGAATTGATGGAGTCTTTGACAAAGCTAACGTGCGGATCAGCTTATAATTTTACCACACGACTATATCCTACTTCACCAGCCACATTTATTTTCAGGTAATAAATACCAGGAGCAAGTGCATCCAGATTCCAGTCAAATGTATACTGACCCGATGGAAGAATATGTGATTTGACTACTTTTCCTTCTAAAGTTGAAATACTCAGGTTCGCACCTTGGGGGAGATTATCCGAAAAACTGAGATGAAGGAAATCGGAAAATGGATTGGGCTGTATATCAAAAAGAGGGTTTGTTTCCTGGAATAGTACTTCCACTACCGGAGAGCGGTTCTCCTTGCCCTCCAAGTCAAATTTTCGCACCTGGTAATACCAGTTTCCGACTGTAAGTCCCTGATCCTGAAAGCTATACACAAAATTATCGGTTCCATTTGGCTGTGACCTTCTATCGCCGATATGCTCCCAGTTTCCGGAAGGTATTTTCCTGAATACCTCAAAGCGGTCGAGGTTAACAAGCTCTTGGTCTATCCATTCAAGGACCACCGCATCGTTGTGTTGCAGGGCTTTGAGGTTACCCCAGGCACTTGCTAGCGGAGATGGGCCCTGGTAGATTACCCAGGCTACCCAGTCGTTGGTGATATCGCTGGGGGGAATCCCCAAGTTATGGATGGCACCGCCATAAACGGTTGTTACAGGACCCAGTGCCAGGCTGCCAGCGGTACGCGGATTAAACCAAAACACATCGAAAATGCCACTTTCCAGGGTAAGGTCGAGGTCCACAGTGCCACCGTCGGGGAGATAAATGACATAGTTTTCGCCGGGTTTGGCGAAGCAGTAGCGGTCGTTGGTATTCGTAGGATTGGCAATCAGCTCGTCATGATTAGCCATTTCGGTAATGGGGAGAGCAGAGAAAAAATCGACCGCAATTTTTACATAATCCCACATGGTTTCCCGGCTGCGCCAGTCTTCGCAGTTGAGGTCGCTGTTGGTATAAGCATAGCCGAAATAGAGTTCGTTTCCTCCGCCTCCGGCAGTAAGATTGCCCCAGATGGTGTACTTGCGGATATTGGCGAAGTTGTTGCTGGCACCCATGGGCCTTACCCCATCGTTGGCGCTACCCTGCTCGTCGTTGGCTACCACCCAAGGCTTATTGGCCAGATCAGATTTATTGATCCAATCAAGGCTAAGCTGGTGTACTTCGTTGTAATCGACCTGTAGGGAGGTACCCGTAAGTACCGAATTGGTGCCGAGCATGGGGGTATAAACGAGGTTCCATTCGTTGGGGTAAGTATGTACCACGATGTGGTGGTCGTAAGGATCTGTATCCCGAAAGTATTGAGCACAGGCCTTGAGGACCAGCAACTGTGGGTCGTTGAGTACCACCATGGCATCGTATTCCTCGCCCAGGTTCCAGCTAATGGCGAGGTGGTGGCTGAATCGTGCGATCAGTTCGCGGTAATACATTTTTCGTTCATCACCCATAATTCCTCCGTCGAGCAGGTCGTCGTTTTCGCGTTCCTGGGTTTTAAATGACAGATTCAGACCTTTGTTTTGGGCATGTTCGAACACCATTTCCCATTGAGCCAGCTTCGAGCAATCGAAGCGTAGCCGGTCATCCTGGGGTGCAGCTTGTCCGTTGTAGTTTACATACGGAAACACTTCCCGGCCGTCGCCGATGATATTCATGGTCAGAAAGGAGAAGGTATTCATCCCTTTGGACGAAAGATAATTGAGGGCACCAATGATGGCCTCGCCTTTTCCTCCTCCCCAATCTGGATCGCCGGTATTCCAATCGGTTGCATGAGGTTCAAAGTGATGCAAACCATCGCCTGCGTAAAGGAAAGAACCCATGGCTGAGGTGAAGGAAGCTGTGCCATTCAAAGACGTAGTCACACCCCCCGAATCGGCCGTATTGTCGAAACCATAGTATCCCAGAAAATTTTCAGGAGAATCGGCCCCCCCTTTGATATAATATTCACCGGTTTCCTTCCACTGCAGGTAATGCTTGTTTACATACTCCAGCCTGCCTTTTGCCCGCAGGTCGGGGAGCGATTTGTCGTTAGCTTCAATGAGAAAGGTGCCTGTGGTACCATCCGGGGCTACGGCTATACCTGCGGATAGGTTGGTGTCAATGGCTACTTTGGTACCGCTACGGAAGGAAACCTGATAGCTCCAGGTACCCACAGAATCAGGCGAAAAATGCACCAGCCACACATTGCCGGAAGTAGCACCCGTGTTAGCGGCATCGCCATCCGCGGCAAAATAACCCGGCACTACATAGGTCTTGGAGCCAAGGGAGAAAGTAACGTTCAGGCGGTAGTCAGTAAATGGATTAAGCAATCCTGTTTCACTTTCGGTTGGGCCTGTTACTACCAGGGTTACCTTGTGCCATTTTTTTAGCTCACCCTGCACAACCACCGTACTAAAAACGGGAAGGGAACTAAGCAAACAGTAGAGAAAGATCAAATAATGGTAGATGTTTTTCATATTATAGTTAGCCAAGGGATCATTATCCATTGGGAAAAGTTGAAACTAATAGGTTGTTATCGATCACAAGATAGAACAATTATTCCGTCAAAATCTAGCACCGCAAGCAACTGAAGCTTTCGACAGGTCATGCAAAAAAATCGTACAATTACACTTTTATATAATTTTATATTTTCACCCCCTAAAAAACATGACTTAAATATTGCATTCGCTTTGAGATCATTAGAAAATTGATCAATTCACATTAAATATTTGAATAAACAAGCGTTATTTACTACCAATAATATATTACGATTTCTTTTTTTATCTGTTTCCAAAATACGCTTCCAGGCTCTAATTTGGCCTTAATTTAATAGTATTTAATAATCAAGATATGAATTACATTAACAATATATGGCAAATCATCATAGAACAATTGATCATATTTTAAAGACAATAACACGTCAAATAAAAAAAGAAGATTCGATTACTCGAATCTCCTTTAATTTCAGGTTAAAAACCTACTCATGCTTGAGTAGCCGGAAATGATCGATATTATTTCCTCTGGTCAGCTTAATAAAATACATTCCAGCAGCCAAAGAAGACACATCCCAGGTGAATAAACCCTGGTCATCGCTTACCGTACGTCGCTTGAGTACCCTTCCATCTACGGCTATCAGCTCAAATGTAGCGGGCTGTGCTTTGCTTCCTGCATAGTAAACAACGGCATCGGTCGTTACCGGATTTGGCCCTACGCTCCAGATCCAGGCATCAGCTTCAAAATTAACCTCTACAATTGAGGAAAGCTCATTTTGCCCGTTGAGGTCGATCTGGCGCAATTGATAAAACCACCTGCCATTTGGTACCGACTGATCCAGGAACTGGTAATTGCGCGTACGGGTAGAGGTGCCTGCGGCATTCACCGATCCGAGTTCCTCCCATATCTGGCGATCGGCACTACGCATTACCGCAAATCGATCGGAACCAGACTCAGAGAGAGTGGTCCAGGTTACAGAAACATCCCCTCCCTGGGGTGCCGCATCAAATGCCCCCCACTCTACCGGAAAAACGGCTGCACCTTGTGCGGTAAGTACCACTGCCCAGTCGCTGGAGGTGCTGGAGGGGGCAGCGCCTATGCCTACGGTTCCACCTCCAGTGACCGAACTCACGCTACCGGTTTGGAGTGCTCCCCCATTGCGGGTATCGAACCAACGGATGTCAAAGGTTGCTGACTGTCCACTGAGGTTGAGGTTAGAAGTACCTCCACCCGGAAGATAAACCACGTACACCTCACCCGCTTTGGCAAAGCAATACTTGGAATTATTATTGGCTGAGTTGCCTACCAGGTCATTTTCATTGACCATTTCGGTTACCGGTAGCCCGGCAAAGAAGTCGATGGCGATTTTGGTATAATCCCACATTGATTCCCTGCTCCTCCAGTCTTCGCAATTGAGGTCGCTGTGTGCCCACGCATAACCGAAGTAATACTCAACGCCTCCTCCCCCGGCCATGAGGTTTCCCCAAAGGGTATATTTGCGAATATTATCGTGGTTATTGCCTGATCCTGAAGGCTTTACACCGTCATTGGCACTTCCCTGCTCGTCATTGGCTACGACCCAGGGCCGGGTGGTAAGGGCTGATTTCCCTACCCACTCCAGCGTTTGCTTGTGTACTTCGGCGTAGTCCGTTTGAATAGATGTGCCCGTCAACTTGGAAGCGGTGCCCAGGCAAGGGGTATAAACATTGCCTTGCTGCCCCGGATAGGTGTGGATAACGATGTGGTGATGGTAAGGGTCGTTGTCATAAAAATACTGGGCGTAGGATTTCACATAAGCATTGGTCGGATCGCTCAGCTCCTGCCAGATATCGTTTTCTTCTCCCAGGTTCCAATTGAGCGCGAGGTGGTGGCCAAATCGGGCCATCAATTCGCGGTAATACATTTTGCGCTCATTGCCGAGGTTACCGCCATCGAGCAACTGGTCATTCTCGGTTTCCTGGGTTTTAAAGTGCAGGTACATACCCAGCGATTCGCCGTGAGCAAAAACCATCTCCCATTGATCCAGTTTGGAGCAATCGAAAACCAGGCGGTCGTTTTGCGGGGCGTTGTTGTTGTTGTAATTCACGTAAGGATATACCTCCTGCCCGTCGCCACCAATGTTCATGGTGAGGAAAGAAAAAACATTCATTCCCCTGGATGCCAGGTAATTAATGGCACCGATAATCCGCTTACCCCTGCCACTTCCCCAATCGGTATCGCCGGTTTTCCAATCGTTGAGGTGTGCATCAAAGTGGTGAAGGCCATCGCCGTTATAATTATAGGTAATTCCTTGCGAAACAAAGGAAGAGGTACCATTGAGGCTGTTTGAGGTACCCCCATTGTCAACGGTATTGTCAAATCCGTAGTAGCCCAGCAGGTTTTCAGGTGCATCTGCCCCGCCTTTGATATAATACTCGCCGGTTTCCTGCCATTGCAAGTAGTGCTGATTGACGTAATCCAACCGCCCTTTGGCCCTGAGGTCAGGCTGGCTTTTGTCGTTGGCCGCTACGGAGAATGAACCGGTGGTGCCATCGCCACTCACGCTGGTGCCAACGGTGGGCCTGTCGTCAATGGCAATCAGGCTTCCGGTACGGAAGGAAACCTCGTAATTCCAGGTACCTGTGGCATCAGGGGTGAAGTGCACCTTCCAGACATTGCCTGAGGTGGCCCCGCTATTGCCGGCATCGCCATCTGCGGCGAAATAGCCGGGTACTACGTAGGTGTGAACCCCGTTGGTGAAGGTGATATTTAATCGGTAATCTGTGAAAGGGTTGGTAGCGCCGGTTTCACTCAGGGTAGGACCCTGCACTTCTAAAGTGATTTTGTGCCACTTTTTGAGTTCACCAGAGAGGATAACCCCTCCAAATACGGTTTGGATGCTGAAGACAAGGGCAAGCAAGACAGACAGTGAGCAAATTTTCCGCATGAAATCCAGATAAAATAATTTAACAGCCTGCATTCGAAGTGAATACAGGGGCTCAGTTGGGTACCACCAGCGGACTGGCTAGAAATCATTTGTTTGGAAAACGGCTGACAGGTTAAGTGATCCGAACAAAATGTTTACCTGAACAAAGGTTCAGATTTACGGTCGCTTGTCCCTACCCTTTTGAGGGCTGATCTTACGGAGAAAAAAAATAGGCAATCTGCCGATTTTCAAGCGCGAACGGCCACTTTGATCTACATGAATGGCGGGTTTCAACGGGCAAACTGTTAATACTCCAGATAAGTTGATATGTCGTACTAACTTAGCCTATACGGCGGGAAAAGGCGATTTTGATTGAATGTCCATTCAATTTAAGGTCAATCATTCGCCTGTGATAGACGCAGCAGGTCACTTCCTATCCTTAATTAACCAGAAATAGGACTTTAGGGCAATATCCCGCCTTTTACTACAAATCTGTGTTTGAACACAAATGAAGGCAATAATGGCCACAGGAGGTCGTTCAGGGCGAAAACGGGGCTTTTGCTACTTTAATTTCACGATAAAATAAGGGGTGCTGGCTGATTTCCGGGAAGCGGGATTCAAAAATTTTCCATTCAAAACCGCTACATGAAAGTCTAATCCCTCAAAAACCACCTCGTACGGGCGGCCATTTTCAGCTATTTCACTTAGCCCTTCTTCCTTAGTGAGGAGATAAACTCCATGGTCGAGCAAATCAAGCGCATGCGTGGCACCTACAATTCTTTTGCTGTAGAAATGCAGGCTCCCACCCTCTTCGTCAAAGCAATAGCGGAAAAATTTCTCTTCAGGCACTTGGTGATTCGTGATGTACTTGCCGACCACGCTACCCGCCTGAAACTGCAGCAGTTGCGGATAAAACCAAACACTGAGGAATACATTGGCTCCCAGAATAGCCACGAGGCTGATGGCCCATACTTTTTCTTTGATTGATTTTAACCCCAAAATGAGGAGCGAAATCGCCCAGGTAGTGACCGGGATGAGCCATGCGAGGTATGTTTTATCAGGGAAAACAGCCTTTAGCAACACAAAAGGCACCATCAGCAAACCCAACACTAATACCCATTGCAAGGGCACCACGATCTGCTTCAACCAACGGAGGCGGCCTTCCGCCACAAGCAAATGGCCCATTTTGGCGGTAATAATGGCAATAAAAGGCAGCACCACATAGATGTAGTGTGGCAATTGGTATTTGGACATGCCCAGGGCCAGGTAGGCCAATACGAAACCGCCGAAAGTGATAAACTCATCGTTTTCGCCAACACGAAATCCTTTCTTTATCCACCGCACCAGCTCATGCACCAGGCCGGAAACAAAGAGCAGGGTCCACGGAAGCATGCCCCACAGCAGGTTTTCGAAGAGAAAGGAAAAGGGTGCATGGTTGTCCCAGGAGCTCTCACCTGTGATGCGTCCGAAGCTCTGGGTCCAGTAAAAGAACCGTAACCCGGACACGTGCTCGATGCCATAAACCGTTTTTTCGGGATGCAGGTCAAATTGCAGGTACAGCCCGATACTCATGGGCAGAAGAATCAGGGCAATTACCCCCAGCCCGGCCAGGTATTCGGGCTTAAAGAAGTAGTTGAATTTTCGCTGGAGCAAGAGGTGGCTGCCGAATGCCAGCACGGGCACAATCAGGGCAATGGGACCTTTGGTGAGCATACCGCCCCCGATGGCTGCACTGGCCAGCAGGAAATGGAATAGTTTTCCAGTTATGAGCCATTCTGCCAATCCCCAACTGGCCAGGATTACCCACGACATGAGGATGGTATCGGTGCGTATGTCGTTGGTAATGAGAAACATCGCCTGACAGGTAGCCAGTACAGCAGCAGCGAACAAGGCCAGTTTTTCAGGATAATACAACCGGGCAAAACGATAGGTAGCAAATACAGCCAGCAACGCAAACAGGATGGAAGGGAGCTTGAAGGCAAAATTATTTTCTCCGAAAATGGCGATGGAGAGGCTGTTTACCCAAAAGAGAAAAGGTGGCTTGTCGAGGTAATCTTCGCCCTGCTCGTACACCTGCAGGTAGCTGCCGCTCTCGTTCATTTCCCGGCTCATGGCCGCATACTGCGAGGCATCGGCATCCATCACATCTACCCCGATGGCGCAGCAATAAACCGTAGCTACCAGCAGAAAAAACCAGAGGATTCTATTCATTATCAACCAGGTATAAAAGCAGACAGGTAGGGTACGTGCCAAGGGGTATCGGAGTACGTGCAATTAATCGAATAAAGCCCGACCCGGGTGGCTTTTCCATAAATTATTAATCAAAAAAAGCCCGTTAACTGCTCCTTTATAGAATTCTGAAAATGGACATCTTTGGCTGCTTGCTCCCAACTAATGGCGGGTGGCTATTAACTATCGCTTGATATGCAGCCAAAGTTAAGCAGGCAAATACGAGCTTAAACGCGTGTATTACCAACAAAAAGGCCCAACTCCCCTAAAGGAATCGGGCCTGTTCTCGAAAGAATCAGCTGAAAATGATTAGTCCAGCTTCATCACCTTCTGGGTCTTAAAGAGCTGTTCGTTTGTACGAACATTCAGGTAGTACACGCCAGCGGAAAGCGATACCCGGTCCAACTCAAGCGCAACACGCTCAGTTCTTTCGGGCAATGCCTGGCGCAAGACGAGACGTCCGAGATGGTCGTACAACTCCATCGTTCCGGCAGACTGGGTCGGTGCCGAGAAGTCAACCATCAGGTCTTCGGTCGAGAATGGGTTAGGAGACACACGCAGGGTAATCAGATTTCCGGCTTCCGGTGACTGAATATTAAATGCATTGACTCCTCCACTACCGAAGGGCAGGGTGTTAGGAACGATCGGCAAATCAGATCCGATAATCGTGAACACAACCGTCAACGGCGTACCGATGGTACCAATTGCGTTTGGCTGGGTGTACGGAATAGCCGTGAGCTCATAGGTACCGTTGAAGAGGTCCTTGGCGATGTAGTCGCCGCTGTTGTCTCCGTAGAGTGCATAGGGCGCTACATTCTCAATCCGGGACTGAACCACGACGCCCGAGGTGTTTGTCATTATAAACTTCACACTGCCGATCGGTGTACCGGCGGTATTGGCCCGGACGTTAACTACCCCACCCAGAAGTGGTGTATTTACACTGATGGTGGCCCCGTTGTTTATGGTTCCCGCGTCCACATCTGTGTTCGGCGCAATCAGCGTGAAGCTGGTAATACTGGTCCCCGCTTGCGGATTGAGGACGAAGTTCGCACGAATAATCACATTGCTCTGAATCTGGAATGTGAATGGATTGGCCGTGCTGATCAGGTTGCCCAAATCGTCGGTCCAGTTCACAAATACAGAATTAGCTGCTGGCGTAGCCGTAACAGTAATCATCGACTGAGCCGTGTAAGGGCCATTGATCGGGCTGATCGAGGCTGTTCCGTTGCCCAGGGTAAGCAAAGCGACATTGTACATCGGCGGTGGCAGCTGGGCAAAATTGGCCACCAGTGAGGTATTGCCAGCTACTGCGAAGCTGTACGGATTAGCCGTACTTACCACGTTGCCGGATCCGTCTGTCCAGTTGACAAAGGTGTAACCCGCATCCGGGGTTGCGGTCACAGCCACAGCGGTATTCAGCTGATAAGAGCCGCCAGCGGGATTAATGCTTGCCGTACCCGAACCATTCGTACCCAGTGATACGGTGTACATCGGGATGGGCGCAAAGTAAGCCACTATGGAATCCGTGCTGCTGCCGACAGGGAAAGTGTAGATGTTGCTCGTACTCAGAATCGGTCCTCCAAAGCCACCTGTCCAATACAGGAATTGGTTGCCGGGAAAGGGGGTAGCACTCACGGTAAGCAGGGTGCCTCCAGGCCACGGGCCAGGTTTAGGATTCAGATCTGCAGTTCCAAGACCCGCAGTAAAAAGCGTGACCATGTAGTACACCACGCCAGGCTGATACCTGGGCTTAAGTGTCACATTGCTGTTGATCACAAAGGTGTAAGGGTTGGTTGTGCTGACAACATTTCCGGCACCATCCTCCCATTGCTGGAATACAGTAGCCCAGCTAGATGGGGTCGTAGCCGTAACCGTGACACTGGTGTTGGCCGGATATAGCGGAAGTGAAGGAACGGCTGTACCGGTTCCGGTTGAATCCGAAATAATGGTCAGCGAATACTGCGGCTGCGGGGTAAAATTGGCCACCAGCGTCAGATTCGCATTCACCGTAAAGGGATAAGGATTGGCCGTGCTAACGACGTTACCCTGTGCGTTTTTCCAGCTTGAAAACTGGTATCCCGGGTTCGGTGTTGCAGTTGCAGTTACCTGAGTACCGGCAAGGAACAGCGGACCAACAGGTGAAATACCGGCTGTACCATTTCCGTTGCTGGACAAATTCACCGTGTACTGCTGTTTTACCAGGGTAAATGTAACAGACTTGGTGTTGCCGAAAAGGCCGCTCAGGTTGCTTCCGGTGTAGGCCTTTCCCGTAATGGTATAGGTGCCTGCCTGGAAGTTTTTCCCGGTGATGTCTCCATTGATCGCATTGTCCCCGAATATCGTGTAGGGGAACAAGTTCTCTACCCGGCTACCCGTTACAGGACCTGTAAGCGTTAGATTCACGCTCCCGGTTGGAGATGGGTTGGTTACAGCTGAAAGGGCCAAATGGAAGGTCGGAAGGGTGTTCATGTTGATCACCTGACCATCGGTTATCGTAAATAATGCGACATCGGCCAAGGCATCGTACAGCACAAAATGGTCCACCTCAGGCGCAAATGGCTGAACGACCACATTGAAGCTACACTGGGCAGACTGGCCCCCTTCATCCACGGCCTCAAACGTCACGGTTGTCGTTCCGATCGGGAAGGCACTACCGGAAGCCAATCCGGCAATCTGGGTAAGGGTGTAGGCACACTCGTCAACAACTCCGGGGTCGGAGAAAGTTACCACGGCGCTGGTCGCGAGTGGCGCTGCCTGGATAACAATGTTGCTACCGCAGGACAATACAGGAGGGAGATTTTCCGCAACCTCAATCGTAATGATGGCCACGTCGCTCTGACATCCTATGCCACCTGAAACGGTGTAAGCAAGGGCATAGCTTCCTAAAAGTCCGGCTGTGTTGAAAGTGGTTCCACTCAGGCCACCGCTGGCGCTTGGGTCAGAGAAGGTTCCTCCAACGGCATTAACCAGGGTTGTCAGGTCCACCACGACGCCTTCGCAAACGGTTGCATTGTTATCTGAACCAGCTGAACCCGAGGACAACACCTGGATGCTCTGGCAGCTGGTATCGCCTCCGCAAGCATTCCACGTTGTTAAACAAACCGAAAAGGTTCCGGACGATGCGTACGTGTGGGTAGGATTTTGCAGGGTACTGGTATTTCCATCCCCAAAGTTCCACAACCAGTTGGTGGGCACTACTGCTGAAGTATGCGAAAAGGACAGGCCCAATCCGTTTTTGCAAAACGAAAAGTCGGAAGTCGGCACACCGGTATAGGTGGTCGTTGTGATCACCACGCTATCGCAGCCTGATTGGCTGGTGAACGTCTGCAGCGTAATTCCGGCCTGAGTAGAATCGCAGGTGGTAGCAGAGAGGTAGGTAGTATCTCCGGCACCGATGGAAACCGTCATACTGGCTGAGGAAGCATTCCCACAGGTATCCGTAGCGACAAATGTAAGGGTGGTGATGCCAATCGGAAAGGAAGCAGCAAAGGCCAACCCATCAGATCTGAATGTATTCACGCTTACCAAACCATCACAATTGTCCGTCGCAGTGGGGGGAGTCACCGTTACTGTCGCACCGCTACAATTAACAATGTCCTGAGGTACATTCAGCAGAACCGGAGCAACGGTATCCTTAACGGTAATCGTCTGGCTCACGCTGCTGGTATTGCCGCAGGTATCGCTGAATGTCCATGTGCGAATCATGGTAAAATCATTCAGGCAGGCTCCTGGCGTGAACGTAGTTGACGGCCATGCAGTCATCAAACCGTCACAGTTATCGATCGCCGTGAGGCTTGTCGGCGGCGGAACATCGGCAGCGCATGCCAGCGTGAGGTTCCCCGGTACAGACTGGGGCACAGGGGCCAACGTATCCTTTACGATGATCGTCTGGCTCACGCTGCTGGTATTGCCGCAGGTATCGCTGAATGTCCAGGTACGAATCATGGTAAAATCATTCAGGCAGGCTCCTGGCGTAAACGTAGTTGACGGCCATGCAGTCATCAAACCGTCACAGTTATCGATCGCCGTGAGGCTCGTCGGCGGTGGAACAGCCGAAGCACATTGCAGGGTAAGATTGCCAGGGACAGACTGGGGAACAGGGGCCAACGTATCCTTTACGATGATCGTCTGACTCACGCTGCTGGTATTGCCGCAGGTATCGGTGAAGGTCCACGTACGAACCATCCGGAAATCGTTCAGGCAGGTACCAAATTGGAAGCTTGTCGTTGGAAAAACGGTAATAGGTCCGTCACAGTTATCGATCGCGGTGAGGCTCGTCTGCGGAGGAACATCTGCAGCACAGGCCAACGAGAGGTTTGCCGGTACAGACTGTGGCACTGGGGCCAATGTATCCTTAACGATGATCGTTTGGCTGATGTCAACCTGATTTCCACAATTATCGGTGAATGTCCAGGTACGAATCATCGTGAAGTCATTCAGGCAATTGCCTGGAAGAATCTGGGTCGTTGGCGAGACGGTGATAGTACCGCTGCAATTATCCGTCGCAGTCAACTGGATGGGAGCAGGCAAATCTGAAGCACATGCCACGGTCATGCTTGCTGGGGCAGCAGGAGCCACGGGTGGCTGAATATCAGCAACATGAATGAGCTGGACACAACTGGTGGTATTCAGGAGGGCATCGGTAGCCGTCCATTTCCTGAAAATCGTGTAAGTACTCGTACAAAACCCAAAGGCGATGGAATCCGATGAACTGATGGCTACTTGTCCGCATCCGCCGGTAGCAGTGGCGGTGCCGGTAGATACTGGCTGCGTATTATCCGTGCAGGAAAGATTCATCAAATTCTGCGGGCAGGTAATAGCGGGCCCCGTACAGTTCGTTCCAAAATCAACGGTATAGTCCTCTACTTCACCAAACGGAAAGGGTCCACAGGGAAGGGCACCGGGATCACGGCTCACGTTCACGCGCATCCGGGTGGTACCGGACAAGCCCGCAGGGATGGTCAGGGTACCAGAAGCCTGATAGGTATTACCCACTGATATCGCCAATTCCATCGGCTCCTGAAACGTACCGTCAGCATTGTAATCAATCCAGACTTTAAAATTCCTTGGAAAAAACACATTAGCGTTTAGGTTAAATCCGGATTGAATGTCATAGAAATAATTCTGACCTGGCGTCAGGGGAATGGTGACCCCTGTATAATCAGAATAACCGGACGCGCCTGACACCTGTGAAACACCTCCAAGCGAAACTTTGGAAATCCATTCATCCTGAAAGGACGTACCTGCAGTCTGGCAGTAATTCGGGCTGGTAATCGACCCAAAATCAACGGTATAGTCCTCTACTTCACCAAACTGCAATGAGCCGCAGGCAGCTGGATCTCCGTAAAATCTCATAGCCACCCGCATGCGGGTGGTTCCGCTTAGCCCGGTCGGGACAGATAAGGTACCAGAATAACTCGAAGTACTATCGGTTGCCAGGCTAATAACGAGTTCGCCCAAGTCATCAAAGTCTCCATCCGCATTATAATCAATCCAGACTCTCCAGAATTCACTATATGCGCCACCGGCAAAACCCGGCGTGAAGGTGACAGGATAATTCTGACCTGGTGTCAAAGGAATCACCTGGGCACTAAAATCGGAATAACCAGACGCTCCTGAGGCATGAGAAAAAGCCCCCACGCTGACATTCGCTATCCATTCGTATTGGCTGTTTCCATAAGCGGAACAGTAAGTCGTGCTGCCATACAGCCCACCAACTCCGACTGCATACCAGGCATTGGCCGTGGCAATCTCCTCAGGCGATCCTGCTCCATACAAGTCAATTGCCGCCTGTATGGCTCCGATCCGGGCATCGAGGAAGCCGGAATTGGTGCTGAGATACACGGTCAGGTTTCTGTAGGCAATGGCATCAGCAGCAGCGCGGCCGATCCCCGTCACGGAGTAAGCATTTCCGAGGTCGTTCGTACCGGATTCGCCTATGGATAAGATGTAAAACCACTTGTTTTGTACACCGGAGTTGAGGTGAACGCCTCCATTGTCAAAGGCTCCGACGTAATAATGAAGCCCGTTGTAGGTGTCAGGGTGATTGAAAGCGTTGGGGTTACTCATGGACCGGATGGCACCGCTACCGCCGATTCCGATATCAACGCCTAGCAGCCAGTCGTTGGTCCCGGTAGCATGATATTCGACCATTTCTCCAAAAATATCGGAAAAAGACTCGTTCAAGGCTCCTGATTCGTCTGAATAATTCAGATTCGCAGAGAATTCGGTCACGCCATGGGCAATTTCATGACCCGCGATATCCAAAGATATCAGTGGACCATAAGTGACGCCATCGCCATCGCCATAGGTCATTCGGGTACCGTCCCAAAAAGCGTTTACATAGCCAATGTCGTAGTTGACATAGGATTTCAAAACAGAGCCAGCGCCATCATAGGAATTTCTTCCGTGATTGCTCAAAAAGTAATCATAGGTCTGCTCAGCGCCATAGTGGGCTTGGACCCCCGTGGGGTTCAAAGTGAAGGTAGAGCTGGCACTGGTGATATCCGCCGCAGTAGCGTAGTTGATCCCATTGCTCAAGGTAAAAGTTTGAATACCCGAACCGCTGCTTGTCTGCTGAAGGCGGTACCCTCCTGCAAACTGATCTGCCGTAAAGCTGATCACACCATTGTACAGGCTTATTCCATTAGCAGGTACATCGGTGTGATGAATCCGCTCACGGGCAGCTAATATTTTTCCGGTACCGGCATCAACAAATACCCACGAACGACTGAGAGGTTCCGTGGCATAGATGTCAAATTTGTAGGCCAGTCTTGCCAGCCCATTTTTGATATCTTCCGAAAAAATGACCAGTACGCCTTCGGGTCTCGAGGCATCCGGCTGAGCCGGAGATGATTGCTCCCACATATAGGTTTTAGCCCCAATGCTATTCCTGGCAAGGTTAAATGCGCTTGTCTCCGTTATCGAAGGTGAAACAGACAATTCATTGACCTCCACATAGTTGCCGGAAATACGCTCGATCTGCCCTTTGCGTGCATGTAAGGTGACCAAGGCTCCCTCAACCAGAACTCCCTGATAGTACTCCTGAAGCTTGATGTGGGTAAACCCAAGTGCATCGCGATCGACCTTTACTTCCTCAAAGGTTACACCTGCCGGTGGATTGAAGTTCTGATCCAATACCTGAGCCCGCTGTTCCATCGGAATGGGGCGATCAAGCTTGATAAAATGAGGAAATACCTGTCGTACAGGCTCTCGACTCTGAGAAAAGCCGCTTGTCAGCATCATCAGCTGACAAAAAGTTATAAATAAGATTTTCTTCATCTGTAAACAAAAATAGGGTGGGTGGATAGTGCTCATCGATGATAATGAACACCATGAAACTGGCCTAAAGCAAGCCAGCCGTGAAAGGGAGACAGATCAAGAATGAGAGAGGCAAGACAGGATCACAATTTCATCGATCCTACATAGTACAAGTAAATGTGGGTTTAGGGTAGGTGAAAAAAAAATACAGGTTCGCTTATATTACGAACTTATCCCTCCCTCACCAAACACATGTGAAAAATTAAATGTATTATATTTTCGATTTTTGAAATAGTTTTATCGACTTTATAAGTCAGCATTCAATCCAATATTCGGGCAATAATCAATCCTGTGGCACCGACAGAGGGGTATTTTAGGCTGAGGAGGTAGACCTCGACCGACGGAAAAAGAGTCAATTTACCCGCTTTCCAAAACCCATACTTGGTGCAATTATTATTCATTTCGATTTTGAGATTATCCCGAATTCATATATAAAAAACAATCTGCAGCGGCACGCCGAAAGCAGGCCAGGAACAACTATAGAATAATGACGCTTCCTATAGAATAATGACGCTTCCTCCGGAGTTGGAGTTAGCCTTTTTCCGCAGGCATGATTTTCTGAGAAGCCATCTAAGGCGGAATCCGGCAAAGGGATTTTGTCAAAATATTTGCCAAAAAAAAAGCCCGGCATCTGCCGGGCTATTTTTTTGCTGAAGCAATCGTTATTCTCCTTCGGCTGGTGCAGAAGGAGCCTGCTCGAAAGTAGATTGATCCGGCATTTGGATGGCGTTGTCAATCACCTGGTTTTCGATGGAATTACCCATGCGCAGGTTGGTTTCGGAAGTGGTACCGAGACTCAGCAGCAGGTTGCCACTAATGGCGAGCACGGCCAGGCTAATGGCCAGTCCCCAGGTTATTTTTTCAATCAGTTCGTTACCACGACGGGCACCCAACACCTGGGTAGCGGCACTGGCACCAAAAGCGGAAGAAATGCCTCCTCCTTTGCTGTTCTGAATCATAACAACCAGAATCATCAGCACGCAGGCTAGGACAATAATTAAACCTAATGCAATGTACATACTCAGGAAATTTGCTCAATGAGGTCGGCAAAATAACTACATTTCTCTGGATATATCAACATCAGTCGCTGATAAATCTGTTTTGCTTTTGCTTTATTGCCCTGTTTCAGGTGCAGAGTTGCCAGGGTTTCGGTTACGAGCTCCTCGTCATCCTCAATGCTGTCGTACACTGTTTGAGGAGCATCTGCCTGACTTTGCGGGCCTTGCAACCTGAATTTTCTCGATAACCGTGGCACCTGGGTCAGGAAGGCGTCGATGAGGTCAGCTTCGTCAGATGCATCCTGAGCAGGGGTATGTTGCCGGGCGAAGATTTTGATTTCTTCTCGGATTTGGTTCGTCAGGCCTTTCCAGTGTTGAACCAGCGCGGCAATATGCCCTTCCAGTACCGGATTTGCAGGCTGGAGGTTGTCAGCTATGGTAAATGCGTGTAAACCAATTACCTGTTCAGCCCCGGGGCTTGATTCAAAATCAACCGCAACAAAGCTGTGGGCTTTGCTAAAATGTAGGTGTGAATGCGGGGCATCGTTCATGCTGGTCGTCGTTCGGGTGGAAAGTTACCATTTTCCAAGCGACTCATTGAAAATGTCTTGGGTAATCTGCTCCAGAATTTCGTCTATCTTCGATTGTTCCAAACGCGAAAAGTCTTCTTCTGCGTTAAAATCAACGAATTTGCTGAACGATTTTTCCCAGGAACCTTTTTCATCCACCCTGTTTTCGTACTTCACCCGCACCCGGATGGTGAGCCGGTTCTGAGATGCCGCCGTGGTACCCGTCAAAGCAACGGGTGAGATGCGGTAGTCTTCGATGGAGCCGCTGATGGCCACATCGGCAGAGGAGCCTGAAGTGAGTGACAACCTCGACTGGTTCAAAAATCGCTCCTGTATACGCTGGGTGGTAGTTTGCGCGAGATAGGAAACGACGATATCGGCCTCGTTGATAAAATTGGCCACGTAAATCGTTTGCAACGAATTGTCGAGTTTTCCTCCGGTACCATTAAAGGATATCTTGCAGCCCGTACCGGCAAAAGCCAACACATTTATCAGCGCAAGGAGAAGCAGGGAATTTTTCACAGCTTGATATCGTAATTTTTGATTTTCCGGTAAAGGGTCCGCTCGGAGATGCCCAGCTCAGTAGCCGCTTTTTTGCGGTTATTTTCAAACTTGTTGAGGGCCTTGGTGATCATTTCCTTCTCCTTTTTTTCCAGAGAAAGCGACTCCTCAAGCAAAGCAGTGGTTCGGACGCGGGCCGGTACAATGGGCTCGTCATCATCATCCAGCTCGTGGTAGCCCGAATTGGAAGGCGAATACTGATTGTTGCGCGGGGGTTCAAATTCTCTATTTTGCTGCAGGCCCATGTAAATCATGCGTTTCAACTCTGAAACCTCTTTTCCCAGGTCGTAAATGAGCTTCAGCATGCGGTCGCGGTCCTCAGCGACATTGCCGTTCATTTCTGTGTGTTGCTGATCAAACCCTCCCCTCACCACCGAGGGCAGGTAATTGTCCTGGATCAGGAGGTTGCGCTGAAGCACCAACGGCGCTACAATCTCCCCTTTTACCAGAACGGTGAGTTTTTCTACGAGGTTGCGAAGCTCCCGTACATTGCCCGGCCAGCGGTATTTGTACAGCATCGGCGTGGCTTCCTGGTCGAGCACGATGGGGTTGCGGTGGTATTTTTCGGCAAACTCGAGGGCAAAGTAATTGAATAGCAATTCGATGTCTTCGCCCCGCTCGCGCAAAGGAGGTACCTGGATGGTTACGGTATTGAGGCGGAAGTAGAGGTCTTCGCGGAAGCGGCCCTGGCGGATCATTTCCACGAGGTTCTTATTGGTAGCAGCCACCACCCGCACATCGGCCTTGCTTATTTTGCTGGAACCTACGCGCAGGTATTCGCCGTTTTCGAGCAAGCGCAGGAGGCGTGCCTGGGTAGGCAGGGGCATTTCGGCGATTTCGTCCAAAAAAATGGTGCCACCTTCGACCTCTTCAAAGTAGCCTTTGCGGCTTTCGTAGGCGGAAGTAAAAGACCCACGTTCGTGGCCAAACAGCTCAGAATCGAGGGTGCCTTCCGGAATGGCGCCGGTGTTGATGGCGATGTATCGTTGGTGCTTGCGCTTGCTGAACTGGTGGATAATGCGGGAAAACACATCTTTACCCGTACCGTTTTCGCCTGCTACCAGTACGCTTACGTCGGTGGGCGCTACCTGCAAGGCTATTTCTACCGCGGTATTGATCTCGCGGCAGTTGCCAATAATAGAGTAGCGTTGCTTGATTTGTTGAATGGTCATTCTAAAAAGCTAAACCCGGAAAACCCAAGACTCCAATCGTTACACCAACTCCCCGATCAACGTAGCGCTGGTGGCCGACAATACCCGCACGTGCACGTAGTCGCCCGGCTTCAGCCCTACCCTACCCGGGAAAACCAGCATTTTGTTCTGGTCGTTGCGGCCACAAAGGTCGGAGGCACTGCGGCGCGATTCACCCTCCACGAGCACCTCGAATACCTTGCCGATGTCGGACTGGTTGTCTTTCAGCGAAAGCTGGCGCTGGAGGGTAATGACCTCGTTTAAGCGGCGCTTCTTAACTTCTTCGGGAACGTCGTCCTCCATTTTTTTGGCTGCGGGGGTACCCGGCCGCTCTGAGTACATAAACATAAAGGCCGAGCTGTAACCCGTAAACTCCATGATGGAGAGGGTTTCGAGGTGGTCTTCCTCGGTTTCGGTACAAAAACCGGTGATGATGTCGGTAGAGATCGCACAATCAGGCACAATGGCGCGGATATGCTCGATTTTTTCTTTGTACCACTCGCGGCTGTATCCCCGGTTCATGAGTTCCAGCACCCGGCTGGAGCCCGACTGCACGGGCAGGTGGATATAGTTGCAGATGTTTTTGTGCTTCGCCATGGTGTGCATTACCTCGTCGGTAATGTCCTTGGGGTGCGAAGTAGAAAACCGGACCCGCAGGTCGGGTGCCACGTGGGCCACGCGCTCCAGCAGGTGGGCAAAATTGACAATATTGAGGTCGAGGCCCTGGCGTTCTGCTTTTTCGATCTGCGCTTTGCCTTTGAGCTCCTCTTCGGGGGTCCATTTGTAGGAATCCACATTCTGGCCCAGGAGGGTTACTTCGCGGTAGCCCTGGTCGTACAAGGCGCGGACTTCAGACACGATGGATTCGGGATCGCGGCTGCGCTCGCGGCCACGGGTAAAGGGCACCACGCAGAAAGAGCACATATTGTCGCAGCCACGCATGATGGTCACGAAGGCGGCTACCCCATTGGAGTTCAAGCGCACAGGGGCAATATCGGCGTAGGTTTCTTCGCGGGAGAGCAGCACGTTCACGGCTTTTTGTCCTTCGTCCACTTCGCTGATGAGTCGGGGCAGGTCGCGGTAGGCATCGGGCCCAATGACGAGGTCAACGAGTTTTTCCTGATCGATGAGCTTAGTTTTCAGGCGCTCGGCCATGCAACCCAGCACCCCTACCATCATTTCGGGGCGCGATTCTTTGCGGGAGCGAAAGGCCTTGAGTCGGTTCCACACCTTGTCTTCGGCATTTTCGCGGATACTGCAGGTATTGATAAAGACGAGGTCGGCCACCGTTTCGTCGGTGGTAAAGCCATAGCCCATGTCGGTAAGGACCGAAGCCACGATTTCGGTGTCAGAGAAATTCATCTGGCAGCCGTAGGTTTCGATATAGGCCATCCGCCGCCCAGGTGTACCCGAGGGCTGCCCGGCATAGGCAAGGCCCTGCTTTTGCTCTTCAAAGGTTTTTTCGAGCAGGGGCGCAAACGTCTTTTGGGTGATTTTATCGCGCATAAACTTCTTTCAGCAATCCGGTATTGGTTTGGAATGCAAATATACGCAATTCTTCCTGAGCAGGCTGACAATTTGGCAGGAGAATGGGGACAGAATCTTTATAAATGGGGCTGGGGAGGTATGATCCTATGTTTCCGTGAAATCCACGATTAGAAGGTGCGTTTTGAAAATCAGGAATTGGAAGGAGCAACCGCGACTTGTCTATGAGGATGATTGGTTATCGCCCGAACTTGCTTATAGGTGCGACCTCTCTGAGGTTGATACTCCTGGCATATCATCGCTACAAAGATTCGACTCGGCTGGAGTCGGGATTAATCCCTGTGCCTGAGGTTGGCGAATATATGCTCACGGAACGGAAGAATGCTCGCCGGTAAAGAGGATGCTCGCCGATTGATTCACATTAACAAACACCTGCTTGTGGTCTAAAGGAATCGAGGTATTGTAGTTGGTGATGTTGTGGTATTTGGCATAAATAGAAAAAAAATAAAATATAACTATCAGTATTTTTCAAAAGAGATTAGTGTTGGATTTATGAACAAAATATAGGAACCCCATGACTTTACGTATGGTGTTCCATTTATTTTCTTGATTACAAGATGACTATCGCATAAACCCTTGCTATCGAAGTTTTTAATTTCAACAAATCCAACTTTGTAATTGAAGATATATGATGCATCTTTCACAGTATCGCCACGATAATAGATATCAAAGTGATAAAAAATATCTTTACCCTCAACTACTTCTTTTTCAATCAATTTGGTAGAGTAAACATCTAATACGTTACGGACAGCTCCAATTGAATCACTTAGCTCGATAGCAGGCCCAAATTCACGGGTCGCCATCCCAATTTCAATTAAAGCAAACAAAGTACTATCTTCAGAAAATCTATCCGAAATTGTCAAAGGTGGAATATATACCTTTAAATCGGATTCATTAATTCTTGGTTTTTTATCTAAATTAAGTTTGTAGCGAAAACCTTTAACATACGGTAAAGAAGAATAATAAGGCTTTAAGGTTACTGTCGATGTAATAGTAAAGCTTCTTATTTCCTCAGTCAGTAAATCTTTGTATTCAACCACCATAAGTTCTTCAGAACTTTTGGCCACGCCCTTATTTTTAAATTTAGATCCTGCACATCCAATGAAGCCGAGATGAGCCAATAAAACTATAATTGCAACTGTACGATTCATGGTCTAGCTGGCAAAGTTGAAGTTGGAGGAATTGGGGACCCTTCTTTTTCGTTTTTGATTACATTTTCATTAGAATTCCCGGTGTATAACCGAAATTCTACATCTTTAATTTTACCTTCAGTTTCCGAATATCTGAAAATTATAGTGTTTATGACTCCCCCTTTGGTAATAAATTCAATAGCATCGTCAGTCGTTAACAATTTATCGCCTTCTACCTCGTTAGACATTCCTCCGTTATTTCGGTCATACCCCGAAACAAATTTACTTGTAAATGAAAAAGAAATCACGTTTGAAAGAGCTCTAAGATCTACTTTCAGCGAGTATTTGTGATCTCTTTCACTATAGTTTTTTGGAAAATTATCCCAATTATTCAAAGCAAGGCTGATCGGCTCATTTATCTCATGCAACAACAAATGCGCAATAAACCTATCTGTGGAACTGTCGGAAAATACCTTTCCATCTAAAATCAAACCTGTTTCTGACCGACTGCTATAGGCTCCAGCTCTTGTTCTGTTCCCGTCAAAATCTTCCAAATTCAAAACTACCTGAGCATTATCCGTATATCGTAGAACATTTGCCAATGCCTCCCCGAATCCCGGAACCACTCTAGAAGAGCTAATTTTTTGGCCTACTATAATTTCATATGCTGTTACAGTCCCTGCCTTTGCATTTTCTACTGAAGTTGATGTCTCACTCAATTTTATCTGGTATCCTGTAATCTGACTAATTGCGTCCGCAAAAGCTTGATTATACACTCCATCTTTTGGTAGAAAAATCTGCTCTCCATTCGGGTCAATAAACAGTATGGGGTTATTTCCATTTCCAGAATAGGGACTATGCGAAGCAAACTCTCTCGCTTTGGGATCAACCTGAAACCACCTCGCAATTCTTGGATCGAATGTTCGGGCACCAATGTCATACATATTCCCCTCCCCATACACCTCGTCATCCCCTTCTTTTCCATTAAACCCATACCGATACCCATCCTCACCCAGCGTAGCATGGCGCCCGGGCATGAGGCTGCCGAAGGGGTAGTAGTCGCTGTAGCTCCACACATCGGCGGTGTACCGGTCGATGAGGCCGTTGGGGGCTGAAGGAGGATACGTGGTCATAAGCGTACTAATATAACAGTATCAGGAAAAGATCGAAAACCATTTCTTCGCCCTGCCAGCCTTCCCCAAAGGTCATACCCAGGCACGCGCCCCGACGATTACCCCTCAACCAGGGAGCCCTGAAGCTGTCGGAATGTCAATAACCGACAATATAAAGGGCCTTTCTTGTAAATTTTCATGGATTTTGAAACGAAGTCACTAACTTGGCGGCGGTCATTTGACCCAACCTTTAAACTAGAAAATATGTCTGCTAAAACCCTTTTTCGTCCCGGCGTTCTCTTCGGTCAGGAAGTGAAAGACCTGCTCGACTACGCGAAGGCCAAGGAGTTTGCCCTTCCTGCCGTGAATGTTACCACTTCAGGCACCATCAATGCGGCCCTTGCTGCTGCCCGCGAGGTGAATTCCCCGCTCATTATCCAATTTTCGAATGGTGGAGCCCACTATTTTATCGGAAAAGGGATCTCTAAAGACGACCAAAAGGGAGCCATCCTCGGCGGTATCGCTGGTGCACACTACGTACACGCAGCTGCTGAGGCCTACGGCGTGCCCGTTATTTTGCATACCGACCACTGCGCCAAAAACCTCCTCCCCTGGATGGACGGACTGCTGGCCGGCAGCGAAGCCCATTTTGCCAAATACGGCAAGCCCCTCTACAGCTCGCACATGCTCGACCTTTCTGAGGAGCCCCTCCACGAAAACATCGAAATTTCTGCCAAATACCTCGAGCGCATGGCCAAAATGGGCATGACCCTCGAAATCGAACTCGGTGTTACCGGTGGTGAAGAAGACGGCGTGGACAATACCGAGGTGGACAATGCCCGCCTCTACACCCAGCCTGAGGAAGTAGCCTACTCTTACGAGCACCTCCTGAAGGTTAGCCCCAACTTTACCATTGCTGCTGCTTTCGGTAACGTCCACGGCGTGTACAAGCCCGGCAACGTGAAACTGACTCCGGTTATCCTGCACAACTCTCAGGAATATGTATCGCAGAAATACGGTACCGCTCCTAAGCCGATCAACTTCGTTTTCCACGGTGGTTCCGGTTCTTCCCGCGCAGAAATCCGTGAAGCCATTGGTTACGGAGCTGTAAAAATGAACCTCGATACCGACCTGCAATGGGCTTTCTGGGACGGCGTTCGTGCATACGAAGCCAAAAACCATGATTTCCTCCAGGGACAAATCGGCAACCCCGAAGGCGAAGAAAAACCCAACAAGAAGTTCTACGACCCACGCGTATGGTTGTACGAAGGCGAAAAGACATTCAGCAAGCGCCTGGTGGCTTCTTACGAAGACCTTAACTGCATTGGCCGCAACGAATAGTTGTTGTTCTGAAATAAATAAATGGCTGTCCGGTTGGGCAGCCTTTTTTTATGCATCCTATTCCATCCTGGTCGTGTTCATCTCTATAATCCTGCCATCCCGCTGGGATGGACGCCCAGGACGAGTATGGACGCCAAGTACGATTAGTATAGTGCCCAAATCGAAAATGGGCGATCTTAAAGCCCTTCTACGATCATATTACGCCCAATGCTCCCTTAGGGAGCACATGTCGGTAGAAAACGATCGTTCAAATATTCCCTGCAGGGCGCTGAAAGCGCGCCAGATTTACAATTGCCCACCTAACCTGCCTGCGGCGGTAAAATTGGGGGGATGACCTTGTTTCTATAATCCTGCCATCCCGCTGGGATGGACGCACAGGACGAGTATGGACGCACAGGCCGACTTTGGACGACTACAACGACTATGGACAACCAAACTGAAAATGGGCGATCTTGAAGCCCTTCCACGATCATATCTCGCACCCCGCTCCCGTAGGGAGTACAAATCGGTAGATAACGATCGTACATATTTTTCCTGCGCGTCGCAATGCACACCAGATTTACAATTGCCCCCTACCCTGCCTGCGGCGGTAATTGGGGGGGGGGAATAACCTTTTTCTATAATCCTGCCATCCCGCTGGGATGGACGCACAGGACGAGTATGGACGCACAGGCCGACTTTGGACGACTACAACGACTATGGACAACCAAACTGAAAATGGGCTATTCTGAAGCCCTTCCACGATCATATCTCGCACCCCTCTCCCGTTGGGAGCACATGTCGGTAGAAAACGATCGTACAAATATTACCAACGGTGCGCAGAAGGCGCACCAGAAACCCTAAATCTTAATCGTAAACCCGGCGAAGGGAAGAGCAGGAATTCCACCGGAAATCAGCTGCGGATTAGAAAGCAGCGATAGATCGACCGAAAAGGATTCGCCGATAATCCTCAACCCGCCGCTCAGGATCAACACGGGCGTTCCGTCAACGGCAAGGAACCAGTTCTCCGTAACGAGGCAAACCCGCCTTTGCTGCCGCTTCATGGCGCTCAGGATAAAAACCGGAACCGGTTGCCAGCCGTTGTGCAACACACCGAGGGTGGTAGTAACACTTTTCTCTATCGTGCCAAATGTAGCGTTGGCATAGCCGCCTCCGGCAAAAAAAGAGGTTTCGTTTAACCCACCGATGGCTATGGCCCCGCCACCCAGGTATAATTTCGGCTTTACCTGATAGCCCACCCGCACTGTACCAAAAAGCAAAGGACTGGCGAGTAGGAGCGAAATGGTTTCCAATCCCCCACCGACCGACACATGGTCCGACAACCCGTAGTAGCCGGTATGTACCGTCGCATACAGGTTCTGATAATAACCCTCCCCTTTCGGAAACGGAATCGCTGAAGGCGCGACCATGTAGCGCGTGGGGGTAGGATTGGCAAAATAAGGCAGATCGTCGGGTTGCGCAGCGGACTGTACCTCGCCTGGCATCTCCCCGGCAACCTCATTTTGGTCTTTCTTCACATACGAAGACTTGATCGCATCGAGCGGAATTTCCAAAACGCCATAGTCTGTCAACACGATCACCAATGTATCCTGAATCGTGAGCAATTTTCCGGTAATATGATCCCCGTTTCGGGTATAGATCGAAAGGCGGGCCGCAGAATCTTTCCTGGCGGCTTCCAGGCTGGTAAACAGGGTACTTTGCTTTTCAACATACGCTTTGGTGACCAAAAACTGGGTCTGGGTATAAGGCATAAAGACCCGGTCCCGCTCCCCGTCCGACATCAGCACCAGCGTGCCCTCCAGCAGGAGTTGGCCATCGGGTGTTTGCAAAAAACGATAAGCACGGGGTTTATTGTCCGGAAAATCGGCAAACAGTTTATACTGATCGCGCTCAGCACTGGAAATAGCGTCTCCCACCAGCGAGCTAAGCACCACCACGGCGGTATCCTGCTGGGCAAAAAGGCGGATTCCTGAGCAAAAAATCAGGAGAGGGAGGAGATACCTGACCATTTTCGCAAAAACATTGAGGGTTCCGGATAAGCAATTAATTGGCCAAGGTCGAGCTCAATCACCCGTCCGGGGTGTTTGTTGAGCAGGCGGTAGTCGTGGGTAGCAAGCAACACGGCGGCTCCTTCCTGGTTTATCCGCCGGAAAATATCCATGATTTCATCTGACACGATGGGGTCAAGGTTGCCGGTAGGTTCATCAGCGATGATAAGCTTGGGGGCATTTACCAAGGCACGGGCAATAGACACCCGTTGTTGTTCTCCGCCAGAAAGCTGGTGTGGGTAGTCGTGGTATTTACCCGAAAGCCCCACTTTGATCAGAACTTCCTGCAGCCGCTGTTGCTGTGCCAGTTTGTCGCGCCAGCCCGTAGCCCGCATCACAAAGAGGATATTTTCACTCACCGTAAGGTCGGGCAGGAGCTGGTAGTCCTGAAATACGATGCCCAGTTTTCGTCTGAGCAGGGATATATCATCCGGAGTTTTGCTTGCGCCTACGTCAATGTCGTCCACGATAAGGGAGCCGGACTGTATCTCGCAATCGCCATACAGGGCGCGCATAAGGGTACTTTTCCCGCTTCCGGTTCTGCCCACAAAATAGACCATTTCACCGGGATATACTTCCAGATTTACCCCTACCAGGGTAGATCGGTGGCGGTATCCAAGCGTGGCGGAGTTAAACCACACCACCGGCGTTGTTTCTGTGCTCATATTTCGATGCGGGTTATGCGTCCGTAATCAGAGAGGGACTGAATATGGTCAGATAAGGCTTGCGCAAGATCGGGATCATCCACGATTTTGGCCAGCTTTTCGTCCCTTCCCGGGCGAATATACCCGATGAGGGTGAGCTGTTCGTCACGTACCTGGATGTAGTCCGGTATTTTAGCTTTGCCCTTTACGCGCATGAGGTAGAAAACAGGCATAGTCCTTCTTCAAATTATACCGAAAGTAAGGAGCAATGCCCGTAGAAACAACCCGAAAAAATTACCCATTCGTATTTTCCGGGCGCTCATAATTGGCCGGAAGCACGATCGAAAGCAGCAGGTAGGCAAAAATAGACATGCCGCTGGTTATGGGAATACTTGCTATAAAGGCAAAACGAATCAAGGCAGGTGATACCCCTGCATATTCAGCGATGCCGCCTGCTACGCCTGAAAACACGCGGTTGGTCCTTGACTTACGGATCGACTTGCTGTTTGAGCGGTTTGAGGTGCGGGTGGTCCGGCGGTTATAGTTTTGCTGGCGGGTATTGTAATTCTGGCGGGTAGAAGTACCTGTGCCTGTACCCGTCACATCTTCAGCCGTGGTAGCGGTGGTATTGGCACGCTTGCGGTACACATTCAGCACGGGGAAATTGAGCTGTTTTTCGCGGAAAGCCATGCGCAAGGTTTTGAAAAAACCATAACCCAGTGCACCAAAGCCGATAATCGGTAGGGCTCCCTGGGTCAGAAATTCAAAAAAATCGCCCGGAAGGCCGATGCTACCCCCCAAAATTCCGAGTGCAAAAAGCGACGCACCCGCAATGAGGGCCATCAGCCCGGCATTTCCCAATTTCCCTTTTTGGTCCTTTTCTTCCTCCTCTTCCCGGTCACGTATTTTTTCAATGTCATCGTACATCAACGACATGTCAAATTCTTCGCTGTCCTCGGTATTGCGGCGTCTGGTTCTTTCCATGAGTAAATGACCCTGTAACGGGACCTTGATTTTTTTATCCTAAAGATAGGTACGTGAAATTTGGAGAAAGTTTTCGTCAAATTCAATCCAACCTGATAAACTGATGGCTTAAATCGAGGGGATTGTTCACTTTCAGCAGGATTTCCACCAGTTTTTCGGGAGAAACATCCGGAAATGACGCCAGACTCAGCACCCTTTCCTGTACAAAGCCGTCGGGCTGCACCTTGTTTTTGAGATCTTCCAATGCACGAAAAGGCTTCGGATGCTGCGAACGAAGCACACGGTAAATTTTCTTTTCTACATTGGCGAGGTACTTCCGGTTTTTCACCTGCAAGGCCTCCAGTGAGCGCGCCAGCGTAGCCGCAATGTCGGTTTCTATGTAGCCATGCAGGGCTTCCAGTGCCGTTTCAATGTCGGCAACCTTCGCCTTGAAAGCTTCATCGGACCAAAGCGTCGGCATATACAAGCGTTGCAGCTCGTGCAAGGGCTTGCGTATATCTGCGGGTGCAAATCCCATCTTTTGCCAGGCATCCCAGTCTTCTGCCCGCATCAGCGTAGCCGAAAAACGCGGTAGCAACAAGGGGAAATTGACCTTGAAATGGGCAAATAAACCACCCAGCTGCATCCAGTACGCTAGTTCACCCCATCCCCCGATATAAGCCAGGTTCGGCAGGATCATTTCCTGATACAAGGGCCTGAGGCTCACATTGGGGCTGAATTTCTCGGGCTGGTTCTTGATCAGGTCAGCCATTTCTTTCTGGTCAAAGCGCAGGTTTCGGTCCAGTACGCGGAAGTGGCCATTTTCTGCAACCAGGCGGTTGCGTCCCTTCCAATCCATGTAAAACAGGTTGATCTCCCGAGGATGGATCTGCGTATGGTAACCCGCCTCACCGAGCAAGGTGGTGGTTTTTCCTACTTCGGTAGCCGCCACGCCCTGCTCCACTTCTGCAGTCAGCACGCCCGAAAACAGGCTTTTCAACTTTGGATGGTCGGGATCGAGAATCACCAGGCCCGCTTCTGCAAAGAGGGCGTGAAAAAATGCCTTGAAGGCTTCCGCCATCGTTTTACCCGGCTGATAAGCATTTTTTAACGCATCGGAAAAATGCGCCGGAATGAGGTCATCGATCGTTTCGTTCAGGATATGCTTGCCTACCGGACCCTGAAAAGTACCGGTGTAGGTGTGCTTGGTTTTGAAATCCTCAAAATAGTGGTTGATTTCCTCGAAGTCGTGGTCTTCGGTATGTATCCAAAAGACAGGCACGAAGTTTTTATGCGGAATTTTCTCCTTTAACTCCCGCGCGAGCCGGATAATGTTCGCCACCTTGTAAACCGTAAACAAAGGCCCACCCATAAGCCCCAGCTGATGCCCTGTGGTAAGGGTGTAGGTATCTTCTGATTCGAGTAAATGCAGGTTTTGGGCAAGCGCATCCGGCAGGTGATAGCCCTGGTATTGCTCATTCAGCACGGCAGTAAGCACCTTTCTGTTTGCTGCGCTGAATTTTTTATCGCGAATAATAGCCTCAAAATCAGGAGCTTGTGGACTGTATTGATAAAAAGGCTGGAGGGAGGGGGCATCCGCCAAATAATCCTGGGCTAAGTTACGGTTCATGAATTCGGAGGGGTTGGGGAAAGGGGTTTCCGTAATTTAAAAAGGAGCACATCCAGCAACCAGAGGATGCCGATCACGGCAATAAAAACAAGGCTCGAACCTACGGGCCGCCAGATCAGGAATCCGCCGAGCATACCGAGGATGGTGCCCAGGTTCTGGATATAGAGCAGTTGCTCGTTGGTTGCTTCCCAGATCATGCGCTCCAGTTTTCCTTCGTCAAAATGCTCCATTTGCTTGGCGAGAATGTCGGCAATGTCGATCCGGTCGAGGATATTGACCAGCAGCTGCATCAGGCCAGCTTCAAGGGGCTCCTGTTGCAACCTGATTTTTTCCGCCAAAGAATCCACTTCCGATTCCATCCTTTGCATGGCATCGAGGGTCACTTTGGGAATAGAAGTAATGATTTCGTTGATGGTGGATTCGTAATCGACGCGGTTGAGCCGCTTGTAGGTTTGCAGCACAAAGCGCTTAACGCCGTCAGCCATCGAAAGTTCGAGTTGCTGATCGATGAGGTCGGTTATTTCTTTTCTAAATGCAGGCTGATGGGTAAAATCGCTGATGCTGTCATGCACGGCCGATTTTATTTCCGTCCTCAGCTCCTGATCCTGAATGAGGGAAACGGCGCCTTCGGTTGCTATTTCAGACAATTTGCGCACCAGGCCGGTTTTTTCAATCCGCATCTGAATCAGTTCCTGGCTCAGGATATGCTCGTGCATGCCCTTGGCCAACGACTGAATAATCCGATGGCGCTGGGAAGGAATCAGGCCCTGCCCCCAGATAGGTCGGCGCTCCACCGGACGAAACAACATCCTGATAGCCAGGAAGTTGGTGCCATAGCCAATGAGTCCGCTCACCGATATGGCGATGGCCGCCTCCAGAAAAATACCGTGATCATTTGTCCATTGACGGAGGCCTGCAATGGGCAAAGCTGAAACGGCAAAAGCGACCAGAAAACCTGCGCCACAAATCCATGGACCCGCCTTGAGCAAAACGAGCAGGAGCCGTTTCGAAGCAGGTAGCCGATACTGGTTAAAGGTCGATCGGGTTTGGGGAGAGGCGCCAGGATCTCCTAACAGAGAGTCGAACCTAAAGTGCCGCTTGATGATGGAGAGCCAGGTGTCTTTCATTTTACCAATCGAAATTCGTCTCCTTCTTTACGGAATAAAAACGAGAGCGACCATTTGGGGTAGGTCCACCGCTGAAACTCATTGCCGTTCAACTCCGAGCTTTTTACCTGGCCCGGCTCGCCGTATTTGAGGTAAATCCGGCCCCTGTCCGATTGCCATCCAGCCTGCCTTTCGGTGAAGCGGGCATTGGCATCGAATATTTTCCGGTAGTAGGCCTCCATTTCAGCATCGGTGTCCATGGGATACAGCGTTTTCCACGCCTGAAAAAAGGCCTCCAGCTGATCGTTTTTGTCTTTTTGATCCATCAGCGCTTTGAGCGTAGCCTCAGGCAGCAGATAGCGCATCATCCGAACTGATTCACCCAGATCGCCGATAATCCGCTGACGCAGGTCGCCACCGTACAAAAAGCGAATATTGCGCTCGATATGCAGGTAGTTGTTTTCAGTAAATGATACCGAAACGAGGTATTCGCCAGGATCCAGCCCATTCAACTCGATGGTATCTCCGAAAATCACCGATTTACCCGTCTTTAATGACAAAATCTGCCGATGCTGGTGCAGGGAGGTAAAGGTCGAAACCTGCTGCCCGGTGCGTGCGGCATCTTCTTTATACACCAGCGAGCGAGCCATCAAATTTACGGCCTGCCGAGATTGCACTTCCACAAAAACATATACCTGGTTTTGCTCCATCCGCAATACCGGAACCAAAAGGGGTTCTTTCAGCGCCTGACTTCCCTCTGAGGCGAAGCTCAGGAATATATCGGAGGTGTAAACCTGGTTTTTGGCCGGAACCACAAACGGGGCCTTGGACATCAGGCTGTGGTTGGTGCGGTTGCGGGGGTCCCATATTTCGGCGAAGATGTCGTATTCGCCGGGTTCGAGGTTAAAGTCGAAGGAAAAGAGCTCTTTGTCAGAAGGCGCAAGCATCACCATCCGCGACATATACACCCGATACGACCCCTTGGGGCGAAAATTGAGGGTTACCTGGAACTCGCGTGGATTGTTTGCCGGTCCTGAATAATTGAGAAAAAGGGTGCAGTTAGTCACCCCGTGCCGTACGTATTTTGCGCCCATTTCCCACTGCGAAAAAGCGGGTTGTAAGGCAGTCAGCACCAATAAAAACACCCAGGTACCCAAGGTGTGCCATTTGCGGCTACAATTAGACAACAGTTCCGATGAGGTCATATTCAAGGGCATCATTGATCTTTACCGGATAAATATCGCCGATTTTCAAGTCAGTTCCCATCACGGTCACTTCATTATCTACCTCTGGTGAGTCGTACTCGGTGCGTCCTACGAAATGTCCGTCCTCTTCTCTGTCGATGATCACGGGCAACACCTGGCCGATGCGGGAGCGGTTGAGTTCAAAGGAAATATCCTGCTGCACTTCCATGACCTCGTCGTGGCGGCGCTGCTTGTCTTCTTCGCTCACGGTGTCTTCCATAACATTGCCTGCATGGGTATTTTCTTCGTGAGAATAGGTAAAGACCCCCAGGCGGTCGAATCGGTATGCCTCGATGAACCGTAGCAGCTCCTGGTGTGCTTCTTCGGTTTCGCCGGGATGTCCCACCAGCATGGTCGTACGAATAGAAATACCGGGTACCTCTTCGCGGATTTTATCGATCAGCGCCTCGGTGCGGCCGCGGTTGAGGCCCCTGCGCATGGCTTTCAACACCGGATCGGAGATGTGCTGCAACGGGATGTCGAGGTAGTTACAGATATTTTCCCGCTCGCGGATCACGGGCAGAATTTCCAGCGGAAAACCCGAAGGATAGGCATAGTGGAGTCGAATCCAACGGATGCCCTTTACGTCGGAAAGGCGATTCAGGAGCTCGTCGAGTTTGCGTTTGCCGTAGAGGTCTAAGCCGTAGTACGTAAGGTCCTGCGCAATGAGCATGAGCTCTTTCACGCCCTTCGACGCCAAAAACTCAGCCTCTTGCACCAGCATTTCTATCGGGCGGGAGCCGTGTTTACCCCGCATAAGCGGAATGGCGCAGAAACTACACGGGCGGTTGCAGCCTTCGGCTATTTTGAGGTAGGCGTAGTGGCTGTCGGTGGTGAGCATGCGCTCGCCGAGGAGTTCTTTTTTGTAATCGGCTCCCAGCGCCTTTACGAGGTTGGGCATATCGAGGTGGTTGCCAAACCAGGCATCCACTTCGGGAATCTCCGTTACGAGGTCGTCTTTAAACCGCTGAGAAAGGCATCCTGTAACGATTACCTTCTGGATTTCGCCGCGTTCCTTGCGCTCCACATAGTCGAGGATGGTGTTGATCGACTCCTCCTTGGCATTGTCGATGAACCCGCAGGTATTGATCACCACGGTGGAAGCGTCGCTGTTGTCGGCTTCGTGGGTGGCGTGCAGGTGGCTACCGGCCAGCTGGGCAAGCAATTGCTCTGAATCAACCCGGTTTTTAGAACAGCCCAGCGTGATGACGTTGATACGTTCGTTGAAACGGACTTTTTTATGGATTTGGGTGCGCATGAATTCGAAAAATAGAAACGGCCGCGCTGGTGTTTTTCAGCAACAGCAGGTTTTAAAGAGTTCCAGGTTAATTCTGGTTAAACAAACTATCTACAAAGGCCTTAGGATCAAATACCTGCAGGTCTTCCATTGCCTCCCCTACCCCGATGTAGCGTACCGGCACCTTAAACAGGTCTGCTACCCCGATCACGACGCCCCCTTTGGCAGTGCCGTCCAGTTTCGTAAGGGCCAGGCAGGATACCTGCGTAGCCTCGGTAAAGGCTTCGGCCTGCTGAAAAGCGTTCTGGCCGGTAGAGGCGTCGAGCACCAGCAACACATCGTGTGGCGCGCCATCGAGTATTTTGCCCATCGAGCGGCGGATCTTCGACAGCTCGTCCATAAGGTGTTTTTTGTTGTGCAATCGCCCGGCAGTATCGACAATCACCACGTCCACCCCTTGAGCAATGCCCTCGCGTACGGCTTCATAGGCCACTGCTGCGGGGTCCACATTCATTCCTTTGCTGAAAAATTTCACATCCGAGCGCTTGGCCCAGGTAGCCAGTTGGTCCACGGCTGCGGCACGAAAAGTATCTCCGGCACCCACCAGCACATCCAGGCCGAGTTGCTTGAAACGCCAGGCGAGTTTGCCGATGGTGGTGGTTTTTCCTACGCCGTTAACACCTACCACCATAAGTACATAAGGTACTTTTTTGCCATCGCGGGTAAGGCTGGGCACCTGAAAATCAGCCCCTTCACCGGAGCTGGTTTGGAGGATAATGGATTCTATTTCTCCACGGAGGATGGCGTCGAGCTCAGCCGTTCCGATGTATTTGTCGCGGGAAACGCGGGCTTCAATGCGTTCGATGATTTTGAGGGTGGTTTTTACGCCCACGTCCGAGGCCACCAAAGCTTCCTCCAGCTCATCCAGCACGTCCTCATCCACTTTGCTTTTACCGATAACTGCTTTACCGATACGCGACAGGAAACCTTGCTTTGTTTTTTCAAGGCCCTGGTCGAGCTTTTCTTTATTTTCTTTTTTGCGGAAAAAATTCAGCATGGGTCCTGGTTGGGTTTACGCACGCAAATATAGCTAAAAAGCCGGGTGTGACTGATTTGACGTTGATCCTCGGAAGCGTGCTTAAGCGAAGAATTTATCAAACGCATGATTGTCGCTTCGGTTTGCATGGAGGATGGATTAATTTGCAGCCGATAAGCGAGCATTCTACATGGAAAAACCACTACGGGTAGGCCTTTTTGGCGTGGGGCATTTGGGAAAAATACACCTAAAACTCCTGCAATCCCTTGAAAATACAGAAGTTACCGGCATCTACGACCCGCAGGAGGCCGCCAGCAAAGCAGCTGGGGAAACCTTTGGGGTAACCGTTTTTCCCGATCCGAAATCTTTGCTGGAGGCGGTAGATGCCGTGGACATTGTAGCGCCGACCATCGCGCATTTCGAATTGGCGGCTGCTGCTTTGCGTGCAGGTAAGCATGTTTTTATCGAAAAACCCCTCGCCCAAACTCCCGAAGAGGCCCGCGCATTGATCGAACTGGCCGCCTTTCGACCCGACCTCGTGGTGCAGGTGGGGCACGTGGAGCGCTTCAATCCGGCCTTTCTGGCCCTTGAAGGCAGGTCCATGTCGCCCATCTTTATCGAAGGGCATCGCCTGGCCATGTACAACCCCAGGGGCACAGATGTATCGGTGGTTTTGGACCTCATGATCCACGACCTCGACATCGTCCTGAGCCTGATCGACTCCCCTCTCCGCGAAATTCACGCAAGTGGGGTATCGGTCATCAGCGACACCCCCGACATTGCCAACGCCCGGCTCGAATTTGAAAATGGCTGCGTAGCCAACCTCACTGCCAGCCGCATCTCAGTGAAAAATATGCGCAGGCTCCGCTTTTTTCAGAAAAATGCCTACCTCGCGGTCGATTTTCTGGAGAAAAAAGCCGAGGTATTTCGCCTCGCCGATGGAGACGAAGCAAATCTGCCCCCTATGCGCATTGCGTGGGAGAAGGGCGAACAAACGCGTTACCTCGTGTTTGAGCAACCTGAGGTAAAGGAATCGAACGCCATCCTGATGGAATTGACCGAGTTTCGGGATGCCATACAGCTGGGCACGCCCATACGTGTTTCGGTAACCGATGGAGCCAAAGCCCTGGAAACCGCTTTTCAGATTCTGGAAGCGATCGACCGCCACGCCGAGCGAGCAAGGCCTTCGGTAGAGTAACCGCTCAATTGCAGCTTATTTTTTCCTGAAAAACAAACTCAAGGGCACCCCTGTGAAATTGAAATTGTCCCGCAACTGATTCTCCAGGTAGCGCTTGTAGCTTTCGCTCATGTCCTTGGGATAGTTGGTAAAGAACAGGAAGGTGGGGTTGGCGGCGGGAATCTGGGTTACGTATTTGATTTTAACCAAATGCCCACGGGTAGCCGGTGGGTGGTGACGTGCAACCGCATCGAGCATCACATCATTGAGCTGGCTGGTCGGTACCTTTTTGCTCTTGTTGTCATATACCTGAATGGCCATTTCCATCACCTTGAGCAGGCGCTGTTTGGTAATGGTCGAGGTAAAAATGATGGGCACATCGGTAAAAGGGGCAATGCGCTCCTTGATCTGGCGCTCCATTTCCACCGAGGTATTGGTCTCTTTTTCTACGAGGTCCCATTTATTGACCACAATCACCACGCCTTTGCGGCTTTTGAGGATCATGGAAAAAACGGACATGTCCTGAGACATGAGGCCGTCCACAGCGTCGATGAGCAGAATGGCCACATTACACTCTTCAATGGCGCGAATGGTACGAAGGGTAGAGTAAAATTCAACGTTTTCTTCCACCTTGGCCCGCTTACGCAAACCAGCCGTATCGACGATGATGAGGTCGTGCCCAAAAGCCTGAAACCGGGTATCGACACTGTCGCGGGTGGTACCGGCAATGGGGGTAACGATGTTCATGTTGCGGTCGAGCAAGGCATTGATGAAGCTCGATTTGCCCACATTGGGCCTGCCAACAATAGCAAAACGCGGAAGATCCGGGGTATCTATGTAGGGGTCTTCGGGGAGCAATTCCAGCACTTTGTCGAGCAAATCGCCGGTTCCGGAGCCGCTGGTAGCCGAAACAGGCATCGGGTCTCCGAGGCCGAGTTCGTAAAATTCGTACACCAGGTCGTTGTGCATGGGCTCATCCACCTTGTTCACGGCCAGCAGCACTTTGCGGGGTTGGCGACGAATGAGGGAGGCGAATTCGCGGTCCATGGGATGAACGCCTTCTTTGCCGTCCACCAAAAAAAGGAGCACGTCGGCTTCTTCCATGGCGATATGCACCTGCTCGCGAATGGCAGCTTCGAATACATCGGTAGAACCTGGAACGTATCCGCCGGTATCGATGAGGTTAAATTTACGGTCGGTCCACTCCGCTACGCCATAGTTGCGGTCGCGGGTGACCCCTGCAAAGTCGTCAACAATGGCTTGCCGGTCTTCTACCAAACGATTGAACAAAGTGGATTTCCCGACATTTGGTCGCCCGAGAATGGCTACAATATTACCCATGATGGCGTATTCTTACTTAAAAAGGCCGCGAAAATACCACATTTTCAGGCAGTTATCAAAGTTCTTGTTGAATTTGAAGCAAATGAATGAGGCTGGTCAGCAATTGACCGGGCTGATAAGGCTTTGGTACGAAATCGTTCATGCCTGATTCCTTCATCCTTTTTACTTCCTCTTCCAGCACAGCCGCGCTCAGCCCTACAACGGGCACCCTCATGCCTTTTGACCGTAAAATTTTCGTTGCCGTGATTCCGTCCATAACCGGCATTTGCAAATCCATGAGTACAATATCTACTGTATTTATTTCCAAAAATCGTACTGCCTCTGCCCCATTGCCCGCCAGAGATACGCAAGCACCCCATTTTTGGAGGTAACGATTGGCTATCTTTTGATTGACCAGGTTGTCTTCTACTACAAGCACCCGAACCCCATTCAAGGGCTGCTCAACCACATTTTCCCATTCGGGAATGCTCGTTTTGGCCGGAGCATCCGTAACAGGAAGAGACAATGTGAACGAAAATGACGTGCCTTTTCCTTCCTCGCTTTCCAGGGTCAACTCAGCCCCCATCATATGGAGCAGCCTTCGGGAGATATTGAGTCCCAATCCGGTACCACCGAACACGCGGGAGGTCTCGAGGTCAGATTGTGCAAAGGGCTCAAATACCTGCTGGTGCTTGGACTTGGGGATGCCAATGCCGGTATCTTCTACAGAAATGGAAAAAGAACCGGCACCAGAGTCCTGTATCCGCAAATAAACACGCCCTTCGGCGGTAAATTTCTCCGCATTTCCAAGCAGGTTGGTGAATACCTGACCGACCCTGACCTGGTCTCCCAGAAACCAGTGGCTGAGTGCAGGATCATAGTCAAAAATAAATTCAACGGGCTTCTCTTCCGCTTTGATGGAGAGCAGCTGTACCAGGCCTTGACCCAACTCGTACAAATTGAACGGCTGATGCGCAATTTCCAGCTTGCCTGCCTCGATCTTCGAAAAGTCGAGGATGTTATTGATCAGGTTGAGCAGGTGATCGGAGGAGATTTTCAGAATTTTGAGGTATTCCATCTGATCCTGACGCGGGTGTTCGTCGAGGATATGATTGGACATGGAGATAACCGCATGGAGCGGGGTTCTGATTTCATGGCTCATCACCGAAAGAAACTCCGATTTTGCTTTTGCCGCTGATTCAGCCTCTCCACGTGCGATACGCTCGCGACTGTTGGCCAACTGTAGCTCTTGGGTTCGGGATTTCACCTCTTCCTCCAACTTCGTGTTTCTGTCTGCAATAAACTTCACCTTGCTCAGGTGCAAGCCCACTATGATACCAGCCAACACAGCGATAGCCAATAACCTGAACCACCAGGTACCCCAAAAAGGCGGAGTTATGTGTATCGTAAGGCTTGCTGTTGGGCCCCACTCCCCTTCGGAGTTAGCCGCACGAATTTCGAGCACATGGCTCCCTGTGGTCAGTTGGGTAAGGGAAATTGTCCGGTTTGTTCCTATCGTTGTCCAGTCGTCAGATAGCCCTGAGATACGATAGGCCGCCTCCACTTTTTCAGGGAAAAGGGCATTTAAGACCGAAAAATCGAAACTGATGAGGCTATGTTTGTAGCTGAGTGCTATGTTATTCAAGGAGGATAGTGTCCTTTCGAGGAGTATTTTACCCGTCCATGGATCTTCTTCGCCCACCTTGACCAGGTTATTGAATATCCGTAAATCCATGATTCTCACGGTGGGAGGAGATTCGCGAAAACTAAGTACCTTGTTTTCCATCACAGCAAGGCCGTTATCCCCTCCGGTAAGGACCCTTCCATCATTGGCAACCAGCATTCCGCCTTTGTTAAATGCACCGGTATAGAGTCCGTTTTCCTGGCCAATTTCCTTAAACCAGCCGGTTGCAGGATTCATACAAGCAATCTTTTGAGATACCTGACACCAGACCCAGCCATTTTTGTCCACTACGAGGTCTTTAATGGCTCCCGGAGTGAGTCCGTGGTCATTGTCGATTTTAACAAAGCTTTCTTTCCTCGTGTTAAAAAACCATAAACCCGAGCCACTGGACAGCCAGACGCCTGAATCAACCAGGGCAATTTTGTTCATGTTCATGTTCTGGAAGCTGTGAACATCCTTAGGGTTAGGCAAAAAAGCCTTCACCGACCAAGTGCCTTCAGGGCTGCTAATTGCCCGAAGCAATCCTCCGTTTTCGGTGGCAAGCCAAACCCTGTCCTCCGATGAAAATTTTATGTCGTAGATCCAGTTTTTCTCAATCAGGATACTGTCGTTTGCAGATTCATAACTCCAGTTAATCAGCTTTCCTGTAAGGGTATTCAATCTGACTACACCACTATATGCTCCAATCCAAAGCTCATTTTTGCTCCTAAGCGCGATGTCACGTACCGATCTTCCTGAATTGCCTATCGGTAATTTCACCAACTCAGGCTTGGCCCGAACAGTTGCTGCACCATACAGATTCTGCCCATCCGAAAACCACAATTGTCCTTGTTGATCCGGTAAAGCCTTGAGCAATTCATTTTGGGTACGGTTGAGCAATTCTACCTTATGCGATAGCAGATCAAAAGACTCAACGCCCCGATTGGTGGCCAAAAGAACGGAACTGGTGGTAAAATTGCGCACATCGTTTACCCGGATGCGGTCCTGAAAATTAGTGGCTACCAGGTAGGTTTTAGCCCATGCAGAAGTTTGCTTGCGCGCTGAAATACCCGCTTCCGAACAAATCCAGACCGTGCCATTGTGGTCACCATTGATATTCAGCTGATAATTAGCCAGCGGCGCTGACTGCTCCATAGCCAACCGCTGAATATGCGTCCAGGAATTTGATAACCAAAAATGAAACCCGGCTTTAGACACCCCGCTGCTGACAGGCTCGCTCAGGCACAGCCCCTGATTCGTTGCTGCCCACATACGGTGCTGCTGGTCCTCATAGATGCCGTGAATACGGTTTTTGATCACCGAATTATCGCTGTCAAGCCTCGCTTTATAAAACTCAACCTGATCAGGATGAGCCAATTCCTCGTCTGTAAGCTCGTGATCTGTAGCCCATAAACCGCTGCCGAGGGTAGCCACCCAAAGTCGGCCCGCATGGTCGGTAATTACGCGCCAAGGCTCCCTGCCGCCCAAGTAGGTGGATATATTTTCATCGGTGGGGAAAGAGATGAATCCCGGATTAAGTTTTCGACTAGCTGCCTCCCGGGTTGTTTTTTGCGGATAAAAAACCTGCAGGCCGCCTGCCCAGCTTCCGAGCCATATCCTCCCCTTTCGGTCCTGATGCAGGGTAAGTACAGCCGGGGCAGCCAAAGCACTTTTATTATTGGGATCAGGGTCCGCATGATAAAAGCCTTTCTGGTCCTCGTCCATGAGGTTCAGCCCGTTTTCGGTACCCACCCAAAGGTGGCCCGCCTCGTCTTCGAGTAAGCTCAGGATTTCGTTGTGCGAGATGGAAGCAGGGTCGTTGGGGTTATGCGTCCACGTAGTAAATCGCGCTTTTTGAGGATCAAACTTACATAACCCGCCTCCTTGGGTACCCACCCAAATCATACCATTATGATCTTCAAGGAGGCATTTTACGATTGGATGCGACAAACTGGAAGCATCGAGCGGATCGTAGTTATAGATCGTAAACGTATAACCATCGAACCGATTGAGCCCATTGGCTGTTCCAAACCACATAAAACCATTCCGATCTTCGAGGCAGGTATTTACCAGGTTCGCCGAAAGCCCGTCCTTGGTCCTGAAATGCTGGAAAGTAAGCAATGGGTTATTCTGGCCACTTACTACCAAGGGCCACCCCAAGGATACGAATAGCAAAAGGTGTGAATAGCGAAGCAGGATACGCAATGGTCGATTTTTTTCTCAACCAAATGTGTATGAAGTCAACGATATATATCTATCTATTTTCAGGATATTCTATCCTATTTTCAGGTAGATTTTTGGGTTCATGATTCTCATTCATAACCAAAGCCGCGCAAAGAGCCATCCCGGTCTTTCCAGTCTTCGGTCACCCGAACATACAGCTCCAAAAACACCTTTTTGCCCAGAAACTCTTCGATGTCCTTTCTGGCCATAGATCCAATGCGCTTGAGCATGGTTCCTTGTTTGCCAATGAGAATTCCTTTCTGCGATTTGCGCTCCACATGAATATCGGCGTGGATGCGGTCCAAGTCCTCCCCTTCCTGATATTTGAGGATCTCCACTTCGCAGCTATAGGGAATTTCCTCTTTTAGAAGCAAAAATATCTTCTCCCGAATCATTTCGCCGATAAAAAACCTTTCCGGCCGGTCAGATATCTGGTCGGCATCGTAGTAAGCGGGTCCGTCAGGTAAGTGCTTAAGAATGAGGGTTTTCAATTCAGAAACCCCTTGTTCGGTGAGCGCCGAAATTATGATCCACTCTGCCGGCTTTATTTCTTCGATGAGGGCATTGGTGCGTGTCATGATCTGCTCCTGGGTGGCGAGGTCAGCCTTATTTACCACCAGGACACAAGGCCCCTGAAAGCTTTTGGCTGTGGCGAGCAGGTCTTCTTCGGGGAAGGTTTCGTCCATGGACACCAGCAAAACCAGCACGTCGGCATCTTCCACTGCCTCGTGAACGGCACCCATCATTTTCTGGTGGAGCCGATACTTGGGCCTGATCAGTCCGGGCGTATCCGAAAACACCATTTGGTATCCCGGGCCCGTGTCGATGCCAAAAATACGGTGGCGGGTGGTCTGGGCTTTAGGGGTAATTATGGAGAGTTTACGACCCAAGATGGCATTGAGCAGCGTAGATTTGCCCGCGTTGGGCTTTCCGAGTATCGTTACAAAGCCCGATTGGTGGCGTTCCTGGATTTTCAATGAGATTTTTTTGAAGATTATTTGCAAAGTTACAGAATAACCCGTAATGTTGCAGTCCGATAACGAAACGATATCACTTCTACAATTGTAGAAAACAATATATCGCAGGGTGGAGCAGTGGTAGCTCGTCGGGCTCATAACCCGAAGGTCACTGGTTCGAATCCAGTCCCTGCAACTAAGGCCCCTTTTTGGGGCCTTTTTTTATTGCCCTAAAAAACAAAAAAGGCGCCCGAAGACGCCTTTTGTACCCTTTAGTTAAATTCTGTTGAATATCTCTCCCTGACAAGAAGAAAACCAACACAACTGCATGCAAGGGCAGCATGCTTTATTCCATAGCTGGATCTTTTATAATCAAAAATAAATATTTCCGACCCGATAACACTAATCATTTGTGGTGAATCGAAGGACATTGTTACCGAGCTTTTTGCTCATAAGCAGTTTGGCCCTGGACTTAAACCCGGCACTTCCGTAGGGCATATGCGCCTCTAGCACAACAAATAGCTCATTCAGCAGCTCAGGATACGGCAAAACCAGTTGGTAGATGACGGTCATTGCAAAAACCCGTATAGCAATAGCTTCATTGGGCGAATGCAGATATCGATAGCTTATGTCTAATACCCGACCTTGGAGGTCCTCGCCAGGCAAATGCCACTGAAGATTTCGCATCACATTGCGCTTGAGGGCATCCACAGGCTCTTTATCAAGGGCATCCAGCAAAAAGGGCAGCTGCCGAATAAACCAATCTTCATTACGCTCTGCAAGGATATTCATTACCGCAGCTGCATGAGTCGCCGTTTGCGTATGATCCGAAAGGATGCATTCATGGAAAGCACGCTCCCTTTCAGGATGTATCAAGAGATAATCAGCAAGTGCCTTCTGCTCTATTTTAAGCACAGCTTTGCTCATATTCTGAAAGAAATCCATGACTCTTAATCCTTACCTGTAAAAAATGTCATTATTTAACACCATGAAATTCAATACTTTAACCCAGTTGCCCAAAAAAAATACCGGGTAATCAGATTGGAAAGGGTAATCGATTAGATTTACACGTCCCCCTCTTACAACACATTATTGCCGAAACTACCTTTTAAGGGATTAAAATTGAACTATTCTACCATTTATAACCGCATTTGTAACCGTACCTTATTCCTTCTGGGGTTGATACTAACACTGCCTTGTACCTTATGGTCGCAATCGGAAACTTCCGGGCTATCTATTAACTCCAACCTTGCGGCTCGTAAGCAGCAAATGGAATGGCTTATCCGCCGCGCAGAAACAATTGCTAATCCGGACAGCCAGCTTTTATTTGCCAGAAAGGCCCGGGAGCTGGGCAAATCGTCGGGCAATGTCTGTATGGATGCCCACGGGGCGGTTACCGAAATGAAAATCCTGAGTTTTCAGGCAAAGTCGGAGGAAATAGTATCAAAAGGGCAACTAGCTCAGAAACTGGCCTTGCAATGTGGCGATACCGCCCTCAGGGTAAAAGCCGCCAACCTGCTGGCGGTATTCGGCTATAGAGGCGTAAATCAATTTGAAAATGCGATTTTGGTGTTGGACGAAGCCATTCAGTTGCTGTCCCGTAGCCCTAATTATCTGAAAGAGTTGGGCATTGTGACCCAAAACCAGTCGGATAACTACTGGGAAATAGGAAAAGAAGGAAAAGCGATTGCGCTCCTTCGGGAGTACATGACGATCGCCGAAAAGGATTGTGACCCCGAGGTATGCGCCACCGCCAACCTCAATTTTGCCCTCATCATGAACAGAAATGGCCAAAACCTGGAGGCTCTTTATTACTTAAGAAAGTCAGAAAGTTATTTCGCTTCTGATAAAAACAGGTCTCTGCACGCCGAAAGGTCGCTCACCAAAGCAAAGATATTTTTGTCCATGCACCTGACGGACTCAGCCCTGTTTTATGCTTCGGAAGCTCTTCCCATTTTCAATCAACTCCACCAACGACCCGAAATCACCCAAAATAACCGCCTACTGGCACAAATCCACTTACAGCAAGGCAATTACCTGGCAGCCATTTCGGAGCTGAATACAGTGGTTAAAAAGCTGGAGAGCCAGTCAAATTCACACGAACTTGCCGAGGCGCTGGTTTCACTGGCGGAGGCCATGTATCAGCAAGGCGATTATGTGCAGGCCGGAGAGGTGCTGGTTCGTGGTCAGGCTTTAGCTCAAAAAAATAGCGATAAACACCTGATGATCAAGGTATTTAAACTTAAGTCAGATCTTTTGTATCAACATCAGGATTATAAGCTGGCCTGGGAAACGCTGCAACTTTCTCTCCTCACCCGCGATTCGCTGGACGAAGAACTGCAAAAAGCAAATACGGAAAGCCTGCAAATAAGGCTGGCCTCACGTGACAAGGAAAATGAAAATGTGTACCTCCGAAAGCTTCAGCAAAAAACGGCTACCAATCTCCGTCAGCAACAAATATTGAGCTACAGCATCCTGCTGGTGCTTGTACTGATGGTTTTTGTGGTATTTCTGCTCATTGAAAAAAACAGGCAAAAAAGAGAACAGCGGAAGAAGTTGACGGAAGAAATAGCTTTCCGGACCCAGGACCTGGTCGATGCCAATCAAAAATTATCGCTCGCCAATCAGGACCTTGACCGTTTTGCTCAGGCCCTTTCGCATGAGATACGGGAGCCGTTGCGCAACCTGGTGAGCCTGTCGAGTATGCTGGTGAAGAAATTTCCCGGCCTTCCGGGCTTAGCAACCAATACCCTGAGCCTCATTGCCGGCAGTGCCAGCCACTTGTATGAGGTGGTTGGGGGTATGTTGCTCATTAACCGCCTGGAAAAAAGCAGCCAATTGAAGGAAAAAATAGACCTGGAAAGCATGATAGCCCATATCTGGGAAGAAATTCAACCGGGCCTTAGCATCCAGACTTCGACACTCGAAGCCAGTGAACTTCCTTCAATCAAGGGCAATCCGGGACATTTTCGGGTGATTATTCGAAACCTTATTTCAAATGCCTTCCTATACAATCAATCTGCCCAACCTGCTCTGCGTATCCGAGCACAATCATCTTCAGATAGCCTTAGCCTATATTTCGCCGATAATGGCATAGGTATCCTGCCCGAGAACCGGGAGCGTATTTTTCATTTTTTCGAAAGGCTTAACCGGGCCGAGGAATACCCCGGAACCGGCCTGGGACTGGGGCTGGTGCGGCGAATGCTGGAATTGTACGATGGCGAAATCCACGTTAGCGATTCTTCCGTCGAAGGCTCCGTTTTCGTTATCACCCTGCCTGCCGCCATCCAGTATGAAGGTTGATTTTTTTTGTAAATATTTTTTGCAGCAACCTAAAATTAAATTAACATTGTTATAAATTATATCATATAAAAATGAGTCACAAAGAACGCCGCGACCGTGAAATTTCAGGCCTGAAATCGGATATCCTGAGAAGTACCCGCCAACTCGCCAAAAACAAAGGCTGGGAAGGGGTGTCGATGCGCAAAATTTGCGCCCTGATCGAATACACAGCGCCTGTTATTTATGAGCATTACCCCAAGGGAAAAAAGCAAATCCTAGGTGAATTGCGCGATTTCGGGTTCAGCGAACTCCAAAAAGCCCTGGAAGCAGCAGCTTTGGCAGCAGGTGCTGATCCTGCTGTGCAATTGGCAGCCATGGCCGAAGCCGCCTGGGAGTTTGCCATCAAGGAATCGGACCTGTACGAAGTGATGTTTGACCTCAAAGGGGTGATCACGCCCCTGGATGATCCTTCGGCCCTGCGCTTGGCTACCCAACCGGTAATGGACGCAATCCGGCAGCTACACCGCCTGGAGGAAGACCGCGATGGCTGGTTTTTCAATTGGTGGGCCATCGTGCACGGACACGCATGCCTGGCGATTACAGGATTTGCGGGCGGAGCCAAGCCTAAGTTCAGGGGGTATATCCGGGAGGCGGTGACAAGGCTGGCCGCCGAAATACGATGAGCCTCTATTTATTTAATATACTGATAATCAATATTTTACATATTTTTTTCTCCTTAATCTCTTCTCTTAAGCAACCAATTACAGGCGTGGGGTATCATTTGAAGATTTAGCTTCTTCTTCAGTTCAATCCTTCTTGCAAAATATTTATCAAAATCATAAACATTCTGCCTTGTTTTGCGTCTGAGGATGGGAACCCGGGAAAACCTGCGGGTTTCCTCGGTTTAAATCAATATATATACATTCCTGAATGGACGTTTTGACCCGAATACTGGACTATGCAGAAGCGTCGTTTTTGAAGCTTGGGGTAAGAAGCAATACCCTCAATGATATCTCGACGGTGCTGGGTATTTCCAAAAAAACGATCTATCAGTATTTCCAAAACAAAGCCGATCTGGTATTAGCCGTAGCTAACCGGCACCTGAGTAAGGTAGAAGCTGCCATGGAGCTAGAGCTTGCAAAAGCAACAAACGCAGTAGAAGAGCTGTATTTGCTCATGAATTGTGAAAATATGAGCCAGCCTAAGGTATCGCCGGGGCTGATACTGGAAGTGCAGAAATTTTATCCCGATACGTGGAAAGCCATCAATGAACATACCTGGGGTTTTTTAAGAGAAAAAATTCACAACAACCTGCTTAGGGGGATAGCGGAATCGCATTACCGGAAGGACTTGCCGGTAGAAGCCACTGTACGGATCCACATTGCCTTCTTTGAAGCAGGTTTCAACTCCGAAATTTTTCCTCCCGACCAATTCAATTTTGATCAGGTACAACGCCAGATTCTCGAAATGTTTCTTCACGGAATCGTTACCGAATCAGGCCGTGTACTTGTCCATCAATATTTCCTTCCTTCCTCCTCCGCCAACGCCGCTTAATTTTTTTTCTGATGACCAACAACCGCCTTTTGTCCCTGTTGCTCTTAGGGAGCATGCTGCTGGGGACTAACGGGCTTCAAGCACAAGAGGTGCAATCCTTTAGTCTGGATGAAGCCGTAAAGTATGCCCTGGCGCAAAGCAACGCCATCAAAGCTGCTGAATTTGACGTGTACATCGCCCAAAAGTCTGTAAACCAGATTTTGGCCATGGGCTATCCGCAATTGAGCGGTTCGGCCACTACTACCTACAACCTGAACATTGCCCAGTTTGTATTTGTGCCTGAAGGTGCGCCTCCCCAGCGCATTACTGCCGGATATCCCTTCAACATGACCATGGGCGCTACGCTGAACCAGTTGGTGTTCGACGGCACGTTCTTCGTGGGCCTCGCTGCTTCCAAAACCTTTGTAAATGTATCGAGAATACAGGAAAACCGCACCCGCGAACAGGTGGTGTATGACGTGAGCCGCGCCTATTACTCAGCCCTCATTACCCGCGAACGCCTGGCCGTACTGGATGCCAACGTGCGCAGACTCGACGACCTCTACCGCGAAACATCGGCACTGAACGAAAGCGGTTTTGTAGAAAAAATCGACGTTGAGCGACTCGACATCAACCGCACCAACCTGCGCATCGAACGCGATAAGCTCATCCGGTTTGTAGAAATGTCTAAGGACCTCCTGAAGTTTCAGATGAACCTGGATGTGAATTCAGTCATCGAATTGACCGAAAAGCTCGATGACCTCACTTCTCCTGAAACCGCCGAAATAGAAGCGGCAGATTACTCCATCGAAAACCGGCTCGATTATCAACTGGTACAAACCCAGATCAAGCTGGAAGGCTATAACTGGAAGCGTTACAAAGTTGGGTACCTGCCCTCTCTCTATGCTTATGGCCAATATCAGCGCCAAAACCTTTGGTCGCCTAAAGATGACCTGAAATTTCCCGGCATCAATTTCCCGGTTTCTTCCGTGGGCTTACAGCTCAATGTGCCCATTTTCGATGGCCTCCTGAAATACAACCAGATGCAGCAATCGAAGCTTACTTCCCAAAAACTGCAGTTGCAACTCAATACCCTCGAAAACGCGGTAGCCCTGGAATTGCGGAACACCCGTGGAAATGTAGAAAATGCTTTCTACACCCTGCAGTCGCTGGAAGACAATGCGAAGCTGGCCGAAAGAGTATTCTTGGTAGCCCAAACCAAGTACAAAGAAGGCGTGGGGTCAAGCCTGGAAGTAAACAATGCCGAATCTCAACTCAAAGAATCGCAAGCCAACCTGCTCAACGGTAAACTGGAGCTCCTTTTGGCAAAAATTGACCTCGAAAAAGCCCTTGGCAACCTTTCTCCCCAACGTTTTGAATAACCACCTCCGACCTCACATTACACCCATGAATACGCGTTTATTTTTACTTTCGGCTGCCCTTGTTTCCATTTTGGTTACTGGCTGCGGCGGCAACAAAGGGGGCGACCCAGCTCAGGCCAAACGCCAGGAACTGAAAGAGAAAAAAGCTGAACTGCTGACCCTGAATCAGGAAATTCAGCAACTGGAAAAAGAATTACTGGCACTTGACCCCTCTACTTTGAAGGCGGTAAAACAGGTAAACGTTAGCATTTCGACCCTGAAGGCCAGTCCTTTTCAGCACTTTGTAGCTGTACAAGGCAAGGTAGAGTCCAACCGCTCTTCAGAGGTGGGACCCAAAAGCCCCGGAACCATTACAGCCATTTATGTAAAAGAAGGTCAACCTGTGAAAACAGGTACCATTCTCGCCCAGTTGGACGATGCCGTGATGCGCACTTCTATTCAGGAAGCCAACACCGGACTACAATTGGCTACTACCCTCTTTGAAAAACAAGAGCGCCTCTGGAAACAGGAGATCGGTACAGAAGTGCAGTACCTACAGGCCAAAAACCAAAAAGAAAGCATTGAGCAAAGGATCAAAACCCTTCAGGAGCAGCTGGATTTGTACAAAATCCGCGCGCCATTTGCAGGCGTAGTTGACCTGGTGGTACCCAAAATCGGTGAAGCCGTTAGCCCTGGATTTCCTGCTTTCCGCGTCATCAACTCCGGAGACCTGAAGCTGAAATGCGAGCTTTCGGAATCGTACATCGCCTACGTGCGCAAGGGTGACAAAGTAAAAGTGTCGTTCCCCACAATGAACAAATCTTTCGATGGCAATGTATCCGTGGTCGGCCAGTTCATTAACCCGGTAAACCGCACCTTCATTGTAGAAGTAATGCTGCCCAACGATCCGATGCTGAAGCCCAATATGTTTGGAGAAATGGCCATCAACGACCGCACCATCAAAGATGCCATTCGTGTACCGCTGAGCGTGGTGCAAAATTCGGAGCTCGGCAACTTTGTGTACATCGCCGAAAAAGGCACCGATGGTACCTGGACTGCGCATCGTCGCAATATCCAACTGGGCCTCAACTCGGATGGAGAAGTAGAAGTAACCAGTGGCCTGAAAGATGGCGACCTCCTCATCACGGCCGGAAACAAAGACCTCAGCGATGGTCAGCAACTGATCATTTCGGGAGAAACACCTGAATCGGTGAGCGTCCGATAACCCTCTTTACAATTCCTTTTTATCGTGGAAAAGAAAAAATTTCTGGAATTCGGACCCTCGTCCTGGGCTGTAGAGAACAGGACCACCGTATTCCTCATCACCATCGTGATAGCCCTGGCCGGGATGGTTGCGTACCAAACCCTGCCCAAGGAAAACTTTCCCGAAATCGCCTTTCCGGTGATTTATGTGGCAACCCCCTACCCTGGCACAGCTCCTGCCGACGTAGAAAACCTCGTTACCCGCAAGATCGAAAAAGAGCTGAAAGGCATCGACGGGGTCAAGAAAATCAACAGTACGTCCATTCAGGATTTCTCCTCTGTGTTCGTAGAATTTGAAACAGATGTAAACCTCGAAGAAGCCCTGCGCGATGTGGAAAAGGCCGTGGACCGCTCCAAAAGCGAACTCCCCAACGACCTGCCTGCCGACCCGCAGGTGGTGGATATCAACCTCTCCGAAATTCCGGTTATGTTTATCCAGGTGGCCGGCAACTTCGACAACGTAACGCTCAAGCGCTACGCCGAAGACCTCAAAGACCGCCTCGAAAGCCTGCAGGAAATTAAGCGGGTGGACATCGTAGGCGGGCCCCAGCGCGAAATTCAGATCAATGTGGATCTCTACAAAATGGAGATCGCCAACCTCTCTCTCAGCGATGTGGAGCAGGCCATTGCCTCCGAAAACGTAACCATCTCCGCAGGTGAGCTTGATGTAGCCGACCAGAAAGTAGGCGTACGGGTAAACGGCGAGATAAAGCAAATGTCTGACATTCAGAACATTGTGATCCGGGGAAGCAAAGGAAATACCGCTTACCTCCGCGACATTGCCGAAATCAAGGACAGCTTCAAAGACAAAAACTCGGTTGCCCGCCTCAACGGCGAATCGGTGCTAACCCTGAACATCATCAAAAATGCAGGCGAAAACCTCATCGATGCTGCTGATAAAATTCAGGCCACCATTGCCGACATGAAGGAAACCCGTTTTCCCGACAATCTGAATATCATCATCTCTGCTGACCAGTCCGTAATGACCCGCAACACCCTCGATGAGCTGGTGAACACCATCATCATGGGCTTTATCCTTGTTACGCTGGTGCTGACCTTCTTTATGGGTGTGCGCGATGCCATGTTCGTCGGCCTTTCGGTACCGCTTTCGTCTTTCATCGCTTTTGCCTTGCTGCCTGTGTTGGGTTTCACCATGAACCTCGTGGTGCTTTTCGCATTCATTCTGGCGCTCGGCATCGTGGTAGACAACGCCATTGTGGTGATTGAAAACACCCACCGGATTTTCAACGAAGAAAAGCTCCCGATAAAACTCGCGGCCAAGAAGGCGGCCGGGCAGGTGATTGCCCCGGTTTTCTCTGGTACCCTGACAACCGTAGTGCCGTTTTTGCCCCTGCTGGTATGGAAAGGAACCGTTGGCGAGTTTATGAGCTTCTTGCCTGTGGTGATGATCATCACCCTGTTTGCTTCCATCTTCGTGGCCTATGTGATCAACCCGGTTTTTGCGGTGCAGTTCATGAAGCGCGACGATGAAGAGACACCGACGCCTCACCGCCAGTTACTGATCTACAGCGGCATCATGATCCTGATCGGTATTTTGCTCCATGTATTCGGAGTAAAATCGCTGGGGAATTTCATGTTCTTCGTTACAGCATTTGTATTGTTGAATGCCTATGTAATCAAGCATGTGGTGCGGGCATTTCAGCAGGGATTTCTTCCCCGCCTGAAAAACGGATACCGCAATATCCTGAGGTGGAGTCTGGCTGCCTGGCATCCCTATGCCATTTTGGTGGGTGTATTTATGATGAGCTTCTTCATTTTTGCCGGCTTTGGCGCAGCGACTTCTTCGGGATGGGTAAAGGTGGTGCAGTTCCCCAAATCTGACCCCAACTTCGTGTACGTCTATAACGAAATGCCCAACGGTACCCGCGTAGAAGTAACCGACTCCGTGATGAAGCTGCTGGAGAAGAGGGTTTATGGCGTAATTGGCCAGGAAAATCCGATCGTGAAATCGGTGGTTACCAACGTGGCCATCGGTGCCGGAGACGCCAACTCTTTCGGAGGAAATACCGCCCAATCGCACAAAGGGAAAATTACGGTTGAATTTGTAACCGCCCGCGACCGAAAAGGCGAAGGGACCGCTCCATACCTCGACAAAATCAGGGAAGCCGTAAAAGGCATTCCGGGTGCAAGGGTAACCGTAGAGCAGGAAGCCAATGGCCCTCCCGGTTCAGCTGACCTCGAAATTCTGGTGAAATCAGAAGAATTTGATCCCCTGATGGCCGCCAGCACCGAGCTTTTTGCGTACCTCGACTCCCTCGACATCGCAGGCATTGAAAAGCTGAAATGGGACGTGGACGAAAAGCGCCCCGAAATCCTGATCCATATCGACCGTGAAAAAGCCCGCGAACTGGGGGTTTCTACCGCTCAAATCGGTCTGGCAGTAAGGGTGGCGCTGTTTGGAAAAGAGGTATCGAAATTTCGCGACAACGAAGACGACTACGAGATCAACCTTCGCCTGACCAAAAAATACCGCGAAGACATCAGCGCCCTGCTCAACATGCGTGTATCCTTCATGGACCCTTCCACCGGTATGTTTAAGTCGGTGCCGATTTCCTCGGTGGCCGATGTGGATTATACCTTTGCCTACGGCGGTATTAATCGTACTGACCTCGAGAAATCGGTGAAAATCACTTCCAACGTGCTCTCCGACTACGACGCCAACGCCGTGAATGCCGAAGTCACCTACCAAGTGGACGAGTTTATCAAGTCACATAGTATCGACAAAAATGTCTCTTTCGATGTAGGCGGTATTACCAAAGACCAGGAAAAAGAAGGAACGTTCCTTGCAGGTGCCTTTGGCGCAGCCATTATCCTGATCTTTATGATCCTGGTTATCCAGTTTAACTCGCTTGGAAACGTGATCATCGTGCTGAGTCAGGTGGTGCTGAGTATGCTGGGTGTTTTCCTGGGGCTGACCATTTCAGGCATGGATTTTTCGGTGATCCTGAGCGGCGTGGGCATTATCACCCTTTCTGGGCTGGTGGTGAACAACGGGATCATTCTGCTGGATTTCATGGAGAAACTGAGGGCTGATGGAGAATCGCTTAAAGATTCCATCATCGATGGTGGGGCCACCCGACTCACCCCGGTTTTGCTTACGGCGGCTGCAGCTGTGCTGGGGCTTATTCCACTGGGTTTAGCCATTAACATCAACTTTGCTACCCTGCTCTCCGACTTAGACCCTCAGCTGTTTATCGGTGGAGACTCCGCCGCATTCTGGGGTCCGTTTTCGTGGACGATGATCTATGGCATCACCTTCGCCACGGTCATTACCCTCGTGGTGGTTCCTGTTTTCTATTTCATCAAAGAAGACCTCTCCGGCAGGATTCGGGTTCGTATGGGAAAAGAGGAAACCAGTGATCGATTTAGAAACATGGAGGAAGAAGAATATGAATTGATGGAGGAATCCTGATCATTCCTTCGGGTACAGCATTGACCTTTCCGCTAAATGAAACACAAATAAAGCCGGTCCGAAAGGGCCGGTTTTGTTGTTTTGAAGGGTTCCCCACCTATACCGGCCAGCTTCAGTCGCCGGCAAGCTGCGAGGTTGCAAGCTATTTATTTCGAAGGGCGACTGTAGCTCGCCCCTAAAAGGCAGTTTTGTTTTATCTGAAAGGCTGACCACCTTTGTAGCGCAAACACGGTCAACCATTGGGAATGGCTTGCGTCTTTAGAGGTGATTCCTTTAAAATACACACATGAAACTGAACGAACGCCTTATTTTGCTCATCGGAGGCCTTGCCTGTATCGGTGCCGGATTCCTTCCTTACCTGAAAATGGAGCTGCCTTTTGGCATTAACAGCCTTACTTACAGCGGTGAGCGCCTAGTTCGGGGTTTACTTGATGCTTTTCAGATTATTCAGGACAAAAACGGAAAAGAGCTGCTCGACATGCTCGGAAAACTGTGGAACAGCACCAATGACCCTGCCGCCAAAGGCACCATGGTAGGCATGGCCCTCACCCTGGCAGGTCCCCTGATTTTTGCCTTTTTCGGGCTGGGATACATCGTTCGGGCCATTATTGGAAAGCATTACGGCTGGGGAATCATCTTTAATATTCTCTTCCTCGGATTTTCCTGGCTCATGTTTTTCCTGGCCAGCAAACAACTCAGTGCTCCGGGTCTGCCCTTAAACTTCAACTTCTTCAAACTGGCTAATGTCGGTTACTGGCTGGCTTTTGCAGGCATGTTCATTGCTGCATTTTCCAGCTTCTTTGACCCTAACACCAAAGCCAAAAAGTGATTCATGGATTCTAATTCTTCTTTTCCCCGCCTTGTTCGATTTGAACAAACCGAACAAGGCTATGTAGCCTATAGCCTCTATCACCTGCAGGAATCTCCCAAAGCCCGCAAAAGGGTGCGCAGGCAGATTGGCCTGAGTCTGGTGATCATGTTGGGGCTGGCCGTTTTTTTAGGTATGAAATCGGGGATTGAGCCCGGATGGATGATTGGGGTTGCCTTTGCTTCTGCCCTGCTCCTGGCCTGGCCCAAGTGGCAAAGCATCCTCATAACCAAAGCCGTACAACGTGGACTAACCGGCGAAGGTGCTAAAGAGCTGATCGGCAGTAACTTACTGGAAATCAGGGAAGAAGGCCTGTTTCGCGATGGCCCTGCTGGTGAAATGACCATCCCCTGGTTTTACCTTATAGAAGTCGAGAACCATAAAAACTACCTTTTCCTCGTATTCGACACCTACCCCGGCATGGCTATTCCGGTTTCCTCTTTTGAATCGAGAGAAGAAATGGCTGCATTCGAAAACGAAGTTCGCAGACTACATGGGCTGGCCGAAGAACCTGCTTTCGAGGAAGAAGACGAAGAGGAGTTCGTTGAGGACGAGCTGGTTGAGGAATAAGCCAGCTAGCAAAATCTTAGCCTCGGCCTTCAAATTGGTGATTGAGGATCGGATCAAGGTTCACGTATTGCTTGAAGAGTGAAATGGCTTTCTGAACCTTCCAGGGGGTCCGCACATTGATTTTTACCTCAATGCGGGAGATTTTCATCACCACTTCGTAAGTATCTATTTTAGCCAGCAGCACGGGTATATTGTGGTCCTGGAAATACTCGATCTGGTCCTCACGTGGCTCTCCCCTTCCCGTAAGTACAATGCCAGCGAGTGGCGAGACTTCGGTCGGCATCAGGCGGCTCACCTCCTGTAATTTACGCAAGGCTTCGTCGAGGCGGTTGATGCTAACCACCAACAGTTGATTAGAGAAGTTTTTCAATTCGTTCAGATCGATCAAAGATCCGGCGATGATGTTGCGCACCTTGTTGTCCATCTGATCTTCGTTGTAGAGGATTTTGCCATTGATGGCTTTGCAGATGGTATCCATGAGTGGCAGAGCCAGCTCTTCTTCGTAGGGGATTACACCCAGGAGCTCAATTTTTTTGCGTCCCAGGCCCATTCCCACATATTTCTTAACCTTATCGATATTTTTTGCCTCGCATTTATTGACGATCACCCCCACAATCGGTACGTCGTGCTTGTCGAAAACGGCCAGGTTGAGGTCCAGCAGGTCGAGTGTTTTACCGATACCTGCCTCCACAATCATAATTACTCCGGCACCGAGGAGATTTGCCACCTGTGCATTAGATAAATCGACCACACTCCCTACTCCCGGGTGTCCCGTGCCTTCGTACACCACCAGCTCATTGTTTTGCTGAAGAATTTTGGATGCCTTCAGTATTTTTTGGGGAAAAGAAAAAGCTGTGGGATCGTCGAGGTAGCTCGTGGTTGCGCCCGGACCAAGGATGACCGGGCTGTGCAGCTCAGGCACGAGGTCAAAATCCATGAATTTGGAGAAGAGAAAAGCGTCTTTATCTGCACGCAGGTTACCAACTTCGATAAACTGCTGGCCTACTGGTTTGCAGTATCCTACGTTTACCCCCCGGCTTTTGAGGGCAGAAAGAAGACCCAGCGTGGAAGTGGTTTTTCCTACGTGCTGGCTGGTGGCAGCGATGTACAACTTGTTCATGGGCGAGCAAAAAATTTATTTTTCAGGGCTTATTAAAATTCAGTCTAAATAAAGAGAGTCGCTACCTTTTTCGTAATTTTGAAAAATTCTTGTCCCTCGAAAGGTAAATATATGCAAATCGTTTCATCACCGCATAGCGAAATTCCCCTTACTTCCCTCCCAAGGGGCAAGTCCGGGGTAATTGCCCGGTTCGAAAGCACCGAACTCGAAATAGCCCTCCTTCGCATGGGCGTAGGGCGAGGAAATCTGGTTCAACTCTGCGACATGGCCCCCCTGGGCGACCCGATCTCGCTTCGGGCCAATGGAACCAAAATCGCTATTCGGAAAAAGGACGCTGCGCTCATATGGATATTTCAACCCCAGTCGCTTCCCGCCTGAAAAAGGTGGCCCTGGTCGGGGCGCCCAATGCCGGAAAGACATCCCTCTTCAACGCCCTCACGGGGCTACATCAAAAAGTAGGCAACTTCCCGGGGGTCACCGTGGAGCGCAAAAGTGCCCGTATCCGACTGGAAGACAATACCTCGGTAGAACTGGTGGACCTTCCCGGTGCCAATAGCCTGTATCCGGTATCCGAAGACGAATCGGTCACCTGCGACGTGCTCCGCAATCCCCTCAACCCCGATCACCCCGATCTGGTGGTGGTAGTTGCCGACGCTACCCAGCTCAAAAGAGGCCTCGTGCTTGCCTCTCAGGTGCTCGACCTGGGCTTCCCGGCCATTCTGGTGCTAAACATGATCGACCTCGTGGAACGCGAATACGTGCACCACGCCACCCATCGTTTGCAAGCCTTGCTCGGCATACCCGTGGTTCCGGTTTCGGTAAGGCAGGAGAAAGGAATCGGTCGGCTGACGAAATGGCTCAACAAAGATATTGAACCGGCCCACCGGCCTTGGGTAACGGTTCCTCCCGGTTTTCGCCCGGCGATTAATACCCTGAAAGAGGCCCTTCCCACCAATCAGGACTACCTGGCGTTTCAAGCTTTGCTCGATCCGGGTAGTTTCCGTAATCTCCCTGATTCGGTAACTGTTCAGGTACGCGAGCTGGCCCACGTGGCGCCCAAAGACCTCCGGCTGCTCATCTCCAACGAGCTGGCTGTACGCAACGACCGCGCAGCCGAGATCGTGGAGCAAGTAGCCCTCAAACCTTCTGACTATCCTGGCAAGCTCACCTCCGTCCTCGACCGCATTTTCACCCACCGGATATTTGGCTATGCTATTTTTCTGGGGATACTACTGCTCATTTTCCAGTCCATATTTGCCTGGGCCACCTACCCCATGGATGCCATTGATGCCGGAATCGCCTGGTTACAGGAAGCCCTTGGGAGCATATTGCCCGCCGGCTGGCTGACTGATTTGCTGCTGAATGGCATATTGGCCGGGTTTGGGGGCATCGTGGTGTTTGTTCCGCAGATTGTATTCCTCTTTTTCTTTATTGCCCTGCTCGAAGAAACGGGCTATATGTCGCGGGTTGTTTTCCTGATGGACCGCATCATGCGCCCATTTGGTTTCAGTGGCAAGTCGGTCATTCCGCTCATGGGAGGTATGGCTTGCGCGATTCCTTCCATCATGATGACCCGCTCCATTCCCAACAAAATAGAGCGCATGATCACCATTGCGGTCATTCCGCTGATGAGCTGCTCGGCCAGGATTCCGGTTTACACCCTGCTTATCGCCCTTTTTGTTCCGCAAACAGAATTGCTCGGGCTGGATGTGCGGGGATTTTACATGACAGGGCTCTACATACTCGGCTTCCTGATGTCGCTGGTCGTGGCCTTCGTGCTTAAAACGATCCTGAAATATAAATCTGACGGCTTATTCGTGATGGAGATGCCCGCCTACCGCATGCCTCGCTGGCGCAACGTGGGGATTACCGTTTATCAGCAGGCGACGTCATTTGTGCTCGGCGCAGGAAAAATCATCCTGGGAATCAGCATCGTGCTTTGGGTGCTTTCGTCCTACGGCATGCCCGATAAAATGAAGCAGATCGAGACAGATTATGCTGCTAAAATTTCACAATCAAACGACCCACAGTCCATTGACCAACTGCGTCTGGCCCAATCAAAAGCCAGACTTGAGTCCTCTTTTGCCGGGGAAATAGGAAAATTCATCGAACCGGCCATTCGCCCGCTCGGCTTCGACTGGAAAATAGGCATCAGCATCGTTACTTCTTTTGCTGCACGGGAGGTATTTGTGAGTACCATGAGCATTCTTTACGGACAGGAAGACCCTGAATCAGTAGATGGAGATGCCCAAATCAAAACAAGGGAATCGCTTTTGACACGTATGCGGGCCGAGATTAACCCCAAAACAGGCAAACCGGTGTATAATCACGCCACCACACTTTCCTTACTGGTTTTCTATGCCTTTGCCATGCAGTGCATGAGCACGCTTGCAGTAACACGGAGAGAAGCAGGCTGGAAATGGACCTTGCTGGTGCTGGTTTACCTTACTATCCTGTCTTACGGGGCGTCGTGGATCACCTTTACGCTGGCTTCCTTATAGCTTGTTTCAAAAAAAATCAAACAAAACGGGCGCGCTCTTCGGGGCTTGGCAAGCGGCAGACTTCCTTTTTCCCAAACCAACGATAGCGGTTGGCGGCGATCAGGTCATAAACGGCATCGCGGATAAAGCGCGGCACAATGATAAACCCGTAGCTCAGGTTCCAGGGAAAATTCATGTGGCGGGCAATGCGCAGGGCAGCGGTTGATTTGCTGAAAATTCTCCCTTCTTCCACCAGGTAAACCGAATGAACAGCGTCCGGATCAAGACCGAAACGGGTCAGCAGTTCCCGACCTCCTTCCATTTGATTGGCAGTGAAGAGAAAATAGCCTTTTCGGTCGTTGCGCATCATGAGGTTGACCGAGGCATTGCAAAAATTGCACACTCCGTCAAAAACGACGATTCCCTGGTTCTGAAGCTGTGTATCGGTAATTGACATAATTAATCGGCAGTTAATCCTAATACGTTTTCGATAAACTCGCGGATACAGCCCTTGCCCCCTTCGCGGGTTAAAACGACATCAACTGCATCCTTGATGGTACGAACCGCATCTGCCGGGCAGGCCGAAAGCCCCACGAGGCGAATGAGTTCAAGGTCGTTCAGGTCGTCGCCCACATAGGCTACCTGGCTGTAGGTAAGCTCCATTTCGCTGAGCCATCCGTCAACTATCTCTGTTTTGGGCGATTTACCGGCGTACACTTTTTGCACCCCCAGATGTTCGGCTCGCTTGCTGATAATGCCAGTGGTGGAAGCCGAAGAAATAAAGCCAAACTGCCAGCCTTTCCGCTTAATGAGTCGGCTGATGATCATCCCGTCTTTCACATCGAATCGCTTAAACTGGTCTCCCTGCTCGGTGTAATACATGCCACCATCGGTGAGGGTGCCGTCGATGTCGAGCAAAATGAGGCGGATGTCTTTCCCCGATACCTTTCTGGAAAGGAAATCGAGGTTGGTTTTAAGCAATTGATCAATCGAAATCTGAAGTCGGTTGCTGATGTCGATGAGGGTTTCGTAGTCAGGTTCAGCGGCCCCCCTTTCAAAACGCTTTATACTGTCTTCGAGCAGGCCCAATTCGTGGGAGAACTGGATCTGGGTAAAATGTTTTTGCTGGCGCAGGTGCCTGAGGTTCTGGGCAAAAAAGGACATAGGCAGGAAGCGCAGTTATTTGCCACATTCGGTTTGCAGAAGCTTTTCGCAGGCAGTGAGGTCGTCTCCCGAAAGGTCGAAAGATATCGCTCGGTTCAGGTTTTTGCAGGCAGCATCTTTTTTGCCCCTGGCAATATCCAGTTGACCGAGGTAATAATACGACTGAGGATTAAGCGCATTGATTTTCAGCGCCTTATCGATTTCTGCCTGAGCAAGGTCCAGCTTATTTTGCTTCATGTAGCAATAAGAAAGGCGGTTATGAGCGGCAATTTTGACTACCAGCTGATCTGCCAGCTCCAATACCCTGTTAAGGTCTTTAATGGCTCCGGCGTAGTCTTCGAGTTCTGAGCGATAATAACCCCGGGAGTACATCAACAATTTATCTTCAGGATTGCATTTGATCAGGCCATCTATCGACTTGAGGATGAGGGTCTTATTTTCGGTGTCAACGCCCAGGTCCTGAAGCAGCGAATAAATGGTGCAGGAATCGGCCGGATGGTTGTCCAGCACCCATTGATAATCTTTTTCAGCGGCGGCGTAGCTGCTATCCGCCACATAGGCGTAGCCCCTTTCGAGGTAAACCGAAGGAATGGTGATATTAACCGTGGAGTCCTGAATTTTGATAGAAGCTGTAGCCGTAAGCGCATCTGTATAGGCCTTGACGGCATCTAAATAAAAACCCTTGCCGATAAAGGAGGAGCCAAGGCCGTATTGAGCGAAGAAAAGGTTGGCAAAGGAATTGCCCTTCTTACCTTTTTTCAGGGGATTCAGTCGGATAGAGGTCTGAAAATCGGCGATGGCAGAATCGTTTTCACCTATTTCGCGGTACTGAACGCCCCTGCGTAGGTAGAGTTCGTAATTTTCGGGTGCTTCGGCTATCATGCCGTTGATTTGACGAATGAGGGCTTCGCTGGCCTGTTTTTCGTCGGCCACAAGCCGAAAATTGAAAGGCACATTTATCCAGAATTTAACCGCTTTGCCCTGCAAAATAGCTGGGGTAAAGGTTAGCTCTGCAATGTGTGATTCTACGGCTTTAGAGAGCAAAGAGTCGGCTGCAACCATTACCTTGTGGCGTACATACCTTCCTTTTTCATCCACCAGAATCCGCATCATTACCTGCCCTTCGAGTCCCTTGGCTATTGCTTCAGTAGGATAGCCGATAGCCTGACGAACTACAGACATATTTTGAGGAGTAGGCTCCTGGTCCACGAAGACAAATTCATTTACTCCTGGTTCGGTACCCTGAGCCTGGGCCAGGAAGGGGAGCATTAAAATCAGAAGGGAAGGCCACCCCAGGCGCAAAAAAAACGTCATGTGTAGAAACATTGAGAAATTGAAGATTATGCCGCACAAAGATAAGAGAAGGTTCGGGTTTTATATCTGGCTCGCAGGCCTCATTTGGCTCTCAGCCGCTTCGCCTGTAATTACCCAGTCAACAATACAAGCTGTGCCGGTAACAGAGCCCGTAGTCGTTGAAAACAGTACAGTAAGCTGGCCCGAAACACTCTGGCGCAATCCTTCACTCAACCTCAACTATGCCCTGGCTTACGATGCCACCCACCTGTATGTATTGCTTGAAATACCCGACACCAACCTGCAGAACCGCATTCTTATGACCGGGTTGACCATTGGGTTTGATATTCCGCACGACAAAGGCTACCGCGAAATACAATACCCGCAGGGCATGGAGACCGACCAGCGCCCCGAAGATCCCATGATGCTTCCCTTGTTTTTGGAAGGTTTGCAAAACGTAAAATTCCGCGTTCTTCCCGGACAGGCCGAAAAGCTCCCGCTCACCTTTTACAACAAGGGCGAGGGCCGCCAACCCAAAGAAACCGGCAACATGCAGCTCACGGTATATTTTGACGGGGAAGGAATCATGCTGTACACCGCTGCTATTCCCTGGGCCTGGCTGGGGAGGAGCAGCCCGCCGAAAAAGATTGATTTCTCCCTCGAAACAGGAGAATTGGGAAGGCCCATCATGTCGGAAGCTACCGGCATGACGGGCCCTATGGCTACCGCAAAACAGCAGGAAATGCAGAAATTCTGGGATGCGTACCGCGCGTTTACTGTTGCGGCCCGCTTGAAACGGAAAGTCTTTTTCCGATAAACTATTGCTTGTAGTAAGTGGTAGGCTCTTTTGACCAACCCTCCATTTTCATTGAAGCAAGTACTTCTTTCTGAAATGCCTCGGTGGAAGTAATGGCGTCCATGCCTCCATCCAGTAAAGACACATCCCAAACGGTGATGTTTTTGCCCTTGATTTCGTAGCGGTAATGGAAATATTTGTCGCTTCCTTTGGCTTTTAAGAACACAAATTTCTGGCCACCGAGCTCGGTTACCCATCCGGTAAAGATGTCCTCTTCAACCATATACGATTCGCCTTTTTCGAGGACAGAAACGGTGTAGCTCGTACCGGAGGCTTTCTTAATGGAAACTTCCAGAATGGTGGCTTCCTCATCGTCCGTAACCCAGGTGCCAATCAGGCCCTTGTCGATAGGACGGCTATTGGGTTTAGCTAAAGGGTAAGTTACTCCAACCGGGCAGCCGGTCAATAAAAAAAGGCTGAGAACCAAAAAAGCTGGGGCGAATATTTTTTTCATTTTTAGGGAAAATTGATTTTTCGAAATAATAAGAAACATGGCAATTTCAGACTTCTTTCCCACCCAATTGGTTTTATTTACAGGCCAAATGGAGATTATTTCCGGAAAGACCTGAAAATAATCACAAGGAAACTCAGTAGTGCCAGGCCCACAATGAGATAGGCAATGGTCGTCACATGCTTTCGGGGTGTCATCCAGGCAATAGGAAGGGTGGTCCTATGGAAAAAATCGCGACGGTCCTGCTGGGCGGCATAAGTATCGACCACCAACCGCAGGCTGTCAGGGTTAAAATTGGCAAGGGTATCGAAGGTAAGGGTGATACCTTTGTCCAGCTCAAAATTCACGGGCTCTCCAGCCTCCCAGCTCCACGTTTCATCTTCGTATCCTGTCATCAGGAAGAGGTTTCGGCTACCGTAAAAGAGGTCCATCTTTAGGTAAGCAGACCAATCATAGGGGATGTCCGGCTGAATTCCTTTCCACTTAAGCAATAGCTTGTACTGCCCTTTTTCAATCCGTATCTCTTTTACCTCCATGCCCGATACCCAGCTCAGGGTATCAAAATCCATCGCCTCCAGTTGCAGGTGCGCTTCCGAAATCTGGTCGAAAGCGAGTGTTTCGTTAATATAGGGCAGGTTATTGCGAATGGCTGGCAAAGGAAAGGTGCCCGCAAGCTCGGTTTTGATGTCGTCATTTTCCCTTACTTCAATTGCGTAACGGTCACCTTCGATGTACTTAAACCAATAGCCGCTTGTTTGCTCGTAATGAAAATCTGGTTCTGGCTGACACTTCTCTTCCTCAGCCGAAAAAATGATGGTTTCGCCCCTGAGTAGCTGCCAGTAAAACTCAGGCGCATCGGTTCCAAGTATCAGCTTATAGTCCCATGGCTTGCCCATCCGGTTAAGTTCAGCTACACGAAAATCGCCAAAATCGAGATGGAGCCAGGCGGCTGGCGGCAATTCGACCTTAGCTTCTGCGGTATCACTGCAAGGAAGGCCTGCAGCTAAATTTTCAGTGTACAACTTTGCGATAAACCCCAGATGCAACTCATTGGATCCGAGGTGGCGGGGCAATTCGGCGACAGGAACCCGGAAATTGGCGATCCAGTTTTGATTTGCAGACGCTTCCTGGCTAAAATAACGGGGGGCTCAGACGGCCAGGTGCCGAGGCTGATACCCAGGTCAAGGTCCACCAGTTCGATCTCTACTTCAGCATTTTGGGAACCCCAGGCGGCAATTTGCTTATGCATACCTGCTAATACCGTAGCCTGAAAGTTGAGGGTGGTTACCCCTTCATCGTGCCCGAAATTGGGGAAAAGGCTGGGCGCGCTCAGCAGGTCGGATTGCACAAAAGTTTGAGCCGACGCTGTGAAAAACCCTGGAAACGCCAGGACAATCAAACCGAAATACGATAGTTTTTTTCCTTTCATGGATGGAATCCTACTTTCACTTTTTCCGAAATCTGCATCACAGCCTCCTGGTGATAGCGCAATTTATAAGTCGCAATTACCTCATTGATTAGATCGAAATACGGTTGCCCCGTGGGATGAATGATAATGAGTACATGAACGGCCTCATTTACTGCCCTCCCCGATTGATCAAGCCAGTGGCCGTCGCCCCTTAGTACGGTAAAACCAGCTGGAAAGGCTGGTTCTACCTGCTCTTTCACAAATTGGTCCCATTCGTTTTCTGAAATCCACTCCAGCCCAGGTCCCAGGTTACCGAAATAAAGCTGGGTACGAACCATACGGGTGTGGCCGCCCTCCATGGCTTTGGCGGGAATACGGCAAGCGCAACTGCTCAATAAAAGCAGGAAAGCGAGCCCAAATCCGATACTTGTTCTCCAAAGTGTGGTTGACATGATGCAAAGTTCATTTTTTTTGGGAATTATTGTCCCCCAAATCATTTGGGCACCTTTATAATCCAGATACCCATGACCAACGAAACGCCTTCCTTTGCGCCTGCTAACACCTCTTTAGCCCCCTTCTCCTCCCGGGTACTGGCTCAACTGATCGACCTGGCCCTTTCAGGTCTGGTGGCCCTGGTTCCCTTTATCGGCTGGGCAATCGGGTTGGGCTATTTTTTGGTGCGCGACAGTTTGCCCTTTCTCAAAGGCCAAAGCATCGGAAAAAAAGCAATGAAAATTAAAGTAACTGACGCGGATGGCGCCGACCTGGTTGGAAACTACGTCCCTTCCCTCATTCGCAACCTGACGCTGATGATACCACTGATGCCAATTGTGGAACTGTATATTTTGTACAAAAACCCAGCAAACATGGCCCGTATTGGCGATCAGTGGGCGCTTACCCGGGTTATAAATGCTTGAAAACCAACTGCCCCCATGTCACTTCCAGTTTACAACACCTCCCCAGCGCCCTATGCAGGCCGTATTGAAATAGGATACCGCCTAAAAACAGCAGTAGCCTTTAGGCTGGGCTGGCAATTATACGCCAAACACCCCTTCCTTTGGTCATTTTACACCCTGGGAGTTGTGCTGATGGTCGCCGGGCCCATGTTCATTCCGCTGCTACCCGTAAATGTGCTGGTGTCACTCACCTTCAGCGCCATCGGGCTAACGGGCTTTTGGGTCGGGGCACATGCTGCTTCGTCGGGCAATGCGGTAAAAATCAATGATTTGCTTCAACCCACCGGCGACTTTGGGCAGGTAGTGGCTGGCCATGTAGTTTCTACCCTCGGTATTGCACTGGGTTTAGCCTTGATTTTGCCTGGCATTTTCCTGATTTCCGCCCTCCGCTTCGTATTGCCGTTCGTTTTTCTGGAAAAAATCCCCTTTTGGCCGGCCATGGGACTGAGTATCAAGACAGTACGTAAAACCTTGCCTGGTTGGCTGGGGTTTGACCTGCTCTGTCTGCTAATACTGGTGGCGGGATTTGCCCTGGCGGGTGTAGGCGTACTGGTCGCTTTGCCTTGGGTGATGCTCAGCCGGTATGCTACCTATAGGCAGGTATTTTACCCTCAGGGTTAAGTTCAGCTAATAAAAAAAGCCATCCGTTGCGGGATGGCTTTTTTTATGTGAGTTGCTGATGCTTAGTTCATCGTTACAAGGTGCTCGGCAGGCTTGCGGTAGCGGGGCACATCGCCATCGGGGTGAGAAAGCACCTTCAGGATACGCATGTGGTTTACCAGCGCCTGACGGAAGGTTTTGTGCTCCTGGTACTCAATACCGTGGCGGTTGGCCACATCGATCAATACTTTGGTCAGCGCAGGATAATGCACATGGCAAATGCCGGGCATGATGTGGTGAATCACGTGAATATTGATGCCCCCCATGAACCAGGAGCCGAATTTACTGCTGCGGGCAAAGTCAGCGGTGGTCTCCAAAACGTGGATGGCATAGTTGTTTTCGATGTTACCGTCTTCGTCAGGCTTAGGGTAGCAGGTGCCATCGTACACGTGGGTAACCTGAAAAATAAGCGCGAAAGTAAGACCTGAAAACATGTGGAAGCACAGGTAACCCAGCACAACCAACCACCATGGAGCGGAAAGGAAGATCATCGGGAGGATCAGGTGAAGACCAAAGAAAACCACTTTGGAGATGATCAGGGCTACATATTCTCCAGGTTTGTGGGTAATGTTTTTGGTGTTGCCGATGTGTTTTTCCACAAACATCCACTTGAAATCTTTTACGGTAGCCCAGTGCAGTCCAGCGAGGCTGTAAAGAATCGGGATGTAAATGTGCTGGAAGCGGTGGATCGGCTTAAATGGCTCGTCGGGGGTAAAGCGAAAGAGGCCGTGGGTTTCGAGGGTAACGTCGGTTCCCTGGATGTTTACGTACTGGTGGTGTACGTTGTGCATCATGCGGAACAGGTACGAATTGGCCCCGATAAAATTCATGGCGTAGGACATCACCTTGTTTACCCATGCCTTGGATGAGTAGGCATTGTGGCAGGCGTCGTGGCCAATGTTAAAGGCGATGAAGATGTTTACGAAGCCCAACAGGGTAAAAGCACCTAGCAACAGCCAGGGATTGCTGCTGAGGCGGTCAGACATGATGAGCGCCCATACACCTACCCAGGCAACCACAGAAAAGATGGTTTTGGTCCACATTTCCCAATTCCCGAACTTGGAAATATTGTTTTCCTGAAAATAGCGGGCAATTGATACCCTCAAATCCTTGGCAAAAAGGTCCTTTTCGCGGGTGGATTTGAATCTTACGACTTTGTCAGATGTTGTTTGAACAAGCATGGTGTCAAGTTGTTACCCAGTTTGCGTTGATGGTTTTTCAACGAATACTTTCAAAACCGGGGGTAAATTTAGTCAAATAGGAGATTTAAACAGCAATGATTTTTCACAACCCTTTTCCGTTTTTGAGAACCGGCCGCAGGTAGTCAATCATTTTGTCAATCTCCCCTTCGGTATTGTAGTACAAAACCGATGCCCGAACGGATTCCGGCAATGCCCTGGCCTTAAAGTCGAGCAGGGCTCCACCATCACGGGTTACCGATACATTTACCCCTCTAATCCGCAAGTTGTGCATGATTTCCTGCGAATTTAACCCCGGCACCCGAAAGGTAAGTATGCCCCCCGGACGCGCACCCTGGTGGTCAACTTCGAGCCCGGGAAGGGTTAATAGCTGTGCTTCGAGGTAGTCTCTGAGGAGCTTTACGCGCTCCCATATCCGGTCAAGGCCAATAGATAAAGCATAATCTGCGGCAACACCCAGGGCCCTTTTTCCGGCCATAAATTGCTCAAACTGCTCAAAACGCTTGGCCGTGAGGTGGGGCTGGTAGTCGTTTCGGCTAAGCCAGTCGGCGCTATACAGGTCCAGCGAGTTGGGCTCCAATTTCGATATCCAGCTTTCTTTTACATACAGAAAACCCGTGCCTCGTGGCCCGCGAAGAAATTTTCGTCCCGTAGCTGACAAAAAATCACAGCCAATTGCTTCCACATCCAGCGGCATCTGGCCCACGGTTTGGCAGGCGTCCAGTAAGTACGGGATGCCGTATTCTTTTGCGATGGCACCTATTTCAGCTGCGGGATTGATAAGTCCGCTATGCGTAGGCATGTGTGTGATGGCGATCAGGCGGGTATGCGGCGTAATGAGCGCGCGTAGCCCCTTGGGGTCAATTTCACCTGTAGCGATTGAAGGCGCTATTTTCACCTTGACTCCGAACTCTTTTTCTACCTGCAAAAAACCGATAAAATTGGAACCGTATTCTACCAATGAGGTGATGATCTCATCTCCTTCTTTCCACTTAAAGGAAAAAAACACCCGCTGCCACGACTGACTGGCGCTGCCGGTAATGGCTATTTCCACAGGTTTTGCTCCGATCAACGCTGCCAGATGGAGATATGCCTTGTCGAAATCGTCCTGAAACAGGGCTGCAGTTTCATAACCGCCGTAATTTGCTTCGGTATTGAGGTAGGTTTCGATTGACTTCCAGACCGGCTCCGGCATCAACGCTGCTCCGGCATTGTTGAGGTGTATCACCCTGTGTGATCCGGGCGTTTCCCGGCGAAGTTCTTCCAGTTCCAGGTCAGAGAATGGGGCAATGTGCATTTGAGCGATTTGGTAACAAAAGCTAAAAGTAAGTATTCCTTCAGGGGATTGGAGAAAAAGGAAAGTTTCAGTGGGGAAAACCGGAAAGTTTACCGAATGGTTTGCCGGGAGCGATTAATTCTTTAAAATCGGAGAAAGCTCAACCCCTACTTCCATGACCAACCGTAGAAATTTCCTCAAAACAAGCAT
>JBGSTW010000009.1:0-165590 GCA_041753595.1 Bacteroidia bacterium | reverse complement strand
TTAGAGCTTGTTCGGAAATCTAAGTTGTTGATTGTCTGAGCATTCTGTTCAAAATTATCGTAATGTTCCCCCAAAAAACCCAATATTTTGATGATCTCACGGTGTATTCGTAGTCTTTTGTGAGTCTTCGGAAGTAGTTTGTCCAGGAAATCGTCCGTTCCACTACCCATCGTTTGGCAATCGGAACAAACCCTTTTTCGGTCTCAGGTTTGGATGCACACTCGAATATGTAGCCTGCTTTTTTCACGGCTTCAGCAAATTCTCCTTTATACCCCGCATCCCCTAAAACCTTTTCTAATCGGTCGCTCTCAGCATTGAATTTGGGTACCATATCAACCGCGGATAAGCCATCAGATAGGTTCGCAGCATGTACTTTCACATCAAAAATTCGACCTTCAACATCGACTAATAGCTGTCGTTTGCGACCATTCACTTTCTTATTCCCGTCAATCCCTCGATCCTCAAAAACCATCGGTGAAAGCTTAACGCTCTGACTATCAATGCATAAAATGGAAGGAAGTGCTTCTCGCCCTACACTTTCCCTGTCTTTTTTGTTGAGTGCTAAATTGAGCCTGTCCATCGTGCCGTCTTTATTCCACTTTTCGAAATAGTAGTAGATCGCACGCCAGTGGGGAAAATTCGGAGGTATGTTCCGCCATTGACAACCTGCACGTACCATATACAATAAGGCATTCACGACAGAGCGGATCGGTACTTTTCGCTTGCGTTTAAGATCAAAAAACACCGATATTGCTTGCCATTGGGAGTCGGTCAGTTCGCTGTACTGTGAGGTCATTTAGATTTTGTTTGGTCACTAAACTTAATGACCTCCTCCCAACTTTTAAAATTCCGAACAAGCTCTTATTGTGACATAAAAACAACTTCCTTTTGCCAATTTAGCCCTCAGCAAAGTCAAATTATCCAACCTAACTCATTGATTTTCAGAGCCAAAAAATTCCGAACAAGCTCTTACGGGAAGTGCAGTGGAACAAACAGCCGTAAATGCCGCAGTAGCAGGATTCTTTCTTAAAAATTCCAGATTAGTATAATACTTTATTCCTTGCGCAGTATTATTGAATGAAGCGCGAATGATATCGGAGACTCCATCGCCGTCAAAATCACCCGGAATTAAATCATAAAGACCATCTGAAATATTTGAAGAAAAAGATGAGTTATAATTGGAGGTTTTATCACCGTACTTAAAAATAGTTGAATTAAGTCTTGATGTTCCATCACTTCCATATTCTACTACTTCAGTTAAGTATGAATACAAACCATCGTACCCGTAATTAAAAAGATATTTTTTTACTAGAGTATTTGGCGTTTGATCGTCTGTAAATACTTCGATAGACTCTACCAAATAAGAATTTTTAATCGACTCCCCTTGAATGTACGCAGTGTTTACATCAAATCTGTCTTTATAAGTAAACTTAATTCGGTTATACGGCGTGAGTCCGTTTACATTTCCAGTATATCTTATTTCCGAAATTCTTGAATCCCTGTTAGAATTTTCATAAATATATTCGCAGTAGTTGCCAAATATATCGACAACCTTATTAACTCTCCAAAAAATGACACACGTTCCTTGTATATCACTTGTAAAACGAGAATCGGTAGAATTTCCGTAATAAACAGTTGAACCAGATTTGGTTTCGACTTTAAACCAAGCAGGGCCGAAATTTAAGCCTAGAACACCATTTACATTATAAGAATATCCAATTTCACCAAATGAGGTTATTCGAGAAAAAGTTTCTATTTCAGTTTTATAAATGCTATTATCTGCCCCGTATATTCCACTCTCCCCCACCAGCCTGTTACCATCTAAAGCAAAATTACATGTCGGTATTCCACTGGATGGATCACCAAATAAAGAACCAGCAGATACTTTACCGTCATGATAAATATCTTCACCTACCCTAGATATGACGGAAAGACCGGCAATATCCCATCCCATACCCAACTTTCCATTTCCACCTTGACTGTTGTATGCAAGAGACAATGCAGGCTCCATTCCATTGGTACCCGGAGTCGTATAGATTGGAATAGAATATGTGGCTCCACCTGAAAGACTTACTTCATGCCCCCCAGGCGTTATGCCAACTATATAATTTGTATTTACGGATCGATTAGCAAACGTGCTTTGAGTAAACAACGGTACGTATCCAAAAGTATTGGGAGAACTAACAGAATGATGCTCGAATTTTGAGTCCACTTTATCTTTCGAGAAATTTTCAGGAAAGAGTATTAGGAAAGGCAAAAAGAGTGGAATAACGAAAAAATTAACCCACTGCTTATTAATCCTGTCTGTTAGATTTTTCATTTTTGAATTGTTATAAAAATTGTCAATAAAATTTGATATTCAACATAATATGGAAAAAAAAATTAGTTCCGAATCTAATTCATTGTTAACAAATTATTAAATCATATATTCAATCATCGAATTATTCTAACTAACTGATAATTAATTGAATAAGTTAAAATAAAAAATCCGAAATATTGAAATATGTTAATTATTTTTTTATTCTTATGTAGAAAATTTTATTTTTCATATAAATATTTTTACATATAAATATTTCTCCAACAGATTTGAAAAATGGCGAAAACAAGAATTGCTAAATATTTTAGAAAGAATGGGAGAATTCTAACTGCTTTCAAAATTCAACCATACCCAGAACCTCAGAAACGCTGGCAAGGCTGCTGATTCGTATTGAAAACGCTGAGAAATCTATCAACATCAATCGATTCTTCAACCTGTCCCATGTATAAAAATTCAGAATCGATCATCCTAGCACTAATTGAACGCTAATGAATCTGCTCTTTATAAGGGTTCTATATATTTAAGTAAGAAAAATTTGAGCTGTGCCGCTTTAAAGTTTCTTGAAATACAAAAGTGCGAACTCTATTCCCACTTAATAGCTCCTGAAAACATCTGCAAAATACAAAAGCCGGACTTACGCCCGGCTTTGCAAACAACTGAAGTCATTTAGAGTTTTGTGCAGCTCATAGAGCAGGTTTCTCCCTGACCAAGAATGGAGTAGGTGTAGTTGATCGTCAGGATAGCTCCGTTCAATACACCCGTAGCCGTAACAGTTACTGAGAAGGTGCTAACATTCACCACTTGACTAGGAACGACAACATTTGCACCAGAGATTGTAGCAGTAACAGGGCTTTCTAATCCTCCCAATCCGTTAATGATTACACTGTTGGTAGCAGCACCAGACTCAGTGATGCTCATGGAGTAGCTGGAGTTTCCGCTTGGGCAAGCCTCCGCCACATTGTATTGACCGATAAACTTAAGGCGGGAAAGGATACAGCTACCATCGTCCTGCTTGGCAGCAACATCGTAGTTATCAGATCCTGGATCGGTACATCCTTTGGGCGTACAGCCGTAGAACCCGGCAGTGGCCAGGGAAAGGGCAAAAAAGAGGGTGGGTAAAAAACGTAATTGGGCTTTCATGTGAAAAAGGTATCAGTAGTAAAATTCAGGGTCAAATACGGAAAAAAAATCATTTGAAATTCAACTTCCGATTATTCGGGATTGGCGTTAAATTTCGGGATGAATCAACGACGTAAACCACTCCGGTGGCTGCTGAGGTCAACCTTGACAGGTCTCATAACGGGGGTACTGGTCTTTGTATTGTGTCAGTTAGTCGTTTGGTGGTCGGCACGTGGTCGGCAGTACGTTTCGCCCGAAGCAACCCCTTCGACCATGGTAGCCCTTGTACTGGGCTCCAGCCCCATGCTCACCAAGGACCAACCCAACCCCTATTTCCGGGCGAGGATCATGGCAGCTGTGCGTCTTTTCGAGTCCGGCAACATTCAGCACATATTGGTCAGTGGCGACAACCGTGCCCAAAACTACAACGAGCCCATGGCCATGAAGCGCGCCCTGGTTGCCCTGGGCATTCCGGAAAGCGCCATTACACTCGACTATGCGGGCCTGCGCACCCTCGACTCGGTGGTGCGTTGCCGCAAAATATTTGGTCAGGAAAAGGTGGTGATCATCACCCAACCCCTCCACAATGCCCGCGCTATTTTTCTGGCCCGCGCCTACGGCCTTGATGCCATAGGCCTGGATGCCGCGCAACCCATCGGAAAATACCAGACCTGGTTTGTGGTGCGTGAGTCCATGGCCCGTGTACGCGCCGTGTGGGACGTGCTGGTGCAAACCCAGCCCCGGCATTTGGGGAAAGAAGAACCGATTGTGATTTAGGGTGATGGCAGGTATTTTGGCAGACGTTTGGCGGGTATCAAACCCGCCGCGAAAGAGTAGGCCTGAGCATTAGGATCTGGCATCCGCACCCACAAAGCCTAGATCAATAACGGTGGGTTTCATACCCACCAAAAAAAACCAAGCCTACAGTCCCACAAAGCCCCATCACCAGCGGTGGACGTTTGGCGGGTATCAAACCCGCCACGAAGGAGTAGGCCTGAGCATCAGAATCGGGCCTACTCCACCACAAAGCCAACATCATTAGTGGTGGGTTTAATACCCACCACATCAATTGCATTTCATTCCCCCAAAAAAAATTAATCATTGGGTACAATGACCATTTCTTCCCACTGATTGAGCTCCTCCTCGAATGATTGTTTCGCATGGTGAGCCTCCTGATTGCGGATATAATTTCGAATCTTCGGGACCTCATACGGGCTGACTGAAAGCGCACCATATCCATCTTGCCAGGAAAAATAATTGTTGGATAAGTGTTGCTCTCTAACCCATACCCAGGAATTCCCCTTAACATGTTTCACCAGTGCACTTACTGTCTGGGTTGATTTCAAAGAATAGAGCAGGTGAATATGATCTTCAACGCCATTAACAAAATCAAGGTGGTAGCCCCCTTGATTTGAAATCTGCTTAATTTGTTTGTAAAGTGGCCATTTTAGCTCAGCGGTGATCAATGGCTCACGATTTTTAGTGGCCCATACCAAATGCACCCATAGCGAGAAGTACGTTTGACGGTTTTTATAACCCGATCCTGGAAGCATATTTTTTTTCACATATTAAACAGAAAGACGAAATAGCACACAACCACATGCACCCGTGAGCATAAAATATTTTGCGATTATTCAAAAAACAATTCCTGCGTCTGGTGGGTATCGAACCCGCCACGAAGGAGTAGGCCTGGGCATTTGGATCGGACATCCGCACCCCCAAAAAGCCCCATCAACAGCGGTGGGTTTGATACCCACCACAATAGGATCAAGCCGACACACATCCACAAAGCCTACATCAATAACGGTGGGCGTTTGGCGGGTATCAAACCCGCCGCGAAAGAGGAGGCCTGTGCATCAGGATCGGGCACCCGCACCCCCAAAAAGCCCCATCACCAGCGGTGGGTTTGATACCCACCACAATAGGATCAAGCCCACACACATCTACAAAGCCCACATCAATAACTGTGGGTTTGACACCCACCACAAAAAAAATCAGGCCATCCTTCCCGCGTCTGGCGGGTATCAAACCCGCCGCGAAAGAGTAGGCCTGTGCATCAGGATCGGGCACCCGCACCCCCAAAAAGCCCCATCACCAGCGGTGGGTTTGATACGCACCACAATAGGATCAAGCCCACACACATCCACAATGCCCATATCAATAACGGTGGGTTTCATTCGCACCCTACATTACCCGCCCTAAAGCTTGATCAGATTTCGCCGCACGACTTCCAGCTTATTGTTCGCCACCCAGATATATTGACCAGCGGGCAAATTTGGCACCGCAAACCGACGTTCGTTTCTACCTGTAGCCATAAGCCAGGTGCCTGACATTACCGGGCGACCTGACATGTCCATGAGCTGCCAGCTCACTTCCTGATCGGTTACAGACATCATCCTTACGTTCAGTTCTGATTCAAAAGGATTGGGGCCAATGCTTAATATTTGCATAGACGCGACTGCTTGAGACTCAATGGTAGCGCCCTGTACGGCTGCTGAGGTGATGGTTTGCCCCCCCCGGGTAATGCACTGCACCCGGTAAAACCATCTGCCGACAGATAGATTTTTATCTTCAAAACTATATCCGGGCCCAACCAAATTCTTCACGGCGGCTGGATCAAATTCACCCAACAACTCATACAGCTGTCCATCCGAAGATCGAGCTATTTCAAAACGGATAATGTCATTTTCAGGCAAAAAATACCACGACAAGCGGTTGACATGATCACCCGGCTCCACGTATAGCGGGAGCGGCTCACCCGCATCCTGGAGCTCACCGATACCAGCATTGAAGCACAAGGTTTGGTAATCTAAAAAATCAACCCCACTCGCACCGCATCCCGAGTCGGTCTTTCCTGCATAGGTATAGCCTGGATGCTCAAACGCTCCATATCCCAGGCACGTATTTCCATCCCCGTGGTTGATACCAACCACAGCTGGCTGCCCACCAAAGCCGTTTACGCCCCCGGTGGAGGTGCCAGCGCTCCACCCAAGATCGCCGTAGTTAATGATTACGTTGGTTCCTGCAGGAATTATTTTGGTTCCCACCTGGCGGATAGAGCCATCAGTGAGGATAATTTGAAAGGTATTGGTTTGCACACAGGGCCTTTCACATCCATAGTAGGGTGCATTTGTCCAAGTAGCGATAAAATAATGGTGGTCCGGATCGACATAATATTTAAGCGAACCGCTGTAGGTCAGGTCCATGTCTGCATAAAAAGCAGCAATCATTTTCGGGCCGTTGAGGCAAAAAGGTTCAGGATGGTACTCGGCTGAGGGCCCGCCAAAAGTAAAACTCCCATTGGCATTGAGATAGGCCTGGGTGAAATTTTGCCCGTACAAGGCAAAGCCAAACCCCAGGTCCACAGGTTCTGAGCAATCGTCGCAGCCGGTGCCGCGCATAAAATTGCGGTAGGTGACCGACTGTGCATTTAGGTTTTTTCCTATCGAAATCCAGGCAGGTGCCGGACCAACAGGCGGGGGGCAGTCACCGGGGCAGGTATCAAAATTTTCACCGTTTTCACATTTGCCGTTTCCACATTCGGTGAGGTTTGCAGATAGGCGTACTTCGTCTATTCCCATGCCCCAGGCCCAACCACCTTCAGGATCAAATCGTACCCTGAATTTGAAAGCAGGCCCTACCCTGTCGCTGATGTCCGCTGCAATTTCGCCGGCAAACTCCGACTCTTCTATCATAATATTTTCCCAGCCGGTGCCATTCCAAATATCCAGCATGCACCTTCCTCTCTCCTGATAATCAGCCGTAAACAGCTCAAAACTTAACACCACCCTTCCATTTTCAAATACGGAAAGGTCCCATTCGGGAGACTCCAGGTAAGCGATTTCGCTGGAGGTTTTCATCAGGGGCAAATAAGCCCAATTGCCCGTACCCGGATTGGGGTACAGGCCCAAATTGGCACTGTCTGATTTCCATGCTCCACTTTTAGCCCAATCAACGGGGATTCCCCCATCGAATGTTTCTTCCATCACCACCTCCAGGCCGTCCTCCCCACATTGAGCATGCAAGGAAAAATAGCCCAAAAACAAGAGGGTAAAAGGCAAAAGCAAGCGAAGCAGGGAAGACATCTTCATGTAGAATTTTTCAGGGGATCGTCTGAATTTGCTGGTTGATCACTTTCAGTTCATTTTGCAAATCGGCCTGGTCGAGCTCAGGGCGCTGGGCTGACCATTGCAGGCGCAACTCAAGGTCCTCTGCGCGGCGCAAGAGCGGGATTACCTGTTCCAGGCGGTCTTTGCGGGCCGTTTGCTCAGCCGTAGGATTTTTCACCCCCAACAGCTGGTACAATTCAGCTTCGGCCGTTTGCAGCCGTCTTCCGGAAACCGTTTTATTGCGGATTACCGCCTGATAAGACTCATTGGGGGCCTTCCTGATTCTTTGAATTGGGGGATCAGTAGGCCCGGGATCGACGATCAACAGCCACATCGATGCTGCGAGAATTGCAGCTCCGATACCGACCATGATACTCTTTACCCCTACACTTAAAGAAGCTTTGGTTTTGAGGTCTGTTTTAATCCGATGTTCAGCCATACCATTTTATTGCACTCAAATTTGCGGAGGCATGGCTTAGGATGGCATTGAATTATTTTTTAAATATTACATACTTCGAAATATTACTTACCCAACCTTCGGGCAGTTTTCTGTTAATAACTCTCATTCGGTAGCATCCCCGTGAAAACTACCGTGTCGTAAACCTTAAACCGGCTTTGAAAATCACGCTGCCCCGCCAGTCATCCAGCGGTGCCGGGTACCATTGCCAAAAGGATCCGATAAAAAGCCCGATGTACCCTACACTCGAAATCTCGTAGCGCAGTAAACCATTGATCATCAGGCCCGTCTCGGCAATTCCTTTTATCGGTGCCTGCATCAAAAGCCGGTCGCCCTGGTGTCGCTCTGGATTGCGCAGGCTTCCAATGGCGAATGATTGGAGAAATTCGGGCTGGGGGCGGCTGTGTTTATTTTCAAAAAAATAGATCCCAAAAAGGTGCCGGTAAAACAGGGCCACATACTGGTCGGCCACATAGCGGTATGGGCCTAGTGTTTGGAAAGAACCGGGCCCGAATAGCCAGCGGTTATCTACCCCCCGGGTGCCATTAATAAAAAACAAACGAGCGAGCGGCGCATCCCCCCACAGCTTTTCGCCGACCACCATCAGCTGGGAATTTCCCCCTGTGCCTGTGGCCCATCTGTGGCTAACCTGCACCGAAAGCCGCGTGAAGCTGAAATTATCCGGCACCAGCCCCCAGCCCCGACTTACTTCCCCCTCTACCACCGGCCAGGGACGCGAACTCACGGTACGTAGGTTGAACATGTGGCTGTATTTCTCCCCCCAGGCCAGCCTCCACCGCAGCAGCCCTTCGACCCAGGTATAATGGCTGCTCTCGTGGCCATTCCATTGATAGTCATAGGTAGGATTATGGTCCGCCCACTCGGCTCCGGCCTTGAATGTCAGGTACTTAAACAAGCGACCCGATACCCAGGAGCCCGCCTTGCGCACGCTGTCCATTCGGTAGCCCACCAGGTCGCGCACTTGTTGGGTAGGTGCCTGATATATGGACCAGGCACGGCCGGGCTCTTCGAGGTCCTGAGAGGCGTATATTTTCCATTGCCAATCGGCCTGCCGGTCAAAAACCACCCGCAGGTCCCCGCCGTATTTCCATGTCTTGTCGCGAATACCGTAAGCGAAGTAGGCTTCTGGTTGCAGAAAGCCGAACATCAGGGCGTGGGGGCGCAAACTCAGGCCCAGGCGGGTGGCTTCGTAACCATTGAAGGTTGCAAGTCGGTTGAGGTTTACTTCTACTTGCCCGAGGTTGAAATATCCGCCGGAAATGGATTCGGTCCAGTTAACCAGCTTGTCCAGCGAGCCATCCGACCCCATACTGTCCAGCAATTGATAAGTGGCTATTTCTTTCACCGTGAGCGGCGATACCCGCACCGAATCCCAATAGCTATCCCGGTTAACGGCGGCACCTTTGTCCATAAATACCTCATCGATGCCAAAATCGCGCTTCCGCAAAGGAGTGCCTACCGCTACATCCTTGAAAAAGCTCTCTCCCGAAAGCCGAAGGCCATTTTTAGGCGAAAAAGCCATCGATTCGAGGTTTACCCGTAGCGAAAAAGGGAACCAATGCACACTGTCGGGGCGGTGGTAATCCTGCCTGACAGTTATATTCATCGGACCTTCGGCATCCGGAGCTGCCTGAATATCCACCAGGGCGTAGCCGTTGCTCGTTACATGCAGGGTACCTGTAAGCGAAGGAAAGGTTAGCCCTCCTTTGGGGCCAAACTGGAGGTAGAAAATAGAATCGTTTTCTCGAATCAGGGTATCGAGGCAGGAAAAATGATAGCGGGTCCAGAATCGCTTATTGAGAGGGCTCACATAGTCTTGTTCCAGCAGGGTAATGAGGGGCCGGTAAAAGGAAAATGGCTGGAGGTCGGTGGCCAACAGGGCAAATTGGGGTTGCTGGAACCCCGAAATCCGGGCGGCTACCACCTTTTCTTCGGTATGCGAAGGGGCGAGAAACTTTCGCTCCGTGACCGATTCCAGCACCATGATCCCCAGCGAATCGGCGATTTCGAATAGCTCTTTGTCGGATTGCGACCAGCCGGTGGTATCGCTCCCAACGGGCAGAAAGTCGAAAAGAAACTTGCTGTAGCTTCGGTACGCAAAGGAAGGAAGGCGCTCCGGGTCGTTAAATTCGAGGTTATTGATCACCCGTTTCATGATGGCAAAACCTGGGTCGCGGTAGGCTTCGATCTCCACGGCACTGATGGCGGTTTGTTTTTCGCGGAGCGAAATGACCCAAACAGAATCTTTTTGCCCGAGCTGCGACCATACGCCCCGAAAGGGAAAATACCCCAGACAAGACACAAACAGACTGTCATTTTTCGAAGAAATACTTGCCCGAAACTGCCCGTCGAGCCCTGCCACCACGCCCTGGTGCCTGGCTTTATTCACCAGCACATTGGCAAAAGCAATCGGTTGGCCCGACTTCGCATCCACCACTTTGCCGCGAATCGTTTCTTGTCCCAAAACCACGCCCTGCATCCAGATAAAGCAGCAAAAGAACCCCAGCACCAGGTTTTTCATGGAAAAAGTATCAATAGTTTTCAGCCTCAATTCCCAGATCATCGAGGCTGTTATCTGCCTCCAGTTCTGCCAATGTCTTTTTCAATTTCTGAAATGAACGACCATACATAAACCAGATATACACTTTGCTCAAAGCAATGAACCCCGCACTTACAGCCAAAACTATTACCAGGGATATCACCCACACCCCCAGCTCAACATCGGCAAAGGTTTTGCCTTTAGACGAAAGCCCCATGAACATGCCAAAAATGAAAGAACTGACCAGCATGGCCGGAAAAACGACCACAATCATCACATCATATACCCGCATAAACCACCGCATCCTGCGGTTCAGCTCCTGAAGGTTATCGCGCAGCGACAGGCCGCTGAGGTCAATCCGGTTCAGCACCCGGAATTTGTAGGCGTAAAAAGCGAGGCTGACCCCACCCGATACCACCAACCATCCGAGGTTAAATTTTGCCCCTGCGGTGGCATAGGGAAACTGGGATACTAAACCCCAAATCAGGATTAATACGATCAGAATCACTTCTATCCGAATGCTCAGGTTGATCCGCCGACGTATGTTCGATGAGCGTTCGCTGACCATCCGCTGTAAACCAGCCGATTCCAGGGTACGTGTTTGCACCGCTTGGTTTTGCCAGGTTGATTTGAGTTGCTCGAGGTTCATGGGTTAAGGTGTGGTTCGAGGATCTGGCGTATTTTGTTGCGCACCCGGTAGAGCTTGACGCCCACATGGTTAGGGGTTATTCCCAACACTTCGGCTATTTCTTCGTAGGAGCAGTCTTCGAGGTAAAGCAATACCAGCGCCCGCTCCACTTGCGGCAGTTGCCGGATGGCCCGGTAGAGCAGGGCTACTTCTTCCTCCAGATCATTGGTAGTGACTGGCACCTGCAAGGCAATATCCAGGGCGGAGAGCTCCGGCCTGCGCTTGCGTTTTCTCAGTCCGGTAATGGCTACGTTCAGGGCTATGCGGTACATCCAGGTACTTACCTTCGACTCCGCCCTGAATGACGGAAAGGCCTTCCACAGGTGCATGACCATGTCCTGAAACAAGTCCTCACGGTCCTTTTCGGAGTCAGCATAGGTACGCGACACCTTGTGCAGGATTCCCTGGTTTTCGTTCACGATGTGCAAAAACTCCTGTTCCATGGTTATTCTGACTCCCACGGTCTATGGGTCGTTGCATTTCACAGAAAATTACGGCCTGCTTATATTTTTTCAGAATAATTGAAAGTGATAATCGCCGGCATCGACCTCCAGGGCGATCACGTCTTCATCCCTGCCCAAAAAGCGGATATGCGGGTGTTCGGGCAGCGGGCCTTCGTCTTTGTAAATAAACTCCTCGCTTTCCAGCAGGCTGGGGGTAGTTTTTTTCAGCAAAGGAATGAGCACGGTGGCCTTGGTATTAGGCGGCACCAATACGTGCAGCGAAAACTCTTTGCCCAGCACCTCCCATTGCACCGCCAGCTGCCCGTAGGGCGTGGTCAGTTTTGCACGGGCGGAGCGTAGCTTACCCACGGGCCGGGGCGCAACCAGAAACTGCTTGAAACCGGGGTGGTTGCCGTCGGGCTGAATACCGGCGAGGTAGCCGTACATCCATTCGCCGATCGCGGCCATGGCGTAGTGGTTGCGCGAATTCATCGCAGGGCCTTTTTTGTCACTGTCCCACAACTCCCAGAAGGTCGTAGCGCCCTGGTCCACCATGTAGCCCCATGATGGCGCGGTGGTTTGCTGCGAAAGCTGCCAGGCCAGGTCGTGCTCGCCAAAGTCGCTGAGCATCGGCAGCAACATACCCGTACCCAAAAAGCCGGTAGTGAGGTGAACTTCGTGGTCGAGCACGTTCTTTACCACATTGCGCATCACGGCAGGGGCATCGTCAGGAGGGCTAATGCCAAAAGCCACCGGCAACAGGTTCGCTGTTTGGGTTTTGCCTTCGTATTGAGAGGTGGTTTTGTCAAAATAAGCCGCATTAAACGCCTGTGCGATCCGCACCGTGAGCGAATCGTATTTACGGGCATCATCGGTGCGCCCGAGGAGTTCGGCCATTTTTGCCAGTATCTGGGCGCTCCTAAAATAATAAGCCGCCCCGATGGGCTTGCCAGGCGAAGGCTCAGTTGCGATCCAGTCGCCGTAGCCAAACCAGTTATTCTCTTTGTTTTTCCAGTAGTATAAATCCCCTTTACTCTGGCTGGACATGTATTCCACCCACGATTTTATCGCGGTGTAATTGTCTGCCAGCACCTGCTTATCTCCATAGAAGCGGTACAGCGTCCAGGGAAGGATGGCAATGGCATCGCCCCAGCCGGGTTTCGCCGGACCATCCACCACAATGGCCGGATTTACATCGTACACATAGCCCGATTTGTCCTGCCCATCGCGAATGGCCTGCAGGTACTGGTTCATGAAAGGGAGCATTTCCCATTGGTAGCAGGCCGTGGGGCCTACCGCCTGTATGTCGCCCATCCACCCCAGGCGCTCGTCGCGCTGCGGGCAATCGGTGGGGATGCTCATGAAATTGCTTCGGAAGCCCCAACCGATGTTGTGCTCCAATTGGTTGAGGATTTTGTTGTCACTGGCAAAAACGCCCGTTTGCGGCAGGTTGCTGTTGAGCACGATACCAGACACGGCTTCCTTGGTGGGCGTGCCCGGATAACCGGTTATTTCTACATAGCGAAAACCGTGATAGGTGAAGTTCGGTGCCCATACTTCTTCGCCGGCACCTTTCAGGATATAGGCATCGGTTGCCCGGGCAGTACGCAGGTTTTCGGTATAGAGTCGTCCATCGGGTTGCACAATTTCGCCGAAGCGCAACTGTACCCGGGTTCCGGCACTTCCTTTTACCTTGAGGCGCACCACCCCCGAAAAGTTTTGTCCGAGGTCAGCAATGAACGTATCCTTGCCCATTTCCTTGATTGAAACCACTGCAAGCACTTCTGTTTCGAGCACAGGCGGCGCCAATGCCGGGGTAATGGCAGGCGAAGGTGCTTCCAGTGTAGCTACAGGAGTCCAGCTTTTGGCATCAAAACCGGCTTTGTCCCAACCGGCCTGCTCCAGCCGCGCATCGTACACTTCTCCGTGATACAGGGTATTTTCTACAATGGGGGAAAGGGCACCTGTCCACGACGGCCCGGTACGAAAAGTATCCGTTTTCCCTTGAGCATATTCTACCACGATCATCGCCATAAACCGGAGCGGACCTTCGCTGTACACTTTGGATCCATCCCAACCCAGCCCGCTGCTCCACCAAAGATTGCCGAGCAATGCGCCTGCTGCGTTTTTGCCCATTTTCAGGAGCGAAGTCACGTCGTAGGTCTGGAAGTGGATGCGCTGGTGGTAATCGGTCCAGCCCGGCGAAAAGACGTCCCCGCTCACCTTTTGTCCGTTGATGCTTAACGCATAGCCTCCGGCACCGCTCACATAGGCACGTGCACGCAGGGGTTTTTCTTTGCAGGAAAATTCTCCCCTAAGCATCACCGAACGGGGCACCCGCAGGGTATCGCCGAGGCGGTTGGTGGTGGCAGCTTTGGGCACGTCAATGCCCACCCAGGGCACTTTTTGCAAAATTTCAGCAGCAATCGCTACTTCAAAAGAAGCTGCTTCGCTCCAGGGGGAAGGCTTGCCGTCCTGGTCCCAGGTGCGCACTTTCCACCAATAGGTAAGGCCGCCTTCGAGGGGTTTTCCGGCGTAATCAACGAGGTGTGACTGGTCGCTTTCCTGGCGGTCGGAGTTCCAGACATCGGCTTTTTCGGGGGTAAGCAAATCCTCGGTACGGGCCACCACTACCTGAAAGCCCGTTTGTGCGGCGCCCCGGCGGCTATCGCTGAGCTGCCACGAGAGGCGCGGGGTAGCCGTAGCCACCCCGATCGGGTTGTGCAGGTATTCGATAGTGAGGGACTGAGGCGCTAGCGAACCAGCAGGTTCTTGCTTGCAGCCGTAACTGGCTATCATTGCCAGCAAGAGCAGAAGAGGGAGGGTGGCTTTCATGGGCAAAAAAGAAAGGCTTAGGGTTTAGCGGTAAAAATAGCATCCATTTTTACCAACCCTAAGCCTTTCGCTATGGTATGAGACGATTATTCCAGAAAAAGCATCAGGAAGCCTGAGCTAATCTGCGGTTGCGCATGTAGAAATACAATCCGGCGAAAGCGATTACGAGTATCGCAGGCAGGAAGGCAATGATGCGCAGGGTTTCGCCACCGGTGGTATTTTCATCCATTACTTTGCCAATCAAAGGCAGCACAATGGAGGTAGAAAACATGCCCAGGCCGCCCATCACAGACAAGCCGAGGGCCCCGCTTTCGGGTATATTTTCTGAAACGAAGGAAAGCATGGTGGGCCAGAAGAAGGTAATGCCAATGGCAAATACGGCGGCTGCGGCAAAAGTACCCATGCCCGAAGCATAGCTCAACAATACCAGCCCGATTAAGGAAAATACCGCAGAAAAAAGCAGCATGCCACTCGTGCTCAGGCGATGCGCAACCGGCCCGGCAAAAGCGCGGCCTGAAGCCATAATAATATTGATGAAAGCCAGCACCAGCAGCGGGGCTACCTGCGTAGTTTCAAGCAAAGCACTGATTCTCTGATTGGTACCCAGCTCGGTGGCTGCTGTGAGCAACATACAGATGGCAATGAAAATGAACAAGGGAGTAGCCAGGGCTTTCCACATTCCACTGGAGGACACGCCCATTTCCACGCGTTCCGTAACCGGAAAGGATTGGCCCCAAAAAAGGAAGCCATAGGTAAACAAAGGAATGAACAAGGAGCATACCATGATTTGCCAGCTCAGGCCCATGATATCTACCAACAAGTAAGCGACCACAGAACCGATCACGATTCCACCCGGAAACCACACGTGAAAGCGGTTTAGCATCTTGGTTTTCTCTTTGGTGAAAAGAGTAGCAACCAGGGGATTACAGGCGGCTTCCACCATCCCGTTTCCAATACCAATAAGCAGGGTGCCCGCAAAAAGTGTCCAGAAATCTTTGGCCAACAGGGTAACAATGATGCCCAGTAAATGACCAACAAAGGCAAGGTTCAGGATCCGCTTCATGCCCAGGGCATCTACCAGCGGTCCACCGATAATCATGGCAATCGTAAATCCGAAAAAGGCGGGTGCAAAAGCTGCTCCGATCTGTTCGCCAGTGAGGCCGACACCATTTTCGCCAAAAACACCTTCGAGGCGGGCGCGGATGGCAAATGTCATGGCGGTAGTAATCAGGGCAATACAACTGGCTAGAAATAGCCTTTGGGGATTAGGGGCTGTACTCATGTGTAAAAAGGGGTTGTTGGGAAAGAGAAAAACTACATATGACCATGTGAATATATCCAGTATTTCCCCACATAGCCAAATTTCTACCTACTCTTCTGGAGCGCCACATTCTTTTCCGGCATCTGAATCCTTATTGAAAAAATTTCCAGCAAATTGCTTGCAACATACCAACCAGTATGTATATCTTTGGACCATGCAAGACACCCGCACCCTTATTCTTCAGGCAAACTACCACGCCATGCGCAGGCACGGCTTTCAGGGCGTGCGGCCGGATAAGGTCATTGCAGCGCTGGGCGTAACCAAAGGGGCGCTTTATCACTATTTTCCTTCGAAAAAAGACCTCGGCTATGCCGTAGTGGAGGAGATAATTTCTCCGGCATATCTGGGTATCTGGGGCGATATTCAGACCAAAAATGACCACCCCATCGACCAGGTTCAAACCTTGCTCAATGTGCTCCTTCACCCTGCCAAAACCGACGACATTGCCCTCGGTTGCCCGCTCAACAACCTTATTCAGGAAATGTCGCCACTCGATGAAGGCTTCCGCAACCGGCTGGCTGCTATCCTGAAAGCGATGCACCGCTCCCTGGCTGCAGGGCTGAAAAGGGGCGTTGCCAACCAACAAGTCAAACCCTCCGTCAACCCCGATGCTGCCGCATGGATGATCCTCTCGGCTGTGGAAGGCGCTTTCGGCCTCAGCAAAACCTTTCAGGACGGGCAGCTCATGGCCGATACCTTCATTCAATTGCAGGATTACCTCCATACCCTCCGGGCCTGACCTTTTTTTTACCCAACGCATACCAACCAGTAGGTACTTATGTCTGACCAAAAACCCATCCTGATCTATCTTTTTGACCCGCTGTGTGGCTGGTGCTATGGATTCAGCCCGGTTATCCGGCAATTGCACGACACCTTTAGCGATCGGTTTCACTTCGAAGTATGGACCGGTGGCATGGTTACCGGCGAACGGGTAGGCCCCATGGGTGCCATGAAATCGTACATTTTCGGCGCATTGCCGCGATTGGAATCGACCACCGGCGTAACCGTGAGTGCCGCTTATCGCGAATTGCTGGAAGAGGGTTCAACCATCAGCGATTCAGAACCGCCTTCCCGTGCCTTTATTATTTTGAAAGAAACCGATAAAGACCGCGCCGTACGTTGGGGATCAGCCATTCAGCAATTGGTTTATGTGGAAGGAAAGGACCTAAATCAACCTGAAAGCTATTTCAAACTAGCAGAGGAAGCCGGATTGAGTGAAGAACAGTTTTTGCAAAAGTGGAATGATCCGGCGATTGCAACCGCTACCCAGAGCGAATTTGAGCAGATGGGCAAGATCGGTGTGCGTGGTTTTCCGTCTTTACTGCTCCTCAACAACAACCAGCTCTACCAGGTCGCCTATGGCTACCGCTCTTTTGATAGCATCAGCGAGATGCTCAACCAACCCGAACTTTTCAGTCAAAACTGACCCCAATCAACGGGCGATAGTGCCCGTTTTTTTGGACCCGAAAACATACCAACCAGTTTGTATCTTTAATTTCATTTCTATGTACATCATCACAGGAGCGACCGGAAACACCGGTCACCGCATCGCAGAAGCCCTGCTCAAAGCAGGCAAACCCGTTACCGCTATCGGACGCAGCGCCGAAAAGTTGTCGGCCCTCGTGGCCCAGGGCGCCATTGCCGCTGTGGGCGATCTGGAAGACAGCGCATTTCTCACCCAAACCTTCCGGGGCGCTACCGCCGTGTACGCGCTCATTCCGCCTCATTTTGCTACTGACGACTTCCGCGCCTACCAGGGTCGGGTTGCAGACGCCTTCGTGACCGCCTTACGTGCGAATCAGGTGCCCAATATCGTGACCCTGAGCAGCATGGGCTCGCATTTACCCGAAAACAACGGGGTACTCAATGGCCTGTACTATTTTGAGCAACAACTGAACGCCATCGAAGGACTCAATGCTTTGCACCTGCGGGCAGGCTACTTTATGGAAAATTTCTTCAGCTCGGTAGGCATGGTGGACATGGTGAACGGGCTGGCAGGATTCCCCATCAAAGGGGATATTCCAATGGCCATGGCGCATACCCAGGACATTGCAACAAAAGCTTTTCAGCATTTGCTTGCACTCGATTTTGAAGGAAAATTAGTGGAAATGGTAGCCGGTCCCCGCGACTACACCCTGAATGAGGCAGCATCGATCCTCGGAGCAGCCATTGGTAAACCTGACCTCGCCTGGATTTTCTTCCCCTACGACCAGGCCCGGGCAGCCATGATCCAAAATGGACTTAATCCCAATCTGGCTGACTTGTATATCGAGTTTTGTCAACTGGCAAATGCAGGCGGCTTAAACGAAGGATTTGAGCGCAATGCGTCAAACACCACCCCTACTACTCTGGAGTCGTTCGCGGTCGATTTTGCAAACGCCTACCGGGCACAAGCGGTAAAAGCCTGATCAGGCAATTGCCCAAAAAGAAAGGCCATTTCCTTCCGGAAATGGCCTTTCTTTTTCACCTCAAAAATACCTTGTCAAGTGTCGCCCTTTGCTGCCGATGATTTTTCTTTTCCGACAATCGGAGAACGAAAAACAGGGGCAAAAAAAAGATCCCCAGACGGCGTTCCGGGGATCAAGTCAAAAAGGACTACTACTACTCGCGAGATGCAGGAGAAGGTCTCGAACCTTCATGGAGGTGGTTAGCCCCGGGCACTATGGCCCGGGGTTTATCCCAAACCCTCGCCCCCGAGACGAGAGGGTGTGGCTTCCAATTTCACCATCCTGCATTTTGTTAAAGATCGTGTTCAGCGTGTTGGTGTCTTATTTCCCTCAACTGAACATATCAAAGGTAGGGGCGTTTTTGGACTTTTGCAAATTTCTCAGAAAAAAATTTAAAAAAATTTCGATTTGTTAGATAAACACCCTTAATAATAACATATCTATAAATATAGATGTTTTATAAGAATTCGACATACTTCCGCGATTACCGGAAATGCAATCGATTTCGATTCATCTTCCTGCTTTTACGGGGCTTTTCTTCCGCCCCATTCAAAACTCCAGGCAAACGAAAGCCTACCTAAAACTACACATGCAGTCAGCACTGAATTAACAATCTGTAATTTTCAAAAGGGATAATCCGACAAATGCTCAGCTACCGCAGCAGGGTCACGCTTCCCTTGTACACGGGCAGTCCGGGGCCGAGCGTAAGCACATAATAGTAAACGCCCTCGGCCAGCGCAGACCCCGACCAGTTATTCCGGTAGTTATTTACTTCGAAAATCAACCTTCCCCAGCGGTCGTAAACGTGAAGTATGTTATCGGGGTAATAGTTCAGCCTCTTGATGATCCATCGGTCGCTGATACCGTCGCCATTAGGAGTGAACACATTGGGAATAAAAATATCATCTCTAAAGTATGCCTCCACCTCATTTGAGAGCGACCCCCAAACGTCGGCACTTTGGGCCAGAATCCGATATTGATGCTCAGCACCTGCGTTGCCGATTTTCAGCACCGTGGAGGTAACATCAGGCAAAAAGGTATTTATCACCACATAGTCTGCGGCTCCGGATGGCTTGTCGAGCAACTGATAGTATTTCACCGGCCAGCCCAGGTAGGGTGTCCACTCGAGCCGTACTTCTTCTGCGACCGTATCACTCACAGCAGTGAGCAGGACCGAGCGATGGATATCGCTGAAAATCGGTGATCGGCAGACATTTCCGGTTGTTACCTGGTATTCGTAGGGCGTATCATCGGTTTGGAGAGCGGGATCATTAAAGGTAATGCCACGGATATCCATTTTACCGGCCTCCGCCCACACACTCCCGGGTTCCCGCCGCCAGATGGTGATAGAATCCAATGCAGAACGCACCTTGCGTGGAAAGCAAAAAAGTTGGATAAGATGCTCATCTGACACCAACGTAGTAGCAAAAAGGAGTTCTACGTAGCCTGAATCGCTGAAGACTTCTACCTGGAGCGTATCCGAAATCCCCGCACAGACTGTATCACTGGTGGTGATCGCCACCTCCGCCCAAATTTCGTGCAGCCCCGTGCCCGTCCACGACACACTCACCTGGCCGGGTGCGGGCTGCCCGGTAATGGCCCCGCCGGAAACATGCCAGGTGTAGCTGCTACCTGGTGCCCCTGCTATCGAATACAGGAGGTTATCTTTCTTCTCCACGCAGATCTCACTCGGACCATAGGGCAAACCAGGCTCCAGCAACGTCGAAATCTGCACCGGGAAATCCACCGGGTCGCCTTCACACCCGTTGATAAATGACGGGACCACCCGCACATATCCTGTCCCGGATACATTCCCCCAATCTACCTCAATACGGCTCGTTCCCTGACCGGAAACCAGGGTGCCTCCTCCCGTGGTCCAAAAATAAGAAACAGAATCCTGAGGGTTAATCACCTGATAAACAACTCCTTCAGAACCGGGACAAACCGCCTTCAATCCCTCCATAACGGGCGGAAGCGGCTTTTTCTTTACTGTGACCACCACGGTGTCTTCGAGGTAGCAATAATCAACCTGTGCCCCTAGGATATAGGAAAAACTGGAATCCTGATAGAGATCGAAAGGATAGTTAAAGCCCGTCTGGGAGCTTTGGGGCTGGCTGAGAAAATCGCCCGGCTTCCATTCATAGGCATAGCTGGCGGGCAGAGTCGTGCCCAAAGGGGCTGTTTCGCCGGGGCAAACCACCTGATCGGGTCCGGCAAAATCTGTAGGAAAGACCCTTGCGAAGTTATGGATGAGGTTGTTGGGCAACATAGGCACCCAGACCGAATAGGTATTGGGAAAGCGGCTCGGCAAAGGCAAAGCATCGAGCACAAAATTGCAGGAAGTACCCGGCAAATCGGGCTGCTGGATAATGGAGAAGCTGGGCTGAAAAAGATCGGAGCGGGTTTTCAGCAGGTAGATTTTGCCATCGGGGCCCGTTTGTGGGGCAGCAAGAGGTTTTCCAAGGTGCAGCAACACACGGGAAGCGAAGATAGCTGCAGGACTGCCCGCCTGCATATCGTACTGCGCCAGGGTAGAATACAGCGAATCGCCAGGCGTGCCCACCGAGCCCTTTACCTCTACGCCATAGAGGTACCTGCCATTGGGAGAAAACTCCAGAAAATAAGCCGTGGTAACTGGGTCCACCCGCTCAAAATGGCTGAACTCGCCGGTTAGTGGATTGAAATCGGCGCTTACAATGCCGGTAGCACGAAAGGCGACCTTTAGCCCCGAAGGCGAAAACCGCATCGCCAAAGCATTTACCATCTGAAAACCCACCGTCTGCCCGGGATAGCTTACAACCGGAACAATATCCAAACCCTGGCTATCCAACCGATAGCTCCTCAAAATCACAGTTCCCGTTTGATTTACATATCCCGGATTCGAAAGCACGATCCAATACAGGCTGCCATTGCAAAAACCCTGTGCGGAGATGTTCCAGTCCTGGCCAATATCGGTCCTCAATACCTGCAAAGGTTCCACGATCGCACCTTGCCCCCCATTGGCCGCCATGTCGATCACCGCATACTGGGCTTTGGAGAAGCCATTGGCCGTTTGTGCGGTGAAAATATAATAGCGGCTGCTTTGGGGCTGGGGCACGATGAGGACCCATTCAGGATCGTCTTCGGCCATTCGGGTGGTGCTGATGAGCTGGTGGCTGGCATTCCAGGCAAAGGCACCGTCGGTATAAAACAAGAGATTGCCCGCTTTGTCGCAAATAGAGGAAATATGGGGCGAGGTCGCCTGGTAATTGGCCGAGTCCACCGTAGGAGGTTGTGTGCTGAAATCTAGCCCATAGCCGTTGCCGATTACCCAGCGGGTAGCCGCCTGCTGTCCCCATGTGAGGGATAAGGCCATACATCCAAACAGAATGAGCAGAAAAGTCCGCATCAATTTTTAGGGTCAACGGCTAAATATACACAAGATTATATATGACCACTTTGTTTGGCGAAGAGGAGAATAATGAATTTTACAGAAAAGGAAAATGACCGACTTCTACTGAAGCCAAGCCCGTTCCAGGAGCTTCTTTTGACAGAAAATGTGCCTAACCGTTAAGCCAATCCCCTGCCTCCCTGCTCAGGAAATCTTCTTACGCTCGTTTTTTCGCTTGCGCCACCAGGCCCTAATGAAGCCAAACGCTACCACCAGCACCACCGGCAGCAGCAAGTTGAGGTAGCGGAGCAGGCTGGAATGGTCGTGGATTTTCTCCTGATCGAGGCTACGCACCACCACTTCCTTGGAGCGGATACGGGTGAGGGCTTCGTCGCCGGCAAGGTAATCGACCAGGTTCAGCACCAGCGCCTTGTTGTCGTAAGGCATATAGGTGTAATCTCCCCGAAAAAACCTCGGACGCACAAAATTACCATCGCTGATAATGGCTACCGCTCCGGGTGCCAGGGGGTTATTTTGTTGCCCAAACATCACGGTAGGAGGTTGCGGGGCAAAGGAATCAACGGGTGCCTGCCGACCGGTAAAGAGCGAAGTAAACAAGCCCTCTGCTACGTCGCCCACAATCTGCGGACCTTTGTTGTACAGCGACTGCGGCGGCGGACTCTGCATCACTTCATTGAGGTCAATAAACTGGCGGCCATCCAGCTTGCGGCTGCGGGGCGAAGTAGTTAAAAAGACAGAATGGCTGATGAAAGGGCGGTGCAGGGTATCGATCGAACTGGGGTACCGCAGCAGAACGCCCTCTACGTTGCGGGTCATGGGCAGGCGGGGAAAGCTGCGCACCAGTGGGTAAAAAGGCCATTTTTGCGAAGCAAACGTACCGCCAGAGCCGCTTTCGATAAACACATCGGTTGATTCGTTCACAAAATCCTGCACCAGGTCGTAATTGACCTTGAAGCCATATTTCAGAAAGAGGTCGTCGAGGTTCCAGTCGCGCAGGTCGGTGAGGGTGGAGCGTTTTTGAAACATGTCCATGTCCACCACTTCGGGGCTCAGCACAAACAGCAGCCTTCCGCCGCGCATGAGGTATTGGTCGAGTTCGTATTTGTCCCTTTCAGAAAATGCCCCTTTGGGTTGCAGAATGAGCATCACGCTGATTTCCGGGCTGATGGCTTCGCCGGCATATTTTCCACGCTGGTTGTAGTCCACGAGGTTATAGCTATTGGCCAGCTCGGCGCCCAGCTCGTTTACTTCCTCATTGTTCCACTCCCCGTGGCCCCGAAGCAGGCCTACAATTCCGCGGCGTTCGCGGGTGAGGTTGCGCATGGTTGATACCACCTTGTATTCGAGGTCAGATTCTGCCTGTGGAAAATCCACCGAATTATCTGGCAAGGTCGCGCCCCGGAGCAGGTCCACGTATTGCTCGCGCTCGCGGTAGCGAAATACCGCCAATGGCCACATGAGCTGCATTTTGGTTTCCGTGGCGTTCACCCGCACTTTTACCGGTACAGGGTCGAAGCCCTTGGACTGAAAGTCTTTAAGCAACTCGCGGTTGTTAGACGGATCGACAAATTCAAAATTGAGGTTGCCGTGGCTGTACTGCGAAAGCTCCTGCAGGTTGGTTTCGAGGGCATCCTGAAACTCGCGGATATTGGGCGGAAAATCTCCCTCCAGAAAAACCGTGACGTACATCGGGTACTGGAGCGAGTCAACGGTTTGGATACTAACCTCCGACAGCGAGTAGCGCTTTTCTTTGGTCAGGTCAATCCGCAGAAAGAAGGCGGACGCAATCAGGTTCAGCACGATCAGTACAGCGATGGTCAAAAGGCCCTGCACATTGGCTTGCATTTTCTTTAGCATAGGGTCTCAGGCTTTGCGCATACGGAGCGCCATACGGGTAATGATGAGCGTAGACACCACAAAGGTGATGAAGTAAAGCACGTCGCGGGTATCGATTACGCCCCGGCTGATGCTTTGGTAATGGCTGAGGATGCCCAGTTTCAGAAAAAAAGTATTCACCCGATCAAGGGCTTTTACTCCTGCCAAAAAATCAAATGCGAGGTAAAACACGAAGCAGAGCACCAGTCCGGCGATGAAGGCGATGATCTGGTTATCGGTGAGGGCCGAGGTAAACAGCCCGATAGCGGCGAAAATAGCACCTAGGCAAAACAGACCGATATACGACCCGATGGTGGCGCCTACGTCTATATTGCCCACAGGGCTCCCCAGCCAGTACACCGAAAAAAAATAAATCAGCGTAGGAACCAGAGAAAACAGCACCAGAAATACCGCCGCAAAATATTTGCCGAGGATAATCTGCCAATCGGTCAGGGGCTTGGTTGCAAGAAACTCGATGGTTCCGGTTTTCCATTCTTCCGAAAATCCCCGCATGGTGATGGCCGGTACCAGGAAAAGGAAAAGATAAGGCCCTACGGAAAAGAGGATATCCATATTGGCATAACCCATTTCCAGCACATTGAACTCGTAGGTCCAAAAAAACTGCCCTACCCCAATCAGAAACACGCTGACGACGATATAAGCAATCAGGGAGTTGAAAAAGGAGGCTACCTCTTTTCGAAATATCGTGAAAACTGATTCCATCCGGTAAAAGCGATTGGACCCGAAATTAAGGAATCTCCGGGATTATCCTGAACCCGTTTAGATATTTGGTTAACCAATGATCTGAAATTTGGGGGTAATGAGGATTTTTGATTTTTAGGAGTGGGTAGAAATATTTTCAAAAAAGGGTCGGGAAGCTCTTCTGCATCGGATATAGCCCGTCTTGAGATTGGTTTTCCTCCGCAAATTTAATCGCCCCAAATATCAATGATTATAGTCATAGCAGTAATTCGTGCTCGGGGCAATCTATTCTCAATTCGTTTTCAGTAAGTTGGATTTTCAAAAGTTTGCAGTAATGAACACCATTTTCAAGTTGGTAATTGGAACAAGTAAAACACATTCTCTGAATGGTAATGATCCCCGATTTATTTAAATCATAAATCAATTTCAGCAATCCATACAGCATGATCGTTTTTTGTTCTTCGGTCAAACTTTCGATAGGTTGTTCTATGGAAGAAGCAAATAATGATGCTTTTTTAGCTATTATTTTGCCTTCATTAGTAAGTGAAAGGGAATAGCTTCTTGTGTCGATGGGGTCTGTTTCTTTGGTAACTAATCCTTTAGAAAGTAGCACTTTTACACTATCACTTATTGTAGCTTTGGTCATATTGAACTCACTTGCTAAATATCCTACTTTACATTTCTCCAACGAATGAAAATGAATGAAAATTAAGATTTGAATTTGAATCGGGCTTAATGAGTTTTCTTTGCTTTCACTCCAGAGTAGCACTCTGAACGCTTCCGAAATTCTTTCTAAAGCTACTACAATGCGGCTTTCAATTTTTTGATTTTGCTCATTCAAATTAAATGATGAATATTCCATATCGTTATACGTTTGCCCTATTAACTGAGGCTTTCAATTCAATGATGAAATAAACTTTTGGTGATTTTTGCTCATAAAAACTACAAAAGAGACAAGTCCAATCAAAATGGTTTTGTTTCATTTATTGAAAAAAAAGCCTTGCAAAGATAGAAATCCTACTTTGCAAGGCAAATAATTTTACTTTACTTTATAGGGCAAAGATAAATTTCCACTGGCTACCGAATACACATTGTAAACACCCAGCATCGGTTTATCTCCACCATCGTTTCCACCATCTCCACCCGTATTAACTTGCATATAGGCGGAAACTCCGTCATAAGAAAAATCCGTTTTGTTGTTCATTCGAGAATCGGGAACAACTACTCTTACGGTATTTCCTTTTGTGATGACTTGAAAACCCGGAGAATCCATATACATAGGCATTCCCGGATTGGTAGGTGGCAAAACTACGCTTGTATCTTTTGGGTCAAACTGTTTTACTGCCAAACCACCATCCACACGTTTGTCTTCTGTTAATATTACCCAATGCGGATGCCAAATGATTCCATCATTCGCATAGTTGCTATCATTGTTTTCATCCCAGAGTGGTGTGTCGTCAAAATCCGGATGTGAAGTTAAGGCAAGTGCTACTATGCCTTCGGTGTTGCTAAAGCCTACATCAGTTGGTTTCAGTGTAGTTGGAAAAACATAACCCAATACAGGTGCTCCATTGAGTTGGCCCACTGGCGTTGGCGTTGTTTTTCCTGCCATTCCTTTTACCGTAATTTCCCAAATGGTTGAGCCAGTTTCTGGTGAGTGCTTAACGCTTACATTTTTAATTTGGAAATCGTCATTGTTGTAGTTTCCGCATTTGTCGCAAGCAAAACTTTGAACTGCAAAAAGCGATGCTCCGAGAAAAAGAAGTAAATGTTTCATTTCTTTTGAATTTCAATGGTTAAAACTAAGTTAGAAGTCGAAACAAAAGTAGGACTCCTAACTATTTTGAGAAATTTTTTTAGCCTTTCACATCAGCCATAGAGGCACCAAAATTGATGTGCAACACATTTCCGTTTGGCGTTAGCAGCGCAGGAACAGATTTTATTCCTATTTTTTCTGCTTCTGCGATTCGTTTGCGGTCTTCGCCAATGTGAACGATTTCAACATTGTCAGCGCCAATCAGGTTCACGATTTCGTGCTCTGCACTTACGCAAACAGGACATCCTGCGTGATAGAAAATTGATTTTGCCATTTGAAATATGTCTTTAAATGTTGTTTGGCGATATTGCCGATGCAAATATAGTAAGGAATCCTTACTAAACAATCGAATCGAATTATTTTATTCCCTCTCCCAATCTGAAAATATTCATGACACCCTTATTGCTCTTTTTATGAAATAGAAGCCAGAACCGATGCAACAGGATGTTTTAATGCTCAGTGTTATCAAGAATTAAGTAAAAAAAGGAGGCGAGCTAAGCCCGCCTCCTACTATTGCTGATCTCAAAACATTATCCCAAGTATAAATCCCTGTCAATCAATCGGCACCGTCGAGCCTTGCGACCTCTACGGTGTATTTTGCTACGTCACGGCCTTGCGCCAGACCCACTTCGGCATCAAAGCGATAGTGGATGCCACCATATACCCGCGACATCGCCGCTTCTTCTGCCCATTTGGTAAACTGACTGGCATCGTTGGGGAAAAAGTAACTTAACACTTCGGCTGCCGAAGAGGAAAAAACGCTGTGCCCCGAGGTATAACTCGGAAAATTAGGCGTTCCCATAATGGTCTTAAAGCCGGGAATGGTTTGAATCGGACGAGGATAGTGGTAGAAATACTTGGTATCCCAGCAACTGATGCCCCCATCCATGATGGCCATGTTCAGGTAAGCAAACACGCGTGCCGTACGCAGGGGGTTCATTTTTGCCTCGATGATGTATTCCTTTGCAAACCGGTTCCAATGTCCGGGAGGGGTATAGGAACCGAGTCCGTCCTGCCACCAGTTGGCGATTTTGCGTTGCTCCAACGTCAGGTGATCGGCAATGTCAATCAGTTCATCCGCATCTTTTTGAAATTCTGGGGATCCGATTGCGGGAGGAGGACCGGGGCGCACGGTTTCCACATTGGGCACGTTCCAGAGCCTTACGTTTCCGAACAATGGTGCCAGACCAACTGGCCTTACCGGTGTTTCGAGGTTGTCCCATTGCCACCCAAAACGGTCAAAAGCTGCTCCTTTGATCGAATCCGAAACCGGTTTGGGGGTCTGTGCTTTTTTCATTCCATCCGAACTTGCCCTGGCGAGGGCTATTTTCGCCATTTCAACTCCAATAGTAGTGCCTGCGGTGATATCGCTCTCTACGTTTTCACCCGCCCATTTCAGGCTGGCAAGGTGCTCCGCGGCTTTTTGGTCCAGAAATTCTTTCTCCAGCGGAAACATTGCAGTAAGAATATCCCTCGAGATTACGGCAATTACTGCCCCATCCGAAGGGTAAGTGGGAAGGTTATTGGATGCATAGCTGGCGTTAACGGAGGCATTGCTCAACTTAGGAGCGGGCCGGTTAAAGGTGTATTTATAATGCCAGCTAGCAATCAGGCCATCAAACTGAGCTACGCTCAGGTAAGCCAGTGCCCGACAAGTATAGGCCGGATGGGCAAAAGGAAAATACGGCTTATTGTTTGGATTGGCTGGGTCGGGCAAGGTATAGGTACCATCAGCGTTGGGACCTGGGATCAGGTTGTACTTGGCTGCCATTTCCAGGGATATTTCGTTCCAACGCAGCGTGGGGTTATTGGTCCAATAGGCTACAGCTTCTCCCTGAGTCTTGGTGAGACTCTGGGTAGCGGTAACGACCTCAGCCAATTCAGCCTGGTAAGCCGCAGAATTGATTGCATCCGGCACCGGAATAGCGATCTGATCGGGAATCGTCAATAATATCGGCTTCCATGTCCCTCCGTTCGCATCAGTACCGGCATATTCGTAGGCGGAATAGTCGGATAGTATAGGGAGCTCGTTTTTACACGAAAAAACCAATAGAGATAAGATCAGGCTGACTAGAAAATTTCTGAAAGTGTTCATATTTCTTTGAATTAATAAAATCAAACATGGGTTAAAGCGAAAACTGGTAGGTAGCGCCAACCCCGAAATTGATAAATTTGCCCATGTTGCGGCCATTCACAATTTGAGACGTATTGGCAAATACACCGAATCCCTTTACAAAAGGAGGGTAATACTGAATAGATCCTCCCAGTTGGTCGATGTCCACCCGGTTGGTGGGTTGAGGGGCATTATAGGCGCGGATATCATCGCCACTCATTGATCGCTGCGAGGTATAGGTCGCTTCTAGTTTAAGGTCCTCATTGATTAACCAGATACCCAAGGCACCCTGATACGTCCACGCATTTGGCACATCCATCAAATTCGTGTAGTAGCTGCCATTGGCGTAGTAATAATCTCTTTCGGCTCGGGTGTTGCCCCTGTGTAGGTAAGCCACGGAGCCTCGCACATACAGGCCCATTCCTAACCGGTACTGCGCGATGGCCCTTGCATTCCACTCAGTTGTACCTAAACCCAAGCTATAGGGCTGGTAATCAGACAAATAGTTGCTGACGGGCCGGGAAAAGCCTCCCACCGCCAGAACGGACCCTTTGGCCGAGCCAAACTCCCGCTCATAAACTGTTGCTTTCACAAACAGGCTTAAATCCTGAAGTCCGCTTACACCGGCCAGCTGGCCACCACTTGACCGGGTAGCCACATAAGGCAGGGAGGCCAGGAGGTTGACCCTGTCCCATAACCCAAAGGCCACCATGGGCATTACCGTAGTTCGAGTAAGCGTGCCAATATTTCCATTTGTTCGAAGGTAGCGACCCTCCCAATAATGATCCCAGGATCCGTGGTCGTAAGCAGCAGCAACACAGAATTCCCGCTTTTTCATCATAATGGCATCCACGGGAGTCTGTGCCTGTACCTCAATCTGGATAATTAGTGCACCCAGCAACAATATGAACTTCGTAAAGCATTTTCTCATAAATAGTTTTGTTTTCAAAGGGTTGAATTTCTACTTACCCGAACAAAAGGCAAAGCAGCGCCTTGCCTAAAGCCCGTTAAGGAGAAAGGGATGGATCATATCCGTTTGAAAACAAAAATAAGTAGCAGTTCTATTGGTAAAAATTAAGGAAAAGCTAAAGCTTCTTAAGAAGTGATTAAGGTTATGACTTTTAGCAGTTATTCCGGAAAGTCCATATACTTAAACTTTCCAGAAAGCAATCAGGACCAAGCGAATATCACTCAAAACTGAAGTCTTGATGGGTTGGCTCACACTTAAAACATCAGGGTTTTGATCACTTAAAAATCCAAGGTTGGCTTCTTTTCCTGAAAAAAGAAATTCTGTCAGGGCTACCGAGTAAACCGTCTCATCCTTTAGAGGCTGTCCATTAACAAGCCATGCACTTTCTCCTTTTTCCACTCCATAATATTGAAGGTAGCCGCCGGAACCCGTATTCGACAATCCCGTGTCTAGCGTTTTAATCAACAGGTCACCTTTCATTTCAACCACCACCACGCCCCCGCCAAAAGGTAAAGCCCGAATGAGGTCAAACTCAGTAATATCGCCCTGGAGGTAATCGTCAATTCGTACCGAACCACTGTTAAAAACCGCTATCGGGGTAGCAGCCTGTTTAGCCATCGCTTCTGCAATGGCTTTCCCAAAATTGGTGGGCTGTGTGCGAATATGCACCTCGGTACCGTCCATGGGTGTATCGAAATGGGTGACCGTTTTTTTCAAATCAAATCCCTGATCCAGAAATCCTTTGTAGGCCTTCACCTCCCATTCGGCCACTTTTTGGGCAGTAATGGGCTCCTGAGGCAGGGTATTGTCAATAGTTTTAATCTCTGAATCCACCTTCCACCTGCCCTTTCCCAGGAAAGTAAGCTTATGGATATAGGCCGTTTTGGCGTTGGCATCTGCTTTGGCAATCACGACTTTGCCCACCTTTTCGATGTGCTGCTCGTGCTCGTGCCCGCCCATGATGAGCAGCAACCCGGGCAACCGCCGGGCCAATTCGCGGTCCTGATCGATGCTGAGGTGGGTAAGCGCCACTACCCCATCCGTTTGCGCAGCTACTTCCTCATAGGCTTTTGCTGCGGCCTCATACATGTCTTCATACTGCACGTAGGCCGCCTGGTTAAAAGGCAAAGTGGCAGAAATGACGCCCAGTTTGTACGCTTTGCCGTTGGGCCCTTTTCCCTCCAGAATGGTGTATCGGGGCAGGTTCTCCGGCTGTCCGTTGATATTTTGCTGAAAAGGAACCGGGCCGTTCGCAGTTTGATGAAAAGTATTCGTGGAGAGGTAGCGAAAATGCGATTCCTTTAATCTGCTCAGCAAATCGGCCTCCGGAATATCAAATTCGTGGTTGCCGAAGGTTACCCAGTCGATGCCGGCAAGGTTCATGGCATCTACCATTTGTGCGCCATAGATGCGCTTTCCGTCCAGTTTGCAGGTACCGATCACCGACGGGCTGAGGAAGTCTCCCGCCAAAACCGCTGTGGTATTGGGGTGCGCCTGGCGAATGGATTTGATCAATGTAGCTACCCGGGCCATGCCTCCGTATTGGCCACCCTGGATAGGTGCGATTTCATACACGTCGTTGAGCTGTACAAACCAGGCTTCGGGGGCAGCTTTGCTGGTTCCGACATTTTTGGAGGAAGTACAACCCCAAAATACGGAAGTGGAAAGCAGGATCAGCCAAAGCGTTTTTTGAAAAACAGATTTCATGGGAGGAGGATTTGAAGACGATATTCTGGAAAAAAGAATCTACCACCAATGATTATATCAGGATTAATAAGATTTGTGAGTTTTTCAGGATTGATTTCCTTGATTTTCAAAGAATTACCCCCAGAGTTTTTCGCTGACAACATCTACTTGGGTCTAAGTGCTTTATTTCTTAAAAATCCCATTAATCCTCAAATACCTGCAGCAATCGGCGAAAGGTAGCCGCCTTGAGCAGTTCGTTTCTGCGTTCGTGGCAATCAGCCAGCCATACGATCAGTTCCCGGATAATCGCCACATGGGTAGCCGGCTCCAGGTAGCTTTGGTCCAGTTGCTGGTTGGCATCCTGCAGGAAGCGCTCCAGGTCGCTGCGCACAAAAAAAGCCCCTTTGTTGAACGTATCCACAAAAAATTCATTCTCGGGGAAAGGGTGGCACAGCACAAAATAGGAAGGTAAAATCAGCCCGGTGATGGGCAGCTCCAGTTCCTGACAAATGACCAGGTAGAGCAACCCCAGGGAGAGCGGGCTGCCTCTTTTGGTATCCAAAAAACTATTGAGGTAATAGCTGTGGGGGTCAAAAATGGTACGCCTGTTGCCCTGAAACCGCTCTCCCTGATACAGCATCCGGTTGATCACCATCAATTTTTCAGGGATAAGCATTTCAGGCCGAAACTCCAGCCAAATGCGGTGGGTGTAGCGGCTGATGCGGTTGCGGTATTCGGTGATGTCGAGCTCAGGGTATTGCACCCGGCTGAGGATCACCCAAGGCTCAATGAGGCTCGGTTCTTCTGCTTTTTTCCAGGAAATAAGGGCCTCTGTCACGTCGCGCAATTGAATGGCAGCGATCATATCAGCGATGCGGTCCTGCTGCGGATCGTCGGCCTCATACTCCCAGGCGTGCTCCAGGATAGGGATAACGTCGTTTCCCAACTCCATTAACCGGGCCTTCACATGCGACACCACGTCTATATCCTCGTCTTCCAGCAGCCGGATCAGGGCTTTCAGTTCATTTTCGTTCATGCCAATGTCAGGTTTGGATCACGCCGGTGCGAAAAGGAGGCAACTCGCCCTGGTGACTGGCCATTTCAATGCCTTGAGAAATAATTCTGCGGGTTTCGCGGGGGTCAATGATGCCATCTACCCACAGGCGGGCAGCAGCATAATAGGGCGAAGTTTCGGTTTCGTAGCGGGATTGAATATCGTCCAGCAAGCGTTTTTCTTCGTCAGGGTCGGGTGCCTTCCCGGCTTTTTTGCGGGCAGCTACCTGTATCTGAAGCAGCGTTTGCGCGGCCTGAGATCCTCCCATAACGGCAATCTGGGCCGTAGGCCAGGCAAAAATCAGGCGCGGGTCGTAGGCTTTGCCGCACATGGCGTAGTTGCCTGCGCCGTAGGAGTTGCCGAGCACAAAGGTAAATTTCGGCACCACCGAATTGGCCACTGCGTTCACCATTTTTGCGCCGTCTTTGATAATGCCGCCCTGCTCTGAGCGCGACCCGACCATAAACCCGGTTACGTCCTGCAAAAAGATCAGGGGAATCATTTTCTGGTTGCAGTTCATGATAAACCGCGTGGCCTTATCTGCCGAATCGGAGTAAATCACGCCGCCAAATTGCATTTCGCCCTTCGCCGATTTGATGAGGCTGCGCTGATTTGCCACAATGCCCACCGACCAGCCGTCGATGCGCGCGTAGGTGGTGAGGATTGTTTTGCCGTAGCCGTCTTTGTAGGGCACCATGCTACCCGCATCGACAAGGGCTTCGAGGATTTCGACCATGTCGTAGGGCTTTTGGCGCTCTTTCGGAAATTTTGACAAAATCACCGCAGCATCTACTGCAGGTGCCACCGATTCCACCCGGTCAAAACCCGTGCGGGGTCCGTGCCCCAGGCGGCCAATGAGCTCCCGCACGGTGGCAAGGCACGTTTGGTCGTCGGGCATTTTATAATCCGTTACCCCGCTGATTTCGCTGTGCATGGCTGCCCCGCCGAGGGTTTCGGCATCTACCGACTCGCCTATCGCTGATTTTACGAGGTAAGGCCCCGCCAAAAACACGGAGCCCGTTCCTTCTACGATCAGGGCTTCATCGCTCATGATAGGCAGGTAGGCGCCCCCCGCCACACAAGGGCCCATGATGGCCGCTATCTGCGGGATGCCCCGGGCACTCATGATGGCGTTGTTGCGAAAAATGCGGCCAAAATGCTCTTTATCAGGAAAAATCTCCGATTGCATGGGCAGATACACCCCTGCCGAATCGACGAGGTAGATGATCGGAAGGTTGTTTTCCATGGAAATTTCCTGGGCACGCAAGTTCTTTTTGCCTGCCATCGGAAACCACGCTCCAGCCTTTACGGTGGCATCGTTGGCCACGATCATGCACAGCCGACCGGAGACCCGACCGATGCCAACCACTACGCCTGCCGCCGGGCAACCGCCTTCTTCCTCGTACATGTCGTAAGCTGCCAGGCCGCCGATTTCGGTAAAGGTAGTTGGGTCGTCGAGCAACAGATGGATGCGCTCGCGGGCGGTGAGTTTGCCCTTTTGGTGGTGCTTTTCTATGGCGCCGGGGCCACCTCCCAAGGCTATCACCTGCAGTCGGTCGTTTAGTTGGGCGATGAGTTGCTGGAAATGAGCCTCGTTCAGGCTTTGGTCGGCGAGGATTTTGGGGGTAGTAGGGTTCACAGACACAAGCTATTCAAAAGAGAGGATAGATCAGAAGATATGTTTTCCCATTGGAAAAAGACTTCTTCAAATTATCACAAGGAAAGCTTAACCGCAAACCGGACAGAAATTCACTGGGTAATTTTATCCGAAACGGAAACATCTTCCACAGGCGTATCACTGCCAAAAATCCGCTTTAACCACCGGGGGATAATGACCAAGCCCAAAAACAAATAGAGGTAGTAAGTGGCCAGCCGCCAAAGCAAAACGAGGATCGGGGCCATGCCTTTGGGGATAAACTGGCCGAATAAGGTAGGGAAAATCACCTCTGCCACCCCGCTGCTGCCAGGAGTTGGGGCAATGATCATCAGCAGAAAAAGAATCGCCTGCCGGGCAAAAACGACCATTTGCTCAAAAAAGGAGGGATGCCCGAAGCCATAGGTCAGGCAATTGAGCACCAGGTAACGGCCCATCCAGGCCAGGCAGGTAGCGAAAAATACCTTTATCCAAAATATCCATCCCCGCTTGCGGAACTCCAGCGAAGAGGCCAGCAATTCGTCGGCGAGCTTGGTGCCTCTCCGTTTCCATTTCCGCAATATCCGCCAACGAAAAAGGCCTTTTAGCAGGTAATTAGCAGCTTCAGGGCGGATGAACAACGCAAAAATCAGAAAGCCCACGTAGAGGAAAATGAGCGAGTAGCCGATCCAGAAAGCCGTAACGATGGTGCCAAAAAAGGGCTTTCCACCTGAATATTCCACCACACTGAACAGTGGCTCGTGACCCACCAAAAATATCGCTACGGGCAATATCATAAGGTAAAACAGCTCATCAAGCAGGATCGTTACGAAGACAATGGCAGTAGATCGGCCTCCGGAGATTTTTTCTTTGATGAGCATAAATATCGCTACGGCACTCCCGCCAACTACCGACGGTGTAATGGCCGAAGCAAACTCCCACAAGAAGGTTACCTCCAGGGCGCTGCGCCACGAAATCTTGTTGTCGGTAAGCATCCGTAAGCGCCAGATATAGCCCAAATCGCGCATGGCCGACATGCAAAAGGAGAAAAATATCCACAGCAGCAGGGTGCTCGTCCAGTGAAATGCCTGGATATCAGCCCATCCGCCAGCCTGCAGGTCTTTGTAGGTAAGATAGCCCACCGCCAATACACTCAGCAACGACGGCCACAGGATGCGGCTGAGTCGAAAGTTCTTGAGCGCTTCTGGGGGAGGAGTTGCAGCCATGCCGGAAATTTGGATCGGGTGAAGTTAAGGCATTTCCGTTCAACGGTCCGAACCTTCATTGGGTTCCTGCGCCGGAAAATGTATTTCTGGCGAAATTAATTGGCTGAGTTTACGGTAAAGGTCGGAAAGAGGGGGCTGATTCCGGAGCAAATCGAGGTGCCGGGTCAGGGTCGCGACATCTTGCCGACGGGCGGGTCCGGTCTGAGCAACGGCGGGGCCCAGCGTTAGGGCCTTTCGCACCTGGCTCATGATCAAGGGTTCCAGCACGTTCAGCTCCAACCCCTCGGGCAACTGACCGGCAGCCACCCCCAGCAAGGCATTGGTAAAATTACTGGCCCAAACTGCTGCCAGGTGTAACCGGAGCCGGTCGGCACTGCTGAGGTGATGGTACTTGGGGGATATTTTTTTAAGGAAATCGAAAAAATCGGAGTTGCTTCCTTCCGCAAATACAGGCACATCCGACCATAATATGGGGTTGAGGCGGGTAAATGTCTGCAAGGGATAGAGTACTGCGGCCCGGCTCCCGAAGGCAGACAATACCTCCAAAGGCTGGGAACCCGAACAATGAGCGATCCAGGAAGGAGAAATGGCCAGTGAATCAATGGCTGCTGCCACCCCGGGGAGGTCATCGTCGGGCACGGCGAGCAATATGCCTGCGTTTACCTCGATTTCAGATAGGCTGCGTATGATCTGCACGTCCGGAAAGCAGTCCCTGAAAATCTCAACCTTCTCCTCGTTGCGTACGAGGATGCTCAGCCGGTAGGAGTGGTTAAAAGCCATGGCGGGAAGGAGGCTCCACGCAAGGTTGCCTGCACCCACTAACACCACGGCAGGCCGCCCGCTTCTGCCCATATCCCTCCTCATGGCAAGGGGCAGTTTCGGACAAACTCGCCCGCCCGCAACAAATCAGGGTGCAACAGCCGGTCGCCAGTAAGCGGGGGTGTTTCGGCACGAAAAGCGGTCAGCCAGGCATCCATCATAGGACTAGTCCGCGCCGGTTCGCGGAAGAAAAGGGCCTGCGAGGCGCACAGCAGCTCTATACCCAGCACCTGCTCCGCATTGTTCACCACTTCCCATGCCTTGATGGCGCTGAGCGAACCCATGCTCACGTGGTCTTCCTGGTTATTGGAAGAAGGCAGGCTATCGGCACTGGCGGGCATGCACAGGTGCTTGTTGCGGCTCACTAGGGCGGCGGCGGTGTACTGCGGGATCATCAAGCCCGACTCCAGGCCGGGATCCACCGCGAGGAAAGGAGGCAAGCCGCGCTCACCCGAAAGCAATTGAAAGATGCGCCTCTCAGCCAGAGAAGCGATTTCGGCCACGGCCAGGGTAAGAAAATCGAGGGAGAGCGCCAGCGGCTGACCGTGAAAATTGCCCCCGGAGAGGATCAGGTCTTCCTCCGCAAAGATGTTCGGGTTATCGGAAACGGAGTTGGTTTCTGTTTCAAAAACGGAGGCCACATGCCGCAAAGCATCGCGGGAAGCGCCGTGCACCTGCGGAATACAGCGGAAGGAATAAGCATCCTGCACTTGCTTGCGGGGGGCTTTTGCGAGCGCCGAGCCTTCGAGTAGCAACCGTATCCGGGTGGCTGATTCGCCCTGCCCCTGGTGTGGCCGTATCTCGTGCAGGCGCGGGTGAAAGGGCTCCAATCTTGCCCCAAAGGCATCGATACTCAGGGCGGCAAGCACGTCGGCTACTTCGAGCAGATGCAAGGCTTTCCCCAAAACGGCCAACCCGTACGCAAGCATAAACTGGGTGCCATTGAGCAAAGCCAGGCCTTCTTTTGCCTGCAAATCAATCGGTTTCCAGCCCAGCGCTGCCAATGCACCCGCTGCGGGCATCCGGTTTCCCTGCCAGACAACCTCCCCTTCGCCAATCAGCGGCAGGGCCAGATGGGCCAGGGGAGCCAGGTCGCCACTGGCCCCAAGCGAGCCTAGGGTGGGAACCACGGGCAGCAGGTTGTGGTTGAAAAGATCGATCAGGCGATCGAGGGTGGCGGGCTGTATGCCGGAATAGCCGAAGGCCAGGGATTTGGCTTTGAGGAGCAACATCAGGCGTACTACCTCCTCAGGGGCATCGGGGCCCACGCCGCAGGCATGTGAGCGCACGAGGTTGAGCTGCAGGGTGTGCAGCTGGTGGGCGGGTATTTGCTGGTTGCATAGGTCGCCAAAGCCTGTATTTACCCCATAAATGGCTTCTTCGTGGGTGCCCAGTTTTGCACCGAGGTAATCGGCGCAGGCCGCTACTTTGGTACGCGCAGTGGGAGAAAGCTGGGTGGGATGCTGGTGCAGGGCTGCCTCCCTGAATGCCTGCCAGGGCTGGGAGTCGGCGGTTAGGGTAAATTTCATCGCTGAGTAGTAGTAGTTTTTTTGCAGAAAAATCAGCCTTTCGCCGAAGCTAATTTTTCGATTGCCTCAACTAAGGTAATCGTTTCCTGTTGTCCCGAAACCATGTCCTTGAGCTGACAGACGCCTTTTGCTGCCTCTTCTGCACCAATCATCAGCAGAAACGGAACGCCTTTTTTATTCGCGTAGGCAAACTGCTTTTTGAGCTTCGAATCGTCGGGGTACATTTCTGCTGAAACACCCGCTTCCCGCAGTTGGCGCACGGCATTCAAGCCTGCTTCCAGGGTCTCTTCCCCAAAGTTTGGCACGAGCACTTTCACAGGGCTGAGTCCTACATTTTCAAATAAATTCAGCGCCTGAAGCACGTCGTAGATGCGGTCGGCCCCAAAGGAAATGCCCACTCCGGAAAGGCCCGGCACGCCAAAAACGCCCGTCAGGTCGGCGTATCGCCCGCCACCGCCGATGCTGCCCATTTCCACATTATTCACCTTTACTTCGAAAACGGTGCCGGTGTAGTAGTCGAGTCCGCGGGCCAGCGTGAGGTCGAGGCTTACTTTTCCCTTAAATTTTGACTGGTGCTGGTACAAACGAAATACTTCGCGCAGCTCGCTTACGCCGGTTTTACCTGCATCGAGGTGGCCAAGTTCTTTTTCCAGAAAATCGAGTTTGGCCATAGTATCCCCTTCAAAAGTGATCAGGGAAAACAGCTTATCGGCTTCTTCTTCTGTGAAACCCCGGCGGTACAGTTCCTCACGCACGCCCTTTTCGCCTATTTTATCGAGTTTGTCGATGGCGATGGTCATGGTCACGACCTGGTCGGGATGGCCAATGGCCGTAGCGTAAGCGGTGAGGATCTGGCGGTGGTTGATGCGGATGGTAAAATCGTCCATGCCCAGCCGCGAAAGAGCCTCGTCGTACATGGCGATAAATTCGGCTTCGAAGAGCAGTGAATCAGCCCCGACGGCATCGGCATCGCATTGGTAAAATTCGCGGTAACGGCCTTTCTGGGGGCGGTCGGCACGCCAAACGGGTTGAATCTGGTAGCGTTTGAAAGGAAAAGCCAGGGAGCCCTGGTTCATAACCACAAAGCGGGCAAAGGGCACGGTGAGGTCGTAGCGCAGGGCACGTTCGCATATCTGCGGACCCAGCACGGAGGCATCTGCAAGGGCTTCCGGCGACACGCCTTCGAGGAAATTGCCGTTGTTGAGGATACGGAAAATGAGGCGGTCGCCCTCCTCACCATATTTGCCCGTAAGCACAGAAAGCTGCTCCATGGCAGGCGTTTCGAGGGGGGCGTAGCCGTATTTGCGAAAAACGGTACGTATGGTTTGAAACAGGTATTCGCGGCGGAGCATTACCTCCGGTTCAAAATCGCGCGTGCCCTTGGGCAGAGAAGGCTTGTCGGCCATAGTAGTTCAACGATAAGGTATTTAAGCAAACTGAAAACCGTGCTTTTGGCCATTTTCTTTTATTAGCAAAACCAACCCTCATACAGGTGGCGTTACCGACATCTTTGATAAAGACGTGTAGTGAAAAAGGGTATTTTCAAATTGACAGTTTGCTTATTGCGCGCAATTTACATCCGGCAATTTTGGCCACCAACCCCAGGCAATTCCAACTGAGGGTTTGAGGGAACGTATTTTATACTAAATTCGGGTACACAGGGCGGTTTTCGTCCGTCTTGTTCCTCAACTCCTGATTTTACACCTTCCAAATTCATTTATTCCCTCTTTATGGAAACTACTTTTATAACCACTGCCCTTATCGTGCTTGCCGGACTGGCCATGGCGCGCAGTGGCTGGGTGATCGTTAGACAGCAAACGGCTGTACTTATCCAACGACTGGGTAAGTTTCATCACGTGGCTCAGGCTGGTTTTCAATTCAAATTTCCGATCCTTGACCAGGTAGCGGGCCGCATTAACCTCAAGGTGCAGCAGCTCGATGTAGCCGTTGAGACAAAAACCCTCGACAACGTATTTGTACACATGAAGGTATCGGTTCAATACCAGGTACTGCCCGAAAAAGTGTACGAAGCCTTTTACATGCTGCAGGACCCCAAGACCCAGGTGACCGCCTACGTGTTTGACGTGGTGCGTGCTGAGGTACCCAAAATGCGCCTCGACGAAGTATTTGAGCGCAAAGACGATGTGGCCATTGCCATCAAGACCGAACTTTCGGAAGCCATGGACAACTACGGCTACATTATCCTGAAAGCCCTCGTGACCGACATCGATCCGGATGAGCAGGTAAAACTGGCCATGAACCGTATTAACGCCGCTGAGCGTGAAAAACTCGCCGCCAAATACGAAGCCGAAGCCGATCGTATTAAAATCGTAGCCAAGGCGCAGGCCGAAGCCGAGTCCAAGAAACTTCAGGGACAGGGTATTGCCGACCAGCGTCGCGAAATTGCCCGTGGTCTGGAAGATTCAGTAAACTCGCTCAACAAAGCCGGCATCAATCCGCAGGAAGCTTCTGCTCTGATCGTGATTACCCAGCACTACGACACCCTCTCTACCATGGGTGCCAACTCCCGCTCAAACATCCTCCTGCTGCCAAACTCTCCTTCGAACGCAGCCGATATGATGAACCAGATGATCTCGTCTTTCACCGCTGCCAACCTGCTCGGCGAAGACATCAAGCGCATCGCTCCACATATCAACCCCAAGGACAAATCTTCCCATACGCACGAATAAGTGCAATTGGTAACAGAAAAAACCGCCTCATTTGGGGCGGTTTTTTTTTGATAAAAAATTCAGGAAATCGCTTAAATCGAGTTTGGGCATTGTTCTTTTTCCAGAAATCCCTTTACCGGATGATCAACTTTCGGGTAGCTACTCCTTCACTGGTATGCACCCATACGAGGTAAATTCCCGCTTGAATTCCTGGCATACTCATGAAAACTTCAGAAGCATTTCCCGAAAAAAACTGCTTGTAATGGCTTCGGCCTTGCAGGTCAAATACCTCGATGGCCTGGATGCCCGCCCCATTGACCGAAACGCTGATATCGCCCGTTGCCGGATTGGGGAAAAGCCGGAGCCCTTTGCTGTCCGCCAAGGGCGAAAGGGAGGTGTAATTCAATACTTCTGCCTCAATTTCAGACAAACAACCAGAGGCATCTGTCACGGTGGCGGTATAGATTCCGGGAGAAAGCCCACTGAGGTCTTCGGTGGTATCACCCGTGCTCCAGCGCACCTGGTAGGGAGGCAATCCTCCTTGAATGGTCAAGTCAATGGACCCGATATCGCCAATGATTACTTCTGTATCTACGAGCAGGTTGAGGCATTGAGCCATGCTCCATAGTTCCATGCCCCGCAGGCCATCATTTGCGGCAAAGTAGAGTTTACCGTTGAAAAGCGTTAAATACTGGGGATCAGAATTGGGCACCCCGGATCGTATATCGGTTACTATAGACAAGGTGGAATCGGCGTATTGCCATAGCTCACGACCGTAAGCGTCGGTAAAGGTGGAGAAATAGAGCTTGTTGTTGAATACCTTGAGGTCGTAGGGATTGCTCGCGCCAGGGTTGAGGTCCTCAGTTAAAATAGTGGTATCGAGGGCTGCATCGTAGTAACCGAGTTCGGCATTTACCCCGGAAGGAAAGCGCCCGTTAAAAAACAGCTTGTCCTGGTACACGGTCAGGTATTGTGGACTCAGGTTTCCGGAAACGTCCGTGCGCTGATACACGCTGTCGGTCAGCGGGTCGTAGCTGTAAATATCGGTGGACAAGCTGGTTACAAAAGCACTGAAATACAGTTGGTCGTCATATTCCACAAACCATTCGGGATTGCTACCTCCACTTCCGGGATTGATGTCTGCCACCTGCGACACGGTGCCTGCTGCGTCATTATACCGCCAAAGCTCCGTTCCTGACACCCCGTCATTCGCCTGAAAGTAGAGATTGCCTTCGAAGACAAAGAGTTTTTCGGGATTGCTGCCGTCGGTTGGGTGAATATCGGCGATGAGCGTGGCCTGATTGGTGGTGGGATTGTAAACAAAAAGCTCGCGGTCCACGACGTCGTCCAGTGCCGAAAAATACAGCAAACCGTTGTAAGCGATGATGTCGGTAATGTGGCCGGTGCTGTTGGGGGTGAGGTAGGTGGTAGCACCTGTCAGGCCGGTAGTTCCATCCAAATAAAGCAATCCATAGCCCAGAACCGGATCGCTACCAGAAAAATACAGGCGGTTGCCGAGGGCCGTAAAGCCATTGGGATTGGTGCTGCCGGGTGAATTTGTGACGAGGTCTACGTTGCCCGTTGCAGGGTCGTACACCCATACTTCGGCTCCGCTGTTTACCTCGGTTGCACCGAAATAGAGCTTTCCGTTGAAGGGGGTCAGTCCAAAGGGGTCAGAGCCGATGGTGGTGGGGTTGATGTCGGCAGCAAGGCTGACGCCGGGAACCCCTACTTCAAACTTGTACAATTCTGTGCCCGTGGCGGCCACCAGGCCCGAAAGGTAGATGGTATTGCCCAGAGACTTGAGCACGGACAGGTAATTGGGGCCGTTGTTGTTGCTGAGGGCGGCTTCTTCCGTAAGCGTTGTGGTCAGGGGGGCATAAGAAAAAAGCCTGCGCTCGAGGTCGTTTACACTGGCCGTGAAATACAACTTGCCGTTGAGGATTACCGTTTCGCCGGGGTTGCCGTTGCCGCCGGGGTAGATATCCGAAACCAGCGAAGTTTGATTCGTTACAGGATTATAGACGCGCAACTCGCGGCCTTCGCTGGCGGTTCGTGCGGCGAAATAAACCTTGCCATTCAGCCCCGCAAAACCCGCAGGGGAGCTGCTGGCAATTCCGGGATATACCTCCGGGACGGTCAGCAGGGTGTTCGTTGCTTCTTCATAGACCCAGAGTTCATCGCCTGTAGGCTGGGTGTAGCCTTGAAAATAAAATTTCCCTTCAAAAAAATAGAGGTTGCTGATGCTGGGAAATACCGAGTTCGGGCTGAGGTAGATTACGTTTTCTACGGCATCGGTAACCGGATCATAGCGCCAGAGGCGGCTGTTGCTCACGCCGTTGTCCGCAATAAACCAGAGCTTTCCGTTTACTTCCTGAAGAAAACCCGGATTGCTATTCCCCCCTACATTAATATCTTCAACCACTTCCACGAGGTTCGTAGCCGGATCATATCGCCCCAATTCGATCCCGGCTCCGGAAAAATTGGCTGCGAAAAACAATTGTCCATTGAAAACGGCAAAATTTCCCGGACTACTTACTTGCGTGTTGTTGGCGTCTTTCAGCCGGGCTACCGAATTATTTGCAGGATCAAATACATAGAGCCAACGAGTTAGCCCAACGCCATCGCGTGCACTGAAATACAGCTTATTGTTGAAGCCAATAATTTCCGTAATACTGCTCGACACGTCATACGGGTTGATGTTGGCCACCAGCGATGCCATACCTGTACCTGGATCATACCGATACAGCTCCGCCCCATTCACGCCATCGTCTGCACTAAAATAAAGGATGCCGTTGAGCTCAGCCATATAATCCGGTTGCGACGATGCCGCTTCCAGGTTAATATCACGCTCTAAAACCAATTGCGCTTGGGCAGAAAAAGCAAAGAAAAACACACAAAGCAGGAGGAGAAACTGTTTCATTTCGTAACAATCATAGGTGATTAGGAGGCTCAAACATTTTGGAATTTACTCATACAGGGGGTTCGGGCAAACATCTCAGTAGGATTTATCGAGAGAATACGCCCTCCGGACACTGGCTTTCCAGGCGTGGTTCAACCCAACAGCCCTTTTTTCGTCGCAATTTTTGGTTTGATTTTTTGAAAAAAACCTTCCTCATCAAGGGCCAACAGATATTCGAAAAGACTTCGTCTCCTTTTTGCGAAATTGAGAATTCCTCGAAAAAAACACCTCATGGACCCCAAACACGACTACCTCGACATCAACCGCACCCTCTGGAATGCAAAGGCGGATTACCACCTGGCTTCCGATTTTTATGCACTCGAAGCTTTCAAGGCCGGGAAGTCATCGCTGAACGACATTGAGCTCGATCTGCTGGGAGATATCAAAGGAAAATCCCTGCTCCATCTGCAATGCCATTTTGGGCAGGACACGCTCTCGCTGGCACGTATGGGCGCTCAGGTAACCGGGGTTGACCTTTCTGACCGGGCCATCGATGCGGCAAATTTCCTTGCGAGCGAGCTGGGGCTGGATGCCCGGTTTATTTGCTGCGACCTGTATAGCCTGCCGGAGCACCTGGAAGAGAAATTTGACGTGGTATTTACTTCTTACGGCACCATCGGCTGGCTGCCCGACATCAACCGGTGGGCGGAGATCGTGAGCCGCTACCTCAAGCCCGGCGGGAAGTTTGTGTTTGCGGAGTTTCACCCCTTGGTGTGGATGTACGACAACGACTTCACCCGCATTGCTTACCCCTATTTTCATGGCGATCCCATCGTAGAAATTACCGAAGGCACCTACGCAGATACTTCAGCCCCGATCAGCAACGACTCCATCTCTTGGAACCACGGCCTGGCAGAGGTCGTCACCAGTCTGCTCAACAACGGCCTCACCCTCAGGCAATTTCGCGAATACGACTACTCGCCCTACCCCTGCTTTCCGCACGTAAAAGCAATCAGCGAGGGAAAATACCTCATTGAGCCATTGGGTGCCGGTGTGCCGCTGGTGTATGCGCTGGAGATGGAGAAAAAAATCTAGCCTTTCCTCTCCCTCAGCGGCAAACCGGTTACCTGCGCAATGGCATTTGCCAGCCAGCCCCCTTCCTGCGTAAAATACCAGGCAAACAACGTTTTAATCGGGTGATCGGTACGGATGGCGGCAATGGCTTCGAGGGCCAATTTTTTGGTTAATCCCTGGTGGCGAAACTCAGGCAGCGTGAGGGCCGAGCAGAGATAAAGCGCCTCGTAGGGCACATCCAGAGGGGTGAGGTCGAGCAACTCCGTTTCGGTAAGTGCGCCACTTAAAAACTCCTCCATCAACGTCTCCGTGGTAGGGATCGCCAGCACCCAGATAGCGGGCCCCTCCTCCGTAGCATATTCCGAAAGGGTAGCAGGGTGCAGCTTTTCCAGGCGGGCCATCACGTCTTCATCTACCTGAAGTTGGCGCTCGTCGGCATGTGCGGCGAAGGTTTCGTCGGAGAGGGCAATGAGTCGGAGTAAATTGGGAGACATGGGTGGGGGCTTTTTTCAAAGTTCTCAAATTTTCACTCCCAAAATCCTATCTTCCCTACCAAACCCTCCCCCCATGCAAAAAACCAAAGTAGCCCTCCTCGGCGCCGGATTTATCAGCGACATCCACGTGGAGTCGTACCAGCGCTTTGTGCCCGAAGCCGAGATCGTGGCCGTGTACACACGCGACCCCGCAAAGGCTGCGGCTTTCGCAGCCAAGCACCACATCCCGCAATCTTTTGACAGCATCGACCGCCTATTGGCCGAGTCGGGGGCAGAAGTGATCGACATCTGCTTGCCCAATTTCCTTCACGCCGAAGCCACGCTCAAGGCCGCTGCCGCCGGCAAACACATCATTATCGAAAAACCGCTGGCCGTTACGCTCGAAGAAGCCGACGCCATGATCGCCGCCTGCGAACAGGCAGGGGTGAAACTCATGTACGCCGAGGAACTCTGCTTTGCCCCCAAATACGAACGTGCCCGCCTACTCGTGAACGAAGGCGCGGTAGGCAAAGTGTACATGCTCAAGCAATCTGAAAAGCACAGCGGCCCGCACTCCGACTGGTTTTATGACGTGAACCAGGCCGGTGGCGGCGTACTCATGGACATGGGCTGCCATGCCTTTGGCTGGTTTTTCTGGATGCTGAAAAATGAAAAAGTAAAGGCGGTTTCTGCCTCCATGGCCACGGTGCTGCACCAGGGCCGTACCCCGGGCGAGGACAACTCTGTCGTCATCGTGGAATTTGAAAATGGCGTGACCGCTGTTGCTGAAAACTCTTGGGCGCGCCACGGCGGCATGGACGACCGCTGCGAAATCTACGGCACTGATGGCGTCATCTACGCCGACCTGTTCATGGGCAATGCGTCCCTCGCCTACAGCCGCACGGGCTATGGCTATGCCATGGAAAAAGCCGATTCTACCACGGGGTGGAGCTTCCCCGTTTTTGAAGAAGCCTTCAACCAGGGCTATCCCCACGAATTGAAGCACTTCATCGAATGCGTTCGTGAAAACAAAGCCCCCCTCACCGACGGCAAGCTGGGCCGCGATGTGCTGGAGGTAATCTATGCCGCATATGCCTCTGCGGGAGAAGGCCGGAAAATCAGCCTTCCTTTTGAGCCCAAAGTGGCTAAACCTATTGACCTCTGGCTCGGAAAATAATCACGACCGCTGCGAAAGATCCTCAGCAGCGGCTTCATCCAGCAGTACCCATCCGTTCGGGTGCTGCCGGACAATACTGGCAGGCACCTCGCGGTTCACAGGCCCTTCTACCACTTGCTGAATAATAGCTGCTTTACGTTCGCCATTGGCGACGATGATGGCCTTGCGTGCTTCCATAAAGTGCCCCAGTCCTAGCGTAATGCCCTGGGTAAGGTGCGTTTCGTTTGCAAAATATTTTTGACCCACAGTTCGGGTCGTTTCGGCAAGTTCGGTTACCCGGCAATGCAAGGCAGGGTCGCTTCCGGGCTCATTCAGGCCTATATGGCCATTGACCCCCACCCCTACCACGATCAGATCTAACCCGCCTGCATCGGCGATTACGGCATCCATTCGGTCACATTCGGCCTGAAGGTTAGATGCCATTCCATCGAAAAAATGTATTTGTGAGGCAGAAATTTGAAGGGGTTCCAGAAAATTTTTGCGCACCTGATAGGCGCAATTACCGTGATTATCTGGGGAAATACCCACCCATTCATCGAGGCCGATAAAGGTGGCTTGTGTCAGGTCGAGGTCCTCCACCTCTTCGGCAAGGTGGGCGGCAATGCGGTAAGCTTCGAGCGGGGTATCGCCGGAGGCAAGGCAGATGGCGGCCTTGGGATTCTGACGAAGGGTTTCGATGATTTCGATGGCCGCAAATCGCGACATGGCTTCATAATCGACAAAAATGTGCAGGTTCATAGGGGGGTATGGAATGGAGTTGGCTCTGTTTTCGAGAAAATCTTGCAAAATGACCGGATCGGGACTTGCTCCGGCACCTACGTAGCTCGCAGCAACTGCGTGACCCAGCGTCAGGCAGTTTTCTATGCTTTCGTCCAGCAGCAAGCCAAGGCAAAAGCCCGCATTGAAATTATCTCCTGCACCGGTAGAAATGACCGGGTGGGGCTGATGAAAATGATGTTTTTGGGTAAAAATCCCCTCCCGGATCACGACAGCTTCAGTCGCTTGATGCAACAGGAGCGTATCTATTCTCAAATTTTCCGCCAGGGCAAACCCTATATCAGCAAGCGAAATCTCAGGCGATGCCTCAATGCCCAGGCTGCTCAGCACCAGTTGGGCTTCGTTTCTGTTGAGTCCCAACACTACCCGACCCCTATCTCCAAAAGCTGCCAATACCCCGAGTATCTCCCTGATTTCGTCGGTGGACCGTCGGGAGCAGTCGCTCAGGTCGGCAAAAACGCACATTTCCTTTCCTGAGGAATAGACATTGGGCAAAACATCCTCCAGGATTCCCCGCCAAATAGCAGTGCTACCCGGTAATTCACTCCAATTGAGCAAGGCAATGAGTGACGCTTCTCTCGCCAAATCCTGCATCGTCTCCAACCCGATATGTGCACAGATCGTGGACCAATCCGCCAGTTCGAGGGCTTTCATTTCTGCCAAAATCACCTTGCCATCCTCAAACTCCAGGGCCGTGGCGGTGCCGGGCTCAGCAAAAGAATACTGCCGCGAACCCAAGGGCAACGTTTGAAAAATGGAAAGCACTTCCGGCATCCCAAGGGTGCCGATACAATCTACCCCAACCCCTAACTTCGCCAAAGCCTGGGCCATGATGGGCATATTTCCGCCCAGCTTGGTGGTAATGAGGTCCAGCTCCAGGGTAAAATTCCGGTCAGCCCGGCTTTGCAGGTAAGTGACCAGCTCCTCTTTTTTTCGCAGAAATAGCGGGGTGTCCGATGCGTCGGTACCCGCTTTTACCCTGACAAGGTGGTCGATAAAGCCGTCGAAACCCAGCATAACCCGCTTGTGGGCGAGGGAAGCGAATTGCTCAGGTAAGGTATCGAGGTTCAGGGGCATAAGGGTATTTGCATGAAGTTAAGGAGGATTTTTCTCCAAAAATGACCTCCGCCCAATAAAAAAACGGGCACCCCAATGGAGCTACCCGTTTGTATTTGCAGGAAAATCCAAGCTTACGCCAGGAGTTCACGGGCAATCACCATGCGCTGAATTTCGCTGGTGCCTTCGTATATCTCGGTGATCTTGGCATCGCGGAGGAATCGCTCCACATGGTACTCGCGCACGTAGCCGTTGCCGCCATGTACCTGAATAGACTCACTCGCGCAGTACATGGCTGTTTTGGAGGCATACAGCTTGGCCATGGCAGCGGAGCCTACGTAATCAATGCCAATGTCTTTTTCAAAAGCCGCCTTTAAGGTAAGCAGACGGGCAGCGTCTACTTCTATAGCCATGTCAGCCAATTTGAACTGAATGGCCTGGTGGTTTTTGATTTCGGTACCGAATGACTTGCGGATTTTGGCGTACTCAGTAGCCAGCTGAAGCGAACCTGCGGCAATGCCGAGAGCCTGAGAAGCAATGCCAATCCGGCCTCCATTGAGGGTTTTCATGGCAAATTTAAACCCGAAGCCTTCTTCGCCAATCCTGTTTTCCTTGGGTACAATCACCTCGTTGAAATTGAGTGAATGCGTATCCGAGCCGCGGATGCCCATTTTATTTTCTTTGGGTCCAAGCTCAAATCCTTTCATTCCCTTTTCAACGATCAGACAATTGATGCCTTTGTGTTTCTTCTCCCGGTCGGTTTGGGCCATAACGAGGAAAACGTCTGCAATACCGGCATTGGTGATCCAGTTTTTGGTACCTGTAAGCACATAATGGTCGCCTTTGTCGATGGCCGTCGTGCGTTGCTGGGTAGCATCACTTCCTGCCTCAGGCTCCGAAAGGCAAAATGCCCCGATGGATTCGCCGGAGGTAAGCCGGGTGAGGTATTTTTCTTTTTGTTCTTTGGAGCCAAAATTGTCCAGACCCCAGTTTACAAGGGAATTATTTACCGACATGATGACGCCCGCCGAAGCGTCCCATTTCGATATTTCTTCCATCGCCAGCACGTACGAAACGGTGTCCATGCCTCCACCGCCGTATTCGGGGCTGACCATCATGCCCATAAACCCGAGCTCTGCCATTCTTTTCAGCAGCTCTTTAGGAAAATACTGGTTTTCGTCACGGTCGATTACCCCGGGCTTAAGTTCATTTTCCGCAAAATCGCGGGCCATTTGCCGAATCAGGAGGTGTTCTTCATTCAAAGAAAAATTCATATGCGGGTAGTTTAGTCCTAAATAAAATGGTCTGGTATCAAGTCTTCCGAAATTAATATTTCCGCAGCTAATTCTCCGATCAGGTAAGAGAAACTACAACAAAAAAAGCTCCTCCGTAGAACGAAGGAGCCTGATAGTAACCAATCGGAAAAAATTCTTCTTATCGTTCGTCGTAGGTAACTACGCCAGGGTGTTTGGCGGCATTGAACCGGAAGGAATCTTCACCATAACCCACATTCAGCTTTAATTCATTGAATTCCAGCGTAGTACGGGTTTGGTTCCGGTCGATCAATACGGCTTTAGCGATCATCTTGGTGGTTTTGTTTACCCAGAGGTAAGCCTGGTTGTACTCTACCGACTTATCGGTAATCGCCAGATAAATTTTGTAGCAGGCCACGCCGTTTACAGCTTCTTCGCCATCGTAGCGGGGCTTGGAGCTGGCTTCGTATATCTTAAAGATGGATTCTACGCTTATGCCTTCGGCCGGATCATAGTCCAGAATGGTTACCTCATTGTCTTTGGGGAGGAAAATCCACTGGGTAGCTCCATCGCAATAGAGCTCCTGGTCGTCCATGACTACCGCGTATTTGCCTGCTTTGTACTTGATTGAGCCTGTTTTTTGGATAGGCCGCACCCTTTGTTCTATGCTGTTGATTCCGTATTTAAACGAAGCAGAGAAGTCCCGAAGGCTGGAAAATTTTTCTTTAGATTCTTTGAGGATCAAAGTCGCCTTGTCCTGGGCCAGCGCCGTGGTAGCCAGGGTACAAGTGAGAATCAAAGCGAGAAACAAACGAAAATGGTTCATTGCGAATACTGTTGTTTTACTAGTCCTTCAAATACTGTTCCAATTCTGCTTCGGTGCTGATGAGCACGTCGCGGGCTTTGCTTCCGGAGTGTGGCCCGACAATTCCGGCCCTTTCCATCTGATCAATAATCCTGCCAGCCCGGTTGTAGCCAAGCTTCATTTTTCTCTGAATCAAACTCGCTGAACCCAGCTGAAAACGCACCACCAGCCTCGCCGCTTCGTCAAACATGGCATCGCGCTCAATGGGATCGTCATCGTCGTCATCATTACCAGAATCATCCACAGGCACTTCTGGCAGGTAATAGGGCTCCGGATAGCCCCTTTGCCGCGAAATATTGTCCACCAAACGCTCTACTTCAGGGGTATCGATAAAGGCATTCTGGATACGGATCAGGTCGCTGCCCGTGTAAAGGAGCATGTCGCCCCGTCCAATAAGTTGGTCAGCCCCATTGGCATCGAGGATGGTGCGGGAGTCGACTTTCGAAATCACCCGGTAAGAAATACGCGCCGGGAAGTTGGCTTTGATGATACCCGTGATCACATTCACAGACGGGCGCTGGGTAGCCACCACCAGGTGAATGCCAATCGCACGAGCTAGCTGGGCCAGTCTGGCAATGGGCATTTCGACCTCTTTTCCGGACACCATCATCATATCGGCCAATTCGTCGATCACCAGCACGATGTAGGGCAGGTACTTATGGCCTTTCCGGGGGTTGAGTTTCCGGGAGGTAAACTTCTGGTTGTATTCTTTCAGGTTACGTACCCGTGCGCGCTTGAGCAGGTCGTAGCGGTGATCCATCTCGATACAAAGGCTCTTGAGCACGCTCACGGCGTCTTTTACGTCGGTAATGATCGGATCTTCTATGTCGGGGAGCTGGGCCAGGTAGTGATTTCGCAGGGCCGAATAAAGGCTCATCTCCACCTTTTTCGGGTCAATGAGCACAAATTTCACCTCTGCCGGGTGCTTTTTGTAGAGCAAAGAAGCAATGATGGTATTCAATCCTACCGACTTACCCTGCCCGGTTGAACCCGCGATGAGCAGGTGGGGCATTTTGTTGAGATCGGCGATAAAGACCTCGTTCGAAATGGTTCGGCCCAGGGCTATCGGTAGCTCAGCGGTAGAAGTGAGGAATTTTGCCGTAGAAAGCACCCCACGGAGGGATACGATTTCGGGGTTGGAATTAGGCACTTCGATACCAATGGTACCTTTGCCGGGGATTGGCGCGATGATACGTATGCCCAACGCGGCGAGGTTCAGCGCAATGTCGTCCTCCAGGTTCCGGATTTTGGAAATTCGCACCCCTGGCGCAGGCACGATCTCATACAGCGTTACCGTAGGCCCGATAGTGGCCTTGATGTTCGTAATCTCAATGCCGTAGTTACGGAGGGTTTCTACGATTTTATTTTTGTTTTCAACGAGTTCGTCGCGGTTTACCTCGCGGTTGCGCCCCCCGCCGTGGTCTTCCAGCAACTCCATAGGGGGCGGCTGAAAATCGCTGAGTTCGAGGGTAGGGTCAAAATCCTCCCAATCGAGGCCCAAAGCATCTACGTCTTCGATTTCCTGGTCGCCTTCGGGAACGATTTTCTCTATGGTGCCTTCGTCGAGTACCATACCGATATTGTCGTCTCCAATTTGCTCAAATCGCTTGGGCTCAGTTCTGGGGGCAAGGTCTTCCGGATCGCTGGAAACGATGGTCAGTTCCAGTTGATCGCCCGGATCGGCCGTCACTTCCGGATCAGGCTCCTTGAGGGTAAAGGTAATTTCGTTCTTGGCCTTTGGAACCTGCGGCTTTACCACCAAAGGCGCATCCTCTTCGTCGCGAAGGCGGGGATTGCGGATTTTGGAAGAAGGCGACTTGGCCGATGATTCCGGAGCAGGCGTTGGTCCGGTATTTTTTCCGGCAAAAATTCTTACCAGATTACCCAGCAACGGCACGGTATCTACCCCGTCTGAAGGGCCAAACCAGCTGGGTTTTTGCCAGGTACGCAGGAGATGCGAAGCTTTGAGTTCAGCCTGAAAAGCAAGTGCTAAAAAGGCCATTGTTCCAAAGAACAGGAGAAAGCCCACGCCTACTTTGCCAATGAGGTTAAACAGCCACAGGTTAACGCTGTAACCGATGCCCCCACCGAGGTCCAGACGGTCAGAACCCGCAAGTACCAAAATATAACTCAGCAGGATGCTTCCGAAAATGGCAATAAAGGCCACGTAGCGCAGCATCTGCCAGCCAAAGAAGTAATAGTCGTTTTCGAGGACAATCAACGCCCAAAGCACCAGGTACAGCAATACCGGAAAAGCCAATACCCCAAACCCTCTGCGTATAAAGAGATCAGACATTTTGACCCCAAAATACCCCAGCCAGTTGGAAGATTGGCCTGCATAGGCAGCACCTCCTTCGGCGATGGATTGATCGACCAGGCCCGTAAATAAATAGGAGATGCAGGCTACTGTGCTGGCAACTGCCACAAACAACATCGCCCAACCCAACAACTTGCGCAGGTTGTCGCGCTGCTTGGGCTCCTTACGAACAGAAGTCGTGAAGTTCATGATGCCCTTGAGGAGGCCTCCTGAAGATGACGCTGCTGGCTTTTTGGTTCGACGAGGAGATGCGTTGCGTTTAGCCACTGCTATTCAAACATTGATATAAAGAGAGAACACCAATACACTGATTATCAGCATGTTAGTTTCAAATGCAAATTTACCGATTTTTTCTCAATAATGAGCTTTTGCAAACCGGTGAATAATGTGAGAGACCAAAGCAGAGACGCATTTTGAAGTTGCATGTTGCTTTTTTCAAAAGATAACCCCGCAGCTCAGGAGGTTCTGAGGTCTGCGGGGTCATCTTATAATATCTGGTTGTCAGTGAATCACGATTTTCCTGTGTAAAATGCCTTTATCGCTGCTTAAGGAGAAATGGTAGATGCCGCCCGCCAGGTCGCTTACGTCCCAGTTCAGGCTTCCGGAGCCATTTCCATTGGTAGTGATGTTTTTTACAACCCGTCCACTGGCATCGGTGAGGCTGAGTTGCAGGCTGGTTGTCGTTTGCAACTCCCAGCTGATTTCCAGCACTTCTTCCGCCGGATTGGGACCTATGCTAAACTTCAGCAGGCTGCCGCCCATGTCTTCTAATCCGGCCAGCACCATGCCCACCACCGGCGATGGGATAGATTCGCATCCGGTAAACAGGTCAATTGCCGTAGCGTAGTAATTGCCGGACTTAGTTGGGGTAAATGCTTTGCCGGTTCCTACGAGGCCGTCCTGCACTTCATACCACGTGTAGGCATAGCTAAGTTTGGGGTTAACGACCTGAAACTGCTGATTTACGCCCAAAAGGATATTCGGAGCCGGCGTTTCGTTTACCACTACTTCGAAGGGCAAAGAAGCCACCCGACAGTAGGTGACGGGGTCAATGACCTCTACGTGGTAGTCGCCCGCCTCAAAAACCGCCAATTCTGGCTCCCCGGCAAAAGTGATCCATTTGCCGTACCGGAACCATTGCACCGAATCCGCAGGCGGGATAAACAGGTGAAGCGTATCGCCCTGGCAGATCTCAAAAGTATCTTCCAACGCGGCAATCACGGGCACCTGAGGCAGGGCATTCACCTCAAAAGTATCGGCACAGGAAATGGCCTGTACCGGGTGGCTGAAAAACATCGTTGCCCGCAATCCATTGGACTGGATGGTAAGGCTGTCGCCATTTTGGGGGATGGAGAAGAAAAGGGCACCGTTGCCATTTCCGCCGCAGCCCTGGTCGCCGCCGACCTGGTCTTTGTCCCACACCTGAAACTGATACAGGCCATTGGGCAGCAAAAAGTCGGGCAAATTGGTCATGAGCGGTAGTTGCCCGCCGCCATTGGTGATGGGAGCCGCAACGGTATTGTACCAAACCGAATCGTTGCTGTCCACGAGTTTCCAGTAAAGGTCAGCAGGATCCAGCAGATCGGAGCAATTTACCTGTTCGATACGGGCATCAGTCAAAAACCAGCCGATGGTATCCACCGTTGCTTCGTAGTTGAGGTAATAGGTACCGGCAGCAGGCAAGGGCAGATCCCAGGGATTCTCGTCAATGGACTGAAAATGAAAGCCATTGGGCCCCGAAAAATTCCATTGATACGAAAATCCGGAGTTACCGAGCGAAGGAACGAGGTTTTCTACCTGCAGCACGGAAGGCTCGCAGGGCTGAGAAATATTGTAAGCGTAGCAATCTCCCGTAAAAATGCACGGCTTCACCGTAAGCGGTACTTCGTAAGTTCCTATCTGATTTCCAAGCAAGGCCACATTGGCGGTGACATACACCACAATTCGGTATGTGGCGGGGGTGGTCGGGGTGCCCTGAATACGAATGCAGCCGAGGGTATCAGGGCTGGGGTTGCCGGGAGCAACATCGTACTCGCAGTCGGGCTGCAGGTTACAGGACCAGGTCATACCGGCTGGCAAACCGACCACTGTATCGATTCGAAAATAGTTGAAGGGCACCGTGATGGTTTGTCCGGGCAAAATGGTGGCCGTGGTGTCTCTGGGCAAATAGAACGTGATGTCCACCGAATACGGCTCACAGCCTTGGGCATCGGGCAGGAGTTTGGGGTAAATGCCGGGTACGCTGGGCACCAAAGAGTCAGGCACACACTGAGCGTAGGAAAGCCGGATACCAGCAAGCAAAGTTAAAGCAAGGAGGTAGTGTAGAATTGAACGCATGAATAGAAAGCGAGGAGACTCCTGCTTCGGGGGCCGTCGAAGCAGTTAACGGGTGCGGGGGAAAACGGAAGCCAACGATCAAATGGAAATTTCGATCACAAGTATTAACCTGAAAGCCCCGGAAATTATTGTATCAATTTCCCCTTAAAGCTTCTACCACTTCGCGTACCAAACCCGGCCCCCGGTATACATAGCCCGAATAAAGCTGCACAAGGTCGGCGCCCTGGGCTTTTCGTTCAGCGGCATGCGCTCCTTCCATGATGCCCCCCACCCCAACCAGGGTCATTTTATCCTGAATAATTTGCTTCAAAAAAGTAAGCACCTCACCTGCCCTGGCCGTGAGCGGCGCGCCTGACAATCCTCCGGCACCGATAGCTTCCACGTCAGTGGCTGAGGCACGCAATCCGGTACGGGCTATGGTAGTATTGGTGGCAATCAGCCCAGCCAATTGGGTTTCCAGGGCCGTGGCGGCTACTTCTTCCAATTGAGTGTCAGTAAGGTCCGGGGCAATTTTCAGGAGCAAAGGCCGGGGGACAGATTGACCCTGGTTCCAATCCTGAAGGGTAGATAAAATTTCCACCAGGCGGTCTTTGTCTTGTAGCTGGCGGAGGCCTGGCGTATTGGGCGAGCTTACATTTACCACAAAATAATCGCCGAGGTCGTGCAGCCGCTGCAAGCACTTGAGGTAATCAGAAGCGGCATCTTCCAGGGCTGTGTCTTTATTTTTGCCAATATTGACCCCTACCACCAGGTCTCTGCGGTGCATTTTTTCCAGGCGACTGGCCAACGCATCCGCTCCGGCATTGTTGAAGCCCATGCGGTTGATAATGGCCTCGTCCTGCACCAGACGAAACAATCGGGGCTTGGGATTACCGGGCTGGGGACGGGGGGTTACGGTACCAAATTCCGCATAGCCGAAGCCCAGATCAGCCCAGGTATCGCCCAGCACGGCGTCTTTATCAAAGCCCGCTGCCAGCCCCACCGGATTGCGGAACCGGAGTCCCATGGCCTCTAAGGGTGACTCGTAGGCAGGGCCACGGCCCTGAAGAACCCAACCGGAACCAGGAAGCGCGAAGCCCATTTTTAACGCAGCAAAGACGGCATGGTGTGCCGTCTCCGCATTCATCTGAAAGGCAAGGGGGCGTAATACCCGCTTATAAAGGTCCATATTATTTGCTCGTAGCTGCTTTGTAACGCTCGGAAGCTTCTTTCCAGTCGATCACGTTGAAGAAAGCTGCAATATAGTCTGCACGTTTGTTCTGATAGTTGAGGTAGTAGGCATGTTCCCAAACATCAAGCCCCAAAATCGGGTATCCGGCATCTTGTACAATGTTTACCATCAGGGGATTGTCCTGATTGGGAGTAGAAATGATAGAAAGCTCGCCTTTGGGGTTAGATTTCAGCCACGCCCACCCGGAACCAAACACCGTACCTGCGGCTTTGCTGAACTGGGTCTTAAATTCTTCGAAAGAACCGAATGACTTGTCGATGGCTTTGGCCAGTTTACCTTCGGGCATGCCTCCGCCTGTAGGCGACATCGCTTTCCAGAACAGACTGTGGTTGTAATGGCCGCCGCCGTTGTTGCGGACAGCCGTATCGGTAGCGGCTACTTTAGCCATGATTTCTTCGAGCGACATACCCACAAATGCAGAACCCGTAACAGCCGCATTCAGGTTTTTAACATAGCCGGCGTGGTGCTTATCATGGTGGATTTCCATGGTCATGGCATCAATGCTGGGAAGAAGGGCATTAAAAGCATAGCCCAGATCGGGCAGGGTAAAGCCGTCAGCACCTGGCAGGATAGCAAAGCGGGAGGCTTCCCGGGCACTTAGCCCTGAAGCCCACAAGGGTTGAATAAGCAATCCTGCTGCAACCATGCTGCCGGATTTCAAAAATTCCCGTTTTTTCATGATACAATATTTGGGTGAAGGGTAGGAAAGGTAAGGGCAAAATAATACACGTCCTTGGGGTAAACGCGCAGTTTTTGTTTCAAGTTCGGAAAAAGACAAAAAAAAGCGGCCCCTGGGAGCCGCTTAATATGGTCATTGTCGTGTAATGTGCTCTAGTTGAGCCAGGTGATGTTACATCCACTTGCCTGTGTCTCGGTTTCGGTAGGTTTTTTTCCTGCCAGAATGGCATCGAGGGCATTGGGCAGGTAGTTGTTGCGCACCGAATTAGCATCGAGGGGGTTGTCGTCAATCTTTCCACGGTACTGAATCAGAAACCTACCGGCAGATGGCGTCACGACCACTACTTCGGGGGTTTTGGTCGCTTTAAAAAGGCGGGCAACCGACTGGTCGGCATCCTTGAGGTAAGGAAACGGATAGGGAGAATCCTGGCGAATACGTGCGGCAGCATCGAAAGCACTAAGCGAAGAATCGTTGCTGTTGATGGCGATAAAGGTTATCCCTTTGCCCTGATAGGCTTGAAAAATGCTTTTGAGGCGGTCTTCGTATTTCGAAGCCCAGGAGCAATGCGAGCTGGTAAAAACAACTACAATCGCTTTCTGGTCGCGGTATTTCGCTAGAGAAACCGGTTGTCCGTTGCTGTCGGAAAGCTTAAAATCTCCGGAGAGGACATTTTCCTGCCCAAATCCCTGAATAGTCAGGAATACGAAGAGCAAGGCAAGTGAATGGAAGGCAAGATTTTTTTTCATCATCAGGGATATTGGTGACAAAACGATGGGCTTCAATGGAAGCTCCTGTCTTTGAGCACAATCATGGAGATTTCGTGCTGATCAGTCATTCCCGTTGATAACACCAGACGTCCGTCTCGGGCAAAAACCAGGTTAAGCGGTATCTGGCGGTTCCAGTTGGGGGCATACTGAAGCACAAATGCATCCACCAATTCAGGGTTCATGTGATAAGACCCTTCATTTACATTTAAGTCACGCAAAAACACTGCCAGTTTTTTATCCTTCAGAACGGCGGGGTCGTCAATGGAAACAAATAGCACTTCGGCTTGGCTTTCGGGTGACTCATTTATTTGGGCTAGGTCAGGCAGTTCAATCAGACAAGGAGTGCAGTAGGTGGCATACAGGTTTACTACTACGTACGGTTTTTTGGAAGCAAGTACCTTTTCAATCAGTTCATCTGCCGTCAAAGAACTGATCTTCGAGGGAGGCGAATCGCTGCGATGACAGCCCGGGTTCAGCGCCCACAGTGTAAGTAAGCACAAAGTCAGGCTGAAACTGAAAGTGAATTTCATAGGTACGGGTCTCATCAGGTGTTTGTACGATGCCCATCATGGTTCCGTTGGAACCAATCTCCTCCATGTCGATCGCAAGGGAAATATCGTGACGAAAGGCAATGCCTCTTTTACCAAATATTTTGTACAAAGTTTCCTTGGCACTCCAGGCTAGGATAAAACGCTCGAAGGAAGGGTCACGGTCGAAAGCGTCCAATTCCTGGGCATTGAGGAAAAGAAATCGGGTTTCGAGGTTGCGCTTGCGGCGGGTGTATTCTATATCGATACCCACCTCGAAAAGCGGCGAGGCAATTACAGCCGAATAAGGCCCCGAATGGGTGTAGGAAATATAATGCGAATGATTGGAAAGGTAGGGCTGACCATTGGCGCGGTTGAGGGATTCTACGCGCATGTGGTTGGCAATTTTGAGCAACTCCTTCATGCACAACCGGCTGGAGAGGTATTCCAATCGTTTATGGGGGTGGCTGATAGCACTCAGCCGCTTCCATTCATTTTCATACAGTTTTACGCGGGTGAGAAAAAAAATCTCACTTTCGAGGATGTTCCACGCTCCTAAAAGCACATCCGGTATTCCGCTTTCCATCTCGATGAAGGGCATAATAGAGCTTCTGTTTCCCCAACATCAAGTTAGACAATTCAGCGAAAGAATAGTCACTAAAGTGAAAATCAGAAACGACCGGTTCCCTGCTTGCGCTGGTATTCGTCGGCTTCGCGATTGGTTACACGCACCCCGTCGATATAGGGTACCACCCAGGGGCCTCTAAGACCAAGCTTCAGCAGCTCATCCACGAATACCTGAGCCTCTTCTACGCTGCGAAAATTGCCCATTATGTACTTATTGTACCCATCGGCACGCTCAACGAGGAAGTCCTCATCCTGGTGCTGGTTTTGCATTTCGTAAAAAACGAAAGCACCGATCTGTACGCGATAAATGAGACCAGGCTTCATTCCCTGATCGCTCGTCGTTTTGATGGCGCGGTAAGCAGCTTCGAGGCGGTCTTTTTGATTACGGAGATCCTGGATTTCCTTCTCCTGCTGAATCATGGCCCAACGCAGGCTGTCCACCAATTGCTTGGAGGTACCCACGGGCATTTTGTCCATGACCTCTTTATTGGCCTTTTTCAGGTCACGAATCTGTGCCTGGTAGCCTTCAAATTCTGTTTTCAGTACCTCAGGATCTTTGAGGTATGCCTTTGCTTTTGCTTTCCAAAACTGTTCCTCTTGCTTGGACATTTGTCCGTGACTTACCGAAACAGTAAGGAAGAGGATGAGCAAGGCAAGCAATGTGTGGCAAGTTTTCATATGTTCTCGCGCAATTAAGTGCAAACTTAGGGATTTATACGCAAAACCGAATCATTCAAAACACAAAACGGCTTACGGACCTGTAAATACCGAAACAATGTGCGTTCTCCCAAAAGAAGGGTGGTTAAAATCATCCTGAATCTTACTCCTTAGTACTTTGCGATTGGTTGGGTTTCCCGTTAGATTCGCAGCCGAACATTTAGCAAACTCTCTTTCAAATTGCTTCTATTATGGCAAAAGTAACTGTAATCGGCGCTGGTAACGTTGGAGCTACCTGTGCAGAAAACGTAGCCCGTCTTGGAATATGTAACGAGGTCGTTTTGGTTGATATCAAGGACAACCTTGCTGAAGGTAAGGCACTTGACCAATGGCAAACGGCGCCCATCAACTATTTTGACACCCGGGTTACCGGATCAACGAACGACTACACCCGTACCGAAGGGTCAGATGTAGTAGTAATCACTTCGGGCATCCCCCGTAAACCTGGAATGACCCGCGACGACCTCATTGCTACCAATGCTGGAATCGTAAAAACTGTAACGGAGCAAGTGGTGAAATATTCCCCCGATGCGGTAATTATCGTGGTTTCGAATCCGCTGGACGTAATGACCTACCAGGCATACCTCACAGCTAAGTTTCCATCTAACCGTGTTGTGGGCATGGCAGGGGTACTCGATACCGCCCGCTACCGTGCATTCCTTGCTTCGGAGCTCAATGTGTCTCCTAAGGACATTCAGGCGGTGCTCATGGGTGGACACGGCGATACCATGGTGCCTCTCCCCCGCTACACCACTGTGGCTGGTATTCCGGTAACAGAAATGATCAGCGAAGAAAAGCTCAATGCCATCGTTGACCGTACCAAAAAAGGAGGAGGCGAAATCGTACAACTCCTCGGCACCAGCGCCTGGTATGCTCCCGGAGCTGCAGCCGCTCAAATGGTGGAGTCTATCCTCCGCGATGCCAACCGTATCTTCCCTTGCTGCGCGTACCTCACCGGCGAATATGGCATCAACAACCTCTACCTTGGGGTGCCTGTAAAACTCGGAAAAGGAGGCGTAACCGAAATTATTGAGCTGAAACTCAACGAAAGCGAAATGGAGCTGCTCAAGGCTTCGGCTGTTGCAGTAAAAGAAGTGTGCGACGTACTCGACACCCTTACTGCCTGATTTCTCGGTTCGTATTTCGATAGCTATAAAAGCCACTTCCTGTATCAGGGAGTGGCTTTTTAGCTTAATGCCTTATTGCTCGTAAAGGACTTTCCGGCACTTGCCGGCAGGCGATGATTGCGCCAATTGCCGAAGCACTGCAAACAACCACCCGAGCATGCCTTTCTCCTGCTTTGATACAAAAGTAGACATGAACACCGCAGCCCGGCGCGCTTATCTTTTACTCCACTACCGTAAACTTTCCCAGAAAATCTTTCATTTCGAGGTCGTCGGTATAAACCCGGTAGAGGTAAACTCCCGGGGCTATCCTTTTACCTGACTGATCGATCAGGTTCCATTCATAACCGCCGTCGCCATCCGTTTCTTCGAGCTGAACGACCTTTCTGCCTGACACGGTCAGCACCTCGATGGTCGCTTGCCGGGTGAGGTTGGCGAAACGCATGCCCTCAAACTGCGAATTGCTCCGCACGGGGTTGGGATAAACATATACCTGTTTAAGGTCGGGCTGATTGCTGGTAAAGGTTGCCGTGTGGCCGGTTTCGCCGATACAGGCGCCGTTGTAGCTACATAGATTATACTGCACATCAATGGAAAGCGGGTACCCCAGCGCCCCAAACCGGGCACCGGATATCGACACCTTGATGGCGCTGTCGTTGCCCTGATAAAGCTCCAGTGCCTCTATTTTGCCCACCGGACTTATCTCATAGTTGTTGAGCACCTGCCCGGCAGGGCCAACGGCATCGCTGAAATAGAGTACGGCTTCTGTATCATTCAACAGTTCCCAATGGGTGAGGAAGAGGATATCGTTATTGATTGCTTGGTAATTGAAGGTGGCGGTTCTTGCCTGCGCATTCATCCTGGCCCGTCCGGCATCCAGCAACAGGGTATCAATCACAAGGGTGTGGGAGCCATTGGTAAACGGCTTTGCAAATCCCAGCAACAATCGGCTTCCGTTTTCATCTGACTTGCTTACCGATACCGGGGATTGCTCCTGATCGAGCCGGAAAAACATGCGGTCCTCGGCGTTGTCGTTCATGGGCTGAGAAAAGAAAGCTTCCGCCAGGGTCGCTCCTACCGCCCGCACACTGTCCAGGCGTGGACGCGCATGGGGGGTCAGCACGATGGCATTCCCAAATCCACTTTCAGGCGGAGAAAGCGAGGGGTTGAGGGCTTGCAGCACATAAAGATAAGGAGTGCCGACAACCAGTCCTTCGTCGTCGAAACCGACAAAGGGCAAAGGCCCCACTACGTTTGCAAGGGTATTGCTGTCGGGATTGGCGATGCGCCACAGGTCGTAGCCGGTAGCTGAGGGGCTTTCATTCCAAATGAGAGATACCGTGTTGGACCCCGTAACCACCCCGCGAAGCGTTGCCACCTGCTCAGGACCGGTGAGGGTGAGGTCTCTTTCGTAGAAAATCGTAGAATCACCCCGGCCGATGCCTACTTCGTTTACGCCGTTACCATCAAAGTCGCCGATAACGTGTTGCGTAGCAATATCTCCGTAATGAAACCACTGCATATGCCATCCATCGGGCTGATGGTCAATCACATACGTTCGAGGAAAAGAGGTAAATACAATTTCATCGGCGGAATCAAGGTCAAGGTTACCCGCAGTAGCTGCATTGTAGCTGTCAGCATCGAGGTCATATACATAGTCTTCCCAAACGACTTCGTACTGGTCGTCGCCCGTCGATTTAAAGATGCGCAGCCAGAGGTAAATGGAGTTGTATTCAAAATCGTTGTTGCGGAGCAACGAGGGATGCACAGCCGTAAAAAACTCCTGTACTCCGTCTCCATCAAAATCTCCCTGGGTGACAAACACCCCTGATTTGGTCAGGTCTGTGGTATCGGTCCAGGTGTGGCGGTAGCTGGCTCCTGATTCGTATTCGTACAGGATCAGGTCACCGTCAAAATCGCCGTAGAGCACCTCCTTCTTTCCGTCTCCGTCAAAATCTGCCACGCATACCCTCGGTGCAATGGACCCCATGTAGTCGGGGCTTACATCTGTCAATCGGGCAGAAGGCGAAAAAGAGGCCCCTCCCCCTTTGTACACAAAATAGTCTTCAAAATTTTTGAGCAAGAGCTCGGGCTTGTCGTCGCCATCGGTATCACGGAGGGCAGCGGCATAGAGCGTATCGCCAAACTGGGTGTAGGAAACTACGTTCGGGTACCCCTTCGGCGCTCCGGGCTTAAAAATATAGGTGGAGTCATTGACCGAACAGAGCAGCTCCAGCAGGCCATCGCCATCGGTATCGGCCACATCTTTGGGGATCAGCACGGGCTTAATGGAGATCGAATCTACGGGTACAAAGGTGGACCCATTGAACTCCCAGGTCATCAATTTACCTGCCGCCAGAGAGGAAGAGTAGCGCGACATAACCACTTCCTTGAGGCCATCTTCGTCAAAATCGTAGGCTTTTTCCAAATAACGCCCCATCGGTAGCAGGTAAGGCTTCGAGTCGTAGCCGTTCTGGGTGATATTGTCCCGGGCAAAAGTAAAGGTATCGGTTGCGCTTACCCCTTCCAGCCCGGCAAGGTTTACCGAGCGGATATAGTACTCGTAGGTGCCATTTGGCAGCTGATCGGGCCCCAGCAAAAACTCGCCGTTGCGGGTGGTGCGGTCGGTGCCTTGCTCGCGAAATTCGGTTTCTCCTATTTTCCTGAAAACCAAGGTATTGTATCCGGCATCTGATGCGCGAAATACGATGAAATGATTGCGGGTCTGGTTATCCCACATCGGAACGGAGCGAATGACCTTAATAACCGGTGCTGATCGGTCGCGGATAAAGCGGACGCGGTCTTCGGTGGTAGAGCCATCGGTACGGATAACTTTTATGCGTAGGGTGTACTCCCTATCTGGCAGGCCCGTGAGGTCCCACATAGCCAGGGTATCGCTGCTAGTCTGATACCGCACATCGGTTACCAGTTCATTCCAGGGGGTAAGGTCCTCTGTTCCGGCCTGATATTCAACGGAATAACTCACAAACTCAGGATCGAGCACGGTACCCGTTATCCAAACGGTGTCTTTGTTTGATCCCCGGTCATTTTCAGGAGAAATGATCTGAACTGTGGCTCCGGCAACGGCATTGAGCAGATTATCCAGGTTGAGCCTGCCAGCCCCTGTGAGGTGATCCCACCCGGTGATGCCAATGTCGTCGGTGGTGGTTACCAGCAAGCCCCTTGCCTGCCGGGGGCTAAGTGAGGGATTTTGGGTAAAAAGCATACCTACCCCGGCAGTAACCATAGGAGCTGCTACGCTGGTACCACTTACGGCATCGAACATTTTCACGGTGCCATCGGGCATAGAATCGCGGAGCGTGGGGCCATAAATGCCCGAGCCGGGAGCGGCAAGGTCCACGGTAAGGCCGTAGCTGCTGAACGGCCAAAGGTATTCGCGCCCCGTGGCAGCATCCATAGCCGAGGCTGAAACAGAGATTACTTCGTTGTAGCCGGAAGGGTAATGGAGTTCGTCGCCCGTGGTATTACCCGCAGAGCTGACCATGACTACGCCTTTGTTGTAGGCATAGCGAATGGCCTCGTGCATGGTAAGCGAGGGGTAAATATCGCCGAAGGAAAAATTGAGGATCTTGATCCCATTGTCCGCAGCATAAATGATGGCACGGGACACGTCGTCGTCTTCGCCTTGCCCATTGGCCGCAAATGCCCGCAGGACCACGATTCTGCAATCGGGTGCGATGCCTGTGCCGCCGATCAGGTTGTTGGCCTTAGCGGCTATTACGCCCGAAACGATCGTTCCGTGGCTGTTTTCATCAAGCGGATCAGGGTCAGGGAAGAGATAATCGCCACCAAACGGGCTGCGGGGCTGGTCGGTAAAATCGTAGCCAATGACATCGTCGGCAAAGCCATTGTTGTCGTTGTCGATGCCGTCAAAATCGCCGGTTCTGCCGTATTGGGTGACATCCACCGGCCAGGGGTCAAATAAACCGTTCTGGTTAAGGTCTTCGGATGAGTTTATAGCTACTTGCCCCTGAAACTCCGGGTGTTCGTAGTCAAGGCCGGTATCTATTACGCCAATCCGCACATTGTCGGCACCCATGGTCACGTTCCAGGCGTCGAAGGTTTTGATTTTAGCGTGGTACCACTGCCGGCTGAGGGAGTCGTCGTTAGGCACAGCCTGGATCGCATCGAGGCGCCTCATATGGTTTATTTCGGCAAATTCGAAAGCACCTGAGTTGATCAGCTGGCTGAGGATAGATGCGGAATCGCCACTTGTAAACTGTAGGGTGTGGAGGCTTTCGAGGGCATGACCCGTTACGGGAATCACCCTTTTTGCAGTTGTAAGCGTAGACAGAAAGGGATATCGCTGGGCAATGGCCGCAGGCAACTCGCTGGACCGAAAATTAGCCGATTCGGCCTGCGCCAACACCTGTTGCAGCGCAGACTGGCCTGTGGAAAGCTTCACATTTACCTCAACCTGGGCATATATCCCTTCCTGCAAAAACACAAGGCTGGCCACAAGGGCTATTTTGCTCCAAAACTTCATCCTCAAAATACTTTATTAGCCCAAATTACTCCATGCGGTAAACAATCCCATCCCTTCTGCCCCAATTCCCCTGCTTATGTAATACAGTGCCTGAAATAGGCTCCCATAAAGGAACGGAGGCAAACCAACCTTATTCTCTAAACCCACCCGGTATGGGCAACAGGCAGGTTCAGAAGGAGTAAAACATGCATGAGGAATTGATTTTCAAAAAAGATCCATCAAAAGAAAACCATATTTGTACAAATCGAGTATTAACCTACTCGATAGAAAGTATTACTATTATTTTACTGAATGGCCCAAGCTTATTCCACGTCCAGCATTCTCCAGCGATTTTTCAGGTTGCTTGCTCCGGAGAAAAAAGAAATCCTGCTCATTTATGCGTATGCGATTTTCAGCGGCATCATCAACCTGAGTTTGCCCCTGGGTATTCAGGCAATCATCGGGCTTACGCTTGCAAACAGCCTTTCAGCTTCGTGGCTCTTGCTTATCGTGGTTGTTACCCTGGGTACTCTGGCGGTAGGTGGAATTCAAATACTCCAGATTTCGATCACAGAAACCCTGCAGCAGAGGGTATTTGCCCGGGCATCGTTTGAGTACGCTTACCGGATCCCGCGGCTGAAGCTCGAAAATATCATGAAATACTACCCGCCAGAGCTGATCAACCGCTTTTTCGATACCATGACGATACAGAAAGGGTTGCCGAAAATACTGATCGACTTTTCCTCAGCGGTACTTCAGATATTTTTTGGCTTGCTGCTGCTTTCCTTTTACCACCCTTTTTTCGTGTTTTTTGCCTTTGCCCTGGTTCTGTTGCTCTGGCTCATTGTCCGTTTTACGGGTCCTCGTGGCTTAAAAACAAGCCTCGAAGAATCAGACAACAAGTACCGCATGGTATTTTGGCTGGAAGAACTGGCTCGCACCCTTACTACCTTTAAACTCGCAGGCAAAACAGACCTCCCCTTGCGCAAAGCCAACGAACTGGCGGGAGATTATATCGATTCGCGGAAAAAGCACTTCCGGATACTCGTGTTTCAATATTCGAATATCATTCTCTTTAAAACGATTGTGACCGCGGGCCTGCTGGTTTTGGGTAGCCTATTGCTGATTCAGCGGGAAATCAACCTTGGCCAATTTGTTGCATCAGAAATCGTTATTATCCTCATTATCAACTCTGTAGAAAAGCTGGTATTGAGCGCAGACACCGTTTACGACGTACTCACGGCTACAGAAAAAGTGGGAAAACTGACCGACCTCGACCTGGAAAATGAATCAGGCTATAGCTTCGAGCAAATCACGAACAACCAGCCGATTGATATCCAGATCCGTGACCTGAGCTTCTACCTTGAACACGAAAACCGGGCGATCCTTGATTCGCTTAACCTCGATATAAAACCCGGAGAAAAAGTATGTATCGCCGGCCATTCAGGATCGGGAAAAACGATGCTTATTCACCTGCTTTCAGGATTTTACGACTCTTACTCCGGCTTCCTGGGCTATCACGATGTATCTCTTCAAAACTACAATATCCAATCACTACGCTCGCATATAGGCGAATGCCTTACGCAGAAAGTCCTGTTTCGGGGAACAGTGGCCGAAAACCTTTCGATGGGCCGTCCGGAAATTACGGTTCAGGACATGAACGACACGCTCCGAAAACTACACCTGCTGGAAACCGTGCAGGCAATGTCTTGTGGACTGGAAACCATCCTGAGCCCCGAAGGAAGCCATATTCCACAAACTGTGGCCCGCAAACTCGTGCTGGCGCGATGTGTGCTGAAACAACCCAAGCTGATCCTGATGGACGATTTTATCGGCAGTTTTGAACAGGAAGAGCAGGTGCGGGTTGGGCGATTCGTAACCTCAAACCCCGACTGGACCCTCGTGGCCATTTCCAATAACCCCCGCTTTGCTGCCCTTTGCGACCGCGTGGTGGTACTCGACAAAGGTAAAATAATCGACGACGCCCCCCTGGAGCAACTGGCTACCCAAGCCTACTACGCCGAACTTTTCGGTTCACCGAGCAAATAATTTCCTTCCATGCTGAACATTTCAAAAGACGAAATCAATATCCCTGGACTGGAAAAGGATTATTCGGCATTTTCGAAAATTTCGAACCCCAATGCCGCCCGGGCCATTGGCGCCTGGTTGCTTGGCTTCTTCTTGCTTTTTGTGCTTATTCTTTTCCTTCCCTGGACCCAAAACATCAACGCAAAGGGAAAATTAACCACCCTTCGCCCCGATGAGCGCCCGCAAACCATCCACAGTACCCTCGATGGCCGTATCGAACGCTGGTACGTTGCCGAAGGAGATACTGTGCGCAAGGGCGACACCATCGTTTTTTTGTCCGAAATCAAAGACGACTACTTCGACCCTAAGCTGGTGGACCGAACCGAAGAGCAGATTGATGCGAAAACCGGCTCTATTGGTGCCTATGGCTTGAAGGCTGATGCCCTTAACAACCAGATCGAGAACCTGCGGGCGACCATGCAGCTTAAAATTTCAGAAAATGAAAACAAGGTCCGCCAAACAATCTTCAAGGTGCAATCGGACAGCATGGACATGGAAGCGGGAAAAATCAACCTCCAGATTGCAGAAACCCAGTTTGCACGTTGGGATACGCTCTACAAACTGGACCTGAAGTCGCGCACCGACTGGGAGGAAAAGCGCAACAAACTGCAGGAATCGCGCGCCAAGTTGGTTTCTCTCCAAAACAAACTGGGTGTTTCCAGTTCAGAACTCCTCAACGCACGTATTTCCCTCCAAAATGTGCAAAATGAATACCTGGAAAAAATAGCCAAGGCAGAATCAGACCGGCAATCGGCCTTTTCGAGCCGTTTTGAGTCGGAAGCGGAAGTTGCCAAAATGGAAAACCAGGTGGCCAACTACCGTACCCGGGTGGGTTACCGCTACATCACAGCCCCTCAGGACGGATTTGTGAACAAAGCCCTGACCCCTGGTATCGGCGAAACAGTAAAGCAGGGCGATGCCATCGTGAGTATTCTGCCCCTGCATTATGAAATCGCTGCCGAGCTGTATATCCGCCCGGTTGATTTTCCGTTGGTGAAAAAAGGAGAATCTGTGCGGCTGGAATTTGACGGATGGCCTTCGCTGTTCTTCAGTGGATGGCCGGGCGCCTCATTTGGTACATTTGGGGGAACCATCTTTGCCGTAGAAAACAACATCAGCGACAACGGCATGTACCGCATCCTCGTGCAGCCTGACCCCAACGACGAGCCCTGGCCTGATCCGCTGCGAATTGGTTCGGGCGCAAATGCTTTTGCTTTGCTGAATAACGTGCCTGTTTGGTACGAAATCTGGCGACAACTCAACAGTTTCCCGCCCGAATACTACGATGGCAGCATGGACAAAAAACCAGAGGAAAAGCCCAAGGCTCCGAAAATCAAAATCAAATAATATGCGGCAGGTACTATTTTGTTGGATGCTGACCTGCGTCGGATTTGGCAGTCTGGACCTTCGTGGACAGGACACCCTCAACATTTTCAGCCCCGAAGACCTGTATAACCTCGTAGCGGAGCACCACCCCGTTGCCCGGCAGGCAGGCTTGCTGAGCGAGTCTGCCCGTGCGCGGATATTGCAGGCAAAAGGTGCTTTTGACCCGAAACTCTACGGTTTTGCCGACCAAAAGACCTACAAAGGAGCGCTTTACTACCGCTACATTGAAACCGGCCTGAAAACAGCCACTACCCTGGCTGGCATACAGGTAAAGGCTGGATACGAGTCTGCCACCGGGCAATTTATCAACAACGAAAACACCCTCCCGAATGCCGGGCTCTACTTTGCCGGGGTATCTGTGCCCCTGGGTCGTGACCTCTTCATCGACGAGCGGAGAAATGCCCTGCAACAGGCCCGTATTTTCACCCAATTAGCCGAAGCGCAACAGGCAGCCATACTCAACGATTTGTTTTTCGATACCGCCAAAACCTACTGGGAATGGGCCATGGCCTACGGCAAATGGCAGTTGCAGGAGGAGGCCGTAGAGGTGGCCGACATCCGCAGGCAGGGTTTGCTCCAATCGTATCGATTTGGCGACCGCCCTGGCATCGATACCCTGGAGGCATTTTTGAACTGGCAAAACAGGCTCATTGCCCGGAACCAAAGCCTGCAGGAGTACCAGGTAGCCACCTTTAACCTCTCAAATTTCCTCTGGCTGGATGGTGAAGTACCCCTCGAAATAACAGCAGAGCTGGTGCCTTTTCGCCTCGAAATGATGCAGCCTGAAACGGCTCCGCTTTCCGACTCCATTGCTACTTTGGCCGGACTGGCTATGCTCCGGCACCCTGACCTCCAGATGCTGAGCTACAGCCTCAATCAGCTGGAGGTGGAGCGAAGGTTTAAAGCCGATCGCCTCAAGCCTGGCATTTACCTCGACTATAACCTCATCAACGAGCCCTTTGGCTTTTTGGGTGATGGGCAGGCATCGCTCTATCCGCAGATTTGGCAAAACAACTACAAGTTTGGCCTCTCGGTTGATTTCCCCCTTTTTCTGAGAAAAGAGCGCGGTTCACTGGCCCTTACCCGTCTGAAAATACAGGAAACCACGTTTAAGCAGGACCTGAAAATGCGGGAGATATCCAACAAAATCAGGGGCTATGGCGTGGAAGTAGGCACCCAGGCAGAGCAGATCCGGTTGTACACCGGGGCGGCGCAGAGCTATCAAACCCTCCTCGAAGCCGAAGAAACCAAGTTCAGGGCCGGAGAAAGCTCTTTGTTTTTGATTAACTCCCGCGAAAACTCCCTGATAGATGCCCGCACCAAGCTGCTGGAAACCGCTGCGAAATATGCCAAGGCCAAAGCAGGAATCATTTGGGCATCGGGCATGGGCATGGCAGAAGAATAGCCCTGAAAAAGGCTTGCTGCTGCGTTCATCGGTTTTACTTCTACTTCCGCTTTCTGCATTCATTGGTGCAATAGCGTCCATGCATACTCGTTACCCACATATGAAAAAGCAACGCTATAATCCCCGGATTTTTCTTTCCATCTTATTGTGGCTTTCGCTGGCGGTTTTATCTCAGGCGTGCTCCAATAGCTCCATTCTTCCTTCAGAAAGAACGGTTCCCATTCAGATTTCCCTTACGGATGATCCAGGGAATTACGACCAGGTAAATATTGACCTGCTGGAAGTATCCGTACGGATGAACGGCCAGGGGTTTCAACCGATGCAAACCTATCAGGGAATTTATGATCTGCTTCAATTGCAAAATGGCCTGGATACCCTTGTGGTGTATGACAGCCTTCCTCCCGGCGATTTGCAGGAAATCCGACTCTTACTTGGCAGCCGTAATACCATCATGGTTGACAGTGTGCTATATGACCTGAAGGTGCCCAGCGGTCAGTCTTCGGGCTTTAAGATTAAGCTTAATCAGGTACTGATACAGGATAGCCTTGCGCATGTTTTGGTCGATTTTGACGCAGGTTCATCTATCGTAAAACAGGGTAACGGAAACTATTTGCTCAAGCCGGTGATTCGAATTGTGGAATAAAGAGCTCGGTTCAAAAATTGTATCCTGTACCTGAACCCCATTTCATCCCACGGTTTTCCACCCAAACATCTTGTTCCCTGGCAAAACCAGCTAACGGCTCGTCCCAATTATTGATTTAGTGCGGCAAATATTCGCCTATTCAATAGTTTTAACCAGCCGAAGTACTTTTATTTCCGGACAAAAAATGACAAAGTTTTAAACAAGACTTCAGGATAGCAGTTTGAATATCAGACCATTAAATCAAAAATAGACCATAACTTCCTTGTTTTTTCACTTGACGCAGAATCTTTTGATTTGGGAATGGGGTAAAAATCAAAGTGAACGGTGACCTTATTCCTTCGTTACTATCTAAAGCATATGATGAAAATATTCAACTACAGACCATACGTCTTTTTCGCCCTGCTGATCCTTTTTCTGGGGACCTTTCTCCAGGCACAGGTTCCGCTTGAAGGCAATTTCACGTTTGATAAAAGCATAGCTCCGAATGCCAACGGTCTTATGATGGAAATGAGCCAACCAGCCAATCTGGTAACTCAAGCCATTCAAAACCGCTTCAGCTCCTTTAGCCAGGCAAAAATGAAGGATATGGGTAAAGGTATGTTTGCCTACGAAGCCACCATGTATCCGGAGATTTCTGCCAATACCCTCACCTACTATTTTCGGGTAGAGGAACCTACGAAAAAAAGTACCAAGACCAAGGTTTTCCTTTTTCTATCCCCTGGCTACGACAATTTCCTCACCACCGATAAATACTGGCAGGAAATGCAGAATGCCCAGCGATTCCTGACCCTGATACCTGACGAAGCGCAAAAGCTTTCGCTCAAGGGAGAAATTGAAACAGTAAACGAAGCCGTTTCCTCTGACCAAAAGGAACTCGAAAAAGTTGTTTCCGATAAAGAAAAACTGGCCAAAGAAATAGCCAAAATGGAAGCTGACCTGCAGAATCTGAAAAAGCAAATGACGGAGCTAGAGGCAGCGGAGACTAAAGTAAAAGCACGTATTGACGAGAAAAAACAATCTATCGATGGCCTGAATCAAACCTTACGCAAGGTAGACGGTCAGTGATAGCACCTCTTTTTTAGGGTGGGTTTTTCGGGGCGATTTCATAGAGATCGCCCCACTTTTTTTATATACGGTTGATGAGGCTCATTACTTTTTCATAGATCGGATCTACAAAAAAGAGGAAGCCGGTACCCATGCCGAGAAACAGACCCAGCGGCGAATCAAACGTAGCGGTAAACCCCAGGCCTGAAAACAAAAAGAAAAGGAAAAACGCCCATCCAAACTTATTCTTGCCCTTTCTGGTGCCTTCCGGCGCATCGGTCCGCTCGGCAGTACGGGTTGTTTCAGATTCCTGGCTGCGGATATTGCTGATATCGCTTTCGAGATCGACCAGTTCTGAGTCGAAAACATCCTGCTCAAGAATTTCGAATTTCTCTTTATTCCCTTTAAAGCTCATGGCGAAATAGTTTGTGGGTTTGTGTGAAAAGCGCTGCAACAGCCTGACTTTCTTCTTGGTGTCATAACCTGAAATTTAAGCATAAAAAAGACGTAGGTAATGCTTCCGGGTTGCTTTATTAAGCAAAACAAAAAATATTTCCAAAATCTGACTTTCCGGGGTCTCCCAAATCCAGCCTTGTGTATTCCAAAATCTCTGGTCCGATTTTTTCTTCGGATTAAACCTGGAGCCCTGGTTAGGGTCTTTGAGGTAATCTAACAATCAGGCCAATGGCGGATAAATCCTTATTAGTCAAGCACCTTATGCACCGGGCGGGGTTCGGCCCGAGGGTAACGGAATGGCATAGCATGCAACATCTGCCAGCCCCCAAGCTCGCCCGGCAACTACTCAGGCTTTCAGTAAAATGGACGCCCCTCGAATCGGAGGAAAAAGCGCCTTTGCGGCTGAGCGACATGCAGGATATGTCCAAAGAAGAGCGTGAAGCCTACGTTGTGAGCCGGAGACTGGAAGTAGCACGGCTGAATTTCAGGTGGGTTAACCAGATGGCGTGGTCCACCCAGCAGGTGCGCGAAAAGCTCACTTTCTTCTGGCACGACCACTTTGCCTGCCGGGTGCTTTTCGCCGGGCCCAACGAGCAAAACAACAATGTGCTGCGCCGCCATGCCCTCGGTCACTTTGGCGACCTGCTTACCGCCGTGGCCCGCGACCCGGCCATGCTTCGTTTTCTCAACAACCAGCAAAACCGCAAAGCACACCCAAACGAAAACTTTGCCCGTGAGCTGCTTGAGCTTTTTACCCTCGGTCGTGGAAATTATACAGAAAAAGACATCCAGGAAGCCGCCAGGGCATTTACCGGATGGTCAGCCAACCTCAAAGGTGAATTTGAATTTCAGGCCCGCTTCCACGACGACGGCAGCAAAACCTTCCTGGGGCAAACCGGAAACTTCGGCGGCGAAGACGTTATACGCATCATCCTGGAGCAAAAGCAGTGCGCACGTTTTCTGGTAGAGAAATTTTACCGTTACTACGTAAACCCGGTTCCTGAGTCGGAAATCGTTGAGCAATGGGCCGCTGCCTTTTATGCCTCCAACTACCACGTGGGTCAGTTGCTGGAGACCATTTTCACCTCCGATCATTTTTACCAAAGCAGGCACATCGGGGCACGGATAAAATCGCCAATTGAGTTTCTGGTGGGCTTAATGCGCCAGATGAACCTCGATTTTGAAGGGCCGGAAGGGCCTATCTTTATCCAGCGGGCGCTCGGACAGGTATTGTTTCAGCCGCCGAATGTAGCGGGCTGGCCAGATGGCTTTGCGTGGATAGACAGCAGCTCTTTGCTCGCACGCATGCAGTTGCCCCGCGCAATGGCACAGCAGGTAGCCTGGGATTACCAAGAAAAAGATGCCTTTGCCGGCAATGAGGATCAGGTAATGAATGGTGGCAAGGCCCTGATCAAAAAAATAAAAGCGACCCTCGACCCGGAGCCCCTGCGGCAACTCCTTCGCGGCAAAGACCCTAAAACAGCAACCGCCCTCGCTTTTGATTTTTTTATCCAAAAACCCGGCGGCCTGATTTCTGCGGAAAGTATCTATAAGCAGCTTTCTTCCCAGCCCGGCAGTGGCCTCGACGACCTCGTAGTGGCTCTTACCAGCACCCCTGAATATCAATTTTGCTGATTCTCAACGAAAAAAACCATGGCTAATCGTCGCGAATTTCTGAAAATATCCTCGCTGGCTTCGGTCGCTTTTCTCACCCCGGGATTTATCCAAAAACTGGTTGCTAACCGCCCCTCCTTTGCCGGAAAGCGCCTCGTTGTGGTTCAGCTCTCAGGCGGAAACGACGGCCTGAATACGCTGATACCCTATGCCGACGACCGCTATTATCAGGCTAGGCCGCGGCTGGGTATTGCAGATACGGAGGTGCTGAAGCTTACGGATACCCTTGCCATGAACCCCGCCATGGGCAGCCTGCGCAACCTCTACGACCAGGGCTGGCTTTCGATTTTGACGGACGTAGGCTACCCAAACCCCGATCGGTCGCATTTTCGGGCCATGGATATCTGGCACTCCGGCAGCCCCAGCGACGAATACTGGGAAACGGGCTGGCTGGGTCGCTACCTCGACGCAGCCTGTGCGAATGGCGCCCCTGCCCACGAGGTGCTGGAGCTCGACGAGTCGCTGAGCCTCGCCGTGAAAGGAAAAACCTACAAAGCCCTGGCTATGCGCGACCCCGAGCGCCTGATGCGCATCACCCGCTCGCCCGAAGTGCTAAGCCTGAGCAGCGCCTACCAATCGAGACAACAGGATGCGCCCGAGGACCTTGCTTATCTCTACAAAACCCTGACCCAGACCCTGCAATCGTCCGATTATTTGCAGGAAAAATTGAAATCAAAACCCGCTTTGGGCGATTTTCCCGATACGGGCTTTGGTAAACAACTCAGAACCACAGCTTCGCTGATAGGGTCTGGGTTTGAAGCCAGCGTGTACTACGTTTCGCTCAGCGGATTCGATACGCACGTAAACCAACGCGGTATTCAGGAGCGCTTGTTGAAAGAATACAGCGACGGGATGGAAGCATTTGTGAAAAATTTGCAGCAAATGAACCTCTGGAGCGATACCCTGATCCTTACTTTTTCGGAATTTGGCCGCAGGGTGGACCAAAATGCAAGCGGAGGCACCGACCACGGAAAGGCCAATTGTCTGTGGGTGCTGGGCGATAAGCTGCACCAACCCGGCGTAGTCAACGGTCCTCCTCAGCTTTCAAAACTGGACGACGGCGACCTGAGCTTCCGGCTCGATTTCAGGGAAGTGTACGGCTCGGTACTGCGCGATTGGCTAAAAGCGGATGATCAGCAAATATTGAAGGGAAACTTCTCCGGTATCAGGTTGGTATAACAAGGGGGGATGCATTTCGCATGTGGGGGCTTTGAGGCTTTCTGTGTACCTTAGGAGCCCTAAACCCCGAAGCTTATGCGCCCCTTTTCCTCAATTTGGAGGTGGTTCACCGTGGTAGCAGCCATGCTGCTGGCTACAGGTTGCACCCCTACGACTAAGCCTAAAACCGCTATTAACTGGATGAATCCTGAAAAAGACTTGGCCGGTCTGTTCGAGGCCGTACAAGAAGGACACATTTTCCCTGACTCAAAAACCTTTCCCGACTGCGTACCCCTGGCAAGCCCCGAAGAGATCATGGCGGCCTACAACGAGGAAAAAGACCAGCCTGGATTTGTGCTCGCCATTTTTGTTCAGAAATATTTCGTGCTACCGACAAGCCCTGCGAGTGGTTTTGTGGCAGATACCGGCCTTTCGGTTGAAGACCATATTTTGCAGCTTTGGCCCATATTGACCCGCCAGCCCGACTCCGGTTCACATGGTTCGCTCATTCCTCTGCCGCATCCGTACATCGTTCCGGGCGGTCGTTTTGGAGAAATTTATTATTGGGACAGCTACTTCACCATGCTGGGGCTACAGGTTTCGCCCGGCGGGCCGGTGATGATCCGAAACATGATCGAAAACTTTGCCTACCTCATTGATACCGTGGGCTTTATCCCCAATGGCAACCGCACCTATTTCCTCACCCGCTCCCAACCGCCGTTTTTTGCCTGTATGGTCGAGTTATTGAGCGAAATAGAAGGAGATAAGGTCTATGCTGAATTTTTGCCTCAATTAGAAAAGGAATACGCCTTCTGGATGGCAGGCAGGGAAACGCTTTCTCCCGCAAAACCCGAAACATTGCAGGTGGCCCTGATGCCCGATGGCAAAGTGCTCAATCGCTATTGGGACCGCTCCGAGCAGCCCCGACCCGAATCGTACCGGGAAGATGTGGCCCTCGCACAACAATCGGAGCGCAATCCCAAAAGTCTGTACCGAGACCTGCGGTCCGCCTGCGCTTCGGGGTGGGATTTCAGCAGCCGATGGATGTCAGACCCCCTGAGCCTGGCTTCTATCCATACGACCGATATCCTCCCCTGCGACCTCAATGCGCTGATGCTCAACCTGGAACAGACCCTGGCCAAAGCATACCGCCAGGCCGGGCGCGAAGGCGATGCCAAAATCATGGATCGCCTGGTAGCCGATCGTACAGAAGCCATCCACAAATATCTCTACAACAAAGAAGCTGGGTATTTCGCTGATTATGACTTCAATGCGCAAAAATTCACCGGCGTTCCTTCTGCCGCCATGATGTTTCCGCTGTACTTTGAAGTAGCTAATCGCGAAGAAGCCGCTTCGACCGTTAAAGCCATGCAGGAGTACTTGCTTTCCCCGGGTGGAATTCTGACAACCCCTAACCATATCGGTCAGCAGTGGGATGCGCCAAACGGCTGGGCACCCCTACAGTGGATTGCTGTGCAGGGCCTCTATAACTATGGCTTCGAGGACATTGGCGACGACCTCGCCAACCGCTGGGTGCAGCTTAACACCAAGGTGTACAAGCACACAGGTAAGTGCGTGGAAAAATACAATGTGGAAGACATCGGGCTGGAAGCCGGAGGCGGGGAATACCCCTTGCAGGATGGTTTCGGCTGGACAAACGGCGTATTGCTCCGCCTCATCAAAAACAAACAATCAGGCTCTTAATTTTTGTGGAAGAAAGAAACCTGCACCTCATTGCCCTCTCCCTCATCAAAGGCCTGGGTCCGGTTACCGTTAAAAACCTGATTGCCTACTGCGGCAGTCCTCAGGATGTGTTTACAGCTTCTCCGCTTCGGCTGCAAAAGGCACCGGGCGTAGGTGAAAAGACCGTGGCCCTGATTAAAGGTTCCGATCACCTGGCTCGGGCCGAACAGGAGGTTGCGTACTGCGAAAAACACGGCATCCGCATCCTTAATTACCTGGATGCCGATTATCCGCAGCTGCTCAAGCATTCGCACGATGCACCTTTAACCTTGTTTGTCAAAGGCAACGTTGACTTTAACCAGCAGACCTCTATTGCCATCGTGGGCACCCGCAGGGCTACGGATTACGGCAAAGAGATTACCGATACTTTTGCTACTGCATTTGCCCGGGCGGGCATCAATGTGGTGAGTGGACTGGCCTATGGCATTGATATTCAGGCGCACAGGGCAGTGCTAAAGGAAGGCGGGATAACTACGGGCGTAGTGGGCCACGGGCTCGACACCCTTTATCCCTTTTCACACAAAAAGAAAGCCGATGAAATGCTCGAAAAGGGCGGTTTGCTGACGGAGTTTATCAGTGGTACCAAACCCGATGCTTCGAATTTTCCGGCGAGAAACCGCATTATTTCAGGTATTAGCCGCGCGGTGGTAGTCATTGAAGCAGCGGAAAGCGGCGGAGCACTCATCACGGCTAATTTCGCCAATGACCAGAACCGAGAGGTATATGCTATTCCTGGAAGGCTCAACGACCCCTACTCTGCCGGCTGCAACAAACTGATACAGCGCAATTTGGCCCGAATGGTTACCTCTCCTGATGAAATTCTCGACGACCTGGAAATTGCCTGGAGAACCAACGCGGCACAACCGCCCCAGCTTTCGCTTGATTTTGCCCCGCTTACCATGCCATTAACGCCGAACGAATCGAAAGTAATCGACTTTCTGACCAAGGGCGAGGCGCTGGTGGATCAGATCAGCGTACAAACCGGGCTGCACATGTCGGTACTCAACCCGCTGCTGATCGGGCTGGAGTTCCGCGACCTCATAAAGCAAATGCCGGGTAAGCGGTATAAGCGCTGCTAAAAAAAATCCGGCAGGAATGCACGATTTAGCGCTACCTGCCGGATTTCATGTTAAAAAATTACTTTCTGCTGGCTATTTCACCCCTTTGGTGAGGCCGGGCCAGGTATCGGTCCGAAACGGCGAAGCAGGCAAACCTTGCTTATTGTAAAAGTTAGCGTCCTCCGGGTTATTGGCCCAGCCGTATCGGGCGGCTACAGGATGCAAAACCTCAGGCGATGACACTACTACTTTATCGCCCACAATACGCGCTTGTGCCCAGTGCCACTCTTTGTCATTGCCTGCAATGGCAAATGATTTCAGGTATCCATAGCGGTCATGTGCAACAAGGCCAGTGCCTGTATTGGTAAACGAGAGCCAGATTTCATTCCCTTTAACCTCCATCGATTGATAGGTAGGGCCCGAGAAAACGATTTCCTTGCCGTAGGTGGTGTGCAGGGCATTCAGGGCCAGGCGTAAGCCCACGTCCTGCTTGTTTCGGGGGTGGATATCGCCTGCTTCGCCAATATCGATGGTTACAGCCATGCCTGTTTTGGGCAAGGATAGGGTCATGGCTTGTGCTTCGCGGAGTTCTGCCCAGCCGCTTTCTATCGGTTGATCATTTGCGTCCATGTAGTTGGCGAGTTGCACAAAGTAAAAATTGAGCTCGGTGCCCCATTGGCTGCGCCAGTCCTGAATCAGCGCAGGAAAGAGCGCGCGGTACTGGTAGGCGCGTCCGGCATTGCTTTCGCCCTGGTACCAAATGGCTCCCCGCATGGCATAAGGCACCAGCGCTTTGATCATGCCATTGTAAAGCAAGGTTGGGCGGCTGTTGGGAGACATGCCATTTCCCCCGCCTTTGGTCAGATCTGTTGGGCTGGGTCGGTATTGCCATTCGCCATCGAGAGAAATATTCAATCCTTTGCCTTCCAGCCGCATCACGCCTGTTTGACCATAGATACCGCCCCCGCCGCCCGTGTCGGTTACGCGAACGACGATCACATTTTTCCCCGCCTTCAGTACCCCAGGTTTAAGGGAATAAACCCTGGGAGCATCGTATTTATTCCAGGTTTCTCCGACCAGTTCTCCATTGACCCAGGTTTGGTCGCTGTCGTCAATTTGTCCGAGATAGAGGGTAGCATCACCCGAAAAACCTGCGGGAACTGTTACTGTTTTGCTAAACCAGAAAACGCCATCTACCTCAGGCCAGCCAAAGGTTTCCCACGCGGCGGGGAGGGTAGCTGTTTTCCAGGAAGAGATATCGGTATCGGGTGATTTCCAGAGAAGTTCCTTTTCCACGGCGGCAGGATTGCTCAATGCCGGAAATAAGGAGGTCAAATCAGCCAGGGAGGCCTGCTGGACTTTCATTTCCTGTTCAATGACCTCGGGAGATAACCGCTGGGCGGTTTCTTCAAAATCAGGCACATTGGACACATTCTCCAGGCTCATCCAGGTTTCGGCAATGGTGCCGCCCCAGGAGGAGTGAATCAGGCCGATGGGTACGTTGAGGTCGTTGTACAATTTTCGGCCAAAAAAATACCCTACAGCTGAAAAATCCGCAGCGGTCTGAGGGGTACAAGCCTCCCATGAGCCCGATTCCAGGTCGTCCAGAGGAGTAAGCGAAACGCGCCTTTCAACAGTGAACAAGCGCATATTGGGGTAATTGGCCTGAGAAATTTCTGCAGCAGCGTCATTGGCTTTGGACAGGGGCCACTCCATGTTGCTTTGGCCCGAGCAGAGCCATACCTCGCCGATGAGTACATCTTTGAGTTCGATTTTATCTTTATTCGAAACAACCATGAGGGAATAAGGCCCTCCTGCTTCCATGGCTGGTAATGACACAGACCAGTGGCCCTGGGCATCAGCTTTTGTGACGGCGACTTTGGTTTGCAGCGCAACGGTAACTTTTTGGTTGGGCTTGGCCCAGCCCCAAACAGGAATCGGCTGCTCGCGCTGCAACACCTGATGATCAGAAAAAATACGGGGCAAACGAAGCTCCTGGCTCCAGCCGGCCGAAGTCAGGCAAAGGGCTGCCCAGACAAAAAGGACAAGGTTTCTCATGGGGGTAAAAATGAAGGTTTGTATTATTTTCCGGTAAACCGGGGGGCTCTTTTTTCTACAAAAGCAGCTACCCCTTCTTTGTAATCAGTACTTCTGCCACATATTTCCTGGGCATACTTTTCGAGTTCGAGCGACTGATCGAGGGTTGATTCGAAAGAACGATTCATCATTTGCTTGATCCATCCTAAAGCAAGAGGAGCTTTGGCTACAAATTTCCCTACTACTTTCCTCACCTCCGCATCCAGTTCATCAGGGGTTACTACCTGGTTTACCATGTCCAGCTCCAGGGCCTGGTTAGCGGTGATGCGCTCGCCGAGGGCAGCCAGTTCAAAGGCTTTGCGGTGCCCAACCAACCGGGGCAAAAACCAGCTGGAGCCGCTGTCGGGCACCAGGCCGATATTAACAAAAGCCCAAACGAGGGAAGCAGATTCTGACGCTACCACATAATCGCAGGCCAGGGCCAGGCTGGCACCGGCACCAGCGGCTACCCCATTGAGGCGGCAGATAAACGGCTTGGGGGTTTCGCGGATGAGGCGGATCATGGGATTGTACCGCTTTTCTACAGAAGCGCCGAGCGAACGGGAAGCACCATGGGCATCTTTGAGGTCCTGCCCGGAGCAAAAGGCTTTTCCTGCGCCGGTAAGTACGATGGCACGCACCTCGGGGTCTTTGGCCGCCAGCTTGAGGGCTTGCATAAATTCCTGGCTGAGGGCTTCGTTGAAGGCGTTGTAGCTATCCGGACGGTTGAGGGTGATGTGGGCTGCCTGCGCTTCGAGTTGGTAGATCAGATGGTTAAATGCGGGGGTATCGGGCATGGGTATTATTTATAGAAAATTGGCTCGAAAAATCGGGAATACAAAAGTTCAGGGGCGGAAGCAGGGGGAAATTACCCAAAGATGCATCGTTTTTACGCTGATCGTATTCAGTGCCCGCTTTCTGCTGAGCCGAAATCCGCCTACCTTTGCCCTATGCATATCCTGGTTCAAAACCCTAAAATTCTGGTGCTGGAACATCAGCCCTATGCCAGCCAGCTCATCGCCGGAGGAGGGGCGCTTGCGGGTGCCTGCCTGATGTACTTTAGCCCTAATGCCCGCTACGGTGGTTTTTGGATGGGGCTGCTCCTGCTGCTTGGCTCCGGTATTTTTTACCTGCGCTCGGCCTACGTGGTTCAATGGGTGTTTGACAGAGAAGCAGGCCTGCTCCGCATGATCCGCAAAAGGCGCTACTTCGGCATTCAAGAAACAACCTTTCCGCTTCCTGCTGTGCTTGGGGTGGAGGTAACTGAATTTCTACCCAAAACACGCGTACAATCTCCCGAAGAAGAAAGCCGTAGCCCACGATATAAGCTGACACTGCTCATGAACGACGGCCAAAAGCTGCCCATGCACGAGCGTAAATTACCCGCAACCGAAGGGCTGAGCGCTGTTTCCAATACAGTGAATGCATTTTTGAAGCAATAATCTCCCTAAGCGCGCAATAGGAAATGCTCTTTCGCCTGCGGCCTGTTCACGATACAAACGCCCAGGTGATAGAGGTCAATACTCACCGTAATTTCAGGCAAAGCGATCAAGGCCTGCCAGCCTTTGGCCATGTCGGGCGACCAGTAAAGGTCATCGACGACCAGCACTCCTCCGGGTTTTAGTGCCGGAATTAACCGCCGGGCATAGCGCAATAGGGGTTCGCTGCGGTGGTTGCCATCCAAAAAAACAAGGTCCAGGCTTTCGGGCGCGAAATTGAGCCGATTGAGCACCTTGTCAAAATCGCCCGTGTGCACACAAATAGGCAAGCCTCTGGACTCAAAACTTTCCTTTACAAAATCTGCCAATGATTCGCCCCCTTCTATGGTATCAATTTGAGCCAAAGGAGCACCGGCCTGTAGATACATAGCAGAAATACCCAAATGGGTGCCCAGTTCGAGCATGTGGTTTGCTTGCTGGAAACCGGCCAACCGGAGGATTATTTCTCCTTCCTTTCTGTTTCTGGAAGAAACACCCGCCAGGTAGGCAATTTTTGCGGAGCGGGTGCCTCCGCCTTTGCTTCCGGGGCCTGCGCCCATATCAAGCCACTCCAGCGAACGTTGGTCATGAAGCAAACTTCGGCGGTATACTTCTATTTCAGCACCTGCATGGGATAGTCCGCCCTTGATTACCTCCTGATAAAACCGATAGACAAACGGCGAATGCACACTGTGAACCGTTTTCGCCCCAAACCAGTGCTTTAGAAATGATTTTACCCGAAAAAAAAGCCCTCCGGAGACCGAAGGGCTGGAAAATATCTGTTGAAAATCCGTCATTGAGGCGTAGTGACTTTGTAGTCAAAAGTTACGTAGTCCTTCACATTGAGGCCACCACCGTCGTTTTTCAGACCGAGGATTTTCATCACGGCAAACTGTGGACGAGGGGTTTTGATCAGGCGTACAATGATAATCTGGGCAGTATCCAGATCGGCTACCAGGGTAGAAGGAGAAGGATCTGAGTAAAATGCGTTGTAGATGGTTTCGTAAGTAGCAGCGTCGTAGTTGAAACGTGACAGATCTGTTTTTACGAATACCGAATCAAGACCGAGTTGGTTGTTGCTTGGCGAACCGATGGTAGGTATCCATGCCCCACGTCCGGTACCGGAGTTTTCTTCGATATCAAAATCAAGCACGTTTGTCTGGCCACCAGCCTTGGGCAAATTTACCCGGTTGGTGAAGTTAAAAGCGTACTTTTTGGTGGAAAGCTTGTTGAAAATGGTGTCGCTGTTGTAGGTCAGCAGCTTAAAGTTGGAAGGGGATTGTGCCTCGGGTAGCACATTGAGGTTGAAAAAAGTGGAAGCAGAGGCCCCTTTGAGGTCAATTACAAAACAGGTGTACTTTACCCGGTAAAAAGCGGGAAGGCTGGGTACCGTAATGACTACAGGCTGGGTGACGTTTTTGCCGCTCACCTGAAAATCCTGCAAAATGGTAGCGGAACCAACCGGAGCGTCTTGGTCGTTGTACACCTGAGCCATGATACGGATGAGCTTCAGGGCCTCGTTGTCGGCGGCCTGCAGGGTTGCCTGAAAATTGGTGCCCACTCTTCCGAGAAATACGCCATTGGTAGGTGTAATCAAGGTAATCGCAGGATCCTGATCCGTAATAAGCTCGCCGTCTGTGACTTCGGCATTATTACATGACCAGGTAATTGCGGTAAGTATTACCATAAGAAAACCGATGATTGCCTTTCGGGAAACCACGGTGTTGACAGGTAAACAGTTGAACATAGGTTAGGCTAATTGGGTGCTGCGTTGAAAAATTCGCTTAGCGGGTGTAGGGTCTTCACAAAACTGCATAAATTTATGCACTTCAGAGACTATGCCAAGCATTTTGTGATGGCCTTCGCCAATTTCCCTTATAAAAACACATCATTTCCTTGAAATTCACGTTACAAACCGGATTTTTTATTTTGCTGCCACTCCTGATCTGCAGTTGTGAAGGGATGAACGCCGGAAAAAACACCCAATCGCTGCAAGAGGCTAATTTTATTCAGGACTCTTTGCGGGCCATGGAGATGCTCGCAGCCCACGGCTGGCTGCCGCCGGTTAAAGCTCAAAAACCAAAAGCTATTATTCCTGCTCCGGATACCTTAAAGGTGGATACCCTTCAGGTGGCAATCAAAGACACTGCCACCAGCATCCCTGTTTCAATTGCTACACCCGACTCGGTGCCAAAGCCGCGCAAACCGCGCAAACCTAAGCCCGTAGCCAAAGACTCCATTGCTCCTCCTAAGCCCAAACTTCCTGAATTACAGCCTATTGCCCTTCCACCCTTGAAGGAGCCCATGGTGATTCCGATTAAGCGCGACTCGGTTTAACTTACAAAAACACGGTAAGGCCAATCTCCAGCGCTGGTAGTTTTGGGTAGATAAACGCTGGATTGTCGGCGGGGCTTTTGATCCACACGTCAGACAACCGGTAGGCCGCATATAAGGCCACCCACTTGTACCCAAACCGGGTGTAGAGCCCGTAGCGAAAGCGTTGAAGGTCAGCGACGTCCTGCACTATGGTAGTCACCTGCTGTCCCGCGTCGTTGGTTGCCTTGGTTTTATAAGCTGATCCGAAGCGGTAACCAGCATAGCCGCCCAGCTCGCCATAAATCTTGGGATTGCCCTCTGGAGTTTTTTTGAAATTATAGTAAAAGCCCAGGGGAACCTCCACCAGGTTCAGGCGATGCCGCTCCAGTTTCAGGGAATCAAAGCTGGTTGGGAAGGTTTTTGCCTGACTGCTTTCGTAGGTATAGCGCACAAAGGAAAAACCCGGCGTTAACCTAAGGCCAAAAGTGTTTTTGTGGAGGTTAATAATAAAGCCCCCTCCAATGAAAAAAGTACCCGATCCTGCGCTTTTTAAGGGCATGGTATCGACTTTCAGGGCATTGGTCATCAGGCCTTGCGTGATGACAATGTTAAATATTTTCACATTGACTTCGGAGGTGGTGTCCACAGGAATTTCTTGCCCAAAGAGGCCCATAGGGAAGGCAATAGCGGCCCAAAGCAGGAAATATTTGGTCTTCATGTAAAGCATATTTGGTCAAAGTTAGGGTAAAAATGGATTAACTTGCTTTCTGAGCTTATGTCAATGGAGTTGCCTCGTTTTAATATCCGGGTGTACGGTCTTTTACTGGATAACGACCAGTTGCTGGTTTCCGACGAAATACGGATGGGAATAAAAATGACGAAAATGCCCGGAGGAGGGCTGACCTTCTCTGAAGGATTGGCCGGATGCCTCAAAAGGGAGTTTATCGAAGAACTCGAAGCCGAGATCGAGGTGGGTTCTATTTTTTATGTAAATCCCTTTCTTCAGATTTCCGCCTTTCGGGCCAATGACGAAGTGATTGCCGTCTATTTTTGGGTTACGCGCACCAGCGAATTGAAAGGGCGATTTTCCACTATCCACTGGGATTTTCCTACGGACGACGACGAACAGCAAGTCTTCCGGTGGGTACCCATGCACGCGCTTGACCCCGATCAATTTACCTTTCTAATCGATCAGGCCATGATCCGGGAGCTGATCAAATGGTGGGATGCACAAAAATTAGCCTAGCCCGTTCCCACTCCAAACCCTAAATTGGCGTGTTATTCCGGTTTTCATGAAATTCTGGCAAGCAGTATTATCCCTTTCCGGCGGTTCGGCAGTAGCAGCTTTGGCGGCTTTTGCGGGGATCATTTGGCTGCCCAGGGTGTATGAACCAGCGGCTTTCGGCTTCTTCGGCATTTTTGTAGCCATAATCAGCCTCTTGGGCGGCCTGAGTACGGGCGGCTACGATTTTGCGATGATGCTCCCCGACTCCCACGAATCGGCGCGCAGGCTGGGAAAAGCAGCTTTAATCACAGCGCTTGGCTCTGTTTCCGTGGCTACGGGCCTGGTGGCCTTTCTTACCTGGGGGCCCTGGCCTTATTTCGCTGAATGGCGGGGTATCCAGTGGCTTATCCCATTCTCTTTGTGGATAGAAGCGACGTTGTTTGTGGGTCAGGCATGGAAAAACCGGCTCAGGCTTTATCCCCGCCTGGCGTGGGTAAGGGGCGTAAAACCCGCAGTGCAGGTGGTAGCGGCAGGCGGGCTGGTTTACCTGCTTCCAAAGCAGGGGTTGATTGTTGCCTTTGTGCTGTCTCAACTGGTGGGATTGGCCATGCTGATTCCGCGCAGGGGGTGGCTGCCGCTGCGTGGGCCCTGGCTGGAAGAAGCCCGCAGGTATTCCGATTTTCCGAGGTATTCGCTGGTCAGCCAGGCACTCAACCAGGCTTCGCGCTACCTCCCATATTTCCTGATTCCCGTTTTTTACACCGAAGCCATCAACGGACAGTTTGCCCAGGCCGACCGCGTGATGATGCTGCCCATGGCCCTGATATCCATGGCGGCGGGGCAAGTATTTTACGAGCAGGCAGCCCGTTCGTGGCGAAAAAACCCGGCCCTGCTGGGGCGCATTACCCGCAGCTTTACTTGGAAAATGCTGGCCATGATCACGCCTTTTACCTGCCTGGTGATGCTTTTTGGCCCTGAGGGCTTTGCCTTTGTGATGGGCGAAGCTTGGCGACCCGCCGGACAAATGGCCCGCTGGCTGGCACCTTGGGTAGCCATGGTTTTTTTGGCAGTACCCCTGAGCTACCTGGTGGATGTACGCCGAAAATTGAAAGGCATGCTTTGGGTCAACCTCGGACTGCTGGTGATCCGGGGCGGTGTGCTTATTTTCTTTATCCGATGGGCAAGCCCCCTGCTTACCATTACGTGGTTTGGATTAGCCGGAGCCGTGCTGGTAGCTGCTGAAGTGCTTTGGTTTTTGTACTTAGGCCATGCCCTGCCGTTTCAGGGAGCCAACCGCGATACGTCCCAGCCGGAACCTGACCTTTGATAAGCAAAGCGGTCGTGGAGGCGGCTGGAGCGGCCCTGCCAAAATTCCATGTAGCTGGGTTCTACCCGAAATCCACCCCAATAAGCTGGACGGGGAATAAACGTGTCGCCCGGATACTGCTCCTGGATGGCCTTTACGCGCAATTCGAGGGTTTCACGTGCAGGAATGATCCGGCTTTGTGGTGATGCCCAGGCACCCAGTCGGCTGCCCCTGTCGCGGCTATGGAAATATTCGTCCGATTCTTCATCAGAAACCCGCACTACCCGGCCTTCGATGCGCACCTGTTTTTCGAGGGGAGCCCAAAAGAAATTGAGTGCCGCAAAAGGATGTGCCTCTAACTGGCGGGATTTATCGCTTTCGTAGTTGGTATAAAACACAAAGCCCCGCTCGTCAAAGCCTTTGAGCAAAACGATACGCACCGAAGGCATTCCGTCGGCCCTAACAGTAGCGAGGCTCATGGCATTGGCTTCGTGTACGCCATTCTCAACAGCTTCGGACATCCAGGTCTCAAACTGAAGTATGGGGTCCTGCAGCAGCTCGTTGTCTTTGAGTTGCCCTTTTTGGTAATCAACCCGAAGGTTGGATATTTCTTTTCCTAAACTCATAACCTGATCATTTATGGTAAACCTGCGCCCGATTTCCCGCAAGGAAAATGATTTTTAGTAGTTTCAAGCCGTGCAAGCCAAAATTGTTTATATCACCTGCCCTGACCTTGATACGGCCCGAGAGATCGGACGGGCCATGGTGGAAGCAAAATTAGCGGCTTGCGCCAATATTTTACCGGCGATGGAGTCCATTTATTTTTGGAAAGAAACCCTCCAAACCGACCACGAAGCCGTTCTTTTGCTCAAAACTACCGCCGAAGCTGTGCCTCAGCTTGTGGCGCGGGTAGCCGATCTACACCCTTACGACCTTCCTGCCATCGTGGCATTACCCATTGAACAAGGATATCCACCTTACCTGGACTGGATTTTCCGTGAAATTAACCCTGAATGAGCGCACACATTACCATCAGAAAAGCACTTCCTGAAGACATGGAGGGCATTCACGCCCTGGTGTACGAACTGGCCGTTTATGAAAAAGCACCCGAACAGGTGATTACGTCCCCCGATATTTACCGGGCTGACAGTGACGGAGAAAAGCCGTGGTTTGATTGCCTGGTGGCCACTTTAGCGTCGGGAGAAATTGTGGGTATTGCCTTGTACTACCGCGCGTATTCCACCTGGCGGGGGCGCATGCTGTACCTCGACGATCTCGTGGTGCGTGAGTCTATGCGTGGGGGCGGCATCGGCCTTATGCTCGTTCAGGCGTTATGTAAAATAGGGCTCGAAGAAAAGGCCGAGGTAATCAAATGGCAGGTGCTGGACTGGAATGAGCCCGCTATCCGTTTTTACCGACGATTGAATGCACACATTTCTACCGAATGGTACAATTGTACCCTGGACCCCGCGAAGATGCAGGCAGTGGTGGATTTATAGAAAAATAAATACGATAACAGCCATCAGCACCCATCCTCCGATCAAACCGAGCAGGATGGTAGTCGTTGAATTGAGCCGAAAACCCAGATTGATTGCACTCAGCAACAAAAGGAAAGCTACCAGCCAGGGGTAGATATTGAACGAGGTACCTGACTTTGGGTGAAATTCGTATTCCGTTGAATAATCATTTCCGGGCTTTTGCCCGACGCGCATCCCTATTTTGAAAATCGGGGTGAGTTTTGCCCGGAGCTGATCGCCGGGTTTTACATTTTCCATCCCATGAGCAGGCACGGTAAAAATGGCCTGTGTGGTGCGAATAGACAGCCGGGAAGTGCTGCTTTCTTCGTTGGTGTGCTTGATTGTCCGCACAGTGCCCCAGGGCGTCCAGGTTGCCAAGCCAAAATCAAGTAAGAGTAAAAGGGCAAAAACACCGAGGATCAGGGACCATAACCGGATATAATAAAGGGTTTTGGTCAGGTCTGGTTCTTTGCGGTAAATGGGCTGTTGGCGCGGACGTGGAGGAGGGGGCGGCGAAGCAGGCCGGGAAACCGTGGGAGCCTGGGCGGCCTGCCGTTTCCAGTCGTAAAGCTTGCGGGTGCGCGGATCGCCGAGGGTGTCATAGGCGGTTTGAATGGCTATAAACCGGGCTTTTGCTTCAGGTCCGGGGTTGATATCGGGATGAAACTGCTTGGCCAATTTGCGGTATGCCTGCTTGATATCCGCCTGGGAAGCCAGTGTGTCAACCCCTAAAACACCGTAAAAATCAGGCATAGGAAAAAATTCTCAGGACAACATCGCTCCCAAAATAATAACCGCCAGCACGATGGTTACGGTGCCGAGGTAAGCATTGAACTCTGGGTTTTTGGGTACAAAAACCGTGACCAAAGCAGCGCAAAGCACAAGCAGGCTCAGGTAAAAGCCGCCTCCATAGATGCTGCCATGCACGTCCATGGCCTTGTGCGTACCTTCATGTATCACAAACATCCGCACAGGAATGTGTAGAAAAGGCGTTTTTTCTACCCGAACCTCTTTTCCCGGAGGGAGCATATGCACAAAAGAGCTATGAATATGCACTTCGGAACTGGTGGTTTTGACAACCGCCATGCCTGGCTCAGAAATACTCCAGGGCAGCGGCGACGACTTTTCAACCTTTTCAGCGGGATTCACACCCGAAAAAAACCTGTCGGCTACCAAAAACAAAATAAACATGCTGATTATCAAGCAAATACCCCTGACAGCCTGTGCATAAAAGCCAAACCCACGGGCGGCACCTGCGGCTTCTGCCTCCACCCTAGACTGATAATAGTCGGAGTATTGCCGGGATGTGGACTCTTCGGCGGCAGAGCTCCTGGCGGGTTCGCGGTCGGGTTCGTGGGCAAATGAGCCCGTGGCGCGGTAGCGCATCCGCTGGCTGTACATCGAGCGGCCATAGCGGGTAGCGCGCTTCATGCGTGCATGGGTGAGCACCGCATACGAGCTGGCTACATTGCCAGAGGAATCGGGGCTCCCAAAATATTTGAGATACAAAACATGGTATGCCCGCCGGGATTCGGGCTCAGAGAGTACCCGATAGGCATCCGCAATTTCCACAAACCGATCGTGGGTAAGCTGGGTTTGATTATGGTCGGGGTGAAATTTAAGGGCAAGGTCGCGGTATGCCTTGCGGATATCCTCATCCGTGGCTTCAATCGTAATTCCCAATACCTGGTAGTGATCCTGTATCATGGTTTTTACCGCATTTCAATTTAGCAATCTTGCCCCAATTTTACAGCCGAATACAACTGATTGAACCGCTAATTTGGGTTAAAATTGAAAATAAAGGCCTTTTTGTGGTACTTTAGTGATAATTCTCCCCTAAAATGAAATATTCCTTCTTCCTGATTTGGGCCTTCGCTTCCGGGCTCCTTGGCTTGATTGCATCCTCCTGCTCCTTTACCCCTAAACAACCCGCCGGATTGCAATTGGTTTGGTCAGATGAATTTGAAACTCCCGGATTGCCCGACACCACGAAGTGGACTTATGATGTGGGAGGTAAGGGCTGGGGGAACAACGAGCTTCAGTACTACACCCAATCCGACCCAAAGAATGCTCGCATCGAAGACGGCATGCTCATCATAGAAGCGCATCAGGATTCGATGGAAAACAGGGCCTACACCTCAGCCCGTTTGCTTACCCGGGGAAAGGCGGGCTGGAAATACGGAAGGTTTGAGATACGTGCCCGCATGCCCGAAGGACTCGGAACCTGGCCAGCGATATGGATGCTTTCGGATAAAAAACCCATGAAATGGCCCCTGGATGGTGAAATAGACATCATGGAACATGTGGGTTATAACCCCAACACCGTTTTTGGCACCATTCATTCCCAAAACTTTAACCACATTATAGGTACCCAAAAATCTGACTCCCTGGTCGTTGCGGATATAGAATCGGCCTTTCACGTTTATACCCTCAACTGGACACCCACGTATATTCAATGGATGGTGGACGACTCCCTCTATTTTACTACTCCCAAAAACAACGGTTCCTACGAAGACTGGCCTTTTGACCAGCCTTTTCACCTAATACTCAACATGGCAGTAGGTGGAAACTGGGGCGGCCACCGGGGACTTGACCCACTCGGCTGGCCCCGCCGGATGGAAGTGGACTATGTGCGGGTATATCAATAGACATTAACTTATTTATTTTGAGCAAAGAAAAAATCAACCCATCAGAACTGCGTGTTCATCTACGAAACCTGCGAATTGAAGATTATGTTGACCTGACCGAGGCCATGTCGGAGGCTTATTCTGGCATGGGAGGCCAGGTATGGTCCCGAGAGCAGATTGCAAAATTACTTAAACTCTTCCCCGAAGGACAGCTGGCCCTTACTGTAAATGGCAAAGTGGTGGGGGTAGCCCTTTCGCTTATTGTTGATTACGCCAAATATGGCGATAGCCATACCTACGAGCAAATTACGGGAACGTACCGTTTCACAACCCATGATCCGGAAGGGGATGTACTGTACGGCATTGACCTTTTTGTGCACCCTCAATACAGAGGAATGCGTCTTGCCCGGCGAATTTACGATGGCAGAAAAGAGCTGTGTGAAAACCTCAACCTGAGGTCTATTGTGGCCGGGGGGCGTATACCGAATTACAATGGACATGCCGGCAAGCTTACCCCCAAGCAGTACATTGAGCAAGTAAAAAGGAAGGAGATCTACGATCCGATCCTCACCTTTCAGCTTTCAAACGACTTTACCGTCAAGCGGGTGCTGCGGAATTACCTGCCCTCCGACCATGAGTCGAAGGCTTATGCCACCCTTATTGAGTGGAACAATATCTACTTTCAGGAAAAAGAACGGCTATTCAACGCCCAGCCTGCTGAGGTGCGCCTCGGCCTTGTGCAGTGGCAAATGCGCCCAGCCGACTCATTGGAGGCGCTTATTGGCCAACTGGAATATTTTGTAGACGCCATCAGCGAATACGAAGCCGATTTTCTGCTCTTTCCGGAATTGTTTAACGGGCCGCTGATGGTAAAATTCAACAAAATGGCGGAGGCGCAAGCCATCCGGGCTTTGGCTGAGTACACCGAGCCCCTGCGGCAAAAATTTGTGGAATTTGCCATTTCCTATAATGTGAATATCATTTCGGGCAGCATGCCCATGATCGAGGACGGCAAACTCTACAATGTGTCCTTCCTTTGCAGAAGAAACGGCACCTGGGAAAGCTACCGCAAAATCCACATTACGCCTTCAGAAGAATTTTACTGGGGAATGTCGGGCGGAGATCAGCTCAAAATTTTCGATACAGACTGTGGCAGGATCGGCATCCTGATTTGCTACGACGTGGAGTTCCCCGAACTTTCGCGCCTGTATGCCGACCAGGGCGTTCAAATTCTTTTTGTGCCCTTCCTTACTGATACCCAAAACGGCTACAACCGGGTACGCACCTGCGCCCAGGCCCGCGCCATCGAAAACGAATGCTATGTGGCCATTGCCGGCTGCGTGGGCAACCTTCCCCGGGTAAAAAACATGGGCGTGCAGTTTGCCCAATCGGCGGTTTTTTCCCCTTCGGATTTCGCTTTTCCCGCCAACTCCATCGTGGCTGAAGCAACGCCCAATACCGAAATGACCGTGGTGGCCGACATCAACCTCGATTTATTGAAGGAGCTTCACCTCAAAGGCAGTGTAAACATCCTCAAGGACCGCCGCAAAGACCTATATCAGCTGAAATGGATCGGAGATTCTCCCAAGAAATTTCCTGAGAACGACTCCCCGGGACTATGATTACAGACACTCCTCCTTACAATTTCTCCCCTTTTCCAGAAATATCTACCCCACGGCTGCTGCTCTCACAATTGTCAGCAGCGGATGCACCGGCGATACTGATCTTGCGTTCGGACCCTGTGGTGATGCGGTACCTAGACCGCCCCTCCGCCAAATCGCTTGAAGACGCGATGGCCTTTATTCATCGGGTAGAAGAAGACTTAGGCAAAGGAAAAGCCATTACCTAGGGCATGAGTTTGAAAGAAACGAACGTACTTATCGGCACCATTGGTTTTTGGCGGGGCACCCCTGAGCACTTCCGGTCTGAAATCGGATACGTGATGCTTCCCGCTTTTCATAGCAAAGGTCTCATGCAGGAGGCCATTGCGGCGGCTATAGACTACGCATGGTCGTCGATGGGGCTGCACTCCATTGAGGCGCAGGTAAATCCAGACAATCAGGCGTCTATCCGCTTACTGGAGCGAAACGGATTTGTGCGCGAAGGGTACTACCGGGAGAATTATTTCTATGCGGGGAAATTTATGGACACCGGGGTTTATTCGCTGATTAAGGCTTGAAACGCCCCTTATTTTAAGCCCGGATTGAGGGACAATGGCTTCGACTGATTCGAATGAGCGAATATTTTATCCATTCCCACTTTTTCTTACCCCGAACGGACTTAAATATCGACGACGGAACGGGTTTCGATTTGCAGCTTTGGCGGGCCTTGTTCAACTTGCGCGCAAATACCAGCATCAGATGAAACCAACACTTCTTATACTCGCAGCAGGAATGGGTAGCCGCTACGGCGGACTCAAGCAAATAGACGGCGTAGGCCCTTCGGGCGAAGCAATCATCGAATATTCGATCTACGACGCCATCCGTGCTGGATTTGGGAAAGTGGTTTTTGTAATCAGGAGAGATATCGAAGATGCTTTTAAGGCGTTTATCGGCGATAAACTCGATGGCAGAATTGAGGTTGCTTATGCCTTTCAGGAAATTGAAGACTTGCCCGGAGGCTTTACTCCGCCAGCAGATCGCACCAAGCCTTGGGGAACCACCCATGCCGTGTGGGTAGCCCGCGACGTGATCCATGAGCCATTTGCCATGATCAATGCCGATGATTTTTATGGAGCACTTGCCTACCAGGCCTTAGCTGCACATTTTGCTGCGCTTACTTCCTCCAGGGACCTGGCCATGGTCGGTTACCGCCTTGACCGCACCTTGTCCGACCACGGATTTGTATCCCGCGGAGTTTGCACCACCGATGCCGAAGGGTTTCTCATCAGTGTGGTGGAGCGTACCAAAATTGCCAGGATCGGAGAAGGAATTCTTTTTGAAGATGAAAATGGTGCCCAGTTGCCCTTGGCTGACGACACCGCCGTTTCGATGAACTTCTGGGGATTTACGCCTGAGTTGTTTCCTCACCTGGAGTCTGTGTTAACAGATTTTTTGAATGATCGTGGACAAGAAGCTAAGTCAGAATGCTACATCCCCAACACCGTAGGTGGCCTGGTAGATGAAGGCAAATTTACAGCGAAGGTGTTGCGGGCAGATTCGCCCTGGTTTGGGGTAACCTACCGCGAAGACAAAGCGATAGTGGAAGCACAGCTTCGTTCGTTTGTAGATCAGGGCCTGTATCCTGAAAGTCTTTGGAGCTAAGCTCCTCCCGAGTGAAAGATCAGGTTAAAGTTAGCTAATGGGTTCGGGCAATAGTCTGGCACTTGAAGCGGTGCGTATGGGCCACATTTCCCAAGGAAATATATCAGAATTAATAGGATTTTAAGGATTTAATTCCCTGATTTTCAAAGAATTAGGCTCAGTATTTTTCGCAGACCACTTTCATGTGGGTATAGATGACCAGCTGCTTTATCAGGAATATTTGGCCATCATTTGCGCTACTTCCTCCAAGGGCAGATCAGTAAGATTGGCAATTTCAGCTCCTGTAAAGCCTTTTCCCATCATGGACCTCACGATAGCTTCGCGACCTTCTTCACGACCTTCTTCACGACCTGCTGCTCTACCTTCGTTCAGCAATTGCTCAGCGGGAGAGCCTGGCTCGTATCCCCAATATTCAACCAGGGATTGTTCGATTTTTTCAATGGCTTGCTTTTCCATTTTGCTGCACTGATAAATGTAAGTGATGAATTTACGAAAAAACCGGGTTACCTGTTCCTCCTCGCCGTCCACTTTAGCCCCAAAAAAAATCTGATCTATGTATTGATCCAAATTGGGCTGACGGATGAATTTCATCAACAACAGGGTTTGGAAGACAAATTTATTTTCAAAAGTTATCTGAATATCCTCTACTGGCTTTTCTTCCAGGTTGAGGTACACGTATTCAAACGAAGGGAGATAGGGCAACAGGTTTTCAGGGAAAGTATCAGCAAAGTAGCGCCAGAAGGGTATCGCCCGCCAGCGGGCTTGCCCATGATACACCACCAAGGGAATCACAGGCTGGAGCGGTTCCCCGTTGGTCTCCATTTTCTCCCAGATCTGGAGCATATACCGCAGCAACTGCAGGTGAATGTGTGGCGAAACATAGCTTTTGTGTTCAATGAGCAGCACTAACTTCATCGAAAGCGCGGGCGAGTGGCAGTTGCAATCGAATACCAGGTCGGCGAAGTGCTCCTTCAGGCGATCGTCCACATAGCTGTTGTTGTCGAGCTTAAGGCTATCCAGATCCAATAGCTCCTTCAGCCCTGCGGGTAAAGCCCCTCTCAGCAGGGCCGCCGCTTGAGATGGCTCCGAAAAGATGAGCTTGAAGAACCGGTCGTGGGGTTTGGGACTTTGGTCTGTCATTAAGCGGTAATTTACCAATTAAAATGGCAAAAACACCCGAACAGCCAAATTTATTAGCATATTTTTATTCGACTTACTACTGAAACTAGTCGAGCATGACAATTTTCAGCTTCTGGCCATTCTTCCCCCAGCTAATTTTTACGCGTTTGGTGAAATTTTTATAGCGATGCTGCATCACCAATACCAGAATTTCTCCTTCACGCGCCCAATGGAGGCTACTCATTCGGTAATCGTTGAATGACTGATCGTACACCTGGAAATAAGGCTTAGGCCCATCGCCCTGCACGAGGTTGAGCACACTCTCCAGGCGTCCCAGGTTGAGGCGGTAAATCATGATCCGTTCTTCGAGGCACTCTCCGCAAACGCCCCAGCCGTAGGGGTCTCGGGGGGCATTTTCTGCTACAATCATCCCTGTAGTTCCGTCGGGAAAGCTAAAGAAGCTTTGCTTGATGCTGTCCTGCGGCCGGATAGAACCTTGTACCAGCTTGGTTTTGATTACCTGGTCGCGGATCAGCAGGTAACGCACTTCATTGGGAATAGCGTTAACGGGCTCAAAAGCCACCTCCACGTATTCAATGGGGTTATACCGGTAGGTAAACGATTTGTAATGGATGGGTTGATTGGCAAACTTCACCTCCGTAAGTGCCTGGCTGGTTTTATTTTCTTCAAAAACCAACGCATCCGTGGCTACGGCGGTGGGTATCCAGCCTTTTTCAGAATAGAAAAAAGTAGGATGAAGATCGAGTCTTTGAAGCAATTCAGGAGGCACCTCGGAGAAATGGCACTTCAGCGGCTTTTGAAGATAAACGGTGTTGAAGGTAGAGGGCTTACCTGGGATCCGCTTCGAGGAGGTGGAAAGCGTAGGGGGCGTAACCACCCGGGGGTCACTGTCAACCACTTCGATCAACATCATCAATTGGCGCATTTCGGGTAGGGTCACAAACCCCAACGCTTGGGGGGAAATTTGCGCATTGATTACATATCCCTCATCGTCGTCGAGCCGCTCAATGGTGTATTTGATGCCCTGGGCCATATTGCCCGCTTTTACCCCAAGGGTCTCTTCGAGGCGCTTGTACTTTTGGGTGTCATACTGAATAGCCGGGCGGTTATCAGGGTAAAGTCCGAAATGAACGATACCAAAGTGAATGCTTTCCTGCTTCAGGTTGGCGGGTAGCGGAAGATTCAGGCTGTCTTTCCGGATAGTATTGGCTTCCGGATAGTCGAACCGCTGAAGGAATGTGCTCAGATCGACCTCGGTTGCATATTCTGAATAAATACTAAAGAAACGGGGCCTATCCTGAGTTCCCGGCTTGGGTGGGGAGTAGATATATTCCGGATGATGATTGTAGTCAAACCCCGAAGGATATGCCGAAACGGGGAGTGCGAACCACACTTCCACATGGTCGCCATTGAGGCTGGTTTTCGAAGTCTGAATATGAGGGTCACGGACCTTTACGTAGAGTGTAAGGTTATCTCCGTCGGAATATAGCTGGGCGTGGGCCGTGGCTTCTGATTTTCCGCCACGCAGGGTAGTGTTCACCCTGCTTAGTTCCAGGTTGAAATCAGGGGTTTGGCCAAAATACCAATTAGCATACACCAGGGTGAATCCCAACAGGATACTCTTTCTTACATCCATCATACTCACATAAAACCCTTTTCCAGGATTCATTTCCATGCGGGGGCTAAATTATGTGCATTTCCAGTACCGGAAAAATAAAAACTGTCCAATAGCCATCATCTATGAACGAATGGATCGTTAAAACGTGGCCAGGTTAATTACTACCCCGTTTATTTTCTGAACACGCAACTGCTGTTGCACAATAAGGGCATCCTGCTCCGAGGCATAAGGGCCGACTATAACCTTGAATAAATCACTTCCGGAGCTATTCATTACCCAAAGATTTTCCAGAGAAAGGCCCGATGACTGTAATTTTTTCACCAGTTCGAGGGCGTTTGCCTGACTTCTAAAAGCCCCTGCCTGAATACCATATCCGGCAGTGGGAAAAGCACGAATCTCTAAAGAGCTATTTTTTGGAGGGGTACTCGCTGCAGGAGTAGAAGGAGTAGGAGTAGAGGTAGAAGGAGACGTTACTGAAATAACCACTCCCATTGGTGCATCAACCTTAGCTGGCTTAGGGGCCACTTCGGGCAAAGCAGTAGCTGGAGGAGGATACGCTGCCGGGTTGGGTACATGCGTTTCATCCACGACCTTTACCGGAGGGGGGGTATAGCCAATATTGGGCAAAGGAGCAGGAGTAGCGGGTGTGGTTTGGGAAGGTGCGGCCGGAAGGGTAGAAACGGCAGGCGGCATTTGTTCCCAGCTGCCCGCATTGGCTGGTGCCTGATTGGGCTGGGTACTTTGGGGTGAATTAGCAGGCGGAAGAAATACGGTTCTATCCGGAGGCGTTGGTTGGGCTGGCTGGGTGGAAGCAGTAACATCAATGGCTTCTATTCTTACCTGAGCAACGCCGCTGCGTATCATGTCTATAGCCTCGGCACCTGCACGCGAAAGATCTAATATCCGGTTCGGGCTATGAGGCCCCCGATCGTTTACTTTTACAATCACCGACTTGCCATTTGCCAGGTTTGTAACCTGTATTTTAGTACCAAAAGGGAGCGTACGGTGGGCGCAAGTGAATGCGTTCTTGTTGTACTTCTCTCCACTGGAAGTGGGGCTTCCCTGAAATTTGTCGTTGTAATAGCTGGCCTGCCCTTCGTCTGGCAACTGCGCAAAAAGCGCCTGCACGCCCAGAAAAAGCAAGGTGAAAGAAAATAAGCACTTGTTCATACAGAAGAATATCGGTTTAACCAGGGAACAGTTGGAATATACGATATTACCATTTTTCGATAAAAATAGCACTCGCTTTTCAAGGCTATCGAGTAGGAGCCGAGCTGGAGCCCTCCTGTTCTACTTGCGGATCAAAGCTTTTCTCTCCTTTCAGGCTCATGATTTCTCCATATAACCCGAAAAAATTCATGGGATTACGGAGATGGTCTCTGTTGGTAAGGGCTATGAGGGTGATTTCCTTTTCCCTGTCTCGAATAAAACACGTGCGAAAACCCATCCACCAACCCTGATGATACATCAGGCCATTCCAACCCTTTTCCAGCCTCCAACCCAGGTTATAATACATCGGGTTTTCTGTTTCTTCTGAAAAATCGAGCAAATCGTGGTAGGTGTTTGCTGAGAGCAACTTACGTGCATAAAGGGCCTGATCGAACTTAAACAGGTCCAATACGGTAGAATGAAGCCCTTTGTCGCCGAAAACACCATCCAAAAAATCTGCTGGAACTGCATAGTATCCTTTGCGGTTGTGCTTATAGCCCCAGGCCATGTGCTCGGGCCAGGGTTGCTGGTTGCGGTCAAACACATAGGTGTGGGTCATCCCCAAAGGCCGGAAAATACGTTGTTGTAAAAAATCAGGGAAGCTGCTACCCGAAACCTGCTCTACGATGAGGGCGAGTAAGGCGTAGTTGACATTGCTATAGTTGAATCGCTCGCCGGGGTTAAACCACAGCGGCGGTGGATCAGCAGCCAAAAGCCCCAGTACAGCAGCATTGCTGGAGGCAACAAGGTCGTCTTTATGGCCTTCGAGCAAATATTCGTACCGCGACATACCCGACCGGTGGTTGAGCAAATGGCGGACGGTAACTTCGGGATAAGGGAATGCCGATAAATACTCCTGAACAGGGGTATCCAGTCCTATTTTTCCATCGTCCACCAAGGTGAGCACAGCAAAGGCCGTAAACATTTTGGAGACGGAAGCAAGCTGAAACTCGGTTTCGGGGGTAATCGGAATTTGCCGGTCTTCATCCGCATATCCATAAGCGCCAATGTGAACGATTCTCCCTTTTTCTGCATAGAGGAGTGTCCCGTTAAAATCCATCGAGTCGCGCCATTTCACAATCAGCGCTTCTATGGACGGGTCCTTGGCATGGATGTGCCAGGCAGGAGTGAGCGGGGCAATAAGTGCCGCCCGGGTAAGCACCACATTCGACTGTGATTCAATCCAACCAATGGTAAATACTACGCTGAGTAAAAGTCCCCCCCCGAGCCAAAACCATCCGTTCTTTTTCCTTTCCAAACCCTGCGTTTGTTGATCGATCATGTTGCAAAATACGGGGTTATTGCGAAAATCGAAAAACTGCCCATACTTCACTGGCATTTCAGTTGTGTATCATGATTGAATTTAAACTGAAAACTGAAAATTTATTCCCCACAAAACAATTTAATTACCTGATTATAAGCACCTTAGACTATCTAAATTGTTTACCACTTTCAGTATGCACACCCTCTGAGGCTGTAAGTTTTCCCTTACAGCTAGCTGGTTCGAAAAATCGGTACCCTGCATTTTTGGGGTAAATATTCCATCAATGTCTGGTAACAAATACTCTCTTAGCCTACGAACAGGTAACCGCTTTGCTCAAATCACCCTCGTAGTTACCGCATTCGTCGCAGCTGCGGCACTCGCATTTATGCTGCTTCGCCCCATGGCCGAATCGTTCTATCAGGGCTTCGAATCAGGAAGCAGAACCACTGAGGCGAACAACTGCTGGGTTTTCCAGTCATTCGATGTACGTGAAGGAGAATCAAATATAACGGGTAGGTATGCCGCCCGCTCCGGCCAATTGACTGGAACGTCCAACTACCTCACTACCCCCATCGTGATGATGTCGGAAGGTACCGGCACCCTCACCTTTAAGCACAATGTGAATACCCTCAGCGGCTCTACCAGCAAAAACCTTCAGGTAATTCTGATCGATTTTGCCACGGGTGTCCAGGACACCGTGTGGACATTCACCTACTCCAATACTTCCGTTCAAAACACCTCCATCACGATCAACCACAGTGGTGCATTTAAAATTCAATGGCGGGCATGGGGTGTGGGAGGTTCCGGACGGGTATGGCTGGACAACATTACCGTACCCGCACAAATGATCGACTCACCTGGCAATTGCGGCTCGCCCACCAGCCTGCCGGTAGTACTCACCGGGTTTCAGGCAGAGATGGAAGGGCTTGTGGCCATAGTTTCCTGGTCCACCTCAGAGGAGCTCAATAGCAGCCACTTTGAAATTGAGCGCAGCGAGGACGGAAGCCAGTTCGAAAACATTGGCAAGGTAAACTCGAAGGGAAATAGCAACCAGGTTCAGGATTACGCCTTTACAGATACAAAAGCAGGTGCCATTTCCGGAAAAATTTATTATCGATTGAGAATGGTGGATGTGGATGGCACCTTTAGCTATGCTCCCCTGGTGGAACTAGTAAACGATGCCAATATCCATGCCTGGAAGCTGGTAAATGCCTATCCCAACCCTACCTCAGGTGTATTTACCCTGGAAGTTTTCTCTCCTGATATTCAACCGGTGGTACTTGAGCTTTATAATATTCAAGGCATCAGATTGCTTCAAAAAACCTTTTCGGTCAGCCCGGGCGTTAACAACCAAAAGCTTGATTTGTCCCCATACGCTCCCGGAATTTACCTTTACAAGCTCATTCAGGGCGAACAGGTAATCACGGGCAAGGTTCGTAAACAATAGCCGCCTGCTGCGAAAAATCAGCTTACACAGCAACTTGTATCATCCCCTTCGGGCCTATTCAACCCATACATTTGATGCATCATCCGGTTGCGAAAAGGATGGGTCAACTCCAAGCCAAAGGCGGCAAACAGCAACTGGTATCTAAGGTTAGAAGCTGACGGATTACTTCTCGCTTCACCTCAAGGCGGGATAGGGGTCCCGCCTTTTTTTATTTTTATCTAAAACAGGGCCTATGGTATATTCGCAGCTATTTTCATCTGTACAAAATCAGACGCTCCGGGAATCTGATTACCCTCTGGTAAAAGGAGAAATGTAAAAAACCCGATAAGTTCCTCAAAAATCTCTGTACCTTTTAGCCCGTTGAAGTAAAAAGGCACAGACTTTGAAGCCTGAGCGTTTTCCTTCAGTTGCTCACCATAAAATGGAGCTAGCTTAATGAGGTCAAAACAATATGTCTTTTCCCGTGGGCTTGATACTGCCTTCAGCAATGTATATGATGCCTACCAGTTTGTTATCCGTTTTTTCAAAGAAGTCTTTCAGCCACCCTGGGAGTTTCGCGAGATTCTGAATCAATGCTACCAAGTGGGCGTAAATTCGCTCCCCCTCACTACTCTCACGGGTTTTGTTACGGGAATGGTATTTACTACACAGTCCCGCCAGCCTCTTGTCGAGTTTGGGGCTACTTCCTGGCTGCCTAACCTGATAGCCATTGCTGTTATCCGGGCCCTGGCTCCGCTGGTTACCGCCCTTATTGCCGCAGGAAAAGTGGGTTCCAATATCGGAGCTGAGCTTGGCTCTATGAAAGTAACCGAGCAAATCGACGCCATGGAGGTTTCGGCCACCAACCCCTTCAAATTTCTGGTTGTAACGCGGGTGTTGGCCACCACCCTGATGATGCCTGTACTCGTGCTTTACTTCGGTTTTGTGGGCATGATGGGTTCATTTGTAAACGTGCATCAAAAAGAACTTACGAGCTTCGCTACCTTCCTGGACCAGGCTTTTAACAATATCATTTTCCTCGACATTACTTCTTCCCTCATCAAAGCCCTGTTTTACGGGTTTACCATCGGGATCGTAGGCTGCTACAAGGGCTTTCATGCCACCATGGGTACGCAGGGCGTAGGTAAAGCGGCAAATGCTTCGGTTGTGCTGGCGATGTTTCTCATTTTTGTGGAGGAAATCCTTATCGTGCAGGTCGTTAACTGGATCAGGTACTATTGATATGTCAAAACCAAGAACCGTATCTCCCACAGGCGAGCGCGCCATCTCTATCCGGGATCTGCACAAGTCCTTCGGCGACCTGAAGGTGCTCAAAGGGATAGATCTGGATGTGTATAAAGGCGAAAACGTAGCCGTGCTTGGCCGTTCGGGGAGTGGCAAATCCGTTTTGATCAAGATTATCTCAGGCCTGCTCAAACCCGATACCGGTGTGGTAAATGTACTGGGGCAGGAAGTGGATAAGCTTACCGAAAAGGAGCTACGCAAAATCCGACTCAAAATCGGGTTTTCCTTTCAAAACAGTGCCCTCTACGACTCCATGAACGTGCGCCAGAACCTCGAATTTCCGCTGGTACGCAACGTAAAAAACCTCTCTTCCAAAGACAAAAACATGGCTGTGGAAGAAGTGCTTGAGGCCGTGGGCCTGAAAGACAAGCTCAACGTAATGCCTTCGGACCTTTCCGGTGGCCAGCGCAAGCGTATCGGCATTGCCCGTACCCTGATTCTGAAGCCGGAAATCATGCTCTACGATGAGCCTACTGCAGGCCTTGACCCTATCACCTGTATAGAAATCAATGACCTTATCAACGAGGTACAGGAAAAATACAACACCAGTTCGATTATCATCACCCACGACCTTACCTGTGCCAAGGCTACCGGTAACCGAATGGCTATGCTTTTTGAGGGTGAATTTACCCGCTCCGGCACCTTTGAGGAGGTTTTTGGATCGGCCGATGTGCACACCCAAAGTTTCTACGACTACAACTTCATTCAATAAACAATGGCAACCAACTCCAACAGACGCGCTGTCTACCTAGGCGTTTTCATTGTGCTGAGTATCGCTATCCTGATGGTCACCATCCTTACCATTGGGAATCTGCACAACACATTTTCTAAAAAAATTCAGCTCTCGGCTATTTTTGACGACGTAAACGGACTGCTCATTGGCAGCAACGTTTGGTTCTCCGGCGTAAAAGTGGGCACCGTGGAGTCGATGGAGTTTTATGGTCAATCGCAGGTAAAGGTAGTTCTCGTGATCAATACCGAGTCTGTACCTTTTGTGCACAATGACGCTACCGTTAAGGTCGGCTCCGATGGATTGATCGGCAGTAAAATCATCGTTATCTCCGGAGGCACCCAGACAGCTCCGCATGTAGAAGACCAGGACGTGCTGCAGGTGGAAAAAGTGTTGAGTACCGAAACCATGCTCAATACGCTCCAGGAAAACAACAACAATATCCTGGCCATAACCAACGACTTCAAGGTTATCAGCAAGCAAATTACCGAAGGTAAAGGCACCCTCGGCAAGCTCCTGTACCAGGACGACCTGTACACCAGCATTGGCACCAGCCTGGCTACCCTGGAGCGCACCACCGCTAAAGCCGACAAACTCGCTGCCGAACTGGCCAGCTATAGTTCAAAGCTCAATACCGGTGATGGCCTGGCCAATACCCTCGCAACCGATACGGTGGTGTTTGCACAGATTCAGTCAGCTGTTAAGGAGTTGCAAAAAATAACCACCACTGCCGGCGACATCACCACCAACCTCAAGCAGGTGAGTGCCCAGCTGCAGCAAAAGGACAGCCCGGCAGGATTACTGCTCAATGATGAAGCTACCGCTAACACCATTAAGTCCACCATCCTCAACCTGGAAAGCAGCTCCAAAAAACTGGACGAAGATCTGGAAGCCCTGCAGAGTAATTTTCTGCTGAGGAAATACTTCAAGAAAAAGGACAAGGCCGCAGTTCAGCCCTGATCCAATCAGTGTATATGATTTTCGGGGTCGCCCTCCTGCACGCAATAAGCAAGGAGTGCGGGCATAAAGTTTCTGATCACCAGACCGGCTGACATGCCGTGCTCGTGCAGCACGTCGCGAAACAAACGGTATTGCCAGGGGCTCAGGTTGCCGAAAATGTCCAGCGATTCTCCGGCCTGAATGGGGCCCAAAGCCTTTATACCTGCTATTATTTCATCTACCATGGCCAGCGAATCCTTGCGGACCAGGCAATCTAATGGCTCCTCCCATGGAAGGGAATGCCAACCCTCAGGCTGTAACTCAAACTGCGCAGTTAGTTCCCCTTTCACGTACCGGGCCGCCATCCAAGTATCTCCTCTCCACAAAAATACGCCTTCCTGCTTGTGAAGCAGCTTAGGAGCCACCTGCAACGGAGAGGTGAGTCGGATATTCATCCGGGGGTTCAATTGGACAAATGCACCCTTAACTTTACTTTCCTGCTTGCTGTCGGAAAATGCCGGATCGCAGAAGTACACCTTTTCAGGGCCTACTTCACCTGCCTCAGGAACTACTACGGGCCGAAAGAGGTTTACAATTTCCCCTTGGCGCAAGGTACCTGCCTCCAAAGGAGGTGATTCAAATCGAAGCAAAACCTCGGACCCTTCGCAAAGTCTCCACTCAGTCTTGCTGGCCTGACTATATCCTACCAAAAACATGGGCGTGGAATTAAGAAAAAAGAAAAAAGCGAGTAGCTACTTTTGGTCACGACCCGTGGTTTGCGAACTTGACCAGAAGGCGCTTTGTGTTATAATATACGGAAAACAGGTCCTGTCGAAAGAATGACTTTTGGCAATCGTAAGAGATGCGCAGGAACAATAACGCCGATTTTCTAACTTCCCTAAAAACGAAATATGGCTCCTGGTTTTATCCTGATGACGATTCGTTTCTTGGAGCTATTGGTACCGTTACTTGCAGGCACTTAAACAAACTCGAACTCCTGAAGTGCGACTCCGATGCCCTAATGGTACTTTCCTGCGACAAGGATTCTCCTGAGCCCCGAATGTAAGGAAGACAAAAGCTTTTCCACTTCTTTGGTTCGGTCCAACAGGCATCCGCTCAGCTCTGGCAACTAACGATCCTATCCGCTCTTGGCGAGCTGGTTCATTTTGCAAGAAAAATACCTGTAAGAGGTCCCTCACTAATCTTCCTAAACCACGGCGAACCTGCGGCCCTTCATGCATTAAAATCAGTGCTGAAAGGCCATTTCAAAGCTGACATAACCCTTCCTTAGCTGGAAGAGACCTTTATTCTGGGGAAGAAATCAAGGCTCTCCGATGGGCTCGATCGTAATTTCTTCGGGTAAATAGCCCTTCACCTCGTACCACGCCACTTCACGGCTTTGGGTATCCAACAGGGCAAAAGTAGCGGGAACTGCTTGCGGCTTACCCGCAGCGAAGCCCACGCCCATCAGGGTTCCGGGATTGATCAGGGTGGTTTTTCCCGCAACGGTTATTTCTCTTCGGTGGTTATGTCCAAAAATAACGTAGTCGTATTTGCCCGAAGCACCCAATGCCCGGCCAATGTTGTCGTAGTGGTTGACTGCAAAATCAACTCCATCCAGGTTGATTTCCGCCAGCTCGCCGTGGATATGCAGGCGCTCCCCAAATCGACCTGCATTGGCGGTAATGCGCCACAGATCGGCGTCGTTGTTGCCAAAAACGACATGCACAGGACCGGTAAAGCCATTGCCCAGCGCTGCCATGATAAAGGGAGAGCACAAGTCGCCAGCACAAATCAAGACATCGGCAGCAGCAGCGTGGGCCAATACCGCCTGCAACCGCCAAAGGTGATCGTGGATATCAGAAACGAGGAGGATGCGCATGGCTCAGGGTTTAGGGGTATGGAGGTCAAATATGCGAAGGCCGTTAATAGGTACGGTTGATATTTCTGTATAATGCTCCGTGAAAGCTTGCGGGGTTTCCCATACAAAAAACCAACGGATGTCGTGCGCCTTCAGGCTTGATTCCCACCTCGACTCAGGTTGGTATTTCAACTGGCCAAAATAGGGAGCATCTACCATATACGCCAAAAATGTGCTGGGGTAATACCCCGCATCGGAGGCTATTTTCCCCGTTTCGAAAGCGGGAAGTGCGCTTATTTCACGCCCCATGGCAAAGCCGATGCGGCCCTGATCGGCCACTTTCGAGAGCTGATAAATGGGCATTAACCCCACGGTGGCAATCAAAAAAATGCCTGCCAGCCATTTTTGGGCATTTTTTTCTTTGAAAAAATATGGTAGCCAGGCCCACAGCTGCACCGACATACCTACCGTGAGCAGGGGTATCCACCACAGGTAGCGATCGACCACCAGTATCAGCAGGTATCCGCCGGTATAGATTCCCGCCGCCAGCATCAAATGAAACCAGGGATCGCGCCACCAGGTATTATGCCGAAATACAGCCAACAACATCAGCAGCCAGACAACCCCGAAAGCAAGGTTTTTGTGGTGAAAAATGCGGATAGCTTTTCCGGTATTCACCAAAAATTCTTTCCCTTTTTCCTGAATATCCGCGGCTTCATCGGCCTTTTCGGGGATATACGGCGTAATGTCTTCCCATACGCTTACTGCCAGGTCGTTTGGCGGCGGCACGAGCCCTATCTGCTCCATGAGGTGGGCACCATCGTCGATCATTTCGTATTTCACGGCATTGTACCGGGAGGCCGCCGAAAGGGTAAAATGCCCTTGTTGCATTGAAATCAGCCCTATCCACGGACCCACAACCAAGAGAAACATACCCAGGGAAATAGCCCAAGACATGAAACGTGGCTTTTTGTCTGCCCCATTATTCCACAAAAAAACCACCCCGACCAAGAGCAGATGGGCGATAAAAAACGGAAAGAAATACGCCTTGCAGAGGTATCCAAGCCCACCAAGTAGCCCCAAGAGCAGGGCATTTTTCCTACTCGGATGTTCAATCCAATGGAGAAATGAAAGAAAATACAACACGATGATGAGCATGAGCGCAGGCTCCGGGGTAATGGCTTCGAACACAAACAGCCCCCACAGCGGCAGGGAGGCATAGCCAGCCCATTCGGTTAGTTTATCGGTAAGCCCAGCTTTTTGCCACAAAGCATATTGCGCCCTAAGGCCGCACATAGCCAACAGGGTGGAGAGTAGTTTTTGCCAAACCAGCTCAGGAATGCCCAGCGCTATGCCCGGTGCCAACAGCCAGCTAATCAGCGGGGACCAGTATGCATTGAGCGCGTGGCCAAAATCGAGGTGCGCGTATTTTCGGGCGATGGTGAGGTAGCTAATCCCATCGGAATTGATGTTCTCGATGAAATGTGACCATGCCAATATCGCCAGCAATCCGAAGGCCAAAGAGGGGCGCCAGGCAGGGGGTAGATATCGCAGCAAGGGTGTTTTCACTGTCAAATTTATTACAAATAATGGCTGAGAATACAGTTAGTGGCTAAAAGCGACATTGGAAGCCCCTTGCAGGCGAAAAATGATTGGCTCAGGCCGTTCAGATCGACTATATTCACCCTAAGCAAAATACTCCTTTGTCGATTTATGGCCCTACATTTTCCAAAATCACGACTCTTGTATGCAAACAACGCCTTCGCTTTGTTTAGCGACCGGGTCGAAAACGGAGACTATCAGGCCATTGCTGTAAAAGATCAGCTGCGCTCCAATTACTTTACCGAAACCCGCCTTATTCGCTTCAAATTCAGCCTGGGCGGTCGCGACAACGAGATGGGGTTTGGCGAAGACCATGCCTGTATTATCCGGCCTGAAGATGGGGTAGCACTTCTCCCCATCGCCGAGTTTGGTCAATCTTTGCATATTGAAAATACAAACCCGGAAGCCCACCTGGCCCTTGAGCCTAACGTAAGGGTTGTTTTCCGGCTCGACCTCCGGGAGGTAAAAGCGGCCATTGAAAGAGACGGCGGTTTTCAGACCCGAACCGGCGATTGGGTACATGAACAAGACCTGGAGCAGGTGTACGTGCGGGGAAATAAGCTTCCGCTCAACTGGAATTTTCAATCCGAAGGTCCTGATTCAACCTTCAGGCTCATCGACAAAAACAACGACGGCATTTTCACTACCGAACTTACTTTTCATGAAGTAGCGTTTCACGCGGGAATGCGCCTTTTTAACCTTCCCGAAACCCCGCATCCTTTCCAATTTTCTTGCGGGCTGCCCCTCCCCGACCTCCTCCACCGGCTGGCCCAGGAAGAGCTGACCCGCAACGAACGAGCAGATAATTGCTGGAATACCGGTGCCCAGTGGGATGGGGTCTGGACGAGAGATGCCGCCTACGCCATTATCCTAGGCCTGGGCATTCACGATCCGGAAAGATCGATGGCCTCACTCAGATCAAAGGTTAAAGCAGGCAAGATCATTCAGGACACTGGCACCGGAGGCTCTTGGCCAGTATCCACCGACCGTGTCGTATGGGCGTGGGCTGCCTGGGAAACCTACCTCGCCAGCGGCGACGAGGATTGGCTGGAAGAAGCCTATCGCGTGATCGTAAACACTTTGGAGCAGGACCGCAAAACGCTCGTTCGACCCGATGGCCTCTATGCCGGCGAATCGTCGTTTATGGATTGGCGGGAGCAATCGTATCCCGCGTGGATGCAACCTGCCGATATCATGGATTCGGCATCGCTGAGTACCAATATCCTTTTTGCCCAGGCCTGGAAAATCCGTGCTGAAATGGCGCTTATTCTGGAAAAAGACGACCCCGAAGCCGCAGCCCACGCCGCCAGGTTAAAGGGTAACATCAGGCATGCTTTTTATCTGACGGGCACCGGGCGATGGGGGCAGTTTGTATACCCGTTCCCTGGCAAGGAAGTAAGCCCCCGTCCTGAATCGCTGGGACTTGCGCTGGGTATGCTCGCAGGTGTTTTTTCCGCGCAAGAAGCTGCCTATGAGCTGCTACACACCCCTGTTACAGATTACGGCATTCCTTGCTTTTCGCCATTCATTCCTGACCAACCCGCCTACCACAACCGCGGCATCTGGCCATTTGTGCAGGCATTCTGGAACTGGTCCACGGCGAGTAAAGGAACCGAAGCCTCAGTCCTTCAGGGACTGGCTTTTTTGTGGAGGTCTGCGGCTCTTTTTCTGACCAACAAAGAAAACCTGCGCGCGGATAACGGCATGGACCGCCCAACGGAGGTAAATTCTGATCGCCAGCTCTGGAGTGTGGCGGGCATGCTGGCCATGCCCCTGCGCGTATTTTTGGGTATAAGGCTTGAACCTGAAGGTGTATATCTGCAACCTGCTGTTCCTGAAGCACTTGCAGGTTCGATTACCGGAAAATTCATGCTCAGGGGACGTACGTTTACTTATGCCATCAAAGGCCACGGTAACCATATCCGTACCCTTGAGCTCAACGGACAAACGGTTGGCCTGCCCCTTCCGTACAGCGGCTCGTCAGAAAATCTGCTGGAGATAGCGCTGGACAACGAGCCTTTTGGCGATACCCTCCCGCCAGTACTTGCCCATGCAGAGGGATTAGCTACACCCGTAGCGTGGCGTGAAGGCGAATGGCTGGTTTGGCAAGCCGTGAAGGACGTACGTACCTATCGGATTTACCGCGACGGACAGCCCTGGCGGGAACTGATGGATATAAGGGTACAGGTTGACGCAGACGCAGATATACACCATTTTCAGGTATTGGCCTTGGGGAGCTGGGGCAGGTATTCGTTTCTCAGTAAACCCGTGGAGTGGGCTAACGAGGGCCAGGTGATCATGGTACCTGTGCCCGAAAACCGCGCTTGGATAAAAGAAAACAACCCTTCGCCGATGAACATCGAGTTTTCGGTGCCGGACTCCGGCGACTGGATACTTGACCTCGAATATGCTAATGGCGCCGGGAGCATAAGCGACGGCAATGCCTGTGCGGTACGTTCGGTACTGATCGATGGCAGCCGAAAGGGAATCGTGGCATTTCCCCATCGCAAGGCTTTTGACTGGGATAACCGTGGTTTTTCTTCCACCCTGAAATTAACCCTCGAATCGGGCACGCATAGCCTTTCGCTGGTGCTTGATCCCCTGTCCGAAAACATGAACCGGGCCATCAATCGGGCGAGAGTCTTTAGCGTTCGGTTACGCCCTGTTTTCGCATAAAAAAAACCGCCCAAAGCTGAGCGGTTGGTCTCGAATATACTTGCGGGCAATTTAACTTACAGTTTGAGTAGATTTTTCACCTTCACGGTTTTGCTCAGCCAGGGTCCAGTCGTCTGAAGAGATGGTTTGTACCCAACGATCGCCTTGCTTGCGCATTACCTGCATCCCGATATCATACCGGCGCTGAAACTCCTGCTCAAGGGTCTCCACTTTAAGGTGTCCGTTGATGCTGAGGTGGTCGGGGTTTACGGTGCGTGAAACCTGCGACAGTTTCATTTCCGGATTGAGGGTATCCCAAATAGAACTGGCCTCGTGACTTTCGTGAGCTGAGCTAAAGAAGTTAAGCTTCAGGTAAGGGAATTTGGCGTGAAAGGCATCATTGATCTCTTTCAGTGTTTTTTCGCCAGTGATGATGATATCCATAACCGTGTTATTATAGGGGTTGAGACTGCTTTCGAGAGGAGTTTATCCGCTGGAAAAGGATATACAAATCTGAAAAAAGAGCGTTCGGCGGGGCATGACAGGAGCCAAACCGGCATGTGACTTTAGTCAATATCCACCTTTGCCAATCTTACTTCTATCTTCTTCGCTGTTTTCAATTTACTCAAAAAATATTCCGTTCCCAGTTTTTTTCCGAATCAAAATCAGGCGATTGCTCCTCCCTTACTTACCCCAAATCCACCCTGCCGACAAGGCGCCTCCGGGAAAAGGATAGTCCTGAAGACCTGCTTCGCCCCTGATGCCCAACCGAAAGCTATTCATTTGCCTGAAAACAGCAGCCCGCACCACCATGGGTTTGTCGCCCGGCTCATCGAAATAGCCCTGGTAACCGTTCCAGTTTAGCTGAAATTCCCATTTACTTTTAAGCAGAATAGCCCCCAAGGAATACATTAGCGCATCGTTTTGTGGCAATTCCGGAATCCCCGTTTGATACGAGTAAAAACCCGCACTTCCGAACGCACGGAGGCTCAGGTCAGCGTGGCTGAGCAGGGTTTTGGAAAAGCCTGCATCGAAATAGTACCCGGGTGTATCTGTATGGCGGGCGGCGTCGCGGGCGGTACCGCTGGCAGTTTTTACGCCGGAACGCACGCATAAATCCACTTTGTTTTTTTCTTCGGTAAAAACCTGAAAATTGCCGTCCACATAGAGGTCTCCGGCAGCGGTGGTTTTGTCGTAGCCGAGGAAAAAAACATTCCGCAGGGTTTTGGTATCGTAGGTAACCTGGTAATACTCCACGGGCACGTAGCGCATGGAGAGGTCGGCGCGGCTACCAAAGGGCAGGCGCATCCTGAGTTCAGCATTCAGGGTTTTGTCCCCCCCGCCGTTTCGACCCCAGGCAAGGATTTCTGCTTCGTATTTTCGGGCGACCCTTCCGTCATTGGCGGCAGGAACGGGCAGGCTGTTGGGGCCCATGAGCCCGGCGGCGTAGTGCAGGTACACGCTCCAATTCGAAACGCCGTCCCATTTCACATTATTGACCCACCACTGGCTGTCCTGAGCCTGTATTTTAGAAAAAGACAAGAGCAGCAAGGCTACGAAAAAAGGCTGAAATGCAAATTTGCGATTGAGGGAAAAACGGACTGAACGGGGCATTTGGAGAAAATTATGAAGCGGTTTTTGGGTTAATGGTGCGTAAACATCCACAAAAAAAAGAAGCCCCGTTTTCCGGAGCTTCCAGTTTATGCGCAAATTTTCCTGATCAGGGTTCACACAGCTGCAAAAAAGGATCATATCCCTGAAATCGAGGCCACTTTTGTCCTGATCTACCTTACTTGCCTTCAGGCCAATCCTATGAATCAGGGGTTATTGTGGCGATAAATGCAGGCCGGCTTGCGGTTAATGCCTGCCACCAGCAGCGGGTTTTCCCCGTCAAAATACACCAGAGACTCCACCATCCCGCAAATGAGCAATCCGCTCTCCGCAGGCGACTGAACGGCAAATCCGCCTTTGCCATCACCGATCAGTACCAGGCCTTTGTTGGCGTCGTAGTTGCCGGTGGAAACATCGTAGCGGTAATCGTTGCCCGCCACCACGAGGTCGGGGATTTTGTCGCCATTCAGGTCCTGAACCAGCACCTTGCGGATAGGCGCAGTTTGCAATGCAAGGGGCAGCGGTTGCCATTTCAGCGATTTCCCTTCATTGATAAGCAAATAGCTCGAACCGGTGTTCACCGAGTACACGTTCTCTTTAGGAGGAACAAATCCCGCTAACAGCTGGGTGAAAGTACTGCGGCTGAACTCCTTGTAATTGTTGAATTGCTTCCGGAAATAAGGCGATTGAGCGGCCAATTCATCGAGGTAGTTGACCGGATACTCCTGCATTTTACCTTCGTCGTCTTTCCAATAGGCACTGGCAATGGGGTCGAGGTCGCCGTTTTTGTCAATGTCGATGGCGTACACCCGCAGGGGATAATCTTTGGTCATGGTAAACCGATGGTTGTTGCCAATGTTGCCCACGAGGTAATCGTCGTCTCCGTCCTGGTCGATATCCACAGCCGTAATGGAAGACCATAAGCCGCGAAGCTCAGCAAGGTCAGGCATGGACTGTTCTTTCAGGGATTTCCCCGCCTCGTTTTTCAGCATCACCAGCGTATTAAACTCACGCGTAACGAGCAAATCTTCCCAGCCATCGCCATCTACATCTGACCACACGGCATCTGTAACCATGCCGAGGTTGTAGCCGCTTTCAGGAGCTGAGGTGAATTTTCCTTTTTCATTTACCAAAAAGAAAGAGGAACCCGCTGTGGGGTACTGGTTCATGTTAATCCGCGAGCCGATAAAAAGGTCTTGGTCGCCATCGTGGTCATAGTCGAAAGCGCGCACAAAAGAACCCGAAAAGGGCGGAGCAGGCAGGGGTATTTGCTGAAATTTACCCGATTGGTTTTCGTAGAGAAAATGCTGGTAGTCCATCTTATCGAGGTTAGAGTAGCCACCCGAAACGGCAATTACATCGTTATCTCCATCCTGGTCGATGTCCACGATGAGCAGATCCGCTTCGTTGCATACTTTTTTACCCGAAAGGCCGGGGATGTCCATCGGCTCAAATCCGGCTCCTTTTCGGATAAAAACCTGGGTAGGTTCTGTATTAGATGCGCCAATGAGCAGGTCTTCGAGGCCATCGCCGTTGAGGTCGCCTTTGGCCATGCAGGGCCCGATCTGCGAAAATTTATGGGGCAATACGCGCTGTCGGCCTAAGAAATCAGCATAGTCATCTTCCTTGTGCTTGTAGGTCAGCAAACCGGGTGCGGAGTCAAACAAATATTTTTGGAGGGAATCTACCGGAGCAGGCTGCCAGGGTTTTGCTTCGGCGGCCACTACGTAGATGAGCTGATTGGCCTTCACGTTGGTGAGCATGGTGGACTTGTGGTTGCCTGGCCAGATTACCCGCAGCGAATCAACCTGGGTAATTGCCCCTAAGCCAAAATGAGCCACAGGGTCAACCGAGGAGATATAGCCCCGGGTGAGGTATTGCTGGTAAAACTGGTATTTGCCTCCGGCCCAGAGCTCGACTTTGGCACCGATAGCGCCGGTATTGGCAACTTCTCCTTTGAAGGCAACGCGGAGGTAATTGGCGGCCGGAGCTTTGGGGCCTGCGGTATTATTCCGGTAGATAAAGGCTTCGTCATCGATGTTGTTTACCACATAATCGAGGTCGCCGTCGTTGTCGAGGTCGGTAAAAGCAGCCCCATTGGAATAAGAAGGGATGTCGATTCCCCATTCTTTTGTTCGGTTTTCGAAGGCCAGGTCGCCCGTTTGCTCATAGGCATAATTGGACACTTTTACCTGCGGAATAGCGCTCAGGATCTGCTTGTCGTCGGCGAGGTAGCCGTACATCTGGGCCTTGTAGTTGGTAAAATCCTTGTCAGTGAGGTCCATTGGAAAACCGTTGGTAATGAGCAGGTCACGGTCTCCGTCATTGTCATAATCGGCAAACAGCGGTGACCAGCTCCACTCGGTCTGGTAGATGCCCATCATCTGTCCCACTTCACTGTAAGGCAGCATATTGCCTCTTTGCAGGCCATTGTTCAGTTGTACCATGTTGCGCACATACTGGTGCTGGTAGCCGTACTTGGCATCGTTTATATAAAATTGGTAGCTGTTGCCATTAATGGTCTGTTTTTTCCGGGAATACACCTCAGGCAGCATGTCCAGGGTCATGATGTCGGGGTTGCCGTCCTGGTTAATATCAGCTATGTCGTTGCCCATCGAAAACTTGGAGCTGTAGGAAAGCAGCGAATCGGCCATGTTCAGGAAGGTGCCGTTGCGCTGATTGATGTATAGGAGGTCGTTGGCGATATAGTCATTCGAGACGTAGATGTCGGGGTAACCATCTTTATTGAGGTCGCCGAAGGCCAGGCCCAATCCGTAGCCTTCGTAGCGGATACCTGCCTGGAGGGTTACATCCTCAAAATGTCCAATACCGTCGTTGCGATATAGGCGGTCGTTGTTGGTGGCAGACCCATCGGTAAGCTTGGGCCGGTAGTTGGTAGGCACGATCTTATTCACGATGTTGTTCAGCACATATAGGTCGAGGTCACCATCGAGGTCGTAGTCCAGAAAACCTGCATTAACTGAGTAGCCCTGATCGGCAATGCCATAGGCTTCGGCCTGCTCTGAGAAGGAAGGCTTGCCGTCGTCATCTGCACCCAGGTTGATCCAAAGGCGGTTTTTGCGCAGCAGTGAGTCTCTGGAATTGGTGGAGGTGAGGTAAATATCGGGTAATCCGTCGGCATTTACATCGGCAATGGCTACCCCGCTGTACCACTGGTCATTGGTCAGACCCTGGAGATTTGAGGTAATGTCTTCAAACTGAAAATCTCCTTTATTCAGGTACACACGGGAAGAAACCTTGTTGCCTGAAAAAACAATATCGGCAAGTCCGTCGAGGTTAAAGTCGGCGATGCCAACGCCCCCCCCATTGTACATGTACTCGTTGGTGAGGATATTGAAACTGTCTGTTTCCGTGATTTCGTTGATAAAATCTACGTGGGTTTCAGCTGAAGTTAACCGTTCGAAAAGTGGTTTGGGTTTACTGCAGGAGAAAAGCAGCCCGAGCAATATCAGAAGGAGAAGGAGATGATTTTTCATTGTCAGGGTAAGTGCGAAGTAGCGATTGCTAAGCGTAAGTTTTCTTTTAAAGGAAAAACACGTGTACCATACTTCGAGGAAAAAGGTGTTCCAAAGCCAGTGATTGGATCTTCAACAAATTAAAGAAGGATAAAGAGGAACTCACAAAATTTAACTTTCATTTAAACAAAGAAGGACCATCCGTAAGGACAGTCCCTCTTTGTGTTTCATTCACAAGTAACAATCGTTACAAGTGATTAGCGGTTCTGTTGCAGGTTGCCGTTGCTGAGGTCAATCTGACGCTGTGGCACTGGGTAAAGCACATCTTCAGCACCGAAAGTTGCTGAGCCGTACATTACACCGTGTATTGGCTTCAAATAGGTCAGGCCCCTGTTGATTTCAGACTGTGCTGTTCCCCAACGCTTGAGGTCGAAGAAACGGTGTCCTTCCATTCCCAACTCGAGTTTACGCTCCATCATCAGGGCAGTCATGGCATACTCCTTGTCTGTGAAAGGTGTATTGTAAAGGCCGATCACGTAGTTGGCGGCATTAGAACCATCAGTGTTCTTCACCCATGAGGAAGGATTTGCAGCACGTGCACGAATCTGATTGATCAGCGCACGACCACCTTCCAGGTTGTTGGTTTGGATTTCGCACTCAGCCAAAAGCAAGAGTACGTCTGCATAACGGATCATGCGGTAGCCGTTAGCTGTCCAGCCGGAGGTCCAGTTACCCACTTCGGTAAAGGTACCTTCCTGAGATTTGCGGAAAACCTGCTTCTTAGGGCTGTAAGGACCAGCATAGGATTGGTCACGCACCCAGTCAGAGCCGGTATGATCACCCCAATCGAGGTAAGGAATTCCACGGCGGCCTACGCTCCAGTCGAGACGAGGGTCGATATTACCTGCATCTTCGGTGAAAGGATCGGCAGGGGCAAGTCCCATGTCGGATTTAATCGGATCGTTGTCGTAGCTGTTATCCAGCAAGGGAAGACCATTGGCATCCGTGCGGAAGGAGTTTACAAATTCTTCGGTAGGCTGGTAGAAACCGCAGCAACCTGCAGGAGAACCACCGCTACCTTTGTATGGGAAGTTCAACACCTCGCCGTATCCACCGTTCCATCCGCCGGAACCATCGTTCACAGAGTACTGTACGGTGTACACAGCTTCAATGCCGTTGCGGTTAGCAGCATCAAATACGTCACCAAAGTTAGGTGAGAGACCAATTGCGCTACCGTTAGGCTTGGTACCTGAAGCAACTACTTCGGCGAGCAGCGTTTTAGCACTTGCGTATTCACCTTTCATTTGCATGAGGGCTTTAGCCTGAATCACTTTTACCACAGTACCATTCAGGCGACCAATCTGTCCCATGTTATTGGGCAGTTTAGAAGCTTCCTGAAGGTCGGCAATGATGAGGTCACGCACATCTGCAGTGTTGGTGAGGGTAGCCTGGTCGGTGTTTTCATCCACATAAGGGATTTTTTCAAACACTTTCCACAGCTCAAAGTGGTAGTGACCACGCATACCGCGGGCCTGCTGGGTAAAGCTGGTAGCCTGCTCAGCAGTAATTGTACCTGCATCCAATGCCTTTTTGGTCACCGTAATGGCTGCATTGGCTCTTGAGATACCCTCGTAGAGCGACCTCCACTTTACATTGAGGTAAGGGTTGGTTGGAGTTTCGGTGTAGGTCTGGATAGGGTTGATGTCAGGCTGGTCACCTGCATCTGTTCCTTTGTTTCCTTCCAGCGCACGGATACTGCCGAATACCCAGTTGGAGGCGGCTGATTCCCAGCCGAAACCGTTGTCAGCTACGCCATCCATCATGGCGTAAGCTCCCACGAGCAGAGATTGTACCCCGTCCTCAGTGGCGAGCACTTCTTCGCTCAGGGCTCCGTTAGGAGTAATATCCAGAAATGAACTCTGGCAGGCTGTAACCAGGCCGAGCGCAACAAGGATAGCTGAAGTGTAAATTATGAAACGACTTTTCATCTTTTCTTTTTGTTTAATAATTAGAATCCGAGGCTAAGACCAACGAGGTATTGCTTCACCACAGGGTAGTTACCGGCATCCACACCGAAAGCGTTGTCATTTCCACCGAGCTCCGGATCAAGTCCTGAGTACTTGGTAAGGGTAAACAGGTTGGTTGCCTGAACGTAGATACGGGCATTGCTCATACCGGCTTTACGGATAATACCGGCATCGAAGTTGTAACCCAGCTGCAGGTTTTTCAGGCGGAGGTAAGATCCATCCTCAACGTAGTAGCTGGACGCAACCGTGTTGGTAGAGAAGTTCGAGGTGTTAGATGCTCTAGGTACTGTGGCACCGAGGTTGTCTGCAGACCAGCTGTTGTACAACAGATCGTTGCTTTTTTGTCCCTGGAACGAAGGCCAAAAATCTACCCACCATTTGGTATAGTTGAAGATCTCAGCACCTTGTGAACCGTAGAAGAAAGCGGTCAGGTCAAAGTTCTTGTACTGGAAGAACAGGTTCAGACCAGCGGTGAAGTTCGGGTTAGGGTTACCAATGAAGGTACGGTCATTCTGGTCGATTTTGCCATCAGGACCGGTAGGATCGCCATTGGCATCAGGAGCACCGGCGAGGTCAGCATACCTAAAGAAGCCTGGAGCTGCACCATCCTGTGTAGGAGAACTAGCTACTTCGGCAGCACTCTGGAAAAGACCAACAACCTGATAACCGTAGAACTGAGAAATAGCGAATCCTTCCTGGTTGCGGTTGAATGGGCCAATACGTGAACCACCGTTGTCGAAGAACTTGAAGCCTTCGGCCACTTTCAGGATCTCGTTGTTGTAGGTAGTGAAGTTGATTCCCCCTTCAAAGCTGAAATCCTCAGAGAAGTTGTTGCGGTAGTTCAGCTGAAGGTCAACACCTTGGTTACGCATTTTTGCTACGTTAACAAAAGGCTGAGTAGCAGCTCCCCAGGTACCGGGAAGTTCAGGGTTGAACAACAGGTCGTTGTTGGTTTTGGTGTACCAGTCAGCACTCAGGGTCAGTCGGTTGTCGAAGAAAGCAGCATCAAAACCGATATTTGAGGTAACGTTGGTTTCCCACTTAGCATTAGGATTACCGATCGTGGTAGGACGGAAGCCCTGGATAGAAGAGTTACCCGTACCGTTGAGGTCATAGTAAGAGCTTCCGGTAGAACCGCCATAGAGGTAGAAGGCATTCTGGGGAGAAAGTGCCAGCTGGTTACCCATGGTACCGTATCCGCCGCGAATTTTCAGGTCAGAGATTACACTGTTTCCTTTCAGGAATGCTTCCTGACCCAAACGCCAGCCGGCAGTAATAGATGGGAAAACACCATAGCGATTATCCAATCCAAAACGTGAAGAACCATCACGACGAACAGTTGCGCTCAACAGGTAACGGTTGTCGTATCCGTAGTCAACACGCAGGAACTGAGAAACCAGGGTGGTAGGAGTTCCTACAAAAGACTCGGTGTTAACGATAGAAGCACCGTTGGTGAGGGTACGGAAAGAAACGGCGTCGCTGAAATAGCCAGCCCTTCTTCCATATACACTTCTGCCGATACCATATTTAACCGCTTCGTAACCAGCAACTGCTTGCAGGTTGCTTACGCCAAAGCTTTTCTTGAAAGTAAGAGCGTTGGTCCATACCCAGTCGCCACCGTATCCGGCACCTTCCTGGAAAGCAGGCGTACCCACGTTTTCCGCATTTTCGTAGGTAGCGAAGGTGTAATCATTGTAGTAGTTCATGCCAAACGTTCCACCAAATGTAGAGCGGAAGTGCAGGCTTTCGAGGATTTTCACGTCGGCATAAGCACTACCAAGGAAACGAATGTTGAATCCGAAGTCGTCTTTGTTGCGGTTCGCATTGGCAACCGGGTTTATAGCATTACCCAATCGGGCAGCGATACCAGTTCCACCGTAGTCACCTACCTGGTAGCTGTAAGCTGTTCCCTGGAGCGGAGAAGTGATATACACGGGAACGATGGCCTGTGTACGGTAAATATCCTGAATAGGGGATGACTCGTCGAGGTTACCTACGCCACGGCCCGAGCGGGTGTGGGTAATGGTCATGTTCTGGCCAATAGTTACCCTGTTTTTAACATTAAACTCAGAGTTAAAACGGGCACTCAACCTTTGAGAAAAAGTTTGAATAACTACCCCTTGCTGATCGAAGAAGTTAACCCCTCCGTAAAAACGGGCATTTTTACTTCCTCCGGAGAGAGAAATATCGTGGTTCTGGATCATGGCGTTGTTGGTCAACGCATCCCACCAGTTGGTTTGGGCAGCCCAGCTTGGCAAGGTAGGAGAAGCAGCCGAAGAAGGACCATAGAAAGGGTGAGTTTCATTGGTTCCGTCGTTGCGGTACACTTTCCACTGCAGGTCAGCATATTCCTGGGTATTCAACAGGTTGCTTGGGCCAGTTCCAGGGTTTTGGCTGCCGAGGTAGGTGCTGTAAGCAACATGCACCCCTTCAGTACCGTGCTTGGTGGTGATAACGATAACCCCGTTAGAAGCACGTGATCCGTAGATAGAAGCTGCACCGGCATCTTTCAATACCGACATAGACTCGATGTCGTTGGGGCTAAGTGAGCTGATGTCCTGGGTAGGTACTCCGTCCACTACATACAAAGGCTCGTTGTTCTGGAAAGAACCGAAACCGCGGATACGCACCCGTGAAGGTGATCCCGGACGGCCATCCTGTACTACAGTAACCCCTGAAGCGCGTCCCTGAAGCTGGTTGGCTACGTTTCCGGAAGGAATTGCAGTCAGCTCCTGTGGCTTAATCACACTCACAGATCCGGTAAGGTCTTCTTTGCGCTGGGAGGTATAACCTACCACAACCACTTCCGAAAGGCTTACAGCATCTTCTTCCATGCTGATAGCCATGGTAGTGCCGGTAATAACTACCTCTTGGGTAGTGTAGCCCAGATAAGAAACTACAAGGCTCTCACCCACTGACGACCTTAACGAAAAGGAACCGTTGTTGTCGGTCAAAGCTCCGTTGGTGGTGCCTTTGATCAGGACAGATGCACCTACCAGGGGCTCTCCTTCGGTATTGGTCACCTTACCGGTGATTACCGCCTGAGCCGATAGGCCTGTAACAAAGAATAAAGACAACCCCAGCAGCAGGAGATACCGGAAGTCCTGCCATCTTTGGAGCGTTGCTCGTGTTTTGACATTCATAGCGAAAAATAGTTGGGTTGGAAAATAAAAAAAGGAAGTTGAACGGTATAAGCTTGACAACTGGAAGTCGTCAAGGCACGGAGGGCTTGCGCCATCTGTTTCGAATAATTAAGAAGGCACACTCAGACTTGATGCGATCCCTTTCGACCCTTGTTTTTCAACAAGTGTGCCTTCTCGAAAAGGAGCAAAGCACTGGAGAATTTGAAAAGAGGTAACAACAAGATTACGGCCAATTGTAAAAATAAACTTCTTGCTGATAGTTGCTATCAGAAAATAGTAAGCGAAATAGATTTCAGAAATTGGTTAAGTGTGCCGAAAGTCTCAATGGTTCATAGGCAAGGAAAAGGGGGGGACAGGGGAAGAGATTGAGAATACTAATTCAAATATATAGATAAAGTGTTTGTTTCAAAATTTATTGAACGGATTATTAACTAAAATTTAAGATACGGTCAGATAACTGCACAAATCCGATTCCTGATCGAATATTCAAGCAGGGGGAAAATCAGAGCTTATAATGATAACCTAATATTAGTAACAAGGACTTAGTGCCGAGCGTTGGTCTCCACTTGCACTCCAAAAAGAAAACAACCAATACAACTCACTGTAAATCAGATATTTACAATATTATATTTTTCTATCTATATTATTTGATAAAAAAAGTCAAACAAAGCAGTTGTCTATTAGACTGAATTTTGGAATGCCCTAAAAAGCGGCTTAGTCAAGCTTAAAAATGTGACAAAATTCTGCCTAAAACAGAGCAGGATGATTTCTCCGGGTCAATTATTCAGCCAATACGCCCATTTTTCCTGACTGATACTGACGGATAGCCTCCCTGATCTCCTCATCGGTGTTCATGACAAAGGGCCCCCTTGCCGCGATTGGCTCACCTGTGGGTTCGGCAAATCCGAAAATAACCCGGGTAACCGCAGAAGCCGTCAGCTGTAAATCGCCTCCTTCCAAATCGAAAAGGACAAGACTACGGCCGTTTAAGGCAGCGCCATTAACTTCAAGCTCCCCTTCCATTACAAATAGCAGCACCTGCTTGCCTGCTGGTACTTTCGCTGAGAAAACGCCTTCTGGCTGTAACTCGATCGTCGAAAGACGCACACCTGTAAGGGAATGAGCCGGTCCGGAAATCCCCGCTGATTCTCCGGAAACAAGGTATTCCTTTACACGTCCTTCAGCATGCAGCACCACAGGAATGACTTCGGCGGTAAATCCCTGATAGTGAGGCGGGACACCTTTTTGCCTTGATGGCAGGTTGATCCAAAGCTGAACCAGGTCGAGGGTTCCTCCTTCTTTTCGGAAGGCTGGAGAAGTATTTTCACTGTGCACAATGCCCGCACCGGCTGTCATCCACTGCACCCCGCCTGCCCCGATTACACTTTCCACCCCCATCGAATCGTGGTGCAGCACATCCCCTGCATAGATCAGCGTCACGGTTTCGAAACCCTTGTGCGGATGCGGAGCAAAAGGCATTCCTGCATTATCCGGCCCCAATACCTGCGGTCCGTGGTGCGCCAACATGATAAAGGGATCTGTTTCCTCCAGGGTATACTTTCCCTGAAAATGATAGGCCGAAAGGTGGGCCACATAGTCTTCATTCGGCTTCAGGATGCGGCGTATGTTTAGTAGGCTCATGGTAAACAGGGTATTTGGAAGAAAATCAAAGTTTAAACATCAATTTTAACGACCCTTGGATGGATAAGTTGCTTACCCGAATGTGGCAGAAATAGGCATCTGTTTTGCCCTCATCGGCAGATTGACTTAACTTGTTGGAGGATAATCTTCGACCCCTATGCCTAAAATAACCCGCCTCCTGGTTGCAAACCGAGGGGAAATAGCCCTAAGGGTGATGCGCACTGCCCGCGAAATGGGCATCACCACCTTTGCCGTGTACTCCGAGGCCGACAGCAATGCCCCTCATGTAAAATTTGCCGATGAGGCTTTTCTGCTTGGTCCACCGCCTTCGGCATCGTCGTACTTATTGGGCGATAAGATCATTGCGCTTTGCCTTGAGCATCAGATCGATGCCATCCATCCGGGATATGGCTTTCTTTCTGAAAATGCCGCTTTTGCCCGAAAAGTAGCCGATGCAGGCCTCATTTTCATTGGCCCCGATGCCGACTCCATGGACCTCATGGGCGATAAAATATCAGCCAAGCAAGCCGCAACGGCTTATGGAGTGCCGCTGGTACCCGGCCTTGACCATGCCATAGCTGATATAGCGGAAGCCAAAGCGGTCGCTAACCGGATAGGGTTCCCTGTCCTGATAAAAGCATCTGCGGGCGGCGGGGGCAAAGGCATGCGTCTGGTCGAAAACCCGGAGGAGTTTGAATCTCAAATGGCACGGGCCATCAGCGAAGCCCAGAGTGCATTCGGTGATGGGGCCGTATTTGTGGAGAAATATGTGCGGGGGCCGCGCCACGTAGAAATCCAGGTCATAGCCGACCAACACGGAAACGCCTGTTACCTCTTTGAGCGGGAATGCTCGGTGCAGCGGCGCCACCAAAAAGTAGTGGAAGAAGCACCCTCAGCCGTGCTCACCCCTGCAATGCGAAAGGAAATGGGCGAAGCAGCCATCCGAGTAGTAAAAGCCGCTAACTATGTAAATGCCGGCACGGTGGAGTTTTTGCTCGATGCCGACCACAACTTCTATTTCCTGGAAATGAATACCCGCTTACAGGTAGAACACCCGGTAACAGAAATGATTACCGGCCTGGACCTCGTGCGCGAGCAAATCAGGATTGCCGAAGGCGAACCCCTCTCTTTTACCCAGGATGACTTGAAAATAAACGGGCACGCCATCGAAATACGCGTGTATGCCGAAGACCCGACCAACAATTTCCTGCCTGATATAGGCAAACTTCATCGCTATCGTCGACCAAGCGGTGAGGGTGTGCGGGTAGATGACGGGTTTGAGGAAGGGATGGATATCCCCATCTATTACGACCCCATGATAGCCAAGCTGGTGGTACACGGTGCCGACCGTGCAGCGGCCATAGCAGGCATGATTCGCGCCATCGACGACTTTGAGGTAGTGGGTGTGCAAACGACCCTGCCTTTTTGCCGGTTTGTGATGGAGCACGAGGCATTTGTTTCGGGGAAGTTCGATACCCACTTTGTCAAAAACTACTTTACGCCGGAGGACATTCGCCCGGTATTCAGTGAAGATGAAATGATTGTGGCGGCTTTGGCGGCTGAGCAACTGCTGCGTGAAAAATCAGGCTTATCGGCGGAATTGCCTGCGCATCCGTTTCAACCACAAAGTGCCTGGAGGCTAAGGAGGAAGTAGCTCCTGGTCGGATTAAGTTCTCCGGCGGTAGCTCCGTTATTAACCTATCAAAGGATCAACGAGTAGCTGATGGTCTATTCAGGCAGCTCAATTCTTATTGATAACCCGGCTGGCGAAGTTAGAAAAACAGGATATTTGCATAAGGTTCAGGCAGCAAATGGTTAAATTATAAGAGAATTATCTATCCTTCCCGGATACCCTTTATGGATCATTTCGCGCCAAAAAACTACAACGCATTTCTTAGATTATCCCTCCTTGTCGGGGCGGCATTTTATTTGATAGGTGCTATTACGAACATCGTATCCAATAATCCTACCTGGGATCCCCTCACCTTGAGGATAGCACTTGGTTGCTTTATGACACTGGGTGCCGTCTTATCTTACCTGGACATTCTCAACGAAAGAGAGACCGAGACTTTCGCTTTTGGGACCGGGGTAATCTCTACTTGCTGGGTAGGATTGATGCTTTATGCTAATCACCTGTACATACTCTATGTAATGGCCGGTTATATTACTATAGGAGTATTTCCATTTATCATTAACAACAAAAACTATATCCAGCTTTTATTGGCTTGCAGCCTGGTGGTACTTCTGCCCTCGATGTATTTTACTTCCGAGCCAGTGCTTCCTCTTGCCGGGGTTATGGGCCTTACTGTGCTGATCGTATTGACCATGAACTTTATTGCCATCAAGCTACTGGATTCCAGAAACACCCTGATTGGCAATCAAATCACTTTGTCGCGCCAACTACATGACATTTCGGCCATCAGCAACCAGCTTCAAATAGCTGAAGAGCGTCTTAGCCATGCCATTTCCGGAAATCAGGATGGTGTCTGGGACTGGAATATTCCCGAAGACAAGCTGTATTTATCCCCCTCATGGAGCAGTATGTTGGGGTATTCCGAGAAAGAAACACCCGCCAATTCGGTTGAATTACATGCTCTGATTCATCCCGGAGACAAAATTTTGACGCAAAACAGCATCGACCTATTCAAACAAAGCGGCAAATCCATTTACCGGGGCCAGTTCAGGGTTAGGGCTGCTGATGGTAGCTATAAGTATATTCTCTCCAGAGGCAAATCCGTGGAATTCAGCCCAGAAGGGGAACCTATACGCATTGTGGGCACCCACGCCGACATTTCGGCCCAGATAGAAGCTGAAATAAGCGCCAGGCAGGCTGAAATGAGCAATCAGGCATTGATCGATGCACTACCGGACATGATTTTCAAGCTCGACCTTCAGGGCAATTTCATCATGTTCAAAGCCGAAAACTTATCTGAACTGATTATTAAGCCAGAAGAAATTTTACAGCAAAATATCAGCACGGTACCCTTTCCGGAAGAAGTAAAAACGAAACTGTACAGCGCAATTGAGGCCGCCCGGGTGGATCATTTGCTCGAAATAGTCGAATATCCGCTGATGTTGCCTCAAGGACTCATGTATTATGAGGCAAGAATTACCCGTTGTACGGAGTCTGAGATACTCTGTATTATTCGAAATGTAACAGACCGGAAGATCCAGCATGATGCCCTGGTACTGGCGAAAGACAAAGCAGAAGAAGCTGCCGTAGCCCGTTCGCAGTTTCTTTCAACGATGAGCCACGAGATACGCACCCCGCTCAATGCCATCATCGGCATCAGCCACCTGCTCATGCAAGAGAGCCCCAAGCCCGAGCAAATGGATCTGCTGAATACCCTGCAGTTTTCGAGTGAAAACTTGCTGGTGATCATCAACGATGTGCTGGACTACAGCAAAATTGAATCTGGCAAGATCGATTTTGAGCAAACGCCCATCTCGCTGGGGTCGATCTCCAGTTTTGTGGCGCGTTCCCTCCAGCAAATAGCTGACGAAAAGCACCTTGACCTCGTGCTGAACGTGGACCCTGAAATACCGCTTGAGGTGCTTGGCGACCCCACCCGCCTCGGGCAGATACTCACCAACCTCGTAAACAATGCGATTAAGTTTACAGAGAGAGGATCGGTTCACCTTTCGCTGAAGCTTGATATGTGGGAAGCAGATATCGCCTGGGTCAAATTCTCGGTAAAAGACACAGGAATCGGCATTCCTGCGGATAAGCTGGAGGTAATCTTCGATAGCTTTACCCAGGCCAGCGCCGACCACACCCGAAAATACGGAGGTACCGGCCTCGGTCTGGCTATCTGCAAACGCCTGCTGGAGTTACAGCAAAGCCAACTCATGGTAGAAAGTACCGTTGGCTGCGGTTCAGAATTTTATTTCTCCCTCGCCTTTCAGCTCCCCGAAGCCATTGCTCCGGAAAAAGAGACACGCAACAATTTCCAGATCACCGATTTTCAGAGCTTGAAAGGGGTGCGGGTATTGCTCGTGGAAGACAATTTGGTGAACCAGAAAATCGCCACCAAGTTTTTGGAGAAATGGGACATCCAGGTAAATGCAGCCGTAAACGGCCTCATTGCCCTTGAAAAACTGGCTAACCACAGTTATGACCTGATCCTGATGGACCTGCAAATGCCGGTTATGGACGGTTACACCGCTGCGCGAAAAATAAGGGAAAACACAGCGTGGAACCATATTCCGATGCTTGCCCTTACCGCTAACGCCATGCAGGATGCCCGGGAAGAAGTAATGGAACTCGGCATGCAGGACTACATCAGCAAGCCCTTTAATCCGAGGGACCTTTATCGGAAAATTGCTACCCATACCCACCAGGTTGAGGAAAAATGAAGCCCAAAAAGGGGCGTTTACTGGGTGGCAGCTGACCATATTTTCCGCATCTTGCAGCTATGGGCAATCACCAGCGCCACCGGGGCATGAAGTCGGAGGACGAAAAATGGTTCGCAGATGACCAATTGGACTCCTTGCGTATGGCCGTTGCCGATTACAACTGGATGCTTTCCCGGGGCTATTCTGACGGAACAGCAACCCTCAGCCTGGTAGGTGACCGGTACCGGCTTCCCCTTCGTCAGCGACACGCACTCATGCGGGCAGCCTGCTCCGATGCATCCTTGATTCTACGCAAAGAAAAAGAAATAGCCCCCGATCAACTACAAGGGAAACCCCTCTGGATTGATGGCTATAACCTGCTCATTACCCTCGAAAGTGGCCTTTCAGGCGGCATCGTGCTTAGGTGCAGAGACGGCTCGTGGAGAGACATCGCCAGCCTGCATGGTACTTATCGCCAGGTAGAAGAGACCAGTATGGCCCTGGAAATGACCGGCAAGGCCCTTTTAGCTCTCGAAATTCCCGAAGTGACCTGGTTTTTGGATGCTCCGGTATCCAACAGCGGCCGGCTGCGGCAAATGATGAAAGGCGTGGCCGAATACTTTCATTTCCCCTGGCAAATACACATCGTAAACAGCCCCGACAAGCAACTGGCCGAAGTAGCGGGCACCGTCGTTACCTCAGATGGCTGGATCATGGAAAGGGCTCCCGCCTGGGTTAATTTGTCGCAGCATGTGCTCGGAGAGAATGAGGCTTTGCAATTGATTGACCTGAGCCTCGATCCGGTTTAGCGAAAATATTCGATTAAGCGGGACGCAGCTCCAAACCATGGATGGCCGTAATCCCCACTTTATCTCAGGTAATTCTCAAAATTTATTAACATTCCCCTACTCAAAACCGTTAAACAGCGCGTAACTATATTTCATGGCTCAACCAGTGTCAATTACCAAACTCCATACCCTCGGCGAACTCAAGGCTGCGGGCTACCAGTCCAAAAGCATCAAAGAAGAGCTCAGGGCAAATCTTATCCGCAAAATGAAAAAGAAGGAGAAGATATTCTCCGGCGTTATTGGATATGAAGACACCGTGATTCCTGACCTGCAAAGGGCCATTCTCTCCCGGCACAACATCATTTTGCTGGGTTTGAGGGGGCAGGCAAAAACACGTATCGCCCGCCAAATGGTGGAACTGCTCGATGAGTATGTACCAGCCGTGGAAGGCTCCGAAGTAAACGATGATCCATTTCATCCGCTATCTCGCTTTGCCCGCGACCTTATAGCCGAAAAAGGCGACGAAACTCCCATCCGCTGGATGCACCGGTCAGAGCGCTACGGCGAAAAACTGGCTACCCCGGATGTGACCGTGGCCGACCTCATCGGCGATGTGGACCCCATCAAGGCCGCCAACCTGCGCCTGCATTATTCCGACGAGCGGGTGCTTCACTTTGGATTGATCCCAAGGTCGCACCGCAACATATTCGTTATCAACGAATTGCCCGACTTGCAGCCCCGTATTCAGGTGGCGTTATTCAATATTTTGCAGGAAGGCGACATCCAGATACGCGGCTTTAAACTTCGTCTGCCCCTCGATATTCAGTTTGTATTTACGGCCAACCCCGAGGACTATACCAACCGAGGCAGCATCGTAACGCCGCTGAAAGACCGTATAGAGAGCCAGATCCTCACGCACTATCCGCGTAGCCGCGACCTTTCGCTCGAAATCACGCAGCAGGAATCCCGCCTTCACGCCGACCAGCGCAGCAGCATCACGGTCGATCCGTTACTCGAAGCCCTGGTGGAGCAGATAGCGATTGAAGCCCGCTCCAGCGAATACGTGGACCCGAAGAGTGGCGTATCTGCCCGATTGACCATTTCTGCTTACGAAAACCTGTTCAGTGCTGCCGAACGGCGGATGATCATCAATGGCGAATCTAAGACTTTTACCCGCATTGGAGACCTCACCGGCCTGATTCCGGCCATTACCGGAAAAATAGAACTGGTGTACGAAGGCGAGCAGGAAGGACCGCTGCATGTGGCCCGTAAACTGATCAGCAAAGCCATCCGTACCCTCTTTGTAGAATATTTCCCTAACCCGGAAAAAATCAAACGTGGCGACCCCAACCATCCTTATAAAGAAATCACCCAGTGGTTCAGCAAAGGGGAAATGGTGGAGCTGTCCAACGACCTCAGCGAATCGGAATACCGCGATCGCCTGAAAAAAGTACCCGGGCTGTCACAGGCTGTGAAATTCCTGCACCCAACCACTTCCGAAGAGCAGCGTTTCCTGCTCATGGAGTTTTTGCTGCACGGCCTGGCCGAATATTCGCAGCTGGGCAAGCACCCCATGGAGGCAGGGATGCAGTTTAAAGACCTGCTTTCGGGCATGCTCAATGCCACCTTGGGCGATGACGAAGAGGAAGACGACGACTACGGCGGTTATTACGAAAAAGGGGGACGATAACCTGCCTCTTTCATATAAATCAAAGGCTGGCCATAGGGTCGGCCTTTTTTTGTGTAAAAAAATAAGCCCGAAATGAAACAGTCGGATTTAAGTTGATTGTCCATCGGGTTAGGATACTGCGAAGCAAATGGCCTTAACCCTCAGCTGAATAGGATATTCACCAAAAAAGAGAAGGCCACCCTTTCGGACAGCCTTCTCTATTATTCATCAATCTAGTGATTTATTTCACCCACACCCTTTGGGTTTCGTTGATTCCCTGACCTTGTACACGTACGAGGTAAAGCCCTGTGGCCATCTGCTGCACAGAGAGTGCCACTTCCGACTGACCAGCCTCGAGGTACACCTTGTTGGTTTTCACAACCTGGCCTTGCAGGTTAAGGATTTCCACGAGGTAGTCTCCGGCAAAGCCGGTAGCCATTTCCAGGTAAAGGGTTTCGTTGGCTGCCACTGGGTTAGGATAGACCTTCATGTGACTGGCCTCCTCTGCATAGGTAACTTCTTCGATCTCACTTCCGAAGGACTGACCTGAAGGGGTTACCCCAATTATCCTGTAATAGCTGGTTCCAGGTACAGGGTTAGCATCGTTGAAAGTGTACGAACCCTGCTGAGCGCCATATACCTCTGAAAGGGTATTGAGTGAAACAGCACCCGCTCCGGCTGAGCGCTCAATGAGGTATAGGGTACCTGCTTCGTCCTTAGGAGAAGTCCAGGAAAGGAATACTCCGCCTTTTTCAGCAATGGCTTTGAAAGGCATGGAGAAAGCGTTGGTACTGGCAGCATAACGGGTAGCAGACACCCCTGCAGGGCGCAGGATTTCGAATCCACATACCAGAGGGTTCTGTATAACGTGCAGGAACTCAATGTCGAGCAGATTATCCGCTGTAGTTGCCGTTACTTCGATCATTCCTCCTTTTTGTGAGCCAAACAGGGCCGAGAGGTCCACATTGGTGAGGGATGAGAAGACGACCCCATCTACCGTAATGTTAAATACACGGGTTCCGGGAGCGGCAGTTCCATCCCATCCGTTGCGCATATAGATACGCACGAGGTAGGTTCCTGCACCTCCTACATTAAAGGTGTACTTCAATTCAGGTGCAGGCGCGTCGTCCCAGCGCTCTGAGGTAAACAGCGAGAGCGGGGTAGATGACTGGATGGCGGCAGGAATACCTGTTGCCCAACCCGAAACAGCCTGGGTATAGGTCAGTCCCTGGTTATAGGTGAACCCGTTGTTGGCAAGGGTAGCGCCGTTGTCGGTTACCCAATCTAATCCACCATCAATGGCTGCCAGGGTAGCTCCACCGGCATTAACCCGGAAGAGAACAGTTGGCACAGGTGAAGGAGCGCCCACTTCCCATACAAAGGTTTGTGTAGCGATGTCGGTAGCACTGGTATCTGAATCGTCCACCATTACCAGGGTCAGGTAAGGGCTGTTTGCCGAAGCGAGCGTATCGATCACACCGCTGATCACCCCTGTGAGGGAGTCGATGGCCAGTCCGGCAGGGAGACCCAAAGCCTGATAGTGCAAGGCACCCTGACCACCGGAAGCCAGTACCTGGAAGGTTACAGGATCGCCGTCGGTATTCACTTTGTCGCTGATGGTGCTGATCACGATGGGCTGACCACCGGGGATAGCTGCACCCAGAATTTCAATACCACAAACCTGGGTATTTTCGATGTTATGCAAAAACTCCATGTCCAGCAGGTTGTCGGTGCTATTTACCTGAACCTCAATCATGGCTGCTTTCTTTGAACCGTAAGTAGCCACGAGGTCGATATTGCTCAGGCTGGTGAAGGTCTGTCCGTCTACCTTGATGGAGAAAACACGCTTGTTGGTTGTGGTATAATACCCTTCACGGAGGAAAAGTCTGACCACATAGGTACCGGCAGAGGCTACGTCGAAGGTGTATTTCATTTCTCCACCGGTGGCAGGATCCCAACGCTCGGTAGTCAGAATGCTGAGCGGAGTTTGTGACTGGGTAATGGCATCGATACCTGTAGCCCAGCCGGTAACAGCTGAAGAATAGAGGTTATCGCCGTTGATGTAAGTAAAGCCATGGGTAGCCAGGGTAGCACCCGCATCAGCAACCCAGTTCATGCCTCCATCAATGGCAGAAATACTTGGTCCGCCTGCATTCACCCGGTACAATACCTGCAAGTTAGAAGGCGCAATCACAGTCCAGGTAAAGGTTTTCGTTTGCTTGTCTGTGTGAAGGGTATCAGCATCATCTACGGTCAAAGAAACCGTATAGGGACTCGCCGCAGCAGCTCCGGTAGCCACCACACCCGAGATCAGACCTGTAGCTGCGTTGATGGTAAGCCCTTGAGGCAGACCAGTTGCCGCATAAGTAAGCGCACCATCACCGCCAAAAGCTGCCACTTGAACGCTTGCTGAATTGCCTTCGATGCTGTTCTGATTTCCAGGAGCATTCAACACAATGGGGATAGCACCTGTCGTTTGAGATCCCAGAATTTCGATTCCGCAGATCAGGGTGTTCTCAATATTGTGCAGAAACTCGATGTCGAGCTGGGCATCCGCAATGGTTACGGGAACCTCAATCACAGCACCGATTTTTGACCCATACAAAGCGGTAGGGTCGATGTTGGTAACGGCGGGATAAGCAACTCCGTCCAGCAATACCGAGAAGGAGCGCTTGTTGGCAGTAGTATAGTAGCCTTCACGAATGAAGAGACGCACGAGGTAGGTACCTGGAACTACTACATTGAAGCTGTATTTCATCTCTCCACCTGTAGCCGGATCCCAGCGCTCGGTAGTGAACAAGGCAATAGGAGTAGCTTGTTGGATGGCCGTACTGGCACCTGTAGCCCAACCGGTAACCGCAGATGAGTGCAGGTTATCACCGTTGATATAGGTAAAGTTCTGGGTAGCAAGGGTAGCACCGATGTCGGTGATCCAGTTGATTCCACCATCTAGGGCGGTGAGGGTAGGTCCACCGGTATTTACCCGGAATTTCGGTACGAAGGTTTGGTTACCGTTGATTGTCCAGTTAAAAGAAACGATTTGGATATCGCTGACGTCGCCATCTGAGTCATCAACCGTAACTACCACATGGTAGGGGCTGGAGATTCCGGCATTGGTAGCGATGGTTCCTCCGATCAATCCATTGGTCTGGTCGATGGTAACCCCTGCTGGCAGACCAGTTGCGGAGAAAAGTAAATTACCTTGACCTCCGGTCGCAATTACCGTAATGTTGGCGTTGTCGCCTTCATCGTTGGTTTGATCATATACCGGCTGCACCACAATGGCGGGACCAGCATCCAGTCCGGGAAGAATTTCTATTCCACAAATGAGGGGGTTTTCAACCCCATGGATAAACTCAATGGCGAGGAGGTCATCGGTAGTAGAAGCATTAATCTCTACTACCCCACCTGTGGCCAATCCGTATAGTGCGAACGGGTCAACATTGGTAAGCTGAGGATAGCTTTGGCCTTCTACTTTGATGCTGAAACTACGTTTGCCGACAGCCTGATAATACCCTTCCCGGAGGAAAAGCCTTACCCGGTAAGAGCCTGCTCCCACCTGAAAGGTGTACTGCATTTCATCTCCCGCAGGAACGTCCCAGCGTTCGGTACCCATCATCGTTAGTGGAGCTGCCTGCTGAATAGAAAGCGGGACCGACGGTGCCCAAGCGTTTACAGGGGTAGGGAACACATTGTCACCGTTGATGTACTCAAATCCTTGCACGGCCAGGGTAGCACCGATGTCGCTGACCCAATCGATGTTACCATCAAGTGCCGTTACGGTTGGACCGCCGGTGTTAACCCGGAAAATAGGCTGATCGGGATTAACTACGTCTACTTGAAGTACGCCCTCTACCCATGCACCTTCCTGATCGGTAGCACGCAGGGTGATGTATGCTGTATCCGGCAAAGCAGGGTAAGTGATGGTGAGCAGGTTACCCACGAGCACAGCAGCAATGGCCGGTTCTGAATTGCTTACGAGCGAATAGGTAAGGTTGGTGATACCGGCATCGTCATTGAAATGATCGTCAAGGTTAATTACTTCAGGTGAAGTATTCACCACCCGGATAAGGTCCACGAAGGGTTTTTCTACAACAGGGGTGGTGCTGAATACTTTCAGGAAGTCCCAGTTAGCGGCAAACTCAGGGTTGCCTGCTGAAGTACCGATCATCCCCACAGCCAGCGGAATAGTTGGTTTTTTGATGGCTTGTAATACCGCACCAGTTGCTGCAAAGGGGCTTCCAATATTCAATTTGGTAGCACCATTGTCTGTTGAGTATTGTGCCTGAATCATTCCGGTAGTTGCCTCGATCCGGAAATAAAACTCGAGGTTGGCCGGAATAGCGGGGCGGGTTATTGCGGGCAATCCTGTGAGAGGAGCACCTGCATTTTCTCCAGCTACGGCAATCTGAGTTCCGGTAAGAATGATTTTGAGGTAATTATCCTGAAAACCCGTTCCGATATACATCCCCTGTGATTCTCCGGCGAGGTGCTGCTTAAAGTTGGGCAGCATACGGCCCATCACGAGGAAGGTACCGGTGGTTGAATCCACATTTACACCGTATTGGTAAGCCTTTTCCTGGTTGTTGGTAAAGGCGTCACCGGCAGTTTGGTAGATGGTCATACCTCCAACTGCTCCACCATAGATATCGTCCACATCGGTGCTGGAAGCAGCAGGATGATCCACCCAATCGAGGTAGTTAGGGTTCGGGGCTCCATTGTTCATCAAACCAGTTAAGCCGAGGCCCTGATAGCCTTTCAGAATCGGGTTCGAGGAGAACAATTCGTTGTTAACCGGCAGGTTAAACGGAATACCCATCTGGAAAGGATCCAGGTTGTCGTTTATGCCGTCATTGTCGTCATCGAGATCAAGCAGGTCAGAAACGAAGTCGCTGTCAAAGTCGGTAGGGCGTGAGCCTGCGGAGCAAAGATTGGTACCGTTGGCAAACTCGTCATCGTTTGAGTATCCGTCGCCATCGTAGTCGCCTGCACCGTCGTAGGCAGGGTCGGTAGGTTGGTAGCAAAGACCTACCTGATTGGGCTCAAGCACCCAGATTTTTTCGTCAAAAGAGGCAACCCAGATGGTCCCTGCAAAAGGATCGGTATCGCTGTTGCAGGTTACACCCAGTGCATCGCTGCCAAGTCCGGTAACGAAATTGGTTTCCAGGGTATTAAATGAGCCGTCCGCATTGACGATCACCCGGTGAAGAACCCCGTTGTTTTTACCTATGATGAGGTTTCCCTTCAAGGCTCCACCAAAAGCATTGGCGGTATATTCATCAATCCCGTTTGAGTTGTTAGGCAAAAGAGTAACAATAGCGTCTGCAGGTCCGTCAGGATTCGGGTCGCCGGGATTGCGAAAATCCCCTTGGCGGATGTCGGCTACACTGACCGGAACAGGTGGCCAGTCAACAGGCAGCGAACGGGTAGAGAAGTTAGGATCATTAACAGGCAGGATTGAGTTACGGAACCAGTCGTCGGTATATCCATTGCCATTGGAATCTCCGGGGTCGCTGGAGTGCGTGCCGCGGGTAAACAAGCCTGCACCGGTTGGATTGGCCCGTACGGGGTTGGGGTGTCCGCCATAAAAACCGCCTGAAGTATAGTTCTGAATATCATTGGTTACCAAGGTAAGGTGGTCTTTGTTGTTTACCGGAGCTTCTCCCCCATCGGCTACCGAACTACCCGGTTCGCCCGGACGGAAGTTGTTGGTTACATTTCCACCCAATCCTTCATTTTGAGGAAAACCTCCCCATCCACCGTTGGCACCGTTGTCGGTGTTGTACACCATGCCGTTTTCGGTAACTACCAGGTCGTAGGTATTCCTGTATCCTGCTGAGAAAATCTGAACGGGTCCGCCGATTACAAGCTTTGCCTGGTTCAGGCCATCGTTTCCGCCAAAGGGATCATTGGGATCCTGGCCATTATATCCCGGTGTATTGGGATTGTTGATACCATTTACATTTGATCGGGTAGGATCGTCCAGGGTCGGAAGGTTATAGATATACTTTCTGCCGCTGACAGGATCTGTCAAAACAGGCAGCGCATTGATCATATTCAGATCGATAGTGAGGATAGCACCTGTAAGCGCATATTCGGTACTCCAGGCAAAATTGGTAGAGGGAGAACCTGCGTTCGTATGTCCACCCTGGCACAAAAGGATATGTGGCACGCCCTGAATGACTGTGTATTCCATAGCATGGCTGGCATGGTTTTCTTCCGAACGTGGCAACCCACGAACAATATCCACTACCACCCAGGCGGTACCTGTCCAGGTCATACGGGTGATGATACCGGAGTTAGTGTCAAGATTGCTGTCGCCACTGGGGCCGCCTACCCGGGGGTCACTTGAGCTCACATAAATAACCGGATTAGTGGCTGTACCTACTACCAGGATAGAGGTCGCTTCCCTGTTTACGGTGGTACTCAGGGTACCGTCGTCATTGTGGTTGGGAATGCTTTTTACGAAGGTCAGTACCTCAGCCCCAATTACTTTATAATGATTAGGGGAGGTTTTCTGAACGGTAAAAATCCTTACAGTACCATCTAACTCTACCACGTATAGCCTGCCATCCGGGCCGTACTGGAGGAAAGTGCCCTGATTTACGGCGTTGTACCCGTTAAAATCAAGTTGACTGACATTGAATGAAATGTTTTGGCTGTAGGCTGTCGAAAAGCCCAACAACCAAACCAATAATCCTATACCGAAAAACGTACGAAGCCAAGGGATAGATTTCCTTGTAGGGTACAGGAAAAGAGCGGGATTGCTGTGAAATGCTGGCATGTAAGTAAAATTGAAAAAAGAAAGAACAATGAAGAGACTAAGCGTAAAATGTGTAAAACCTATAAAATGGGGGGAAGCGCCTGGATGCTAATTACTTTCTAACAATTGGCGTTTATCTACCTTCAAATACATTCCTAATTAGTTTTAAAGGTCAAAAGTGATATTCTTCCTATCCTTTCATACCCTTGTATTCCTAAGTAAGAAATCGGTTCGAAAATACCCTGATTGAAGATGTCTTACTAACCATTCAAGGCTAATGGTCAGTTTTCAGCGTCAACCATACGAAGCAGATGTTTGATCGGATTTCAGAAATGTATGATCGGTTACAACAAGCACTTTGCTCCGGCCAGATGGTCCATTGAAGTCTTTTTACAGACCGACAATATGTATATATGTGCATGTATTAACCAATCCTACAGATTAGCTACAACCCATTCATTATCAAATATTTAAAGTGATTTTATTTTCGGCAAGTCGCCCGGAATTTCAGGATAAGCAAAAATTAGAAAGCTGGTCTTAGTTTCAAATAAATGGAAGAAAAATTCGGGTTTTTCCTATTTTAGCAAATCCAACCAACTTATATGAAGAACCCCATATTATTGCTGCCATTGCTCCTGTGGATGTGTAATCTGGGAGCGCAAACCCTTAACCCGCGCCCCCTTACCCCCAACGGCCCTATTTATGAAATGGCCAGCAGCGGAGATACGGTTTACGCCGTGGGATTCATTTCCAGAGTAGGGTATGAAACGGGAGGCGCCGCCCTATTTGCCGACACCCTGCCCAACACTCTCTTCCCCATCATTGACGGCGAAGTACATGCCATTGTTTCCGATGGTGGGGGCGGCTGGTACCTGGGTGGCTCATTTTCCCAGGTAGATACCATTAGCCGTACGAACCTGGTCCATGTATTCGCCAATGGTGCCGTGGACCTGAATTTCAATTTTCCGGTCAACAACGAGGTGAGTGCGCTGGCTTTGGCAGGCAACGAATTGTACCTCGGCGGAAAATTTACCCAGGTCGATAACCAACCCCGCAACTACCTCGCGCGCATCAGCCTGTCGCTGGGTGGCACCTTCCTGAATGGTTGGGCGCCTAATCCGAACAACTACGTGACGGCCCTCACCGCTTCGGCTAATGATTTGTTTGTAGGAGGCAGCTTCACGGTTATTTCTGCTGTCAATCAGCCCGCATTTGCGAGCTACAACCTTACTACCGGCACCCTGCAACAAAGCCTTACGCCCGGCACCGGACAAGTAAGCGCCATGGACCTGGATGGCAATCGGCTGTTTGTCGGAGGAACGTTTCTGGGCAGCACGGGCTTTTATACCGGTAAAGCCACAGTCCTCACGGGCAACAACACTAAACCCGATTTTGCTTTTCCCCGCTTTGGAGGAAATGTGTACGCCATGGTTCCCGACGGCTCTGGCGGATGGTACGTGGGCGGAGCTTTTACGCAGGTAAATGGCACCGCATCGGGCAGGCTGGTGCATGTGCTAGCGAATAATACCCTCGACGCGGGATTTTCCCCGGCACCCAGCGGCACGGTTTTCGCGCTTCATTTGCGGGCCGATACCTTATATGTGGGAGGAACCTTTGCCACGATCGCCGCTCAACCCCGCGCCAACCTAGCCGCCATCAAAACCACCACTTCGGCACTGCTTGCCTGGCAACCCGACCCAAACGGCAAAGTAGCCACCATCCACTCCGACAACAGCAGGGTATTTATCGGCGGAGCCTTTACCCGCGTTTCCGGAGAACTGCATCCCCGGTTTGCCGCGCTCAACAAAACCACGGCAGTACCTGCAAATACGGTTGTGCCCGCTTCGGGTGAAGTAAATGCCCTGCTGACCACGCCTTTACTGGGCGGACATTTGTTTGCGGGAGGCAGTTTCAATGGCAATGTCGGCTTCCCCGCCGGGAACATAGCGGTACTTTCGGCCCTGAGCGAAACCTCTGCACCTAAGCTGCCCGACTTTAACGGCGACCTGTATGCGGCTGTGCCCGACGGTGCGGGAGGCTGGTATGTAGCCGGTGCGTTCTCCACCAGCAGTGGGCTGGCAGTTCCGCGGATTGCCCATATTTTACCCGATTCCACCCTGGATGCCGCCTTTTCCTTTACACTGAACAATGGCGTTTATGCCCTATCGCTTTCCGGAAATACCCTCTACCTCGGCGGCATTTTCACCGCCATAAATGGCAGTACCCGCAACCGCCTCGCAGCGCTGGATGTAGTCAGCAAGACCTTGCTCCCCTGGGACCCCAACGCTGGTGGTCAGGTAAATGCCCTTGTGCAGGACGGAGGCGTGGTCTATGTAGCGGGCGCATTTACCACCCTCGGCGGACAAACCCGCAACCGGCTGGCAGCGGTAGATGCGGCCTCCGGAACAGTGCTTTCCTGGAACCCCGACGCCAACCAGGCGATGAATGCACTTGCAGTTTCCGGCTCGTGGGTATATGCCGGAGGCAACTTTACCACCCTCGGAGGCACCGCGTTTAATCGCCTGGTACGCATAGATAAAACCAGCGGATTACCCGACACCTGGAACCCCAACGTGACCGGTTCCGTCAATACCATGCTAATCGGTACCGCCAACAACCTCTATTTCGGGGGCACCTTCACCCTGGTGGGTGGCATCAACCGGAACCGGCTGGCCGAAGTGGACCTGACCACCGGCGCGCTGAATGCTTTTAATCCGAATATGAACGGGGAGGTAGAAAGCCTCGCGCTCATGGGAGGACTCTTGTATGCCGGTGGCTCCTTTACGCAGGTGGGGGGCCAAACGCTGGGCAGGCTCGTGGCCATTAACCCTGCCACTTCGCTTCCCGGAACCTGGTCACCCAACCCCGACAATACCGTGAGGTGTCTCTCGGTAAATGGTAGCCGAATACTGGCCGGAGGAGCATTTGACGTACTAAAAACACAAACACGCACCCGCCTGCTGGATTACCAGTCGGCGACGCTTGCCCTGCTGCCCTGGGCTCCCAATATTAACAATGAGGTAAATGCCCTCAGCCTTTACCAGTCCGAACTGGTGGCGGGTGGCCTTTTTACCCAGGCTGAGGGCCAAACCCGCAACCGCCTCGCCAGTTGGGACCTGGGTTCCCAAACCCTTACTTCCTTAAATCCCGGGGCTGACGACCAGGTTAATGCGCTGGCGGTCCGCAACGATACGCTGTTTGCTGGCGGGCAATTTCTAAACCTCGCCACCGCTTCCCGCAACAGGCTGGGCGCTATCAGCCTCACGACGGGTGGCTTGCTCGCCTGGGACCCCAATGCTGAAAATGAAGTGCTTTCCCTCACGGCTTCCGGCAATGCCCTGGCTATAGGTGGAAGTTTTAATTCCTTCAACAGCCAGACCCGCAACCGGCTATTTTGCCTCGATATCCTCGCAGATACGCTTACCGCATGGGCCCCCGACCTGCCCGGTATCCTTTTCGGTCCGCGGATAAATGCCGTGGCGGTGTCAGGAGACTCGGTTTGGGTGGGAGGACAATTCAGCGCTTTGAGCAGCGCCCCACGGAAGAACCTGGCCGTAACCGACGCAGCAACTGGTCAGGTTCTGCCCCTGATTGCTGATGCAGACGGCGAGATTTTTGCCCTCGAAGTAAACGGCGATGACCTGTGGATAGGCGGGCAAACATTGGATTCGATCAATAACATAACGCGTGGCAACATTGCCGTGATTGACCGCCTCACGGCGGCAGTCAGGAACTTTGACCCCTCCACCAATTCGTATGTATTCGCCATAGCTGCCCATTCTGGAGAGGTGGTCATTGGTGGAAATTTTGAGCAGGCCATGTCCCAGACCCGGCAGGGAGGATTTGCCATCGAAAGTTCCACCGGCAGGCTGCTGCCCTGGAATCCGGGACTGGGACCCAACTCTCAGATCACGAGTATTGCCCTTGACCCGGAGCATGGCCACGCCTATATCGGTGGTTTTTTCAGCGAATTGCACGGCCAAAACCGCCAAAACCTCGCGCGTATCAACCTCACCGACGGGCAGCCTGACAACTGGCAGGCGGACGCCAATCAAAGCGTGAATCACCTGATCTGGGAGAGTGCGGGTCAGCAACTGATTGCTGGGGGCGATTTTACCACCCTCGGCGGTCAGCCGCGCAACTACCTCGGAGCCCTCGACGGCAATGGTCAGGTATTGCCCTTTAACCCAGCACCCGACCTGAATATTTCAGATCTGGCTTTGCTGGACAGCACCCTGTATATCTCGGGTACCTTTTCGACACTGGGCGGTCAGACCCGCAACCGCCTCGGGGCCGTGGACTTGAACGGGCAGGTGCTGCCCTGGGCACCCCGGGCAACTAACTTTTCCGGTTCTCCGGGATTTGTAAACACCCTGGAAATCGGAGCCAACCGCCTGTATATTGGGGGCTTTTTTACGCAGGTCGATAGTCAGACCCGCTACCGGGTAGCTGCATTTGACCTGAATTCCGGCGACTTACTGCCGTGGTCTCCTGCCGTGGATTCGCAGTTCGGTTCAAACCTGCGGAGGGTTTCCAATATCCGCGAATTCAACAACAATCTATTTCTGACGGGTGCCATTACCGACGTGGAAGGAACCACCGTGAGCGGGATAGCCTGGATGGACCCCTTTTCAGGGCTGGTAAAGGGACTGCGTATTTTTCCAAATGGATTTATTAATGATGTATTGGCCCTGGACAGCCTGCTGTACATCGCGGGCGACTTCACCTCCATTGATCAAAAAACGCAGATAAATCTGGCTTCCTTTACCTTTCCGAATGATTTTTTCGCCTCCGGCTACAGCGATATTATTCCCAAACAAGGAGGGAATACCGGCGACCTGACCGCCACGGTTTACGGCTCAGGATTTCAGGCTGGGGTAAAAGTGCTGCTTACCAAAGCAGGGTTGCCGGATATTGTTGCGTTTGATTCGCTGACCGAAGTAGTGAGCGGGGTACAATTGCGCGCGACCTTTAACCTGAGAAATCAGACACCCGGCTTCCGGGATGTGGTGCTGGTGGCCGGGGGCGATACCACGGTCATACCCGACGGATTTGAGGTATTGCAGGGAGGCGAAACTGCCGTTTGGGCCGATGTCATTATTCCCGGCAGTATGCGGGTAGCGTTTCCTGGCCGTGCCATCGAATTTCCCATCGTGGTGAACTACGGCAACGAAGGCACCGTGGATGGCGAAGGCGTGCCTATCTGGCTGGCGCTGGACACGACGCTGCGGGTGATTCGATTTGAATTTAACTGGATACCCCAGGGCCCTGGCGACAAAAGCCCTGCCGACAGTAACCTGTATTCGGTGCAGGTCGATTCTGTTTTTAACGAAGCCTTTGGGGCTAACCTGTACGTGTTGGTTATTCCCCGGATTCCCGCCGGGTCACAAGGCTCGCTGGTATTGTACGTCGAACCGCTTCAGGAGGGGGATATCTCGGTAGCTGCCTGGGCAACAGAACCGATGTACGGCTCGCCGCTCAAGTACGCTGTGGGCGAATGTATGGACCTGATTATCGGAAAAATTACCGGTGTTATCCCGGGCGGGGGGTGTATCTACAATGCTATGGACGCCTTGCTGAGTCCTATGTTTGATGCCGGATATGACCCCGCGAATTTCGCCACTGCGTCCTGGTTCAGCAGTTACTCCATTACGCTGGCCAATGCGGTGGTTGAGTGCGGTATCCTGGCGACCGGAGGCGGGCTGGTACTGGACATGATGGCGGAGCTGCTTAAGCTCCCTAATACCATCAATGACCTTAATACCCTTTTCACCCAATGTATCCCGTTTCACCCCAATCCTTCTCCTAATCCAAACAGAAGCAATGTAGGCGTAGCTTCGGACCCTAACCAAAAAACCGGTCCCGGCGGGGCAGGCGAACAGCGGTGGATTTCGGAGGTTTCCCGGATGCCTTACCTCGTGGAATTTGAAAATGTGGACAGCGCCACTGCACCGGCCCTGAGGGTGGTGATACTCGATACCCTCGACTCGGAGGTGTATGACCTGGAAACGCTTCAGCTTAATTTCTTCACCATCGCCGACAGCCTCTTTCCGATTCCGGCAGGGCAAAAAAGCTGGACTGCCTGGGTGGACCTGCGGCCCAGGGTGTCTTCGCTTGTGCGCATGGAAGCAGGGTTAACCGGGAATGTGCTACGCTGGGAATTTGAATCGCTGGATCCGACTACGCTGGCTTTGCAATCCGGCGCGCTGGAGGGCTTCCTGCCACCCAACGTGAACGATCCGGAAGGCCGTGGTGCGGTTTCCTTCACCCTGCGCAGGAAAAGCAACCTGCCTACCCTTACACCTTTTGAAAACCGGGCTGCCATCTATTTCGACGGCAACGCACCCATCATTACCAACACCTGGATTAATACCCTTGACGTAGATTCACCCGAAAGCGCTGTTTCCGCCCTGGATTCGGTGCAGGCCACTACGTCTATCCCTCTTTCGTGGACCGGCAGCGACCTGGGCTCGGGGGTGCGGTATTACCAGCTATGGGTTTCTGTAAATGGGGCACCGTTTCGTCCGGCGCTGGAATTTATCCGCGATACCTCGCTGATTTTTCCGGGTGACTGGGGCTATTCGTATGCCTTTTATACCCTCGCGGTGGACAGTGCCGGCAATGTCGAAGCAGCGCCCGACACCCCCGATGCCACCACCCGGGTAGACGGCAACATTGCCAATGATCCGCAGCAAAACCTCCGCTTTGCCCTTTTCCCCAACCCCAACAACGGGAAATTTACCCTGGCAGTGACCACTTCGCTCGGGCAACATGCAACCTGGGAGGTGATGGACCTGGCTGGTCGGGTATTGCTCCATGAAGCACTTTCGCTCGATGCGGGTGAAAACAACCGGCAAGTGGACCTTCCCCTGCCCGATGGTCTGTACCTGGGCACCCTCAGGACTGCGGACGGAGTAGCTACCGTGCGATTTGCGGTGGTAAAATGAAGTTATGGGTTTCAGAAAAAAGGCTTGTCTGGTTGATCCGGGCAGGCTTTTTTTATCCCGGCTCATTATCTGAAATTCACTTGTCCGATTTTTTCGGAAAAATTCCTGCCTTCATTTTCGCCTGATTTTGTTTCATTTACCCATGCAAACTTTCCTTTTTGCGCCCTTCCCTACCCTGCGAACAGAACGGCTCCTCCTCCGGGACCCCGCCTTCGATGACCGCGAACCCCTTAGCGCCCTCCGTTCAAACAAAGAAGTGAACCGGTATATCGACCGACCCGAAACCACTACCCTCGAAGATGCAGACGCCCATATTCAAAAAGTGCGCAACGGCATTGCTTCAGGAAAATCCATCTACTGGATCATTTGCCTGGCAGAAACACAGGAAATCGTCGGCACCATTTGCCTCTGGAACCTCTCCGATACGCACATGGTGGGCGAATGCGGCTACGAATCCTTTCCCCGATTTCACGGAAAAGGGCTGATGTCTGAGGCATTGAAAGCGGTGCTTGCCTACGGATTTGACGAAATGGAACTGGAAGAGATCGAGGCATTTACCCACAAAGAAAATGCCCGTTCACAACGCTTGCTGCTCCGACACCAGTTTGTGCTAGTGCCGGAGAGAATAGACGAAGACGTACCCGCCAATGTCATTTTCACTTTGAAAAGGTAAATTTGAATCTACTTCCCCCGAAACAAACCTGCATCGACCACATGAGATCCGCTATGCCCCCCTTATTCAGGCGGTCAGATTGCCCTCCCTGGATTCAGCTCTGCTGGCTGACGGTCTTCAATTTGTTGACCCAAGCGATCATGCACAGCGCCTGATACCTCCCGGATTACTACCCCCAACTTGCAGCTCAAGGCGTAGCTCAAAATCCGCAACGTCCGGCTACTTCTTCTGACCCCGACGAGCCCGGAGCAAAGAAAAAGGTACAGCGGGGCGGCTCCAATTTATGCACCGATCAGTACTGCACCCGCTACCTGGTCGGTACCCGAGGCACAGGCGAATACTGCAGTGCCAGCGACCATGTGGGATTTCGGTGTGTGAAGGATAGGTAAATTCAGCAGCTGTCGATTCTGTTTTTTCACAGATCATTTGCCAGAGAACCTGGTCACTGCCTAAATACCCCCCTGTACATCCCCAAAACACTGCGTATTGTCTCCCCACATTCAGGGAGAAAGCAGGAATGACAATAGTCATAGATTTATTGTCATTAACCATTGAAACCCATGAAATCATTGCTGTTTGTACTGCTGGCAAGCCTTTTTTCTGTCGGCATATTGGCCCAAAACGGAGCAGGGCTCTCCCAGAAGGAACGTATGGCCATTGAAGAAGTAATGGCCCCCTTGCGCCTGAAGGTGGAGGCACAACTGAAGAAGGCTGATCCGAAATTGTTTATCGGCTACCAGGCGGAACTGAAAAAGTTAATGGCCATGACCGACGCTAAGCAGCGAAAAGTGGCCCTGGCTGCTTTTGAAGGGAAGTATTATGCCTTTGTGAAAAAAGGCTACGACGCCGCACAGGTGGATGAAGCAGCAGCGAAAAACAAACTATCGGCGATCCTGAAGGGAGGAAACTACAGCTTTAAGTTCACCCCGTTTTTGGGAATCATTGGTGTCTATACCCCTACCACTCCTCCCCCTGCAACCCCAACAAACCCCTGCGTGGAGTTTCTGTGCCCTTTCAATGTAAAGAATACGACCATGTCGGCAAACCTAAATACGGGCGGCGGTGCATTTAATTCTTCCGCTTGCAGCGCAAGAGCAGGAACTGCTGGCGTAGTCGCTGCTGGCAGGGAAGACCTCAGTGCCCTCGGTGAATTTGCCACCATCCACGCCAATATGGCTCGGGTGGATGTTTCTTCCGATTTGAACTACAACTTAAATGGCTTTGCAGGTGCCTGTATCGGGGGTTCTTATTCCGATGCCAGCATAGGTATTTTGGTGAAAGGACCCGGGGTAGATAAAAAAATTGAATATGTGGGCAGCTGGGCACTTGCGCCGGTAATCTGGTACAATGCCTTTAAAAAGACGGGAGAGAACGATCGCCTGGCCGCTAATTTTACGCCTGCATCTGGCGGCGGTGAGTACAAGGTGCAGCTGTATGCCAAATCTTTTGCTTTTGCTGCCGTGCTCGGGATATCGTATGGTAGCGCAAGCTTCGAGGAAATTGACTACCTGAAGGTGTGTGAAGTAAAAAGGTAGAAACAGCGACAGGGAACGACCACCTCTTATCTCTCTGATGAAAAGCAAAAGGCCTTCGGTAAATCGAAGGCCTTTTTTATTGGGGGGATTTCTAAAGCCCCGGAGCTTATCCACCCTCGCAGCCTACTACACCTCGCTGAGCATTTTGAGCAAGGCATCTGCCGAAAGCTTGCCGCTGGAGTCGGTTCCTTCGAGCAAGCTGTCGGCGAGGTCGCGTTTGTCGGTATGGAGCTGCACAATTTTCTCCTCGATAGTCCCTTTGGTCACCAGTCGGTAGATGGTTACAGGCATTTCCTGGCCAATGCGGTGCGCACGGTCGGAGGCCTGGTCTTCCACGGCTGGGTTCCACCAGGGGTCGAGGTGGATGACATAATCGGCAGCGGTGAGGTTAAGCCCTACGCCTCCCGCTTTGAGGCTGATGAGGAAAAGGTCGCCCTTCCCTCCCTGAAATTCGCGGATGGCGATTTCTCTTTGCTTTTGCGAGGTGCTGCCATCGAGGTATTGGTAGGAGATTTTTTCTTTTTCAACCCAGGCCCGTACAATTTCCAAAAACCCTACAAACTGGCTGAAAATCAACGCTTTGTGGCCGCCTTCGCGCAACTCTTCGACAATTTCGGCCAGCACGGCCATTTTTGAACCTTCGACTTTGGTCTGCGCATTGACCAGCTTAGGATCGCAGCAGAGCCTCCGCAGCTTCATGATTTCGGCAAAGATCTGGAGTTGTTTTTCTCCCCCTTTTCCTTTCAGGCTACTGAGCCGTTCTACCGCAGAGATACGCATGGCCTCATAGAGGGCTGCTTCCTGCGGCGAGAGCTCAACAGAAAGGGTAATCTCCGTTTTTTCAGGAAGCTCCTTCAGCACCTGGTTCTTTCTCCGGCGAAGGATAAAGGGCTGAATGAGCTTTTGGAGTTGTTGGCGGCGGGCAGTGTCCCGGTTTTTTTCGATGGGGATGGCGTAGCGTTCGTTAAAGAATTTCAGCGAACCCAGCAAGCCCGGATTGATAAACTGGAAGAGGTTCCAAAGCTCTCCGAGGTGGTTTTCGATGGGGGTACCGGTGGTGATCATCTTAAACCCTGCCTGCAATTCCATGGCAGCCTGGGAGCGTTTTGCCTGAAAATTTTTGATGGATTGGGCTTCGTCGAGCACCACCACGTTCCATTCGCGCACGGCCAGCAGCTCAATGTCCGATTGGAGGAGGCCGTAGCTGGTGATTACGAGGTCGTTGGCACCCAGCTCCTGCAGGAGGTTTTCGCGGTCTTTGCCCACATAGAGGATGGCATTGAGGCCAGGCGTAAATTTCTGTATTTCCGATATCCAGTTGCGGGCCACGGTGGGCGGAGCTACGACCAGCGAAGGACCTTGCTTTGCCCGATAGAGCAGGAGGGCCAGCGCCTGAATGGTTTTGCCGAGGCCCATGTCGTCGGCGAGGCAGGCACCCACGCCCCAATGGGCCAATTGAGCCATCCAGCGGAAACCATCTTCCTGATAAGGACGCATATCTGCCTGAAAATCAGGGGGCACGACGGCTTGCAGCTTACGGGCATCTTTGAGGCGGCTTATCCTTTCTTTCCAGGATTTGTCGGCGATAAACTGGGCGGCTTCGCTGGCGGCTTCTTCCCAGGCAGGTGCAGCCAGGGCATGGATTCGAACCGTGCCTTTGGACTGATCGGACCATGCCTTCATTTCGTCGAGCCGCTTGCGAAATTCGCTGGTCAGCACCAGGTATTCTCCCGTAGAAAGCTCAATAAACCGCCCCGGCCCCGAATCCAGCAGGCGCATGGCTTCGAGGAGGCTCATCACCTGGCCCGAATCCATTTTGAGTTCGCCACTGGCTTCAAACCAGTCCTTGCCTTTGTTTACCCGAATCGAAAGCTGGTCCATGGATACACGGGAAGCAATTTTGAGCTTTTGCCCTTCGGGCCATTCGATGATCACCTTATCGGTAAGGGGTTCGAGGTCGAGCAATATCTGCAGGCAATCTTCGGGTTCGTCGTATTCCCATTCGTGGGTGCCGTCGCTGTCGAGCCTCAGGGTAGCGGAAGCCTGCAACACGTCCTTTAAGTTCTGCCCTTCTTTATTCAGGTTGCGCACGGCCAGCATCCGCACACCCCCTACTTCGGCCATGATATTGTCCCTTCCCTCGCCGGGCTTGAAATAAGGAGGGTCTGTTTTAAATGGCTTCACGAGTGCTTCGAGTCGAAAGCCATCCCCTTGCGGAAGAATATGCAGCCGAAGGGTATCATCGGCCTCCACCCGGGGGAGCTTTGACATATCGGCATTCAGCTCAGACTGCACCTGAACTACCCCGGTGAGTTTTCCGGCTATCTCGCCGAGCAATTTTTCACCTTCAGCGGGAATGACCAGCTTTTTGGTGCCCAGCTGCTGGGAAATCCGCACATGGGTTTCATCTATTTCGTAGAGCTTGTAACGGGTAGGCGTTTCTTTTTCAATGACAAATCCCGTTTGTGTAACCGGAATAGAAAGGGCTACTTCGAAGCTGCCATCCTTGCGCTTGTCGATGATCAGGCTAACAGTGTCCCTTATGAGCTCCACGGATGCGCCCGACTTTTCTAACAAAAGTAACGGATGGCCTACCAAAGCAGGAAATGCCACCAGAGGATCAAGCGTGAGGGAATTGTAGTACCCTTGTGTCCTGAGTGCCCCCATTACGGCGCGATCCTGGGTTGTCATGGAATCCACAGCACCTTCATGCAGCCGCTTGAGTGCTACGGCTTTGCCCGCATTCCAGCCTTTTGGGCTACGGGTCTGCTCACGGGGAGAAATGTCTAATTTTTCAAAATCGACATACCAAACCAGGCGGGTCATTTTGTTTTCCGCGTCCGACCTTTCGGCCATGATCCGGAGGGCGTCGAGGCTTTTTTGCCAGGGTGCCAGCTTTTCTCTTACCCCAAAAATACTTTGATAGCCTATTTTACCACTAAGGGCCTGGTATTCGGGCAGGTACTGGGTGTCAATACTTGACAGGGCCGCCAGGAGCTCTAGCTCCAACCATTTGTAGCCGCTTTTTCGGGCATTCAACGCATAGCCATACATGAGTTCGACGGTGTCATTGGAAAGGTCATCGTCGGCCCACGAAAGGGTAAGGTATCGCCACAGATAACTAAATGGCTGCTTAGCGATTCCGTAAAAATCTGATTTATGGGCTCCATGCCTGATCACATCGCCCTCCTGCTTAGCGGCGATCATGGACAGGCCCGAAAGACAGGCAGCCCATTTGTTGAATTTGGCAGCCGCTTTGGACATGGTCCAGAATTGTTTCAAACTCGCTGAGTCGCGCTTTTGGAGCAGGGCCATCAAAAATACCAAACCACCCAGTGTGCGGAAGTATTCGCCCTTTTGGTCCGGCTCTTTCCGGTATTGCTTCAGGGCGTTGTTCATCCCTTCGATTACTCCCTGGCCATTACCCTTGAATAATGCATGCGCATACTGAAGCGACTGCGCCTCAGCGAATTGGTTTTTATCTTTCAAGGCCGTGAGAAAGCCCTCCGTATTTCCCTGAAGCAAAAATATCTCGGCCAGCAAAAAATGAAATTCAGGAATAGGGTTACCCTTTGCGATCACTTGCTGGATATACTCCCGCAGTTCATCGAGGGGCTCCAGTTTATCTATGTGTTTTTGGGTAAAATGTGTAATTACCCAAAACTGAGACTGTTGGTTTAATTTAAAAAATAAATTACCCTTTAAATAATTATCCCATAAAGAGGCTAATTCTTTTTCAAACATTTCCATGGAAGCGTATTGCCTTACCCGGCTTAATACGCCCTTTATGTTTACATTATTACCTTTGAGGAGTGCCCATAAAAATTGGGCTGATTCCCGCTCAATGGTCGTTCTATACCAGCCCATGGTGTATCTGGACTGTACAGTGGGGTTCGTAAGTAAATTAATTAATTCGTCATATTTATTTTCCTGAAATGCTTGAAATATTAAATCAAACCTGATCTCAGGAATAAGCCTCATGTAGCTTTTATTTTTTTTATCTCTTTCGAGAAACCCCTCAGCGAGGAGTGACCTGAAACACCTGTCTAATTCATAAACTGAATTTCTGGATTCAAAAAAATTAGGTCCCAGCTGGGAACTTAGTTCAGAAATATCAAATCTATCGTTGAGAAAAGCACAAGCATAAAGGATTTTTCTATTGAGCAGCGACAGCGCTTTTACGTTGTTGAGTAAGGTCGGAGGAGTTCGCATGCTGGCAAGGTCAGTTCGGGAGCGAACTTCGGTACTTTTTGCAAAGGGTAAAGATAATTTCCTTGTTCCAAATGAGAAAAGCATCCGGAATGAGCGACCAAGGGTAACCCAAAGGTTGTTTTTCGGATTTTTTCACCCACAAATCGCTAATTTCGCTCATAACCCAAATCAACTCCACCCATGGACCTCCAACGCCGATTAGTTGCTGTAGTTTTCGCTGACATTGCAGGGTACACCTCCCTTATGCAATCGGATGAAGCTGCTGCGCTTATACTGCTGAGGAAGTACAAAAGCACGATTTTCGCGCAGGCCCCCCTGTTCGAAGGCGACATTGTGCAATATTATGGCGATGGCTGTCTGTTGACTTTCCCCTCAGCCTCACAGGCACTGCAATGCGCCCTGTCGATGCAACTTCTTTACCGGGCCGAAGGTCTCCCGGTGCGGATCGGGGTAAACCAGGGCGAGGTGGTATTTGAGGAAGAGCACGTATATGGTGATAGCGTCAATATCACCTCCCGCATTGAGTCGATGGGGTTGCCGGGCACGGTATTGTTTTCCCAATCGGTGAAGGAGAATGTTGCCAACCAGGGAGAATTCAGCCACAAATCGCTTGGCAAATTCGCTTTTAAGCATGTGGAGCAGCCGATAGAGGTATTCGCGCTTACCAACGAAGGGCTGGTTGTGCCCAGGCCGGAGCAGCTGATCCTGAAGGGAACCGCCTATCAAATAGACAATACACCCGCCAAAGACCCGTCAGCCACGGCCCCGATTCAGGTGCTGGTGGTGGAAGACGACATGATCGTGGGGTCACATATTTCGATGGTACTCGCAGAAGCAGGCTATGCGGTGCTGGGATTGATTCCCACGGGCGAAGCTGCCCTGGAGCAGATCAAAACCTTTCCTCCCGACCTCGTGCTGATGGATGTGACGCTCAAAGGCAAGCTCGATGGTGTGGATACCGCCGCCCTGATCTATGAGCGGTACCGGGTGCCTGTTATTTTCCTTACCGCCAATGCCGACCCCATCACCTTCGGGCGTGCAAAAGCCGCATTCCCCTACGCCTTTATCTCCAAGCCGTTTAAGCCCATAGCCCTGCTGCAAGCCATTGAGCTGGTGGTGCAGCGGATTCAGGAGGAGCAGTCAGCCACCACGCCCCCCGTAGAAGCACCTGCTGAAGCACCTGATACAGAAGAAATTGCCCTGAACCAAGGCCCAAAGAGCGACCATATATTTGTGCGGGACAAAGACCGCATGGTGAAGGTAAAAATGAGCGACATCCGCTACATCGAAGCCGAGCGCAACTATTGCCGTATCCATACCAGCAACCGCCAATATCTGCTCAGCTCGCCGATGAAAACGGTGGAATCGCACCTCGACACCGCCGAATTTGTACGCTCCCACCGCTCGTTTGTGGTAAATGTAGCGGCGATCGACGGCCTCGACGAGCACTACCTCTACCTCGGCGACCAGGCGATTCCGATGAGCAAAGCCTACAAGGAAGAGGTGTACCAGCGCCTGAACCGGATATGATTCGGGTAGCTCCCGAATTTTCTATTCGCCCTGCAGCGCCACAAGAAATGTACGTGGCCTTCAGCTTTTTGAAGGGAGCGGCACTTGCTCTTCAGCAGAAAAAAATTAACCAGTGGGCCTATTGGCTCGATCCGCCTCCAGCCAAAAAAGCCTGGATCGAAGCTGGATTTGAGCGGGGCGAATTTTACTTTATCGAAATCTCTCAGGAAATAGTCGGCATGTACCGGCTCATGAACGAAGACCCCGAATATTGGGGATCGCAGCCCGAGCCCGCCCGTTACCTGCATTCTTTGGTGGTGAGCGATCGTTTTTCAGGCAAAAATATAGGAAGACAGGTAGTAGCCTTTCTCGCGCAGCAAACCCTGCAAGCGGGCATTACGCGGCTACGGCTGGATTGCGACGCCACCAACCACGGACTTTGCGCCTACTACGAAAGCCTCGGATTTGAAAAAGTGGGCGAAAAACAAATGCCGCTTTCGCTCAACAGCCTGTATGAACGTAGGCTCGGCCCCCCGAACGCCTGAAAAAGGTCGAAATCAGGACTCCATTCGTCTATTTTTCCAGAAGAGATAGGTTTTTCTGAATAAGTTTACGGTAACGCCCCGATTATGCCCCTTCGCTACGCTCCTGTTTTGCTGCTTCTGCTGGCCTGCTTTTCCTGCCAACCCAAGGAACACCTAGGCAATGTACTCGCCCAAACCTACTGTGGCACCTGCCACCTCATGCCCGAACCCGAGCTATTGCCCAAAGCAATATGGGAAAAAACGGTGCTGCCGATCATGTCGGGTTATCTGGGTTTTATAAAAGGACAAGACATACTCGTTCCTACAGTTTCACCTGATAACAGGCGCAGAATCGCCCAATCGGGCATTTTTCCCGATGGTCCGGTTATCTCTGAGGAACAATGGGCCTTATTGCGGAGCTACTTTCTCGACAACGCTCCCGACTCGCTGCCTGCTCAGGCCGCCCATACCCTCAACATTACCCTCACGGAATCATTCAGCCTGACGCCCGTGGTCATCCCCGACCCCGAGGACATCACCTTCCTCAAGCCCGACCCTTCCAGTGGCGAACTCTGGTACGGCACCCGCGATGGCGTGGTCGCTGCGTTGAACCAAAACAAAGAAGTAACGGCGCACTACAAAGTAAAAAGTACCCCGGCGGATGTGGCGTTTACCGATGACAAAATGATGGTGGTGACCATGGGCATCATGAACCCCGCCGAAGCCTACCTGGGCAAACTGGTGACGTTTAATCGAAAAGGAGGGGAACAGGAACCCGTACTTTTTGCTGAAAATATCAACCGGCCTGTGGAAATAGCTGCGGTCAACCTCGTGGGCGATGAAAAGCCGGAGTGGATCGTGTGCGAATACGGCAACTTCCTTGGCAGTCTGTTTTGGCTGGGATCGGAAGAAAATGGCGTAGCCGGTCAGATGCACGTGCTGCGTGGGGTATCTGGTGCGCGCAGCGTAACGACAACGGACTACAACCACGACGGCAAAATGGACTTTGTGGTGCTTTTTGCGCAGGGGAATGAATCGGTGGTGCTGTACGAAAATACGGGCGAGGGCCACTTTACCGAGCACGGTTTGCTGCGTTTTGCGCCGGTGTACGGCTCGGGTTTTTTCGAGCTGGTGGACATGAACGGCGACGGCTTCGACGACATCATCTACACCAACGGCGACAACGGCGATTACTCGCAGGTACTGAAACCCTATCACGGCGTGCGGATCTACCTCAATGACGGTAAGTGGAATTTTACCGAAAAGTGGTTTTATCCCATGCATGGCGCCAGCAAAACGGTTACCCGCGACTTCGACGGCGACGGCGACCTCGACATAGCGGCCATCTCCTTTTTTCCCGACTCAAAAAACCACCCCGAAGAAGGGTTTATCTTTTTTGAAAATACAGGCCCCCTGACCTTCAACGCCCTGGCTGACCGAAAAACCGCTGCCGGCAGGTGGATGGTCATGACCGCTGCCGACATGGATGGCGACGGCATTGAGGATGTAGTGCTGGGCTCGGCGCTGCGTGTGCCGCGCATGGGTTTTGTGCAACAACCCGACTTGGAACCTGTGCAGACTATGGTCGTGAGCAAGAAAAAATAGCCAACCGATATTTCGTTTAGTACGGCAGGTTTTTATTCCGGAGGTACGGTCAACTACGCGTTTTTTTGTAGTTTACTGTATGACCCACACCCAGAGAATAACCCGTATCAATGCCATTTGCTCCAAATACGAATTGGACTTCGAGGTATTGGTGAATAAACAGAAGAAAATACTGCTCGGCGGCAGCTTCGACTCCATCTATTACTACCAGTTTTTCCTGTGGTTTACAGGGGTAGAAATGGACGAATCGTCCCGCGATCTGGAACCAGAGCTGGCTAAGTACCGGTTCCTTTCGCTGGAAGACAAAGCTACTAACCCCCTCACGGGCCTGCACCAAACGGCGGTTCACTACAGCCCCTCGCAGGTGATACTCCTCAACCAAAAAGGGCTGTATTACTATGCGCCTGCTGACCCTTTGTACACCCTGTTGGGTATCGGTCCCGAAGGCGAAAGCGACAGCACCCGCACTTTGATGGACATTACCCAAGTGGTTGACCAATGCTACGCCCTCGAAGATGCCTTTCCGGCATGAAGCAATTTGCCTGAAAAGCGGTAACCCAACCTTCAGTCATAGCTCAAATTCCTGCTGAAAACGGGCAATATGGAAGCCACTGGCCTCCACCTGATGCGATTGCGTGCTTTGGGGATCGAGTACGGGGTTGGTGTGGTTGAAATGAATGAAATAGATTTTGGCCTTGTTGGCTTTAGAGAGGTTCGCAAAACGCGCCATTGATTCGATGATGAAGGGGTGCGGAATATCGGCGATGTTGCGGTAGTTGATTTCGGCAGCGTCGTAAAAGGTGCCATCGATAAAGGCATAGTCGAGGCCATCGATCAGGGTTTCCAGGCTGCGGTCCCACTTCTCCCACTTGTCGATGTCGGGGATAAAAAGGGCGGATTTATGCGGGCCCTCGATGAGAAAACCCACGGTTTCGGAGTATTCGTCGCGGTGCGGCACGCGGATGGGCGTTACCCGCAGGTGTGCAGAGAGGCGCAGCGCGGAGTCCTGCACGAGGGGCTGAAGGGTAATATTGCGGTTGGTGACCAGCTGCCCCCAAGGGCCATTTTGTTGTAAAAAATCGAGCATACGCGGCATGGTATAGACGGGCACAGCCTGCGCGTTCATGGCTTCTTTGCCCAAAAACATGAGTCCGGAATAGTGGCCGATGTGGGCATGGGTGAGGAAAATGCCGCCCGGTGTTTCGGAGAGGCCCTGCCCCCACTGGCTGAGGGCTTTGGCCTGCCGGGTGAAATCGGGGGTAGCCTCAAAAAGCCAGGTTTGCTGGTTACTGGCATCGGCCACGCCGAGGGCAACTACCTGCCGTGTAGGATCGGGCTGCGCGAAAAGGGCGCTGCAACAGGCTTTTTTACAGCCCATGTGCGGAGAACCGCCGTCCTGCACGGTGCCCAATACCCGCAACATCACCCCTGTATCGGCACGTGAACGAGCGGCAGGCACATGGTCTGTAAACAACAGAACACAGGATGCGACAAGTAACCGAATCAATAAGTACAGGTAAGCCATGGGATTGAATTTAAACCCAAAATAAAACCAGGATTAATATGATTTGCTCGATTTTCAGGATTTATTTCCTTGATTTTCAAAGGATTACCCCCGGCATTTTTCGCAGACTTTTTCCCATTGGGTATAAGTATAGCTGGCGGAAGCCTGGCGGGGTTAAAAATCCGGCATTCAGTGACTTGGGACGTAGGGACAACCGAAATTATACATCTATTCCGGCCACCCGATGGTAGATATCCTTTACCTGTAATTCTATTCCGAGAGATTTCAACGCTAGTTTATCGCCCAGGCCCATCCTTGTCTGGATTTCCCAGCTTCCTGTTTCCAAACGAAAAAAGCTATCCACCAGCACCTGGCTTTGATTCACAAGCACATATTCCCGCAAACTGGGGATCTGACGGTAATGCGCAAATTTTTCGCCACGGTCAAAATCGCCCGTAGATTCGGAGAGCACTTCGATAATCAGTACCGGATTGGTCAATGCATGGGGGTCTTTATCGCTTTTTTCCGGAGCCTCGCAGGTGACCGAGAGGTCGGGGTAAAAAGTACGGCGGGTGGTCTCGATGCTTACTTTTACATCGCTGCCATAAACGATACAGGGCCTCCCGGACTTATTGAGCTGGTTGCCCATTTCCCTCCCAATGTTCATGATAATTTGCCCGTGCTCCAGGGTACCTCCTGCCATGGCCAAAATGAATCCGTCATGGTATTCATATCTGATATCCGACTGGGCTTCCAGCGCCAGGTAGTCCTGATAAGAAGCTGAGGTTAACGGTATTGCACCCATGGATTAGAATTTAAGTAAAAATAGCAATTCATCCCTTTCGGGGGAAATTTTCTATTTTCAAACCCCTAAAGTCATCCCCATGAACAACGATTCGAAACCTGCCTTCAGTACTGTGGACGAATACCTTGACCTGCTGCCTGAAGCTTCCCGCGCCCGCCTGCAACTCATGCGCGAAACCATACGTGCCGCTGCGCCCGAAGCCGAAGAGTGCATCAGCTACCAGATGCCCGCCGTCAAGTTTCATGGAATGCTGGTGTATTATGCTGCATTTAAAAAGCACTACAGCCTGTTTCCGATGACGGGTGTGCTCAAAGACTTTGCCGATCGGCTCACGCCTTATGTCGTAGGAAAAGGCACCATCCAGTTTAAATACGACGAGCCTTTTCCTGCCGGGTTGATTACCGAAATTGTGCAGTATCGCCTGCACGCCAACATGGAAAAATACCTGGCCAAGGCTGCCGGAAAGAAAAAAGCCTGAGCAGAATTTGCTGCAAAAATTGGGAGGATAGCCCGATTTTGAGCGTTCTTTGGGCAAAATAATCCATCTGGTCAGGGGTAGCTGATACCTGTGCCTGCCTTTTCTTCGCTTCTACACACCGCTGCCATGTCCAAAGTTTATATCACGGGTAAAAATTTCGTAGCCGAAGACTATACCCTCAACGAGCTGCCCAAAGGCGAATACGAAAACTGCACCTTCACCGACTGCAATTTTGCCAAAGTCGACCTGAAGGGCATCATCTTCACGAATTGTGCGCTCACCAACTGCGACCTGAGTATGGCCAGCCTGTTGACCACCGCATTCCGCGAGGTGGAGTTCAAGGATTGCAAGCTGCTGGGTTTGCATTTTGATGAGTGTGCGCCCTTTGCTATTTCCTTTTCCTTCGACAATTGCCAGATCAGCTATTCTTCCTTTTTCCAAATGAAGATAAAGGGCACCCGCTTTTTTCGCTGCAAACTCGAAGAGGTGGACTTTGGGCAAACCGACCTCACGCAGGGCGGATTTTACGATTGTGACCTTCACAACGCGGTGTTTAAGAACTCGCTGCTCGAACAGGTGGATTTTCGCACGGCGACCAACTTTGCCATCGATCCGGAACAGAACCGCATCCGCAAAGCCCGCTTCGCCTCCCATCAGCTGGCGGGGCTGCTGTACAAGTACCAGCTACAGGTGGATTAGGGCGTTATTATTTCGGGTAAGCGTTGTAAATGTGGGGGGAAAGGGGGGAATTGGGTTAGGTCTAATCCTGAAAGAGGTTGACACAAAACCCACCGAAAAAATGGGAAGTTCACCGAAAAAAAGGGCTTATTTTTCAGAGGAGTTCAAGCGCACGGTATCCGCCCAAGCAACCGCAGCGTAGTAGCTTGGGCAGATACAGAGCAAAAACATTTCGAAGTCCAGAACCGTTGGAAACTTTAGGATGATACCCGCGACGGCTTTCAAGTTTTTTCAGGCTACTTTTGCATGGTCAACTAGTAGCCTTATTTTCTTCTTTCACCTGTCAACCTTTTTTAGGACGAGTCCCTTTTTTACCCCATAACCCGAATGAAACCTCTCCTCCTTTTCCTCCCCCTTGCTTTGCTATTGACAGCTAAGCCCGCATTGTGCCAGGATACCATGAACAACCTCCCCTACCGCGAAATACCTGCCCCTCCGGACAGCTTTACTGCCGAAACGGTGGTCGCCAGCATGCTCGACGGGCTGGGCTACCGCTACTACTGGGCCACCGAAGGCCTGCGTACAGAAGACCTTGACTTTCGCCCCACGCCCGAATCGCGCACGTGCTTCGAAACGCTGCAACATATTTTCGGGCACACCGAATCGGTGCTGAATGTGATGGACCCCACCTATAAAGAAAAGACCAAGGCACAGCCTAAGCCCGAAAGCTTTGAAGACATTCGCCTGCGCTCCCTCCAAAACCTGGAAGCGGCCAGCAACCTGCTTCGCCAACCCGATGCTAACCTCGAAAGCTACCGTTTCAGTGCTTCCATTCCGTTTTGGAATGCGATCAATGGCCCGATAGAGGATGCCGTGTGGCATGTGGGCCAGGTGGTAACGTTCCGCCGCAGCTCCGGCAACCCCATTAACCCGAAGGCAGATATGTTTTCAGGGAAGGTGCGGGAGTGAATGGGGGGGATTTACTGGATGGACTAACCAGCGCTAACCGCTTTTTTGAGGTACCCTTCAAACCAGGATTAAAAGGATTTGCGGGATTTTCAGCATTGATCTCCCTCTGCGTTTTCCGCAGACTACTTTCATTTGGGTATAAAGTTGATTCAATTTTTGCGCCCGAAAAACAGGAGACAAATTTTCCCCCTTTTCCCGGTCAGCCAAAGCCCTATCCCGGACAATGGCGCTTCTTTAACCCAGGCGACGCGTGCAATTTCAGGCCATCGTTTAACCCAAACTTGAGCCATGAAAAATACCATTCGTTTTGCCCTGCTTTCGGTCATTTTGCTGGCTACCCTCCCACGCGCAGCCGCACAGGACTACAGCAAGGAGGTCGCAGCGTTTACCCAGACGTTCACGCGGCACTACAACCTGGGTGATGCTTCGGGACTGAAAGGCTTATTTTGGTCGGAAGCCGTGCGCGCCGACCCGGACGGAAATACCTTTGAAGGCGCTGCCGCCATCGGTACCCAGTATGCGGGATTTTTCCAGGCTTTTACCGCCCAGGTGGACTTGCGGGTAGTGAAAATTACGGCTTTGCCCGACAACCAAATGATCGTTTCGGGAACCTACACCGTGCAAGCCACAGAAAAAGTAACCGGAGATGCCATTTTGCAGAGCGGCAAATACCTCAATACGCTCGTAAAAAAGGACGGCGCGTGGAAAATAGGCAGGATGGTCCTGGCCGCGGGCGAATAACCCCCTCGATTCCGGTATTTCCGTTCAACCGCACCTCATCCCGATGCTTCAGCGAGCGTCGGGATGTTTTATTTTGGTTATGGTATTTACGGAGAAAAAGGAGAGATTAAGCCAAAGTAGAAAATGCGCTTCAGGTACTAATTGATAATCCAAACAACATGTCAAAAGCGCTTAAATATTTGGTAACATTGATTTTGACCTTTGCGGGAATTCTGAATTCCATCGCTTGCAACTGCTTTGAACAAAGTACTATTTCTGAGGGAATAAAATATGCTGATGTGGTATTTAGCGGAAAGGTTATTGCGAAGGATTGGACTACTAATTTCGACAGTCTTGGAGTTGAAATAACGGGAGACACAAGCAATAAGTACTTCAGTTTGCTTGAAATTCCAACCGCTGTAGTAAAGATTAAAGTTGATACGTTATATAAAGGGCATTCGGTTTCCAATACCATAACTATTTTGACGCCCATGATGGGCGCATCATGTGGATCTTCCTTTCAAATTGGGCAGAAATACGTGGTATATGCTACGATATTTGACCATTTAATTACACAATACCGTTTGAGGAGGAGAACATTTGATGGTAAAACATTCTGGACACATCAGTGCACCCGGACACAAATCTGGAGTTTAGCCGAAGAGCGTAATATCATGCTTGAGGCGAAGAAATAGTGCGGCAAGAAAAGTTACATGTTCCACCCACGAACCATCTTCTCTTAATTCGCTGGTAACTTGGTGGAAGAGAACAATTCTTCAGCGAGCGTCGGGATGTTTTTTGTCCTGCCCGTTGCAAATCTGGCGAAAAGGGGAGAATTTAGCCTGGAATGATGGGGAAAGGGCGCCAGAATAGGGTTGTGAAGCCGTCAGCGCCTGGTGTCGAAAGGTAATGGACAAAAAATATTTTCAACAAAAAGCCAAAATGGAACAAAAAAACCTTTCAGAGTTAACAGACGAAGAGTTGTTGCAAGCGGCAAAAAAGATGAAATCCACCGCCATCATGAATGCGTTTTTGATTGGATTTCTGGTCGGAATTGTCATCTACAGCGTGGTGAAAAGCACCTGGGGGTTGGTTACGCTCTTTCCGCTATATTTTGCGTACAGGTTGATAAACAAGTCGAAATATCCCAATCAGGAGTTAGAGGCAATGTTGAGATCCAGAAATTTGAAATAGCCAATCGATCACACTTCTTGCGTTTTGCGTGGAAAAGGGCAGCCGCCCCTTACCTATCAAAAGCGATCATATGCCTAAAGTCAGGGCTTCTTTCATCCGAATTACTTAAGATTCCGGGGTAATGGAACTTTTAAAAAACATCCTTACCACCATCCTACCATGATAACCATCGACAACTACCTCGACAACCACTACATGCACCGCAGCAACTGGTTGAGGGCAGCGGTGCTGGGCGCAAATGATGGCATCATTTCCATTTCGAGCCTTGCCATCGGGGTGGCAGCTGCCAGTGCCACCCGCGAACCCATTGTATTGGCTACCGTGGCCGGACTAGTGGCCGGTGCTTTATCCATGGCTGCCGGGGAATATGTTTCGGTAAGCTCGCAAACCGATACCGAAAAGGCTGACATTAAAAGAGAGCGCATAGAGCTAAAGGAAACGCCAGAAGATGAAATGCAGTTATTGGCTCAAATCTACGAGAAGCGGGGCCTGACCCGGGAAACCGCTTTGCAGGTGGCCACCGAACTGACAGCAAAAGATGCTTTGGGCGCGCACATCAGAGATGAACTCGGTATCAACGAGATCAGCCAGGCAAACCCCATTCAAGCCGCCGGCGCTTCCGGAGCTGCATTCACCCTCGGAGGCGTATTGCCGCTGCTGGTCATCCTTTTTGCCCCGATTAAGGGAATGGAATACTGGCTGTATGGCTTCACCACCGTTTTTTTGGTTGTTTTAGGCGCAACCGCCGCAAAAACCGGAGGCTCCAGCGTAGCCAAAGCCATTTTACGCATTACGATCAGCGGTACCATCGCCATGGGTCTGTCGGCGCTGGTGGGCTACCTCTTCGGGGTAAACGTGTAAAGTTCATTCACAGGGTCTGGTAAACGGATCTGCACCACCGGTGCTTTCACGCGCAAGAACCGGCAGCAGCGGAAAACCGAATTTCGGAGCGGAGCCATACAGCCAAAGACGAATAGCACATGATTACTACCGAAAGACAAGGCTTACTGCAACTGCTAAAAATTGCGTCCCCGTATATCGTCGTCACTACGGGCTATGCCCTCGTGGTTTTGGGGCTGGAGGAATATTTTGGCGACCATATCTATAAAGTATCCGGACAAATTGGTTCGGTATTTGGCTTGGCGGTGGCATTCTTCCTGGGTTTCAGGATGAACTCTGCGTACGACCGGTGGTGGGAAGCAAGAAAAATATTTGGAGAGCTTACCAACAACACCCGGAGTTTTGTTGCCAAAATATATGCCTACTACGGGAATAGCGACAATTTTAAGCATCCTGAGCGGCTGGACTTCAGCGACAAAGCGCAAAAAATAATCAGTTTGAGCATCTTGTACATCCGGCAGTTGAAAAATGAAATGCACGAAAATTTAAAGCCTGCTTTTGACGAGCAGTCATCAGAACTCCTGCGCGCATACGGCATTAACCAGGAGAATAAAATATCAAACGAAATGCTGGTTGCACTCACCAAAAGCCTCGAAGACGATTTTGCAGCCACTGCCAACATCGAAAAAGGGGATTTGATGCAGCATATCAATCGTTTTTACGATATCCAGGGGAAGGCCGAAAGGATCAAGCACACGCCATTTTTGATGATCTACAGTGCTTTTACCCGGATCATCGTCAGCTTTTATGTGATCCTCATTCCTTTGTTTATCGGCGACCTCGATTTGGGCGGAGAAGAAAGCGGATTTGAATTTTTGGCCGTTCCGATTATGGTCATTATCAGCACGGCCTTTTTGACCATCAACAAATTGGCAAATTTATACGGCGAACCCTTTTCTGAAAACAAGACATCGGTAACCATCGACGACATCTGCAAAACCATTGAGAAGAATTGTATCGAAGTGAGGGACAAACTGCGGTAGTGTTTGCTTCTATGTTCCTGGTGGAAGCATTACCACTGAAAGCGCGTATGGATGGGTGCTTCTTGTTTAGTTAGTTGCAAATCATGGGAAAAGGGGGAGATTTAGCTAAGGGTGTATGGATTCGTAGGGGAGACCCACTGTATTAATTCGTAGCTTTTAAGGCTGCCAACACGACCATGAAGATTCCCACCATACACGGATACATCGACAGAAGAATTTTAATCAACTTCACCGCAGACCCCGGGTCGGTGGAGAAAATAGTTCCCTTTCCCTTCAGGCCAAAACTGTACAAGGACAAGGCAATCGTGGGAATTTGTCTCATCCGACTAAAAAAAATAAAGCCCAAAGGTCTGCCTGACTTTATCGGTGTAAACTCTGAAAACGGCGCCCACAGAATCGCAGTAGAATGGGATGAAAACGGGGAGACCAAATCAGGAGTTTATATCCCTCGCAGGGATACTTCCCTGAAGCTGAACACCTGGGTAGGCGGACGCATATTTCCCGGCAGGCACTACTACGCAAAGTTTGAGGTAGCAGAAGCAAACGGAAATTACCACATCGATTTTAAGAGTTCTGACAGCACCGAAATCAGCATCGACGCCACGGAAACAAAGGTGTTCAGCGACCAATCTATTTTTGAAACACTGGAAAATGTTTCTGATTTTTTTGAAAAAGGCGATCTCGGTTATTCCCCAAACAAGGACAAATTTGATGGGCTGAGATTAAAAGCTTACGAATGGAAAGTCAGGCCACTCCATGTATCGCATGTAAAATCGAGCTTTTTTGAAAATGAGGCCATTTTCCCCAAAGGTTCCGTCACTTTTGACAATGCATTATTGATGACATCCATTGAGCACGAATGGAGAAGTGAGATGGGCAAATAGCTGCATGCTTTGCCTCGTTCGTTATAGAGGCAGGACGCGTTAAGCCAAAAAAAACCAGGGGCATGTTCTCCACACCCCTGGCCATCAAGTATAAATTAACCCTTAATACCGGCTTCCCAGCGTCTTTTCAGGGATCGACGCCCCGATGGTTACCAGATCGGCGGGGGTAAGTGCCAAGTTGAAAGCACCCTGATTTTCCTCCAGGCGGTGAATTTTACGGGTGCCGGGAATCGCGGTGATTTCCTCGTTTTGGCTCAGTATCCAGGCCAGGGCTATCTGGGCGTTGGTTACGCCTTTGTCTTTCGCCAACTGGTCGATCACTTCCACAAACCTGACATTCTCTTTCATGGCCTCGTCGGTAAACCGGGGATTATTTAACCGAAAATCGCCCGCCTCCATGTCCGCCCGGCTCGTAATCGCTCCGGTCAAAAAGCCGCGCCCCAACGGACTGTAGGCCACGAAGGTGATGCCGAGTTCTGCACACACCTCAAAAAGCTCCTGCTCCGGTTCGCGGCTCCACAGCGAATATTCCGTTTGCAAGGCGGTGATCGGATGCACCTGGTGGGCGCGCCGGAGGGTAGCGGCATCTACCTCAGAAAGGCCGAGGTATTTCACTTTACCTTGTTTCACGAGGTCAGACATGGCCCCCACAATCTCCTCGATCTCTACCTGGGGGTCCTGGCGGTGCATGTAATACAAGTCAATGGACTCGGTGCCCAGATTCAGGAGGCTTTGTTCGCAGGCCTGCTGAATGTAGGCGGGTTGCCCGTTAATGCCGAGCCATTCGCCCTTCGGTCCACGCACAACCCCAAACTTTGTCGCGAGCACTACCTCGTCCCACCGGCCGGCAAAGGCCTTCCCAACCAGTTTTTCATTGGCGCCACTGCCATACATATCGGCGGTGTCGAAGAAATTCACCCCCAGATCGATGGCTTTGTGCAACGTATGGATGGATTCTGTTTCGTTAAAAGAACCATAAAACTCCGACATGCCCATGCAGCCCAAGCCGAGGCGGTTTACGGTGAGCGTGCTGTTTCCTAATACGGTTGTGTTTTTCATTGGATAAGGTTTGCTTACAGCACAAAGGTCAGAAGTTTGGCTTCAAATCGCTTGCAAGAGACAATCAACTATTTGTAAATATCAATCCATTGCGGAATTTCAGTGGCGATAGCGAAGTATGCTTCTTGAAAAAATTAGAAAAATGCGCCACTTCCTCAAATCCCAGGGCAAAGGCTATTTCAGAGACATTCCAGGGCGTTTGCCTGAGCAAAATTTTGGCTTCCTCGGCTATCCGGCAGTTCAGGATTTCGGTGGTGCTTTTGCCGGTGGTTTCTTTCAATACCTTATTCAGGTGATTGATATGAATGCCTAAGTGGGTGGCAAAATCAAGGGGCGTTTTCAACTGGATCGATTGCCTGCTGCTCTCAATCGGAAACTGCCTTTCCAGCAATTCGATAAACAAAGAGGAAATTCTGCTGGCTGCATTGTGCGTGGGGGATTGGCTTTCCATGGGCTTCAGCTTTTGCCCGGTGTGGATGAGTTCCAGCACATAATTTCGGATCAGGTCGTACTTGTAGGCGTAGTCGGAGGACAATTCCGCGTTCATTTTCTTGAAAATTACCTCTATTTCGAGGTATTTTTCATCGGATAGCTGGTACACAAAGTCGCTGTTTGGCTGATAAATGGGCAGATCGTCGATCAATAAACCGGTCTTCGATTTGGATAAAAACTCTTTGGTAAAAACACAAAAAAATCCCGCCTGCTTTTCGTCCTGCGGAGTATAGCGGTACGGTATTTTGGGCGTGGCAAACAATATTCCCTGTGCTTCGATCATCACGGTTTTGTCGGCATATTCCACGAGGTTTTTGCCTTTGATTAAACTGATTTTGTAGTACAACCTCCGGCTATAGGTCATTTCTGCAGGCTTTTTTCCGCTATAATAAAACTTAGCGGTATCAAATACATTGAAGTGTCCGAGGTCATTGGCGCTTTCGCTGTCCAGGAAAAAGTCGAGCGGGTTTTCGCTGACTTTCAAAATATCCTTGTAAAACTCCCGGATGCTGACGTTTTCCATGGTTACAAAATTCAAATAATGGTAAAGGTAGGGTTTTTTCGGTACGCCGATGGGGTGAAGTGCTTTTGGGCTGGGAGGAAGGTTCATTGCCTTTTTGAACGAGAAAGGACGGACAAGGCCAAATATGAAGTAAGGAAACATTGGCAGGATAACAGTCCTACACTCCTGTGGGCGGCCCTTTCTTTCCGCCGATGAAATCTCCTAGCAGGTACGATCGCATTACGCTATCCACTCCTCCACATCCCCCTCTCCCGGTCAGCCAACCCCTTGCTTCGGTCAGCCAAAACCCATCTTCGGACAATGGCGCTTCTTTAACCCAGGCGACACGTGCAATTTCAGGACATTGTTTTACTAATTAAACATAAGCCATGAAAATCCTCCCCTTTCTCCTGCTCTGTTTTTTGTCCTTTAATGCATTCGCCCAAGTAGAGAGCGGCGAGTGGATTTACCTCGTTGATACCGAAGTGTTTGAGACCTCCTCCACTGAACGTGAGTTCTCCCCGCAGGTCAACCCCAACAACCAAACCCTGGTTTACGACTTCGGACAGGCACGCTACCAGGTGATCTTCACCTCTGACAGCACCCTGCTATGGAAAGACCTGATGGACGGCGCCTCCTTCCATGAATCCGGTACCTTTAAAAAAATGAACCTGCTATGGCTCAGCGCCACCGAATGCATGGCTACCTGGCACGACGAAACGCTGGGAAAAGTGACCCTGTTTTCTGATTTCCGGCTGAATGAGTCCCGAATCGTGATTTCCAAAGAGGCCGATGCATTCGCTTCCATGAAAGGGGCTATCGTTTCGGAAGGCAAAAACCCATCGAACCTGTCTTCCAGAACGTCCAAAATGATCCTTCCCAAGTAATTAAACCTGTTGGCAGGGTTTAAATGCTGCAAATACTTTATGAGAATTGCCGAAGGCGCATTCCCCATTTCACTACCGCTCATCCGTTGACATATGACCATAGCTTTAGCACATCCCCTGGCGAATCCGATAAGAATATTGGTGGTTGAAGATGAGGCTGCCATTGCGTGGGAGATGCTGACCCTCCTCAAACACTGGGGATACGAAGTTTCGGAATGGGTGACCTCAGGCCAGGCAGCACTCGACCAGGTGCAGTATTTTCCGCCCGACCTGGTGCTTGCCGGGGTACATTTGGTGGGAAAAATGGATGGCATGGAGCTCATCGGCCGGATCCGCGCCCGCTGGAGGATACCCGTGGTGCTCGTTTCAGGGTTTGAAAAATCGGCCCTTCCGCCTGCGCTGTTGGATACGCCGGGGGTAGCTTATGTGGCAAAGCCCTACCTCCCGTTTCAGCTGAAAGAAGCCATCACGAAATGCCTGCTTTGAAAATTTCCAAAAATTGGAAATACCGAAATTTCGAAGGCTAAATGTGTATTTTGCTTCAATGCCTGTTTTGTCTTAACCCCCTCTCCGATGCCTGCGAACCGCCTTTTTGCCATGAAACACCTGCTGATTGCCTGCCTGCTCCTGGTCATTTCCTCCAGCCAAAACCTGTCTGCCCAGGCCAACCTCGACTCGATGTACCGGATATGGACCGATGCCTCGCAGATGGACAGCCTGCGGGCTTTCACCATGAAGAATTATATCCAGATAGGCTTTATCTACTCCAAACCCGACACCGCCTTTGTGCTGGCGCAGGAGCTGTATGATTTTTCGGAGAAGAAAGGGCTGTACAAGTACATGGGCACGGGGCTTTTGCTTCAATCAATTGTGTATCAGCAAACGGATAGGTATGCAGAAGGAGTAGCACTTGTGCAACAAGCCATTCCCCTCTTTCGCAAGGCCGGGTTTGAGACAGGGGTTGGCACCTCTTATGCGAGCATGGGCATCCTGTTTAATCTTCAGGGGAAATTTAAGGAAGCATTCCAGGCATTTAGCCAGGGAAATCAAATTTACGAGAAGCTGGGAGACCAGTCCCGGATGGCGATTATGCTCGGAAACATGGGCCTCTATTATCAGCGAATCGGTGACATGGACGAGGCTGCAACTTACTTCGAACGGGCCAAGGCCATGGCCGAATCGACAGGTAATGAGGCGGGCGTGGTTGCTCAATTGTTCAACCTTTCTTATGTATATCAAGCCCAGGGCAAATACCCTCAAGCCATTTCGAACCTGAAAGAAGCCCTCCTCTACTATGAAAAAATAGAGAACCTAAGCAAGGTTGCCGAGACAAAATACCAATTAGGGGTCTTCTTTCAAGACATGGGGGAAAGTGACAGTGCCATCTACTACCTCCGCCAGAGCCTGGTGATGAGCAAGGAACTGGACAACAAAAAGCGTCAATTCTCAGCGCTCAATGTCTTGGGTGGAATTTATAGCCGAAAGGGCGATTATATCACCGGCATTGACCTGCTTACCCAAGGCATTAAACTAAGTGAGGAAAACAACGATGAAGTGTCAGCCGGATATAGCTATGGCAACATGGGCAACCTGTATCGTGAACAAAAAGACTATATCAAAGCGGCAGATTATTTCCAGCGAAGCCTGAAAATCAATCAAAAGCTCAACAACAAACAAGCCATGGCGGAGAATCACGCCAGTATTGGCCTCCTATTTATGGACCAAAACCAATACGACAAAGCGCTTGAGAGCTTTACCGAAAGCCTGAAGTGGGCGGAAGAAAGTTCAAGCCAAAGAGACATCAGCTATGCCCTTTCAAGCATCGGCAATATCTACCGCCTGCAGGGCGACAATTCCAAGGCCATCGAGTTTTGCTCCCGTGCACTGAAAATAGACGAAACCATAGGCAACCCTACGGGCGTGGCGATGGCCTCCAATTACCTGGGGCTGGCTTACCTGAGCCTGAAAAACTACCCCAAAGCCATTGAATCGGGGACCAAAGCTTTGGTCAATGCCCGAAAAGAAGGGGCTGTGGCCGAAATTCAAAAAAGCGGCAGCGTGCTATATCAGGCATATAAGGCCACCGGGCAGAGCGCCAAGGCCCTCGAGATGTACGAGCTGTATATCCAGATGCGCGACAGCATCTCGAATGAAGAAAACACCAAGGCCATTCTTCAGCAGCAGTTTCAGTATGATTTTGACAAAAAGGACGCCCTGGCCAAGGCCGAGCAGGACAAGAAAGACGAGCTCGCCCAAGCCGAACTTGCCCGTCAGAACCTCCAGCGCAACAGCGCCCTGGGTGGCCTGGGTCTTGTGGGGGTACTTGCCGTTGTGCTCTTCCGCAACGGGCAGCGCCGCCGCAAGACCAACGAACTCCTCACCACCCAAAAGGCTGAGATCGAAGTAAAAAGCAACCAGAACGAGCTGCTCCTCAAGGAGATTCACCACCGCGTAAAAAACAACCTGCAAACCATCAGCAGCCTGCTGTACCTGCAATCGGCGCATATCGAGGATGCCGAGGTGCGCGAAGCCGTAGCTGCGGGTCAGCACCGCGTGGAGTCCATGGCCCTCATCCACCAAAAGCTCTACCAACGCGACAACCTCGCCGCTATTGAGATGAAGGACTACCTCTCCAACCTCGTGCGCAGCCTCATCGACACGTTTGACGCCGATCCCGACCGCATCAAGTTTAACCTC
>JBGSTW010000008.1:0-131162 GCA_041753595.1 Bacteroidia bacterium | reverse complement strand
ACGTTCTTTCAGCGCTTCTATCGCTACCTGAGCCTTGAACGCTGCTGTGAATTTTCTGCGTTGCTTTTTCATGGGACTACAATTTAAGGTTTTCAATTTTCAACTTAAACTGTGGTCTAAATTTGCCGAGGTATTATAGTTCTCTATTTTCCACTGACACAAACATATAAGCAATGCTATCGCCCCGTAGACGAATTCGCCCCCTTGAACCGCCTATTACTATTTGGTTCCACCGTTGTGGGCTTCCATCTAATAAAGTGTCTTTATTAACATCAAAACTCTTAACGTCAAAGATTCCTGATATTTCGGATTGGGACTTGCTTATTTCCTTGTTATTCATTTTTTGTTTGCTCACAAAATAGTCTTTGACCGAAAAAATTATGAAGTAACCTATCAACAAAATTTTTAGTGTTGATTTTGAAATGTTAATCCACCGTTTTTTAAACACCGGAGCTTGTATTACTGGAAGTGAGGTTGTTTGATTGGTAAAGAAAAATTTGAACAATCTATTTAAATGAGGAATCAGCAGAGTCAACGTCATTACAAACAAAGCCGTCGGGTACATTTTAGCATGTACATCATAATTGAAATTTACCGCCATTACATTTGCAAGAGTAACCATAGTGAGGATTGCTCCAAAGGTCATTGTTCTACGGAATAGCAGGAGCAATGCAGCACTTTCAGCAATGCCAATAAAAATATTATAGCCATAAGAATACCCAAAAAAAGCCCAGGCCAAGCTCATTGGCGACAAATTTCCAACAGGCTCAGTCAGTGTATAAAGCCCAAGATCAGGAAATTGCACTTTAAAAATTTTCTCCAGGGCAAAAAGGAATAACGTGAACGCCAGAAAATAACGAATAATCGTGGTCAGCCAATAATAAAGCGTTTCATAGTTTGTACGTTTCCTGTCCAATGCACTCCAGATAATTGCACCCAATATCGCAACCATTGTAAAAATGAAATAAAGCAAATAGATGTATGTTCTATCGTTATGCTGTGCATCATAAGGGGATATGATAGTGTACGGAACTTGGAATATGTACTTTCCTGTCCATGCAATGATTACATCTAAAAATTTAGCGAGTCCTCCCTCGTAGTAGAAATAGGACAGAACTGGATTAACAGACCAGTCCAGTAAAACGATAAACAGAATGAAAAAAATAAATGCAAAACGAAATGCATACTTTCTAAAAATATTCCAGGGTAACGTTTCAGTGGATAAATTTTCCATATCAGATGTCTTTAGTTATCAGTTTCACTAGTTGTTTGCTCGGACGTTTACACTTGCACCCAACATCCGGATAAACGCTACGCATAGCGTTTATTTCCTCATTGACAGATACGAATATCTTCTGTTTCCTTCAGATTCACAATTACCTGAAAATACAACACCAACCCCTGCCTCAATCGAAAGCCCAAACGCGCACAAATCTTCCTTATTATGCTCCCCCATATCCCAAAAATGTATTCAATACCCATATGAAAAAGCACATCGCCCTCCTCCTGCTTGCTCCTTGGCTGCTCAGCGTTGCCCCAGTAAGCCGCTATTTCCCTGCTATCAGTTACGAAACCGTAGAGGGCCGTTCGTTTACCAACGACAACTTCAAAGGCAATAAGTCTATCGTTCTGCTCTTCCACCTGGGTTGTCCACCTGCCATGTGGATGCTGGGCGATATGGCGCATGCCAAACTGGATATGCAGGATTCCATCCAGATCATTGGTATTTTAGAAAACACCAGCGATCAGGTACGGGCCTTCAACGACAGCTTACCCAACGACTGGAGCAGTATGCGGAGATTCTATCGCCTCGATCCCATTGGAATTCCGTTAATCGCCGAATGTGAGCAGGAAAAAATTATACGCGATGAATCAGGTAATATGGTTGTCCAAAATCAATGTCGCCTGCTGGCTAAAAAGATCGGCACCAAATCCTCCCCCACCCTGGTTTACGTAGATGAAACCGGCAAAATCACGTCCATCAAAGAAGGATACCCCGGCAAACAAGTGCCTGTTGATCAGCGAATTGCGTTTTTACTTAAGGAATAATTCATATTGATTTCACAGGAATCCTCCCCAAAAACCAAAAAAGGCCACCCCTCCGGATGGCCTCTATATAAAAAATCACCTCCCGCTTACCGCTTCAAAATCAGCATCGAATACGGCGGCAGGGTCCATTTTCCTTTACCGGCTTTGTTCATTTTGGCAGAGGCAAAAACCACCTTTTTAAAAGCCAGGTTTTCTGAAGCCAAGGTAAAAACCTGTGGCTGGCTGTTGACATTGTTCACCACGAGCAGGTCGCCGGTGGCATGGGGGCGCATAAAGGCCAGCAGTTCGGGCTGGGTGGTTACAGGCTCCAGGTTAGGACGCAATACCTGCACAAGGGCCGGTTGGCTGCGGCGCAGGGCAATGAGCGTTTTGTAATGGTGGTACAGGCTGTTTTTGTCCTGCATCTGCACCGTGAGGGGCGCTACCGTTTGCTCGGTGCTCAGGTTATTTTTCGTAATCCAGGTCGTTTGCAGCGCATCCTGACCGCCCCACAGGAAAGGCTCGCGGATATGCTCGTCGGGCTTGGCACCCAGCATCCCCAATTCTTCGCCGTAGTACAAAAACGGTAGCCCCGGCAGGGTAAGCAGCAGGTTGGCGGCTTCTTTAAGCATGGCCGGGTCGCCTTTCAGGGCGGAACCTATGCGGTTTTGGTCGTGGTTGGAGAGCAGGGTAGCGTTGACAAAATCGGGGTTTGCCGCAGCAAAGAGGGCGAAATTGTGCTTCAGCAAAGTCACAAGCCCGGTGTCGTGGCCCGATACGAGCAATTCCTCGAGGTATGTGTGCAGGTCCATGTCGAAATTGGCCATCAGCCCCTGAAAATACGGCGCAATTTTTTCGGCGGTGGTGTACACCTCCCCTACGATAAACACCTCAGGATTCACCGCTTCCATTTCTTTGCGGAACTCTATCCAGAAGGCATGGCATTTCGGCGCTTCCCAGTCAGGGTAGAGGTGCTTTGCGGCATCGAGTCGAAAGCCATCCACGCCTACCTCCTGCAACCAGAACCGGCCAATTTTGTACACCTCCTGCCGCACCGCGGGGTTGTCGTAGTTGAGGTCGGGCATATTGCCGGAAAAAAGGCCGTAGTATTTCTCCTCTTCCCCTTCCTTCACCCAGCGCCAGGGGTTCAGCTCCCAGGTATCGGGGGTTTGCTCCCGAATGGCGATGCCGAGCGAGTCGATGGTTGCAGGCGGAAGCCATACGTAATAGTCGCGGTAGGCGGCATTTTTGCCTTGTGCTGCATCCTTAAACCAAGGGTGTTTGGAGCTGGTATGGTTTATCACGAGGTCGTAAATAATTTTAATTCCCCGGGCGTGTGCTTCGGCAATCAGGCGTTTGTAATCGTCCAGGGTTCCGCATTCCGGGTCAATGCCGTAGTAATCGACAACGTCATACTTGTGGTAAGAAGGCGAAGGAGATACGGGCGTCAGCCAGAGGGCATCTACCCCGAGGTCTTTCAGGTAGTCGAGTTTTGCGGTAATACCGTTGAGGTCGCCGATGCCGTCGCCGTTTGAATCGGCAAAGGCACGAACAAATAATTCGTAGCAAACTTGAGGGGTTGTTTGCTGTTGGGCAGAAACATGCATAGCACTAAAGGCCATTAAGGCAAGGAGTAAATTACGCATAGGTGATTGAATGAGGAATGAAAAGCGCCATTGCCCTGGATGCAGCCATTGAAAATGTGAACAAAAAAAATGGTCTTCCGGTCAGTCCTGAGGAAAAGACCAGAAGACCCCAACTCCCGCAGGGAAAGAGCTACATGCGCTAAAATGTCTTTTTCAAAAAAGCTCCCTCCATCCGGAAGGTAAAACAGCAGGTATCCTGCTATAAAGAAAATGCCGGGCTGATGCCCGGCCTCATTCATCAATTCTTGGTCAGCGTGTAGGTATATCCGCTGCTCGCCCGCAGGTCGAGGGTCACGGTATAGTTGCCTGCCTCCGCTACGGCAATGTTGTCACCTCCGTATTCCATGATACCATCGGCACCGGTATCACCCAGGTTGAGGTCCCAGGCACTGTTAGCACGGAACTTGATTTCACCAGCTATCAGGTCAATGGTGATGGTAAGCGTCTGGGTACCTGCGTCGTAGGTCATTTTGGTATCAGAATCCCAGGCTGTAGGGGTAGCTGAACCAATAATGCCCCAATCGGTACGAACAGCCGACCAGGTACTGGCGGTGATGTCGACAATCAACTGGTAGTAAGCGACATCGGTTACTTTGAAGTTGTTACCGGGTGAAGCAATGGTACCGGAGGTGCCGTCGCCGGAGTCGCCGAAAATGCCGTTGTTCCAGTCAGGTGCATCTGTGAGCTTGAATTCGGCATTGGCATCAGCGAAATACACATAACCTTCGTACTTGTTGTTGCTCTTAGCCGACTGAATGGTAGGAGCAAGGTCAGGAGCCCATCCCTGGTAGCTTCCGGGAGCGTGCAGGGTAGGATAGATGATTACCACCACCAGCGGATTCACCGAAATGGTCGTCGATGATGAATAGATCGGATCCACATCAGGGTTGATTTCCGACTTAATCCGTACTTCGAGGTTACCAGCAGTACCAGCCACGAGGCCCACGTTGCGGGCAGCGGTGTTCAGCTCGGCACCCGTCATGGTCCGGGTAAGCAGGTTTTCAACGGCATACTCCATAGGAGCTGCAAAGTTGTTTCCGGCTTTATCGACCTGTACGGTGTAGTTCACGGCCACATTGGTACTGTAGTCGGACTTGGTCCAGTTCAGCGTAAGCAACACGTCCGAAAGGTTCGTTTCCGTGATCACAAAAGAATTGCCGGAAGCGCTCACAGTAGGAGGCACACCTGCTCCGAGGATGAGTTTTACCTCGTCTTTTTCACAAGAAGCCAGTACGAGGAGAGCTGCTCCAAGCAAGGCGATATTTTTAAACCAAGTTTTCATTTTATTACTCAATTAAGGGTTGAGATTAATAACCGGTGTTTTGAACCAGGTTAGGGTTAGCCACCACGTCGGAGGCAGGAAGAGGGAACAGGTTGCGGTAACTGGCCACTTCTCTTCCACCTTTCACGCCCCCTTTCCAGGGCCACAGGTAGCTGGCAGTGGTAAATTTGCCAAAACGAATCAGGTCCGTACGGCGGTGTCCTTCCCAGAAAAGCTCACGGGCTCTTTCATCCAGGATAAAGTCGAGGTCGATAGAGGCTACATCGCCCGAGTTATCGCCATACCCACGCTGACGAACCATATTCACGTACTGGATGGCAGTAGCACTGCTGCCTCCTGATCCACCACGAAGCACAGCTTCAGCATACATTAGGTACACGTCAGCAAGGCGGAACATCGGGAAGTCGGTATCCGGAAAGTTACCTTCGGTATCTGTACCGGGAACGCCTGCTGAGCTCACGTTGCGGAACTTGGTGAGGGCGTAACCGTCAGCAAAAGTGAAAATATCCTCGATCTCCAGGTTCTGACCATTGGTGTAGAACATGGCGCGGTTGTCGAAGCTCGGCAGTTCGATGGAGTAGGTGTAGTCCGGATGGTCGAGGTACAACTTGATGGTGTAAGTACCATTAGCCGGAATCACGATGTTAGCTCCACCTGCATTCAGCAGGGCATCTGCCCCGTCGTCGCCGTAGTTCAGGTCCCAGCCGTCGTTGGCACGGAACTTAGCCTCACCGGCTACCAGGCTGGCAGTGATGGTCCAGGCTCCTTCAGTAGCGTCGTAGGTCATGTTCTGATCCGAATCCCAGGCACCGGCTGTAGCAGAGCCAATCAATCCCCAATCCGTTTTCAGGAGGGTATAGGTTTTGGCGTTCAGGTCCACATTGATTTTGTAGAAACCAGCATCGGCAACTTTGAGGTTGTCGCCACCTGCTTCCAGGGTGCCGTCAGCACCGGTATCGCCGTAGTTCACATCCCAGGCCGGACCATCGGTGAATTTAAATTCGGTGTTGGCATCAAACCAGAAGTACCCTTCGTAGTTACCATCGCTGGCAGAAGAAGTCAGGATAGTGGTGGCGTTGGATGGATCCCAGCCCTGGTGTGCTCCCGGAACATAGAGTCGGGGATAGGTGAGGTTACCAGCGTTAGGTGATACAATCGAAGAACCTCCTCCGGTTGAAGGAAATTTTTCTACAAATGCCTTCGTCGTGCGCACGCCTGACCATCCGCCATTGATACCGAAATCGGCAGGGTTCATGGAACCACCTACCCCGGCGTGTACCAGGAAGGTCATACCACCCCAGGTTTTGGTGTGAATACCGTCGAAGTTTATGGAGAAAATCACCTCATTGGACTGGTCGTTGTCAGTCAGGAACAGGGTGCGGTACTCGTTGTCGAGGGTATAGCCTGCTGCGATTACTTTGCTGCACTCAGCAATAGCTTCGGTGTATTTGGCCTGGCCAATGTACACCTCGGCGTTCAGGTACAGCTTGGCAAGCAGGGTAGCAGCAGCAGCCTGGTCGGCACGTCCGTACTCGTTTTGGCGGGCAGGGGTAAGCGTGGTTTCGAGGTCCTTCAGCTCTGTCTCCAGGTAGGTAAAGAGGGCTGCGCGGTTGGTTTGCTGAGGCAAAAAGGCGCCAATACCATCGGCTTCAGTAACGAAAGGTACGTTTCCGAACATGTCGAGCGCATGGTAGTAGCTCAGTGCACGCAGGAAGCGGGCCTCGTTGCGGAAAGTTTTGATCTCATCAATCTGCGTTTGGGTAAATCCACGGGTATTCAGCTTGTCATCAGCCGATTCGCGGATAAACTCGTTGCACAAGCCGATTTGGTAGTAAATACGGTTGTACATGGCGGTGATGAACTCGTTGCTTGCGCTCCAGTCCATTTCGTGGTAGTCGGGCAGGCTGCCGTCGTTCCAGCCGATCACGGCCTCATCGGTAGGCAATTCCTGGGCTTTCCAGTACTGACGCAGGTAAGTAGAGAAACCTTCGTCGATACCGCTGATATCCGGGCGTCCGGCAGGGCCTTGCTGCCCGCTCACCGCCAGACCGGCGTAGAGCTTGGCCAGGATCTGCTTGTAGTTTCCGGCATCTTCGTACACCGTAGCAGAGGTTACCTCCACAAAGGGAATACGATCGAGTGCATTTACACAAGAGCTCATCACCCAGGCCGAAAGGGCTAGCAGGCTGAGAAGCGAAATTTTATTAAATACCGTTTTCATATGGGTCAGAATCAGAGGTTTACATTAAGACCAAGGGAAATGGTGCGTGGACGTGGGTAGAAGTTGTTGTCGATACCACCCTGAATTTCAGGATCGATACCTTTGTACTTCGTTGCCAGGGCCAGGTTTTGGCCAATCAGGCTCAAGTGTGCGCGAAACTTGTTGTTGAACAGGCTCGACAGGTTGTATCCCAGGGTTACGTTGTCCAGGCGCAGGAATGAAGCGTTCTGGATGTAGTAATCGGAGAAGTACTGGTTGTTCTGGAAGTTAGAGTTGAACACATCCGGGCTCAGGTTCGAAAGGAAGTTATTCGAATTAGCGATGGAGCGATATACTCCGCGCTCTGAGTAGATGTTGTTGTACATGTAGTTGCCGATATTGCTACGGGCCACAAAGCTGAAGCTGAGGTCTTTGTAGGTTACCTGGGCATTGGCTCCCATAAAAAGACGTGGGTTCGGGCTCTTGTAGCGGTAACGGTCGTCAGGAGTAGAGCGGCCATCGCCGTTGGTGTCCTCGTACAGGCCTTCGATAGGATTGCCGTTTTCGTCATATACCTGGCGGTACACATAGAAAGCGTTGGTGTTGTACCCTACGGTGTGGATCTGTACAGTGTTACCTACCCCGCCACTGATACCGCCTACCAGAATACCCGGATAAGTAGGGTCTTCTACTTTGGTCAGGTTGGTGATGGTGTTTTCGTTGTAAGTAAGGTTAAATCCGATGTCCACCCGCAGGTCGCGCTTGCGCACGGGGTTTACATTGATTACAAACTCCAAACCTTTGTTTTCGATATTCCCTACGTTGGTCAGAATCTGGTTGGTGAGGTTAGAGCCGGCAGGAACCGGAATTACAGCCAAGAGGTCCTTGGTTTGCTTGAAGTAGTAGTCGATGCTACCGGTCACACGACCATCGGCAAAGGCATAATCCAAACCGGCATTGTAGGTAGTCGTTTGCTCCCACTTGATGTTGGCATCGTATCCTTCAGGGCGGAGTGTGTTATAGAAAACGTTGCCAAACTGATACTGGGCGTTTTCAAGGCTGGGGGTGTAGCGGGCAAGGTAAGGATAGTCACCAAACACATCCTGCTGACCGGTAACACCGTATCCGAGGCGAAGTTTCAGGTCATCTACGCCTTTCACGTTTTTCAGGAAGGTCTCATCCTTGATTTTCCAGGCAAAAGCAGCTGAAGGGAAAAGTCCCCAACGGTTGCCAGGTCCGAACTTGGAGGAACCGTCATCTCGCAAGGTGAAAGTAAAGAGGTACTTGCTGGCCAGGGTGTAGTTCAAGCGACCATAGAAAGACACCAGGGTGTACTGGCTTTTGTAGTAGGTATTGGTAAATACGGTTCCTGCTACGTTTTTGTCCAGCGATGAATCTTCACGAACGAAGTCCTGGTAAGAATAACCACCCAACAGGTCCACTTTATGAATACCGGATTCTTTGGTGTAGTTGAGGTAAAAGTCAAGCACCTTGTTTATTTTGGATTGGTTGTAGGTAGCATCTACCCCACCCCGGCTGTAGTTTGAAGCCACATCAGCCGCAATCTGCCTTACCCCGGAAGACTGAGAAACATCGTAACCCAGGTTAAGGTTTGCCCTCAGGTCAGGCAGGAAATGGAAGCGGTAGTCGAGCTGTACATTGCCAATGCTACGCAGCACGTTGCTGGTGTTGGTTGTCGTTTCCAGCAAAGAAAGCGGGTTGCGGGTAGCCAGGGTATTAGGATTTCCATTGGCATCCAACCACTCGTAGTAACCACCAAATTTGTCGCTGTTTGAGTAAACAGGCTGGGTAGGGTCAAAATTAACCGCAGCACCAATGGCGCCTTGCTCACCGAAATTATTGCCCTGGCGAATGCCTTTCAGGTTTACATCTACCCGCAGGTGGCGATCCAGAAACTCAGGGGTAATGCCAAATGAAGCCGAGGTCCGGTTCATGCTGGTGGTTTTCAGGATACCGTTCTGGCTCAGGTTACCCACCGACAGGCGGTAAGGGGTTTCCTTGAGGGCACCCGTGAGACTGACGTTGTTGTCAGAGCTGAAAGCGGTACGGAAGATCTGGTCCTGCCAATTGGTATTCGCGGTTCCGAGAATGGCTTTGGCGCCTGCGTTTCCACGCTCGTTCACCACTGAGCGAAACTCATCTCCGGTCAGTACATCCACAAAGCGGGTTCCGGTAGCCAATGACTGCACGGTATTGAACTGCACGTGCATTTTATCACCGGCTTTACCTTTTTTGGTGGTGATGATAATAACCCCGTTAGACGCACGTGAACCGTAAATAGCGGTTGCAGAAGCGTCTTTCAGGATGCTGAAGGACTCGATGTCGTTCGGGTTAATGAAGCTCAGGGCATTGGCTGAACCAGAGATACCGCTGCTTTCAACCGGTACCCCGTCAATCACGATCAAAGGGTCGTTGTTGGCGTTGAGTGATGATCCACCGCGGATACGGATGGTCGCACCTGAACCCGGAGCACCGCCATTGTTGGTGATCTGTACCCCGGCCACTTTACCCGTAATCAGCTGCTCGGGCGACTGGATATTACCTGCAATAAAATCTTTGGAGGTAATGGAGGTAATCGCACCGGTAAGGTCTGATTTTTTCTGGGTACCATAGCCAATCAGCACCACTTCGCCAATGGTCTGGGCTTCGGTCATGAGGCGGATGTCGAAAGTCCGCTGGGTACCTACGGTCAGTTCCTGGGTAGCAAAACCATAGGAGCGAACAATCAGCACCGAGGTTTCGTCGGGTACAGTGAGAGAAAATTTCCCTGCTTCGTCGGTAACAACACCCGTAGTGGTGCCTTTAACGACAACAGTCACGCCCAAAAGCGGCGCGTCATCTTCATCAGAAATGATGGAACCCTGAATTTTCACCTGAGCCCAGGCTGAAATTCCAGGTAGCAAAAGCAACATAGCGAGTAGCATAAGCCGCGAGTACCGATGGGAACCCGACAGCCAGGTACGCCCGGGAGTTCCGGTGGGGCGTGTACCTTGGTAGTAGTTGGTTATCATAGAAAGTGCGTTAAGTCTGAGATCGATTTCATCTCAGCAACGAAGTAACTATGACCCTGATCGGTAATCGTCCCACTTTCTGTTTTGGTCACAATACATCTAAAGACCTCAATGTGTTGATAATCATATATTTAAATTTCGCGATACGTACCATTTTATAAAATGGCACCTCTTTAAGGCGTTTTTTTTGTGGGATAATGCAACCCTCTACCACCCTTCAGCTACCCAACTGGGGTAAAAAAGGAAAATTACAGGGCTTTTACCTGGCTGTAGTAAGCGCTCGGCGAGAGATTGGTCAGCTTTTTGAAAGAGCGGTTGAAGGCCGTTTTGGAATTGAATCCGACCTCAAAAGCAATGCTGAGCAGGGTATAGTGCCGGTAGCGCGGATCATCTACCCGCAGCTTAAACTCCTCTACCCGGTAGGAGTTGATGAAGTCGAAAAAGTTTTTTTCGTACCCTTCGTTGATCACCCGCGAGAGTACATGCGCCTGTACCTTCATCATGGTAGCCAGCTCGTTCAGGGTCAGTTTCGGATTGGTAAATGGTTTTTCCTCCTCCATATACGCTTCCAGCTTCGACTTAATGTCTTCCAGGGTTTCGTCGTGCTCTTCCTGTTTCGAATCCAGCACGCTTGGCTCTTTCAATACAGGCACCATCACGGGACTGTCCACCACAAACCGCGATACGGTTCGCGGCATTTTGAAAACTTCGGGCTGATGGATGGCGAAATAGCCGAGGAAATGGGGAATGGTAGAAAAAATGAGCCAGATAACCGACGAAATGGAGCTGATCAGCGTGTCGTAATCCTTACCCAATATCCAGCCGTAGATGGTTACCAGGCTGGCAATGAACCATATTGACAGGCAAAAAGCCTTGATAATCATCACCGTGTTCAAAAAATGCAGGTTTTCTTCATAAGAAAAGCTCGATTCTGCCTGTGCCCGGTAGTCGTTTATTTCTTTCCAAAGCACCCACCAGTAATAGCAGTTGTATAAAAATGCAATGCCCCCAAAAATCCTGAACACGAGAATAAATACCGGATCGCCATTGAAAATCCGCACCTTCAGGTCCACATTATCCATGAGAAAAAGGGGCATATACGCCACAAACTGCACAGCCAGGGGGATAAAATGCAGCCAACCTCTGGGTGCCAGCCTGTTGGCGTTGAAGAGGAGTTTTTCTACATAGAAATAAAAAATGGGGGCATAAGCCAACCACAGAAAATCGGGGAAGAGCTGCATTTTGGGAAAGGCTTGCGCCAGTTCCCGGTAGCCACTCAGTACGCGTACCAGCATCAATACCGAGGTAATGGCCAGCAACAGCACCAGCAATTGGTTGGCTTTGCGGTTGTAATCCTGTATGGTGGGTATGGTAATGACCAGCAGAAACCCCTGAAAGGCAGAAAACAACAGGAGCAGGTCGAAAAATGAAAAGTAGGTGAAGGTCCCCGTCAGGTCTTCCCAGCTTTCAATCTCGATGGGAATATTGTCTATTTTTCCCTTGTAGCCCCTGTCAATGACGCGGTTACGCCGGGCTTTTCCCGTGGCGGTGCCCTCTACAGAGCTCCAGTTTCCCCGGGTAAATTTGTACTCAATCTGCTTGAGATCGGAGAAAATGCTTACGCGAAATTCGCCGTTGGTCTGGCGCTGCAGCTTAAAGGATTCGTTTCCGGGGTCCCAGTTGTTAAAATTGCCTGTGATGTAAAGCGCTGCATCGTGTGGGGTGTTTTCGGGCACACCCGTGACAACAAACCGATAAAATACCCGCTTTTCCCAACCTTCAATCGACACCTTTACCAGACGTGGATTCTCTTCTTTAGCAGCGATATATTCACGGTCAGCAATACTCAGGCCCTCGGCATTCCCCTCTACCACGGTCCATGAACCTTGGGTAAATTTGTACTTAAAGTCGCCGAATTCAGCAGGAATAATGATGAATAAATTCCCGTTATCCCCTCGTTGTAGTTTGTATTCTTTCTCTCCGGGATTCCAGTCATTGAAAGATCCTACGATGTAGAGGCCCTCTTGGGGTAGCATCAGCTGCGGCACGGATGTCACTTCTATCCTTACCTGAGCAGATAGCGGAGATAAGGCGAAATATGCGCCAAGTAGTATAAACCTGATTGCTAACCTTATCGCTGACATATCCAGATTGATAAGACAATTAACAAAAAAATCCTCAGCCGGAGATCATTATCTAACCAGCTGCAAAAGCTTCTTGTTCAAAAATCTACAGTCTGAAAACCAGTAACAGCGGATGTCAGGCAACGGTTTTTTGCAGCTCTGTGATTACTTCCTGCACCAGGGCATCGGCTTTTTCCTGGGTCGTAGCCTCGGTATAAATCCGGATTATGGCCTCTGTATTCGACTTACGCAGGTGTACCCACGAGTCATCAAAGTCCACCTTTACCCCGTCCACGGTATTGATCGGATAGTCTTTATACATGGCCTGAAAAGCCGCCAGCATGGCATTTACCTGTTCTTGCTGTGGCAGCTCTATCTTGTTCTTCGACATGAAATAGCTCGGATAGGTTTTCCGGAGGTCAGCTACCGAAAGTCCGCTTTTGATCAGGTGCGAAAGGAACAAAGCAATACCCACGAGGGCATCACGGCCATAGTGCAACGTGGGGTAAATAACCCCGCCATTGCCTTCGCCACCGATGAGGGCGTCCTTCCGTTTCATAATTTCGATCACGTTCACCTCCCCTACTGCCGAGGCATAGTAGCTGCATCCATGGCGCTGGGCCACATCGCGCAGGGCCCTGCTGGACGAAAGGTTGGAAACAACCGCGCTCTTCTGATGTTGAAGCACATAGTCGGCAATGGCCACCAGGGTATATTCTTCCCCAAAGAGGTTGCCGTTATTGTCCACAAAAACGAGGCGATCCACATCCGGGTCCACCACGATGCCGAGGTCGGCTCCGTGGTTGCGGATATAGTTGCAAATGCCCGAAAGGTTTTTTTCCAAGGGCTCAGGGTCGTGCACAAACCAGCCCGAAGGCTCGCAGTTGAGCTTCACGATGTTTTTTACCCCAAGGGCTTCGAGCATCATGGGCACATAAATGCCGCCACTGCTGTTGATGCCATCGACCACCACTTTGAGGTTGGCCTTTTCGATGGCGTATTTATCCACCAGGGGCAGGTCCAGAATTTTCTGAATATGCACCTGGCCAAAATCAGTTACCGACTCCATGACACCCAGTGAGCGCACATCGGCAAAGTGATAGTATTGGTTTTCAAGAATCTCCAGAATTTCCATCCCGTCCTTCTGGGTCACAAACTCGCCCCGGCTGTTGAGCAATTTGAGGGCATTCCACTCCACGGGGTTGTGCGAGGCGGTAAGGATAATTCCGCCGGCTGCTTTGAACTCAGGCACCGCCATTTCTACCGTAGGGGTAGTAGAGATACCCAGGTCAATAACCCGAAACCCTAACCCGATCAGTACCCCGCTTACGATTTGATGGACCATGGCACCGGAGGGCCTGGCATCCCGCCCGATAACGACCGTGCGTACATCCCCCTTCAGGGTTAGCCAGGTACCAAAAGCGGCGGCAAACTGCGCAGCATCAAGGGGCGTGAGGTTATCACCGACTTTACCACCGATGGTACCTCTGATGCCGGAAATAGAAGAAATAAGCGTCATGGAGTGGTGGGATTTGTGACAAATATAGAAAAAACCCTCCCCGGCTCCATCTTTACCTGAATATTCATGCCCCTGAAATAATTCAGGGTAGGTGTTCAGGCGATCTTAAAAGGAGGGAAAAAGAAAAAAAGGCCCTGAAAAATTGTTCTCAGGGCCATTAAACGCTTATCGGATGAGGGTAATACTTCCTACGAGTTTTAAGGCTTCGCCATTTCGGCCGGTACCGCTCACTACGTACATATACACCCCTTCCTGGGCAGATACGCCGTTGTCCACCCGTCCGTCCCAACCTTGATCAGGCTGGTTGCTGGTGTAGATTTTCTCTCCCCAGCGGTTGTAAATCCGCATCTCAAACTGGTCGAGGTAAGTACCCGATACCAGAAACACATCGTTGATACCGTCGCCGTTGGGGCTAAAGGCGTTTGCTCCAAACACGCGTGGCTTGGGTGTGAGGCAGGTTTCGTTCGACAGGCTGAAAGTTGCATTTCCGCCTTCCTCAAAAGCTGTGATACGGTAACAGTTGAGGTCGTTCTGGATATGGTCTTCCCGGTCTTCGAAGTTGTTTTCAAACCCCGGAATATCCCCTATTTTGGTATAGGACTGGGTTTGTTCGTCGAAAAGGTCAATCTGGTAGTGATGCACCCCTTGCTCCCACCCTTCGTAAGAGGTCCATGCCAGGATCGCCGAACCGCCGGTTTGCTCTCCTTGCAGATGGATCGTTTTACCTACCCTTCCGAGCGGGGTGCGGTCTCCACAGGAGTCTTCTACAAATGCCCGGTAGGTATAGCTTTTGAGTCCTACTTCTACCTGGGTATCGGTAAATTTGACCTCAGGCCGGCTGGCTGGAGTGGTAATTACCGGCACGAATCCGTTGCCTTCATTGCGCTCCAGGATAAAAGAAGCAGCTCCCTCAACCGGAGGATTATTCCACTCTACCAATACCTGCTCATTGCCTTCTACCGTGGCGCGAATCAGGTTATTCGCTTGCCGAGGGCCTTCGTGCAGCGGGGCATCGCCAGGCTTATCCGAAAGCGACTGGTAAGCCCCAATGGCCTCCACCCGATACTGGTAGCTGTCGTAGCAATGGGTAGATGCATCCACAAACATGTTTTGCTGGCCGGGAACAATGCCGATCAATTGCTTGGCCGACCCGTAATTTTGTACCCGGTAAATCTGATAGGCATCAGGTGTCCAACCTACATAAGGGGTCCATTTGAGGGAAATGGCATCCTGTAGAGGCTGTGTTTCCATGTCAATGGTGCAATGGGCCGGGGTTTGAACCAGGTCAGAGCGCAATCCACACAGGTTCACCACTTCGATTTTGTAGCACTCGGAACGGGCATCCGGATGCGCCATTTTGTCGGTAAAATAGCCCAGGCCCCGGTTGGTAGATAGCTGCAGGGAATCGAAACTTCCTGCTGCGTTTTTCCGGTAAAGCACGTAATAGCTGAAATCGTTCCAGGGGCTGTTATAGGGCTCGTACTCAATGCGTACCTGGTCGTCACTTTCTACGGTTACAAACTGGGTACTTACCGGTACAGGCTGGTGGTTTTCTCTCACCGTAACTCCGTTTTGGGTCAGGGTGTCGGTGCATCCAAATACATCTTCTACTACCAGGCTGATCAGTTGCGGGCCTGCCGGATGAAAAGGATGGCTGACCGAAATACCATTTGCACTGGTACCATCAGGGAACAGCCAGGTGGTCCGTGTCAGGGTAGTATCGGAGGTACTTACACTCTGAAAAGCAACGTTTGTTCCAGGGCAGGACTCTCCGGCAGGCACATAAGCTGCTACCGGGTGCTTGAGGTGAATGTAATCGGGCTTTTCGAGGTGCAAGGCACAACCATTGACATCGACTACATCAAGGGTGACACCAAATACGCCGTCCTGGGTGTAAGTATGGGGCGTAGACTGCCCGGTACCCACATTTCCATCTCCAAAATTCCATTGCCAGGCTACAGCAGAAGGCACGAGGGCGTGAAAGGCTACGGGAAACGGCGCACAACCAAAGCTGTCGGTAGCCATGAAATTTCCTGAAGGAGCGGCCCATGCATTAATCACAGAGGTAGCATCGCCTGTACATCCATTCTGATCCGTAACCGATACCGTTACGGTATAAGCATTCGGGTTGACGTAGGTATGGTTTGCCTGGTTACCCAAAGCAGGGGCCGAATTGTCCCCAAAATTCCAACTGTAGAGGGTAACCGGGCTTTGGTGGCTCGGTACAATGGCCTCCATTGTTACCCCGAAAGGTACGCATCCGGCTGAGTCAGCCACCACCACCTCAGGTGTAGGCTTGCTCGCTACCTGTATAAAGTTCACTTTCACGATACTGTCCTGACAACCCTGGGTGGTAGTGACAATTAAGGTCACGGTATAAACCCCGGTAGAGGCATAAGTATGCGTAGGGTTTACCTGTGAGGCTGTTTGTCCGTCTCCGAAATCCCAGGTGTAGGTAAGCCCAGGTACAGCAGGAGTCTGGTTGACAAAAGTAATGTCGCCCGATTCGCACAAGAGGGATTTATTGGCAGTGAATGCAGGAACAGGCACCTGGTAGATAATCACACTGTCATTTGAAACGGTAAATACCTTGCAACCGGTACTGTCTTCTACCAACAAAGCGGGGTGATAATTGCCAGAGAGCGGGTAGGCGTAGCTTGCCTGAGGCCCCATGGCGGTATTGCCATCGTCGAAATACCATTGATAATCAATCACCACTGCCGATTGCGCCGCAAAATTAACCACGGTTCCGGGGCAGCCTTCCTTCGGATCAAAGGTAAAGTTGGCCACCGGGCCTTCTATTTCGATCATTTGAGGGACCAGCAGGGTATCGCTACAGCCTGAAGGCGCAATGAGCACCAGGCGCACGTCATACACGCCAGGTTGGGTATAGGTGTGTGCTGGATTTGGCTGAGAAGCGCCCGCTCCGTTACCGAAGCTCCATTGCCAGGTCGTTCCGGGGTGTACTTTGGAAGAATCTGAGTTAAAATCGACCTTCAGTGGCGGGCAACTGGCATAGGTGCTGTCAGCGGTAAAACTGGCTTTGAGCGGCCTTACTGACACAAAATTAACCCGGAGTATGGAGTCCTTGCAGCCGTTTACGTCCGTTACTTTGAGGTTAATGGTATAGTCGCCAGCATTGAGGTAGGTATGGGTGGCATTCGCCATCGTAGAACCTGAGCCGTCGCCAAAATCCCAAACGTAGGACAAACCTGCTCCGGAAGAATTACTTACGAAAGTGACCGTCTCATCCGGGCAGTTGATCTGATTCGGTACCAGAAAATCAGCTATGGGTGAGGTCGCACTTACATAATTGGTTTTGGCCGTGGTATGGGTACAACCATGGTTGTCCACCACCGTCAATCGTACGGTATAGGAGCCGACCTGGGTGTAGGTATGCACAGGATTGGCCAGTTGCGAATAGGTACCATCGCCAAAGTCCCAGTCCCAGTGTACCACATTGCCCGTACCCGTTGATATATCTTTGAATGAAACCGGGAACGGAATACAGCCGCCAGCGCCCGAGAAGGTGGAGAAGTTGGCCACTACGCCGTGGGATTTTACCGCATCCTGAACCACCAGGGTGTCTCTACATTTCAGGCTGTTGGTCACGACCAGGGTCACATCAAAAGTGCCCATGGCATTGTAGGTAAAGATCGGATTCTTGAGGTTGGAGGTATCTTTGTTGGCTGCCCCAAAATGCCACCACCATTTCACCGCATTTTCGGATGAATCTTTGAAAAAGACCGTCAAAGGCTGACAACCTTCATCGGGCAGGGCGTCAAATTTGGCGTAAATGGGCTTTACTGTTACCGCGTCGTAAGCAGTGACATTACAGCCTGTAGTTACATTGTTCACCGTAAGGCCAATGGAGTACACCCCCGGATCGGTAAAGGTGTACACGGGATTGTTGCCTGTCAGGGGAATGCTGTCGTCGAGTGCCCAGCTGTAGGAGTCTGCCCCTACCGAAAGATTCATGAAGGTAACAGCTGCCGGTACCCGGCAAACCTGCTTTTCGCTGATGCCGATTATGGGCAACGGGGCGAGTACATTCACGGCGCCCGGCATAATCAGGGTATCAGCACAACCGCGATCGCTCGCAATCAGCATTACACCCATTGGGCCAAGGGCTGCAAATCCGTGCATGGGATTGGTGCTCATAGCGGTATCGCCATCACCAAAAAGCCACAAGTATTCGTGTGCCCCGGTTGATAAGTTGTTGAACAATACCAAAGACAAAGCGCAGGCCTGGTTGGTATCGGGTTGAAAATTAGCGACCGGCAAAGAACCTATCCGGATATAGTTAGGCACCTCAGCGGTATCTGTACAACCAGCGGCATTGGTGGTGATGAGTTTTACTTTGTAAGATCCGGTGTCCTGATACGTATGTAAAGGATCATTCTGGGTACTGGTGGTGCCATCGCCAAAATCCCAGAACCATTGTGTTACCGGAAATAAGGAGGAAGTGGTATCGCGGAAAGCAACCGTAAGCGGGGCACAGCCCTGGCGTTTATCGGCTTTGATATTGGTGGTCAGCTTGTCGATTTCGATAAAGCCCTTCCAGCCCTGTGCATAGGTACAGCCTTTGTTGGACTTCACTGCAAGACGGATATCAAAATTACCTTCCTGCAAATAGGTATGCATGGGGTTTTGCAATAAACTCGAAGCCCCGTCGCCGAATGTCCATGACCACGAAACGGCCCCGGTTGACTGATCCTGAAACTGGACCTGAAATGGAAGGTCGCAGCCCATAGGACTTCCAGCTACCGTAAAATCAGCAAACGGCAGGGGGTAAATTTCAACATCGAACCCCAATGAAAAACTACATCCGCTCGGATCCGAAATGGTAGCAGTAACATGGTAGGTGCCTGAGGTAGTATATTTGTACTTGGGATTGTGAAGCGAAGAAGTTGCCCCGTTTCCAAAATCCCAAAGGACGGTACTGTTGGCAGAAGCGGAAGATAGAAACCGGACCGTATCACCCTGGCAAACGGAGGAATCCACCGCTGAAATTCCCAGGGTATTGACTCCAATATTGACAAATGCATTTTTCAGGAGGGTATCGCGGCAGCCCTGTGCATTTTGTACGAAATGGGTGACTGAGAAACTTCCGTTTTGGTTGTAGGGGTGTATCGGATTTGCGCCTGTTCCGGTATTGCCGTCGCCAAATACCCAGCTGTGCTGCCCTGAGGGGTCGTTGCTGGTGAAAGTTACGGCCAGTGGAGGCCCGCAGGCCAGGCGTGGATCGGCGGTAAAGCCTACCTCAGGCGATGAAACAGTAATCAGGTTGGGATAATTGACATTTTCGGTGCATCCGTATTGGTTGCGCACCACCAGCGACACAGGATAGCTGCCAGCCGCCTGATAGGTATGGACCGGATTAGGAATCTGGCTGGTAGTCCCATCGCCAAAATCCCAGGAGTATGAAACAAGGTTGCCCGAGCCCGCGGTAGAGGTACTGTTGAACGTAATGGGCGTCAGTCGGCAAATAGAAGTTGACGTAACCGTAAAATCTGCCACCGGAATTCCATAAACATCGATAAACCCACTCCGGGTAATCGTATCCTTCAGCCCCTGAGCGTCCGTTACCACAAGCGTAACCGAGTAACTGCCAGGATTGGTGTAAAAAATACCCGGATTCTGAAGGTTTGAAGTACCTACCCCCGTTGACCAGCTCCAGGATACCGCCCCGGTGGAAAGGTCTTCGAAGGAAACGATGATAGGCGCGCAACCACTTGTAATATTAGCACGGAAATCAGCGACCGGTTGAGCATGTAGCCCTCCCTGAGCAAGGAGCCAGATTATGGCGACGAACAGGAGCTGATGAAATTGTTTCATATTTCAAAACTACTGAAACATGAATAGAATTATCCCCCCCTGTAAGTAGGTAGTTCCTTTTGTCGGAAGTCTACCCTAAAACCATAGTCAATCTATTGATAATCAATTAAATAAGCTGTTTTAAAATATTGAAATATCACCCCCTGTCAGGTAATATTAAAGACCTATGTTGAACATATCTATAAATATTTAGTTCAATTATTCGTAGTACTTTAAGCATATCTCGTACCCCAAAAACGAAGCTATACTTTCGCCCGTTTCTCGAAAAAATCTGCCCACCCGAGACCTGCATTTTGTGTTTTTTCAAAATGGATGAAAGGCAATACCTGCTCCGCTATCCGGCCAACTGTAAATTGTAAGACAGACGCATGAAAGAAAAACTTTGAAATTCAATATTCCTCGTTACGAATTCCGGGGTGACCAGAGATTTTTGGCCCAATCGTTGCGCTATATTTGGAAAATTTTCCTGCCTATCATGCAATCACCTTTCCGCCTTTTCCTCATTCTGGCCCTTGCCCCCTGTGTTCTCTTTGCCCAAAAACCCTCCGACAGCGAGGTGCTCCTACACAACCTCATCGCCTCCGGTTTCTTAAAAAACTACAAAGACTACCGGGCTGAAACAGAGATGTATGTAGCATTTTTCAAGGCCAAAAGTGCCAATTACAGCCAGGAGGATGCTATCCGGATGAAAACGGCCTACCGTCGAACTTCCGAGGCGTTTGAAGATTTTATCATCATTACCCGCAACGACCTCCTCAACCCGCAGAAGCGTAAATCCATGCGCAAGGATCCTGAAGCCTACGTCAGGTTGCGGCTGCAAACCCTGGAACAGGCACGTCAGGAGTATTTTTACGGCATGTTGCTGAGCACCTACGGAACGATCACCGGCGATGAGCAGGCCATGGTTTCGCACCGAACCGCCTTCATTCCGCCTGAGATTCCGCTGGCCCTGATTATTCCGGCCACCAAAGCAGCCACTGAGCTCATCGAGTTGATTGAAAAAAACCACGAGCACGACCTCGAGCTCTTTCGTGAGTTGCTGGAAAAGGAATGGGTGGAACCCCAGCATTTCAGAAATTGGGAGGACATTTAAGCGTCGGTCTCCACGTCTTTTCTATTATTTCCCGCCACGTCTGTCTGCGGCGGTAATTCCTATTTTCTACTTACATACCGTCCGAACGAACTGGACGCCTGACGCGATCCACATTTGGCAACAAAGAATTCGTTTTAGCTCAACGATCAGAGCATCTCCCATACAGCCATTGGTACCATCCGGGCCTTACGCTGCAGCAGGCTACGTTGCGACACCCACTGGCAAAGTATGCCATTGAGCTCAACAACATCCAAACGGCTTAACCGGTGCTGTACTTGCTTCGGAAGACTAACTTCGAACACAAAAGCGATCTCGTGGCTTTTGGACATAAGTCCCTGACCAATCGCTTCCACAGGTCCCAAAAAGGTCATTTCTTCAATTTCACACCCGAAGAGACTGCGAACACACCTTCTGGCGGCATCCCAGCTGTATTCGCCGGGTTGGATATCGACCCGGAGCGGCTGAAAAATTTCATTTGATTCGGGAGAAGGAAGTACCTCCAGCAAATAATCGTCATTGTTTCGGATAATCAGATAGGCAAGGGTAGATATCCCAGACCGGTTAACCTGTTGATCCTCAAAAATTTGTATCGCAGCTGCCATTTTTAGTTTATTTCCGGAAATATCACCCAGACTCTTTTTATTGTAAAAATATTCTGTCTTGCATCCTTACGTGCTGCCGTCGTATTTGCAACCTAAGCTTTCAGGGGTTATTTTTTGAGCAGATTTACTTATGGAAAAAGCCACGCCCCCTTTGTTTTCCGGAATAGCGCTTATGCTTCTGCTCCTTTTAACCGGTTGCCGAGGCAGTTGGTCGCTTTATTTCGTTGCCGGAAGATTCGAAATTGAGGCTCCTGGCTACCTACAGCCCACCCATGACCTTCACGACGAAGCTCCCTTGCAGCTCCAAAACAAGGTAAGGGAAGTTTACCTATTAGGCAGATACGACAAAAAATCAACGATTTTCAGCAAAGACGATGAAATCGACCTCGAAGCTTATTATGATATCACGGTTGACAATTTGATTTACCCTCTTACACAGGAAGACTATTCCGATCCGGTCGCTACTACCCTACACGGCATGCCATCCCTTTCCGGAACAGTAACCGGTATGCTCAACGATGTGCCTGTGGCCTATTCGCTCGTGGTTATTGAAAGTGATCAGAATTTTTATCAGCTCCTGGGTTGGAGCCGCAAAGAAGACGCTGATACCTATAGTCCGGATTTTGACCGCCTAATGCAGTCATTTAAGCTGAGCAAATCAGCCCCAAATCCCGTTACATTGCCCTGAGTGAGTCGATAGGATCGACGCTGGCGGCTTTTTGTGCGGGATACATGCCCGCGAGCACCCCTACGATCAGGCAGGCAACGAGGCCTATTCCCATCCAGAGCCATGGGGCTACAAACGACCCTTTGAACACAAAAATACTGATGAGGTTGCCAACGCCGAGGCCCAGCAGTACCCCGAATATTCCGCCAAACTGGCAAATGAGAATGGCCTCGGTAAGGAATTGGGCAAGGATTACCTTCCGTGAGGCACCCAGCGCTTTGCGCAGCCCGATCTCCAGCGTCCGCTCCGTTACTGATACCAGCATCACATTCAGCAGGGCCACAGAGGCCCCCAGTAGCGTGATAAAGGCAATTACCTGCGCCGAGATGGTGAGGCTTCCGATCAATTGCAGCAGTTGTTCGAGAAAGGCATCGCTGCGGATAAGCACAAAATTGCTGGGATCCCGCGGCTGAAGTTTTCGTGCCAGCCGGAAAGCACCCTCTGCCTCGCCCATCAACTCGGGCAATTCTTCGGGCTGAAAGGCAAAGACACTCACATTGAGCGAACCTATGGAGGAAACTTGCCCCCGCAGGGTACTGATGGGCACAGCTATGGCCCTGTCGCCGCCGGTGGCACCGCGGGTACCTACTTTTTTGAACACCCCGATTACCCGGTAGGCATTTCCTCCGGCATACACCGTTTTACCCACAGGCGATTCATCCGGAAACAAGGTCTCTTTTACATCAGAACCCAATACCGTGAGGTTCGAAGCCCGCTCGATGTCATCGGCGGAAAAGCCCCTCCCCTCCTCTATTTCGTAGCCGGTAACTAGCGGAAAGCGCTCGTCAGAGCCCACGACCTGAATATTGGCCTGTGTCCTACGATTGAGGTAGTTTACCTGCTGCAGGTCGCGGGTAAAGCTCACACTCACGGGCGCCACGGCATCAAAACTTTTCTTGAAGGCCATGGCCTCACGGTATTCGATCGGCACATATTTCACACTCTGCCCCTGCTGGCGGCCACCCACAAAGAAATTCATCTCCCGGTTTACGATCCGAAAGGTGTTGGTACCCAAAGCGGCGAAACTCTTGGTCATCCCGCTCCGGATGCCCGCGATGGAGGTCATAACCACCACCAGGGCCGTGATGCCGAGGGCAATGATGAAAATCGTAACGCCTGCGCGCACCTTGTTGGCACGGATAGCGTCGAGCGACTGAATAAGGGCTATCGAAAACCGCATGGGCGTTGAGGGTTATTTACCGCCTGATTTTTGACGGTCGGCGTAGCTGAAAACCTTCTTTAGTAATTCGGTGGTACGAGCTATCGGGTTGTCGCGTATTTTCTTTTCTTCCACGGCCAACTTCAAAAACAGACCGTCGAGGGCTTTGTTGGTTGCATAGCGAACGATGTCGGTATCTACCTTTTTTACCAACGGAATGGAATTGTATTTCGTGGTTACGTCGCTCCAGAGTTTGGTGGCATTTACCTGATCGAGCGACGATTTTACCTGCGGGGAATAGGCGGTGTAGAGCGCTGCACTGGTTTTGGCTTTGAAATAAACCGTAGCCGCCGAATCGCCGCCGAAAAGAATGTTTTTGGCATCGGCAAACGACATATCCAGAATCGCCTGCTTGAAAATCGGCAGGGCCATTTTGGCTCCTTCTTCGGCTCCTCGGTTGAGTTTTTCTACAAAATTATCGACGAGGGCTCCGGCTCCGATCTGGCGCAGGGTTCTGTCCACGACTGCTACTTCCTCAGGGAAAGGAATTTTAACGAGGGGATCGTTGAGGTAGCCGCCTTCTTTTGATAAAATACCCACGGCATTGGCAGCACCACTGGCGAGGGCCTCTTTCAGTCCGCCGATGATCTCTGTTTCAGATGGATCGACAGATGCCATGGCACCGTTGGCTACCTGGGTAAGGACCTCACACCCTCCGAGTGACACCCAAAGTGCGGGCACCATCATCCAGACCAACAATTTCACTTTCAGTAAACGTTTCATAAGTGCAGGGAATTATTTAGCAATAGAACGAGCGGGTGGGTCAATTTAGTTGCCGGTGAAGCGGGGTTTGCGTTTTTCGAGAAATGCCTGTACCCCTTCGCGGCCATCTTCAGAGGAAAGGGCACGGGCAAAAGCGGTCCTTTCTGCATGGTATCCTTCCAGGTCGCGGTAGCCGGCACCAATGGCTTCGAGGGTCAGGGCTACTGCTTTGGGCGATTGCTCGTAGGTCTTTTGCAGGATTTCTTCGCAGGTGCTTATCAGGGCTTCGGTTGCCACTACCCGGTTTACCAGACCCAGACTCAGGGCTGTTGCAGCGTCGATGCGGTCGGCGGTAATCAGCAGCTCGGTGGCGTATCCCCGCCCGATGAGCCGTGGCAGGCGTTGGGTACCTCCGTATCCGGCTACGAGGCCGAGCTTTACTTCAGGCTGGCCAAACTGTGCTTTCTCCGAGGCAATACGGAAGTGGCAGGCCATGGCGAGCTCACAACCGCCACCCAATGCAAAGCCATTTACGGCAGCAATCACGGGCTTTGACGCATGTTCGATGGCAAAAAACACGTCCTGGCCAAATTCAGAGGCGGTGTCGGCCCCTTCTTCGTCCAAGGCCGCGAGCTGCGCAATATCGGCTCCGGCAGCAAATGCTTTCTCACCGGCACCTGTAATAATGACCCCGCGGGTAGCGTGGTCTTCAAGTGCTTCGCCTATGGACATATACAGCTCGTGCAGGAGTTGCTGGTTGAGGGCGTTGAGTACGTCGGGGCGGTTGAGGGTGATGATTCGGGTAAAACCTTTTTGCTCAATCGTAAGGTATTGGAACATAATCAGGGGGCTTGATTCAATGGCTGGCTAATTTACCCACAATTACTCCAAAAAAAACATCCGGCCCATAACCGCGCCGGATGCATAAAATATTCAATCGCCTGAAAACTACTCGCGGGTACGGGTGTTTTCGATGCCAAAGCTCTCGTCGTCGTGATCATCAGGCATCATGTTCGAAAACTCCGACTGCATGAGGTTTTCAATTTCTTCGAGGGTTTGCTGGGTTTGCTCCGTTTCAAATAGCAGGTTGTCGATCATGATGTCCTCCCGTTCAGTGTTCTGGAGGGTCATGGGCTGGTCTTTGATGTACTCTACCATTTCCTCGATGGTCTGCAGCTGCTCTTCGATCACCTCGCGGTTTTCTTTGAGCTTGTAGTAGTTTTCCATCCTGAGCTCCAGCAGGTGCAAACGTTTTTCTTTCAGTCGCTTGAGGCGCACATTGGTTACGTCCTTCAGTTCCTGGTTGAGCTTATCCACTTCCTGCACGGTTTGCTGCACAATGGATTCGTTGGTCATTTCCGGAAATTTATCTCTGAAATACAGCAACCGAACATAAGACAGCTCGATGGCGTTCATTTTTTCCAGGAAATTATTGACCAAGGTAGGAACGGTTGTGTGGATCTTGTTGAAGCTCCCGCGGATCTCCCTGATCCGTTTTTTCAGCTTATCGAACCGGCGCTGAGAGTCCAGCGTGAGGGTATTGTAGTAATCAACGAGGGTTTTTGTTTTTTGAAATGCCTCGATGTCCTTCTGATATTTGGCGTTGATGGCGCGGATAAATCGGGGATTAGAGGAGATGGTGCTCAGCAACATCAACTCCAGACCACCGGCCATCATGACCACAGATGCCGGGTTAACGCCCAGGTTGAGCGCCTCTACTGCTACCACCCCCAGCACGGCCAGGCCCGCAATACCGGCCATCATGGCCATATGAGCAGGCCAGAAAAAGGCTTCCCGGGTGTAGTTGATAAACTTCTGAATCCGGGTCTTGGATCGGGGCTTGTTGTTATTTTCCAAGGGTAAAGTGCTTGCTTAAGTAGTGTTGGGCGGGGTTGAAAATAACAATAAAGCACGGTTATTGTAAACTCCTGCCTGGTTAATTACGCAACTAAAGGAATGAGGTTAAAATCGCTACCGACCAGCCGGCCATATTCGGACCTGAACAACGATGTTTCAGGAGCAAACGCCGCCTCAGGCAGTACCCAACGGAATGTTCTTCAAAGCTGCGCGAATACGGGCTACTGATTCATTTTTGCCTATCAGGGCCGCTATTTCAAAGGCTCCTGGCCCAGCCGGTACCCCCGTGAGCGCCAGGCGCAAAGGGGCCAGTACCTTTCCGTTGCCTACTTCCATTTCGAGCTTAATGGCTTCGAAAGTTGCATGCAGGCTGTCGAGGTCCCAGGTGGTGAGATTTTCCCATTTGGTGGCTAAGCCTTCCATTACCTCGCGTTCTTTTGGCCCAAATTTGCTGCTCATCTTGGCGTCGTATGCAGTCGGGGCTTCGAAGAAGAAGCGGCAATCCTGTACAAAATCAGGCAGCAGGGTTACGCGTTCCTGCATGAGGTGGATGGCTTCTTCCAGAAAAGCATCTTCGGGAACTGCAAATCCGGCGGCAGCCACGAGGGGCTTAACCACAGGCAACAGGTGGGCGGGTTTGGCCGCGCGGATATAGGTCTGGTTGAACCACTTGAGTTTATCGATGTCGAACTTGGTGCCTGAGTTGTTTACTTTTTCCAGTGAAAAAGCTTCAGCCATGCGTGCCGCGTCCATGATCTCTTCGTCGTGGCCAGGGTTCCAGCCCAGCAATGCCAGAAAGTTCATCATGGCTTCGGGCAGGTAGCCCGCTTCGCGGAAGCCGAATGAGTGGTTGCCGGTTTCGGGATCGGTCCAGGAAATAGGGAAAACCGAAAAACCGAGTTTGTCGCCCATGCGCTTGCTCATTTTTCCTTCGCCGTTGGGGTTCAGGATCAGGGGCAGGTGCACAAATGCGGGAATGCTGCGCTCCCATCCAAAGGCCCGGTAGAGCATCACGTGTAAAGGGGTAGACGAAAGCCACTCTTCGCCGCGGATAACGTGGGTAACGCCCATGAGGTGATCGTCCACGACGTTGGCGAGGTGGTAGGTAGGCATGCCGTCGCTTTTTACGAGCACCTTGTCGTCCAACTGGCTGCTGTGAAACATCACCCACTGGTGCACTTCATCGTAGAAGCGGATTTCTTCTTTTCGCGGCATGAGCATGCGGATAACGTAAGGCTCACCGGCATCGATGCGGGCTTGTACCTCCTCTGGCGTAAGCGAGAGGCTGTTTTTCATCTGGTGGCGGGTCGCAAAACTGTAGGGTGCGCCGCTTTTGTGGCCTTCAGCGGTCATTTTTTCGCGCATGGCATCGAGCTCTTCCGGGGTATCGAAAGCCAGGTAGGCATGTCCGCCGCGCACGAGTTGCTCGGCAAAGGGGGTATAGAGGCCCGCTTTGTGTCGCTCGCTTTGGCGATAAGGGCCCGATTCGCCTTCCTTTCCAGGTCCTTCGCTGAAGTCGATGCCCATCCACGCCAGCGATTCAAGGACAAACTCTTCGGCTCCGGGCACAAAGCGGTTTTGATCGGTGTCTTCTATGCGAAGGATAAAACGACCACCGTGTTTTTTATACAAAAGGTAATTGTACAGGGCGGTACGCACCCCGCCAATGTGGAGGGGGCCTGTGGGGCTGGGGGCAAAACGAACGACTACTTCCATGGAAAAAGGGCTTTTTTCAGCTAATTCTGCTGCAAATTACGGCAAAACCCCACGAATCTCTGCGATTGAAAGTCATTTTCACCCCTTCATTTCTCGGCACGGCCTTTTGGTCAACGGGTATTTTCCCCCTGCGGCTCAGCTTTGCCGCATGATCGAAGCAATAGCTAAAGCTTTGTTACGGGCATTCCCCAACATATTTCAAACCTCAAAATTTCCACCCTTTCAACAGACGTTGCTATAAATCAATGCCCTGTACCGCAGATATCATTTACTCAGGCCATTATCTGACCTAATTTGCCGAGGTTCAAAGAAATCTTATGGCACTCTACATACATGGAACCGATTCGCTTAGCAGCATTAACGAGGCTTTTCAGGCCAAGTACCCCAACCTGCGTGTGGAGTTTTATTTACTGAATAACCGCGGACAGCTAAGCCACGTTATCCGGCCTTTTGCAGGCAACGACCAGCCTATCTGCCAAATAGGTGGATCAGCCCCGGACGCCAGCTTTTCATTCGATCCCCGGCAGCGGGTCAGCGAACTGGAGCGCCATTTCCGCGATACGTTCAAGTTAGGGATGGTTATTTTGCGCAAGCACCAATCGAGGGAGATTCGCCCCGATTATCCGCAAAACGAGAACAGTGCATCGTTGGGCATGTAAACAGGCAGCCCCATTCAGTCTTTGATTAACCTAAACCGGAAGAATAGCCTACTATCCACCGCCGCTCTGCCCATCCGGCACCTCTCCTGTTTCTCAAAAAGCACGACAGGTCTCCTGAATCTTGTTAAGCTCTGTGTCACCCACAGCCAGCGAAACAAACATGGCCTCAAACTGGCTCGGCGGGAGGTAAACCCCATGGCCCAGCAGGTGATGGAAAAAGCGGGCGAAAGCCTCGGTATCGCATTCGAGGGCCTCGTCGTAGTTGCGGATCGGCCCTTCTTTAAAAAACAGGGTGAGCATCGAACCCATGCGCTGCACCCCGTGTGGAATGCCCTTGGCGGTCAGCTCTGAAGTAAATATATCCGCCAGGGCCGCGCTGGTGGCTTCTATACGTGTGTACACCTCAGGGTGCGTGCGCAGGTAGTTGAGGGTAGCGTAGCCCGCCGCCATAGCTACCGGGTTGCCGGAAAGAGTACCCGCCTGATACACAGGTCCGCTGGGCGATACATTTTCCATGATCTCTCTACGGCCACCATAAGCGCCCACCGGCATACCGCCGCCGATGATTTTGCCGAGGCAGGTAAGGTCGGGCGTAATGCCGAGGAGTTGCTGGGCACTGCCATAACCGAGGCGGAAACCGGTCATTACTTCGTCAAAAATGAGGAGAATGCCCTGGTCGTCGCAAAGGGCGCGGAGCCCTTCCAGAAAACCGGGTTCGGGCAGTACCACGCCCATGTTGCCGGTAACGGGCTCTATGATGATGGCTGCAATTTCGCCCTGGTTAGCGGCCACGAGTTCTTCGAGGCCGGGCAGGTCGTTAAAGGTTGCGATGAGGGTATCTTGTGCGGTGCCGGGTGTAACGCCGGGGCTGTTGGGCACGCCAAAGGTCATGGCACCGCTGCCGGCAGCAATAAGAAAGCTGTCGCCGTGGCCGTGGTAGCAGCCCGCGAACTTAATGAATTTGCTCCTGCCGGTGTATCCGCGTGCGAGGCGAATGGCGCTCATGGTGGCTTCCGTGCCGGAGTTTACCATGCGCACAAGGTCAATGGAAGGGGTGGCTTCCACGATAATTTTGGCCATGTCGATTTCGCGCTCTGTGGGTGCACCAAAGCTAAACCCTTGCTGTAGGGCCTGCTTTACGGCATCGACTGCCACCGGGTGGGTATGCCCCAGGATGGCCGGTCCCCACGAATTGATGAGGTCGATATAGGCCTTGTTGTCGGCGTCGTAGAGGTACGCGCCCAGCGCCCGCTGAAAAAAGACGGGATCGCCTCCCACACTTCGGAAGGCACGTACCGGAGAATTTACACCGCCGGGGATATATTGCCGGGCTTCTTCGAACAATCGTTTACTGGTATCGAGGGCAGAGGTCGGGTTCATGGAGCAAAATTTACCCAAAGTTAACCCGGACCGACGAATCACTCAACCTTATTCCGGGATTCGTGGGGGTGAATGCGCCAGCAAGTAAAAAGAGCGATCGAAATCGAACCGTTCAGTCAGATTTCAAGGTATGGGGCATGGTTGGTATGGGAGGTTGCCTGGCCTGGAAAGATCATATCAGAGAAAAAGGCTTTCAACATTTTGAAAGCAAAATAGTCAGTGGTTGAAAAAGGGAAAACTGGCTGCTACGTTCCGGGAAGGTAAAACCAAAAAATCCGGCGATCCGGAATATTTATCCATGAACTCCGGCGATTACTGCAACTTCTGCGTATCAGAGAGAGAGGCCATTGCTATCTCCCAAGGCCACGTTCTTCCACCTTCCTTCCTTTGGTTTACAGCCACCTTTGAGTGTACACTGATAAAGGTATCCTTTACCAATCAAAAAAATTGCATCCATTTCAAAAGTTACAAGCTAACAAAGGTCCTTCACGCCTAATATCACAACCATGAAGCTGTATATCAAATTCATGGTATCGATCCGCTGCAAGATGATGGTGAAATCCGAACTGGATAAACTTGATATCAAGTACTATGCGGTCGAATTAGGGGAAGTAGAAATTGCGGAAGCATTAACGTCCGAGCAACGCCAGTTACTGAGAGACGGGCTTCAACGATTAGGGCTTGACCTCATGGATGATAAAAAAGCCATCCTGATACAGAAAATAAAAAATGTGATCGTTGAGCAGGTGCACTATGCCGAAGAGGGCCCCAAGGTCAATTTTTCCGATTTCCTGAGCGAAAAACTGCATTACGACTATACCTACCTCGCAAAGTTATTTTCGGAGGTGACGGGGATTACCATCGAGCACTATGTGATCGCGCATAAGATAGAGCGGGTGAAGGAACTGCTGCTGTATGATGAACTCAGTCTGACCGAAATAGCTTACCAGATGAATTACAGCAGTGTAGCCCATTTGTCCAACCAGTTTAAAAAAGTAACTGGTCTCACTCCTACCTTTTTCAAAAACCTCAAAGACAAAAGGCTCAAGGCACTTGAAGACGTGTAAACGGCATGTGTGAATGATGTAATTCACGGCCATAATTTTGTAATACGAACCGTTGCATTAGGCCGGACCTTTGATTCGGAAACTACCCGATCAACGAAGGTTTATCCTTTCATTCCTCTGTAGCTTCCTACTGAAGTCTTGAATTTACTCCACGAAGCAAACGTGCTGGTACGGAAACGTACACAGAAAATTGCAGGAACAAGCCAGGCTGATACCTTTTATTTCAGGGAGTTCGTTCTGAACCCTCACTGCATAAAACAAAACAGTACAATTTCGTTATTTCATTTTTCAAAAAACATCATTATGGGAAACTTACTTTATATGCTTGCCGCCATTCTGGTCATTGCCTGGGCCATTGGGTTTATAGGATACAGTGCCGGTGGATTGATCCACATTTTATTGGTCATTGCCGTGATTTCGATTATTTTCCAGGTAATCCAAGGAAGAAGGCGCTAACCTTTATCCCACCCGATCCCTGTAAACCATGTTAATCCTGATCCTGCTCACCTAATGCTCATGCCATGCCTTTACTTACCATTTTAATCGTGCTCGTGGTTGTTGGCGTCATCCTTTGGTTGGTCAACACCTATATCCCCATGGATAGCAAAATCAAGGGCATCCTGAATGCCGTAGTGGTCATTCTGGTGGTCATCTGGCTCCTTCAGGCCTTTGGTTTGCTGGACTCCATTAGGGGCGTCCGGGTTTAAGCATGCTTCATTTGAAGATTATGCACTCCATTTACGGATTGACGAACAAATACCGAATACCAGATGAGAGAATGATGCAACAATCAGACAAATTTGTGTAACACATTCCGTCAAACCAATCCGTTCCTTTATACAGTAAAACATTATCTACTAATCATGAAAAAAATTCACCTGTTCAATAAACGATTCCTGGGAGTTGCCCTGCTCATTTTGGGATTTGGTCTTTCCGCCCAGGCCCAAAAAGCTGAAATTGGATTTAGGGCCATGCCTACCTTTTCCGGTTTGAAATTGAATAACTCAACCGGTAATTCCCTGACCGCACAAGCAACCGTAGGCTTTGGCGTGGGGGGTTTTCTTGCTTTCCTTTTTACCGACAATGTGGCTGTACAAGCAGAAGTCATCTACAATTCCTTTTCACAAAAATATACCGAAGCGGATGTGGAAAGGAAGGTGGTTCTGAAGTACGTGAACATCCCGCTGTTGCTTTCGCTTAATACCGGAAAAACCAAAATGGTAAACCTAAATGTCTCTGCCGGGCCTCAATTGGGCGTCAGCGTAGGTAGCAAGCTGGAGCTTTCGGGTGGAAATAGCTCCACACCCCAGGCCGTATTAGCGGTAAAAAAAGGGGACATCGGCTTTGCTTACGGTGCTGGCATTGACTTCGGACTCAACGAGGTGAAGACTTTTCGTCTGGGGCTGGGGTACAGAGGCGTAGCCGGTATCGTGGACATCAGCAAAGACAGCAATACCCTCGCAACCAACTCCTATTATATTCTTGACCGAACCCATATCCGGTCCAATGCAGGTTACCTAAGTATTTCATATTTATTCTGAAGAAGACTGAGATACCCTTTATACAATACCTGTTTATGTTTATACGACAGAGGTCCGCTCCCCAAAGGAGCGGGATTTTGTTTTTATACCAGGATTTGCAGGATTTTCAAAGGATTACCCTCACAATTTTTCGTTTACCCCTTTCATTTGGGTACAGCAGATACCGGAAAAAGAAGCATCAGGGTCATAAATTAAGTGTGAATCATATAAAGATGATGCATAATCATGTAACGCTTATCGGCATCAATACCCTGAAATTTGGAACAGATTCTATCTTCAGGAATCAGGTTTTACATTTAATATAACCATTATGGACACAGGTAAAGTATTATTGGGCGTATTGAGCGGAGTAGCCATTGGCGCCACACTGGGTATCTTATTTGCCCCTGATAAAGGCTCATCAACCCGCAGGAAAATCTACAAGAAGGGTGAGATGTATCCCGAAGAGGTAAAGGCCACGGTAAATGCCTATATCGACAGCCTGGCCAAAAAGTTTGAGGTCATGAGCGAAGAGGTATTTCATTCGCATAAAAGCGAAAAGGTGAAATCAGATGGTGAAAAAGCCGCTGTTGCTCGTTGATCGCTGACCTTGATCTGAAGTTTTCCCCTCCACCAACCCCTCATAAACGGAAATATTCACCCGACGTTTGCCTGGTGTTATTGCTGTTTTTGGGGGACTGTTTCTGGCTAAAATTTTACCCTTCATTCCTTATCATTCATGCAGACCCCCGCTACATCCATCGAAGCGTTACTTGAGAAAACGGAGGTTTTATCCGAAACCACCCTGGAGCTCTCGAAACTTAAACTCCTGCAAACGACCACTGTGCTCGTTACTTCCCTGGTATCGCGGATGGGGGTGGTAATGATGTTGGTTCTGTTTATTGTGATGTTCACCATCGGCGCAGCCTTGCTTATCGGCGAGCGCATGGAGCAGCCTTCTACGGGCTTTTTTATTGTCGCGGGAGTCTATCTCTTATTAGGATTGATTTTCCATTTTTTCCTGTATAAATGGATCAAAAAGCCTTTCAGCGAAATCATTATCCACCAATCACTCCAATAATCCGTTATGCCAACCATTCGCACAGAAACAGAACTCCACACGGCCATACTGGAATTGGAGAAACAGCAAAAGGAAGAGGGGAAAATAGTGAAAGCGCACTTGATGGCGGCTTACGAAAGTATTCAACCCCTCAACCTGATCAAAAGTACCTTGCAGGGAGTGATAGCCAGTTCGGAGCTGAAAGAACAGTTGCTGGCATCTGGAGTAGGTATGGCAGCGGGGTACCTTACAAGGGCAATCGTGGTAGGCAAATCGGACAATCCTGCCAGGAAACTATTGGGAATGGCGCTCATGTTTGGCGTTACGGACCTGGCTGCTAAAAATCCGGATGCCATCAAATCCATTGGCAAAGGCCTATGGAATTTTATACAAAATACCCTGACTTCAGACGAAGAAAGCCCTGAGGAAGTATCCGGAGTAAACCCTGAGGCAGCACCCGAAGAAAACCCTGAGGCAGCATCCGAAGAAAGCCCCACGGAAGCACCTATAGAGGAACCTGCACTGCTAGTCACATGAGCCGCTCTGCCAAATTGCCCTTATTCGTAAAGGCGTCCATCCTGCTGATGGGGATGTTTGTATTCATTGCGATGCTATATATCGGCCAGGAGCTGATACTACCGGTCATCTATGCCACCATCATTGCCATCCTGATCAGCCCGATGGTAAATTTTCTGGTAAAAAAAAGGGTAAACCGGATGATTGCGGTATTGATGGTTTCGGTGCTGGTGCTGATTGTTGTGGCGGCGATCGTCTATCTTGTCGCCAGGCAAATCAGCCATTTGCAGGGCACATGGCCACAACTGAAAGAAAAATTTGAGGTACTGCTGGAGCAGGGCATTCTGTGGGTATCTTCTTTTTCGAAGATGACGCCCCTGGAAATTCGTGCCTGGATAACCGACACGCAAACTGAAATTCTGGACGTAAGCAGCAACATGATCGGGAATACGATTACCACCGTGGGAGGCTTGATTGCCGCCATATTCCTCACGCCGGTGTATATCGTGATGATTTTATTTTATCAGCCGCACCTCCGTGAATTTATCAGGCAGTTGTTTGGGGCCAGCCACGAGGTAGGAGAAGTACTTTCTGAAACAAAAAGCATTATCCAGAGCTACCTGGTGGGGCTTTTTTTTGAATTTTTAATTGTTGCCATTTTAAATTCAGTAGGCCTGCTGATCATAGGCCTCCCGTATGCGGTGCTGCTCGGGATAATAGGGGCAGTGCTCAATGTGATTCCGTACCTCGGGGCCATGACAGGGGCCACCATGTTCATGGTAGTGGCGCTGGTAACGAAGCCGCCCATCTATGTATTCTATGTTTTTTTGCTGTATTACATCAATCAGCTCATCGACAACAACTTTATCGTGCCCAAAATCGTGGGCTCCAAGGTAAAGTTAAACGCACTTTTCTCGCTGTTTGCCGTCATAGTCGGCGCCACCCTGTGGGGTATTCCGGGCATGTTTCTTTCCATACCGCTGGTAGCCATACTTAAGCTGGTACTCGACCGCATCGAGCCGCTCAAACCGTGGGGATTTTTGCTGGGAGATTCAACGCCCCCTTTAATCCGGATTAAAGCTTCCACCAAAGCAGTTAATGTGCCTAAATAAGGCAAGAGACTGCTTTTGAGTGCAACGAAAGATGTCTGAATCATACAAATCAACGGTACAATTATGTAATGTATCGGGGTTGGCACGGGGCTAAATTTGCTCATTACTTATACTCAATAAACAATTTCATTACCATGCTAATTCTAAAACATCCCGCTTATCCGCTGGCAACCCACCTAAGGCTCTCCCACTTGCTAGCAGCAATCGCGATACTGGTATTCGCCCCCTTCCTTTCACTGGCCCAGTCTGCCGAAGGCCCCGAGGGTAGCGGAGGCTGGGAAATGGGCGCCCCATACAGTAAGCTGTACGACCCCACAACCCTCGAAACCATAGAGGGAAGGGTAGTTCGCATTGAAAAAATGATCCCGAGATCGGGCATGTCCTACGGAGTGCAGCTACTGGTAAAGACCGGAAGAAAAACAGTCCTGGTTCACCTCGGGCCGTCGTGGTATATCGATAACCAGGACTTTGCTATTGAGCCCAAAGACAAAATTGTGGTTACGGGATCACGGGTCAAAAACAACAAAAAAGAGGTGGTAATAGCCAACGAAGTAACCATCGGTAGCCGCATGATAACCTTGCGAAATGAACAGGGATACCCGGTTTGGAGTGGGTGGATAAAAAATTAAACACAAGCATTTGATTATCAACTATTTACATCGAGTAAATTAACCGAGCTCTTACTCTCCTATTCTTTTTTCACGCATGTTTTTCTGCGATTCAGACCACTTTATCCGCATTTAATTATTCAACCCATGAAAACTACTGTATTATTCCTGGCCATGGCTGCTGCACTTTTAGGAGCAACTTCCTTTACTGGTTGCCAAACCTCCGCTGAAAAAGTAGAAAGCGCCAAAGATGACGTTGAGAACGCCAAAGAGAATCTTTCTCAAGAGCAAAAGGACGCACAAATGGAAGCCAAAAAAAAGGCCAACGAAGCCGAATGGAAAGTCTACAAGCTGGAAACAGAAGCCAAGATCGATGCCAATGACCTGCGCATCAAGGAACTGAGGGACAACATGAAGACCTCCGGTAAGGCCATAGACAAGATGTACGTCAGCAGAATCGAAACGCTGGAACTTAAAAATAATGAACTGAGAACCCGGATGGATAATTATGATAAAGACCAAACCAACTGGGAATCTTTTAAGCAGGAGCTCAACTATGACCTGAATCAGCTAGGCGAGGGGTTGAAAAACCTGACGGTGAAGAATACAAAATAGCCCGACCCTGAATAAATGAAGGCAGGTAAACCCTGCCTTTTTTTATCCCCTTCACCTACTAATAACCCTGACATGGAATCTGGAGAAATTGAAAAATCAAAAGTACATATCACCGTGGAAATCATCGAATATCTGACCAACTCCGTAGTGAGTAAAACGATCCTGAAAAAAACCACTGGCAATATCAGTGTCATGTCTTTTGACACAGGAGAGGGTCTGACCGAAAAAACCTCCCCCTTCGACACCTTTGCCCAGATAATCGAGGGCACAGCCGATATCGTGATCAGTGGCGTATCTAATATTTTAAAAACCGGACAATCCATCGTCATTCCTGCGCATGCCTCCAACTATGTGAGGGCCAACGGGAGGTTCAAAATGATCCTGACAGTCATCAAAAGCGGCTATGAGTAGCCGGCTAATGCATTAAAGCCTTCAGGTAAAAACTGCAATCGGGGACCATTGTCAGCCTTTTTCATGTTCCTGATGATCTCCTTAACACCTTATTTATTCAAACACCATGGTAAATGTTCACAAAGAAGGCGTCCTGATTGAGAAAACTGCTCTGGAGTTTGAAAACGAGGGCGTACTTAACCCTGCTGCTATCCGGGTAGGGGACGAGGTACACATGTTTTACCGTGCAGTAAGTAAAGGCAATTACTCCAGTATCGGCTACTGCAAACTCAGCGGCCCCCTTAAGGTCGTTGAGCGCATGCAAGAGCCCTTGCTCTCGCCCCAGTTCGACTACGAATCGCACGGCATGGAAGACCCCCGTATCGTAAAAATTGAAGACCTGTATTACCTCACCTACACGGCCTACGACGGAGTAAATGCCCTCGGGGCATTGGCCACTTCCAAAGATTTAAAAACTTTTGACTTCTACGGAATTCTGGTCCCACAGATCACCTACGACGAGTTTGCCACCATGGTAGATGAAGAGGGAAAGGTAAATGTGAAATACCTGCGGTTCAATACCCAGCACCACATCACCGAAAACCGGGGCAGAAAAGTACTGCTTTGGGACAAGAACCTCATTTTCTTTCCCAGGAAGATAAACAACCAGTTTTACTTCATGCACCGCATCAAGCCCGATTTACAGATCGTGGTAGGGGTGGACCATCTGGAGGACCTTACCCCCGAATTCTGGCAAAATTACTTCCTTCATTTTGACGAGTGCATCGTACTTACCTCCAAGTATGAGCATGAAATCAGCTACCTGGGCGGGGGCTGCCCACCTATCGAAACCCCTGAAGGCTGGCTGCTTATCTACCACGGCGTGCATGATACCGCCCATGGCTATATCTATTCTGCCTGTGCGGCACTGCTCGACCTCGAAGACCCCCGCAAAGAAATTGCGCGTCTCCCCTACCCCCTGTTTTTCCCGGAGCTTATCTGGGAACTAAAAGGAGAGGTAAACAATGTATGTTTTCCTACCGGAGCCAGTGTATTTGACGACACCCTCTATATCTACTATGGAGCGGTAGACGAAAGGATCGCCTGTGCCTCCCTGAGTGTATCAGAATTAGTCGCAGAACTTTTACTTACACCCGTAACAATATGAAAATCGAATCTTTGAAATACTGGGGAAAATCAGCTGAAAATGCATTCATTCTTAGAACGAGTGCTAAAAAGCAAATTACCCGCACACCTGACAGGGAACTGCTCCCTGAATTTCTGTTTATCACTTCCTACCCGCCTCGTGAGTGCGGCATAGCCACCTATTCCCTCGACCTGTTTAAAGCCCTGAACACCCAGTTCAGGAACTCCTTTTACCTCCGGATTTGTGCGCTCGAAACAGGAGTCTCTAACCTTAGATACCCCGAAGAGGTAAAATTTGTGGTTGATACCCAAGACCCGCGCCGCTTCCAGGCCCTTGCGCTGCAAATCAACGACGACCCCCATATTCAGGTCGTATTGCTCCAGCACGAGTTTGGCTTTTTCGAAAATGAAGGGGAAGACTTGTTCATGGCGTTTATGGACACGGTCAAAAAGCCTGTTGTCGTTGTGTTCCATACCGTACTGCCAGGGCCCGATGAGGCCCTCAAAAACAAAGTGGTACATATTGTAAAAGCTGGAGCGGCCGTGATCGTGATGACGTTTAACTCCGCCCAGGTGCTCGAGCAGGACTATGGAATCGATCCCGATAAAATCAACGTTATCCCGCACGGAACCCACCTGGTACCCCACCTGGACAAAGATTTGCTGAAGGAGAAATACGGATTTACAAACAAAAGAATACTCTCAACGTTCGGCTTGCTGGGTTCGGGAAAAAACATCGAAATTACCCTCAATGCCCTGCCACGCATTATTTCCCGGCATCCGGATACACTCTTTCTGATTATCGGAAAGACTCATCCGGGAGTGGTCAGATTGGAGGGTGAAAAATACCGCCAGATGCTGGAGGCCAGGGTACACGAACTGAACCTGCAAGACCATGTGGAATTTATCAATAAGTACCTCCCGCTGGAAGACCTGCTGGAATACCTCCAGCTGACCGACATCTATTTGTTCACCTCAAAAGATCCTAACCAGGCGGTAAGTGGCACCTTTGCCTATGCCATGAGTTGTGCCTGCCCCATCATTTCTACGCCGATTCCGCACGCGCTGGAAATGCTGACCGAAGGCGAGGGCATTATTGTCGATTTTCAGAATTTTAAGCAAATCTCCGATGGCGTAAACCTGCTGCTCGACGACGACGCATTGCGTAACTCCCTCAGTATGAATTCCTTGCAGAAGATACTGCCTACCGCGTGGGAAAATTCCGCTATCGCCCACGCACGGCTGCTGCACCGGATAGGCCGGCAAGCCGCACGGGTAGATTTGGCCAGGCACAACCTATCCCAAAACAGCAATGGCACCAGCCTGCCTGCTGCGGAGATCCCCCTGCGCTACCGACTGCCTGAGATTAACCTCAAGCATGTAAAAGCGATGACCACCGACTTTGGGATGCTCCAGTTTTCGAAAATAAACCAGCCCGATATTGACTCTGGTTATACCCTCGACGACAATGCCCGGGCCATGATTGCGATGTGCATGCACTTCGAACTGACCGGAAACACCGAAGATATTGCCGCTATCGGGACCTATCTATCGTTTATCGCTTTTTGTCAGCAGCCCGCAGGCGACTTCCTGAATTATGTGGATTTCAACCATCAATTTACCAGGCAAAACGGACGAACCAACCTCGAAGATTCGAATGGAAGGGCCATTTGGGCTTTAGGATTCCTGATTTCGAAAAGCCCACTGCTACCCGAAGCACTGATTGATACCGCCAAAGACATACTCACGCGCACCCTTCCCGGGATGATTGCCATCCACTCTCCGCGGGCCATGGCATTCATGATCAAAGGCTTGTACTACGCCAACCTCGATACGCTATCGACGGAGCGGTCCCTGCTTATCGGTATGCTGGCTAACCGCCTCGTGCAGATGTATCAGCACGAATCCGAGCCCGGGTGGCAATGGTTCGAAAGCTATCTGACCTATGCCAACAGCATCCTGCCTGAAGCACTGCTTTGTGCCTGGCAGGACACCGGTGAGCCCACTTTCAGAAGAATTGGGAAAATCAGCTTCGATTTTTTGCTCTCCCATACTTTTCATGAAAATGGAATCAAGCTTATTTCGAACAAAAGTTGGCTGAAAAAAGGGGGAGAAGCCCAGCCATTTGGCGAACAACCCATCGACGTTGCCTACACGCTGCTGGCTATCCGTCGATTCTACGAGGTTTTTCAGGAGGAAGCTTATGCTGAAAAAATAGATACCGCCTTCAATTGGTTTCTGGGTAACAACCACCTGCACCAAATCATCTACAACCCCTGCACCGGCGGCTGTTACGATGGACTGGAGGAGCACAACGTGAACCTGAATCAGGGGGCAGAATCTACCCTGAGCTACCTCATGGCGCGGCTTAATGTAGAAATCAAATGACCGGGCCCGCTAGAAAATCGGTGCTGATGGTCGTGGCTCATCCCGACGACGAAACCCTCTGGGCGGGAGGCACCATCCTGCGCCATCCGGAGTGGGACCTGCAGGTGGTAAGCTTGTGCCGGGGCAGCGATGCCGACCGGGCTCCTAAGTTTTATAAGGTAGCCAAAATTCTGGGCTTCCGGGGCGTAATGGGCGACCTCGACGACGGACCCACCCAAGCACCGCTGCAAAAGGGAGCCATTCCCTTTGCCCTCCAAAAACTGCTTTCGGACACCCACTTCGACCTGATCATTACCCACAACCCCGGCGGTGAATACACCCGCCACCGCCGACATGAGGAAGTGGGTAGCACAATGCTGCAGCTCTGGAAACAGGAAGTGTTAATCGCTCCTGAGTTCTGGACGTTTGCCTACGAAGACGGCGGAAAGGCATACCTGCCCCGGGCCATCGTACATTCCTCCTTTTACGATGAGCTACCCAAAAATATCTGGCAGAAAAAATACCGCATCATAACCGAAACCTATGGCTTCGAATATGACAGTTTTGAAGCAAACACTACCCCAAGGGCGGAAGCCTTCTGGAAATTAACCCATACCCAGGCCAGTTACCCCTGGTCCACCATGGCAATGAATGCTATATGAAAGTACTTGTTTTGTATGATTATCCGCCAGCTCCGGGCGGTTTGGCTACCCAGGGCGACCTGCTCTACAAAGGGCTGCTGGAACTCGGTGTAGATGCCCGTGCGGTTCACTTCGAATCCGCACAGGAAAAAGAATGGTATTACCGCTGGTTCGAACCCGATATCGTGGTGGGAGTTGGCTATTGGGGACATACGCCCCAATTGGTGCTGCACCCCCAGCGCTACGGCGTGCAACCGGTGCCCTGGCTGGTAGCCGATGGCTATATCGCCAATTACCAGGAGGTGCTGAATGCGCTTCCCCTGATCCTCGTTACCTCGCATTGGGTAAAAGAGATGTACGTGCGCGACGGCATTAACCCTGAAAACATCGAGGTACTCCCCGTGGGATGCAATACCGATGAATTTATTCCCTACGCCAAAGACGACCCCAAAATACAAGCGGTGCGCGAGTCGCTGGGCATTTCGCCCGATCAGCTCATGATCCTGACCGTAGGGGGCGATGCCGCTTCCAAGGGTGCACAGGAAGTAATGCAGGCCCTGGCGATCATCGATACCAAAGCACCCGACTGGAAATATGTATGCAAGGTATGGCCACAACCCCGTACCAAGCTCCAAAACCTCGCCGACCTCGAAATGGCCACAAAGCTCGGCATTGAAAAGAATATCACCTACGCCACCAATACCATTTCCCGCAACTTTATGCCCTACCTGATCGGGGCATGCGACATTTATGCAGCCCCCTCGCGGTTGGAAGGTTTCGGTATGCCGCAGGTAGAAGCCGGGGCATGCGAAAAGCCCGTGATCGGGATCAAAGCCATGGGCATGCTCGACACCCTGGTTCAGGGAGAAACGGCTTTCATGGCCGATGTAGCGAAACGCATCATCGTGAATGAGGTCACGCTCGGAAGTGAATCGGGCTACGCCGAAAACCACAAGGTGCATTTTCAGGTGCCGCGCACTGTGGACTACCGCGCCAATGTGCAGGACATTGCCCGCTACCTCCTCGAACTGATGAACGATGCCCCCCTCCGCGACAAAATGGGCAAAGCTGCCCGCAAACGGGTGGTGGAGCATTTTGACTACCGCGTGGTAGCGAGGAAGTTTGTTCAGATCATGCACGATAAATTCGGCCTGTCATGAAAGCTGATAAGATTGAATTAATTCTATTAAAAGACCGCTCCCACACCACAAATCTTTCAAAATGTGGGAACCATATAACCTTCGGGAAGAATTGTGTAATTCTTTTTGAAACAGAAGTAAGACCTTTAACTGACTAATTATCAATGACTTAAAATTTCCTAAAATGAAAAAGCTACTCACTATTCTTTGTTCCGCCTTCGTGCTGTTTTTGTTTGTTCCTGTTCAGGCAAATGCAGCTTCAGAGCCCGTATCCACCTCGGTTCCGACAACCTCAACCGAGGCTTTATCCAACCGCCTAACCGAAATCCGGGAGATGGATAAATCAGGCATGAGCTCCCCCGAGAAGAAAGCATTGAGAGAAGAAAAACGTGCCATCAAAAAGCAACCCAATTCCCTGGGTGGCGGCGTGTATATCACCGCAGGTGGACTCTTACTCCTTATTGTATTGCTCATTATTTTACTGTAAAATCTGATATAAATAACCCCAACTTCCCCTTGGGGCTTCTACTGCGACCTCACCAGTGAATCTGTTGCTCAAGATGGATACCTGGTGAGGATTTTTTTTCAAAAAATTTCAACAAAAAAATCATGAATTCGAAAATAATTGCCATCATACTCATTGTATTGGGTATAGTAATGATGGTCTATACCGGTTTCAATTACGTGACTACGAAAAACATCGTTCACATGGGTCCCATGATGATCAACCAGCAACAAAACCACTTTGTCCAATGGTCACCGGTTATAGGCATCGTGCTGCTGGTAGGCGGTATCATCGTGCTGTTAACCCAAAAAAAGGCATAAAAATCACGTTAAAACGCCCTTGCTGCGCCTTCGGAATCTTAAATAACCGGGTAGCTATCTACTCTTTCAAAGTACCCGAAGCCAACTTCAGGGCCTCTTCGTCGAGCATTTTCAGAAAGCCTTCCCGCGATTGGCAGGCTTTGTTTTCTACCTCCCAACCTGCCAGAAACCAAAATTCGGTGGGCTTATCTGCTTGAAGGTGAAGCTCCATGCCGTAAGTTTGGGTAATTCCCATACCTATTTCAGGAGCGGTAAAATGCCCCAGGTAACTCGCGGCAGGTGCCATGAGGGCCATGCCAAGGTATTCTCCCTCGAAGGCCTGCTTGTCGTGGGTATAGATCATTTTGAGGTCTCCGCTTTCGGCGGTGTAGCAACTGTCCGAGTGTAAGTTCACGATCCCCGGCACGAGCACCATGCCCGGCAGCACAGGCGAAACCGCTACCCTGCTTTTGTAGCCATTGGCACCCGCTACAATCGAAATGGTATGCGTGATGGAAACCACGGTATCGCCTACGCGCACCGACGGAAAATAAAAAGTAAACCCTGACTGCAACGGTCCTTCTACCATGAACTGGCAGGTAGAAGTAGAATCATCCGTGACCCGGTAGAGCGAGTCCTGGTACTGCAGGGCCAAGGCTCCGGCACCAAGCGAATTGGCTACTTTGAGTATATCCATGCCCCAGGGAAGCATTTCGTGGTAATTTTCGCCCGTTCCCACGTTTTCCAGCACCATGGCCGTGGTCTTTTTGCCAAAAATATCCATCCCATTCCGCTCATCGAAATAGTTGCGGAAAGCGATGTGGTCATTTTCCCAACCCGGCCCCTCGAACTGGTACACCGAAATGGTTTTGGCCGTTTCGGTACCCATGACCCGGTTGCCACCCGTGAGTTTGCCATACAACGAATCACGCACGATCACACTTCCGAGGTGGAGGTGTGTGCGTACGGGCAGCCTGAACTTAGGCTTCTGGCCCACAAATTCCACCTTGAGTGTTTGGGGGTCCCAATGAAAATTGAGCAGCAGAAAGACTTCGTCCCATTCGCCGTCGCCGTTCCAATCGTTGTACTGGTGGGGAATTACTTCATTTTTTACAGACAACGACAGCCACTTGCCAGCGGGAATGGGTCCGGCAAGTTTTGCCAGATAGTCCCGGTCGAGGGTTATGGGTACGTCGTTCTGTTTTTTTTGGGTGGCGGGTTTGAAGGTAATACCAATCGTTTGGGGGCCGGACTGACACCCCCAAAAAGAGCAGCAAAGTGCGAGCATCAAGTGCAAATAAGGTTTCATAAGCGGGGGATAAGGGGGGATGAAATCACGAAATGGGCCTTCCGATGGTAGCCAGGATACCGCCATCGACATAGAGGATATGTCCGTTTACAAAATCGGAAGCAGCTGAAGCCAGGAAGATCGCAGCGCCCTGAAGTTGATCGGGGGTGCCCCATTTTCCGGCGGGGGTACGGTTCACAATGAACTCATGCAGCGGATTGCCTGCCACGCGGATGGCGGCCGTTTGCTCAGTAGCAAAATAGCCGGGCCCGATGCCATTTACCTGGATATTGAGGCGTGCCCACTCGGTAGCCATGCTCCGGGTAAGCATTTTCAGGCCGCCTTTGGCAGCAGCGTAAGCGCCCACGGTATCGCGCCCCAGCTCGCTCATCATAGAGCAAATATTGATGATTTTTCCGCCTCCCCGGGCAATCATGCCGGGCACGACTGACTTAGCGAGGATAAACGGCGACACCAGGTCCACCTCCAGCACGTGCCTGAAATCGGCGACCTCCATCTCTACCAGCGGGGTGCGCTGGATAATGCCGGCATTGTTGATGAGGATGTCGATCGGTCCTACTTCTGCTTCTATTTTTTGAATTGCGGCTTTCACTTCCAGCTCAGAGGTAACGTCGAAGAGATAGCCGTGGGTATCGTAGCCTGCTTCCCGAAAATGGGCGAGGGCTTCCTCCATGCGGGAGGGCGTATGTCCGTTGATGATGAGGGTGGCGCCTGCGTCGCCCAGCCCTTTGGCCATAGCCATGCCCAGTCCGTGGGTGGCACCCGTTATCAAGGCCCGCTTACCGCTAAGATCGAATAGTTTCATGAGGGAGATTGGTGGTAAATGAAAAACAGGAATTACCGGAGATCAGGAATGGCGCACACGTCCATGTCGCCGTAGTCGAGGTTTTCACCAGCCATGCCCCAAATGAAGGTATAGCTGGAGGTTCCCGAACCGCAGTGGATAGACCAGCTGGGAGAGAGCACCGCCTGGTGGTTTTGCATCCAGATATGGCGGGTTTGCTGGGGCTGGCCCATAAAATGGCAAACCGACTGACCCTGAGGCACTTCGAAGTAAAAATAAGCCTCCATGCGGCGGTCGTGGGTGTGGGCGGGCATGGTGTTCCATACGCTGCCGGGCTTGAGCTCTGTCATGCCCATCTGCAACTGGCAAACGTCCACCACACTGCTTACGATGAGCTTGCGGATGGTGCGGGCGTTGGCGGTTTCGAGGCTGCCGAGCTCCACCACTTCGGCGTCGGCACGGGTGATGTGCTTGCAGGGATATGAGTGATGCGCCGGTGCAGAATTGAGGTACAACAGGGCCGGATGGGCGGCATCGAGGCTTTCAAAAGATACGTTGTCGGTGCCCATGCCGAGGTAGAGCGCTTCTTTGTAAGCGATATCAAACACCTGGCCTCCGGCGTTGATTCGGGCAGGGCCGCCCACGTTGATGATGCCCAATTCTCTGCGCTGGAGAAAAAAGGCAGATTTGAGCGGATCAATCGTTTCGAGCGACAAAGAGGCTCCCACGGGCATGGCGCCTCCCACGATATAGCGGTCGAAGAGGGAGTACACCAGGTTGATTTCGTTCGGTTCAAAAAGGGTATCGATCAGAAAAGCTTCGCGGAGTCTTTCGGTGTCGTATCCCTTTACATCGTCGGGATGCGCGCCGTGGCGGATTTGGTATTTCATGGCAGGGGGTTGAGCGGTTTGGAAAAATGCAGGTTTATGAAGGACAACAATAATGAAAATCCGATAATTGTGCAAACGATTGCATAATTCAAAAGTAGTTCTCAATTTGGTTATTATTCGCAGCATTTCCCCCTGAATACTGCTCAAAACAAAATCACGGACTCTCCCCAACTCCACCCGTAAACTTCCCTCAACATGAGAAAAAACGCGTATCTCTTCCTTTCCCTCTTGCCGGTGTTTCTGCTTCCCGGCCAGTTAAATGCCCAAAAACAAACACTGGAACCCGATGATGTGCTGGAAATCATGCACCGAACGGCCAACTGGCAAATTGATCACCCCTATGCCCAAAGGGAGCAGCTCGACTGGCTCGATGGCACTTTCTACACCGGGCTGTGGGCTTTGTATGAAAAAACAAACACCCCCCGCTACGCCAACGAACTGCTTGCCCTGGGCCAGCGCGCGCATTGGAAAACGATGAACGACATCTACCATGCCGACCGCCTCACCATTGCCCAAACCTTTGCTGATATGTACCTGCATTACCGCGATCCCGCTATGCTCGAAAAGGTGCAGTGGGTGATGGACATGCACGTGGACCGCAAATCTCCCGCCGATGTGCGCTTTGAAGGCAACCCTTACCGCTTCGAATGGTGGACCTGGTGCGATGCACTCTACATGGCGCCTCCGGCCTTTGCCCGGGTGTATGCCGCCACCGGCGATGTCAAGTACCTCAACTACCTCGACAAGCACTGGTGGATAACTTCCGACTACCTGTATGACTCCACCGAAAGCCTGTTTTTCCGCGACGATCGCTTTTTTGAAAAACGCACCGAAAATGGCCAGAAGGTGTTTTGGTCACGGGGAAATGGCTGGGTCATGGGCGGCCTCGTACGCGTGATGGAGCACATGCCAGCCGACTACCCCAACCGTCCAAGGTTTGAGAGCCAGTTCAAGGCGATGGCAAAAAAAATAGCCTCACTTCAGGGAAAAGACGGTCTGTGGCGATCCAGCCTGCTCGATGCTTCGGAGTTTCCGGTTGGCGAATCGAGCGGCTCGGCGTTTTACTGCTATGCCCTTGCCTGGGGCATCAACCACGGACTGCTGCCAAAAGACGAATACCTGCCTGTGGTAGAAAAAGCATGGTTGGGCCTGGTAAAGAACGTAAATAAAGCCGGGCGGCTGGGCTACGTGCAGCAAGTGGGCGATTCGCCCAAATCCATCAAAGACGACGACTGGCAGGTATATGGCACAGGCGCTTTTCTGCTGGCAGGCTGCGAAATATTGAACATGCAGGGAAAATAACAGGCATTTTATTGCGCTTTCTGTATTCCTTTTTTGAAAACCAGCCAATACCTAAATGGCTGGTTTTCATGCATTTAATGCAACCTTACACAATTTTCTACCTCCAAAAAAATTTTTTTCTCTGCAAATCGCCCCAACTTCAACTGGTACTTACACCCAACCACCAACAGGTAAGCCTGAATCGACAGGCAAATACCGCTTCTCCGAACCCAGCTACCTACTCCCCTAACATGAAGTCAAACAGACGCATCACACATCTATTTATCCTGCTATTTTGCTTTGTTGCTATGCCGGGCATGGCGCAAAACGGAAGCGTAAAGGGGATAGTTACTGACGGCGAAGCCCGCCTGATTGGTGCTACTCTTTTTGTAGAAGACATTCCCGCCATTGGTACCATCACAGATGTATATGGCGTTTTCAGCCTGAAAAATATTCCTCCGGGAGTGCATACCCTGATCGTATCGTATATCGGCTACGAAAAACTGACGCAGGAAATAACCCTTGCTGCCGGGGAAGAAAAGGAATTGGAAATCGTGCTGAAAGGCATGGAGTACCAGGGTAAAGAAGTGGTGATTACCGCTCAAAAGCGTGGACAAACCCAAGCAATCAATCAGCAGCTGAACGATGACCGCATTGCCAACATCGTTTCTTCAGACCGCATACAGGAGCTGCCGGACGTAAACGCAGCCGAAGCCATTGGTCGCCTGCCGGGCGTATCGCTTAACCGCAGTGGTGGCGAAGGACAGAAGGTCGTGATCCGCGGACTGGAGCCTAAATTCAGCGCCATTACCATCAACGGCGTACGCCTCCCCTCCAATTCTTCAACCGACCGATCCGTTGACCTTTCGCTCATCGCCCCCGAATTGCTTGACGGGATAGAGGTATTCAAATCGCCCCTGCCAGATATGGACGCCGAAGCCTTGGGAGGTACTGTAAACCTCCGCATCCGCAAGGCCCCTGAAACCCCCAAGCTTTTGTTCAAAGGCCTGGGTGGATACAACGACCTCACCAGCCAGTTTCGCGATTATAAGCTGGTGGCCCAGTCGAGTCGGCGGTTTTTCGATAAAAAACTGGGCGTGATAGCGCAGGCGAGTGCCGAACGATTTAACAGAAGCGGCGACCTGATTACGTATAGCTGGCGCCAGGGCAGAACCGATTCGCTGGGTAATACCGAAATCCTCGGGAGTTCGCTTCAGACCGAAGCACGCACAGAAGTTCGCCGCCGATACAACGGCAGCCTCGCCCTCGACTATGCCCTGACCAAGCATAACCGGTTTTCACTTTTTGGGGTGTATAGCCGCACCGACCGCGACCAGTTTCGCAACAACGAGCAGTACAATCCCTCAAACAAAGAGATCGAATTTACGGGCTCAGGGCTGAATACGAGCCTTTCGCTGTACAGTGTATCTCTTTTTGGGGAGCATGATTTGGGAAAAGCTACACTGGACTGGAGCCTTTCGGGTTCGCAATCGCTGGGCAAAACACCCTACGATTTCTCGATGCAGTTTTTCGATAACAGCAATCCATTTGCCGCAGGCCTCAACAACGATTCGCACCCCAATACCTACCTCGCGGCTGCTAACCCAAACCTTACAAATACCATTTTGCGGTCGGGCGAATTTACCAATACGCAGACCCGTGAGAATACGCAGACGGCCATCCTCAATTTGCTGGTTCCGATCAGGGTAAACAAAAAAATAAGTGCCTCCTTCAAAGTAGGGGGAAAATATTACCAAATCGACCGGGCGAGGGATGTGGATGTGCAATCAGAAGGCTTTTACTACCTCGGAGGCGTTATAACAAAAAATGCTGCAGCGTTGTACGACGGCACCCTGAATTACCTGCCCAGTAATAACTCGCTCATCAGCATGTCGAGCTTTCTTACCGGATCTTCCCCCGCTTATATTCAAAACGAAGACGGCTCAAACCTGCAACTCAATTCGAGCCTGGACCCGAGCCTGATCAGAAACTGGTACGAATCCCAGAAGCCTATCCTCAACGAAGACCGCTCGGCCATTGTAAACAGGTACCAGGTATTGGAATCCATCGGGGCGGGATATGCTATGCTGAAAGTAAAATTTGGCAACATGCTAACGGTGATCCCTGGTTTCAGGTATGAGCGTTCGGACAATTCGTACCAATCGGGCCTGTCAACGATCAGCGGACGCTATGGGGTAAACGGTATATTTCAGGATACCACCGTGGCCCAGCAGTATGGACTGTTTTTGCCGCACCTGCACATCAAGGTGCAACCGCTGAGCTGGCTGGACGTACGGGCTTCTTATGCCCAGACCATGGCAAGGCCTGACTATCAATACATTACCCCCAGGTTTCAGATAGATCAAAGCGCATTGATTATCCGTGCGGGCAATCCGTCGCTCAATTATGCCTTGTCTAAAAACTACGACCTGCAGGTTTCGGCCTACGACAAACTGCTGGGCCTTTTTACCGCAGGGGCCTTTTACAAAGACATCACCAACATCTTTATTCCGGTAACGAACCAGCTCGTAAATGATTCTATCGCCGATGCTTATGGCTGGCCGGGCTATGACGGGTACCAGATTCAGACCTATGTAAACCTTCCGCAATCGAGGGTTTGGGGATTTGAACTCGACCTCCAGACCTACTTTGCCTTTTTGCCCAAGCCGCTGAACCGCCTGGTACTGAACGTGAACTATACCCGCCTTTTCTCCGAAACCCAGGTATTTTTCCTTACCTCCGAAACCAAACTCATCCGTCCGTTTCCGCCCATTGTAGAAACGATTTATAAAACACAAACGCGCAGCGTGCCTATTCCGAGCCAACCTCCCCATATCCTGCACCTTTCGCTCGGGTATGAAATCAAGAAGTTTTCGGCAAGGGTATCCGGCATCTACCAGGGTGCTCAGGCTTCGAGTTATTCGCTCAACAAAGATTTTGACAGCTATAACCGCCAGTTCTGGCGGTGGGACGCCTCCATCAAGCAGGGAGTAGGCGACCACATCAGCCTGTTTCTTAACCTCAACAACATTTCCAACCAGCGGGATATCACTTACATCAGAAACACAAATTACCTCAACTCGATCCAAACCTACGGCCTAACGGGTACGATTGGAGCACAATACAATTTTTGATTCATTTCCCTGAAGCTGCTTCAGTAACATTTTCCTTTTTTCCACAACCCCTATCACTACCTCTCTTTGTCCACAAAACCATTTCGACATGACAACTAAAATCTTTACAAAAAACTTTTTCCTGGCTTTGGTAGCCCTCTTGGGTATTCAGGCCGGAGCACAGGCCCAACGCTTTGTGACGGTAGCCTCCGATCCCCTGGCATTGACTGACCTTTTTCCGATTATTATGGGCGATACCACTGCTACCGGTGAGCGCGTGGACAACAACACTATTTATGTGCTGGACAACGGCGGTGCCTACGCCACCTCCGGCAGGTTGGTCAACAAAAAAATATGGCCTCTCCAGATTCAGGCATCTGACCTCAGCAATACCGCCATCAAACCCGTTATTACCCGTATTCCGAACGGCAGCGGTACCTACCCTGACCTCATTTTTGCCGAAGGCGACCTTACCATAAAAAATGTATGGCTGATCATAGGTGAGCGTGCCGCAGGACAGGAGCACGACTTCGGAAGGCTGCGGGTAAATGCCAGAGGCGTAACCGTGCGCATGGAAGACTGTATTCTGGAAAAAGAGCGTGGAGGATTTATTCAGCTGCGGGCCGACTCAGCCAAGCTGTTTATCAATCGCTGCGTGATGCGCAACGGCGGTAACCGGAAGATTTTGCAGGGAAATGGCCGCGCCATCGATGCCCGTAACTTCATAATCGACACCCTGATGTTTACCAACAACACGGTACACAACCTCATCGACCGTGCGTTCAGGAGCCAGGGCGCTATTGCTCCGCACAACTACCTGGAGTTTGACCACAATACCTTCTTCAACATTGCCGGACGCCATGGTTGCATCCAGCTAGGAAGGGTAAATACCGTGAAGATCACCGACAACATCTTCATGAACCCACTCATGCTGGGTACTTCTCCGATCTACACCGACGAGCAAACCCAGCCCGACAACGAATCTCACAAGGTGTTTACCATGGACACGATCTATGCTGCGACCAATATCACTATGCGTGGCAACAACGTGTTCTGGACCCAGGACGTGATCGACGTATGGAACGGCATTGACTCCGTGAGCCGTCCGAATGTGCTTTCACAATTGATTAAGCAAGTACTGGGTGCCGACACCGCCACCGCTTACTTCGAAGAGGTAATTACCCTGCCGAGCGTACCGATGAACATCACGCAGTACGTAATCGACCTGTATGCCAATCCGGCTGCTACCAACATGTTTGACTTTATCGTGGAGGACCTCTCGCTGGCCGGTACCGGATACGACTTCGGCAACCTGTTTGACTTTGCCACCTTCGATATTTGCTACGATACCGCTACCGTTTCCGCAAAATCGTCCGTAATCAAAGGCGCTATCGGCAACACGACTGGCTGCGACGACCTGCTGCTGCTCGACATTTCGGAGAAAGAACTGGCTCAGGTGGAATTCAAGGTAGTGCCCAATCCGGTAGTTGACGGCGCTTATATTACCTTTAACCTGCCTTCTTCAACCTTTGTGCAGGTAAAACTGATGGACCTCCAGGGCAGGACCCTTCAGGTACTGGCCGATGGCACACTTTTCGGCTCACAGGAAATTGCCCTTGACCCAGCCCTACTCAGCGATGGCATGTACCTCGTGCAAATGAATACCGCTGCAGGTAGCATGATTCAGAAAGTAATCGTTCGCAAGAACTAATTCACCCCAAGGGGAAGGCTGTTTACCTCCTGCAATTGATACTTACCCGGTTCCGGGTTCACCAGTTGCTGCTAACTGCCTTCCCCTTTTTTTTCTGGTCAAAGGAAATTCCTCAGGCCGTTTCTCTCCCCATATTTTTTATTGTTCTCCTGCGCCTCTGCGGGAAATAATGCCCAGTATTCTGTAGCAATCCACGACCTATGCGTGCTATTTTCCTCCATGTATGCCTCCTATTGCTTGTGCTCATCCACCCCGCAGCAACGCTATTTGTTCAGGCAAAGGTGCAGGACAACCCTTCAGCAACCGCCCTGCGTACCAGCCAGAACCTCAACCCCAACTGGCAATACATTGAATCGCAGGCCCTGAGTCCTGAATTACTTCCGCCATCCGCAGATCTGCGCTGGAGCACCCTTTCGCTGCCTCACTCCTGGAACAGCCTCGATGCCACCGACCTCGTGCCGGGCTACCGGAGGGATGTGAGCTGGTACGTTAAGCAAATAGATGCACGAGTTGAAGAAGCACGCCGCTACCTGCTCTATTTTGAAGGATCAAACCTCGTAACGACCGTTTTTGTAAACGGGCAACAGGCCGGTCATCATGTGGGCGGCTACGTGGGTTTCAGGGTGGACCTTACGGCATTCCTTCGCCCCAATCAGCCGAATGTGATCGCTATCCGGGTGGACAATAGCCACGACTTGCACGTGATTCCTTCTAACAAAGTCGATTTTTTCATTTTTGGCGGTATTACCCGCGACCTCTGGCTGGAATCGTACCCCGAAACGCACCTCGAACAGGTGGTCGTGACACCCACTATCGCCGATAAGAAAAAAGCAGAAACAACCGTTAGCCTGCGGATTCATGCGCCAAAAGCGGCTTCCTATAAGGTAATGACTCAGTTGTTTGCTCCTGGAAATGAATCTCCGATCGCCAGCAAAGAAGCTGCCTGGTCCCCCAAAAATACCGGAGAAGCCCTCGTGATGGCTTTACCCACCCTAAAAAACCCCTTGCTTTGGTCGCCCGATGCCCCAAACCTATACATGGTGGTTACCCAACTTTGGGAGAACGGAAAACTGATTGACGAAACCACGCAGCGGATTGGCTACCGCTGGTTCAGCTTTGAGCCTTACGGGGCCTTTTTCCTCAATGGCGAACGACTCCTGATCCGGGGCACGCATCGCCACGAAGACCATGCGGGCTGCGGCGCGGCTATGTCGAATGCCCAGCAGCGCAAGGACATAGAAATGATCAAGGAAATGGGCGCCAATTTTGTGCGACTGGCCCATTACCCCCAGGACCCCGAGGTGTACAAGGCCTGCGACGAACTGGGCCTCCTCGTTTGGGATGAGCTGCCATGGTGCAGAGCGGGTGTGGGCGACAGCCTTTGGAAAGAAAACACCCGGTCGTTGTTTAAGCAGCAGGTAGCCCAGAATTATCACCACCCGAGCATCATCATCTGGTCATTGGGAAATGAAATAGACTGGGAGCCCGACTTTCCCGGAGGCGACGACCCCAAGGCCATCAACACCTTTTTAACCGAATTAAACACCCTTTCGCACCAGCTGGACCCCCAGCGGATGACGGCAGTGCGCAAATACTACGATGGCGCCGACCTGGTGGATGTATTTTCTCCCTCCATCTGGTCGGGCTGGTACGCAGGCGTGTACACCAATTACGAAAACACCCTTACCACCCAGCGCAAAGAGTATCCTCAGTTTTTGCACATGGAGTATGGCGGTTCGAGCCATATAGGCCGGCATACCGAGCACCCGATTACGGGCGAAGGGGTGCTACGCGAAGACCAATGGGCCGAAGTTTCGAACCAGGTAAATATCCAGAACATAGCCAAAAGCGGAGATTGGAGCGAAAGTTACGTGGTCGATTTGTTTGATTGGTACCTGCACGTGACCGAGCGACTGCCCTGGTTTGGGGGAAATGCACAGTGGTCGATCAAAGATTTTGGAACGCCGCTACGCCCGGAAAACGATATCCCCTACATGAACCAAAAAGGCTTGCTCGACCGCGAAGGCAACCCCAAGGATGCTTATTATGTGTTCAAAAGCTATTGGAGCAAAGTGCCCTTTGCCTACATCGAATCGCATACCTGGACCGAACGCGCTGGCCCGCAGGAAAAAATACACGAAATAGACGTATTCAGCAATGCCCCGTTGTTAACGCTCTTTTTAGATGGAAAAAGCCTGGGGCAAAAACAAAGGAATATCGAAGATTATCCTGCTGCCGGCTACCATTGGGAAACGGTCCTAGTTGAGGGCAACAACCATTTGGTGGCCATTGGCAAAAACGAAGCGGGCGAGGTCATTTGCCAGGACAGCCTGACCATCCATTACCAAACCCAGATCCCCGGAAAACCCCACCACCTGAACCTGTACGCGATAGCCCAGCCCGACGGGGCCTTTCTGGTAGAAGCTATTGCCGAAGACGAAAACGGCAAGCGCTGCCTCGATTTTGAAGACAAGGTATACTTTGCCCTCAGCGGAAACGGCACCCTCAGCCAAAGTATGGGTACCCCTACGGGCAGCCTCAGCATCAATATGGCCAACGGGCGCGCGGCCATCCGGTTTGTACCTTCGGCTGAAGGCAGGGGTACGATAGAGGTGCGCGCTCAGAATTTCAAAGGGACCTTTCTGATATTTCAGGCGGGTTTACCCCTGGATTAAGAATCTCCTGCACCCCGACTTTTCCTTTGAGGAAGCTGATGCAAAAACCACCCTTATTCTAAAATGAAAGGAGAAGGATTTTTCAGGAAAACGTGTCTGGCAACCCCGTAAACCGAAAATCTACTGCTGATCCGTGCTTTTTTTCAGCAAAAATCCATCAATGGTTGTGCTTGCCACTAAAAAAATAGGTATTTACATATATCGAACAAGCACACCCATACCTTCTTGCTGAATGAGGTCTCTCTATGTAATATGTTGTTTTTTGTTAATTACCTCTGCCGTATCAGGACAGGTAAATCAGATATTCAGGCACCTCTCCCTCGATCAGGGGATGCCCGATGTTTCTGTTTTTGACATAGTAAAAGGGCCAAGGGGCTATATGTGGTTTGCCACCAAAAACGGGCTGGTGAAGTACGACGGCGTGGAATGCGTTACCTACCTGCACCACCCCGAGGACTCTACCTCTTTACCAGAAAGCAGCATCCGATCGCTTTTCTGCGACAGCAAAGGCAACCTGTGGATCGGAACCCGGAAGGGTCTGAGCAGGTATTGCCCCGTGAGCGACCAATTTGAAAGAATCAACCTCCAGGGCCTCGTGGGCGACGACCTCTATATCCGCGACATGGCCGAGGATGCAACCGGCCGCTTATGGCTGGCGACCTCCCTCGGCATTTTTCTCTACCAGCCCGGAGACACACGCCCCCCGCAATTGCTGGGCACCAAAGATGGCCTGAATAACCAGGTGGTGAATGCGCTTTTTAAAGCCCAGAGCGGTGATATCTGGATTGGAACCGCCAATGGCCTCAACCGGGCTACGGTGAAGGGAGACGTGATAACCATCGTCCAAGGTGACCTGGGCGTAAAGCAGGACCCGCGCGATCCTTACTGGATACAAACCATCAATCAGGACCCCAACGGCGGTATCTGGGTGGGTACCCGGAAGCGCGGACTCGTTCGTGTGCCGCAAACAGGCGAAGCTTCTGCTAACGATGCAGCACAAAAAGCCCTGCTGGCAAAGCTGGCGCACCACGACATCCGCGACATCTGCTTTCGCAAAGACGGCGGCATGTGGGTAGCTGCCTATGGCGTGCTGACGTATTTTGACCCACAAAGCGGTAAAATCAACGCCTTCGCTCATGAAGACTTTGTGCCTACCAGCCTCAGCAACAACGCCGTAAAGTGCCTGTTTCTCGACGAATCAGAAACCCTGTGGATTGGCACCTACTACGGCGGGGTAAATGTACTGAGCAAAGGCTATAACCTTTTTCCGCATTTTGAGCATGAAAACACCGGCAAAAGCCTAAGTTACAATGTTGTGAGTTCTTTCGAAGAAGACCCGACCGGCAGTGTGTGGATCGGCACCGAAGGCGGCGGGCTCAATATGTGGGACCGTAGCGCCAACGAGTTTAAGTCCTACCAGTTTGAGGAAGTAATTTCCTCGCAAAGCAACAATATCAAGGCGCTGGCTATGGACGACCACCACGTGTTGTGGCTCGGTACTTTCCAAAAAGGGCTGTATTCCTTTGACCCGAAAACCAAAAAATTTCAGTCCCACCCCTTTCAGAAAGAGGCAGGTGATAGCGAGGAAAAACGGCAAAAGAGCGTATATGCCCTGTTGGCAGACGAGGACACCATCTGGATCGGCACCTACGGACAAGGACTCTGGTACATGGCTTCGGGTGCCGCTCCGCAAAAAATAGTGGCGTCGGACGCCAGCAGCCAATCGACCTCCGACAACGTGCGCATTATCCTGAAGGACCATCAGGGAAGGCTTTGGGTAGGAACGGGCTCAGGCCTGCATCAGATCTACCGCGACGGCCCCTTTCGGATAGCGGAGGCCATCAGCAATATCGAGGTGTTTTCCATGTGCGAGGACCAGCAGGGGCAGCTGTGGATAGGCACATTTGAGCATGGCCTTATCCGGTACAATCCCGACACCAAAGCCCGGCGCATCTTTACCATGAAGCAGGGCCTGCCGAATCAATCGATTTACGGAGTGCTCAGCGATGCCACGGGTGGTATCTGGATCAGCAGCCCCACGGGCATTGCAGGCATGCGCGCCGGCGACACCACCTTCCAGACCTTTGCGATGGGCGAAGAACTCCCTAACTCCGCCTATAACCTGCATGCGTACAAACAGCTTTCCGACGGGCGACTGCTCTTCGGCGGCATCCAGGGCTTTACGATGTTTGACCCGGCGGAAGTAAACGGCTACGCCATGAACGATTCAGTGCCGCTGGTGCTCACGAGCCTTACGGTGCGCAACCACAAGATCCGGGTCGGCGACGAAACGGGCATCCTGAACCGAACACTGGACCAGACCGAAACCCTCGAATTTGCCTACGACGAAGCGAGCTTCACCATCGATTTCACCCTCCTGAACTTCGTGAACCCCGGCAAACACCAATACGCCTACAAGCTCGAAGGCCTGGATAACCACTGGAATATCGTGTCGGGCAAAGGGCGGGCAACCTATACCATCCAGAATCCGGGCACCTATACGCTGCTCATCAAGGGAAGCACCGGTCAGGGTAACAGCATGGAGCACCAGCGGTCGATCGTAATCGTGGTTCATCCGCCGATTTGGAAAACAACCTGGGCCTATCTCCTGTATTTCCTCACGGCTATGGTCATTTTCGTGGTCATTTACCAGGTGCTCCGGGAGCGCGTTCGCCTGAAGCAACAGCTCTTTAAGGACCAGGTAGAATTTCAAAAACAGGAGGAACTGACCCGCACCCGGCAGACGTTTTTTACCAATGTAACCCACGAATTCCGGACGCCGCTCACGCTTATTCTGGGTATTCTGGAAGAAATGATGCTCGGCAAACCCGACCAGGCCAGCTACCTGCCCCGGCTCAAAAGCATCCGCCAGCAATCTCGCCGCCTGCTGAACCTCGTAACGGAGCTCATGACCCTGTCGAAGCTCGAAAGCAATTTTCATAAACTGGAGGTGGAGTCGGTCGATTTGCTCCAGGCAGTAACCGATACCTATGATTCATTTAAGCAAAGGGCGGTTGCGCAGCAGATTAACTACACGCTCCACCTGCCCGAAAACGGCATTCCGGTATGGCTGGACCCCGATAAATTTGACAAAATCCTCTTTAACCTGCTTTCCAATGCCTTCAAATTTACCCCTGAGGGCGGGCAGATCTCGGTGCGGGTATTAGCCAATGAAGCCTCAGCGAGGATCGTGGTGCAGGACACAGGCAAAGGCATTAAGCCAGAAGATTTGCCCCGGATATTCGACCGCTACTACTCCACCTCCCGCTTTGAAGAAGAGGGCACCGGCATCGGGCTTTCGCTTACCAAACAACTGGTGGACATGCACTTTTGGGAAATACTCACCCAGAGCGAAGTGGGCAAAGGCACGACTTTCACCATTACCCTTCCGCTCGGATCGGGGCATTTTTCCAGCAAAGACATGGCACTGGAGGTAAAACCGACTGCGATAACCCCTCCTGCAAAAGAAATAGCCCCCTGGCAGGAGCCCATCGCCGCGCCCGAAAACACCCTGCTGGTGGTAGAAGACCATCCGGAAGTACGCGCGTTCCTCGTCGCCATCCTGTCGCCTGAGTACCACCTGCTGGAGGCGGAAAATGGCCGGTTGGGCTATGAGCTGGCCCGTAAATACAGCCCCGACCTGATCCTGAGCGATGTAATGATGCCCGAAATGAATGGCCTCGCGCTCTGCGCCCTGCTCAAGTCAGACCCCGAAACCCAGGGCATTCCGTTGCTGTTGCTTTCGGCCAAACACGAACTCGCAGATAGGGTGGAAGGCTTGCAGGCGAGGGCAGACGATTACTTGTCGAAGCCTTTTAGTCCGCAGGAGCTGAGGCTCAAAATTCACAACCTGGTTACTTCCCGCAAGCAGCTGCGTACCCAATCGGTGCGCATCATCAACCTCGAGCCGCGGGAAATGCTGCTGCCAAAGCACGACGAAATTTTCCTCGAGCAAGTGATTGAAGCCATCGAGGCGCATATGTGGGACCCCGACTACGGTGTAAACCAGTTGTCGATAGATGTGGGCGTAAGCCGACCGGTGCTTTTCAAGAAAATAAAGACCCTGACCGACCAGACGCCCAAAAAATTCATCAACGTATTTCGTATGCGCCGCGCGGCACAGCTGCTCAAAGACGGCGACCGCCCGGTATCGGAGATTGCCTACAGCGTGGGGTTCAACGACGCCAAGTATTTCAGCCGCCTGTTCAAGGAAATGTTTGGCGTGGTGCCCGTGGAGTACAGCAAAACGGTCGAATTTTCCTGAAACCCTCCCCTACTCCATCGATAGCCTGCTACTGCTGACTTTTCGGCCAATCCTGCGGCAGGAGCTTCCGGTTGTAGATTTTGATAGAATCGCTGAAGATCTTAGGAGCGTCCGCCACCGTGTAGTATGTGTAGGTAGTTTCGTAAACCGGAGTCAAAATACCCTCTTTTGATAGGTCGTAGCAGGTTCTTTTTGCCATGCGTCCAAGGTCATCGTAGGTGATTTTTTCCTTTCTCCGGAGGCGATTATTTTCGGAAATGTCTTTTTGCAGCAACGTGCCCTGAAGGTCGTACTGGGGTTTAAGCACATACCTTTGCCCGACAAATGCGTTTCCTTTGGGGTAGTAGGTTATTTCGATGCGTCTCAAGCGGCTATTTTGCGTTTCATTTTTTCTGGCAATGGTAACCTGGTATAAGTACCAATCAGGCAGCCGCATAAACCTCCTGATTTGTTTGTATCCGATGTTCAGATCTGCAAAAATCCAGAGGTCCTGGCTTTTGGTCATAAAATCGAGGTCGTATCTGAGGGAGTTCGCTTCAAAAAGGCGCTTTCCTTCATCGGCAAAAATCGAAGTACTGGAAAGCTGATAATCGCCGTCAATGTCCCCGGAAAGCAGTAATTCCTTTTGGGTAGAATCAGTGGGGTCAATTTTATAAAAGGATAACGACTTGGGGATCATGGCTAAAAAACCAAAATCAAGCGAATCGAGGTACTTTATTCCAAACCCGGTAACCCGTGCCTGCGTCTGCAGGGCTGTTTGCTCCCCATCCGGCATTTCGGGGAGTGGAAGGTCATTTACGTCGGCAAAAAAATTGAGGGGATGCGGAGCCTCCTGAAAGGAATAGGGGTTTGGCACATCCACCAGAATGGCATCGGCCCCATATTCGCGGCCCTTAGTTACCAGATCGCGAATCAGGTTGATGGACACCAGCTCTTCCATATTGCTCACTTTCAAATCCGCCACCACACAGTAAGGGCGAAAGGGAGGCAGCTCATCGGGGTAATACACCTCTGGCTTTTTTGAGGCAGGCGGGAGTTGCAGGTCGATGGTTTTGCGGGAACTGTAACGGGAAAAGTAAAGGGGTTCGCAGGCGCACAACGCCAAAGCGCAGACGGCCATCAGGTAGTATCGCATTTTCATAAATTGATTTTACTTGAATTTACCTCAACCGCTGCATGCTTTCTCGTGGCGATCCCGGAAAACGATTATCCGTGTATCCATTTTGAACAAACGTACCATTTCAGCAAAAAAACCACACAATCAGGCCCTGCGCAGGTATGGGGGAGGCACCTGATCGGTGAGCCAAACGCCATTTTCGGAGAGAAAAAAGGCAAATCCTGCCAGGTGCATGTCTCCGGCCAGCACTTCCAGTACCACAGGCTTGCCATGCCTTTGCCCCACGAGGACGGCGGTTTGGCGGTCGGCGCTGAGGTGCACATGGTGCCTGCTGCGCTTTTCGAGCCCGGAGAGTAGGATATTTTCCACGGATTGATGGCCGGTACCGTGAAATAGAATCGCCGGTGGCTCCACGGGCACATACCCCAGCTCCACGGCTACTGAGTGGCCTTGGTTGGCGCGGATGCGGGTGTGGTCGTCGCTGAGGGCAAAGCGCTGTTTGCTGTTGGTGGATACCACGAGCGCGAGGGTCTCGAGGTCGAGCGGGCGGCCTTCCTGATGCATGCGATCGAGGAGCGTGGCCACGTCGGTCCAGCCGTTTTCGTCGAGGGTAATGCCCAGCACTTCGGGTTTGTGGCGGAGTACCAGGCTGAGAAATTTACTGTGTCGCTTGAGTTGTTGCTCGTCCATAGGGGGGGCATTTGTACCTTTAACATAAAGAAAAAGTGCTGAAAAAGCTCAAAAATGAGGTTATCGCTATTGTATTTTCCTAAGAAGCATTCTTTAAAGACAAACAGTCAGAGAGAAACCCTCACTGATAAATACCCTGCAAAAAGGCATAGCAGACGCACCTCAGCGAGAGCTAAAATGATCCCTAAGAGACGTCAATAATTGCTTTCAGCAAATTATACAACATTCAATTTTTATTATGTAAGGCTTCCGGCTGCCGCTGGCCTCACCTTTGTGGTGTTGCAGCAATTCTTTTGCAGCATAAATAGTTTCATCATGAAAAGTAATCAAACATTACAAACAGACGTTCAGAACGCGATTAATTGGGAACCGCTATTGAATGCGGCAGAGATCGGCGTTACGGCAAAGGACGGAGTTGTTTCCCTTACCGGGGTGGTGGACAGCTATGTTAAAAAAATTGAAGCAGAAAATGCCGCCAAAAAGGTGATTGGCGTAAAAGCTCTCATTGAAAATATTGAAGTAAACATACCCGGCAACTGGACCAGAACCGATGCTGAAGTTGCCCATGCAGTATTACCTGCTTTAGCAGCCAACTATTCTATTCCTAACGACAAAGTAACCGTGAAGGTGGAAAAAGGATGGGTAACACTTGAGGGGGAACTGCCCTGGAACTACCAGAGAGAAGCGGCGACCTATGCCGTCAGCTACCTTACCGGCGTAAAAGGAGTAACCAACGACATCAAAATCAAATCGGAATCTCAAGATCTGATTGAAAAGAAAGATGTTGAAAATGCCATCAGCAGGAGCTGGTCGATTGACTCAAACAATATTAACGTATCCGTTTCCGGCACCACCGTTTCGCTAACCGGAACCGTAGGCTCATGGTATCAAAAAGAAGAAGCCGGTCGCATCGCCTGGAATACGCCGGGCATATGGCACGTGAAAAACGAACTTGCCGTTGACTTTGAATATGCTTATAACTAATTAATCATCCCAAGACGGTGGAGGAATTACGCTTCCACCGTCTTTATTTTAACATGAAAAAGCTGCCCGTAATCTTTACCCTGCTCTTCACCCTGATAACCATAGCCTCCATGTCTCAAGCGCTTCAAACGGTGTCTGCTGTTGATTTAACCAAATATGCAGGCAAGTGGTTTGAAATCGCCTCGTATCCGCAATTTTTTCAAAAAGGCTGCACCTGTACCACGGCCGAATACACCCTCACCGACAAGGGATATGTAATAGTCGAAAACAGGTGCAACAAAGACAGCGTCAACGGAAAACCCATTTATATCAAAGGAAAGGCATTCGTAGTCGAACACAGCAGTAATGCAAAACTTAAAGTGCAATTCTTTTGGCCCCTGAAAGGCAAATACTGGATCATCGATTTGGCAGAGGACTACGCTTATGCTGTGGTGAGCAACCCCAACAAAAAAAGCTTATGGATACTGTCCAGAACGGCCGCCATGGACGACGACACCTACCAGCAAATCGTTTCTAAATTAAAGAGAAATGGATTTGACATTTCAAAAATCAAACGCACCCCGCAAATATAAAGAGATGAAAAAGCTGGAAAACAAAGTAGCGATCATTACCGGAGGTTCAGGTAGTATCGGAAAAGTAACAGCCAGGTTATTCTTAGAAGCAGGTGCCAAAGTAGTATTGGTGAACTTGGAGGAAGATGCATTGAAAAAAACGGTAGCGGAGCTGAACAGCGAACACGTAAAATACTGTGTAGCAGATGTTTCCCATTCAGCTGAAGTCGCACATTATGTAGATGAAACGGTGAGGCTATTTGGCAAAATTGATGTGTTTTTCAATAATGCAGGCATTGAAGGGGTGGTAAAACCCATTACCGATTATCCGGAAGATATATTTGACAAGGTCATTGCAGTAAATGTAAAGGGAACATGGCTCGGCAATAAATACGTTCTGCCTCAGATGAATGAAGGGGGTAGCATCATCATGACCTCCTCCGTAGCCGGGATATTGGGCTTTGCAAATTTAGGTGCCTATGTCACCAGCAAACACGCAATGGTCGGCATCATGCGAACCTCAGCCATTGAAGCCGCCCCGCGCAAAATAAGGGTCAATTCTGTGCATCCGGCACCCGTAAACAATCGGATGATGCGCTCCATCGAAGAAAGTGCTTCAGCAGGACATGGCGAAGAAGTAAAAAAACAATTTGAAGCATCCATTCCGCTGGGCAGATATGCTGAACCCCTCGAAATTGCAAAATTGGTTTTATTTCTGGCCAGCGACGACAGCCAATACATCACCGGCACCACCCAGGTAATCGATGGAGGAATGGCTGCCCAATGAGGGATTACGTCCGTCTTTCTCTTTACACCCAAATGCCTCCAGGCAGTCTTGGCCAGGCTTAGATGTACAATTTGAGCCATCACGGGATTTTTCTAAGTAGTCGAATTTTCCCTATTCGTTACTCCCATTATTTAAAATCTTATCATGATACCTCACGACCAGGCAGAAATAGCCGCCGCCAAACAAGCCGCGCTGGAGGTTTTGCTTCACAATGCCAAGGGTCCTTATGAGGGTCTTCCGCGCACTGCGGGGTGGGGCTATCCGGAGCCATATACCCGCGACCTGATGTTTTCTATTTTTGGAATCGCCGTTTCAGGTAATGCGGAATTGATCGATAGTATTCGCGAAGTATTGGAAACACTGGCCAAAAACCAGACGGAAAAAGGGCATATTTCCTCTCTGGTACACGACCCCGAAGACCGGGGATCCAGCGACAGTACGCCTTTGTTTTTGCTGGGGGTGGGTATTTTCAGAGAAATAACCGATGACCCTTTTTTCCTGAATACAGCTACTGAAAAAGCCCTGCTGTGGATGGAGTACCAGAGCCCTGCCGACCGCTACCTGGTGGCTCAGCAGCCGACCACCGACTGGCGCGACGAACAATGGGTGTTGGGCTACGGCCTGTTTGTCAATACGCTGGTCTATTCCTACCTGCGGATGCTGGGCCATCATCAGCGTGCAGATCATTTACAGCACGAAATGGCCGGCACAACAATTACCGGCGGAACCATTGCCCACCATGTACACGAAGGACTGGCGTTGGCATACAAGCCCTACTTCGCGCTTTGGAGCTACAAAGTCCTGAACAGTGAGCGGTTTGACCTGCTGGGAAATAGCCTCGCGATACTTTCGGGTATTGCTTCCCCCTCGCAAGCCGATGACATGATCGCCTGGATCGAACGCAGCTGCGACTACATGCGCACGTCGGGCGAACTGACCGGCAACCTTCCCCCTAATTTTTTCCCTTATACACAACCCGGAGATTCCGACTGGCACCCCCGGTATGCCGACTACAACCTGCCAGGCGATTACCACAACGGGGGCATTTGGCCCTTTATCTGCGGATTATATATAGCGGCGCTCGTGGCGGCAAAACAGTATCAACTCGCCGAAGATAAGCTGGTAGCACTTACCCACTGCATCCGCAAATCGACGGATGGAAAGCTGCAGTTCGGGTTTAATGAGTGGATAAAAGCCCAGGACGGCAAGCCCATGGGGCAAAACTGGCAGACGTGGAGTGCAGCCCTGTACCTGTATGCAGCTACTTGTGTCGAAGAAAAACGAACCCCCTTTTTTGAAGAAATCCGCAACAGGGGATCAAATTTATCGATGGTATTTTGACCTGGCCCGAACCTGTGAATCATGTAATTCCTAACAAAAATTATGTAAAGGTTACCGGATAGGGCATCTGTAATTTACTTAAAACGAATCACAACCTGCTCAGCCATAATTAATATGAAAAATACAGCACCCATTTCACCGAAAAACATCATCGAAAAACAGCACCCTAAAAAGGCCAAACATCCCCACTCAGGGTCAGAAAGCCCTAAGGAAACGGGCTTGTATGACCTGCTTATTTATCAGTTGAATGATATTTACCGGGCCGAAAAAGCCTTGGCAAAGGCCATTCCTAAATTAATCAAAAAGGCCGCATCTCTTGAATTGACCGAGTCGCTTACCACCCAACTCAGTGTAACCAAAGAGCAGGTATCCCGGCTGGAGCTAATCTTTTCGGTGCTGGATGAAAAAGCAGAAGGGAAAAAATGCTCGGCCATGGAAGGGTTGATAGATGAGCTGGAAGATATTCTTGAATTTACAGAATCAGGAACCGTGCGGGATGCAGGCATTATTTGTATAAGCCAGAAGATCGCCCATTACGGCATCTCTACTTATGGCACCCTGACGGCTTTTGCCCGCGCTCTTTATGAGGAGGCGGCCACGGCCTTATTGCTGGAATCGCTTGATGAAAAGAAAGAGGCAGACCTCATGCTGTACGTGATCGCGGAAGCACATATCAACGCACAAGCGGCTGACCTCAACGATGAAGGACCCGAAGAATTTGGAGGCGTACTCTTTCCTGAATCTATAAACAAGCACTTCATCGAATAGATTCAAAGCTGCAAAGACGACTGCCGCTAGCCTACTTTACTTCGCTTAATAACCATGAACCTTACCATGAACAATGCGATTAACGTTTTGAATGCCCTCATTGAAATAATTGACGGCAGGATAGCGGGCTACGATTCAGCCATTGCAGCCACGGACGAAGCAGAACTTAAAACGCTTTTTTCCCAGCTGAAATTCACCAGCCAGAAATGCAAAACCGAACTGGCGATTGAGGTGCAAAAAAAGGGGGGCCAACCCGGGGAATCAACCAGCATCAATGGCAGGTTTACTACGGCCACGATCAAGGCAAGTGTTGCTAACATGGGCAAAGACCGAGAGGCCATCTACCATTTCTGCAACCAATGCATAGACGGAATTGCTGCAGCTTATAACCAAATTATTGCCGATGATTTCGAGGAGCTCTCCTACGAGCAACAAGGCATGGTAACAGTACAACGGGCATTGATCAAAGTTGACAAACAAAAAATCGATTCCCTGCACCATCGTCCTTTTGAACATCGGTAAAAACCGGCAAGCCTCACGGCAAACCCGAAACAGGTGGTCTATAATCAGAACAACACCTGGGCTTAACCCAGTTCCCTGGACTTCTTGGCTGATGGTTATTGGAGATAAGGAAAGGGCTTATGGTAAATGTACCCCCCTCCATTTTTAACTGAAAATTTTTAACTATTTAATTCAACATCATGAACACGACAGAAGCAAAAGGAAACTGGAACGAACAAAAAGGAAAGCTTAAGCAAAAATTTGCGGAGCTGACCGACAACGACCTCATGTTTGAGGAAGGACAAAAAGACGAAATGTTCGGAAGACTCCAGATTAAACTGGGCAAATCAAAAGAAGAACTGCACAAGATTGTCGATAATCTCTAATTCCCTGACAACCGGTACCGCTCCGTTTTGAAATAAAATGGGCGGTACTTTTTTCTCTTTCTTTACCTGCTAACCTCAATTCCGATCAACCTTGATCCTATGAAAATGCAACCATCTGCTTTGTTCATCGCCCTCATTTTTCAGCTTAGTTTGCTGATTGTCAGCTGCTCTCCCACCCGTAAAGAAATGGAAGAGGAGGAAAGAATATACCAGGTAAGGCTGGAGTTGAAACATATAGAAAATAATGCCAATGGGCAGATTCAAAAATCAAAAACCGCAAAAGAATGGGCGCTTTTATCTTTTGAATACGAACTTATTATTGAAAACAACGAAATGCGTATCGAGGAGCTAAAACAGCAAATCGAAGCATCTAACGGAGAATTTAGTCCCTTGATTACCCGACAACTAGAAGAACTTGAGCATAGAAATGCAGAAATAAAAGAAAAGTTAGCCACGAAAGATGCCAGCCAAAGCGACTGGGTCCGGTTTCAGATGGAGATCGATGATGAAATAGCCCTCTACCGAAAAGCCTTCCGGGAAATAAAATTCAATTGATACCGCTTGCCCCCAGGTATTCATTCCCTTCCAATCCAACCTCCACACCATGAATGCTTCAGGAATAGAAAACCAGAACCCCAATTTGTCTGTCGAAATCATCAGCATGGTACCCTATCAGGTGCGGATTAAGATGATTTTGAACAATGACCATGACCAGCCAATGGATTCTGCACTGCAACCGGAAGACGCCAGTCTTCAAGACTTTGCGCCTTACTCTGCTTTGTCCACGGCCCTGACGGACAAGCTGGCTCTGTTAGACAGCAGCAGCTTTCCCGAGGAAATGTAGTTGCGCTAATCCGGAGCAGTCCATGAAGTTTAGCCTGCCGACCAGTTACCGCTGGTTGGGGTGAAACTCCTGCTCAGTGAATTTGTCTTTGCCCTTAATAACGGGCCCCAACTCCCCGAAAATATTTCGCAAAAACGACCAACCGAATCTACCGATCGGGGGGCAACGGGCTCACTGACGTCCAGCCTCCGTCCACAATCAGGCTTTGACCAGTGATGTGGCGGGAAGCGGGCGAAAGCAAAAACAAGGCGGCGTGCGCGATGTCATCCACGGTAGCGGGTCGGCCCATGGGCGTTATTTTCGACCACTCCTGCGCATAGTCGGTATAAGATTGGGTACGCTCAGTGAGGGTGGCCCCGGGCGCAATAGCATTCACCGTGATGCCGAGGGGAGACAATTCCACCACCAGGTTTTTGGCCAGCATTTCGAGGCCGGCTTTGGTCATGGCGTAGGCGGCCAGGTCGTTGATGCCCTGATGGCCGACTACGCTGCTCATCATCAAGATGCTTCCGCCTGTGCACTGGAGCTTCATTTGGTTGGCGGCGGCTTGCGCCAGAAAAAAGCTGCCCCTGAGATTCACCTGCGTTACCCGCTCAAAATCGGCTTCGGAATAGCTGAGGAAATTGCCGTAAAGCGAAAGACCTGCATTGGCCACAGCCAGGGTCAGGCTGCCATAAGTGGCGACGGCTGCTGCCACCATTTCGTGGATAAAATCCACCGAACCCGCATCGCCCGGGCAGGAAATACAGCTACCGCCCTGTGCACCAATGGCCGCAGCGGCCTGGTCAGACAGGGTAGCGTCGGCGTCGTTCAGCAACACACGGGCACCCTGTAGCGCAAGCTGGCGTGCGATTTCAAAACCAATGCCCTGACCGGCACCTGTAACAATGGCTACTTGTCCGGCAAAAGGGGAAGGGTCGGGTTGCATGCGTGGCTAATCGAGGGTGGGAATGGTTGCTGCAAAATAGCAAATGAAAATTTAGGAGAAAGAGGGGACCGAAGCGGAGGGTAGCTAGCTAAAAAACATACATGGATTCGTTGGGCCGTTTTTGCTAAATTGCATGAGTCGGTTTAAGGAGCAAACCTTGGCCTTTAGTACACGTTTACCATCAAAAGTTAGCAAACATGAAAGTATTGCTGGACATAAACGACGATAAAGCCCTTCATCTTTTAGAAGTTTTAAAATCGCTTCCGTACGTCAAAACACAACAGCTCACAGCCTCTAAAGCTCGCCTTTTAAGTGAATTGAAAGAAGCTGTTGAAGAAACAAACAGGGTATTGGCCGGCAAAACGAAAGCGCGGAACGCTTCAGATTTTCTCAATGAGCTTTGAGGTAAAAGCTGACTATATTTTAATTTAACATAAATCCAGCTGTACGCATCCTAATAATTGACCTTATCCGCCGTGGGCGTCCGTCCATTTGGGGACGGCATGTCGGTAGAAAATGAAAGAAAAAGGGGTTTTAGCGCCGTAGGCAGGTTAAGCGGGATATATGTTGATGTGCTTTCGAGCTCTTGGCAAGCCTGCGGCAATGCGCCAAACCGGAGGGGAGATCGTTTTCTACCGATATGTGCTCCAGACAGGAGCCGGAAAAGGTGCTAAGTCGTTTGCGGCTTTGTTAGTCAATGGAGAGCCGGGCAAGGTGCGAAGTCGTTTGCGGCTCGCTTCCGGCAATTGATCGTTTTCTACTTCAAATTACAAACCTGCTCATCGCCTGCGATCTGGCTGCATAAAACCCCTATCCGATTTGCCCGGGCTTATCGCTGGATAGGATCACTTTACTTCATCTGCATCCAATGCCACGATCACTTCATTTCTTCTACCAAAGAATTGAAACGGCGGATTGTACCCCAAAAAGCGGAAGTTTCCGTGGTAAGACAGTCCTTTTGCTTTCAATGCTGTTTCAAGAATCGCCGTATGATCTTTTATCTTTTCATTGGAAGCAAAACCGCCAAATTGGATGACGGCCACGTATTCAGGTTTTGAGGTTTGAATAGAAACACCGGCATCGTTGGGCGTGGGTAAATCGGCCAGGTCATACGCTGCTGGCAGCACAAAGGCCATTGTGGAGCTGCTATCGCCCATGTCCATGTGTACGGGCGTGGTCATGGCAATTTGTTTCTTTTCGCTATTTCCTCCAAAAATATATTTGGCCAATTTATTAAATCCGAAATTTCCCAATTCACGATATGATTTTGAACCGGTAGAGATCATGGCCATCGTGGCAGCAGGATAGTAGCGGATCTCAAATTTATCTTCTACCCGAATTACTTTGTAAGCCTGCGTTTCTGTTTTGCTTGTTGACATGGTGGTAACTATTTGAAATACGAAGAATATTCCAATAACAATGGAAGCAACGATGAGCACAATTTTCATTAAGATACTTCTTTAAAATTGCCTTCAAATTGATTAAATCCGCCCCTTTTGAGAACCGGAACATACAGCAAAATGTTAATGCCTACTACAATCAAAAGGATGCCATAGCCTTCGAGGCTTACAACCTCGGTGATATCGGCCTGATGCATGATAATAATGGTTCCGACACCGATCAATAATCCGAGGAACAACCGAATAAAAATGATTGGATAAGTCATGCTTTGCCCCAGGTTGAAAAGCCATCCGCAGAAGATGATTTCAGAAAATGTATAGAAAAAAAAGAGAAAACCCGTAAAGTAAATGAGGCTTTCCCATGTTTTGCAGAACATCAATACCGAGATGCCATAAACCAACATGGCCAAAGCATGCATTTCATGGTAAGCAAACTGTACCTGCTTCCTTCGGCGTGACAAGGCAGTGAGAATCGCCAGTGCCGCCCCCAAAATTAAGCCCAAGCCGAGGGTGATTCTGATGCTGAGGAAGGAGAAGGGGATAATTTGTGATACTAATAGAAAAACACCCCCTAAGATGATAGTGGTACCATACAGGTATAAGGGAAGATACTTTTTCATGATAGCGGTCTTAATTTTGGGGAGGATTTTTTACCCTGGTTGCCCTTTGTACTTCAATAGCATACATAAATTCGTTTTCCTCCATTTGCTGAAGAATCAACCTTTCTCCGAAACAGGAATGCAAAGATCAATTTTGAAGCTGCAGGATGTATTATACAATTCTGAATATGAATTACATGTATCCCACTTTGCCTTATATGCCGAATGCAAGATGGATTCCCTCCAGGAGCATATTGGCACCCAGCACGCCCAGGATAATGCCCATGAGTTTCCCGATAATCACAAAGTTTTTCTTTCCCAGCAGCCGTACCAGGTAGCCGCTGTAGATAAAGGCCAGGTAGTTTAATAAAATCGACAGGGCGAAAATGAAGATGGTCACGAGCATCTGAAACAGATTGGCATTCGCCACAAAGTTCATAGCCGTGACAATGGTGCCCGGTACGGCAAGGATCGGTATGGCCAGCGGGGAGATAGCAATTCCTTCGTCTAGGGTTCTTCCGGGTGTTTTTTGAGGCGGGGTTTTTTCATCTGCAACATTTCGAAGCCGATGAAAAAGATGAGAATGCCGCCAAATACCTTGAAGGCAGGGATGGTCAGGCCGAAGATTTCGAAAATATATTTTCCGATCAGGATGAATGCCGTAACGATAACAAAGGCCACCAAAGTCGCTGTTTTCGCCACTTTCTTTTGATCTGCCTTGCTCTGCCCCTCAGTGAGCTTGATAAAAATGGGAATATTGACCATCGGGTTCATAATGGCGAAAAAGGCCATAAACACGGTAAAGGCGTAGTGCCAGATATTGCCCATTACCAGGCGCTGTCGATGGCTGTTAGCCGGTTTCTGAGCATCGATACTTCCTGCTGCAAGTCGTTGATGCGCTTCAGCAAATGCACAATGGCATCAATCCCTTCGAGGTTAATGTCGAGTTCGTAGCGAAAACGGATGTATTTCTCCACTTCAGCCAGCTCCACAGCATCGATGAACGCCTGGTTTTCGATAGTGGTGATTGACAGCAAGCCGGTTTGCTGCAAGGAGCTGATAAAGGAAATCTCTATGTCGTGACTCCTGCATAGCTCTTCGATAGCAATGAAATTTTGTGTGCGCATGGCTATTGGATTTGGGATAATTCAAGAAACAGGGCCTTTTGCTTTTCGGTGAGGTTGGTCGGTATTTTAATGGAGTAAGTAATATACAGGTCGCCAAAATGCCCCTCCTGTTTATACATCGGGAAGCCTTTTCCTTTGAGTTTGATCTTTTCGCCGTTCTGCGTTTCCGGATTTACCTTCACCTTCACTTTTCCGTCCAGGGTATCGACGGTGATGTCGCCGCCGAGCACCGCCGTGTACAAATCCAGGTCCACGTTGGCGTACAATTGGTCGCCCATCCGCTTAAACCTGGGATGGTTGGCAACCACAAAGGAAATATACAGGTCCCCTGCCGGACCTCCATTGACGCCTGGGCCGCCCTGGCCGCCAATTTTGATGGTTTGCCCATTTTCGATACCCGCCGGAATGGTGATCCTGATCGATTTTCCGTTCACCGTCAGCGTTTGTTTATGGGTTTTGTAAGCCTCCAATAGCGTCAAATTCCATTCGGAGTGGTAATCTTCGCCCCGGTATTTCACCTGCCTCCGACGGCCTCCCGTACCTCCACCCCCGCCACCTCCGCCAAACATCGACTCAAAGAAATCTGAATAATCGCCACCGGATGCTCCGCCGAAGGGAGAGCCCCCTGCAGGGTTGTAGCCTTGTTGCCTTTTGGCTTTTTCGAACTCATCGGCATGCTCCCAGTCCTTGCCGTACTGATCGTATTTCTTGCGTTTTTCGGGATCGCTCAGCACGCTGTTGGCCTCGTTGATCTCCTTAAATTTACGTTCACCCTCCTTGTCGTTGGGGTTCAGGTCGGGGTGGTGCTTTCGGGCCAATTTCCGGTAAGCATTTTTTATTTCTGCTGCCGTTGCCTTATTGGTCAACCCCAAGGTTTTGTAGTAATCGATGAAATCCATGGTTTACGCTGACTGGTGGTCAATGGAAGGAGAAACCGGGAGCAGCAGTACTTGGCAAACCTGCTTTGCGATCATGTGCTCCTCGTTCGTTTTGATTACCCGGACGCATACTTTTCCCGCATCGGGAGAAATGATGGCTGCATTCCGGGCGTTTTGCTCATCGTTCAGGTCAATGCCAAGAAAGCCCATACCCTGGCAAATCTTCGCACGTATTGCAGGCGCATGTTCGCCGATGCCTCCCGAAAAAACGAGGGTATCCAATCCTCCGAGCACCGCCGCATAGGCACCAATCCATTTTTTGGCCTGATAGCAAAACAACTCGATTGCTTCTGCTGCCCGGTGATCCTCCGACTGTATTTTCAGGAGTTGCTGCATGTCTGAGCTGGTTTCTGAAACCCCCAAAAGGCCGGATTCGTGGTTGATCAAATGATTGAATGCAGGTGCATTCATTTTTTCGATTTCCATAAAATACCAGGCAACTCCGGGGTCCAGGTCGCCGCTACGGGTGCTCATGGGTATGCCTGAGGCGGGGGTGAAACCCATGCTGGTGTCGAGGCATTGCCCCCCGTGGATGGCGGCCAGGCTGGCACCACTGCCGAGGTGCGCCATAATCACCTTCCCTTGCGCGGCTTCTCTTCCGGCAATTCGTTCCAGTTCTTCCAAAAGATATGCGTAGGATAGCCCGTGAAAACCATATCGCTGAATGCCCTTTTTATCATACCTCCGCGGAATGGCCAACCTCCGGGCCACATCGGGCATCGTTGCATGAAACGACGTGTCGAAGCAGGCTACCTGAGGCACTCCCGGAAACCGCTGGCTGAATGACTCAATCAAGCGGAGCTCGCCGGGCAAATGATCGGGATCATACGCCTGAATCTTTTTCAAATCTTCCAATAAGCGCGAAGTAATACGTGCCGGGGCTGTGTGATCCATCCCATGCACAATCCGGTGACCGATGCCTACCAGGGAACCTATGTCTGTATGCTTTTCCAAAATACCCGGCAAATGGTTTCCAGCGGCGGCTATGTCGCTTACGGGCAGCGGCTCGCGGGTGATGAGGTCACTTTTTCCATAGCCAAAACTGAGGGTAGCGTGGTCGGTGCCGATTCCGGCAATTTCTCCGTGAAATATACTTTGCAAGGATTCCTCACAATCGAATAGATTGAATTTGAGGCTGGAAGATCCGGCATTGACGGTAAGCACCATGGGTGAATGAGGGGTTGCTTTCATGTTTCGGTCGTGGGCTTAGGGAGTCTTCAGGGCTTCAAATCCGGAGATGATATCAAATAATTCCTCATCGATGAGTCCCTGGCGCAGGGAATGAAACTTGTGCTTCAGGTCGTCGAGCAATTCCTCTATGTTTTTTTCCGCACGTTGCATAGCGGCCAGGCGGCTGGCATTTTCGCTGGCCAACGATTCGGCACAAGCCTTGAAAATCGAGATCAACAGGTATTGATGGATGAGCCCATGCAGTGTATCGCTCATTCCTCCGGCCACCTGCGGCGGTAGCTTGGTGGGCCATTTCAGCTCGGTAATCGTCTGCTTCCATTCCTTGTCCAGCGGCAACAACCGGTGCTTCACGGCCTGGTAACCGGCATCCGGTTTGGGCTGATTATGAAAAAGGTAAAACGTATTCAGGCTTCCGCGCTCCATGTGTTCTTCACAATTCATCAGGAGCTGCCCGACCAAAGGGGTGATGGCATTCACCGATTGCGGCACTGAAAAAAGCTGTGTAGCGCTAAATCCCAGGTCGGTTAAAAGCAACTGCACCCGCTCCCCTACCGCCCATATTTCTTTTTTTCCGGGCAAATCAGCCAGCGATTCGGCCACAAAACCCGCCAGCGAATCATTGAACTGCCCCACAAGCCCCTGGTCGGAGCCGAAGACGATAATGCCGTTCAGGGGTACGCCGGGTTGGGCGGATTCCGGCTCTTGTACGTTGGGTTTTGATCCGCTGAAATAGGCTACCAGCCCGAGCGCCACGGTGTGGTAGTAGTCTCCCAGCGAAAGGAGGGCAGTTTCGTATTGGCCAATATTGGACGCGGCCATGGCTTTCATGGATCGCACCACGGAGTGTAGGTCCTCCGCCCCGGCTAGTTTTCTGCTCAGGTTGGCTAAGGTATCCATCAGGTTTTGTTTTGATCCGAATCAAGAATGACCTGAAAAGGCTTGAGTATATCGAGGCAAATCTTCAGGATGGCCTCCCGGTCGTCATCGCTCAATTCTTCATCCGAAACCAATACTTTCCTGATCGAAGCGGGAAGCGATGTTGCACTGCCCTCCAGCAACGCTTGCTCCGCTTCTTCCATTTTTACAACAGGAACCGTATCGAAGTATCCTTTGGTCAGCGCAAGTAAAATCACGATCTGCTCGGCTACCGGCATGGGCTGCAATTCATGCTGGATCAGCCAGGCACGGATCCGCTTTCCGTGGATAATCGTTTTCCGGGTATCGTCGTCGAGCCGGGTGCCGAAACGGGCATAGTTTTCCAGCTCTTCAAACTGCGAATAATCGAGCTTCAGGTTGCCCGTTACCGCCCGAAAGCCCCGTAGCTGTGCTTTTCCGCCCACCCTTGACACCGATTTACCCACGTCTACCGCTGGCAAAATACCCAACTCAAACAATTTGGGGGAGAGGTAAATCTGCCCATCCGTAATGGAAATGAGGTTCGTGGGGATATAAGCAGAGATATTCTGAGCTTCTGTTTCAATGATCGGAAGTGCGGTCAGACTTCCTCCGCCCAGTTTTTCTGAGAGGTGGGTGGAACGCTCCAGCAGCCGCGAATGGATGTAAAAAATATCTCCGGGAAAGGCTTCGCGCCCGGGGGGTCTTCGGAGCAGCAGCGAGAGCTCCCGGTAGGCACGGGCGTGGTGGGTGAGGTCGTCGTAAACAATGAGCACATCGCGGCCCTGTTCCATGAAAAACTCCGCAATACTGGTCGCCGCATACGGAGCGATGTATTTCAGCCCCGGCGGGTCATTTCCTTCGGTCACCATCACGAGGGTATAGGCCATGGCCCCTCTTTCTTTTAAATGCGCAACCACCTTCGCCACCGAAGAAGCCCGCTGCCCGATGGCGCAATAAATGCAAATGACATTTTTGTCGTGCTGATTGAGGATGGCATCGAGGGCAATGGCGGTTTTGCCGGTTTGTCGGTCCCCTAAAATCAACTCCCTTTGCCCGCGGCCCACCGGGATCAGGGCATCGATTACCTTCAGGCCCGTTTGCAGCGGTACGGACACGGCCACCCGGTCCATGATGGCCGGAGAGGGCCTTTCGATGGGCAGCCTTTGCGACTGGTTAACGGGACCCTCGCCATCCATGGCTTCGCCCAATGGGCTGATTACCCGGCCAATGAGGGTTTCGCCTACCGGGATATCCATTACCCGGAAGGTTCTTTCCACTTCGTCGCCGGCATTCAGCAGGGCGTCGTTTCCCAAGAGAATGACGCCTATTTCTTCTTCGTCGATGTTGTAGGCAATGCCATACAGGTCACCGGGAAATTTCAGCAACTCCTCAAAACCCGCCCCTGGAAGGCCGGAAACCTTTACGATGCCTGCCGACACGCTGGTCACTACGCCCACCTCCTTTGGCACAAAAGGAAAGACATGCGCCTCCCTGGTTGTTGCCATGACGGTGAAAGCACCTGCGATCGGGTTATTTAACGGGTTCAGGGGCATGTTCTTCTTTTGCTGATTTTTCCTTGGGCTTACTGGTAGCTGATTCGGCTATGGTTTGCTCCATGGAAGCGAGGTAGGCGGATATGCTCCAAGCCAGCTTGTACCCATGCAGGGAAAGCTCGATGCCGCTGATGAGCTCGGGCGTTGTTTTGTATTCAAATGAAATTTCCCCGGGCAATATCCCTTCCACGGCGCCGGTTATTTTGGTCTGCAGTTTTTTGGTCAGGTCAAAGGCACTGCGAATAATCATGGATTCCTGCTTGGCTTTTGGCAGGTTCCCGTTGGTCGCGAAGGCGTCCCTGAATTGTTTTTTCTCCGATTCTTTGAGGGCATTAATCCGCTGAATGAAGGTATCCACGGCCTGTTCTTCGAGGCTTTGGGAGCTAAGTTCACGCAGTACTTTGCTGGCAATAGCAAACACTTCGTCCTGCGTTTTTTGAACCAGCTGCTGGTCATGGCTGGTCGCCAGGTCCTGCAAGGATTTTTGCTGTTTGGTGCGCAGGTCGGCAGCTTCCTTCCGGGCGTCCTCCTCCAGCTTTTCCCGTTCGCTTTTTACTTCCGAAACCGCTTTGGTCATCAAGTCCTTTTTCTCCTGGTCAAACTTTTCATTTTTCAACCTGAATTCCTCCCGCTCAGCTTTCGCCTCTGTTTTCTTGGCCTCCGCATCGTTGATCTGATCCACAATCTTTTTCTCACGGTCATCGATGGCCTTGAGAATAGGATGGTACAGAAACTTTTGGAGTAGCCAGACCAGAATCAGGAAGTTAATCACCTGAGCCACCACTGTAAACCAGTTAATTTCCATGTTGAGTGGTCTATTGAATGATGTGGTTCCAGAAGGGATTGGCGAAAACCAAAATCATGGAAAGCACGAAGCAATAAATGGCCGTTGATTCGATCATCGCCAGACCCACAAACAGGGTCCGGGTGATGGTGGGCGCAGCGTCGGGTTGCTGAGCAATGGCACTCAATGCCGACGACACCGATTTTCCCTCGGCCAAGGCCGGAAACATACATCCCACACCTGTGGTAAATCCTGCGGCAATAATTGATACGATTGCTATGATTGATACATTATCCATGGCTAACCTCCTTTGAATGAGTGGTTGATTTTTTGTCTTTTTTCTTGCTCTCGTGCACGGCTGCGGCTATGTAAACAGTGGCCAGAATGGCGAAAATATAAGCCTGAACCATGCCCGTTAATAGGCCAAGAGCCGTCATGACTACCGGAAAAACGAAGGGCGCGATGCTGAGCAACACGGCCACGATCAAACCGCCGCTCATGATATTGCCAAACAACCTGACGGTTAAGGCCACGGTGCGAGATGCTTCGCTGATGAGGTTAAAAGGCAGCATGATGAAGGTCGGTTGCAGGTAGGTTTTCAGGTAACCCAGCAGGCCACTTTTTTGAATGCCAAAAAAAGGCACGGCCAGCAGCACCGATATCGCCAAAGCCGCCGTGGTCGAAAGCGAACCCGTGGGGGGTTCGTACCAGGGTAAAATAATTAGCAGGTTAGCTGTGCCGATGAACAGAAACAAGGTGCCGATGAAGCCGATGTATTGCCCGGGCTCCTTGAGCCCCACTTCGCGGATCTGGCCATTGATCCCCGTAACAATTATTTCCATCATAGATTGAGACCGGGAAATTTGATTACCGGTCTTCAGCTTGCGGGTAGCCAATACCGACAAGGAGACCAGCAGGAGCATGATGGCCCAGGTGGTGACAAGGGTCAGGTTAATGGTCACAAAGCCATACTGCCAAAAGATCGTTTCGTCGGGGCTAAGCTTCATTTCTTTCCTCCTTTCCCGGTTCTATGCGTTTGAGTTCCAGCTGTTTGGAACTATAAAAAACGATCATCCGCCCTATCCAAAAGCCCAAAGCGCAGGTTAGCATGGTTTTCCAGCTGCCCGCTCCGATATAGTAAAAGCCAAGCAAGGTGATCAAGAACCGAATAAGTAAACTGGTGAGTAGCCAAATGGCAGGCACCTTTGCTTTTGTTACCATCCTTACGGTTGCCCAGAGGCCGCCAAAGAACAGCACGCCAAGTACTATTCCACCAATTAGAGCAAGTGTCAACAGCGAAAAATTAGTCATTAGGTTCATTCATTTCTTTGTGTTCTTTATCTATCCAATGCCATGCAATCAGGCAGCCGCTCAGCAGCCCCGCAATCAGCAGGCTCAGTGTCCAGGAAAACGACTGCGGGTGATGGGCATCCAGCCAAATACCGGCTCCGGCACCCAGCAAGGTCGGCACGGTAACCGACCATCCTACCAGCCCGAACATGCCCAACCCCGACCACACACTTTGCGAGTCCGATTGACGTGCCCGGAGTTTGCGACCGGCTTTGGCGACTACCTCTTTGCTGAAGGTATCTTCTTTTCGGGTTTCGGTAGGTTCCATCATTTATCTCTGATTTTTTCCAATCTCACCACCAAGCCGTTCTCCATTTTATCCATCACCGAGCGGGCGTGCTTCTCCTCTTCATCAAGCAATTGAAAGGCAGTTTCTACGGTTTCGCGCAGCTTCCCAAGATCAGCTCCTTCGATGGCGTTCCACACCGAAACCAGCACTTCCTGCCCCGCCTTGATCATCACCCCCTCATCCACAGCCAGGTCGTACACACGGTCTGTTTCGTAGGTAAAAATGCCCGGAACCAGGGCCGCTACACAGTCTAGCCGTTGCGGAAGCAGGCCATATGAACCTTCGCTGGTTTCCATCACGATACGCTTGACATTTTTCAGGTCAGCGAACACGCGAAAGGGCAGCAGTATTTTGAGGTTCATGGTCATAGATCGGTGCTAAAGTCAGGCGTTTACAGGCGCTTCCACGTTGGTTGCCTCCGCTTGTTTGTCTTTCTCTTGATTGTCTTTTTCTTGATTGTCCGCTTTGTTTTTGTTTTTCTTCAGGGCGTCATCGATGGTCCCGATCATGTAAAAGGCACTTTCGGGTATGTCCTTCAGTTCATCTGAAAGGATGCGTTCGCAGCCGCTGAGGGCGTCGTCGAGGCTTACTTCCTGCCCTTTTATGCCGCTAAATTGCTCCGTGGCATAGAAGGGCTGAGTCAGAAACCGCTCCAGCCTCCGGGCCCGGTTGACGATGTTGTGGTCCGAAGCGGAAAGCTGCTCCATACCCAGCATAGCGATGATGTCCTTGAGCTCTTCGTAGTGGCCGAGGGTTTGCCTGATCTCCTGTGCCAGGTCGTAGTGCCGCTTGCCAATGATGCCGGGGGTAGCCATTTTTGAATTGGAGTGCAGCAGGTCAATGGCCGGGTACAATCCTTCGCTGGCTTTTTTCCTGGAAAGCACGATGGAGGCGGACAAGTGCGAAAAAGCATGCACAGCCGCCGGATCGGTAAGGTCATCGGCAGGAACATACACCGCCTGTATGGACGTGATGGCTCCCGCATCGGTGTTGGCAATCCGCTCTTCCAGTTGTGAAAGCTCGGTACCCAGGGTGGGCTGATATCCCAGCCTGGAAGGCATTTGCCCCATCAGGCCCGACACTTCCATGCCTGCCTGTATAAAGCGAAATATATTGTCGATCAGCAGGAGTACATCGCGATGTTCTTCATCGCGAAAATATTCAGCCATGGTGAGGGCAGCATGACCCACCCGAAAGCGTGCCCCAGGAGGTTCGTTCATTTGACCAAAAACGAGCACCATGTTTTCGAGCACGCCCGCATCTTTCATGTCGTGGTACAATTCCTGCCCTTCGCGGCACCTTTCGCCGATTCCGCAAAACATGCTCACCCCTTTGTTGTGGCCCACCATGTTGTGGATCATCTCGGTCAGCAGTACCGTTTTGCCTACACCAGCACCGCCAAACAGACCCGCTTTGCCGCCTCTTTCGAGGGGGATAAGCACGTCGATAGCCTTGATGCCAGTGATGAAAATTTCGGAATGGGTGGACCGGCTGGAAAGCGGCGGCGGAGATTGATGAATAGATGTTCTTTTGATATCGCCTATGGGCCCGAGGTTGTCAATGGTGTTTCCAAAAACATCAAACATCCGGCCCATGATTTCTTTGCCCGTGGGTACCGTCAGTTGTTTGCCATCGGTCTCTACCTGCATGCCACGGGCCAGTCCCTGCGTAGGATTCAAGGCGATGCCCCGCACCCGGTGGGCATCCAGCTGCGCCAATACTTCGATTGCGATCTGGTTATTTTCTCCGGTGTGAAGCAGGGTATAAATTGCGGGCAGATGGTCCTGAAAGCCAATATCTACCACGCTCCCCCTTACAGACAATATCTTGCCATGGTTCAACGGATTGTCTTGGGGAGGCATCTCAGTTGTTGTTAAATTGTTAGTCACTAAGGTCTTGAAGCGGATCGGCCAAAGTGTTACATTATTTTAGGTAGGATTTACATAAATCTTGTATTTAGTAAAGGAGAATAGATTTGCGTATGAGGCGCCATTATCCTTGCAATCGTGGCTATTTTGACTTAAAAAGGTCTATCATACCGTGTTTTCCGGAGAATCGGCCAACCCCTCTAACGGTAAAGTCTCCGGCAAATCCAATCGGGCAACGCCAATCCGGCTGTCGGCCATGCCGTAGTACACATCAAACCGATCGGGCTGCGCCAGGTCGTCTCTTCGATCAATACCCGTTGGAAAAACGACGTTATCGACCATCCCCTCGCGTTCCTTCAGGCCAATGGGAGTCAGGACCGGAGATTCAGACCGATACAGAATGACTTGTGGGTGCTCCTTGGACAAGATCATGATACCGGCAGAATAACAGAGTTTGTGGGTGCCTGGCGCAGATACATCTATTTCCTGCACGCCGTGGTAAACTATCAGCCAGCCATGCCGGGTGAGCACTGGGGGAGACCCGCCGCCGATTTTGAGGCGCTCCCAAGGTGAAACAGGCGTAGCCAGCCTGTGATGGGAGTTAAACAAACCCAGGTGGCCGGCCTCCAGTCCTTTCGGGTTAATCGGACAATAGGAAATCCAGATACTTTCGTGGTTCAGGTCGATGGTGCGCAAGGCTGCCTCGCTTACGGTTTCCTCGGGCCGTGTGCCCTTAAAGAGGGGACGGTGCAACATGGCGAGCTGCATTTTGCCCGCATGATTGGGGATAGCAACCGGGAAAAGACTCGCGTCTTTGTTGTCCACATTCACAAAATCGATCCCGTAGTAATCTTCGAACGTGGCGAGGCCGAGGCGTTTCCAGTGGAGCAGATCCGTTGAGGATGCCAATGCGATCCGGGGGCCTTTGGGGGAAAAAGCCGAGTAGGTCATGACATAGCATTTCAGGGGCTCCACATACGTAACCCGGGCATCTTCACAGCCGCCACTGCCGTCGGGCCGCAACTCATAGGGGGCTTCGGGTTCAAGGGCGATCCCCAGCCGTTCCACGCCTTTGGGTTCCCCGTTTTCGTCGAAAAGTACCCGGGCTATTCCGATCCGGGAGTAATTGTCTTTGGCCACCAGCCGGGGAAAGAGGTAGAGGTGACCATCGGGGCCCCTAACCGCAGCAGGGTTGAGTACCCCTTCCACTTCCCGCGGGTTGCCGGCTTCGGGCTCCATGAGCAACCCCAACCGCTGCAATTGTATGCTACTCATGTTCATGCTGTTATTTTAAGTACAAAGTGATCAAGCCAGGCAGGCAAGGATCGTCTCGATGACCCGCTGGGTATCGTCCGGATTATTGACAGAAATGGACACCACTCCGGCTTCTTTTGCGGGATAGTCGTTGCCACCGGGAAACAAGGCATCGCCGATAAAAATCATTTCCCGGAGGGTAATCACCAGGTTTTCGCTCAGTTTTTTGATGCCGTAGGCTTTGTCGATGCCGTGCTGGGTAATGTCGATGGACGTGGTGCCGCCGAGGCGCACCGAAAACCCAGGCAGGAGTTGGTCCAGCTCCGCTTTGATTTTTTTCCTTTTGGCGAAATCCGGATCCCACTTTTTCTTTTCCTCCAAAGGTGCTTGCTGCCCCAGGGCCGAAAACGTGATCTGGCTTCCCCGATCTTCTATGGCCTCTCCCCACACATTTTCAATATTGAGGTGTGCTCCTTCGGTGGCCTTCGTAAGTGCGTTGATTATTTTCTCTTTGTCAGATTCGGTAAAATCTTCTGAATAAACTTTGGTCCAGCTCCCCTGGTATTGGTAAAACTGCGTACCGCAGGTCGGGAGGATGAATAAATTCATCAGGCTGTCGTCTTCTGCCAGGCGGGAGAGGACTTGTTTCTCAAACTGTGGCCATGCCCCGCCTGAGATTACCGCTACTTTGACTATACCCAGCAGGCGATGGAAGAGGGAAGACATTTCATCGGAAAGTGCCGATTTGCTTTTGGCAAGGGTGCCATCGAGGTCAAATACAATGAGCTTTTTCATGTAGTCGGGAGGGCCTCAGGGAGCGATATTTCCAGCAGGGTAATCGCAGGTTGCGGTTTGCAGAAGCACTCACCCACCACAGCAGGCAGTAGCATCACCTCTCCTTTGGAAATGGGGTAAAGCGTGGTTTCGTGGACAATGTCACCGCTGCCCGAAAGGCAAACGAGTACGCGGGGGGTGGCTTCTATCCCTACTTCGAATGCAGCTGTGTCATTTATCCGCCACAGGTTAAAATGGTCAGATTTAAAGAGCCTTTCGCATCCGTTTCCTTCCGATACCGGAATCACAGGCTTTACCTTTCCTTGCTCATAGTCGATGCAGGCGAGGGCTTCTTGCTGCTGAAGGTCTCGCATTTTCCCCGTTTTGATGTCGATTCTGTCCCAATCGTATAGCCTGAAGGTAACGTCGCTGTTTTGCTGCACTTCGAATACCACCACCCCGCCCAAAGCATGTACGGTGCCTGCAGGCAGGAAAATACCGTCGCCAATTTGTGGGGTGAAGGACTCCAGGGAGTTCGCAATAGTCTTATTTCCCATTGCCTGCCGAAGCGTGTCAGCCGTGGAGCCGGGTTTCAGCCCTGCAACTATCTGGCTATCCCTTTCGGTCTCTAATATCACCCAAGCCTCTGTTTTGCCACTTTCACCTGCGGGTAGCAACTCCGGATAGGCATCGGACGGGTGCACCTGCACGGACAGTTTTTCTTTGGCATCCAGAAACTTGAGTAGCAGCGGAAACCGGGGAAATTGTCCGGCCAGCCTCCCCAGCAGCGGGGTGGCATCCTCCTGCATAAGTTCGCGGATAGTGGTGCCCTTGAGTGGCCCGTTGGCTACCACGCTTTGGTGATCCTCCCGGTCGCTCAGGAGCCAGGCTTCGCCTATTGGTTCGTTTTCGGGCATTGGCGCCGTGAGCAGATCAGCCAATCGCCTTCCTCCCCAAATCCGGTACTGGAAAATAGGCGCAAATTTTAAAGGATAAAGGGTTTTTTGGCTCATTAGATGGTTACTAGTGGGGGCGAATCCGTGATAGGGTCATAATCTCCGGTCAAAGCCGCCTGGCTGCATTGGGCCCGGTGAGAGAGGGCTTGCTGTGCTTCCACGACCTGATCGGGCGCTCCGGACCAAATTCCCATCGCAGGCTGCTGAATGGCCCGGCCAAAGGAAAAGGTAAGCGGCCAGGGTAGCCGGGATTCGTACCAGACATGCATCGCATTCAGGTGTTCGCAAGCCAGCTTTCCGGATTGCCCGCCCGACAAAAAGGCGACGCCGGCGGTAGCAGCAGGCACCGTCCGCAAAAGGCATTGAATGGTCGCATCGGCAACTTCGCCCGCGGTTGCCTGCGTTGGGCAGTCCACACCGGGCGTAACCATGCTCGCTTTTAAGAGGATGCCTTCCAGCATGACTCGCTGCTGGTGAAGGTGATAAAACAAGGTTGTCAGCACCTCTTCTGTCACTTTTTGGGTTTGCGCCAAGGTATGATCGCCTTGCATGAGCACTTCGGGCTCTACGATGGGAACCAAACCTGCTTCCTGACACAGCGCAGCATAGCGGGCCAGGGCGTGGGCATTGGCTTCTATACAAGCACGGCCGGGAATACCTGGCCCGATGGCAATCACCGCGCGCCACTTGGCAAACCGCAAGCCCATTTCGGCATAGACTTTCAACCTGTCGCGCAGGTCGTCGAGCCCTTCGGTTATTTTCTCTCCGGGATAGCCGGCCAGGTCTTTGGCGCCTGTATCTACCTTGATACCGGGCACCATTCCTTTGTCGGCAATGGCCTTGATAAACGAAGTGCCGTCTTTCAAATGCTGGCGGGCGGTTTCGTCGAAGAGAATAACCCCGCTGATGCTTTCATGCAGGCCGGGCGTGTTCACGATCATTTCGCGGTAAGCGCACCTGAGAGCCGCCGTTTCTGGTATCCCCAATTCTGCAAATCGCTTGTTGCAGGTGCCAATGCTTTCGTCGATCGCCAACAGGCCTTTTTTGTAGGCCACCATGGCCTTAGCCGTGGATTTAAGTGCATGTACATTCATCACTTATTGATTTATTTTACCCGAACGAAAGTGCTTTACGGAACAACCGGAGTACACTTCCTTGAAAATCAATAACATACCATTGAGAATACTGAGAACGACCTTTGCTTCCTTTGCCAGACCTTTGCGCCCTTTGCGTTTAAATCACATTTTGTAGGGCGCAGTTTCACGCAGAGAACGCTGAGGCATCGCAGAGAACACAGAGAAAGGCCCTTTGCTTCCTTTGCGAAACCTTTGCGTTTAATTCACATTTTGTAGGGCGTAGTTTCACGCAGAGAACGCTTTGTATTTAAAAAAAAGGGCTTACTTACCCTTTATCCTCATCCAAATTGCTATTGGAATCGCCGCCCAAACTGTAGTAGTTATTTTCTTCGTCTTCGCTGCCTTTCTTTTCCTGCGCATCGTCCAGTTCTGATCCGGGGATATCCAGGTCACTTCCGGAAATATCGTCCTCAAAGCCTTGCTCGTTGTCTTCGCCGGGCACTTCGTTGGGCACTTTTTGTTTCGTAATATCTTCCGGATTGATGTCTTCTTCTTCTTTCCACTTGGTATAAATGTCCTCGGCTGTAGGATAGACCGGATATCCCGGAAGGTTTTGTGCATCCTTCGGATCTATTCGTTTGCGGGGAACTTTCGGTTGATTGGTTTCCTTTTTCATGGTGTTTTTAATTTTTTTCCTGATTGTTTTAAGCAATTGACGTTCGCTTTTAGCACACAACTTACTTTTTCGCCGTGGCTAAGTCGTGTATGATGGTGGCGGTAGGTTCACCGGTCTCCAGCTCCTTCAATTTTGCCAGCCTCCGGATAAATCTTTCGTCGCCTTTGAAATGCGCGTTCAAAAATATCCGGACCAGCTCCCAGGCAAGGCCATCTCCGGTCACTTCGCCGCCCAGACACATCACGTTCATGTAGTCATCTTCCACGCCCTGATGTGCTGAAAAGGAATCGGTGATCAATGCCGCCCGCACGCCATGCACTTTGTTAGCGGCCATGCAAGCCCCTACCCCACTGCCGCAAATCGCAACGCCCCGGGTAACGGTACCTATCGCCACCGCCCGGGCCAAGGGAACCACGAAATCGGGGAAGTCATCTCCGACAACCCGCTCGTGGGCGCCGAAATCTTCTACTGCGTAGCCTTCCGCCTTGAGCAAGGAAGTCAGTTTCGTTTTCAGCTCAAATCCTCCGTGATCTGCTGCAATGCCAATGTTTATGCCTTTGATGATTTGCTGTATTTCCATTTCCTTATTTGTCATTCAGCCTTTAGCGGATCTCTGATTCTACGCGGGCAATTCGGGTAATTTCCTGAGCGATATCCTCAGGCGCCAGAATATAATCGATACATCCGGTGGCTATTGCACTCTCAGGCATATCCGGTCTCCCGGCGGTATCGGGTTTTTGCGCGATCGTAATCCCGCCTACTTCCTTAATCCCGCAAAGCGCTGCTGCTCCATCACCATCGTAGCCAGAGACAATAACGGCGATCAGTTTGCCATCCCAGTGCTCCGTCATTGAACGCATAAAAACAGTTATCACGTCGGGCCATCCCCAGGGCTTTGAGATAGGCTCCAGGCGGAATTCGCCGTTTAGCACATGTAAATCCCGCTTTTCGGGGATGATGAACACATGGTTGGGTTTGATATCCAGTTTTTCTGTGATCAGCTCAATCGGCATTTTTGTGTACTTCGGGAGAATCTCATGGAGCATGGTAACTACCGTTCTGAGGTGATTAACAATGACGATGGCTACCCCCATATCAGCAGGCAGATTTTTGAGTAAGCGGATATAAGCATCAAGCCCACCGGCCGATCCGCCTACACAAACCACCGGAAAGCCTTTTGGTCCGTTGCTGTCTTTCATTTCCTGTTGGTCCATTTCCAGTTGCGTATTTCCGGTAAATCTTCCCCGTTCTTATTGATGTACGCGCGGTGTTCGACGAGCTTTTCCTGCAGCATATGCTTAAGTGCCGTTGCCTGGTCGCTTACCAGGGTTATCCGGTTGATTACGTCGATAACCAGGTGAAACCGATCGAGGTCGTTGAGTACCAGGTTGTCAAAAAAGGTCGTGATCGTGCCTTCTTCTTTGTAACCCCGCACGTGCAGGTTCGCATGGTTGGTGCGGCGATAAGTCAGCTGATGGATGAGTTTCGGGTATCCGTGAAAGGCAAACACGATCGGCTTGTCTTTGGTAAACAGCGCATCGAAATCCTTGTCCGGTAATCCGTGGGGGTGTTCGGAACTGGGCTGCAGTTTCATGAGGTCGACCACATTCACCACCCTGATTTTGAGGTCAGGCAAATGCTCCCGAAGGATGGTAACGGCGGCCAGGGATTCGAGGGTCGGCACGTCGCCACAACAGGCCATCACCACATCGGGCTCGCCGTCCTGGTCGTTACTGGCCCAATCCCAGCGGCTGATTCCGCGGGTGCAGTGCGAAATGGCGTCTTCCATGTTCAGCCATTGCGGAGCGAGGTATTTACCGGCAATCACGACGTTTACATAATTGCGGGTTCTCAAACAGTGATCGCCAACGGACAACAAACAATTCGAATCCGGTGGCAGATACACCCGCACAATGGAAGCTTTTTTGTTTACCACATGGTCAATAAATCCGGGGTCCTGGTGGGTATCTCCATTGTGCGCCTGTTGCCAAACGTGGGAGGCCAGCAGGTAATTAAGGGAAGCAATGTCTTTTCTCCAAGGCAGTTTGTTGCACGACTTAAGCCACTTGGCGTGTTGGTTAAACATCGAATCGACGATGTGAATAAATGCTTCGTAGCTGGTAAACAGCCCGTGCCGCCCCGTGAGCAGATACCCTTCGAGCCAACCTTCGCACTGGTGTTCGCTCAATATCTCCATGGCACGACCTTGAGGAGCAAGGAACTCATCGTTTGCGCGTGTTTCCGCTTCCCACTGCCGGTTGGTTACTTCAAAAATGGCGTTCAGACGATTGGAGAGGATTTCATCGGGCCCAAAAACGCGGAAATTATTTTGGTCCTCGTTGCTTTTGATTACCTCCCTGAGCAAAATGCCCAGCGTATGCGTATCCGATGCCTCCACAGCGCCCGGCGCAGGAACATCCAACGCATACTTCCGAAAATCGGGCATATTCAGGTCGTGCAACAGCAAGCCGCCGTTGGCATGCGGATTGGCGCCCATCCTGCGATCCCCTTTGGGGGCCAGCTCGGCCAATTCAGGCAAAAGCTGACCTTCGTCGGTGAACAGCTCTTCGGGCTTATAGCTTTTCATCCAGTTTTCCAGCATCTTCAGGTGCGGCAGGTGATCTGCATCTACCTGTAGCGGAATCTGATGCGCGCGATAAGTGCCCTCAATTTTGAGTCCATCTACCACTTTGGGCCCCGTCCAGCCCTTGGGTGAATTGAACACAATCATGGGCCAGCGCGGCCTTTGGGGGTCGTTATTGCTGCGGGCGTGTTGTTGAATTTGCTGAATGCGCTTTACCGTTTCTTCCATCACAGCGGCCATGAGCTGGTGCATTTCTTGCGGTTCGTCGCCTTCTACATAGAAAGGTGCCCAGCCATAGCCCCGGAGCAACTGATCCAGTTCTTCATGAGAAATACGGGCCAGCACGGTTGGATTGGCAATTTTGTACCCGTTGAGGTGCAAAATGGGCAATACTGCTCCGTCGGTTATGGGGTTGAGAAATTTGTTGGAATGCCAGGAGGCGGCCAACGGGCCGGTTTCTGCTTCGCCATCGCCGATGATACAGGCCACAATCAGCTCCGGATTGTCAAACGCAGCCCCAAAAGCATGGCTGAGCGAATAGCCCAGTTCACCGCCTTCGTGTATGGACCCCGGACAATCGGGCGAAACGTGGCTGGGGATTCCACCGGGAAAAGAAAACTGGGTAAAGAGCTTTTTCAGTCCGGCCTCATCCTGGCTGATCTCGGGATAAATCTCGCTGTAGGTGCCTTCCAGGTAGGTATTACCGACCAATGCAGGACCGCCATGGCCAGGGCCCGCGATGTAGAACATGTCCAGGTCAAATTTTTTGATGACCCGGTTGAGGTGTACATAAATGAAATTTTGCCCAGGCGTGGTGCCCCAATGCCCCAGCAGCATCTTTTTTATATGCGCCAGTTTTAAAGGCTCCCGAAGCAAGGGATTGTCGTGGAGGTAGAGCTGCCCGACCGACAGGTAATTGGCGGCCCGCCAGTAGGCATCCATTTTTTGCAGGAGTGCCGGAGAGAGCGCATTTGTTTCAAAATGATCGTCCGCCGCGGTGCCTTCCCTTGCATTTTCATCTACTTGTACCAGCAATTCTTCTTTAAATTTCATGGCGTTTTTATTTTAAATGCAAATTTTTAGTATTGACAAACCGGAGTGATCCGGTCAGGCTAATCCTTAATCAACGACCAGACCAAAACCGGCAAGCTCGTTTGAAGTATTCAAAAAGTTATTGTGCTTTATTCCGTTGATTCCGAGGCTTTTAGCAGTAGATACGTGCATCATTTCGTCTTCGAGGTAAAGGATATGCTGAGGCAAAACCTGCGAGATATCCAGGGCCAACCGAAACATATCGGGATCAGGTTTTCTCATGTGGACATAGCAGGACGAGATATAAAAATCCACAAACTCATTGAATTTGAATTTCCTGATCCGGTATTCATTCAGCTCCTTTGCTTCGTTGTTCACGACCCCAATTTTTAAATGATACTTCATCTTCAGCTGACGAATGAGGGCTATCATATCCTCGTGGGGCGTGGTGCAGCCAAACATAAATGCCTGAAATTCATCTGCAGAAAATGGACGCTCCTCGTAAAAAATAACCTGATCGAGGTAAGCAGATATCGATAGCTTTCCCTCTTCGTAGATGCCCATGAGCAGCTTGTGCCGGGCTTGTAACTCGTCGTAGTCGAGATGGAAAAATTCGGCTGCCGCCCTGCGCGATTCATGCCCCCAGCCATTGCTCAGCAATACCCCGCCGATGTCCAAAAACAGCGTTGTGATCTTATTTTCCTTCATATCCGGTGTTTTTTGCTGCATGCAGGCAGGCCATTGAGGCATTGGATCGTTAGGAGGAAAAAAAATATGACTTAAGCGCAACCTCCGATTGACGCTCAGCTTCCCACTCCCAAGTCGGTTGCAGGAAGGAGGAGTCGATTTCGAAAGTTGCGTTTCCTATGCACCCGGTATGTTACATAATTATCGAAGCGTGTTACATCAATCCCAGATAGATCGGGAGGGGATTTACTTCGGATAAAATTCATACCTGACCTTGGGTGGCAAAGGTTGCTCCCTTTATTAGCCTTCTCAGAGAGTCAGGTTATGCTTTAAGCTAGTTGTCGAGGAAGTCGATAAAAATGGAGAAAAAGTGAGTTTAGCGCTCTGGACAGGCGGGTCGTTGTGCCCGGCAGCGTTGCGCTTTGGGTTGCAAGCACTTTTCGGGAGAAATGCTCCCAATCCCTATTTGGTCTAATTTTTCAAGTGTATTCGAAAAATTAAGTGCAAAAAGTCATTGGCTGCAACGCCCATATTCAATAGGGATTCTCTTGCAGCACCTCGTTGGTGGCGGTGGTCGTTTGGTCGATCTTACCGTTGGCATTGTGGTCGGAGAAGGTGAGGCGGGCATTGGGTTGGGGCATCTGCCGTCGTTTTAAGCGAGACATCTCGTCACAAAGGCGCTTCCTCGTATTTCGCTAAAATCGTGTTGAGCAAACTAACGGAAAAGTATCGCCTATGGTCAAGAAGGGATACAAAGAGGGGACGCAACTCGCCGATTAGCCTTCTTTCTTTTGAAACGGCAAGCAAACCGATGGTTCCAATACAGGAAATACCCAGGCTTTCGGCAATATCTCTGGCTTTTTTGTCATCGATCACCAGGTAGTCAGCACCGAGTTCCGGGTACAGAAAGACAGCTTCCGATTCACCGTAGTCCATGATAAAGGTCAATTCATTGAACCCCGATACTTCTCTCACCTTGCCTTGGAAATACGCTTGAATTCAGGGGTAATGGGCAGCGGTTTCATCCTTAGACAGCTCTTCCCATACAGCTCCTGGAATATACACCTCTCGAAATAAGGTATTCAGGAGGCCCAGTTTGTCAAGAATGGCCAAAGAGAAAACCGGCCCCGAGTCTGCAATGACCGATCCTCCTATCATCTCAGGCCAGTTTTTCTATATCGCTCAGGACATCCGAGATATCCAAGGTGGACACAGGCAGCTTACTTTGGGAGAGAGCCGACTCGAATTTCCAGCGCGACAGCTCTGCAATTTGGGCGGCTTTGCCGATGGTAACTTTTTGCTCCATATACAACAGTATGGCCAAAGCGAGCTTGATACGTTGCTTTAGTTCACCCTCTGACTCATTCAGGGCCAACAGGATATCTGACGGCAAATCGATCAGGATATGTTGCAGGACCATAAGATGATTTCGTGGTTTTGACACCGTTTACCAAGGTAGTACGTGGAGGGGTAACCTAATGGTTCGCTTCTCTTCCCGCCGACTACCTCAATATATGCAATCTTCCCCGATAGTTCACATCGGCCTTGAGAAAAGGGGACAAGGCTTCGATCACGGCATTGCCGGTCGCTGCCTGGCGGTATTCGATGCCGCCGAGGAAATGCTGTGTGTAATGTATGGCTCCGCCTAATTTCACGATTCTATTTACCCAAGGATAAGTGATTCATGACCCTGTCCAAATTTTTAGTTCGGGTATGAATCTAAAGTCTTTGAGGTTGAGGGTATAGATGGGCAAATCGTAATAAATGCCTGTAGTTGCTATCAAGGCATCTGGCAAATGGAGCTTATGGCTTAAAGCAAATCTGCGAATCAATGCTATTGCTAACTGACTGACGGGTTCATTGACCTGAATCACCTGAATGCTTTCCATGTCGGAGGCAATCCGGGCAAGTTCGGCCTTGTTTCGCGCGCCGAAAAACAACTCTCCCACCGTAATGGCACTCACCGCGATTTGGTCCTGACCAATTTCCCGCAATTGCCTGAGCAATTCAGTATCTTAGCGGTACAACCCTATCAGGATAATTGATGTCGCAGAGCGTTATCGATTCCATGCTGACCTGACTGACGAAGCGTTTCACCCGTTACATCATAATCGCTCCATATCCCGGCTGAATCGAAGATATTGTACTTCTCCTGCCCTTGTTTTTCGGTAGCATCCGTTAACTCAGGGGAAGAAAACTCTATAAATTCGAGCCGGGAAAGCAGGTCCATCAAGAATTCCCGGTATCGATCGTCCTTGAGGCGGATGTGAAATGACTCCATGTTAGCCGGTTTAGGTTTTCGAATATAGGGTTTTACGTTGATAATATCGGGTCGTTACTTCATCAATCGTATGTTCTCTTCACTTCCTGAAGCGGAAGCATTCATTTGTTTTCTTCCTCAATGGCCCATTTATTTGATCGCGTCACTCAAGGACCCAGGAATAGATACTGGTACAGGTTATCCAGCGCGGTAGCGCTGTTGATCCAGGCACTTTTTATGCAGAAGTCGGAGGGGTAGCAAATAATCGGCGGCAAGTATCTCTAACTCCTTGAGGGCATATTGGTCAAATGCGATAGTAAAAACCACCCTGGGCATTTCTTCGAGATGGGTAAGCACATCATAACCGCTCATGCGGGTGTCTGAATATCCAAAAAAAGCAAACCAGGACTAAACTCCATGATCCCTTTCACGGCATCTACCCCGTTGTTGTATTCGCCCGGCAGCACCAGTTCCAGAAATAAGGCCAGGTAATCCCTAAGCAATTGGAGGTCAGGGGCTTCGTCATCTACGATTATTACTTTTTTCATGCGTTTGCCCGCTGCAGGGTGAAGGAAACGTAGGTGCCAACAGGCTCGTTAGGACGAATCAAGAATTGCTCACCAAACATTATTTCGCTTATGGCGGTTTTATTCCCAAATCCTCCTTTGCCCTCATGAACCGACACCGGCCTGAACCCGCTTTTCTTTTTCCGCAGGGCGGCGAAAGGGCGTTTGAGGCACTGTTTGACCACTTCTACGGGCTTGTCTACCGGCGGCTGTATGTACTTACACGTAACAAAGAAATCGCCGAAGAAATCGCCGCCGATGTATTTCTGGACCTTTGGAGGCGCAGGGAAAGTATTACCCCACCCGTCTCCTGGGGAGCATACCTCACACAGGCCGCCACCTACAAAGCCATTGACCACCTACGAAAGAAGGAGCCCTTTTGGGTGGAGGCTGACCCATCGGTGGCCGCCTCGCTGAGTGACCATGCCGACAGTCCGTTGATAGCGGCTGAGCTGGAAAACCGTTTGATGGCCGCACTGGATAAGTTGCCGCCCCAGTGCAGGGAGGTATTTGCCCTGAGCCGGTTTGAGCAACTTTCCTACAGGGAGATAGCTGACACCCTAGGCATCAGCCAGAAAACCGTTGAAAATCAGATTGGAAAGGCGCTTACCCGGCTGCGCAAACTGCTGCTGGCCGCAGGCGTATGGGCGATTCCTTTTTTTTCTTAAAAAATTAATCCCCTGCGTGGGGGTAGTGCCCGTTTTTTCCGACAAGCAAGTAAAGCCCGTTCTGACATGAACCCAACTCCGGAAGAAATTGCTCGCTGGCTCTCCCCCCCTCTCTCGGCCGAGGACCAATTGGCACTGGATACCTGGCTGGAAGCTGATGATAAAAACCGGGTTCAGTGGGCTGATTGGAACCGATTGTGGACCCTGTATCCGGAAATACCGCTTGCAGAACCGGGTGAACCGGACAAGGCCCGTGTTTGGGGGCAGATACAAGCGGAAATGTATCCGGCGCGTGTTCGTAAGCGGCCACCGGTGGGATGGGGGACGGTGGCGGCAGCCGTGGCGTTTTTGCTTTTGGCTGCCGGATGGTGGCAATGGCAATCCACTCAACCGATGGAGTGGACAGCAGCGGAGGGCACCACACAAGTTTGGTTGCCCGACAGTAGCCGGGTGACGCTGCGCAAAGGCGCACGGCTTACGGCCCGGGGGGACTTTGGCCAGGGTTTGCGGCAGGTACACCTGGAGGGGGAAGCTTTCTTTGAAGTGCGCCGGGATACGACACGGGCGTTTGTGGTGCAATTTGGTACAGGAAGTCTGCGGGTGCTGGGCACCAGCTTTCTCGTACAAACCTTCGGCAACGACTCGGCGCGGGCGCAGGTGTATACTGGCAAAGTAGCGGTTTACAGTACCTCACCGGATACCCTCTACCTGCTGCCGGGGCAGTTGGCAGCACTCCGGGGAGACTGGTGGGAGCCGCTGCCAGTAGAACTGGCCTCCGTGGCTTGGGCTACCGGGGTATATCGCTTTCAATCGGTGCCGCTGAGGGATGCGCTGAATGAAATCCGCGAGGCAATGGGTGTCGCCATTCACCTTGAGCGGGCGGAAATGGGCGATTGTTTGCTTACCGCTACTTTCGAACACGAGCAACCAGCCTCCATGCTGGCAGCCATAGCCGTGGCATTTGATATGAAAATTACCGGGGACGAAAAAAACGGATTTACACTCATGGGTGGCGCTTGTGCTGCTCTTTAACGAACCAATCTGCAAATGAAACCGATTGCGAATTCGCAGCGAACCGTTGCGATGATGTGGGCTTTGTGCCTTTCTTTTACCCTTGCCGCGCAGGAACTCCAGGTGAACACGGGGGCAAATCCCACACTGGGGGAGGTAATCCGCTCGGTAGAAAGCCAAACCGATTACCGGTTTGTGTACGCCACGGGCACCTTCGATACCGGACGGCGCATGCGCTGGCCAGCCCAAACCTGGACCCTGGAAGGACTGACTTCCCGGCTGCGCATGGATTTGCCGGCTACGGTTACGGTACAGGGTCGAACCATCGTGTTGAAAGCAGCCAGGCCCCCCTCCGGTTCAAATTCTCCGGGTCAGTCTGACCGTACGGCAAGCGGTTACGTTACGGATGCAACCACGGGGGAGCGCCTCATTGGTGCCACTGTAGTAGACCTGCTGAGCGGGGCGGGTACCCTCACCAATGCATACGGCTATTTTGCCTTGCCGCTGAGGTCAGACTCCTGCCAGTTGCGCTTCGGGTACCTGGGTTACGAGCCGACAGAGCTCACGAAGCGGATGACGGGCAGGTCACCGCTACAAATTGCCCTTGTGCCCCGCGAAACGCAGATAGCTGAGGTGGTGATTGAGAGTGGCCGTGCGGCTGAGGATCAGCCTCAAATGAGTGCCTTTCGGGTGGACCCTGCCTGGGTGCGGCAATTGCCTGCCATTGGCGGGGAAACGGATCTGCTCCGCAGCCTGCAACTGCTGCCCGGCATTCAGGGGGGTACGGAAGGGGCTGCCGGTTTTTTTGTGCGCGGTGGTTCGCCCGACCAAAACCTGATTGTGCTCGACGATGTCCCGATGTATAATGTATCCCACCTGTTTGGGTTTGTGTCGGTGTTTAATGCAGATGCTGTTCGCCACGTGGACCTGTTTAGCGGGGCATTCCCGGCGCGGTATGGGGGGCGGCTTTCTTCGGTGCTGGATATTTCGCTCAAAGAAGGCAACCTGAATAAAATGAGTGGCAGTTTTTCGCTCAGCCCTATAGCATCGCGGTTCACATTGGAGGGGCCCCTTGTAAAAAACCGGATTGCGTTTATTGTATCGGCACGAAGAACGTTTGCCGATCCATTTATCCGGGCGGTTTCGCGCAACCAAAAACTCCAGTCGGGCCGGGCGGGCGGCTTCTCCAGTTATTTTTTTTATGACTTAAACTTCAAACTTAATGCAGTCCTCTCACCGCGCGACCGGCTGTACCTGAGCGTGTATGCCGGGCGCGACCGGTACACGGACCAAAACACCTTTGAAGGCCGATTCAACGGATCAGCCAGTTTTTCGGACAAAAATGCCCGCATCGAATGGGGCAACCGCGTAGCGTCCTTGCGGTGGAACCATGTGTACCAGCCCCGGCTGTTTAGCAATGTAACGGTGTATTACTCCGAATATGGCTTCAGCACCGAAACGGAGGATATGCAGCGGGGCCGGTCAGGCGGCCAATCGGAAAGGTCGGCGCTGACGGTTTCGTCAGAGGTAAAGGACCTGGGCATAAAAGCCGATTACTTTTGGTATCCTGGCAAAGGGCACACCGTGCGGTGGGGTATGCAGGCCGTGGCACACCGTTTTTTGCCAGGCAGCAGTTCGCTATTCCAGCAAATAAGGAACGGAGTCGGAGGAAGGGCAGAAAGCCTTTTTGAGGAAGAAACCCGCTCCGGTGAGGGCTTCGTGTACATCGAAGATGAAATCCGGATCGGGCTGCGAACGAGCCTGAACCTGGGGCTTCATGCCAGCGGCTATATGGTGGGCGACACCCGGTATGGTTCGTTGCAGCCCCGCGCCATGTTGAACTTCAAGACAGGAACCCGCTCGGCCATCAAGGGCAGTTTCAGCCGAATGACCCAATATTTGCACCTGCTTACTAACTCGGGTATTGGTTTACCCACGGACTTATGGATAGGTGCTACGGAAGAAATTGGCCCTCAGCGAGCCTGGCAGGCTGCGGTAGGGTATGTGCAGTCATTCGAGGTTGGCTGGAGTGTTTCGGCAGAGGCTTATTACAAATCCCTCGATGGGTTGTATGCCTACCGCGAAGGGGCTTCATTTTTCCTGAACACATCCGGTATTGCCTCCAAGCTGGTGGAGGGCGAAGGCAGGGGATATGGGGCGGAGTTTTTGCTGAAAAAAGAAACCGGTCGCCTCACGGGCTCCCTCAGCTATGGACTGGCGTGGGCCGACCGGCTTTTTCCTGATCTCAATGGGGGCAATCGTTTTCCGTTCACTTTTGACCGGCGGCATGACATCAACATCGCTGCGAATTATGCCCTTACGGCGAAGTGGCGGCTGAGCGCTACCTGGGAATTTGCCAGCGGCAGAGCCGTCACCTTGCCCGTGGCATACTTCGGGGCCCAGGGCATCAATACTCCCATTTTTGAGGCTTACTCCGATGTAAATGCTTACCGCTACAAACCTTACCACCGCCTCGACCTGGGGCTGACCTCGGAAAAGCCCATCAAATGGGGGGTAAGAACCTTCGGAATCAGTATTTACAACGCCTACAACCGCTTGAACACGTTTTACCTTAGCCTCGAAGACCAGGCTGACGGAACCCAAAAATTCGTTGACAACACCTTATTTCCACTTATTCCAGGCATTTCTTATGGCATTCGTTTCTAACCTGTTGCGTTGTTGCTGGCTGATGCTGGCGCTGTTGTGGGCTACAGCCTGCGTGCGCAACACCGATTTCGAAGTCGAAACCGGCCCTCAAAAGCTGGTGATTGGCGCCCATTTTGCCCCTGGCGAACCCTGGCGGGTACACGTTTCCAAGACCGTTGGATTGGACGCCACGCAGAGTGAAAGGGACAGAAGTTTTTTCATTGACGATGCCCTGGTGGAAATCCTGGATGCGGGTACGCCGGTAGCCATCGCCCGCTTTGAGCGGGAGTTTTGGCCCGGAACCACGATTGTTCGCCGGGAGGAGTATGTATCCGACTATCCGGTACAGCCCGGAGGGCAATATGGTATACGGGTTTCTGCGCAGGATCTAGCCCCAGCCCAGGGAGAAGACCAGGTACCTGCTCCTGCGTCAGCGCCAGCAATGACAGTTATAGGCGTAGGCATCAACCCGGGTATCCGCGCAAGGGTGACAATCCAGGATACCGATCCCGAGCCAAATTATTTCCACCTGATTTTCTTGATCCGGGCAGTTGGAGATACCACCCGGGGAATTCCGATTGCGATTTACCAGGACCCTTTCAAACCGTCCCAGGTTACGACCTCAGATGTGGGCGGGGTGCCTTTGTTGCCTGTTGGAGAATGGAGTGGCTTGTTGCTGGATGATAAGAATTTTATAGAAGATCAGCGGGAGCTATCTGTGGAACTCGGTCAACTTTTCCAATCGTTTGAGGACGAGCGAAACAAGGTCGAAATCCGGACAGAACTCCGGGCGGTAAGCAAAGCCTATTACGACTATCACCTATCCGCAACGCGTAATTACCAGGTGCAGGGAAATGCCTTTGCGGAGCCGGTGCGAATTTTTAATAACGTAACCGGGGGCTTTGGCAATGTATCGGGGTATGTGGCGGCGAATTCGCCGTGGGTGGTGGTCCAGTGAGGCGGGATAGCAAGTCTTAGTTTCCATGCACCAACACACGTAAAACTTGCCATGAGAAAGCCAGGCTTACCAATCCGTATCACCACGGGGTGATTAGGATACCATTTACACGGCGGGGCTCACGCATTTACCATGCGGTTTTTCGCATGTTTCGGTAAAGAAAACGAATGAACACCCCGAAAATCCAGACCTCCGAATTGAAGAATCTTTTGGTACCCTAAATGATCCACAAATCAATCGACGCAAACTTTACCCATTAATCAAAATATTGTTTTTAGTATTCAGCGGGGTATTAAGCAACTTACAACAACAGTATCCATTAATCCCAAAACCGGCTTTCCCAGATTTGTAAGATTAGAATTGTCATTCTGAGCACGCGCTGAGCCATTGTTAAACCGATCGTAACCAATCAAGACAATACAAACGAAAAACAAATTACAGAGAGTGCGCGTTTTCATTACTTTGTAATAAATCAGATTTTATTTAGCATTAAAATATCCTACTACCGCAGAAATTATCAATCTGAAAGTGGTTATTCATAATTGAACGCATGTAGCATAAAAATACCTGTTTTTTGACTTTGCCCGGATTACTCCCTGATGATAAACAACCCCAAAAAAACTCCTGCTTCTTGTTAGCAAATTTCTATTCCACAAACGTACCGATGCAGGTTATCAAGTGCGGTAGCGCTGTTGATCCAGGCACCGTTCATGCTGAGGCCGAAAGGGTAGTAGTGGTTTTCTTGGAGCACCTCGTTCGTGGCGGTGGTCGTTTGGTCGATCTTGCCGTTGGCATTGAGGTCGGAGAAGGTGAGGCGGGCGTTGCCCAAGTGGTCCTTGATCGTGTACTCGTAGCGCGGGCTGGCACCGGCGGTGTAGAATACGCGCCCCTCAGGATGGTACACGGCTTCTATCACGGCATTGCCCGTCGCTGCCTGGCGGTATTCGATGCCGCCGAGGGAATGTTGCGTGTACTGGATGGCAGTGCCGGATTTCACAATTTTTTCATCAATAAAACATTATCCTCCTCACAGCCCCATCAATTCCAGATTCTTACGCGCATTCGGATGATTCGGATTCAGCTGCACCGCTTTCCTCAGGGCGGCTTCTGCCCCAGCCCGGTCACCCAGCTGAAAGCGGGCCGCACCCAGGTTGGCCCAGCCATCGGCAAAGGACGGATCGGCCTCCAGCGATTGCTGAAAATACGCAGCAGCACGTGCATAATCCTGCTCGCCAAAGGCAATGACGCCCAGGTTGCTGGCGGCTTGCGCCTGTTTAGTGTCCATCGACAACGCTTTTTCAAATGCTTCGCGGGCGATATGCGGCTCGCTCAGGCCCATGTGGCACACCCCCAGGTTGTACCAGCTATTGGCGGGCTTGGGGTAAATGGCGAGGCTGGCGTGGTATTGGTCAATCGCCAGGGAAAATAATTCGCCCCGGTTAACGAAGTCGCGGCTTTGCTCCGCCTGCACCCGCGCGACCTCGGCCAGGTTAAAATGCGTGCGAAAACTCAGTGGCGACACCTTCACCCCATAGCTAAACAGCGTGAGGTTGTCTTTCCATTCGGGCAGGTAAATGGAGGTCCGCACCCCATAAGCGAGCAACATACCAAACAGCAGCCCGGTTCCGATGCGCTTGAGCCGCCAGTCTTTTTCCAGCAACTCCCACGCCGCCATTACCCCGAAAAAACAAAAACCGAGCGAGGGCAAAAACAGAAATCGCTCGGCCATGGTGGCTTCTATCCTGAAAAAAAGCTGCGATACCACCGAGAGCGCTGCCCCAAACAACACCAGCCCCCATGCCCATTTTTTCCGCTGAATCAAGCCCCAAATGGCCAGTCCGCCCAGCACCAAATACGCCGCCACCGACAACCACACACCCGTATTCGTCCAGTCAACGGGGGTTATTTCGGCAAAGGAATAATCATAATTCAGGGTTTGGGGCCAAACCAGCCGCACCAGGTATTTTCCCAAAATAAATACTGCCGTTGCGAGTTGACCTGAAAGGCCATCTGCCGCAAGTATCGCATTGTTGATATAGGGATCCTCCACGGGCATGTCGCTGGCGGGATCGAGCACCAGCCAACGCATCAATAGGTACACGCCCAGCACACCCGCGTACAGCAAGGTGCCGGACAAGATGCGCCCCGGTTTTTTTGCGGTAAAAAGCCACGACATCACCGGTACCAACACCAGCAGGGTAACGCCGTTTTCCTTTGATAGACAGGCCATTAAGTAAGCAACCAGGCTTATTCCCAACCAGACAGGCTTCGGCGTTTTTTCATTTTTCCACCAGGCCCAAAGCATCACGGCACCGAAAAGCAATACCAGAATTTCCTCACGGTTTTTCACGTTGGCAATCACTTCGGTATGCACCGGGTGCCAGGCAAACAAGGCGATGGCAGCGGCCACCAGTCCCCAGCGTTCCTTTCCCATAATTGCGATCAGCGCCACTCCCCACAACGCCACCGCCAGGCCATAAAGCAACAGGTTGACCGCATGGCTAAACCCCGGACGAAAAGGCTTACGCCCGCCGCTGCTTTCGAGCGCAAAACTGGTCAGGGTCACCGGCCGGTAAGTGCCGCTGTTTTCCTTCGAAAATCCATAGGCAGAACCTTTGGTCCACACATCGCCCAGCCCTTTGAGGCCCTGCCGGGTAATCTGGTTTTGGTTCAGGTAAATGTCGTCGTCGAACACATAATCGAAGCGCAGGCTGGGGCTATAGAGCAGCACAGCCATCAGGCCAATGAGCCAGGGTGCCCAGCGGGGCCAATCGAACCCCGGAGAAGAAGTAGCCGTTGCCGGACGTTTGGATTTTGCCATAGGTGAAATAACAAAGGAGTCCGAATTTGAGCAAAAAGGATTGGCTTTTGCTGACAAGGAGTTGCATTTAGGAGGAAAAACAGTCCCTCGGTACGGGCGAGCTTTAGTTGCCAACCTTAGACTCCCGTGTACCGGCGAGCTTTAGTCGCCCAAGTTAGACTCTCAGAGAATCCACGCCAAAATCGTATTTCGACTCCAGCGGAGTCGCACAACTCACTCGTACGGTCGCCACCCCAATTTTTTTTTCCCACCAAACCCCCAACAAGCCCCAACATCCCTTAGCTTTATCACCCATTCATGGAAAATCCGAGCGACATCCTGAAACGGTACTGGGGCTACGATCAATTCAGGCCACTCCAGGCCGACATCATCCACAGCGTATTGGCTGGCCACGACACCCTGGCGCTCCTGCCTACGGGCGGCGGCAAATCCGTTTGTTTTCAGGTGCCTGGCCTTTGTCTTGGAGGACTAACGCTCGTCATTTCGCCCCTCATTGCCCTGATGCAGGACCAGGTAAACCGCCTGGAACAGATGGGCATACCCGCCGCATTTGTAAACGCCACCCTGCCCCACTGGCAGATCGACGCCCGCCTGCAAGCCGCCATGGACGGCGATCTCCGCTTTCTGTACCTCGCACCTGAGCGACTCCAATCGGAGATGTTTCAGGCACGGGTGCGCAACATGCCCATTAACCTGCTCGCCATCGACGAAGCCCACTGCGTCAGCCAATGGGGCCACGACTTCCGGCCGAGCTACCTCGAAATACACACCCTGCGCGATATTTTCCCGAAGGTGCCCATGCTCGCGCTCACGGCATCTGCCCCACCCTCGGTGAAGGCCGACATCGTACAACAGCTCAGGTTACGCCAGCCCGCCGAGTTTCTGGGTAGTTTCCGGCGACCCAACCTGCGGTTTTTTGTTTTACCCGAAGAAAATACCAACGACCGCCTGCTCCGTATCGCCACGCGCACCCAAGGCACGGGCATCGTGTACGCACGCACCCGCAGGCATACCGAGGAGGTGGCCCGGCTCCTGCAAAGCGGTGGTTTTTCGGCGGCGGCTTACCACGCCGGACTGCCCAATACCGACCGCAGCCGCATCCAGCAATCGTGGATCAACAACGAGGTGCGTTTCATGGCAGCAACAAACGCCTTCGGCATGGGCATCGACAAAGGCGAAGTGCGCCTGGTAGTGCATTACCACCTCCCCGCCGACCTCGAAAGCTATTACCAGGAGGCCGGAAGGGCGGGCCGCGATGGAGAAGAAAGCATGGCTGTGTCTTTCCTAAACCCCATCGACCTGCGCAACCTCCGCGATTGGTCTGAGCTCAAATACCCCGATTGGCCGACGTTACAGGGGCATTACCATTTTCTTTGCCAGCACTTTCGCGTATCCAATGAAGGCGTGCCTCCAGGCGAATTTGTGGTGGACCTCAGCCGCCTTGCCCAGGCCGGAAAAACCTCTGCCCTCAGCCTCTTCAACTCCATCCGCATCCTCGACCGCGAAGGATTTATCGCTTTCAACGAATCTCCCGACGACTTTGGGTACCTGATGCTGCGCATGGAGGCACGCAACCTGCTCAACTACAAAGAGCGAACGCCCGCTTATGCGCCCCTGATCGACTTTGTGCTGCGGCAATTGGGCGGAGAAGTGTACCACCATGAAGCGGCCTTTTTGCCCTATACCTGGGCTCAGGACCTGCGGCTTACGCCCGATGAGTTGGATCAAAAACTCAATTTCCTCATTCAACAAGGGGTGCTGATTTACCGCCCCCCGCTGAAGGAGCCGACCCTTCGTTTTTTGAAGCCCTATCAGTTTCTGACCAAAGCCGCCCTCAACTGGGAGCGCTACGAATGGCTGAAGCAGCGCAATACCTATCGGCTAAACGAGATGATTCGCTACGTGGAGCAAACCGAAATTTGCCGCAGCTTATTCCTGCAGCATTATTTTGGCGAAAATGCCACCGATCCCTGCGGCGTTTGCGACATCTGCACAGCAAGAAAAAACAGGCGGGTAGAGCGCGATCTTTTTGAAGAAATCAAAAACCAGATGCTCGAAATGGTTCGCCAGGAAAAGCCCACCTACCGCGACCTCATGCTTGGGGAGCCGGGTGATGCCGTAGAACGAGAGAGAGTGCTGCGTTTTCTGGTGGAGAAAGAATGGCTGAAAATAGACCCGTTTGGGGTGGTGCAACTCCGCAAAAATGGCAGTTGAGCCGACACAATGTCTGTAATGGCTTCGGTGGTCCAACCTTTGGAGGGGTAATATCGTTTTTGAAGACATAACGCTGTTCCCCATGAGCTTACTCCCTTATCATACTTTTCCTTCCGAAGACGCCGAGCAGGTAGCCTCTAAGCTGGAATCACTGCTGGCCGAACTGGAAGTGTACGAGCGCAATGTGCGTACCCTTTGCCTCGACCGAAAACTGCGCCCTTACCTGGATTTTAGTCAGAAACTAAATTTCCTGCACCAGTTTTCCCGCAACCACGCCGACCTCGTTTCAGACCGGATGGTGCAGCTTGGCTACGATTTTCATTACCAGCCCGAAATACACCCGGTGCTCACGAAAGTAGGCGCTCTTGGTCCTACCTCCGATTATCAGGAAACCATATTTGGCCTCACCCGCACCACCGAACAGGTGCTCGAAAGCATCCGGGAAACCTTCGAAATTGCCACTTCCTATCAGGATGCGGCTACCATGTCGATCCTAAGTACCCTGGCCCAGCACATGACCATAGCGCTGCACATTTTTGCTAAGGACCGCCTGGCGATGCTGAATTAAGCATCTCCAACGCGTATTAGCGGGCAAAATTCAACTGGCAAAATCCTAATTCCTGGAAACCGTTATGTTCAGGCGGGCGTCCTCGGTCTCGTCCATTCTTCGCAGATCAAATTCAAGCATCCCGTCTTCGTTGGTGTCGAAAATTTTTCTGAATTTCTTGCCCCAATGAATGTTGTGGTATTTGTAGGAAAAGCGCGTGTGCACATGCTGGGCAAAGCTGTCGTCGTAGGCTTTCAGGATAATGAGCACTTCGGCATTCATCCGCTCCAGTTCGTCGGCATCTTTACCAAAAAACGGGCTTTCATCCACTATGGGGTGCACCACAGTCCAGGTGGTTGGCAACATGGTTACCGTAGATCGCTCCAACGGCAAGGCGTTGAACCGCTGCTTTAGTTCGCCGTGGACCTCTTCGTGGTAAGCAAACAAGACCTGTATTTCTAGTTCAATCAATTGGTTGGGGCGCTCATTAGCCAACCGGAACATCAGGCCATTGATTTCATGGTAAGGCGCCACCACCGCCATCGAGCTGAATTTAACCCGTGCACTAGGTCGCGAAAATCGACCGTAAAACACACCCGTAGCCAGGGCCACCGACATCAAACCAAGTAATGCCTCCAGCGCCGATATAAAATTGGCTTTTGGCCCCACCGGGCTCACATATCCGTAGCCTACCGTGGTAAAGGTTTGGGCAGAGAAATAAAAGGACTTAGAAAAACCCTCCCAGAAAGGCAAGGAGGCATCTTCAATGGCACCGGAAAGTTCTTCCAGGCCAATGAGCATGTACAAAAAGGCAAATCCGCAATTGATGACGAGGTAAGCGGCCACCACCAACAGAAATTGCCACCACGGCAGGGTGATTAATGCCAGGTAGGGGTGAAAAGCACCGTATCCTGCACCGCGTTTTCGCACATTCAGGGTGCCGTCCTGATTGATGAGCCGCGTCTGGCGACCATCGAGACTGGAGCCGAAACCGAGGTCCTTGGGTTCCTCTTTGTTGATGTAGTTTTTTGCGCTAAAAGGGGTCTTCATACGGATATTACCACCTGGGTAAGGAAAATTGGATTACGGTGAATCTGGGTTTTCGGTTGAAGGGGTTGTTTTCCAACCGGGAGAATATTTCTACGTAAGTTGTTGCAATATGTCGGAATTGTCAAAAAGACAAAGCAACCCGCTGCTAAAACCTTTCGTGCCCGGCCTGGTGTTGGTGTCGGTAATGTGGTTGGTGATGCTTGCGCAGTGGATTTTTCCACTCAATCTGAGCACCTGGGGTATTTTTCCCCGATCGTGGAGCGGGCTCGCCGGTATTTTTATAGCGCCGCTTGTTCATGGAGGGCTCGATCACCTGCTGAGCAATTCCATCCCCTTGCTCCTGCTGAGTGGCGGCATTTTCTATTTTTATCCCAAACTGGCCTGGCGGGTATTTTTGCTGAGCTATGTTTTGCCGGGGATGTATGTATGGATAGCCGCCCGCCCGAGCTATCACATCGGCGCAAGCGGGGTGGTATATGCCCTGGCATTTTTCCTTGTTTTTAGTGGCATTTTCAGAAAAAACATCATTTCCCTCACCCTCTCGATGGCGGTAATCGTGCTCTACGGCGGCATTGTTTGGGGCATATTGCCCATGGACCCGGGGGTATCGTGGGAGTCGCATCTATACGGAGCCATCGTGGGCATCGTGCTGGCCTTTTACTTTCGCAAACAGGGTGGCCCACCCCGAAAGTCCTACCCCTGGGAAACAGAACCCGACGACGAAACTGAAACAGGTTGGTGGGATTACCGCAAGCAATTCCCTCCGCCTCCCGGTTTTAATAGCTAGTCTTTTTCAAGTCTGGCCGTTTTCTCCTATGCCAGAAAAAAGACGCAGCTTTTGAGGAAAAAGAACCCCAACCTTGAAACTTACAGGTAGGAAGGGATATTCACAAAAAGTCTCACGCGAAAGCGCGAGGAAAACAGAGTGATTGCCGAGGTCTTCTTCCTTTTCCTCAACCCAAAAAGCTTCTATAAAATCCCCAATAGCTTCGCGGCTCCGCGTCTTCGCGTAACAAAAAACCATAAGAAAAAGCTCACGCGAAGCCGCGAAAGCGCGAAGAAAACAGAGTGATTGCCGAGGTCTTCTTCCTTTTCCTCAACCCAAAAAGCTTCTATAAAATCCCCAATCGCCTCGCGGCCTCGCGTCTTCGCGTGACATAAAACCAAAAGCTCACGCGAAGCATACAGGTTGGACAACAGCCCCAAAGCGCCTTTTGCCCCACCTATAACCAGAAGTGGTATTTACAGAAAGAAAAAAATGCTTGCTCAGTTTTCGATTGCCAGAGGGAAGTAGATTAGCCGAAATTTGGTAGCGAAAAATCAGCCCCATGAACCTGTCCTTCAACGAAATGTACCAGGCCTCGCTCCGCAAAGACTCCACCTTTGAAGGCAGTTTCGTGATGGCCGTAAAAACCACCGGCATATTCTGCAAACCTACCTGCACCGCGCGTAAGCCTTATCCCGAGAACGTAGCCTTTTACCCTACCCCCAAGGAAGCCATTCGCCACGGATTCAGGCCCTGCAAGGTTTGCAAACCCATGGAGCCTACGGGCACGACCCCTGCCGCGATACAGGAAATGGTAGCCGCCCTACAGGCCGATCCCGCGCTCAAAATCAGGGACGAGCAACTGCGGCAAAGAGGACTGGACCCCGGGCAGGTTCGCCGATGGTTCAAGAAAAATCACCAGATGACTTTCCAGGCATACCAACGCATGATGCGCATCAACATGGCTTACCAAAAAATTATTCAGGGAGAAACCGTCACTTCTGCTGCCTTTGACTCGGGATACGATTCCCTGAGCGGCTTCGGTGAATCCTTCCGTTCGGTCTTTGAAGCGGCACCCTCGCAGCCCACCGACAAATCGGTTATCCACATCACCCGCCTCACGACCCCGATAGGGCCGATGTTTGCCTGCGCCACCGAACAAGGCATCTGCCTGCTCGAATTTACCGATCGTCGGATGCTCGAAACGGAATTTCAGGACCTGAAAAAGCGACTGAACGCAGTAATCCTGCCCGGCGACCACCCGCACCTGCAATACCTGGCCCGGGAGCTGGACGCTTATTTTGAAGGAAATATTCAGACATTCACGGTGCCGCTGCATACCCCTACTACGCCGTTCCGGCAGCAGGTATGGGACCTCTTACTTCAGATTCCCTATAGCCAAACCCGCTCCTACAAGCGTCAGGCAGAATTGCTGGGGAAACCCACCGCCGTGCGTGCCGTGGCTTCTGCCAATGGACAGAACCGGATTGCCATCGTGATTCCCTGTCACCGTGTTATTGGCGACAACGGGCACCTTACGGGATACAGCGGGGGCCTGGCACGCAAGCAATGGCTGCTGGACCACGAGCGCGCGCATCTGCCAAAATAAAAAAGGGAGGCAATTGCCTCCCTTTTTTATTAGTCTGACTCAAAGTCTTTATTTCTTTACTTCCCGGCGGAAAGCAAGCAACGGAACGTTCGTTTCGCGTGACATGCGGCGGGTAAGGCTGCTGTCGCTGAAGGCCCCCCTCCAGGTAAACCGCTTACGGCTCATCATCGCGAGCATATTGGTATTGTGCTGCTCGACAAAGCCCTTGATGCCACGCAGGATATCGCTGCTGTCGAAGAATTTATAATACACTTTCGGATAATCGAGGGTGGCAGAAATCACCTGCTCCAGCACGGTAGCGTGCTGCGGATTGGAGGCTGCTTCGCTCGCATTTACGTGCGCAATGGTAAGTTTAGCATCGAACAGGGCTGCAATCTCCTTCACCTGACGAACCACCGAAGGATCGTAGTCGGTGAGGTCGATGGCGTAAGTAATGTGCTGTAAATCGAATGCACTGCTCTTGGCAGGTATCACGATCACGGGCATATTTACCATCGATACGATGCGAGAAGCAAAGGCACCCTTTACACGACCACGCAGACCAGGAGAGGTATGTGTACCCATAAGCATGAGGTCGTATTGACCTGCGTTGGCCTGGCGAATAATACCGTTCATGGAACTGGCAGGAGCCATCACGAAGCGGTAGTTAACCCCCGAAGCGTCGAGCTTATCAAAAATATTGGCGATACGGTCGCGGCGAACGAGGTTTTTAACCCCTTTCAGGAAAGATTCTTTTTCTCCTCCACTGTTGTATTCCAGCACCTTGTTAGAAAAACCAAACCAGGATCTGCGGGCGAAGTAGAGGGTAATATGGGCATCTGACTTTTCAGAGAAAGAAGCGGCATAAGCCACGAGGTTTTCGTAGTCAGATCTGAGGTTAATTGGAACAAAAATGCTTTTCATCTCCTGGTTTTGAAAAATATAGAAACAAACTCCACGCCAAACATCTAGATATTTACAACCATTAACGAAAGTTTCTCGATTTCCGTTGGTTGCAGATTTGGTTCATTTTGACTTACGGTTAATTTTCGAGAAAGATGCGAATTTTCGCTACTTTCTGATGATCAATTCTGCCGAAAGGTTTACATCGTTTTCCGAATGGAAATAATGTCGTTCTGAACGTTTCAGATGCATTTTACGCTATGCAAATGCGGGGCCAAAAACAGCGAAAAAATCAAGGCCAGCTATATTTTTCAATAGTTTCTTACGAACAGGGAAATTCATTCGCTGAACGGGAATAATTCTTTACCAAAAGCGAAGTAATTCACGGTTTCTTACCTGGCTCAAAACTTTCGTTCTCATTTTGGGAGTCCGTTCCCAAATCGAAGTTCTTTCCCATAAGACACTGCTGTCCACCTTTCGATTTGTCCTCGGCCAGGTATTTCCTGAATCTTTCATCGGGTCAGTGGGATTATTTCCTAATTTCAAATCCAAATTCTCCCCTCCCATGGACGATACGCCTGCAAAGATTCATGCCCTCAGGTGGCTGCACCTCCTGGCCGGGCCGTCCTGTTTTCTGCTGATGGTATTGGGGCCTCATCCGGCCACCATGTCTCCTGAGGCAGCGCGCGTGCTGGGCGTTACCCTCTGGATGGCCTGGTGGTGGATTACCGAAGCGGCCCCCATCCCCGCTACGTCTATGCTGCCCTTATTGCTTTTTCCGCTGGCGGGCATTACCCCCCTGGCCAAAGTAGGCGGTGCTTACGGCCATCCGATGGTTTTTCTCTACCTGGGCGGTTTTTTGCTTTCGCTTTCTGTAGAAAAATGGCACCTGCACAAAAGGCTGGCGCTCAATATTATATGGGGGGTAGGCCCCGGCGGTCGAAAACTAATCCTGGGTATGATGGTGGCTACTGCCCTCATTTCTATGTGGATATCCAATACCGCCACTGCCATGATGATGATGCCCATTGCCCTGGCACTTATCACCCATTTTGAGGACAAAGGTCAGGATATGCCCAAAAACATGGACAAAGCCATGCTGCTGGGTATTGCTTATTCGGCCTCCATCGGTGGAATGGCCACGCTTGTCGGCACCCCCACTAACGTCATTTTTGCGGGTATTGTCCGCGAAACCTTTCACCAGGAGCTCTCCTTTATGGATTGGATGTGGGTCGGACTGCCTTTATCTATTGTCTTGCTCGGCATTACCTGGTGGGTGCTCATCCGCAAATATGTGCCTGAGACCCAAACCAAGCCCGGATGGGGCCGTGAGGTACTTCAGCAGGAAGTGCTTGCCCTGGGTAAATGGAGCACCGCCGAAAAAAGGGTGGGCGTGGTCTTTTTGTTTACTGCACTTGCCTGGATGACCCGCACACTCTGGGCTCCTTTTCTGGCACCCATGCCCATTGACGATACCCTCATTGCCCTCACCGGAGGACTTATCCTCTTCGTGTTACCGTCGGGCACGGGCCAGTTTCTCATGGACTGGGAAACGGGCCGAAAACTCCCGTGGGACATCCTCTTGCTTTTTGGAGGTGGATTGGCCCTGGCGGATGGATTTAGCAGCTCTGGCCTGGCGGAGTGGATCGGTACCAATCTCGCTCCTGGCAGCGAATGGCCCCTCTGGATTGCCATCCTGCTCATCACCGCCCTGATCAATTTCCTTACCGAAATGACCTCCAATGTAGCCACCTGCACCATGATCCTGCCGGTAATGGCAGCACTTGCTCAGCGCATGGGCGTACACCCCTACCCGCTGATGATTGCTACCACCCTGGCTGCTTCGTGTGCCTTTATGCTGCCGGTAGCCACGCCCCCCAATGCAGTGGTGTTTGGATCAGGGCGATTGAAAGTTATGGATATGGCCAGTACCGGACTGATTATCAACATTTTATCCATTTTTCTGGTAACAGCTGCTGTACTTTTCCTCCTTCCTTGGGTATGGGGCATTCAGCCAGGAGTTTTCCCCAAAGAGTTTCTGAGTGTGAATTGGAACGGCTTTTGACAAGTTTTTTGGAATTTCTTCTTCTACCTTTAGCTTTCAAAAAATTGTTCACATGAATGGAATACGCCTCCTCCTGGTTATTTGCCTTATCGGAGTATACTCCTTTGCCGCTCAATCGCAGACAACGCAGCCGCCCCTTTTGCTGAAAGTAGAGTTGAACGGAGTAACGGTTAACCCCGCTTACTTGCGCAGCCAGGTATTTTGCCTTTCCTCAAACGACACCCTCCGCATCGAATTTACCGGTACCGACTCCATGCCGGATATCCAGTACGCCGTTTCGCGGATTGAGCTTTGGGGCCAGGTAAATATGGGTGCGCCCGTGCTGTTGGGTCAGCTTGCAGGTAAACAAGCCGCGACTAACCCTGTATATGAATTTATCCTCCGCGATTTTAATCCGGAAAGCCAAATGCCCAACGATGCCAAAACGGTGCGGGTAAGCGTACGTGTAGGCCCTGTGTTAAAAGTGAGCGGCAGCCGCCTGCTGGAGATGATCGACATGAACGAAACGCAGGATACCTTTTCTTTCATGCTCGTAAAGAAATGCTAATGGCTTACTGAAAGCGGTCCTGCCAGCGGTTGTTGCGTGAAAGTCGCAGGTCTTTTAAAGTAGCGCTCCTGGCGTTGATCGTGAGCGTATAGCCCTGAAGCGGCCCAAAAGGTGTCCATCCAAACGACATTTCCCAGCAATGCAGGTCTCTGTAAATAGAGACATTGGTATTGTTTACCTGCCTGTTTACGAAATCGTAGCCTGTAGAAAGCTGCACTTTCCATTTTTGGGTAAAGGAAAGGTCCCCACTGATGTTGGCGGTCTGGATAAGATTGGCGGCTCTTAGGTCGGGCTTGTTGTAGTTGAAGTTATAGTTCAGGGAAAGCGACCAAGGGATATCGAAGTCCACGTATTGGTAAAGGTTACGCTGCACCTGCCGGTATTCAGTTTCATCAAAATCAGCCGACCGGGTTTTGGCTTGAGTTTGCTTTTTAGAAGAGAACCTCGTCGAAACAGAAATCTGTGCCCGGGTCAAGCGGCCTATTTTCCCTTCCTCGGTAAGCATAAAGGTATTCTGGCGGCGGGCAACCGGAGACGCTTCCGGAAAGGTAAACGCATCGTAGCCAAAGGTATAGGGGTCAACGCTCGCCGAGCTGTTGATATTGATCAGGTTTTTGAAAAGGCTGGTGCGGGCGCTGAGGTTAAAAGGCGCAAGCTGAAAGCTGTCAGCGGCAAAATTGTAGCTGGTGTTCAGCCCAAGGTTATCGAGGATATTGGTGCGGATAAACTTGTCTTTGTTCTGATCAAAATCAGGTTCCATGCTTTCCTTGGAGCGATACTTCATTTCCAGCACACTCTGGAGCGAAAAACTCACCGATTGGCTCCCCCCCTGGCCCGGCCCTCCATATACTCCCCCTTCGAATATGCTGTATTTGGTGGTGGCAGAGGAAAGCGTATCGCGTTGTACCTCCTGGTAAAAATTCCATTGAGGATCTGAGAAGTCAGGCGAAATACCATAACCCAGGCTGGTTGTGAAGCGTTGCCGGAACGTAATTTCCCGCTTGGTATGGGTAAGCTGATAGATGCCGAAAAAGTTGGCGTTGGCACTTACAGAACCATTGAAGGTATAGCCCCTGCGAAAGCCGGTAACATTGCTTGTCTCTATCTGATTGGTTTCAGGGTTCAGGTCTTTGCGGATGGTGCGCAATGCCCATATCTCGTTGTAGCTAAAAGAGGGGGCAATATTGATGATTTTCAAAAATTTGAGAGCGGTGCTCACGCTGGCGCTATGCTGTAATCCGTTTTTGTAAAAGGAGCCAGCTGTGCGGTTAACGAAGGTGGTATCTGTTCCTGAGATTGTTTCGAGGCTGAGGGTGTCCTGCCAGCGAAAAAGAATGGGCAGAAACAGACTGTCTCCGAACGTTTCGGCCCGGTTCTGGGCCTGCATATTATAGGAAATACCAACCGTCTTGAGCCATTTGAGTTTAGAACTGGTAATATTCTGAAAAGGAGTAAGCCGGTTCATATTCAGCGCCAGCGTAGGCAGGCTCATGCTCATGGTTTTCTTGTTCAGGTCCTGGGTATGGCTGGCACCGGCATTGAGCGAGAAAGGCGTATTGGCAAATGTTTTCTGAAAATTGATGGATGAATTGAGGTTATTCTTGAAATAATCATTCGCATTGTAGCTGATGCGCCGGGTAAAGCTTTGGCTACTGGCGATGTTTACTGAGCCCGAAATACGGGTATTGGGGTTAATGGGCTGGTTGTGGTTCCAGTTTATGCTCCATGCAGCGGTGCGGCTAAAGTCCGGGTCTTGCGGGGAATTTATCTTAGAAACACCATAGCTAAAACCCAGGCTGCCCTGGTATTGGTAGCGGCGGTTATAGCTGCTGCGCACGCCCATAGACCAGCCACCCGTAGTGTAAAAGGAGCCCGTAAGCGAGAGGTCAATCGATTCATTGAGACCGAGGTAATAGCCAAAATTTTCGAGGAAAAAGCCCCTTTGCTGCGCATAGCCGTAGCGTGGCATCAGCACCCCGTCGCGCTGGCCGGATTGAGTCGTATTGGGCAAAAAGCCAAAAGGCACTACCACGGGAATCGGAAAGCCCGCCACTACAAACCGCAGAGGCCCTGAAATGAGCTGCTCTCCTACCTTTTTAAGCCTTTTTGATTCTATATAAAAGTGGGGTTCGTCGAGGTCGCAAGTGGTAAATCGGCCATTCTGGGCATTGATGGAGCCATCGGGCATGCGCTTGGCTACCTCTGCCAGCAAAAAACCATCCCCCTGAATAGCCCTGCCTCGATAAATACGCCCTTTTTCCGACTTAAAATTGTAGTCCATGCCCTCGGCCACGAAGTTCTGCTCTCCCTGGGCAAATTCCGGCTTGCCGAGCCAGGTACCATCGGGCTGTAGCACCCCTCGTGCATGCAGGGTTTGCTTGTCCATTTCCATGTTGATGTGCTCCGACTTCAGGTCGAGGTCCTGGTACTTCACAGTCGATTCGCGGTATAAGTAGAGCATACCGCTGTCCACGTCAAACACGATCGAGTCGAGGGCTGAATATTCGACAATGTCGGCGAGGTCGCTGGTCGCTTTCAGCGAATCGGCCACGATTTGCCGCCTGCTTGGTGGCACTTTTACAAGCGGTGTATCGGTGGTAACTGAGTTCTTGTCCAGAAAAAAAGGGCGCTCCGATGCCGAATCACGCGCCAGGGTATCAGGCACAACTACGGCTAATGTATCTGCACCCGTTTGACCGAAGGCAGCACACGTCACAATGAGGCAGCATATTGTCCAGAAAAAGCGGAGAAATCCCATTAATTTTGTATCCAGTGGCCCAAAGGTCGCTAAAGAATTGATAACAGATGAACGACCTGAATCGAAAAATCGTTGTTTGGACTTTGCTTTTATCCGTATTTTCTTCGCTTTCTTTTTTTCCAAAAGAAGAAGAACCGGAAAAAACGAAGGTAGTATTGACCCGGTTTCGCAAAGGACCAGAATTGCCAGACCCCAACGACGGCCCCATCAAAACCCTCGTGATTGATGCCGGCCATGGCGGAAAAGACCCCGGATGCCTCGGCAAAAACAACCAGGAAAAAGACATTGCCCTTGCCGTTGCCCTGGAGCTCAGGCGCCTGATTCAGGAAAATTTGCCTGGAATAAAGGTCGTTATGACCCGCGACGACGACACATTTATAGAGCTGCACCGCAGGGGCGAAATAGCGCAGGAAGTGGGGGCCGATTTCTTCCTCAGCATTCACTGCAACGCCATCGCCAGCCCCGGTATCAAAGGGGCCGAAACCTACATTTTAGGTGCTAACCCCGGCCAGGAAAGTTACCGCACCATCATTGCCGAAAACCAGTCCATCCTTTTTGAACAGAACCATTCGCAGTTGTATGGAGGCTTTGATCCTTCTTCTCCTGAGGGCTTTATCTATTTTCGCCTGATCAACAATGCTTTCCGCCAGGAAAGCGCCCACTTTGCAGAGCTGATCCAGTCTTATTACCAAACCCGCGTAGAGCGACCCGTTCGGGGCGTAAAACAAGGACCTTTTGTGGTGCTTTGGCGATCAGGTACCCCGGCTTTGCTTACCGAAATCGGCTACCTCACCAACCCCGAAGACGAAGCTTACCTGGGTTCCGAAAACGGCCAGTTACAGGTTGCTTCCTGCATTTTCCGGGCGCTGAAGGCGTATAATGTGGAAGCGCAGATTGCGCAGGAGTAGGCTTATTTCTCCAACACCCGCTCAACCGACGAAGTGCCGGCTTCTATTTTGCAGATGTATTTTCCGCCCGGAAGACCATCCATGCCCAACTCTACCTCGTGGTCGCCAATGCTGGTGAAGGCCGAATAGATGGTGCCGATGGGCTTTTTGTTCATGTCGAGGATGGTTACCCTTACACGCACGGGCTCGCGCAGCTCGAAGTATAGCGTGGCACCGAACAAAACAGGATTGGGGTACTGATACAATACGTGGTATCCCTGGTCAAAAACCTCGGCTTCGATTACCTGGCTGAAAGCTTCGTGGCCCAGAATAGTAACCTGGTGCAGGCGATAGCTGGCCTTGCCTTTTTCCGAAGCCGCATCCATATAGACAAACTCGCTAAGCGGTTTTGAATTTTTAGGAACAACCACGACCCCTACTTCTTTCCAGGGGCCATCATTGATTCTTTTTTCTACCCTGAACTCTTTCACAGGCTGGGGTTCAGCAGCTGTCCAAACGAGCTTTAGCCCGCTTTCATCCTGCTTAAGCTTGAATTCGTTAAGGGCTACATCGGGAGAGCGATAGGATTCGAGGGCGCGGTTCAGCTCCGACTGAGTGGCTGCATCGGTGAGCAACAACTTCATGGCGGGCTCGCCCCGGTGTCCGCGAAGGGTAGTTTCGCCCAGTTCCAGATTGCCGGAAAACTGCCATTGGTCCTCGGTATAGGTCCTCAGGTTTACCTTTACCGGAGATTCCTCTTCGGTTTGGGCAGTAGCAATGTGAAATAAGCAAAGGAAAGAGCAGGCAAGGATCGAATGTCTGGCGATGTTCATCTATCGGCGTGGATGATATGGAAGCTAATGTCCAAACCTACTACAAACGATTATTTGAAAGATTCCAATTTACATAGCTTTCTAACACCCGCATCTTTCAGTACCTAAAAACTGCCGCCACGGCGTAAATTTGACCATGTCTGCTCGAAAATGGTTTTTCCTCCTCCTCTTACTTCTGCCCTGGATCACGCAATCGGTGCAGCGATCCTCTTTTCGCCAGGCGTATGTTGATGCAGATGTGAACCTGGCCATGGCGCACCAGGTGTTAGAGAAAGGGCTTCCGAGGCTGCCTGTTGCTACATTTTCGCAACCAGCAACCAAAAATCTGGAACCCATGCCCGACCTTATGCCGGGGTATCCCTGGTTGCTGGCCATTTTCCTTTTCTTCAAAATAAGCCCTTATACCGCCCTGTTGCTGGCCGATATTCTGGCCATAGGGGTTATCTGGGGGTGGATGGTAGTATTTGTGAAAAAATACGGCGGGCAGGAACCCTGGGCCTGGCTGGCATTTTTGCTTTGGGGAACAATGACCCTTACCCCTTGGCGGTACCTGGGGGGCAGCGACCTGGCAGCCCTGGCCTGCTTACTTCCAGCACTGAGTTTTGCGCATCGCTCCACAACCGAAAGAGGCTGGAAACCCCTCACGGGTATGATGATCTTAGCCCTTCTGGCTTTTTTTATGCGCTATGCTTACCTGCCTTTTTGCTTGGCTTTACCCGCCTGGGTAGCTTGGGTTCGATTCCAAAAACCGCAAAAATCTGGTTTTGTTCTCCCGTTAATCACCTCCTTGGTTGCCATGCTGGTACTCGCTACGTGGATATTTTGGGAAAAAGCCAACGGCAGCGGCACTTACCTCTACGAAACAGAACGCACCTTTTACCCGGAGCATCTGCTAATGATCGATCCCTTTCCGCTCAAGTCGATCGTGTATTTCGGGGTTCCGCACCTGCTGGCGGCCAGTAAACTCCTGCACGTCGGTTGGCAGCTGCTGCACCAGGCCGGGTGGCTGATAGTGGGAGTTATGGTATTTTTTGCAGGAAAAATCGCCTGGAAACAAAGGAGTGCGATCGCACCGGAAATAAAGACCTGGCTTGGACTTTGGGTCCTCACGGGAGGCATTATTGGTGCCATGCTGGTGGCACTCAGCATCACCCACGCCCCGCAGGACTGGAACTGGGTAGGCTTTTGGACCTTTGTGATGGAAACGCGCTACTATGCGCCGATACTGGTGGGTATTCAGGTACTCATCGCCATCGGGCTGATCCACTTGCTTAAAAGTCCGATCCGAACCCTTGGCTTGACCCTCTGGGTGGGGATGGCCTTGCTACAGGGCGTGCTTAGCTGGCGCATGGTAGCGAGCAGCAACCCTTCGGTGGGCGACTGGCGTCGGCACGAGGGTCCCTCTGTATATCAAAAAAGCAAGCAATTACGCCAACAAGCCGATTTACCCGTGGTTTTTACCGACCTCGATGGCGGATGGGGACCGGGCGTGGCGGGCATTCCTGAGGTTCCTGCCGATAGCTGGGTTGGTATTTCTCCTGATACCCTTCCAGACCAACGGGTGGTAATCATTCATTCACCCTTACCCGATTCAGTTGTTCAACGCCAACTGGATTTATGGATGCCTTTTCGGGTAGCAGGACCCGACACCCTGCCATCGGGCCGAATTTGGGAAGTAATGCGTATTTCAGGCAACGACGATAACCGTTTGCCCTGAATTTTATCCGCCGGGGTGCTTTATTCGTAGAACGGGAAAGTTCGTTTTACGCCTATGAAATATCTCATAATCAAGCACCTCCTGATCGGACTGCTTTGTTTCACTACTGCCACAATTGCAACCGCTCAACCCGGTGCTCAGCAACAAGCCATTGATGTGCTGAAAGGCGTGCTGGCCGCGGACCCCAACAATTACGACTACCTCATGGCCTATGGCGGCGTATTGGAAACCGATTATCCACTCGTAGCCGACTCTGTTTATCGAAAAGCCATTTCCGTAAACCCTGAGCGATCCGAGGCCTACCACAACCTGGCCGGCATCTATATCCTGCGGGGCATGCGGCTGGATCAGGAAGGCGATCAGGCGACCGATGCGGAAAAGAAACAGCAGTTGAAAGCCACGGCCAATGAATCTTACCAAACAGCCCTCCCCTGGATGGAAAAAGCCCATGCCAAAAACCCACAGGACCAATCAGCCCTCCGGACCCTGGTAAGTTTGTGTGCACGGCTTGGCCTGAAAGAGCAGGAAACCGCCTACAAATCGTTGATAAAATGAGCGAATATTCAATATTCGTAGGTTTGTGTTAAGCATATAGTTATCCAGTTTTATATTTCTGCACATCAGCAACCCTGAGGAGTATTTTCCAGTCATTTGTATGGAAAATGAACCTTACGGCGTATGAAAAGTATTGCAATTTTACTGGGATTTCTGATGTTCCAAACCGGCCAGAACGGTTTCCCGCAGGACATGTGGCCAGGAAGCCCTTCGGATGACCTGCAACTGGCAACAACCACCAACACCACCAACCGGGAAATGCCCCGCGCCCAAAACCTGACAAATTTTATTCACTACGTTGAGTCCAATCTCAAGTCGGGAAAGAAGCTCCAGTCGGGATCCTTCGTGGTATTGCGGGTAAAGGTAAGCGAGTGCGGAGATTACCTTACCCACGAAGTGCAATCAAGCAACTGCAAGTTATTGAAGCATGCCGGAGAAGAGAGCATTCGCTCGCTGAAGTTTTCCCCAGCCATTCGCAATGGAGTGCCTGTAGAGGCATGGATAGCCGTGCCTATCTACCTCGACTGCTAATTTGGAAAAACATACTTTCCGTGTCGGCTGACCAACGGCCGACATTTTTTTTGAGCATAAGCCACAGCTGGTTCGCAGGAGGGACAAAAAGCGAGAAACTACTCCTCGAAAGTTTATTGATAATCGGGAAAGCTTAGGCAAAACCCTGATTTTTTCCGAACTTTGCCTTTCGGTACTGGCTAACATATGAAACAAAATCGCCAGTTTCGAGGTTTCTATTTAGAATAGGACTAAATTCAACAAGCAGCATGTTGGAAGAGAAAATTGTGAAGGAGCTTTCGGAGGATGAAAAAATCATTGCGGAAGTTACCGGCCAGAAATACAAATACGGATTCGTAACAGACATCGAATCAGACAAAGCCCCTTTGGGCTTGAGTGAGGATATTATCCGCTTTATTTCTGCCAAAAAAGACGAACCGGAATGGATGCTGGAATTCAGGCTAAAGGCCTACCGGCATTGGTTAAAGATGCCTGAGCCACAATGGGCGCATATTCATTTTCCGCAAATCGATTTCCAGAGCATCTACTATTACTCTGCCCCCAAGCAGAAACCCAAGCTCAACAGCCTCGACGAAGTAGATCCGGAGTTGCTGAAAACCTTTGAAAAGCTGGGCATCAGCCTCAATGAGCAGAAAATACTTTCGGGCGTGGCGGTGGATGCGGTGATTGACTCCGTGTCGATCAAAACGACCTACAAAGAAAAACTCGGCGAGCTGGGCATTATTTTCAGCTCCTTCAGCGAAGCCATCAAAGACCACCCCGAGCTCATCAAAGAATACATGGGGTCGGTGGTGCCTTATACCGACAACTACTACGCAGCCCTCAATGCAGCCGTTTTTACCGATGGCTCATTTGTGTTTATTCCCAAAGGCGTACGTTGCCCCATGGAGCTGAGCACCTATTTCCGCATCAACGATCAGAATACCGGCCAGTTTGAACGCACCCTGATCGTAGCCGAAGAAGGAAGCTATGTAAGCTACCTCGAAGGTTGTACGGCTCCCAAGCGCGACGAAAACCAGCTCCATGCAGCTGTGGTTGAGCTTGTGGCCATGGAGCGCGCCGAAATCAAGTATTCTACCGTTCAAAACTGGTACCCCGGCGATCAGGAAACCGGCGCAGGGGGTATTTACAACTTCGTTACCAAGCGCGGAATCTGCAAAGGCTACAAATCGAAAATTTCGTGGACCCAGGTAGAAACCGGCTCTGCCATTACCTGGAAATACCCGAGCGTGATCCTGCAAGGCGATTACTCAGAGGGTGAATTTTATTCTGTGGCCGTAACCAATGGCCGCCAACAGGCCGATACGGGCACCAAAATGATCCATATCGGTAAAAATACCCGCAGCCTCATTGTTTCGAAGGGTATTTCTGCCGGAAAATCGAACAACTCCTACCGCGGCCTGGTGAAAGTGATGAAGAGCGCGAAAAACGCCCGCAACTTCTCGCAGTGTGACTCCCTGCTTATTGGTAGCACCTGTGGTGCGCATACCTTCCCCTACATCGAAGTGGGCCACCCTTCGGCGATGGTGGAGCATGAAGCTACTACCTCCAAGATCGGAGAGGACCAGATATTCTACTGCAACCAGCGCGGCATCAACACCGAAAAGGCCGTAAGCCTGATCGTAAACGGTTATGCCCGCGAGGTACTGCAACAGTTGCCGATGGAGTTTGCCGTAGAGGCACAAAAACTCCTGAGTATCAGCCTGGAAGGAAGTGTGGGTTAATTATCGAAAGCAGAAATCCTTTTCATGCAGCGCCTGATTGCCAAAAATTTCGGACCACTTGAAATCGTAATGTCACGGGTTTTGAACATATGCATGGCTATAGTTAGATTGAATTACCACAATCGACTAGCCAATAGTTTGTGGAGCTGAAAGGCTGCAGAATTTCTGAAGACAACACCTATGACCAAAATTGAAGCTTCCATCTTTCCATTCAAGCAAAAGATGTCTCCCGGTTTTATCGCTAAAACAAATACTTGCGGCAGGATCGAAGGAGACAGAAAGTCTGGCAACAAGGAAACCTTGCGTAAACTTTAGCATCCACTCAAACGAAACCCTGGTCAAAAACTTCAAAGGAAAGACGTTGAATTCATTGACTAAGAATAAACGCTGACACACAACACATGCTTACCATATCCAACCTCCGCGCCTCCATCGAAGGCAAAGAAATCCTCAAAGGACTCGACCTGCATATCGGGCCTGGAGAAGTGCACGCCATCATGGGCCCAAACGGCTCCGGCAAAAGCACCCTGGCCAGTGTACTGGCAGGAAAAGAAGAATACGAAGTAACTGGCGGTGAAGTCCTGTTTCATGGAAAAGACCTCCTCGAACTCGGGCCCGATGAACGCGCAGGTGAAGGCTTGTTCCTTGCTTTTCAATACCCTGTGGAAATTCCGGGGGTGAGTATGGTCAATTTCCTCCGCGCTTCTGTAGGTGCCGTACGCGAATACCGTGGACAAGAGCCTTTGAGCGCCGGCGATTTTCTTAAACTCATGAACGAGAAAAAGAAAATCGTGGAAATGGACGCAAACCTCACCAAGCGCGCTGTGAACGAGGGCTTTTCCGGTGGGGAGAAGAAGCGCAACGAAGTATTTCAGATGGCCATGCTGGAGCCTACCTTGTCTATCCTCGATGAAACCGACTCCGGACTTGACATCGACGCCTTGAAAGTCGTGGCCGGTGCCGTAAACAAACTCCGTGGCCCCGAGCGCTCTTTCCTCGTCATTACCCACTACCAACGCCTGCTCGACTACATCGTGCCCGACTTTGTGCACGTACTCTACCAGGGCCGCATCGTAAAATCGGGCGGTAAAGAACTGGCCTTGGAGCTTGAAGGAAAAGGCTACGACTGGATTAAAGAAGAAACGCCCGCTGTTTGAGGGAGATAGCAAAATTATACATGGAACTTACGACCTCAACCCAGCCCAGCCGCAAAGAAAACCTGCTTTCAGGCTTTAGACCTGCCAGTCAAAATGGCTTTGGCACAACTTCGGCTGCCCGCCTGCAGGCGATTGCTGCGCTTGACTCATTGGATTTGCCGACCCGCAAAACAGAATCGTGGAAGTACACCGACCTCCGCACCCTTTCTTCCAGAACTTATCAGCAATCGGTTGCTACGTTTAAGGGCGAGATTGCTCCTTTTTTGATTCCCGGACTGGACGCGCATCTGCTTGTTTTTGTAAACGGGTGCTTTGACCAAAAGCTTTCTGCTTCTGCTTTAGCCGATGCCGGGATACAAGTACAGCCCGTTTCTACCCTCAAAGGTGCCGATTACGAGGCATTTGAAGCCCTGCTGGGTACCGCAGCCAAACCAAACGCGGATATTTTCACCGCCATCAATAACGCCTATGCACGCGAAGGCGTGTTCATTCGCGTAGCTGCTAACCACGAGCAGGAGCGCCCCATTTACCTGCTTCACCTCAACGATGCAAACCAGACGACCGCTTTCCAGCAGAGAAATATCATTCAGCTCGAAGCAGGTGCATCTGTTAAACTGATCGAAGCCTTTCATTCGCTTGATCAGGCGTATACCCTGCGAAACGAGGTAACGGAAATACATGTCGGCAACGGTGCCAATCTGGAATTTGTGAAGATTCAATCGGAGTCGGACCAAGCCACGATCATCGATAGCACAGAGATTCACCAGGCAGCCCACAGCAAAACGAACGTCTTCACCTATACATTTAGCGGAGAAATAGTGCGCAACAATGTATATGTGCGCCTGAATGAGGAGCATTGCGAAGCGCATTTGTTCGCTGCCTATATGCTGAATGGCACCCAGATCCAGGATCACCATACGGAAATGCACCACATTGCACCCAATTGCTTCAGCAACGAGCTGTACAAAGGCATTGTGGACGATGAATCAACCGGTGTTTTCAACGGCCAGATACATGTGTACCCCGACGCCCAAAAAACCAATGCATTCCAGTCCAGCCGGGGAATTTTGCTATCGGAGTCAGGCAATATTTTCACGAAGCCCCAGCTCGAAATTTATGCCGACGACGTAAAATGCAGCCACGGCGCAGCCACCGGTCACCTCGACGAAGATGCCATGTTTTACCTGCGGGCCAGGGGAATCAGGGAAAAAGATGCCCGCCTGATGCTGATGCACGCATTTGCCCTCGAAACAGCTGAAACCCTGTCGTTGGATGCCGTAAAAGCATATATCGGTCATCGCGTAGATACCCGCTACTAATTTTATCGCTTAACCCATTGCCATGCAAAGCCCTTCTCTTACCCACACGTTTGATGTTCAGGTTATTCGCAAAGATTTTCCTGCCTTGTTTCAGGAGGTCTATGGCAAGCCACTCGTTTATTTCGACAACGCTGCTACCTCGCAAAAACCGATGCAGGTAATTGAGCGGATTGACGCTTATTACCGCAACGAAAACGCGAATATTCACCGTGGGGTGCATTACCTCAGCCAGAAGGCTACCGATGCCTATGAGCAAACACGTGAACTCGTGCGGGAGCTTATCCACGCGGAGCACCTCCATGAGGTGATTTTTACCCGGGGCACCACCGAAAGCATCAACCTCGTTGCCCAAACGTATGGCCGGAAATTTATCCGCGAAGGCGAAGAAATCCTCATTTCGGGCATGGAGCACCACTCTAACATTGTGCCCTGGCAGATGCTATGCGAGGCAACGGGTGCAGTGCTGAAAGTGATTCCGATCCAGGACAATGGGGAGCTGGACATGGAGGCGTTTGACCAATTGCTTACCCCGAAAACCAAGCTCGTTTCGGTCGTTTATATCTCCAACAGCCTCGGCACCATCAATCCGGTAGCGGAAATGATCGAAAAAGCCCATGCTGTGGGTGCTAAAGTGATGATCGACGCCGCCCAGGCCGTGCCGCATATGGCCGTGGATGTACAGGCCCTCGATTGCGATTTTCTGGCTTTCAGTGCACACAAAATGCTCGGCCCTACGGGTGTGGGTATTCTTTATGGAAAAGAAGAATTGCTCAATGCCATGCCGCCGTGGCAGGGAGGCGGTGAGATGATCAAGGTCGTTCGGTTTGAAAAAACAACCTACAACGAGCTCCCGCACAAATTTGAAGCGGGCACCCCGCATATTTCCGGAGGCATAGCCCTTGGCACCGCTATTCAGTATATCAACAAGATTGGTTACGAAGCCATAGGCGCACAGGAAGCCGCCTTGCTGGAATACGGCCACAAAGCCCTGGCCCAGATTCCGGATATCCGCTTTGTGGGTACCGCGGCCAAAAAGGCCAGTGTTATTTCTTTCCTCATCGGCGACATTCACCCCTACGATGCGGGCACCATCCTCGACCGCATGGGCATCGCCATCCGCACAGGGCACCACTGTACCATGCCCATCATGGAGCGCTTCGGTATTCCGGGCACCATGCGTGCTTCTTTCGCTTTTTACAACACGTTCGAAGAAATTGACCGCATGGTAGAAGCCATCGAACGTGCCCGGAAAATGTTTGCCTGATATGCCCGAAAGTATCCTCGACACCGAAGCCCAGATCATAGAAGAGTTCAGCATGTTTGACGACTGGATGGACAAGTACCAGTACATCATCGACATGGGAAACGACCTTAATGGCGTGGACGCATCGGCCAAAACCGAAGAAAATATTGTGCACGGCTGCCAGTCACAGGTGTGGCTAACCGCCTCCGTAGATGATGGCCACATATTTTACCAGGCAGATTCAGATGCCATCATTACCAAGGGGCTGATTGCCATGCTTATCCGCGTCCTTTCCGGACATTCGCCCGATGAGGTCATTGCCGCCCGGCTCGACTTCGTGGACGCCATTGGTATCCGAGAGCACCTCTCCCCTACCCGCTCAAACGGGCTGGTGTCGATGATTAAGCAAATGAAGAATTACGCGGTGGCGTTTAAGGCGAAAGCGGGGTGATAGTTTACTTGAGTTAAATTTCTGATTTACAGGAATTTACCTTCAAAATTCACCTTTACTTTGCTAGAAAAATATTTGCTTAAAAGGCATTCAGCACCGGGCTTGCCTTGCTATGGCGCTGCCCTGATCAACGGAAGAAAACTTGCGTGAGACATAGCCCATCGCTCATCCATACGCTGCCATCACGGGCCACCAACGTCACATTGGACTTGCCGGATGATAAATGAGTGTTCCATATAGGTTTGGCAAAAATATCAAGCCGATATTAACGCTCTTGTCAAGGCTATTAGACTTCCGGTTCAAAATCGGCTTTTTTCCCGAAAGCGCGTTCCATTTCCCCAAACTCCCCTCAAACCATTTCTCCTTCCGCTTCGTTATCTTTGCACTTCTTGTTGACCGCCTTTTTGCATTGACCCCTATGGAGAATTTGAAAGACACCATCATCGAACAGCTCAAAACGATATTTGACCCCGAGATTCCGGTCAATATTTATGAGCTGGGCCTTATATACGAAGTTACGGTACCGGAAGAACGCAAAGCACACGTGCTGATGACCCTCACCGCCCCGGCTTGTCCGGCGGCAGAAATGCTCCCTGCTGAAATCAAAGAAAAAGTAACCGGGCTGGAGGACATTGACGAGTGCGAGGTAGAAATCACGTTCGAGCCACCTTGGGACAAAGAAATGATGTCGGAAGAAGCCAAGCTGGAACTGGGTTTTCTCTGATCATGGATTATTCCGCAAAAAGGGCTTTCTTCGAGTGAAGAAAGCCCTTTTTTATGCAAACCCTTCCCGAAATACACGCAGCACTCATCGCCGGCCACCAATCCTTTGTCGATTATGTGCTGGACCTGGATGAATCCCGGCTCCTGACCTCACCTCAGGAAAAGTGGACCCCCGCCCAACACTACGACCACATTCGCCGGGCTGTCGGGCCTGTGGTTTTGGCTTTTTCACTGCCCAAATGGTTGCTCAAGCGCATGTTTGGCCTCAGCAACCGCCCTTCCCGCAGCTATGAAGCACTGGTTGCCCGCTACCACGAAAAACTGGCCGCCGGTGGCAAAGCTTCCGGCACCTTTATCCCCAACGACGTTTCCGCCGCCAGCCGCAGGCGTAACACCCTGCAGATCAACGCCTATGTGGCCCGGCTGGTAAAGGTTTCCGGGCGGTTTTCAGAGGAGGAACTCGACCAATACCTCTTGCCGCACCCGATTCTGGGTAAGCTCTCGCTCCGCGAAATGCTGTTTTTCACCGCTTACCACGCTTCGCACCACGAGCGCATTGTCCGTCAATATTTTGAACGCATAGCATGAGCTACCGCTTATTCCCGACTGACACCTGGAACCGAAAATCGACCTTCGATTTTTTCCGTGCTTTCGACGATCCTTTTTTTCAGGTAACGGTGCCCGTGGAGGTGACGCAGCTCTATTCGGTGTGCAAAGCCCGGGACGAGTCCTTTTTTCTGGCATCGCTGTACCACGCCACCCGGGCTGCCAATGCCGTTCCGGAGTTTCGGTTGCGCATACAGGAGCAGGAAGTACGCGAATGGGAAGTAATCCATCCGGGCTCTACCGTGCTCAACGCCGACAATACCTTCAGTTTTGGCTATTTTACCTATTTTGAAGACAAAAACCGCTTCATAGCAGAAGGGGAGAAATACCTGCAGAAACTCCGCGAAGACCCCGATTTTTTGCCCGGCGACGACACCCACGACATGATCCACTTCTCCGTTTTGCCGTGGCTGGCCTTTACCGGCTTCAAACATGCGCGAAGGTTTAAGCGGGAAGACAGCGTGCCGAAAATCGTATTTGGCAAATACGAAAAACGCGGAGAAGCCCTCTGGATGCCCGTGTCGGTAGAGGTGCATCACGCCCTGATGGACGGCTACCATGTGGGCCTTTTCTTTGATTTGTTTCAAAAAAGCCTGAACGATGCTGATTGAACTACGCGAAACACTTTCAGCACATGCCAACCCCGCAAAAGCGAGGGAGATGGCAGCGTACCTGAAAGACCGCTTTTCTTGCTTTGGCATCATGAACGAACCTCGAAAAGCGCTGTGCAAGCCCTTTCAGGAAGCGATGAAACAAGAACCCTGGCCGGTCTTTGTGGCACTTGCCCGTGAATGCTGGGCGCAGCCTGAGCGGGAGTTTCATTATTTCGCGATGGAAATGCTGCTTTCGGCCAAGCGTAAATGGGACGCCGGGGCCATCGATCTCTTCGAGTGGATGATCGTGCATCAGTCGTGGTGGGACAGCGTGGATGCCATCGCCAGCAACATGGTGGGCCCTTATTTCCTCAAATGGCCTGCGGAAATGCAGGAAAAGGTCAATGGCTGGAACGCCACGGACAATATGTGGCTGGTGCGGACGTCGATCATCTTTCAGCTGAAACACCGGGACGCGGCCGATTTTGAGTTATTGAAGCAAATGATCGCACCGCACACCGGCTCCAGCGAGTTTTTTATCCAAAAAGCCATTGGTTGGGCGCTGCGGCAGTACGCACGCACCGACGCTGAAGCTGTGATAGATTACGTGGCTTCCACGCCCATGGCCAACCTTTCGAAGCGGGAAGCCATGAAGCACCTCGGCAATTGATTTCCTAAAAAAGCAACCCTTGCTCGCCCTGAGGGGTGATGGGCAGGAGCAACTCTGCATCGTCGTTTTGCACCTTGCCCACCCGGTCGCTCACGGGGTAGGCCTCCATCAAATCAGCCGGATAGGGCACCAGTAATTCGGGCAAATCCTGCGGCTTCAAGTCCGGATCGAGCCAGGCGCGTGCCGATTCTGCTGACAAAATTACCGGCATCCGGTTGTGAATGCCCGCCATCAGCGCATTGGGGGTGGTGGTAATGATCGTAAAAGAGTGTATCCGATCACCATCCGGGGTTTTCCATTCGGTAAACAGCCCCGCAAAGTGGATGGTATCGCTGCCCGGACAGTGGATATACTGCGGGCGGCGGACCTTGCCTGTCACCTTCCATTCAAAGAAACCAGAGGCAGGCACCAGGCAACGGTTTTGCTCAACCAAAGTGCGGAATGCGGGCTTTTGGGCCAACGTTTCAGCCCGGGCATTGATCATGGTGGCCCCCACCTTGGGGTCTTTGGCCCAGGAGGGTATGAGGCCCCAGCGCAGGTAATGAAGCTTTTCTGCGTCATTTTGCGGCACAATGGGCGCATACTGCGTAGGGGCAATGTTGTACCTCGGCACCAGGGGCGGTTGTTCCTTGTCGGGGTACACCACCGTTTCAGGCTTGGGTCTGGATTTGAAGGAGTATCTACCGCACATAACCAAGAATAGGGTTGTAAAATACTGAATTTTAGCCCCTTAGAAGAGGATATCGATCTGGGTATCGGTTACCATTTGGTAAGGAGGGCGAACAAAGTCAAAAAATCACGCTCGGGTTTCACCTTGCAATTTGTCGTACTGGTTGTGTATAGCCAATATCGCTAATCCAAAAAGGACTGCAACCACGATCAGCAAGGTGTTAAGCAGTCCCTCAATGCCAAAAGAAAGCTTTATCAAAATCGTGGAAATAATAAACCCTGAGTTGCGGATTACACTGTTGAACTTGTCTGTGTACAAAAAGGACGCTAACAATAAAAGTACATCCACCAGAATCAGAACGGTAAAGAAATCATCGAAGAAAATCTTGTTCACATCTTTGATGCCATCTACCAGATTAGAAATAGAAAAAAAACTTTCGTAAATCCAGTGACTAAAACTCTGTATTGCCAAAATGAAAAATACAGGAATAAGCAGCAGAGCCAATATTTTTTTTACCCCAACAAAACTCACTAGTCTCGGCGACATAGAGAATGGCTCATTTTTCCCATATTCTTTGGCGGGGCTTAACCTGTAAAAAAGCAATATCATGAAGAACAACGCCAGGGTGGCCAGAAGGTCGTAGGTAAACTGTAAGTCGTTCTGAACAGAAAACCAATTCTCGGTAAATTCCAGCTTAGACAGATCTTTGAATATCCTTCTGATCACAATTAAGGTGATGATTTCGTACTGCTTGCCTACATAAATAGTGGTTGATTTAGGCAAATAATACACCAGCAAATAAACCTCATAAACCAGGATGAATGAAAATGGGGTGTAAATCGCAGAAATAGGATTCTTTAGCAAATCGGAGTAGCCAGTGACTTGCACCCACCCTAATTCAACCAAAAAGATCAGCAACAGGTGGAGCAAAAAGCTCACAATCGCAATTATTACGATTATTCTTTCCCCCTTCGCTTTGGTTGATTCGGAAAGCAATCGCTCGAAAAGCAGGGCAGATAGTTGTTTGAACTTGATCATGGTAGCGGGGATCTAAGAAGAAGGAACCTGTAGGTAATTTTGGAACAGATCCTACGATCAACCCATGTCTCCATTGCCATTATTAACTCACCAAGCCGGGTAATGTTAGTCTCTGTAGCGAAGTTCTGAAAACCATTTTTGCTGTATGTTTTGAAAGCCATGAAAGGCCTACCCTGTTATCCTCCGCAATGGTACAACCTACCAGATTTCTAAAGCTGGAGATCCAATGAAACACCTTCGGTTTTTCCATCAGCCATTTCTTTCGTCAACAACCACAACCAGCCTTCATGCAAAGCACCATATTTAACTTTCAGGATATCAGCAGACATAAGCAGGTGGATGCAGATATCAGGCAATTACAACCCACGGAAGAAGTTCTCCTTTTAGCACTTGGGTAAGGGGTGGCTAGCAGGATAACTTTTACCAGAATACCTGCCGCAGTAAAGCAACGTTAACCCAAACACCGGTTTGATTGACTGTAAATTTGGGGAAAGCAAGGCCCGGCAGTTTTTTTAGTAAAGAGCCAAGCCTATAAAGGAGCTTTGTTATGCATCCGCCGCACCGCTTTCACTATTTCAAACCACAATACCGAAACCGCGCCTACGCCCACACTGATCAGGACCAGCGATACTTGGGGTGTTTCAAATTCAAAAAACGACGTTAGCGGAGGCAGGTAGAGCAGCAGCGCCACAATTGCCACCGTGATGCCGATGATGAGGGGCACCAGGTTGTTTTTGAATTTCAGGGTGGTGAAAATGTCGTAGTAAAAAGAGCGGTTGACGAGGGTGAGGAGGATATTGGCGGAGATCAGTGCCACAAATACCAGCGTACGGGTCAGCGCTTCGTCCATCCCTTGCATCACCGCAAACTGGTACATAAACAGCGTACCGATCGTGATGACCAGCCCCTGAATGATGCTGGTAAATAATTCGCGGGCGTTAAAAAAGGTATTGGTGAGGGGCCGGGGCTTTTGCTGCATGGCATTTTTTTCCAGGGGCTCATTTTCATAAATAATGGAACAGGTTGGCCCCATGATCAGCTCCAGGAAAATGATGTGAATCGGTGAAAAAATATTGGGAAACCGCCAGCCAAGCGCAAGCGGAATAAACACCGTGAGGATGATCGGGATGTGGATCGAGATGATGTATTGGATGGCCTTTTTGAGGTTGGTATAAATCCGGCGGCCCATGGCTACGGCATCGAGCATATTGGCAAGGTCGTCGTTGATCAAAATGAGCGAAGCGGCCTCTTTGGCTAATTCGGAGCCGCGCTTGCCCATAGCGATGCCGATATGCGCGGCTTTGAGGGCCGGGCCATCGTTTACACCGTCGCCGGTCATGGCTACGATCTCGTTTTGGGACTTCAGGGCATTGATGATGCGCAGCTTGGCATCGGGAAACATGCGGGTAAATACCTGGGTTGTTTCCACCTTTTCCTGCAATTCAGGTTCCGACATTTCCATGAGTTCCTGGCCGGAGAGGGTATGCTCGTAGCCGCGAAAGCCGGTTTGCCGGGCGATGGCCGTCGTGGTCAGTACATTGTCTCCCGTTACGATTTTCACGGCCATGCCCGCATCATAAAACTGCTCAAATACCTGCTTCATGTTGGGCTTGGGCGGGTCGTAAAAAGCCACCATTCCTTTAAAATCAAACTTAAACTCCTGCTGGGTTGCCGGAAAATTATCTCCTTCGAAAAGGGCATCTCCTACTCCCAGCAAGCGGTAGCCCTCCTGCGACAACCTCTCCATGGCGGCAGTTATCTTTTGTTTTTCTTCCTCCGAAAGCGTTGAAACAGCCATCATTGCCTCCGGAGCACCTTTGGCTGCTATGATGCAGTTGCCCTTTCCGTCGGCGAACACGTGGGTCATCATGGGCGGAATTCCTCCCAGCGGATATTCATGAACCAACTGATAATCAGGCCGTTCGTCTTTAGGGGCGTGCTTGAGGTAGCTTTCATGCAAGGCTATCTCCATAGGGTCGAAGGGTATGGGCTCGCTGGCCCACATGGCCATGCGGATAAGTGCGGAACCGGCCTCCTCAACCTGCTTTTCCGGATCGGTAATCTGCCCGTCGGCCTGCACATACAGCCTGGCGAGGCTCATGCGGTTTTCGGTGATGGTACCAGTTTTGTCGGTACAAATAACGGTGGCACTCCCGAGGGTCTCCACGGTTTTCATTTGCTTCACCACCACGCCCATTTTCATCATGCGCATGGCACCCAGGGCCATGAAGCTGGTAAAGGCCACCGGAATTTCTTCAGGCAGGATGCTCATGGCGAGGGTTAGGGCTTTGAGCAGGCTATCGAGCAGATCGAAAGTATGGAAGTAATTAATGCCCCAGACGATAACAAACACGACCCCACCGATAAGCACCATTTTGCTAACAAAATTACCGATCTGAAGCTCGAGTGGCGTTTTTTCGGGCTTAATGTCTTCAAGGCTCTGGCCTATTTTACCGAGGCGGGTGCCGTTACCGATGGCCGTGAGGGTAGCAATAGCCAGCCCGCTTACCACCGTGGTGCCCTGGTAAACAAAGGCGTCTTCGTGGTCGGGGTCTTTGCTCACGGGCATAGATTCACCGGTGAGGATCGACTCGTTGACCGAAAAATCGTTGGAGCGGACAATCTTTCCATCAGCCGAAACAGCGGTACCTTCCTCCACTACCAGAAAATCGCCGATTACCAGCTCTTCTTTTTTGATGCTTTTCCGCTCTCCATTCCGGATCACCTGACAATCGGGCTGGGAGATTTTTTTGAGCTGCTCCATGGCGTTGCGGCTGCGCGAATCCTGAAAGAGGGAAATAGCCGCCACAAGCACGATGGCAGAAGCGAGGAATATTCCGTCTTCGTACTTCCCGCTTATGAAATAGATGGTGGAAGCCACGAGCAACAACAGCACCATCGGCTCTTTGATGAGGCTTTTGAGGGCGTTCCATACCGCGTTTTCCTTTTTAAAAACCAGGGCATTGCCCCCAAATTCGGCGCGGGAAGCGAGCACCTCTGCATCGGTTAATCCTGCGATAATGACTTGTGTATCAGGCATAATGTGAATGGCTCAATGGGTGTTTTTACAATCAGAAGATACAGAAAAATACGCTTATAAAGCATTGGAGATCTGTGGTCAAAGTCAGTAAGGCATTGATATTAATCACGCTGCATACCACGCACTGAAATGGATATAGGGTAAATAATAGCCCTGGGTATTACTTAAAAAAAGCGGCAGACTTGCTTTTAAACAAATCTGCCACAGGAATAATAAGGGCAAAAACTAAACCTAAAAACTTAGAATCCGAGGGAGGCTTCGATCACCAGTCCATCAAATTTGCCACCTGAGCGGATATCTGTGGTCAGGAAATCTTTGTATTGCTGGCTCACATATTCGGCTTTCATGAGGATGTTTTTGGTAACGAACCAACCAGCTGCACCCGACACGCGGTTGATGGTTACATCGTTGGTATAGCCTGGCAAAGCAGCAGTAACTGAGTTGTAACGACCACCGATCCAGAAGTTTTCGCTGTTAGCTGGGAAGCGGTAGATGAGTTCAACGGCATACTGATTGGCTCCACGCAGTTCGGTTTCGGTGTTGTTCCGTCCTTTGGCCATTTCGTAAGTACCAAACAGTTCCAGTCCTCTGTATTTCACGAAGGGGTTGATCATGAAGGTAGTAACCTGCTGCCTGAAAGAAGGGTTAAAGCGACCTGACCATGCGTTGGCAACAACAGTAGAAGCAGTGTTTTCGAGTGCCAGGTAGTAATGTGAACCTGTGCGGTCGCCCCAGAACAAAGTGCTGCCGGCTGAGCTTTTTACGGCGTAGAAAGAACCGGTAAGACGAACCCGCAGGTCTTCATTGATTTGCTTGTCATAGCCGAGTTTTCCGTGGAAAGCGGGGGCATACTTGGTCAATTCTCCAGTCACAGCGTCGATTTTGGTAGAGCGGATCACGGTAGGGTTCAGCTCACCGTTGGTGATACCAGCCATAGCAATCAAACCATTATTTACCGGGTGGTAGTAGAGTTCGGCGCCGATTTCGGTAGCGAACTGGTCCATGATGTTGTTTTCAATGAAAGCATTGTAGATCGCATTACCGCCATCTGTACGACGATAGTGTTGGTCGCCATAGTCCACTTCGTAGTCACCAATTTTGATGGTGAAGTTTTCCATGATGCGATTCACTTTTTCGTTGTTGAGGAAAGGAAGCTTATCCATCTGGATATAACCACCTTTTACCCAAGTTTCTTCGTGGTGCCTCGCGGAGAGGTACATGGTCAGGTTTACCTTTACTCCATCAGCCAATTGTGCATCGATATTCAGGTTGTCCATGGCGAGGTTAAAACCGGGAACGAGGTTCTGAAGGGCGTTCGTGTTGACCCCGTTTACTATAATACCTCGGCAAATTTAGACCACAGTTTAAGTTGAAAATTGAAAACCTTAAATTGTAGTCCCATGAAAAAGCAACGCAGAAAATTCACAGCAGCGTTCAAGGCTCAGGTAGCGATAGAAGCGCTGAAAGAAC
>JBGSTW010000007.1:0-86808 GCA_041753595.1 Bacteroidia bacterium | reverse complement strand
TTGGTGTCCATAGCGCAGGGGTCCACCTCTTCCCATCCCGAACAGAGAAGTTAAGCCCTGCAACGCCGATGGTACTGCGGTAGAACGTGGGAGAGTAGGTAGATGCCAGTCTTCAAAGCCCCCTTCTTAGGGGGCTTTTTTCGTTTATAGGATTTACATATATACCCACGCTTTATTTTTCTCTACCCCGAACCATTTGCTGTAAATGGGGTTCTATGGTTCTGATTAACAGAATTCATGGAAACTATTACTGGAAAAAAGACTTTAATCATCGGCGTTACGGGGGGGATTGGACTGGAAACTGCACGCTTGCTCAAGCAATCCGGAGCCGAACTTTATATTACTGGCAGAAATACCCAAAGCCTCGAGGTTATCGCCGCCGAATTGTCTCTGTCAATGGACAGGGTGTTTGAGCTCGATGTGACCAACGATCAAGACGTCGAATCGGTCGCTCAAAAGATTCATGCTCAATCCGGAGCCATCGATATCCTGATCAATGCCGCTGGAATCGGGATCATCAAGCCCCTGGAATCCCTCACATCAGATGACTTTCGACTTTCTTTGGAAGTAAACCTTACGGGTTCTTTTTTGGTCCTGAAGCACTTCCTGCCTGCCATGAAGGAGCAAAAAAAAGGGCTGATTATTCATTTGCCCGGTGTCCTCGGGAAAACGCCCATGGCAGGGGCAGCAGCATATGCCGCTTCTAAATATGGCCTCAATGGTATGCTCAAATCCATCAGAGAAGAGCTGAAACGAACCGAAATTCGCATTACTAATATATTTTTAGGAGGCACTGATACTCCCTTTTGGAACGAGATCGACCTGAAAGTACAGCGGGATAAATTCGTGACCTCTAAGGAAGCCGCACGGGCAATCTGGTTTTTGTGCCAGCAGCCGAGCAGCGGGGTTGTCTCTGAAATGGTCCTGCAACCCTTCAACCATCAGGCGATCTGAATGTAAGCAATTGACTTATGGACAGATTTTACAGGGATAGAAATGGCTGATTTTAATCAATCAATCCATTTTTTGTAAAATACAGGGTACCTTTGCGGGGTAAATCAATAGCAATGAATCGTATTACCACCCGTTTTTTTCTGCTTGTTCTGCTTGCTATTTCTTGTAATTCCTTTTTAGCTCAAACAGCTTCCGGCTACCGGCTTTCGGGCGCTGTAGCAGAGTCTGTTGCTCAGGCCCCGATAGAGGGAGTTAAAGTTACCCTTGAGGTACCGGAGCACCCCTATTTGGTAATAACGGATAAGAACGGAGCCTTTGCTTTTGAAGGCGTACCCGCTGGCAGGTTCGTTATTCGCTTTGAAAAGGCCGGATACAATGCCTACGTGATACCCGACCTGGCTGTGAACAGTGGAAAAAACAACGATTTGTTGATTTCTCTTGAAACGATCGCTTACGATGCCAAACCGGTAACCATTACCGCCAATACCACTTCCAGAGATATTCAGGCTGTAAGTACCCGCACTTTTACAGTAGAAGAGTCGAGAAGGTATGCGGCTACCTACTACGATCCGGCCAGGTTGGTAACTTCTTATCCCGGAGTAATCCAAAATAACGACCAGGCCAACTCGGTTGTGGTAAGAGGAAATTCTCCGAATGGTGTAGTTTGGCGGCTGGAAGGGGTAGATATTCTCAGCCCCAATCACCTTGGCAATGCAGGTACCTTTTCCGACAGAATAACCCCATCCGGCGGAGGCTTTACCATTCTGAGTGCGCAAATGATGGGCAACTCGCAGTTTCTGTCCGGTGCTTTTCCAGCACAATACGGCAATGCCCTTGCGGGTGTGTTTGATATTCACTTGCGAAATGGCCAAAACTCGAAGCAGGGCTATACAGCTTCTGCGGGTCTCATTGGGGTTGATTTTGCAACAGAAGGACCTCTGGGGCACAATGGGGGATCTTATCTGGCAAACTATCGATACTCTTTCACTGGCCTGCTTGCACTTATGGGGATAAAATTTGGAGGAGAAGATATCCGTTTTCAGGATTTTTCCTTTAACCTGAATCTCCCAACTAAAAAAGCCGGAACCTTTACCCTTTTTGGACTGGGAGGGCTGAGCAGCAACGTTTTTGCCGGACCAAGGGCTGATTCGTTGGTTACCGAAGCAAAAGACCGATACGACATTCGCTTCAATTCAAAAATGGGTGCGACGGGCATCACGCATAAATTGCTGTTGAACGAAAGAACCCTTTGGCGTTCGACCCTTGCTATTTCCGGTCAGGCTAGCGAAAGGGTAGGGGATTTGATCCTGAATCAAAACCAGACCCGGCGGGTAGAGTCTGATTTGCTCAACCAATCGAGGTTATCGTTTACCTCTTCCCTGGTTCATAAAGTGAGCGATAAAGTCTCGGTGACTGGCGGACTGTACCTCTATCGGTACGGCTACGAGCTCCAAAGCCTGGCTTTTGATACGACCGGGGCTAACAACCAGCAGATTCTGGCAAGCGGAAAAGGCAACACCTGGCTGGTGCAGCCCTACGTACAAACACAAATTGCCCTTTCTCCCAAAGTGAATTTCCAGGTTGGATTGCACGGCATGTATCTGACCCTCAACGGGTCCGGAGCCATTGAGCCACGAACTTCAATTTCGTATAAAGCAAATAGCCGAAACCAACTTCGCCTGGCTTATGGCCTCCACAGCATGATGCAGCTGCCGGGTACCTATTTCGCAACCCCTGGCCAGGAGCAATTTCCCATCGTTCAACCCAATAAAGACCTGGGCTTTACCCGCGCCCATCACCTGGTATTTAGTTACAGCTATCGCCCGGGTGAGCACACCGAAATAAGGGTTGAGCCTTATTATCAGGCATTATTCAACGTGCCAATTGCCAAAGACCCCACCCAGATATTTTCAGCAATAAATTTGCTGGAGGGTTATGTTTCCGATTCACTTATGAATAGTGGAAAGGGGCAAAACTACGGCGTGGAAGTGAGTGTGGAACAAGTGCTGACCAAGGGCTTTTACTTTCTCGTGGGCGGTTCGTGGTACCGATCGCTGTATACAGCAGCCGACGGGGTTGAGCGATCCACCCGATTTGATGGTAAATACCAGGGTTCGGCTACGGCAGGATGGGAGAAGGGATTTGGAGACAAAAACAAAATCATTGGCGTGAATGTGCGCATGATCTATCAGGGCGGATTTTTAGGTCAGCCCATTGATTATCAGGCAAGTATAGCTCAGGGACGCACTGTTTTTGTAGCTAATTCCGCTTATACAGACCAGTTTGCTAATTTTTTCCGGACAGATTTACGCATTCTGCTGAAACGTAATCGCGCCAAGCTCACCCGGTCATTTGCCATTGATATTCAAAACGTAACCAACCACCAGAATGAGGCTTTCCGGGTATATGATCCGGTTGCCGGACAGGTTCTCACCCGATATCAGCTGGGTATCGTTCCCCTGATGACCTATTTGCTGGAGTTTTAGACCGCTTTTATCGGTAATTGTCCAAAAGAGGTATCCATACGGCTATTTCACCTGCTAACCCGTTTGCTGATCGGGCTTGAAAAGTATTAACTTGCCAATTATCATATTTCGTAGAAACCCCAGACATGATGGTTTTATCATCGAAGTTGGTGATTAGGAGAAAAAAGTACGTATGAAAGCCCTCCACTTATTCCTTGCCGCAATTTTCATTCTCTTTGCATATTTCAACCTGAATGATCCTGACAGCACGATTTGGATTGTAACGTATCTGCTGGTTGCAGTTTTGAATGGAATTGTGGCATTCCGGCCTTTGCCTTCGATGGTATTGTTGGTACCTGCATTTGCTGTAATGCTGTGGGCAGCGACCCTGGCACCTTCTTTTTGGGACTACCTGACCAATCACGACGGTTATGACATTACGCAAGGAATGTCCTTTGATAAGGCTTATATCGAAGAATCCCGCGAGTTTTTTGGTTTGATACTCGCTGCTGTTGGTCTTCTTTTTCCCTATTTCCGGATGCGGAAACTTAACACTGCAAAAGCCGTTTGAACATACCCATGAAGGATGCCCGCTGGTTGATATCGATTGCAGGACCGACAGCTGTCGGCAAAACCAGCTTGGCTATACAAATTGCACAAAGGTTTCAGGCTCCCATTATCTCAGTGGATTCCAGGCAGATGTACCGGTACATGAATATCGGTACTGCCAAGCCTTCAGAAGAGGAAATGGCGGGCATCCCCCATTATTTCATCGACACCCTGACTCCTGATCAGGAGTATAACGCCGGGCAATTTGAAAGGGAAGCAGAAGCACTTATTGATGAATTATTTTTGCAAAACCAGGTGATTATTGCCGTAGGTGGTTCCACCCTTTATTTTGATGCGCTTTGGCTCGGTTTTGACGATATGCCGGTCATTGATCCGCAGTACAGGGTTGTTCTTACGCTTACCTTTCAGCAACATGGGCTTGATCCCCTGCTGCAGGAGCTCGAAGAAGTAGATCCAGCCACATTTGCTGTCATAGACAGGCGCAACCCTTCGCGGGTGATCAGGGCACTGGAAGTTTATCGGGCAACCGGAATGCCGGTTTCTCATTTCAGGCAGGGGAGGAAAATCAAAGAAACGCCCTATAATAACCTCAAAATTGGCATTCATGAGGACCGCACTACGCTGTATGAGCGGATTGACGACCGCGTGTTTAAAATGATGGAAGACGGACTCATGGAAGAGGTTCAGGGTTTGCTGAATAAAGGCTACTCGCCTGATCTTCAGTCACTCCAAACCATCGGTTACCGCGAAATTATCCGCCAGTTTTCCGGAGAGGGTACCATGAAAGATGCCATTGAAGCCATTCAGCGAAACACCCGCCACTACGCCAAGCGCCAGATGACCTGGTTCAAAAAGTACAAAGACCTGAATTGGTTTCAGGCCTTTGACCATACGGCGGTAGAAGAGTGGCTTGAGGCCGAAATGTCGATTGACAAGCCCCTATCGGGAAAATAATTTGCTGAACAGCCCGCTTTTCATGGGGGCAGCTTCGTATCCGGCGGCAATCACCACCGCAACCACTTCCTTTTCAGAAAGGCTTTCCGATTCCACAGATAAAACACGGTCATCTGACTCCAGGTCCACATTCCACGACTGAATGCCCGATTCTCCATCGAGGAAAGGGGTTACTTTGGCTATGCAGCCACCGCACTTGATATTGGTTTTGAACTGATATTTCATGGGAAAACTTTTGTTAAAATTAAGACAAACGTTTGACTTTCAGCCTGAGCGAGTTGCCGATTACCACTACATCTGAGAATGCCATGGTCAATGCGGCAAGCATGGGGCTCAAAAAGCCGGTTGCCGCCAGCGGAATAGCGATAACATTGTAAAGAAACGCCCAGAACAAATTCTGCCGGATGGTTTTGAGGGTGTGCTTGCTGATCAGGTGCAGGTCTTTCAATTTGCCCACATTACCCCCCAGGAGCACGACCTGTGCCGATTGCATAGCGATATCGGTTGCATTGCCTAACGAAATCCCCACCTGGGCACGGGCCAGGGCAGGCGCGTCGTTGATGCCGTCTCCGACCATGGCGATAGGCGCCTCTGATGCATATTTTTCCAGCAAATGCAACTTTTCTTCCGGGCTCATGTGCGCATGGACTTCGGTGATCCCTGTCGTCGCTGCCACGGAATCGCATTTTTCCTGGGTATCCCCAGAGACCAGGGCAGCGGTAATACCGATAGATTTCAGGTAATCGATGGTTGGCTTTACCTCAGGAATCACCTCGTCTTCCAGGTAAAGGGAAGCCTGCCATTCGTTGTTTTCAGTAAGGAAAAGTGACTGGCCTTCGTCATTCATGCCGGTAAATGCTGCATTGCCAAGGCGAAACTCGTGCCCGGAAGAATCGGTTCCTGCAATGCCTTTGCCTTTATATTCCTGTACCCCAACCAGCGACATCGGCACAACGTCGGACATGGCTGCCTGCAGCGATTTGGCTATCGGGTGCGAGGAGCGGCTTTCGAGCATGGCGATGGCACTGCGGACTTTCGCTTCGTTACCGTCTGCGGTTTCGAGCTTTGAGAGGCTGAATTTTCCCGTGGTGAGGGTACCTGTTTTATCAAAAAGGATACGCTTAATTCCGGCAAAAGCTTCGAGGGTTCGAGCACCTTTCACCAGAATGCCTGCCTTAGATGCCCGGCCAAGTCCTACGACAACCGCGGTCGGGGTGGCAAGGCCCATGGCGCACGGGCAAGCAATGACCAGCACCGCAATGGCCCGGAGCATAGCTGTTTCAGCACCCAGGTCGGTCAGGAAAAAATTACCGAGGAAGGCGACGATGGAGATTCCGATCACGACAGGAACGAAAATCGCGCTGATTTTATCGGCCAATTGCTGCAAATCGGGCTTATCAGCTTGTGCTCTCTTTACCATATCAATGATTTGAGAAAGGACGGTGCCTCTTCCTACTTCGGTGGCTTGCATGCGCACGTGACCACTCACAATCAGGGTACCCCCGATCAAAGCGGCATTTTGGGCTTTGAGCACGGGCATGCTTTCGCCGGTAATCATCGATTCATCGACTTCGGCTTCGCCTGATATAACCGTTCCATCCACCGGTATGCGGTCACCTTCGTTGATTTGAAAAATTTCGAAAGGGGCAATGGCTTTTACCGGTACTTCAATGATTGCCTCTTTGCCGTGGTCCATCACAACTTGCCGGGCAGTAAGAGGCTGCAGGTTGCTCAGCTCACGGATGGCGGTGGTAGTTCCCTGCACGGCGCGATGCTCCATTACATTTCCCAGCAAAACCAGCGTCAGGATCGTGGCTGCCGTTTCGAAGAAAAGATAATCGCCCCCTAATCCACGAATGGCACCGTAGAGGCTGTAAAAAAATGCCGCTGATGCCCCCATCATTATTAGTACATCCATGTTGGGAACACCTGCTTTGAGTGAGGACCAGGCACTTCTCCCGAAATAATACCCGCCAATAGCCATCACGGGCAGGCATAGCACCAGTTGCACCCACGGGTTGTGGAGCGGGTGCCAGGGAACAAACATGTGAAGCAGCAAGGGAATGGAAAACAAAGCAGAAACGGCAAAGAAGATTTCCACCTGGCTCCATTTGGGCGGTGTTTCCTGCTTTTCGGGTGGAATGACCTGGTATCCCAGCTTTTCAATGCCTTTAATAATGGCCGGAAGCTGGCCTGCGTTTTCTAAGTCGAACGAGGCGGTACCACCCGAAAAGTCAACCAGCACATCGGAAACGGTCGTTTTCTGTAGGAATCGTTCAATACCGAGTGCACAATTGGTACAGGTCATTCCTTTTACCTGCAGTTCTATATGGTTGGTTGGAGTCATGTTTATCAGCGTTTAAAAATGGGGTTTACGAAAAAAAAGTGTTTCCGATTGTCCCTGAGGCATTAAAGCAGGATTTTCATATAAATCCAAAAACAAGGTTCAACGGTTATGAACTAAGTGCCAAAAGTTGCTTTTTGGGCTCGAATACACCCGAGGTAAGTAATTTCTGAAGAAAGTTGGCAGGAAATTTGACCTAAAGAGGATGGAAACCGTATTTTTAAGGATTGAAAACAATTTCATTCTATCATGAAAATCTTACAAATCACCACACTTCTCATTGCTTTTATTGGTTGCAGTTGGGTTAATGCCCAGGATGCTCCTAAAGCAAATGTGAAAAAAGAATTAGCTCAGGTTATGAAAGACCTGCCTCAGGATGTTCAGCTTCAGATTCTGGAATTTGCGCAGCGCAAATCCGAAGCATGGGAGCTTTCACAAGCCGCCATGGCTCCTGCTGCACCCGCAGTAGTTGAAGCACCTAAACCAGCGCCTCAGCAAGCCATGGCCAAGCCTCAGCCTGCTGCTCCTGTAGCGACTCCTCAGCCAGCAGTTGTGCAACAAGCCGCTACCGTGCAGGTAAACCCAGCCGCTGCCAGCCAGTTGACTTCTCCTGATGCTCAGGCTACCCAGCCAGCACAAGCCGCTCCTGCTCAACCCGCCCGTCCGGAATGGATGACCGAAGCTGAAGGCATGAAGCCAACAACAGCTACCTGGTCAGAAACCGATCATGACTTTGGCGTTGTGGAAGAAGGCCCAACCGTAAGCCACACCTTTAAGTTCAAGAATACAGGCAGTGTTCCGCTGAAATTGACTTATGTAAAAGCTTCTTGTGGATGTACTACGCCTAAGTGGTCAACCGAAGAAGTTGCACCCGGTGCCGAAGGCATTATCGAAGTTGCGTTCAACACCCGCGGTCGGGTAGGTATCCAGCAAAAAAGCGTAACTGTAGCAGGTAACTTCGAAGGCAATACCATCCAGGTGCTGCGCTTCAAGTGCGAAGTAAAAGCCGCTGCTGCTGCAGGTGGAAAGTAATTTTGAGAGAAAATAATTACAGGCCCCGTCATTTGGCGGGGCTTTTTTTATGGCATTACGCCCACCAGCCCATAAGTCGTCCGCAGCAAGGGCTGAAATTCCGGCAGGCTATCGGTCCATGCGATTAGGTCAGGGTGGCAAACCAGGACCGTATCGTTGTAGAAGAGGTCCTCTCGTCTGGTAAGCAAACGGTGTTGGGCATCCTTGCTTGCATTCAGGCTTTCGATATAGTACCACACCTGATCGAGGTGCTCCGGGACCACTGGCTCCATACAAATGGTGATATGCTTCCACTCCGGATGGGTTTCGCTCAGCGACCGCAGGGTGTATCCGGGTTGCTCAAGTGGATCGCGGGGTTCGTGGCGGGTGAGCTCCTGCTTCAATTCGGGGACATGAAAGCCGATGCAAACAGCTACTGCGGCGTAGGAAAAGAGGGCTGTCCAAACCGGGGCAAGTTTCAGGCGGTGGGTCAATGCGCGAAATGCACCCGTGATGCCAAGCGCGGCAAGCAGGCTGAGGGCTGGGTAAACAGGGCCATCGTACCACTCCAGTTTTACTTTGGGAATCGAAATCAAGAGTAAATATGCCCCTGCGAAAAGGGTAAGCAGCCACGTGGCGTGCTTGGTTTCACTGGAATGACCGAAGAAAATCGCGGCAAGGGGAAGCAGAAAAAGCCAGGGCGTGAAAAAATGCCTTTCGAAGAAATTCAGAAAATAAAACCCGAAAGGATGCTCATGCCACGGCATCACATTTTCCCCCATACGCATATACTCCGAGGTCCAGACTAACTCCATGTAGCCGGAAAAAATCGATTCACGGATAAGCAGGTAAAAGCCACAGGCCGCTATTCCGGCGCCCAACCAGAAGTATAGGGAGCTATTTTTGATCAAAAGCATGAGGCGCCCCCTGAATCCAGCGGCGAGAATCAGACCGGGAATGGGCAAAAAAGCGGCGACGGATTTGGTATAAAAAGCCAAAACTATAAGGACCGCCATGGCCGGAATTACATTCTTCAGCGAGGGGTGGCCATGGATGAGGAAGTGGATAAAAAGCAGCGAATAGGCCGTTATCCAAAAAAGTAACAAGGCATCGAGGTCGGCTGAGCGGGCCATGTGCGGGCGGATAATGCCCAGGGAAGTAGCGAAAATCAGGGCGGCAACAAATCCCGTCAGGTTCGATTTCAGGGTAATGCGCCCGAAAAAAAAGACCATTAATGCTGTAAGCCAGCTGGCCAGCGCGGAAGGTAAGCGTAACGCCCACTCGTTGTAGCCAAAAGATTTGAGGGAAAGTGCCTCCAGCCAGATAGCCAATGGCGGTTTTACGTTGTAGTTGCTCACCTCGCCCCGGTTATACATGACCAGTACATGACCGTTTTCAGCCATTTCAACCGCATTGTCGGCATATACGGCTTCGTCCCACATGTAAACCGGAGATTCGCCCAATTCATAAAAAAACGGGAGAGCCGTAAACGCTGCCACCACCAACGGCAGCCAACGCAAACGCCCCACAGCGAAAAACCACTTAAAAAAAGCCAGCATAGGGGCAAGTTCGTTTTTTTCTGAAATTATTCCTGATCGATGGCCAATCGGTGCCACGAAGTCAACCCTTTGCTCGTCACGGCTACCAGGTACAGACCTGCGGGCAGGGCCGGTAGTTTCAGCTGAAGTTCTGTTCGCTGATTTCCCTGTTGCATAAGGAGGCATTTTCCCTGCAAATCAAATAAGCGAACCGAACTGATCGCCTGGAAGGAAGTCAAGGTGATGCTTTGGTTTGCAGGATTGGGGAAAGGGGAAAGTGCGTTTTGGGCCTCCGGATTTTGAACGGAAAGCGGGGTGTTGATGCGTATGCAGTAATCTTCCACTTCGCCGTCGGCAAGCAAATCACAGGCACCGGGAGCGCCCGCCCGGCTCATGGCTATCCGGAGTCGAAGCAGCGTGGGAAGGGTGTCACTCAATGCTGGAAAAGGAATTTGACCCGCAAATGTATCCGGCGCCCAAAGTCCGCTGTTGATCATCTCTTCGCCTGCATCCAGAAAATCGCCGTCCCCGTTCAGGTCCAGCCAGCCCCGCCAGTAAGCGCCCGCCCAGGCACTGCTCGATTGCCCTTTGAGCACGTAGCTTAGGCTCGAATCGCGGTACCAAACGATGGATTCTTCGGGTTGTACGGCGCGGTAGCCGAGGTCATTTCCGGAGTAGAAATAGGTGTCTCCGAGCGAAACGCTTTCTATGGCACTTCCGGAATTGATATTGCCGCCTCCGGTGCAGTACTTTTTATCGAGGCACGCCCCGCAACCATAGCTCCAGGCACGCAGCGTGTCGGAGTAGGTGGTGGTGTCCGCTCCGCAGATGGAGGCCACCCGCCACTCAAATTCTTTGCAGGAAGGCAATGTTGTGATCAGCACTTGTGGTTGAATCAAGGGCAGGAAAATCCAGTTGGCGGTTCCGGTTTCGCGGAAAGAGAGCAGGTAGCCATCGGCTTTGAAATAGGGCTTCCAGGCGATGCGCACCGATTGCGAATCGGGGATCGTGGTTACCGAAAAGGAGGCAGGCGGCTGGCAGGGCGAAACGTGCGGAAGGAGCGTAACGCAGTAGTCTTCTACCTCGCCAAAGCTAAACGTGTCGCAGGGCAGGGCGGGCGGCGTACCCGAAAAACCGGCAAATTTCATGCTAATCCGCAACCGTGCATTGAGGGTGTCGGTGATCAGCGGAATCCGGATTTGCCCTTTTACTGCCCCGCCAGAGCCAATAGCAGAACCGAAAAGCTTTTCTTCGGGGTCCTGAAACAGGGTGTCGGCATTCAGGTCCAGCCAGATATTCCATTTTTCCTGAAAAGCAAAACCCGAAAAGCCAGGCGTGAGGGTAAAGTTGTAAATGGTATCCGCCAGCAAGGTAGCGGGTGGGAAGGTAGCATCTGCATACCCGCCATCTGAAGTGGATGTGCGCGAAATGGGGCCGATTTCTACCTTGGCTATCCACTCATCCGTCGCCGAATTGCCCGCTGAGCCGCAATAACCGGGGTCCTGACACAAACCGCAGCCGAGGGTATTGAAGGTCAAAATGGATGTTTTGGCACTGATTACGGTGTCGCAAAAAGCGCTGAGAGTAACCTGATAAGCCGTGCAAGGTAGCAGGCCCTGGAGAACCAGGCTGGTATCGCTCGTGGTGAAAAGGATGCTGTTTCCCAGTGGCTGCTCGGTCAATGTTATCTGCACCGAGTCTGATTCATTGCTTTTCCAGCTAAGCAAAACGGCGTTTTCGTTGGGAGAATGATAGCTAAAGCCAAGGGGTGGTTCGCAGCAGCCACGGGTGGAAAACGTAAGAGCCGGAGCGAAAAAGCTCGTGTCGCCATTGCTGCAAAAGCTCGCGAGGGAAACTTCGTAAACTGTGCAGCGGGCCAGGTCGTGCAGTTGTATGCTGTCCGTCGCTACAAAGGCAGTCCAGATTTGATCACCGGATTTCCTCACCAAAAAAAATACACTGTCGGCATCCAGCGGACGAATCCAGGACAACGTTGCACTGCTGTCCGTTTGATTTGCTAGCGAAACCCCGTGCGGCGGAAGGCAGTTTCCGCCATTATCAGCGCACCATTCGTCTATTTCCCGCAAAGCGCCCCGTGCGTTTGCCCTGCCGCCAGATAGGAGCGATGCCGCAAATTGAGGCAGCGAATCTACTCCCTGGAGCAGCAACTGCTTCATGATCAGGGCCGTACCTGCGGGATCGGTGCGTGCCCGCCAGGCGAGTGCGGGGCAGGCGTAGGCATACATCAGGGCCAGAATACCCGTTACCTGCGGGGCGGCCATGGAGGTGCCCGTGAGGAAACCGGTGCTTCCGCCGGGCACGGTGCTGAGGATGTCGGTGCCCGGTGCGCCGAGGTCGATAGTGGTAAGGCCAAAGGCGGCACCGGCATTGCGTTGGTCGCGGCGGTTGGTGTTGGTTACCGTGACGAGGTATTCGCTGCTGCAGGCCGAAGGAATGTCGGACACGAGGTCCACATCGGAGCCGTTGTTCATGGTCGCGCCTACATTGAGGATGCCTTCCACGCCCATGGAATCGTAGATGGCGCACCAGATGGGAAAATTGACCGGGAGCCCAAAATCTACCCCGAAGGAGGAATTTACGGCCACCACCCAGGCTCCTTCCTGACCGTTGGAACGGTTGTAGCGCCGCCGCTGGGCGAGCACATAGCTATAAGCGGCAACCGCAGTTGCCTCCTGGCTGCTGGCGCCTGCTACGGGCAAAATAGGCGTATGCCAATTGACCCCCGCGATACCTGTGCCGTTATTTCCTTTGGCAGAAACAATTCCCGTTACGTGGGTACCATGCAGGTCGCCGGGTACGTTGCCGTTGTTTTGAAAAGCGTTCCAGCCGTTGTAGTCATCTACGTAGCCGTTTTGATCGTCGTCGAGGCCGTTGCCGGGTGTTTCGAGTTTATTTTTCCAAAAAGTAAGCTCAGGGTGCAGCAGGTCAAATCCGCCGTCAATCACCGCTGCAATCACCGAATCCCCCAAAATATTGATCCCGCCTGTGGACAAATCCCAGGCCTCGTCGGTGTCCATGTCGGCATCGGGAGAGCCGCCGGCCTGACCCGTGTTTTCGTGGCTCCACTGCTGCCCAAACAGCGGGTCGCTGGGCGTAAGGGTAGGTTTGCGGGGAGAAAGGTAGTGGTTGCGCTGCGCCAGTTCGATGTCCTTGCGCGCATAAAGCCGCCGGATGGCTGCTTCCGGACTCAGGCTCAGGGTGTCGTAGGCCATCAAAAAAATCCGCAACTCCTGCGATAACACCCTTTGGGTTCGAAAATTGGGGTCGTTATGCAAAAGGCCGGAAGGATACGCTCCCGGACGAAACATCACAATCAATTCACCTGGCACAGCGTTTTGACCATGCCCCTTGGTGAAAAAGGACAAACCCAGGACCAGAAACACCTCAAGGGCAGCTACGGTATTTTTCATGTTTTATTCCTACAACTTGCGCCGCTATTTCCCTCCAAGCCCGAAAATGGGGGATTTTCCGACGGAATGCGGTAATTTTCAGCCCAAGGTATGACGATGAAACGATTTATTCAGCACACGGTCGGGATGGTGCTTGCAGGTTTGGCCCTGATTCCGGGGGTATTTTCTCAAAAAAGAATTGCCCTCCCGCCCGAGATAAATACCTCCTGCGAAGAGCGGGAGCCTACGCCCTCACCAGATGGCAGCAGCTTGTATTTTTGGCGGAGAGAATGTGCGGACAATACGGCGGGCAAATCCGATCCGGGTGATATCTGGGTGGCTCCCCGCATGGGCAATTCCTGGGGAAAGCCCCTGAGGGCCAACTATCCCCTCAATACCTACGGGCAGGATTTTGTATGGCAAATTTCGCAGAGAAACGATACCCTTTGGATGTGCCAAACCCCGCCTGCGGTGCGTGACCACGGCATGTCTTTTTCTGTCAGGAAAGGCACCAGCTGGTCGGTACCGCGCCCTGTCAATATTCCGGGGCTGGAGACAAATGGTGGATACAAGGACTTTTTTATCGGGCCGGGCCGCCGCTTGTTGGTGGTAAATCAAGGGCCTGAATCCCTTGGAGGATCTGACCTGTATATCTGTTTTCCCAAAAGCGATACCTCGTGGTCAGCGCCGGTGCACCTCGGCGGAGTTGTAAATTCCGCGGGTGATGAAGATGCACCGGTCATTTCTCCCGACGGGCAATACCTCTATTTCAGCAGCGATGGCAGGGGAGGCAAGGGTGGCCACGACATTTATTTCAGCAAAAGAATAGACCAGACCTGGAAGAACTGGACCACCCCCGAACCGCTGGGCGCCCCGGTGAATACCGCCCAAAACGATTTTGATTTTTACTTTTCTTTCGATGGCAAGCACGCCTACTGGGCTTCCAGAGACGGCGAAAAACCTGCTGATTTATACGAGCTGGACCTCACTTCCTGCGAAACCACAATCTACCCCGATCGGGACCTCACGCTTTGCAACGGCGAATTGATCATTCTCGAAGCGGGATTTATTCAGGGAAATACCCTCACGTATCAATGGTACCTCGACGGAAAAGCCATTCCCGGAGCCGTACAGCGCCAATATCCCGTGGACAAGTCGGGAAGCTACGAAGTGGAGCGCAACCGCGACGGATGCGTGAGCCGATCGGCTGCGCGTCAAATCCGCTTTGTGGAGCCGCCCAGGTCTGCGGTGGAAACCCTCAGCCCATATCTTTGCCCCGAAGGCACAGTCACACTTCGGTCTTCGAACCTGAGTTCGGCGCTGACCTACCAATGGACCAAAAATTCGCTGCCCATTCCCGGCGCCACCCGATCGTTTACCGCCGTAAATACCCCCGGATTTTACACCGTGGAAGTATCTGACGGCGGATGTGTGGCTGAGGCAGTTGCTTTGGAGGTAAAACTCCTGAGTCCGCCCATGATCATGCTGGCCAAAGACACCACGGAGGGCTTTTCGATCCGCAGGCCCGAATGGCATTGGACCAATAAAATACCCGAAACCAAGAGCAAGAAAATCGAACTCATCGACGTAGCTGCGGCAACTGACGGCCGGGCAATCGTGGTTCGTGCCACGGGCAAAGGCAAGCAAAAGCAGGACGAAATCGTGGTGTTTGGCAGCGAGGGGCTGGTGCGCTCCCGAATTGCCGGAGAGCCCTACCAAACGGGTGATCCTGTTTTTGCGGTAACCAATGAAATGGGGCATTTGGTAGTGGCCCGAAAATCGCCCTTACTGGTGGTTTACGATGCCAAGGGTCGGATGCTTTGGCGCAAAGAAGAACGCTGCGGCACCCTGCTGGGATTGGCTACCGATCCGCTGGGCAATATTTTTACGGCGGGAACCCTCACCGATACCCTCATTTTCGACGGCCAGTTTCTGGAGGTGCCCAAGCGGGGTGGTCTGTTTGTAGCCAAGCACGATCCGGAAGGTAACTTGCTGTGGGTCAAAGCTTTTGCGGTTGATTTTTTTCAGCAGGACTATGGAAATGTGCTGAGTGCCGATGGCATGGGCAATGTGTACTTCATGGGTGGATTTGAGCGGGTAGCCAATTTCAATCCGCATTTGCTCAAAGCGGGGATCACCGGGCTTACCTACTTTGTTACCAAAATCAATACGAAAGGAGAGGTGCTTTGGGCGAAAGACATACCCCAACCCGAGCGGGCTAGGGTGCGCACAGCGGCCTTGGCGGTTGATGCACAGGGACGTGCGTATTCGGTATTCAACCGCGAAATCTATGTTTTTGATGCAGGAGGAAGGCGCGTTTTTCAGGGCGGATTAGAAACTCCCGAGCCCGTCATTCGCCACCGGATCGCAGCCCGCGAAGGCGAAGCATGCTTTACCGGCGTTACGGCCAAGGGCGAGGTGTACATTTCGGTGATGAACCGCATCTATAATCAAACCAACCTTTGGTCGGGAAAAGGTGCCGATCCTACCCTAACCGGCAGTTCCCTGGTGTCTGCTGCGGGCGATTACCTCGTGTTCGCCGGGCAATCGGAAGGACATAATTTTCCGGGCATTCAGTTCGACCTCACCAGCAACAACGAGGGCTATATCATGAAATACGGCCCGGCGCTGCTACAAGCGCCGCGTGGCCCCGTGATGCTCTGCGGCCCCGATCCTATGGTGCTTGTCACGCCACGAACCGGAGGAGCGCAGTTCCAATGGATGCAGGATGGGGTGCCTATTCCGGGTGCCAACAGTAGTCGTCTGCTCGTGAGGGTACCGGGCAGCTACGCCGTGCGCAACAATGCCGCGAGTTGTTCGCTTACTTCAAAAACCATCCTCGTTGAGGCCTGTAAAGACCAGCCGTTGGCTGCTACGCCGCCAGCGCCCAAGCCAGCAGCTACGCCCAAGCCTGATCCCATCCCAACTCCCGAGCCGGAGGTGGTCGCCGAAAAGCCCCTCAAAATGCCCAATCGATTGAGCGGTCGAAAGGTAAAGACGCAGAAAACGGCCATCCTCACGGGGACTGATGCTGTGATAGAAATTTGGGACCGGGGAGCGGTGGACAACGATACCGTATCCGTAAACCTGAACGGGCAGTGGATCGTGCAAAATTATTGCCTGCAAAAGAACCACTACGAAGTTGCGGTAAAACTACAGCGGGGCGAAAACTACCTCGTGATGTATGCCCATAACCTCGGAGCGGTGCCTCCGAATACGGCTTCGCTCGTGTTAAAAGATGGAAACCAGACGGTGAGCCTGGAGCTGAAATCGAGCCTGCACAGTTCGGGTGCTATCCGGATACGGGTGGAGTAGGGGGAAGAGGGAAGTGCGCCAGCGGGGTATAGATGCTTCCTGTGGCACTTTGTTCGCTGTTCCAGAGCGTAAGTGCTTTTGCCTGCAAAACGGCAGGAGGGGGGCTTAATGCGGGCCAAGCAGGAACAGGGCCGGGACGCATGCGGGCCAGGGTGATGTGGGGCAGTGGTTTTTTGCGGGCCTGGGCTTCGGGTTCGATCTGGAGAAACAGCTCGTGTATTTCCTGAGAAATGGCCTGAAATACGGGATGCGGCTTGTACAATGCCCAAACCATGCGGGGATCCTGCTTAGGGGGAGCCAGGCAATATTGATCAAAGTTTAATTCGTAGGCCGAAAAACCCCGCAACGCCAGCGTAATGAGCGCTTTCAGGTTTTCGAGCATGCCCGCAGGTACGCTGCCGAAAAAGTATTGGGTAACGTGGTAGTTTTCAACGGAAACAGGCAGGTAGGCAACGGGAAAGGTGATTTGTCGGAAAGCCTGCTGCAAAGCCGAGCGGGTATGATCATTGGGTGCTATCCCCAAAAATAAACGCAACTGGGATGGGCCTGATATCTGGTCGAAGGACATATTTAGATACGAAAAAGCAGGTGGTTAATGAGAGAATATAGCTCAGGGGTAAATGCAGATGAGAGGGCTTAAGTAATTGTAAGTCAAAAGATTAGCCATCTTGGGTTGAAATGATCTTTTGCCTAGGTCATCCTTCATTTTCGAAATAAACCCCGCTTGAAAATGGAAAACAATTCTTTTTCACAGCCTTATTAAACTTTCGGAGAATGATTGAGTCAAAAAGGCAGTTAACCAAAGCATTCGATTATGAAATTAAGCATCCTCATCGCAGCACTGGCCTTTTCACTCATGGCTACCCCGGCTTTTGCCCAGAGGACTCCCAGGGTTACCGCTAACCAGGCACAGGACCAGGGAAAAATCAGGAGAGGCTATCACTCGGGTCAGCTAACCAGAGCGGAAGCAGCGAGGCTTGAAAAGGAACAGGCGCATATCCAGCAGCAGAAATGTGCCGCACGTGCCGATGGGGTCGTAACTCCTCAGGAACGCCGGAGCTTGCACCGCTCCCAGCGCCAGGCCGACCGCCATATCCGCCGCCAAAAACACGATGGACAGCACCGCCATACCGGCCAACATCACCATGCAGGTCACCACGGCTGATCAAAAAAATCTGCGTTGAATTGGGTGAGTATGGGCTGCTTTCGGGCAGCCTTTTTTGTTGCCTTTCAAGGGGTAACATTTACCTCGATCAATATGGGCACAATGAGTTTGGACGGCACCTTAGAGGTAAATGCACACCGTGCGGGATCGTAGGTGAGCTGTGCAGCAGGAGCCAGCCGGGTGGCGAAAACGGTTTTGAGTGTTGCCATCAGGTCGGAGCGGTACAGCGATTTGATGCGCACGAGCTGGGCATTGAGGTCCGTGAGCGGGCTATTGGCGTAAAGAATAACGACCTGGTCTTTTCCGGTCTGGTTAAACACCAGCGTAGTTTGCGGGGTAGGCAAAACCAGCGATACGCTTGCCGTAGAGATCGTGGCACTTTCGTGTTTGCCCACAAATGCTTGGTCGAGCGTTTCGTCTCTGGGCCAATGCACCTTGATATTTTTTTCGGGATCGAGGCTGAAAACGTAGAGGTAGCTCCCGGCGTTCAGGTGAGAGGCCACGATCTGGAGCCGGTCGCCCTGGGCGCGGTTGATCTGATACCGGCCATAGGAAAGCGTGGGTTTTACGTTGCCGAAAGTAACTTCGCCATTGGTGATCGATGCCGGATACCGCAACACAAATTCTCCGTGCTGCACTTCGGGCAATGCTTTGGGAGGATCGGCGAGGGTAAATTGCGCCCCAAACCGGCAAAAGCGGGCGTAGTCGCTGTATTTCACCCAAATAAATCCGCCGTTGCCCCAATAGGGTCCCCAGCTGTTCATGATTTCGAAGGCTTCTTTTCCTTCGTCAAAACCCACCACACACATGGCATGGCCGCCCAGTGACTGGCGGTCGCCCGCATCGGGGAACCAGTAGGTGTCGGCGGAAGTCATTCGCTGAAAATTATTCCGGATCTCCATTCCAATCACCACGGGCTTGTTTTGCACGAGGCTCAGTTTGGTTTTGTCGATTTTTACCTGTGGTTCCGATTCGTCTCCAAAGAGCGTGAGGTAGTCTTTTACCTTAAATCCGGCAGCTTCATTGAGTTGATCAAGAGAGGGGAGTACGGTGCAATTGCTGGGGTCGCGGTCGAAGTCCCAGGCGCGTACATCGCCTTTTTCAGCCAAAAACTTCAGGGCTTCGCTGATATAGGCCCCGGAAGAACACTCGTTGATTTTGATCTGATTGTATACAAACAACGACGAAAAGGCGTGGCGCGTAATGGTGTCCGTCTGGTTTTTCCAGTCATTGCGAATGGCATGCTGGATACTGAGGGCAGCATAGCCTGAGGACCAGCCCACACAGGAACTGATGGCTCCCTGGTTGCGTGGGCGTGGGCAATAGGGGCGAAGGTCCACTTTCAACACGCCTTTCAGCGCTTCGTTTTCCGATTTGCCGCCATCTCCGTAGAGCGATTGCCGGGGCAAAGTCTGGTAGCCCGGATCATCGAGTTCCAGCCCGGTGGTGAATTGACCGAACAGTGACTGATGCGAAAAAACAGCCAACAGTAATAGCCAGGAGAGAAAAAAACGCATGCCTTATTGGATTTCGTCCCAGGTTTTGAAGTGATAAGGCTGAATGAGGTACTGGTTCAGCATGTTCTCATTGAACTTTTTGATCTGGTCCTGAATTTTGCGGAGGATGTCCATGGCCATGGGCGCGTATTGCATGATCTGAGGCAACAATGCCAGCATGGCAAAACCATTCAATTCGCCGTTTGTGACGCGGCTGAGCTCCTTTTGGTAGGTATTGGCGTAAAACTCCTTGGCGCGGTAAAGGTCTGCTTCTACCTGCTTAGAGTAATCAGCCGGAAACTGAATGATGAATTTGTTCTTTTGCTTATTCAGAATATCGCCCTTGATGTTGTAAAGCACCTGGTTGAAATACTCCGCAGAGGCATTATAGGAATCCTGCACGGCCTTGATTTCTTCGGGAGAATAGCGGTACTGGATGCGCTTAAAGTCCTTGACCGAAGTTTCGGCACGGGTGCGCATTTCATTGTATTGCTTGAAAAAATCCGTGTTCAGAAACATGTTCAGGGCAAAGTAGGGGTCGTTGATACCGCCTTGTGCCTGAAGGGAAAAAAAGGAGCAGGTAATGAGAAAAAGCAAAAGCAGACGTTTCATGAAGCAGAAAAATTAGGGTTCAGTCCAGGATGTAAATGGCGACGTTACCCAGTTCGTTGTTGATCAATTGGGGAGTTTGGGATTGGTTCTTCACCCTTTTTACCATGATGGGTACCTCTCTGGAAATATAGGTGAATAATTCCTGAATGGTGATAATCTTGTTGCGGTCCACGTCGGCTTTTCCGGTAACGAGGGCATCCAGAATTCCGCGGGTAAATGCCCCGTTTTGCCAAAGGGCATCTTCGTAGGATTGCTCCACTCCAAGGCTCGAAACGATGGTGGTGAGGCCTTTTTTGACCCGGTTGAGTTTTTCTATTTCCAGGTTAACCATAGAAGGCCCGGCTTTGCTGCCATCGATTCCTCCGCTATGACAGGCATCGATAAAGATGAGCTTTTTGCAGGGAAGCTGGTCCATCACCGCCAGCACGTCGTCGCGGTACGAAACCGAGGTGGTGCGCCGGGCTGCCTGGTCAAAATCGTTGCCCTGGAGTCGGAATTCGCCGTTTTCAGCGATAAATCCATGGGTAGAAATAAAGACCATCACCAGGTCGCTGCTGTCGATATTGCCCGTTGCAAATTTGGTATTGAGCTTTTCCATCTGCCGCGAGATGTTGTACGCCGTGGCATCTTTACCAATGAGGGTTTCTACCTGAATCTGGCCAAAAAGCCGGTTGCCGGTATCACCGCCCTGCGAGCGAAAGAGGTTGGCTACGTCCTGAGCGTCTTTGGTCGCATACTGCAGGTTGCTTTGTGTGCCAATGGAAAGCAGGTAGAGGTTGGGCTTGAAGGGGCTGAAATTGACCAGCAAGGGCTCTGATTTATACTCGCGGCCCTTAGAGGTGATTTTGAGCGCAACTTTGTATAGTTGAGTTTGTGGATTGAGGCTCAGGTAATCTTTAAAATTGTAGCGGTTATCCACGCCCTTGAGGGTAGCCCTGGCGCTCGGGCTGATGGGCTGATCATTGATCAGAATCTTTACCCGAGACATATCCAGCGGCTCGTCGGCTACGAGGTTGAGGTTTAGCTCCAGTTCGGGCGATTTTACGACCAGCGGTTTTCCCTCCAGTTCGAGCGGATTAGGGCTCAGCCAGTACACAAAAGATGCAGGTGGCCCTGCACTTACAGGCGAAGCCGACTGGCTGCGAATAATCGTAACCGCCTGCGACCGCTTTACGGTATTGCCCTGGGTAACAATGATTTCGACCTTGTTAGGCCCCGGCACAAGGTTGATCCTGCCTTTGTAGGTAAACTCGTTTTTCATGCCCAGCAGGCTGGCTTCATCGGCTTTGGAACCGTTGGGCTTGCCATTTACCAGCACCTGAATCTGCTCCGGACGGATAGGTTCAGAAGTGAAAATTTTCAGTTGCAGGTCGAAAAAGGGCGTGCTTACGTTGATGGTAGAGGTCCCGGGCGATACCCAATCTACTTCGAGGTAGGTCGTGATTTTGCGGGTGAGCGTCACCGATTTAACTGCACTTTCTCCCTTAATGGTATCTCCGCCAACAGTCGCGGCATCAATCCCCGATTCCACCTTCTTTAGCGAAATCTGCTTGCCCTCCTGCGCTACCGCTGCCACGGTGGCAAAGAGGAACAGCATACAGCCGAGGCTAATAATTTGAATGGCGCCTTTCATGGTTCAGGATTTAGAAACGGTAGGATAGCCTGAGGCCGGGTGCGGTTGATTTTCCAAAGCCGCTGGCTGCCGGGCTAACAGGAATATAAGCAGGAGCGAGCGTAAAGCCCATTTTCTTCTTCAGTTTGTTGTATCCCACAATCCTCGATACCATCAGATAAGCACCTGCTGCAAGCACGATTCCACCTCCGTAGGCGAAGTATTGCCCTTTTTTGAACTTGGAATTGGCCTCGGTGTAGAGATCTTCGCGGGAAGTTTCGGAATAAACAGCAGCTGTGGGATCGAGGTTGGTTTCGTATGTGCTGTACAATTCGTTGGCATTGGTGATTTGGGTAAGACCCGTGATGCCCAGGGCTAGTCCGGTTACAGCTGCGCCACCTGAACCTGTGATGCCTGCCCAGGGAGGTACCGGGCGCGTATTGGTGGTGGTGGTTTTAGGAGTCGTATTTCCTGAAATGGTTTGTCCGCCGGTTGTGGCGAGCGGGTCCACGGCTTGCACCACAAACTTCAGGTTGCCCTCGATTTCGGTCACATCCGAAGCCCAAGCCCATACAATGCGCTTTCCGGCCCCTGCCTTGATGTAGTTTCCCACATCTCCGCTTACTGAAATGATATTGAGCGGGCGATCGTTAAGGGTAGCTTTGATCGATACCTGGAAAAAGGTATTAGTGCCGCTGCCTTCTTTGATGAGGTCATAGGAGATGATAATGTTTTCCTGGGTAGCATCGACATTCCAGTCAACGTTGGCTACTTTTTGGGAAAAACCTGCTGAGGAGATCAGGCAGGTAAGGGTAAATAATAAAAAGTTTTTCATGGTAATGGGGAGTTGAAATTTTGGAAATGGTGGGGTCAGAGTTCGCCGTTTTCGTCGGTTTTGATCAGAAGTACATTGGTTCCTGTGGTTTGATAAGTCGCTCCTGTGATGATGTAGCCTTTGTCGAGCGTTTGCCGCATGCCGTAGCCAAAATCGTCGTTTTCACTCACGTCGAAGGTGTGGATCCACGTTTGGTCGCCGTTTGCGGTGAGGCGGGTGAGGTACACAATGGGGTAGGAGCTGAAACTGGCATCGCCGAGGAAGGTGTAGGAACCATCGGAGTTTTGGAGGATGCGGTCGCCTTTGTCGAAGCCGGTGTCTCCCCAGGTTTTTTGCCAGGAGATAATACCATTTACATCCGTTTTCAGGACATAGAAATCGCTGTTGCTCGAAGTGGCATCCGTTCTTCCGCCGAGAATATAGCCGCCGTCGGTAGTTTTGGCCAGGCTATTTATTTCGTCAAAACCATTCCCTGCACCGTTAAATGCCTTTCTCCAAACTTCGCTGCCGTTGACATCTACCTTCATTAACAAGCCATCGAAGTTGAGTCCATCTCCGGTAATGCCGCCGATCATGTAGCCCCCGCCGGGCTCTACAATAATTTGCTGCACGGATTCCGATGCATTGGTATTGATCCTGCGGTTCCAGAGCAGGCTGCCACCGGAGCTGAGTTTGACCAGTATTATGTCGCTCAAGTTGGCCGTTCCCCCGAAAATATTACCTGCAGCAAGGATTGATCCGTCGCTGTTGATGACCATGCTGATGGCGTATCCACCATTATCGCCCGTATAGGCCCATTGCTGGTTGCCGCTCGCATCTACTTTCACTACATAGAATTTTCCGTCAGATTCTCCCGAAAAAACATAGCCGCCATCCGAAGCCTGAGCCCCGCTGTAAGCAAAATCATACCCGCCACTTCCGAAGCTTTTGGCCCATTGCTGAACCCCTTTCCGGTCAAATTTGAGCAGGTAAAAATCGGAGTTTCCACCACTGTTTTGGGTCCAGCCAAAAACCACGTAGCCGGAGTCTTTCGACTGAATAACATCGTAACCCGCAGCTACCTGTCCACCTGCACCCTGAATCCGGGTTTGAAAAGTGACGGGAGGAACGGTGGGTTCGATTACCTCAAGGTTGCAACCCGTAAGCACGAGCATTGCCAAGAATAAAAAGATGCTGAAAATGTGTTTCATTTGATGGTCCATGCTGGGTAGTTTTTGTCAAATATCACCTTCTGCGTTTGTTTTGATCAAGAATACTTCGGAGCCGTTACTAAGATAGGAGTTGCCAGTAAAGACGAATCCTTTGTCCAGGCATGATTTGATACTCAGTCCAAGGTCATATAAACTCCCCACATCAAAATTTTTGCTCCACCCCTGCTGGCCCGTTGCGGTAAATTTGGTGAGGGAAGGAGTAAGAAAGGAGTTGATTACGGTATTGCCCAGCACGGTAAAACTCAGGTCTTTGTTTTCTACAACCCGTACAGCCTCATTCCCTTCCGTATCGCCCCAAGTCTGCTGCCATAATTGGTTACCTGTGGCATCGGTTTTTATCAGACGATAATCGGCGTTGGTGGCCGACACATCAGTTCGTCCAGAGAGGACGTATCCTCCGTCTGATGTATGTGCTATTCCTTTGAAAAAATCGTTTCCATCAAATGATCCTGGGAATGTTTTCCGAGCGGTTTCATTACCGTTGGCATCCAAAAACAGAAGCAGTCCGTCGCTGGTAGAAAAAGGTTTTGCATAACCTGCTACTGCGTAGGTGCCCGAAGGTCCGGCTACCATTTGAAACAGCCATTCAGCTGCTGCCGTGAAAATAGTCCGGGTCCAAACGAGCATTCCTCCCGAGCTTAGTTTGATAATAACCATACCAGCCGGATTGCCGGAAACATCGTATTGTTGCCCGCCAATGGTCAATGAGCCATCGGAATTGACCACCATACTTACCCCAACGGCATAGTTGGGACCGGTATACGCCCATTGCTGATTGCCATTTTGATCCAGTTTCAATACGTAGAGTTTGCTGTCTGATCCACCGGTAAGCGCGTATCCCCCGTCGCTGGTCTGGATGCCAGAATAAGCGAAATCGTTTCCGCCGCTTCCCAGGCTTTTAGTCCATTTTTGCTCCCCCTTTGCGTTAAATTTCAGTACATAGAAATCGTAGTTGGAGGAAACGGTATTGGTCGATCCAAAAACCACATATCCAGAATCTTTGCTTTGAATGACCTCAACCCCAAAAGCCTGGTTATTGGCCACTGCAGGTATTTTTGTCTGGAAAGTAACCGGAGGGAGGGCCGGGTTGATTACTTCGAGGCTGCAGCCTGAAAGGACAAGCACGCCCATCAGTAAAGCAGGGAAAATCAGGTTAAAGATTGTTTTCATTTTCTTTGTAGCGTGATCTTTTGGACAGAAGAAATTTACTCAGCCAGGCCGTTAGCGTCGGTTTTTACGATGTTGATGTCGTAGTTACTTTCATCTACTGCCGTAAAGCCTACCAGCACATAGCCGCCATCAGACGTTTGAGACACGTCGTAGCCATAGTCGCGGTAGATACCTCCGTAGGTGCGGTGCCAGACGTAGTTGAGAGAAGCATCGAGCTTCAATAATAACATATCGGCCTCTGAGCCATCGGTCCAGATATAGCCCGCCACGATAAATCCGCCATCGGTGGTTTGCTCTATGTCGTAGATGATTTCGTTGGTGCTGCTGAGTTGAGGGTAGCCCGATTTTTCGATGAGTTTGTCGAGGTTATTATCCACACGGGCCATGTACACATCATACACCCCGCTGACACTCGTGATGCCTGCGCAAACGTAGTTGCCGTTTTCTTCGCGCACGACATCACGGAATGACTCCGAATTGGTAGCATTGCCGAGGTTGCCAAAGTCCGAAATTGAGCCTGAAGAATTTGTTTTCATGATCAGGGCATTTCGGGTACTGGCCCCAGCAGGAACCATAGAACCCACGCTCACAATCTCAAAGGAAGGGGTTTGCACCACGCCATAGAGAGAACCCTCCTCGGTGTCGTAGTAGTTTTTGGCCCAAAGCGAGTCTAAAGACGCACTTAGCCGCATCATCCTTCCTTTGTAGTCGAGGTAAAAAATGCCTGAGTTGAAGGTGCTGCTGAGCTGGTAGCCGGAAATGACGACTTCTCCATTCGAGGTAACCACCAGCGATTGCGGGTCGGTACCATAATAGGTTTTCTTGATTCCGAGCGAAAGGTTGCTGATGTTCACCTTGGCGGCGGTGAGTTTGTACCCCGCCGAGTTGTAAACGACGATTATGTCGTTGTTCACCCCAAACTGCATGTGTCCGCCGTATGCCTCCACATTGAAGCCCAGCCGATCCACTACCTGGCCGGTTTTGTCGAGTTTGTAGAGCACCAGTTCGTTAATGGCAGAGGCGTTTTTTTCACGGCCCAAAACGAAAATATCGTCGCCCTTTACCAGCACGGCGTGGCCTTCGTCGTATTGCAAAGAGCCCAGACGAATATTCCATTTTTGCGCAGGGGTAATCGGGTCGACCACGTCCAGGTTGCACGAAGAGAGGACCCATAAAAAGCTGAACAAGCTGATAATCAATAAAGAAAGCCGATGATTCATGACTGTGGTGGTTGCTTGTTTGTAGGTTAATTTCCTGAAGAGATAAAAAGGTAAGTGTCCGCCAGTACTTTTTCTTCGCCAAACACGGGGGCTCCGTTTTCCGAAGTTTGCATCACGCGGTAGCGGATGGGCTGGCTGCGGTCATGCACCACCGTGAGTGGCACGATAGAGGACGTAGCTGATCCCTGAATTACATTTCTCATGCCCTGCCCGCGATACACATAGCGCAGTTCGAGTCCCAGGGTCGCTTGTTCCGTAGGTTCAAACTCCACCTCAAAGGCCGACTTAACAAAGCTGTTGTTGAGGTTGGGGGTGGTGATGTCCAGCAGGTCCGCCCAGGAAGTGCTGGTAATCCAGTTACCGATGGTTTTTTCGCCTTCGAGGTTGATTTCTTCTATGCGGTACTGCAGGGGCTGGGTCATTTTTACAGCAAATGGAAAACGAATCGACCGAGAGTATAGGTCGGGATTGGTGCGGCTGAATTCCGTTCGGATAGATACTGGCTGCCCGCCTACCCCCATGGCTTTTATCTCAATGGTTTTGCGAAAAAGGTCAGGACGCAGCCCATCGGCGAGGTCGTAGCACTTCACTTCCAGCGCGGCGTATGCCGGGGGCATGTCTTCGTTGATGTCAATTTTTTTCATCAATTCGGGCCATTTCACGGGGTCGATGTAGAGGGCAAAGGAATTGCTCTTCACGGGCACTACCTGTACGGTACTGTCTTTTTCCAGGGTAATGGGGTCGCCTGATGGTTTGAGATTCCCCCCCGAAAAAACCTGACCGTCGTAGCCCTCTACGGCCTCTACATAAAAGGCATAATTGAGGCTGAGGGCCAGTTGCCCTTTTTCGATTTGTCCCCAAAGCAATTGAGCCTCGTGGTTGTCGAGTTTGAGGGTAAAGGTGCGCTGGGTCCAGTAACCGCCTTTGGCCGCGGCATTGGTTTCCTCAAAAGCACCTCCGGAACCGACTTTTTGGTAGCGTTTTTCGCTGTTTTCGCCCACGGTAGTTACCAGCAGCGATTCAATGCGTTGAATCGGAATCGGCCGCAAAGCGATGGTTTTGCTAGGGGCAATGGCCTGCTTAATGGCCTCGGCCTGAGCGGCGGTCATGGACTGCATCTCAATGGTGAATTGCACGAGGTTGCGGAAATGCTGGTTGCCGGCGTCGCCATAGGAGGAGGATCCCGCGTAGCGCATTTCCACCAATTGAAAAGCAGGCTTGCCTTCATCATTTCTCACCAGGGCCAAATCTCCGGGCGCATAGTAATACAGGTTATGGTCCTTCAGGTCCTTGTACACCTCAAATCCCGAGAGCAACTGCCGGGAGCTGAGCACAGGCTGAGCGGAAATGCTACCCAAGAGCAGCATCGAGCAAAATCCAACGAATAGCCTGATTTTCATGGGATTATCTCAAGTTGCTGAATTCAGGAATCAATTCGCCAATCTGCTTTTTACCAATCACTACTTCCAGCGAAGTACATCGGGTCCATTGTGCTGCCGAGTATTTGGTGCCGTCTTCTTTGTAGAGGTCGATCATGTATTCGAAATCGGGTCCTTGTCCTTCTGGGATAATCAGCTCGCCGGGCGATACCGAGGTATTGTCAGATTTTACAGTGATGGTCGGCATCTGTACCTTGGAAAGGCCGTTTGGATCCGCCTGGAAGGACCGCACCTGGATCTTCATCATCGCGGTTCCGGTTGCTGACAAGGGGGTTAATAGGGTGAAATCGACCTTGTTTACCCGCCTGCTGCTGGTGCCCCTTACGATGCTTTCTTTCACCGTGGTATTGCACGATTGGCAGGGAACTACCTGATAATCAAACCACATTTTCTTCACCGTGGGGTCTGTTTCCAGCCAAACCGGAACACTCGAAGCATCGAATTTCACGCTGGCTTTTTCGGGTACGTTTTGGTTGTCCATGCTCCAGGTGTACACCACGGGTTTGTTGCCGTTGTACTTATCCATGCGTAGTACGTGCAGGTACTTCATCGTCAGCGGATAGGGGGTGGGGTTCGCCCAGGTGGTGCGCCAGTTGCCGCTTGGCTCCAGACGGCCAAAGGTTTCGGGGGCATCGAGTTTGAGCGTAATCGGAATGGTGATCTCTGAGGGCATGTTTTCTCCGGCGGGTTCGATGATAATTTGCCCGTTCAGCCCGATGTTGTTAAACAAGCCGCTGAGGAGGTCGTCCACCCGGTCCATTTTCCAGGAAATGGTAATGGGCCGCAGAAAATCAGAGCTGATATTGACCTGTACATTGCTGATGGCTTCGCCAAACTGCTGGTTAAAGGACACCTTGGGTGCAGAAGCCAACGGCATGGAAATCAGGTCTTTAAAGGTCTTTTCGGTTTCAACCGCCAGATCCTGTTGCAACAATAGCTTCGCAAGCTCCATGTCGCGGGAGGTTATGTTGGGCTTTAACTCTGCCGTCACAATCACATTGCCCCGGCCATCGGCTCCCGCACTCAGAAAATTGACGTGGAAAGCATAGCCCGATTCCACCGACCAGTTGAGGGTATAGCCTTCAGGCAGGTAGTAGAAGTAGCCCGATTTGGGGTTGGCATCCCGGAAAATCGTGCGGTTGATATTCACGAAATTATACCCGAGGTCGAAGTTGTAGTCGCCCTTGATCTTGCGTTGCCATTCCCCGAAAGTGGTATTGGAAGGCCCTTTTCGCTCCGTATCGATCTCAGCTGTAGGAGGGGGTGTATTTCCACCCGGTGTTGCGGTTCCCGGCTGGGCGGTTACCTGTCCGGCTGGACGTACGGCAGGCGTAATCCTGGGGGTCGGCTTGAGCTGAATGTATTTTACAGACGGATCGACTTGCGCCTGAACACACAAAGCGAGGCAAAGGGTAGCGATCAGGAGGAGTAAGTGTTTCATAATCAATGGTTTACTGGCGAATAGAAGCGGCACTTCCGATGGGGGTCAATTTTACCTGAACCACCATGCTGGCTGTTCCGCCGATGCGCCATTTTTTCGGATACTGATAATTGAAGGTGGAGCCGCCGATGTTTACATCGCTGAGGTTGGTGCTCACAGAGGCTAGCGGGCTACTGGCGTCCATCACCACAATCCCCAATTGCACCGTCTCGAGGTACTGCTGGGTATAGGCTTTCTGCTGCTGCTTAAATTTGAAAGTAAACTCCACCGAATTGCCCGAGGAAGGAACATCCACCACCACGGGTTCGAGCTCAACGGGCACCTTTTTGATATTGGTGAGCAAAAAGCCCTTCATGATGTACTTTTTGTCCTGAAAGCCAGCGAACTCTACGGTTACCGTAGCTGCCTGCTCCGATTCGGAACTAACAGTCACTTTCTTGATGGTATTTTCAGCCCCACCCAGGATGCTGGCTAGTCCGGCTGATGGGTCGCTGACAGGTGCCAGTTCTTTTTGAGCGAAGAGGCCGGAAAAGCTAAGCCCCAGCAGCAGCCCAATCATTATTTTGTTCATAATAAATCCTTGTTAATGATGAATACCCTCCGGAATCAGCTCCCGGTTCTGCGTTCAGCCCGCACGATGTAGATATGCTTGCCCGCCATCACGGCTTGCTCCAGCATTTCGGTCATAAATTCGGAGTAGTCCACGTTGTACTCTGATCCGCGGGAGTCCAGCATAAAAAAGCCGCGGGGCCCAACCGACATGGGGTCCAGAATTTGCAAAATGGCCCGGCCTGTGGTGGCATCTACCTGCATGCCCTTGATTACCAGCCCGTAGCTTTCGGTCGGGGAGGTGGAAAGCAAGGCAATGGGTCCTTGTCTTACAAATTCCAAAAAGCCACTTGGGGTGTAGCAAGCGAGCATTTCCTGGGTGCCTCTGTTGAGGTGCAGGGCATAAATAGCCTCGGATACGTCGCGGGTGGGGATTACGCCAAATCTGCGGCTGTCGCTCGATACCGCTGCGATCAGCTCGTTATAATTTTCGGATTGCTGGAGTGCCCAACCCCGGATCATGCCCAGGGATGCTTTCCACGAAGGATAATCGCTGGTTTGCGGCTGTAAAAACACATCCGTCCAGGTAACGCCGGAGGCATTAGGTGGAATCAGGGCGTTAGAAGTAGCCAGGCTGGCACGTGGCCCTCCGGGAGACAAAGTCGCCAGCATTCGGGCACGTTGACCGGCAGTGAACATCACCATGCAATTGTCGGCGGTATAGTCCATATAGTTCATAAACATGTCGCCCGTGGTATTGGCGCAGGTAATCTGGGGGTGTGTAGGGCAGCCCGAGTTGGAGGCCTGCTGGGTGGGCGTATCGGTCACATGGTCATCGCCGCAGCTGGCATCGCCCCAAATATGGTTCAGGTCAAAGAAATGGCCCATTTCGTGGGTCAGCGTCCGGCCCTGGTTTCTTGGGCTTCCTTGAGTACCAAACCACATATAGTCCATGACAACACCTTGTATCTCCGTCATTTCAGGGAAAGTGCCGTACCCCATCAGGCCATCCCCGCTTCCATCAGGAGCTGGACTGTCGTCAAAAATGTCACACACCCACACATTCAGGTAGCGGTGGGTATCCCAGGCCGGTGCTGCAGTTTTTACATTGTCGGTGGTGTAGAGAAAACGAGGTTGGGTGGTAGGGTAGCGCTTGATTCCGGTCGTTGCCAGGTTGTTGGTATCCCTTTTTGCCAGGGCAAATTGAATCAGGCAATCGGAAGCACTCGGGCGAAATACATTAGGTACACCGGCGATTTCGGTTGCATTACGCATTCGGTAATCGCGGTTCAGGATGTCCATTTGGGCATTTACCTGGGCATCAGAAATGTTTTCGGCAGCATTCTTATATACAATGTGCACCACCACCGGAATGGTGATGGAGCTGCGGTGAAGCTGAGGATTGAAAGGGTAATTGCGCACATACGATCCGATGTACTCCTCCAGTTGACGGTACAAGTTGGCAGCGGCGGGGTCTTCACGCAGGTTTTTCTCCAAATAGTCGTTTGCAGCGCAAACCTTTTGTGCCTGGGCGCTTCCCATCAGGCATCCCATCAGGGCGGAAATCAGAAATAGCTTTTTCATGGCTGATTTTGGTTGGGAAGTTTAAAGGGAAAAGAGGTAAAGGGAGCCAAGGCTTGAGGACTTGCGGGGCACGCGGATGGGCTCTTTGGCCTTGGGGTACCAGGTGATCTCGTACTGGTAATCGTCCACCGCCCGTGGCAGTATTAGCTCCACACTTTTGGAAAGCACGTTGTCGGCTGTTTTGATATTCACCGTTTTCAGGGTTTCCTTGTCTCCGTTTTTGTAATACAGCTTGATGTCTGCCGCCCGGATATTGGATTCTGTTGCAAAATCGGGGTCCATTTCTACATAAACAGTCTTTTTCAAAAGGGGCGGATCGAGGTCGATGCTGCCAAACTGGGTCGTTTTCCAGTCTGTTTCTACCGCAAATCCACCGCTGAACACCCACCTTGTTTTGTAGTCATAATTCAACCACTTGTCGCGGTTGTTGTCGCCTTTCCAGCCGTACTGCATCGGAAAATCGTTGCCAAAGCTGTTGAACGCCGTTTTGTCCACTATCACACTGGCCTGGGTCAGTTCGCCGTTTTCGTGCTTTTTACGCATCAATACTTCCACACTGCTGATATAAGGCCCGAAGTCGTTGCTGTTCACGTCCACGAGGCGCACATGGATATCGCGCTGTTTATATAGCGGGTCGTCAAGGTTTACACTGTTGAAGCACGTAGGACAGGTTTTGAGCACATCCCCCACATTTTCTGCAAAAGGAAAGGTGCGCTGGTCCTCGGTGTATTTGTTCAGGTCAATGAGGTATTTGCCCGTGCGGTGTACTTCTTTCAGGCGAAAAGAAGCGGCTATGGCAAAACTAGGCACTGGCACCCGTTGCACGGCATTTGGGGCATTGCCAGAGGTATCTGCCAGCCAGGCCGGAGGCGTTTGGCTACGCGTACGATATTCTTCCAGAATAGCCCTGCGGGCAGTACTCCGGGCCTGGCGCTCCCGCATGGCTTGTTCTTCGAGCCGGTTATTGTCTTCGCGCGCTTCGGTGCGTGCCCGGTTGAGCATGTCGGTGGCACGGTCAAGCATGGAGCGGTTATTGCCCGGCAATACGCTGTTGAGGTCGGTGGCGCTTTGGCCGCCTACCCGGTCAAACATGAGGTTAACCAGTTGGTTATAAGCCGTTTCCTTCAATTTGTTCAGGTCGGCATCTTCGCCAATCTGGGTTACTTTGATGGCACCGCTGTTGCTCAGATTTTCAAAAGCGAGGTTGATTTCCGCCGCGAGCACGGGGCTTACGACCGCCGCTTCGATGGTTTGATTTTTGTAAATCTGCTCGAAATCAGCCTCTATCCGCACATTCTTGGGTGAAAGGTAGCCGCGGGCATCCATTTCAAAGGCGAAGCTCAGGTCAGGGGTTGGCGTTTGAAACGTAGCCCACAGGAGGTCGGCACCTGCGCGGGTCAACAAAACTGACACGGCGGCCTTTTGGCCTTCCATGATCGGAGCGTTGCCGATGCCCACTACTTTCTGGGTCATTTGCCCATCGGTACCTATAACGGAGGAAATGAGGGCGATTTTACCGCTTTTGTAAATCACCGGCCCAATGATTTTTGCCGATCCAAATTTCCGCTGAAGCTCCCTTTCTGAGTCGCGGATCATGTCCGGCGGAATACTCAGGTTAACCAGCACGTGCAGCACGCCTCCGGCATCGTCCGACTCCGAAATGCCGGAAGCCGATGCAGCCGTGGGCTTGGTGTTGCGCACGTAGCGGATAAAGGAAAACTGCGGCTGGCCACTGGCATTTTTGGATACTTCTATTTTGTCGGGCAGGTAATAGTAGTTGTTGACGTTGCCCAATTCAGGAAAAAGGGTGAGTTCGCCAGCGCGTACCCCTTTGTCGAAAAGGATCTGCTGGCTCCATCCCGATTGCAGGGAGCCTACCCAGCAGAGGATGCCCAATAGCAGGCGAGGGATAGTTTTGAAGGTCATATTGTGGGTGTTTGTGGTGTGTGAGGTTAAAATCTGCTGCGGACCAGGGCATCGGTAAGCATGCCGCCGGGTATCAGCGAGTGGATGGCCCAGTAGGTATTGCGGTTGAAATAGTCGGGAAAGTTGGGATTGTAGGTATGAACGACCGGCTCCCAGAATGCCCGGTTGAGCAGGGCCATGGAAAACTGCCTTCGTGGGTTGCTTACCATTACTCCCGGCGCACCCACGGGGCCACCGAGGAGGCTATTGGCGTTCATAAAAGCCGTTTGTGCATACATCCGGATCACCTTGGAGGTATCGTTACCTGCCCACACCCGCGCAGAATTGATCCAGTTGATGCCCAGCGAGGCAGGGGCGTCGAACATATACACCTCCTTTACCTGGTCGCGCAAGTAGGGGTGTGAGCGGGAAAGGAGCGTGCCCACCAGTCCGTTGCCATTGCTGAACCCGGCCAGGGCCACCCGACCGATTTCGGGTTGAAGGCTGAGTCCTTCCTTGTTGGCGATGAATTGCTGCACCGCGCGAAGTATCTCCTGAGATTTTTGCGGGTCGTTGAAGTCGCCGATGTTGACGCCGTCATTTTTGCTCAAAACCGGCAATACCAGGGCTACATTTTTGCCCGAAGCTGCCAACTGATGCCCCAAGCCCAGGGTGTATTCCATGTTGATAGCCGTACCGCGGTAGTGGAGGTATTTCCAGAATACATGAAAAAGGAAATCCCATCCATAAGGGTACCAGTTGCCGTCCTGCTTGCTTTTCAGGTTTTCAGCGGTGTTGTAGCTCGTGGTGGCCTGGCCCAGGGTAGGGTGGTAGTAAACGAGAAAGGGCACCCCATTGGCGGCTACGGGCAGGCTACGCAAATGAGTGACAAGGGCTTCGGGGTAGGTCACGGCCAGTATTTTCGGATTCACGTCACCCGCCCGTTCCACGATAAAAGTTTTCAGGTGTGGCTCCACCCAATCTACCACAAAGCTCACCCTTGGGTCATTGGGGCCGCCCCGGCCGGTTACCGGTATCGAATCGGAGTCCCAGGTGGACCAGTTTTTCATCCATTTAATGTTCCAGCTGCCGAGCATCCGGCCTACTTCGGCATAGTTCGCCGCCGACATTTGGGGGTAGATTTGGGCGAGCTTTACCTGTGCCGAATCCCAATTTTCCTGAGAAGCGAGCGCAGTGATGGCGGGATTGATGATTTCGGCCACCCGGTTCAGCCCCGGCGTCCGGGCAGGATAGCCCGGAACGAGGTTCAATTCGTCTGTGGCGCGCTGGGTCACATCGGTTAGCACCTCAGGCGACTGGGCGGTCACCTGAAGTGCTGCTACCAACAAAGCGAAAATGATATGCAGGCGAAAGCTGGTCATTGGGGGAGTTCGTCCACGTACAAGAGGCTTTCGCTCGAATTTTTTCTTCCGGAACTGACCACCTTGTTTCCCACTAGCCGCCAGATAATCTCATACTCATAGGTACTACCATTGGGTGTGGTGAGAAAATCGAGGCTGGAGGAAAGCTGGTTGCGGATCGGGTTGAGGTTTACCTGTTTGGTAAATTCTTTGTCGCCTACTTTATAATAGAGATTGAAAGTGATGGCCCTGATCTGCTGCTGCACGAGGTAGTCGGGGTCGGCCTGTATTTCCACTGCGCGTTTCACGTACGGAGGGGCCAGGTTGATACCGGAAAAGGAGGTAGTGGTGAAGTTTTGCTTCACTGTCACATCTCCAAAAAAGCTCCAGAGTACTTCGTAGCGGTAATTCATCCAGTTGGTGCGGTCACCATCGTCTTTCCATCCGTACACCATCCGGTAGAAGTTGCCCTGTTCGTTGAATAAGTTGCGGTCGATGCGTACCTCCTGGTCGGTCAACGCCCCTTTGGCATGCTCTTTTTGCACGTGTACCGTCACAAAATTGATGTAGGAACCAAAGTCGGCAGCGTTGTAGCCATCGATTGACGCAACCACTTCGCGCTGTTTGTAGAGCGGATCGTCGAGGTTTACCTCCCGGAAATACATCGGATTTTTCATGTATTTGGTGAGGTTGCCGATGTTTTCATCAAAGCGCATGGTCACTTTGTCGGTGGTCCATTTGTTGAAATCGAGGTGAAAAGTACCGGACTTCTTTTCTGTCTTTTGCTCGTACTTGAACATCACCGATAGCAGGGCATTATTCTGAGCGGCTGTTTGTGAATTGGAACCATTGGCTACGTTGCCGAGTTGGGTCAGCGAAGCCGGGTTGGTGTCAGGCTGGCGGTTAAACATCGATTCGGCGAGTTTGTCATAGGCTGTCTGAATAAGTCGCTCCAGGTTTTGGTCATTGCCTACCTGTTCTACCTTGATGGCTCCGCTTCTGCGTAATTCGTCAAAGGCAAATTGAATATCAGCACCTAGCAAAACTCCTCCATCTTTTGGGGAGTGAACCTCCACTGCAGGTTGTACCCGGCCGGCTTCTCTCCAGGCATAGGGACTGCTTAGGTCCAGCCAGTAGGGCATGCTGCCAAATGAACTGCCCCGAGGACCGCTACCCCCTGGGCGGGGAGGTGGAGGGGTAACTGGCGGGGTTGCAGGTGGGGTAGCTGGCGGAGTCGCAGGAGGGGTAGCCGGCGGTGTCGCAGGAGGCGTAGCTGGTGGGGTTGCAGGTGGCGTAGCTGGTGGAGTAGCCGGGGGAGTTGCGGGAGGGGTGGCAGGTGGGGTTGCCGGAGGGGTAGCTGGCGGTGAACTTGGTGTGTTATTTGGACGGGATGAACCTCCCCCTCCGCTGTTGTTCGATCCACCGTTACCTCCGCCTCCGTTGCCTCCGCCGCCGGAATTTCCAGCAGCGCCGGCAGCAGCACCGCTCGTTCCCTGGCCGGCACCGGTATTGAGTCGCACGCCGATGTTGAACATTTCGTGCTTGTAGATTTCTTCGTAGTTCGCGTCAATCGTTGCACGAACGGGCATCCGGAAACCTTCCAACTCCATTTCGAAAGAGAAACTGATGTCGGGGGTAGCGGTTTTGAATGATTCCCAAAGGATTTTCGCGCCGAGTTTCGTCAGCCGGATAGAGATAGCCGCCTTTTGCCCGTCGAGGATGGGGGCGCTGCCGGTACCGACAACTTTTTTGGTAAACTCGCCATCCTGCTCCATAAACGAGGATACGATGCCAAATCGCCCCGATTTATAGATCACGGGACCGGTGATGGTCGCATCAGGTACCAATCGGCGCAGCTCATTTTTGGCGCTGGTCAGCTGCTCTTCCGTCACGGCGAGGCTCACCACGGCATGGACAATACCGCCGCCTACTCCTTCCGAAAAGGTCTCGTTGGGGTTGTTGTTCGTGACGTTTTCTACATACCTCAAAAAAGAAAACTGAGGATTGCCGTTTACGTCCGTGGCTAGCCTGGCCTTGTCAGGCAGGTAGTAATAGACTTTGGGATCATTCAGGTCGGGGAACAACGTGAGTTCTCCTGCCTTGAGCGGCTTATCCAGAATGAATTGTTGTGCTCCGAGAAATTGGGCGGCAGTAATAGCCCAAACCATCAGGATCAGACGTTTGACCATGGCCAGAGGGGTTATTCGTAAGAAAAAAACGATCAATCGGCTGGCTAACTTTCCAGCAAGTGGGCCAAATGCAAGCCGCTAAGCCTGCATTTGGCCGTGTGCAGTTCGCTTATCAGTGGTTGTTGGTCTTGATCAGTTCGCTGAAGCGATCCAGAATCTGATTGGCAATCGGTATGGCTCCATCGCTGCTCGGCACAAATATGGTTTTGGCGGCAGCTGCGATCTTGTTCATGAAGTTGGGGTCCTGGTTGCGCAGCTCTTCCGGAATGGAGGCATAGAGGTAGTCGTCGTTGATTTTGGCATCCCAATCAAGGGCCATTTTGCCTTTTTCTTTGTGGGTAAGCACCAGGCGGTAGGCGTATCCCTGGGTATTGCGGTCTGTGAAAATCAGCTTCTCGGCGAGCGGAATGCCTTTCGAAACGGTGAGCGGGATACTGGTTTCCGTTTCCTTGCCAAATTTCATGTACCTCAGCTGCAAGGTCGCATTTACGATGCCCAGCTCTTTCAGCTCTTCCAGGTCAGCTTCAAAGGTGATATTGCGGGGCGAAACCGGCGGCGCGAGGGTTACTCCTTGCCAGTCTCCTTTTATCCATTCAGGCTCAGGAGGGTAGAGGTTTCCGCCTTTTAAGCTCCACTGTGCCTTATACTCATACACGTCAGGGTTTTTGTCTTCACCCCGGGCATAGGTCATGGTAGCTTTCAGGCCCTTGTTCTTCAGGTACTCGCGGTCGATGGTTACGGCTGATTCAAAAGGATTGCCTGAGGTGCGTTTCTTGCGAACGTTCACGGTTACGTAGTTGGCTTCCAGTCCGAAGATCTGCTCGGCTTCGATGTCGAGAATCAGGTTAATGTCGCGGAACTGAAAGAAGGGGTCATTCAGGTTAACCGAAGACACACATTTAGGATTGCTCTTTACGCCGTCGTACCACGAAGCGAGGTTCTCGGTAATGGTCATTTCCTGTGTTACCGGGAGGCGTACGTCCAAGCGATAGACTTCCGTCTTGTGTTGCGAACGGTTTTCCATCTTTGTATAGTCTACGTGGTATTGGTACAGGTCTTCGTCCACATCCTTACGCTTGTAGTCGATGGGCTTGGCTGCCTCTGACTTGACGAAGGATTTTTCTGAAATCGAGTTCATGAACATTTCCATGAATGACTCTACGACCTGCTTCACGATGGGATTGTTGGGGTCAACGCCCACATCAAGCTTTATTTCTACGAACTTTTTTTCCTGCAGCTTTTCGAACAGGCTGTCTTTTTCAGTGTCGGTGATAATGTCATCTTTAAGGCTATTATATTTTGGCATGGTGCCGTCGTCTACATCACTGTGCACGTAGTCGCGCTTAATCTCCTGGAAATAGGTATAGATCTGGTCCCATTTTACGTAGATCTGGCCTTTTACCGCAGGCATCAGCACGTCGTATTTAAAGCGCAGGTTGATGGAAACGTCGGTAATGGAGCGGTTTTTCTCAAAAGTAGCTCCCAGCAGCTGGGCGCCGTTTTTGTTGAGGATGGAGGCTACGGCCAATTTGGAGCCGGGCAGGATAGGAGCCCTGCCTGTAGTTACCAGGTTGGGTGCAAATTCGTTGTTGGTGAGGGTGGCCGAGATGATGCGGAAAGATTCTTCCGTATCCGATTTCATGTTGGCCGGGCCCATTACCTGGGGGTTCGTAACTGCGCCATAGCGTGGGTCTGCGGTGCGGAGTTGCTCCAGCTTGGCTTTCAGTTTTTGCTGAAGCTCGGTTTCCTGCTCTACCGTAAGTCCCCATTCCATCAAAAAGTGCATCAGGGCACCTTGTACGCCGCCTTGATCGGCGCGCTCTTCAGTGGTGTACTTCAGGAAAAGAAATTCAGGAGTGCCGTCTTCGCGTTTGGAGAGGCGCAGGTTGGTGGGCAGATAGTAGTATTTGTTGGTAAATGCCGGGCTTAGGCTGGCAGCCTCTCCATACAGGATCACGTTGGTGCCGTCGGCAAGGATAATGCCTACCTTATTTTGAAAATCAAGAATCTGCCCTTGAACGTTACCGGCAAACGAGATTCCAAGCAGCACGAGCAAGATGCTTAAGGCTCGAAAATAGAATAAACGAAGGTTTTCCATGGTAAATGGTGGTGGATTGGGTGTGTAAATGAGGTGGACAGGTCTTTACTTCGGATAATTGAACCTAAGCAATACCTCCCTTTTTTTCAAGCGTTTTTTTTGGGCCTATCTTGCTGAGAATGAGGCAATAAAGAACGAATTTTTTTGTTGTGATTGTTCCTGAAAAACCGGGGTATGATTTCCGGGAACCGGGTCAAATAAAAATACTTTTATTCGACAGGATCGTGACTTCGTGTGGTTGATTTTTGGCTGGCTTTCATCTCAGAATTCGTTCTGTTAAAAAAGTGCCCTTGATTTTTTCTCCCGGATCGAGCAGCACTACGCTGATAGGCAATTGTTTTACAGCGAGAAAAAGACGGTTAGGGGTGGTGCTCGAAACCCAGAGAATTTCTTCTGATGCATCGAGTTTTTGCCCCAAAACTTGCTCCAATGCATCTTTTACAAAATCAGAGCAATTGTAGTAGTAGGTGTTGAAGGGCCTGTTGGCAGAAATAGACGTTAGCAATGTTGCCTGAAGTTTAAGCGTTTGGGCGGTTGAGAGCCTGAGGCGGACGATGCCATCGCAGGCCATGCCTTCTTTATGCGGAATTCCTTTGGTGCTCAGGAGCTTAAGGTTGATTCTCGGCTCAGCACTCGACTGCGGCAGATCGAAATATACAGGATCGGTGTCAAGCCCCGAATAAATCGCCAGGTTGTCGGATTTTGGCCAAAGATCGAAATACCGCCAATCACCTGTTGCCAGGGTGTCTTCGAAGCGTGTTCCGTTGATTTCCCGGATACGGATCGTGTAATTGTCCACTGCGATACCTGCATGTCCGGTATTGCCGTTGGTGGTGGCATAAATAACCAGGAAGGCATCGGCCAGGGCTGAGAGCGGACTGAGTGCCAGTATCCAAAGGAAACAAAACCGGGTATATGCCTTTTTCATCATTTCTTTGCCGGAATCAGTTGAGAAAAATTGCGGCAGAGTTCGTATTTGCCCAATCCCTGGACTTGAAAATAGAAGCTCAGATTTACCTGCTTAAAATTAGACGGCTGAACCATGGCCTTTTGCATTTCGCGGGCCTCAGCATCTGCAAACCGAAAGGACGCGGCCCATTTGGCACCCGGTGAATTGGGCACGCTGCCGGCATTGGTGAGGCTCTTGTTCAGCAAATCAGCTAACCGCCCATCGCCTTTTGCCCAAATACCATAAGCCTTTCCGCTATCGGGCTCCACCATGGCCGCGCCGGATACCACGCCCAGTGAGTCATATCTGCTGCGGAGGTTGACTGTTGCCTGCTGCTCTTCCTCGAAACTCAGCCCCCACAAAACCAGTAAGTGCATGATGGCCCCACTCACTTCTTCGTTGTCGTCAGGCGAATAAGCGAGAAAAGAAAACTGGGGATCACCGTTGGATTGGGTGGCCAGCCGGAGTTTGGTGGGCAAATAAAAGTACTGGTGGGGGCCTACCCGTGGGTTGGCGAACACGTCCACGGTGCTGCTGTCTTTAAGCGTAAGGCGGTAGATAGGTACCTGCGCCTGCAAAGCGGAGGTCAACAGACCGAGGCCGATAACCAAAGCCAGCATCCATTTAGGCATGCGTAAAAAGTATTTTTTCATGGCATTTCATCGATAAAAATGAGGCCCAGGTCGTCTTTACCTGTAGCCGTAACCCGCGTTCCATCTGCCTTCATCCACGTGAGGGTATAGCTCACCTCTTCCTGATCGTTGGGCAGGGTCACTTCAAATACCTTGGTAGACAGGTCTTCGCCTGGCCGCACCGTGAGCCGTTCCTGTTTTTGTACCCCGAAAAAGGGATATGTGATCAATACATTTACGGCCCGCACCCCTTTGCTCTGAAGCATGGCGAGGTCGCCTTCCAGTCCGATGGTTCGGCGGTGAAAAGGCGTGAATACGTTGACCATGGCCCCCGTTTCGGTTGACCAGGGGGTGGTATAAGCTCCTTGCCCGATAAAATTCCACGTTTGCCTCGATTCGTATTGCAGCCATTTCAGGCGGTCGGCGTCTCCCATGTTGAGGTACGTGACGGAGACCAGCTGCGCAAATTTTTGCATTTCCTGGCGGTTGATCAGCACCTCCCGCAGGGTCTCGGTGCCATTGCCATGCACCTTGCGGATGGTAACGGTCACGCTGTTTACCATTTTGTCAAATTCCTTTTCGAGGCTTCCGTCGATGCTCACAAATACATCCCGCTGCTGAAAAGTGGGATCGTACAGGGGCACATCGCGGAAAATGCGCTGGTCGTCGCCATAGCGTTGGTACAGGTCGCCGATATTGAATACGATGTAGTGGTTGCGCTGCGAGGTAACCCGGCCATCGAAAGAGAGGTGGCCCGTGCCCGAGGCGTTGAGCTGCTTCATGGAATAGGCCACATTCAGGCCAAATCCGGTGGTATTTCGGCTGCCGAGGGCACCTTTGGGGCTGAGCAAGGAACCCAGCGCATCGGTCAATCCGCCCTGAGCGGCAGGCGGCAGGGCTTCGGGTTCTACGGGGTCGAAGAGCAGCTTGGTTAGCTTTTCATACACCACGTTCAGCAAGCCTTCCATCTGGGCGCTTTCTCCTTGAGTTTTGAGGGTAATGGCGCCGTTTTTCATCATTTCCTTGAATCCCAGCTCTACATCCGCCGATACAAAGTAGATGCTGCCACCCGCGCTGAAGTCCTTGCTGTTGCGAATCTCCGACCAGTTGAGGTCGATGTCGGCATGGTAGCTGTCGGTCAGTCCCGAAAATCCGAGTTCGAACACAATCGAAATGTCCGGCGTCGCCATTTTGAAGCTCTCCTGCAAAATTTTTGATTGCTGCGGGGTCATTTCAAACGACATGGCTATTCGGGAGCCTTCCAGCACCGGCGCTTCACCGGTTCCGATCAGCACTTCTTTTTCTTCGCCGGTTTTGGTTTCAATGATCGACGAAATGAGGGCATAACGGCCTTTGTCGAATACAATCGGGCCCCGCAATTTCACTTCGGGCTTTTGCAAAATCTGCCGCAACCGCGACTGGGCTCTGGCTACCTGGCTGGCGGGTGTTTCATACAGCACCAGAAAGTGCAGAATGGCCCCTCCGCCTGCTTCATTGATCGCGGTGCCCGAAGCCGAGGTGGTCGGCTTTTCGGTTACATAGCGCATAAACGAAAACTGCGGCAGCGAATCTTCATTCACCGAAAGCCGTGCGCTGGAGGGTAAATAAAGGTAGGTGGTAGAATCTGTGACGAGAGGAAAACACCATAGGCCCTCGGCCCGAACCCCCCGATCGATCAAAACCTGCTGCGCGTGGGATTGAACCGGCCAGGCAATGACCAGCATCAACACCCAAAAAGGGTAATTTTTCATGGGGTGGGTTATTGAGGCGGAATCAGGAAGAGGTAGTCTTCGGTCAGTTCCCGGGCTTCTGCTTCTTTTTTGCCGGTGGCAGAATACCAGGTAATCTGGTAAGCAACGGGTTCTTTTGCATCGAAATAAAGGGCGGTTTTCAACGTCGCATCCGCATCGTCCACCCGTAGAATCACCGTTTTTTGAATCTGGGGTTTGCCCGCCAGCACCACAAAAAAGCGAATGGTCGCCGACCGGTAACCCATGTCCTTGAACATCTGCCGATCCGCATCTATTTCTACTACCGACTTTTTAAAGGGCGGCGTGAGGGAAATGGACGGCTCTTTGGAGCTCAGCCATTGGTCGCCCGGTGGGTACACGATGGTTTTGCTGTCGCCTTTTACACTCCAGCTGATGCGGTACTGGTAGTCGAGCCAGGTAGCGTTGTCGATGCCCAGTCGGGGATATTCTACTGCCTGAAAGTCAACGCCTTTCTCCAGGTCGTCGCGTTTGAAAACGAGGTCGGTGGTCACGTCACTCTGGCCATTGGTATAGGTCTTTTTGAAGCTGACGGTCGCGAAGTTGAGGATATCTCGAAATGATTCGGTGAAATTGCCATCCATCTGAAACATGACCTCCCTTTTCTGAAAATCGGGATCGTCAAGGTTTACAATGCGGAAATACTTGTCGCGGTCTTTGAGGATGCTGTACAGGCCCGAGAGGTTTCCGGCGGTGTAAACGGGCACCTTGATGGTGGTGGCTTTGCTGAGGTTGAGGTAAAATTTCTGGATGCGGATGTCCTTGCGCTGCTTGATCACAAACTGGTGGTCGGTGACGTACTCGGGGTTGTCGTGGCCGCCGAACACATTGGCGAAAAAACCCCTCTCCTGGCGCAGCGGCAGCTGGTTTTGCTCCACGGCAACTTCGGTCGTGGGCTTCTGGGCCCAACCTGTTTTGGAGTCAAACATCAGCTCAATGAGCTTATCGGTCACCAGCTGAAGAATAGCCTCCATGTCGTCCGTTTTTACGTTCAGCCCTTTTGCCCGGTCAAACACCTCCACTTTCAGCATCTGGTCCTGCACCATTTTGTCGGTAATGTTCCGGATCTGCTCCTTGGTATAGCCTTCCTGGTCGTTCATCACCTGACTCATGTGGGTGTAAACGGTGGACACATCGGCGGTAATAATGGCGTTGTAGGCGTTGACATAGGCTTCGTACACGCCGCTCAGCGATACCGAAATATCAGAGGTTCCTCCCTGAAAGGTACTCCATAGCAGGGTGGCGCCGTCCTGGTTGAGCTTGGCGGCTACGGCAGCTTTGGATCCCGGAAGGAAAGGCGCATGCCCGGATGTGATCACCGAACTGGCCAGTGATCCTTTGCCCCCGGCATTGTTCAGCACCGAAGAGATCACCTGAAAACTAGCTACGCCTTCTTCGCCATCGGTAATGGCCTCCTGAAGCGGAACGGGTCCCGCGAGGTGGGCGCTGGGCACTACTTTTTTCAGCTCTTTTTCGAGCAAAGTGAAGGATTCGGCATCCAGGCTAAATTCGATGAGGGCATGGAACAGCCCGCCGTTGTTTTCGGGGCCGCCTTTCCCGATGTATTTTATGAACATCAGCTCAAAATCCCCCTGCTTGTTTTGCGCCAGGCGTGGATACTGAGGAATGTAGTAATAGGCGGTGGGGTCGTCTTTGTCCTGAAGCAATTGAAATCCCATGACGGTCAGGCGACCTTCATCGTACTTTACGACAGCGAATGCGTCCCGGGCAAACAGCAACAAGCCGGCCAGCAGGATCAGGGTGGGTAAGCGTTTCATCGATAAGTAGGACGGATAGATGAGGGAATGTACATATATTCCCGTTTAATCTCCGCTCTAACGCCTTGATTTCGAATAATATTGCGGAAAGTTGAAAAGGACGTTTATCGAAAATTTTTCCCCGGCCTTTCTGGCTATTCGGGACCACATTTTGGTAATCAAACTGCCCAGTTTTTTTATATCCGCAGGCGGATAAATGATAATTTAGAATTTTTTTTAGCAGGCTTTTATCTTACGGTTGTTTCTTGTACAATCATTTTCTACAGATAGGTACTTTCTTAGGTACAGGGGATGGAAAATGGAATCATTCAAAATCCAATGTCAAACCGCCCATCTGTGACAAATACCGTATCGGTAGGATCATCGTCGTTCACCAGTACAAAATCGAACAAACCGGACACGAACCCCCCATTTTCGAGGTTAAGTTCGGTAATCTCAAAGTAGTTGCGCGGGTCCTTTGCCGGCATATACAGCGGGATTTCATTACCTGTATAGATTATACAAGTTGAATCAATTATCCGAACACATCCTGCGGTAATGGGAATGACCTTGGGGCCGGCGATTCCATTGTGGAACTAAAATGTAAAACTACCATCGGTAAAACTGCGATAATCAGCATCCCACCCTGGGAAATGGACGCATTTAAGTCGCGCCAATTCCTCTCCTGCACGCCCTTACCATTGATCTTGCACCCGAAGGTGTAGCGTCCGCTTTCGTGGGGGATTACAGGCCGTGAATAGGAGCGCTGCCAGGAGGATAGCTACAATCGAGATCAGCAGGTGTTTCATATCATCATATTTACGTTATCTAATTTAGCAATCGAATTTCGGATCCCAAAGATCAACCTGAACTTTGTGGTAGCAGGTTGAGGAATTGTTCCGGGCAAATATCCTGAATCTTAACAGTACGTGGTATTTTCTGCTCTTTCCTTTGGGTTGATTATTTCCCTTTGGTGCAGGTTTTGGCTTAGAGGTAAACCGTGAATGGATTACAGGGGAAACGACAGGGGTGGGATAATATTGAAAAATAACCTTAGAGCTTGTTCGGAAATCTAAGTTGTTGATTGTCTGAGCATTCTGTTCAAAATTATCGTAATATTCCCCCAAAAAACCCAATATTTTGATGATCTCACGGTGTATTCGTAGTCTTTTGTGAGCCTTCCGAAGTAGTTTGTCCAGGAAATCGTACGTTCTACTACCCATCGTTTTGCAATCGGAACAAACCCTTTTTTGGTCTCAGGTTTGGATGCACACTCGAATATAGAGCCTGCTTTTTTCACGGCTTCAGCAAATTCTCCTTTATACCCCGCATCCCCTAAAACCTTTTCTAATCGGTCGCTGTCAGCATGGTACTTGGGTGCCACATCAACCGCGGATAAGCCATCAGAAAGGTTCGCAGCATGTACTTTTACATCTAATATTCGACCTTCAACATCGACTAATAGCTGTCGTTTGCGACCATTCACTTTCTTGTTCCCGTCAATCCCTCGATCCTCAAAAACCATCGGTGAAAGCTTAACGCTCTGACTATCAATGCATAAAACGGAAGGAAGTGCTTCTCGCCCCACACTTTCCCTGTCTTTTTTGTTGAGTGCTAAATTGAGTCTGTCCATCGTGCCGTCTTTATTCCACTTTTCGAAATAGTAGTAGATCGCACGCCAGTGGGGAAAATTCGGAGGTATGTTCCGCCATTGACAACCTGCACGTACCATATACAATAAGGCATTCACGACAGAGCGGATCGGAACTTTTCGCTTGCGTTTAAGATCAAAAAACACCGATATTGCTTGCCATTGGGAGTTGGTCAGTTCGCTGTACTGTGAGGTCATTTAGATTTTGTTTGGTCACTAAACTTAATGACCTCCTCCCAACTTTTAAAATTCCGAACAAGCTCTTAGAAGATTCACAGTCCAAGATTATCCTAAGACTTATAAAGGCCAGTTGCAGTTTGTAACTTCTCGATTACTATTTCAGTTATACTTGAGGGGCTTAGAACTTTTACTCCATCTCCAAAAGACAAAACTCTAGATATGAACTCATAATTAGGGATAATTTTGAGAGAAATGATCATACCTGTTTCTCCTACTGATAATATCTTTTGAGAGGAATGCCACGGCCTACTTTTTACATATGGTGTCTGTGAAGGATTAATCCAAATTACGATGTCCTCAGATTGGGTAGTTGAAGAGCCTGAAACTCCTATTCTATTGGAGAAGTAGTTAAAAATATTCAGGCTGACTGGAGTATGGTACTCTACATGGGATTGGCTGATATTTTGAATGCGGTCAAGAGCTAATATGCTTTCGCTGCCATGTGAGTGGTGATGACCCAAAACGTACCAACGGCTATTATAAGCTTTTAGGAGGTAAGGGCTGAACGCAAAACAATCTTTATTTGCTTGGTGGAAAGATTGATATTGGACTTCCAAAGTAAAAATTTCGATTATCGCCCTATAAATCACAGGTAAATGCTTTCGGCCCGCTACTATACTCATGTGGTCGATCTGAATATGACCAGATGGCCTGGGTAAACTGGTTTTTATCGATTTTTCAACCTTTTGGATCAACCTATCCAGTTCACGTACTTGGTCGAATTCTTGGAATGATTGCATAATCTCACGAATTTCCAGCAAGACAAAGGCATCTTCATCTGTAAGGGGTATTTTTTCCAAGGAAAAATTTGGGTCAGTGTAATAATAGTATTTCTGTTCCTCCACCTCGATAGGGGCTTCCCAATCTTTTCGAAGATTCTCAATATCGCGCTGGATGGTACGCTTACTTATCTCCTCATTTGAACCAATTGCTTCAGCTAATGCATTAGAACAAGCTACAATCAAGTCGGGTAAGGTCCACCTGCGGCTCCTGCGTCTTAAGCAAGCGTCAATAGCTCGATATCGGATTAATGCATGACGATTTAGCGGCATAAATTTTTTTGTACATACGCCAATAGGTGTCGTAGCGTTGCATCAATTTCGAATATCTGAAGCTTATTAGACAGATTAACACAACTCGTTCATTAATCAGGACTCCATTATGGCAACATTGAAAGACTTCGTTACTCAGGAATCTCGTCCGCTCCCGGTTATTCTTTTGGCTGATACCAGTGGTAGTATGACTGCCAATGGCAAAATTCAGATATTAAATGATTCGGTAAGGGATATGCTCAGCTCGTTTCAGAAGACTGAGGATTTACGATCAGTTATCTATTTCTTGTCTATTACTTTTGGGGACGGACATGCATCCCTACATACCTCTTTCAGGCCTGTCAATGAGGTCAATTGGCAGCCTATGCCAGCATCTGGAGATACTCCTATGGGAAAAGCTTTTTCATTACTTACCGAGATACTGGAGAGCAAGGATGAAATTCCCAGCCGATCCTATCGTCCCGCCATAATACTCGTATCTGATGGCCAGCCAAATGACTCTTGGGAGCAACCATTACAGGCGCTCCTGAATTCGCCACGTGCGGGTAAAGCTTTCCGATTTGCTATGGGAATCGGCGAGGATGCAGATTTAGGTATGCTTAACCGATTTTTGTCTGGTTCAGATCAACGTGTCTTTTCTGCCTCGGATTCTCGTGACATTCAAAAGTTTTTTAGGTATGTAACTATGAGCGTTACTACCCGATCTCGTAGCCAAAATCCAAATGTAATGCTCACTTTACCCCCTATGGCCGACGACCTGGACGACCTGGAATTTTAAAATGAAAATGATTGGTGCATCGGTCTCAGGACCCTATCGGAGTAAGGACGGAAGCCTTAATCAAGATGCTTTCCTACTTCAGTCTAACCGTAAGTATCAACTTGCGGTGGTTTGTGATGGAATGGGCTCAAAGCCATATGCCCGCGAGGGCGCAAGGAAAGCTACCCTTGCAGTTCAGGCGGCAGCATCTATCTGGATGCGACATGGTCAGCAAAAACCTGAACGCCTAATTCGCTTGATCCACCAAATCTGGAATGTGATGATTGAGCCATTGGATGGGCGTGATGCGGTTACAACATGCTTAATAGCTATTCTTGACCGCTCAGGCAAGGGGCTCATTGCTCAGTTGGGAGATGGGCTTATTTTTTGGAAGCAACCGAATGGTGTAAACTGTTCACTGATTTTACAGGACCGGGACTTTATTAATGAAACTACCGGACTGGGTATTGCAAACAGTATCTCAGCTTGGCGTTGGCAAGTAGTACAGGGGTTTAGTACTGGTCATAGCCTTCTCCTGTGTACCGATGGGATATCCGAAAGCATCGAAGAAGCTCTGGTGCCTGAATTTATCGATTGGCTCGCCCAAACCTATCATTGGATGCCCCATAGTCTAGCTAATTGGCGACTTTCTCGCCAGCTAATCAACTGGCCCAATCCCATTCATCAAGACGACAAAACCCTTTGTTTATTATGGGCATGAAAACTCAAATCATCACCGAAAAAGGCCACGTTTTTACATTGAAAAAAAAGCTGGGAGAAGGCGGCCAGGGGCGTGTATTTTCCTTGAAGGAAAATGTACAAGGCAAGGTTTTGGCGGCAAAGATTTTCCGAACTCATAATTTTCAAGATCGAGATCGTCTGTGTAATCGCTTTGCTGCTGTAAAACGAATGGACCTGAGTGGCATCCCGCTTGCACGTCCCCTTGAACTCCTTGCTCCTCCCCGCACCGGCTACATCATGGAGCTAGCAACTGGTATGGCATCGATCCATAGCCTTCTCACCCCACACAAAGAGTTGGTGGCGCAGTGGTTCCTGGATACCGGCGGTCTTCAGCGGCGGATACGCATTTTGATGCGCCTAGCTCGGACATTGGCCGAACTTCACAGTCGGGGTATCATATACGGCGATCTGTCTGCACAAAACGTATTTGTGTCTGAATCAATGGAGCATCAGGAGGTGTTCTTGATCGACCTGGACAACCTCCGCACGCAAACCTCCGGACACGAATACATCTTTACTCCTGGTTATGGAGCACCGGAGGTGGTGAATCGACAGGCTGGTATTAGTAGCTTAAGCGACGTCTATTCTTTTGCGGTGCTTGCATTTCAAGTCCTTTCCCTGGTTCATCCGTTCCTTGGGGACATGGTAAGTGACGGAGAACCTGAACTCGAAGAGGAAGCTTTTGAAGGAAAATTGCCCTGGATTGAAGATGAATCAGACCTAAGGAACTCCTGCAGTACTGGTGTCCCGCGAAACATGGTACTGAGCCCCAAAATGAAAAGACTATTTTCACAGACCTTCGAGGGAGGTCGGATGGATCGCAAGCAAAGACCTGGAATGAACCAATGGGTAGAAACATTGGAAGGAGCTTATCGGGGACTTCTTCAATGCCCTGAATGCAGATCAACCTTTTTCTTCAATGTGCATGAAGTCACTTGCGCCTTTTGTGGGGAGTCGCATAAAAAGCCAGTAAGCATCTATGTTGTGGCTTGGGAACCGGGAGATGAATGGAGTCTAGAGCAGTTAGAGGGGGTTCAGCGAGCAATTCAGCGAGGCCGCGAAGACAAGCGATTTCGTATTGCAACCTTCCTCGCTCTTGAAGGCCAAGCCATGGATGTGTATGAAAATGACCTACTGCTATCTCGTCCTCTGTATGAGGGAAAGCTGTTGATTCAATGTATTCCTCAGAAAGCGGAATGGAGCCTGGAGCCAGAAATACATTGGCTACTTACAGATATGCTCTCTATGAAAACCAAGTCTCTTTCGGTTACTACAAAGCTTCCACGAAAGAATCGAGGGCAATGGCTCTTGCACTTCAAGCCGCTTTCCGAACCTCAACGCGCGATCTTACTCTGAACCATGAAAATCAACCAGATATCCGAAGGACGGGAATTAATTGTTCGTTTGACCCCTGCCACCCCTTCTGAAACTTTCCAGCGTTTGCAGCAACAAAGTGAAGCCCCTTGCCGACTGCGTGAAGAGGGGGGAAGTTCATGGATAGAATTAGACGACCTCTCAACGCCTATCCTGCCGGAAAATGACCAGGCTAAGAAAAAGATGGAGGACCTGCTTCAATACCGGGACCTGGCTCTCACTTACCTCTTGGATGTAAAAGATAATTGTCTTGTGCTGGGTGCTCGGATATTCCCGCATGGTTACTTCGTGGACCAACCTCTTATTTTCGGATTGACAGATATCATCGAAGAGGACATCAAAAAATTCCATCATAAACAGGCAAAGAATAGCTATGAAATTATTAAGTGGCTCACGGATCAACTTATTATCCAAACCGGTACCGGGCAAGCTTTGATTGTATCTCAAGGAAAGGAAGCTGAAGGCTTAAAAGAAGCTTTCCGTATCCATGGTCAACGGATCGAAATAGATGTGAGGCGAAATAACGAAGAAAAACTTGAAATCATCAGGGTACTGGGAAAGCGAAAAAAAGCTCCTGATGAGTTGTTTCCTTTTATTCTACTTCAGGGAAGTTTTTCAATACTAGACTTGACTATTGTCGGGATCATCCGTGGGCAGGTTCAGCAAGAGCTGACACATATCCTGTCCAGCGGAAAGAGTTACATCAAACTGTGGACGGAATACCAGCGAATTGAGCGGGAGCAGGTAGAAGGACAAGCGAGGGATCTGGGCTACCAATCCTACGAACGGGTCGAATACGATGGTAATCTGGTCAGCTATCGGTTCATTTTTGCTGTAGGTGATAAAGCAAAGAAATGGCTGAAAAATATCTCCCAGACAGAACAGTGTAGCCTTGAAGCATCCGTTAAGCTCCCTGGCTATCTGACCGGGCAACCCGATTTTGAAAACAAGCGCCAACGCTGGTTTATTGGAAGTGTTACGAAAGTGCAGCCTGATAATGGGTACCTGTGGCTGAAGACCCCTGAGGGAAGGGAGGAAGTTTCGCCTCCGGAACAGGGCTACCTATTTCTTTCCCTATTGGGAGATGAAATCCGGATCAAAAGGCAAGAACGAGCCGCTGAGCGGATTCGCTCCGGTAGTGGGGCTATGCCGCAGGTGAGTCTGCTTCTGGAAGAAAAACCGGTGCAGGTACGCCAAAGTCGAAGGCTTAATGCCATGACCTCCGATTTAAAGCGAACGTTAGCGTTTCCGCTCAACGCCAATCAGGAGCGCGCCCTAGACATTGCCCTTAACACACCAGACATTGCTTTGATTCAAGGTCCTCCCGGAACCGGCAAAACTCAAATCATTAGTGCCTTGTGCACCCGCTTGGTGGAGGAGGCAAAAAAACAGGGCAAAGACCCTTCTAAATTTATTTTACTGACAGCTTTTCAGCATGACGCCGTTAGTAATGCAGCAAGCCGTATTCACGTACTGGGACTTCCTACTCCCAAAATCGGAAAAAGGACAGGGGACCAAGACCTGCTTGAAATTTGGAAAGCCGATACCATCGAGGGCGTTCGGGCACAACTGGACCAATGGCCAGAAGGTACATTGCGTAGACAGCTCAAGCAAGTCTGGCGGGCATATATATCTTATCAGCAGCAAGGGGCTACACTGGCCAACTGGAAGGCAGAGATTCAGGGTTTATTTAGTGAACTAAAGTCCCACCTCAGTCCTCCCCTTTGTGAACGCATCCTCCGCGAAATAGACGCGCATTCTTCTTCGAAGCAATCAAATGAGGAAGACTTTGTAATGGAGCAACTGCGCAAATCTATAAGGTCCATTCGGCTTACTCTGGAGGCTTGGAGAGATGATGGTTCCCTGCAACTACGAAAATTCCGAAGGCGCCTCGAAAAAACCGGCCATCAGCTTACATCTGAACAAGAGCGTTTATTGGATGGCCTGGAAGATCCGGAAACCCCACCTAATGACAATGAATTTGTCCAGTTACAGGAATTGCAGACCTACTGGTTGGACCAAACTGCCGATCCTACCATCCTGGACAGTGCAACCGTGCCCCTCGCACAGGCGCAGTACCTTTTCCAGGAAATTATCGCTGAACTGGAGACCGCTATTGCACATGGTAAAGAAGGCGTACCTGCAACCCTTGAAGCCTACCTTGACGACCTAAATTTCGATCCTGTAGGAGCCCGAAAAGCCATCGAAACCTATACCACGGTATTGGCTGCAACAGTACAGGGTGCGGATAGCCTGGCGGTCCATGAATTGATGCCGAATGAAGATGCATTCGAGAATGTCATCGTGGACGAAGCCGCCCGGGCCAATCCCCTAGACCTATTTATCGCTCTGACTAAGGGCAAGCGTCGCATCATCCTCGTCGGCGACCACCGCCAACTGCCACATTTGCTTGAACCTCAAGTAGAAATGGAACTGATGGATATCGTTACGGAGAAACTTAGCCAAGAGGCAAAGTCCCAAGCCCTTCAGCGTAGCCTCTTTGAGCGCCTGTTTTTGCACCTCAAAAACCAGAGCGAACGGGACGGAATTGAAAGGGTGGTTACTCTTAACGAGCAGTATCGCATGCATCCAGTGATCGGCGACTTTGTGAGCCGGACTTTTTATGAGAAATACCTGGATACCCAGATCATCAGCCGGACCGATCCGGAACAGTTGGCCCATGAAATTGCTCGCTATAAGGGGCGACAAATGGCCTGGGTGGATGTGCCCATTCACCTTGAGTCCGAACATAAGGGCCGGAGTACATCACGGCCAATTGAGGCTAAATTGTTGGTTGATTTGCTAAAGGATATGATGGAAGAAGCCTCTGATATGTCATTTGGGGTGATTACCTTCTACCAGGGGCAAGTAGAAGAAATCATGCATGCGGGGGAGTCGAAAGGGCTTACCCATCGAGGTACGGGAGGGGTATGGGAAATAGCCCCTTTCTATCGAAAAACTGGCTTTGAAGACAACTCTTATGAGCGCCTGCGCATCGGAACTGTCGATGCTTTCCAGGGGAAAGAGTTTGACGTGGTACTTCTCTCCATTGTGCGCTCTAATGAAATTATCCTTGACCCTGAAGACGAGCGCAGCGTGCGTCGAAAATATGGCTTCCTGACCGTTGAAAATCGCTTGAATGTGGCCATGTCCCGGGCCAAGCGCTTACTGGTTGCCGTTGGAGATGCAGCCATGTTTAAAGCGACGGGCGCCGAGCAATATGTATTTGGATTAACGGAGTTTTATCGTGTCTGCCATGAACCCATTTCTGCTGAATAGTTTGAGTTTTGATCCTAGCACTCAAATAGAGTACTATGGAGCCAAGGCCCCGAAGAACTGTCCTTCTGAATGGCTGGCCTTGCCATTTTGGGTTTATCAGGTATTCGCGCCTGCCCCCGGGTCCCGGACGCTTAACCTCTTTGAGAAGGCCATGCTAGGTCTGTTGCAAGCCGGATGTTTTCAGAATGAGACATTAAGAGATTACCTGCAGCTAGATATAGATCTGATTCGCCTTGTCAGGGCCGATCTGACCCGCAAGGTCTTGATAACCGATGGGCAGCAACTTACCCCCAAAGGGGAGAGGCTGTTGCGCGAAGCTGACTGGTTGGTGGATCCTGACCCGAGTACTTTTATTACCGGCTATGTATTTCAAAGTCCATTTGACGGCTCATTCTTGCCTCGCTTTATCCGGAAACGGGAACCGGTTGCTGTACATCGTAGTGAAGATCGCGATTGGCCCGGAATTGACTTGGGTACTGTAGGCGCCCGTCGGATTGAGTGGCCTTTTTTTGTAAAAGGAGGCAGCTACCTTCCTCCGGGTCCTCCCGGGCCAGAAGGGATTTTCACCATTGTTCAGCAACATACCTTAGCGATTATCCATCCTAATTCACTGACTGATAAAACAGCCCTGCCAGAAGAACTTCCCCCTTCGATGCAACAAGTGCAAATCATTGGTGAAGCTGAACCGGTTTGGGTAGTTTCACACGCCTATTTCCCCTCAGCAGGATATAGCCGGGCTTCATGGCGTATCCGGGACCCCTTTGGACTGGGAGATAGTCAAAGTCTGAAAACCTTGGTGGAGAAACAAGCACAGCAACTCGATACTCTCCGAGACAAACTTGATCGGCTGTTTGAGTCAGAAGCACAGTTTTTGTATCGAAAAGCCAATGAACAGGAGCGACAGATACGAGAAGAAGCTCGAATGGAAGTCGAGCGTGAATTTGGGGGTATGTGTGAGGATGAGCGGCTGCTGGATCGAATTGGAGAGTTTGTGTATGTCTTTCATCGTGCGATGCGGATCGATCAGGACAAAGGGTACCAGGTGTGGAAAGAGGCTCAGATTGTCCTGGAGACGCTTCTTAATAAAATGAAAGACGAAAGCTATAAGCAAACTCTTGACCGCCAGAGGCAAAAGCAGCGGCAGGGACTGTACCTTGATTCTAGATACATTCAATTTCTTTATCAAAACCTTGGAGGTCATGAGGTGCCTGAACGCCTCTCTGCGGTACGTGGAAGGCAGGCCGCAGGATGGATCAAGTACGGCAATGGTTCCTTGCGTCCCATGACCATAGCAACACTTTGGATTGCTCACCAAAAAGAGGGGCACCCACTCCGAAGTATGATTGCTGAGTTGCCCGACCTCTTTAATTGGATTGAGCGTATATCGGTTTCCCGCGACAATGTCTCACACGGAGGCGAAGAAGACGCTACTCCTCTTATCACCCCCGAAGAAACCCAAAAAAAAGTCTACGCCATTATAAAGTCTTACCTCTCTCACAATCAACGTTAAGCCAATTGCAATGAGTAAGAAGAACAATCGAAAAACCCCTTATTCTCAATTTCATAAGTCGACACATCAAAGCACCCCGCCCAACGTCCAGCAAACTCCTTTAGAAGATAAAATAGAGAACACCAAAATTGAACTCGCAATCATGCACGAGGAAAAACTTTCTTCTGAAGATATAATTGAACTTAAGAACATGCCTCAGTCTGAAATCCTGCAAGAGATGAAGAACAACAATGACCTTTCAGGGGCTTGGATTCAATTAGAAGAGCTATGGAAAAAGGCTGAAAAACTGATCAAGGACAATGAACAGGTCAACAGAGAAATTGTTGCTTTAAGCCGAGACCTTGAGCATAAACACGCTGAATACAAATTTCTTCAGGAAAAGCGTGCTGAGCTTGCCAGGAAAGAGGAGGGCCTAATACAGAAACAAGCGGAATTTGATGCGGGTTTTTCAGAGTCAATCCAAACTCAGAAAGATCAGCTTTTACAAGCCCAGAAATCACTGGAAGTAGAGCGGAATAAGCTTTTGGAAGAACGTCACGAAATAGAGAAGAAACTAAAACAGCGACGTGACGAGTTAGAGGATCAGTTTGGAGCAGAACTCGAGAAGCGAGAAAATAATCTGAATAAGTTGATGAGGGAACTGGAGCAAAAAGCCACAAAATTGAAACGTAAAGAAGAAGACGTTAATTTAGATGAAGAATATCTAAAAGAGGAACGTCAAAATCTAGAACAAAGGCGTCAAAGACTTACTAATGAAAAGGTAGAAAAACTAAAGGAAGAACTAAATACAGAAAGAAAAATAAAAAAAGAATTTCAGGATCTACTGAACGAAAAAAGTAATCAAATCGCTCAACTCGAGTCTCAATTCCACCAAATCGGGCACCAAAGCCCCGAAGAGACTTTGCGCGAGTTGAAAGAATTGCGAAGAGAAAAACAGCGTTTGAATACAGAGATTTCCCAGTCACTATCTTCAAAGGAAGCTATACGTCTCAAGCAACTGGAAAAGGATATTCAGGATATCGGGGAAGCCCGGAATCAGGCCTTTCAAGACAAGCTCAAAGCCGAGTCAGAACTGAGGAAAGTTCTAATCGGCAGCACGGAACTAGCTGACTTGCGCGATCAGGTTTCAAAGCTCAGTAGTCGTCTGGAGTTGAAACAGTCCCAATTGGATGATCTGCAATCCACCATCGACGACTACACCAAAAAGTCTGAAGGCAAAGAAACTTTCCACTTCTGCACGGTCATGGATGAGAAGCCACAGCTGCAGCAAAAGGGCCAGGACTTTGGCTCATTCGAAAACCTGGATAAGCTCACTGACTACCTTCGGCATCGGATTGCTCAGGTAGAGGACGTGCCTTTATCCTACAGTAAGCGCATCATCCGCACCTTCCTTGCTGGTCTGGCTATCGGCAAACTGACCCTACTGGAGGGCATTAGTGGTACGGGTAAGACCAGCCTGCCCCGCGCTTTTGCCAAGGCTATCGGGGGAGGCTACGAGCCCTTCGAAATCATCGAAGTACAATCCGGCTGGCGGGACCGTCAAGACCTTCTGGGCTTTTTCAATACTTTTGAAAATAAATACCACGAATCGCCTTTCCTCAAAGCTCTTTACCGCGCCGGAACTCCTCAAATGAAGGATACTCCTTTCTTTATAATTTTGGATGAGATGAACCTTTCACATCCCGAACACTATTTTGCAGACTTGCTTTCCCAGTTGGAGAACACAGAGAAGGACCGGAAAATTCGTCTCGATGCCGGGGGGCAGAACTTACCCAAACAGTTTACACATGATTCACAAGGATTTTATCTCCAGCTCCCACCCAATGTATGGTTCATCGGCACAGCGAATCAAGACGAGACCACCTAGCAATTTGCCCCCAAGACCTACGATCGCGCGAATGTAATGGATATGCCAATTCATCCTGAGACATTTACAGCTCAAGGAGTAAAAGAGCAATTTCTGTCTTATCCCCGATTGAACGAGCTATTTCTGGATGCCCAGAAAAATCAAGATGATTCGGACAAAGTAAAAGCATTTTTTTCTAACAAACTCAGGGACCTCGTCTCTCCCTTCGGCCTGGGGTGGGGTAACCGACTTGAAAAGCAATTATCCCTGTTTGTACCTGTTTACCATGCAGCTGGAGGGCCTGTTCATGAAGCTGTAGATCACCTGATCGCCTCCAAAATCCTGCGAAACCTTCGCAATCGGTTTGATCTTCAGCGGGAGCCTTTGGAAAAATTCAAACAGGACTTTTCTAAAGTTTTTTCCGAAACTTTTAAAGACGAAAAGCCAGCAAAAGGAGAGCTCAAGGCAGACCAAAGTCTTGCTATTGTCGAAAAAGAACTCAAACGTCTGGGGGCCTAACAAATTCATTAGCTATGTCCTTTTTTAATCGAATCACTGGTAAACAATTGCCTGAACTACCGCCCGGTTGGGACGTTTCTCTTGGGGCCTATCTTGTCAAAGGCGACAATTATAGGCTCAATTATTTACCGGTAGACAAAACTTGTTATCTGATTCCTAATGAATGCGGGGATGTACGGGTAGATAGCCTGGAAAATTATTGGCAGGGTCGATTTGATTGTCCTTTGCTGGATCAGGAACAGGTGTTAGCAAGCCTCCGTGAAATTTCAGAGGAAGTAGAAATAGCGGAATCCCTGGATGATTACATTGCCATATCTCCACTAATCAACGATATTGAGGGCAGATTGGCTCTGACGGAATTCGAACAGCAACTCGTCGACGACCTTTTTCACCTTGAGCACATTGTCCGTTTTCCTGACGCTAGGTTGGACCGGGTTGAAGAAAAGCAACCGGTATCTCGCGTAAGCCGCTTCTCAAATAGGGCGCTAAATCAGTTGTCGGCTCACTCAGAAGACTGGTTGCGACGTAAGTATCAGTCGGTAATCCCACGGCAAGTTCTAGCACTTCGTATTGATGAGGATATCGACATCTATGAAAATCGCGTTACAGCCCGCCTGATTAGAGAGCTAATCACTTATCTGTGCAAACGAATTGATGAAGAACTGAAGCAGTTGGAGGATTTTTTCGAAGAGATTTCTAAAATCCTGAACCAATATAATCATGCTAATCGGCCTATATGGTACCGCAAAGTTAACCGCAACTACAAATTAATTGGTGATGTATTCTCAACTGGAATGGAAAGCCGTCAAAAACAGACCCGAAATACCCGTGATACTCTATTTGCTGCAAGGCAACGATTGTTGGTTTTATTGGGACTTCCTTTTTTTCAGCAGGTTCAAAGGCATGCTGAGCTTGGTCGAAGCTTGCACCTAACCAACCGTTTTCAAAATCACGCCCACTATAGGTCAGTAGTTACCCTTTGGGAAGCATTGGCTAAACTCCAGCAAATAGAAACAGCTTCTGATCGTCAGAAACGCTACATTGAAACACTTGAGTGTTTTGAACGGTATGGATTTGTGTTGATTATGCGTTCGTTAAATCTCCTCAACTTCAAGGAAGATGAAAGACCTGTAACTTGGCCATTATCGAAATGGGTTTTTTCTCACCCTGCTTTGGGCAAACTCACTATTTCTTGGGACGCACTCCTTCATCGCTTCACTCTAAAAGGGAACGGAGAGACTTTCTACATCCTCCCATGGCCGGACAGCAACCTACCTGCACAAATAGAGAAGTCTAAAGAAATAACTTACTTGCTCTATTATTATTCTTCTCCAAAACCAGAAAGACTCACTATTGGTTCGCCTACCTCACTTGGTTATATTCCTGTTTCACTTTTTGTACCGGATAGTATAGAACGGGTGGCTCGTGCAATTTTTTGGGAACTTGCAGTTCCATATTTCTCTTCTGCCCAATTTAAGAATGAAGAAACATGCATCTGCATCTGTTGTGGAAAGCTGATTAGGCATGACCACTCACCAAACAGTTCGGAGGCAACCGGACGATGTGAGTCATGTGAGATCAAATTTGGAGTGAGAAGAGGCCATCCTTTTCTTGAGGTAGATTCTCTGTCAAAAATGGCTCCTCTTATCAAGGATTTGGACCCTGTTATTCAAGATGCATGGATTGACTCCGAGCTTGGAAAAGATATCCTCAGTCCATTCAAACTTAAAAAGGAAAAAATCGAGTGGGGAAGATCATGATTTAATAACAAAATCTATGATTTAAGGTCTCACATGTCCTGCCCCCCTTTCCAAAGACAAAAGCAAGATCCACCCCAAAATTTGGGATGAATCCTGTTTTTTCTCTTCTCAAAACCTGCGTTGTAACGACCATTCCATCGCAAACGGAAGTGTAGGGCTGTCGGTAAAATTTTGACCGTAAATCTTTCCCAAATTCAGGAATATGGTAAAATCGCCGAAGCTGTACTGGCTTTTGAGGGCGAAGCTCAGGTTGCCGCCCGTGCCCTTGTACCAGCCATTCTGAATACCGGGGTAGGAACTTTTGAGTTCAAGGTTGTTGATCTGAGTGGCTAGTGACTCATCTATCCCCGCAGCCAAACCCAATCCCCACGCCTTTCGGTAATACCCCAAGGTCGCACTCAGCCCGGCACCCAACTGGGTCATGTGCGCAAACGACGATTGATACCGCTTCACATTTACCCCGCCTTTTACGTTCAGGGAAAGGTGTTCGGTTCCCCAAATCTCCGTTTGTCCGTTCAGATTGAGCCGCCAGTCGTCGAGCAGGTCTTTGCCTACCGGAGAAGAGAACTCCCCACCAAGCACGACGGGCATTTTTGCACCGAGTGAATAGCCATACGAAAGGCCATAGCAAATGCCAAAGTCAGCCCGGAGGTCAGCCGAAACCAGGTGGCGGGCGGTGTTCGCCGGACGCCAGTTCACGTGTTGGGCATAGAGCGCTTGTGAACAGGTGGCCAAGGCAATCAATAACAGGAATGCGTTTTTCATTTTAACAGATTGAGGTAAGTGAGCGCCTGGGGATAAAGGTCTTCCCAGCCGAAAAAGAGCATTTCATGGCCGCTCCCTTTTACTTCGGCCAGTTGCACATTGGGGTAAGGCGCCGAAACCTGCCTCGCCCAATCGGGACCGTAAGCGGTATTGAGTTCGCTGTACATAAACAAAACCGGGGCTGTGTACCGATCGAGGTGGGTGGTCAGGTCAAAGCCTTTTTCGACAGCAAAATCGATCAGGGTATTGAAAACGACGGTCCCCGACCGCCAGAAAGGGTATTGTCCGGCATTGCCGAGCGGGTTGCCGGGGGCGTTTTCCACGGCGGCGAAGAGCGCAGCCTTGTAGTCGAGTATTTCCTGCTCGTCTCTACCGGCAAAAAACTGCTCGGGGTAGAGCGCGTCGTTAATACCTTCGGAGAAGAATTTGATTTTGTTGGACCTGCTCAGGTACTCCGAGGTCTGCGTCCAGGTAAAACCACCGGGTTCGGCGAGGATGGCCCCGGCAATACGCGCCGGATAGGCATTGAGGTAGGCCGTGGCTAGCATGGCCCCCCACGAGTGCCCGAACAAAAATACCTTCTGGTCGGGCGATACCCGAAAATGGGCGATCAGGCCATCCAGGTCAGCCACCATCAGGCCTATGGGGTCGTTGGTGTATGCGTTTGCAGGTATCCTTTGTGAAAGCCCGGACCCACGCTGGTCGTAAAATACCACGAAAAATCCTTCGCTCGCCAGGTCTTTTGCAGACTGCAGGGAGCGAAAGTCGCCACCGGGTCCGCCATGAATCAGGACCACCATGGGGTCGGTGGGGTTGCCCTCGGTCTCCACATGGAGCAGGACCCCGTTAATCATTAAAGCAGGAATGCCGGGGTCCTGGTCAACCGTTTTTGGGACCAATAAACCGGGTGCAGCCGGGTCGTGCAGGCTGCAGGAAAAAAGGCAGAGCAATGCTCCCGCCATCCATAAACGTTTCATACTGTTTCGTTTGCTGCAAAGTTAATGCAGCTGGCATCAACAGGCGTTCGTGCTGTCAAGCGTAAACCCTAAAAAGGTTCATCCTTACAAGGGATTTTTGTAACTGATTAATAATGAATCAGTTATGGCTAAAATATTCGGAAGGTGTTTTTCCGGTAGCCTGCTTGAAATATTTAATAAATGTGGATTTGGACTTAAAGCCGCTGTCGGAAGCGAGGGCCATGAGGGTGTATTGTTTGTTTCTAGGCTCGGCTGCCAGTTCCATAAAGGCCGATATCCGCCAGGAGTTGAGGTATTGATAAAAATTCTTTTCCTCCTTTTCGTTGATTACCTGCGACAAATAGTTGGGGTGAATCTGCAATTGCTCCGCCAGCTGGTTCAGGGTCAGGTCGTCTTGCAGGTACAGCGATTTTGTTTCCATCAGGCTTGTCAGCGCCGCATACACCCGGTTGGAGGCATCTTCGGTTAACCCCGATTTGGCATACCGGATGGCGGGTGCGACTGGTTCATTAGAGCCTGAAATCGCCGGTTGAGTCTGTATTTCCGGAGAAAAGGGAATGTTTTCTGTGAAAAAAACGGGCAATTGGTTGATGCCAAACAAGCCGATAAACAGCACGAGGCCCACCACCCCTGCAAATATGATTTCGTCACTTACAAAAAAAGCCATGCCCCAAATGGATGCCAGCCAGAGGGTAAGCAATTCCAGCCACCGGAGTTTTTTCTTCTCTACCAAAGAATCTGTCACAGGCAAGGCACTCCTGCTTTTTCGGATCAGCATCCACGACCAGATGCCATATCCGAGCCCAACTCCGACGATCATTATCAGCTTAAACCCGGAGTACCATTCGTATCCCAGCCCTTCCTGCGCAAATACCCTGAGCTTTTCTTCGCCCGAGAGCCGATAAAAAGGAATGGCCAATGCCGTAATAATTATAGCCGGAGCAAAGTGGATCAATGACACCGGCCAGGTGATGGATCTCGTCTGCGTCAATGTTGATACATAAAAAAAGAGCAGGACGCCGTGAAGCAGCGGAAAGGGAAACAGCACCCCGAGGAAATGCGGATATTTTACCGAAAAATCAGAAAAGGTAAGGTAAAACACCCCTTGGTGCAGGGCAATGGTTCCCATCCAAATGGCAAGGACTTTGTCGGCTTTGCTTTTCCCTCGCTTGAGAATCAACAGCAGGAACAGAAAAAGGGACAGGGTAAGGCCGGTAAGTATCCACATGGCGGTCAATTTTTACAATAACAATCCCTGGCAGGAGGGGCATGGGTAACAGACACACCAAAATGAAAAAAGCTGACGCTGGTAGAGACCAACGTCAGCTTTTTTTGAGGATTTGCTTAATTAAACCGCTTCTACGGTCTGCACTTCGGGTACCATGCGGGTAAGCAGGTTTTCGATGCCTGACTTCAGGGTCATGGTCGAAGAAGGGCAACCTGAGCAGCTTCCCTGCAGCACGAGTTTCACCACGCCATTGTCGAACGAATCGAAGATAATGTCACCGCCATCCATGGCTACTGCCGGGCGCACATGGCTTTCGAGCAGCGATTTGATGCGGGCGGTTACTTCGTCGTCGCCTTCGGCACGGGCAGCTTCGGCCATTTCAGCGTACTTGCCCGTGAGGATCGGCTGGTTGTTGGTGAAGTAGCTTTTGAGGAAATCTTTCACCGCGGGGATCACTTCTTCCCAGTTAAAGTCGCTGGTTTTGGTGATGGTGATGAAATTCGACCCAACGAAAACCCGCTCCACAAAGCGAAAATCGAACAATTTGCGGGCGATGGGAGCATCTTCGGTAGAAGCCAAGTCCGGAAAATCGGCAGTGCCTACGGGCATCAGGGTACGGCCAACCACAAATTTCAGCGAAGCAGGGTTGGGAGTGATTTCGGTATAGATCATGTAATGAGTGTCAATGTTGTGAGGCAAAATTACCTTTCTTTTACGACAAAACCATCCAGAACGATATTTGTTCTTACCACGATCCGGAAGCACCTCCGCCGCCAAAGCCACCTCCTCCAAATCCGCCGAAGCCTCCGCCTCCCCCGCCGCCACCACCGAAGCCACCACCTCCGCCGCCGTAGTTGCCGCCTCCGCCTAATAAGAGGAAGGGAAACCACATGCCCCCCCCGCGTCCGCCACGCCCTCCTTTACCACCACCTCCGCCATTGCGCAGGTAGAGGAAAATGATCGCGATGAAGATCATGACCACGATGCCGGGAATCTTGGGCTCTTCTCTGCGGCTTACCCGACGAATGGGTACCGGCTGCGAAAAATCGGCCTGAAAATCAGGGGCAATCTGCTTGGCAAGTACCTGGATACCGTTGGCGAGGCCGCCGTAGTAGTCGTTTTGTACAAAGGCCGGTTTGAGGTATTGCTCGATTACATTCGAAGCGAATATATCGGTCACATCTCCTTCCAGCCCGTAGCCTACTTCGATGCGCATTTTCCGCACATTCGGGTAAACGGCAATCAGGATACCATCGTTTTCAGCCTTTCCCCCAACGCCCGACTTACCAGCGAGGTCGTTGGTGAAAGATTCTACGTCGTTGTCTTCGGGCAGGTCCATGAGAGTAACAGCCATCTGGTGGCCGGTCGCCTGCTGAAACTGACGGAGGTATTCATTAAGTGCTAGTTCTTGCTCGGCTGAGAGCAATCCGGCAAAATCGTTGACATAGTTGGTGGCAACGGCTTCAGGCACAGGGGCCTGGGCAAATACCTGCCAGCTCGTCAATACGATAATAAGGGCCGTAGCCAGCCTGCGAATCATGGTCTCGGATTAAGGGAGAAAAATTATTTGCTAAAGTCAACAGTAGGCACCTGTTGTGCGCTGGGAGCTGCTGTGAAGTAGGCTTTTTCCTCGAAGCCGAGCATGTTGGCGAAGATATTGGCCGGAAACTGCTTGATGTGCGTGTTATATGCACGGGCAGCTTCGTTGAATTTTTTCCGCTCTACGGATATCCGGTTTTCGGTACCTTCCAGTTCTGTCATCAATGCCTGAAACTGCACATTGGCTTTCAGGTCGGGGTAGTTTTCCTGTACGGAAAGTAAGCGGCCAAATGCCTGGGAAAGCTGGTTTTGCGAGCTGTTGAATTTTTCCACAAGCTGCGGATCGTCCAGGTCCTTGGCGGTGATTTGTACGCTGGTGGCTTTGGCGCGGGCTTCGGCCACATCGGTCAGCACGCCCTGCTCAAAATTGGCATAGCCTTTCACGGTGCTTACCAGGTTTGGAATCAGGTCAGCACGTCGCTGGTACACATTTTCAACCTGTGCCCATTGTGCAACCACCCCTTCTTCCAGGGTAACCATGGTGTTTTGGGTGCTTTTGATAGACGAAAAGACGAATATGCCGACACCGAGAACAACCAACAAAGTAATCCAAAGGGAACGTTTCATAAAATTCGAGGTAGAGTAATCGTTTAAAGTTCGAGAGAAATACGCACAAAGGTGGTCAAGGTTGAAAAAGAAATCAAAAGAAGATTTCCTGCGCCAGCCGAAAGGTATTGCAATGTGCCTCCAGAATATCGCGGATATCAGGAGAATAGCCTCCTCCCAGCGCGACCGAAACCGGCAACTTATTTTCCTTGCAAAGCTTCAGCACATAGGCGTCGCGCTGCTTGCATCCTTCGCGGCTGAGGCTGAGTTTACCCAGCGCATCGGTAGCAAGCACATCTACACCCGCGAGGTAAAATACCAGGTCGGGCTGCACCTGATCGATCAGCCGGGGCAGGGTATCGGTGAGTTGCCTGAGGTAAGCGGCATCGTCGGTTTTATCGGGTAAAGCAATATCCAGGTCCGATTTTTCTTTGTGCAAAGGGTAATTGGAGGCCCCGTGCATCGAAAAGGTAAATACCCGCGGGTCATTTTCGAAAATGCGCGCAGTGCCGTTTCCCTGGTGCACATCCAGATCAACGACGAGCACCTGGCGGGCTTTTTCATGGTCGAGCATCCAATTGGCGGCGATGGCGATGTCGTTCAGCAGGCAAAAACCTTCGCCCCGGTCGGCATAGGCGTGGTGGGTGCCTCCGGCCACATTGATGGCCACGCCATATTGCTGGGCAAAAAGGGCATTTTGTCGGGTGCCGTCGGGGATGGTTGCTTCGCGGTCAATCAGGGTAGGGGAGTAGGGAAAACCCGTTCGGCGGATTTCTTTCGGGCTGAGTCCTCCATGCCGGAGTTTATTCCAGTATTCAGCGGTATGCGTGCGCAGGATCGTGGCCTCATTCAGCGTATCAGGCGCGTAAAGATTTTCGGAAGTAATGGTGCCTTCGTATAGCAGCTGTTCCGGAATCAGGTCGTATTTCACCATCGGGAAACGGTGCTTTGGCGGCAGCGGATGACAATACAGAGGGGACCAGGCTATTTTCAGCAATTTCCGTTCAGATTTTCAGGCAAATAAAGCAGTTTCAGCGGGCAAATGTTTCGGGGAGCCGATGAGAAAGAGGTCGGTATACGCCCTGGCACATCCTTTTTTAGAAATAATCAGAAAAACAGCCAGATAATGGACATTTTTCCTATAATAGGGGCAACCCTCAGGCGTAATTGGGTGTCTAATAAGTAACTGAGGAAAAGAATTATGAGAGCTTTACGGGTATTGTTCTACGGACTGTTGGTTATGGGTGCCATCGCCTACATGTTCAAGGGTAAATTCGGGAATTCGTCCCTCAAGGGAAACGAGGATATCACCGAAAACCGGATTGAGTTGCCGGAGTTTCGTAAGGTAAATATGGGCGGCCAACTGGAGTCTATCCTGATTCAGTCTGAGGTATATGCAGTTGAAATTTCTACCGACGAAAACCTACAGGAATATATCCGTGCCGAGGTCGTAAACGGCACCCTTGAAATCGAAATGGACAAGCCTATTCGTCCTACTTCGCTGGTCGTAAAAATTTATTGCCCCGACCTGCGAGAGGTAGAAGCTTCCGGGGCCGTGGGGTTCAAGGTAGAAGGCCCCTGGAAAGGCAGCTCCCTGAAAATCGACATGTCGGGCGGAGCCAACCTGGAAATGAAAGAACTTACCCTCGACGACCTCGCCACCCATGTGAGTGGTGCAGCCGAAATGCAGTTGGGCGGCAATGTCACCCGCTCTGAATACTCCCTCTCTGGCGCCTGCCATGTAAACGCGGAGAAACTTATTTCGCAAGAAGTGGAATTGAACGTGAGCGGTGCTTCCTCTGCCCGGATCCACGCTGATTCCGTCCTCAAAGTAAATATCTCAGGTGCTGGCAGCGTGGAGTACTCCGGCAAGCCCGAAATCTCGCAGCATATTTCAGGCGCGGGCTCCATCGAAGCGGTGAAGTAAGCTTTATGCGCCCGGTTGTTTTGTTCATTGCCATGAGTATCGATGGGCATATAGCCCGACCTAATGGCGACATCGACTGGCTGTTTACCGACCAGGACTATGGATACGATAATTTTCTTAACCGTATAGATACCGTGGTGATGGGCAACCGGACCTATGAGGTTATTTGTTCATTCGGAGATTATCCTTTCCAGGGTAAACAGACCGTGGTTTTCAGCCATACTCGCCAGGGGGCGGACGAAAATGGCGCCCTATTCACCCAAAAAGAACCCTCCCTTTGGCTTGAGGAAGAACGGCAGAAATCCGGCAAGGCCATTTGGCTCGTAGGAGGCCCCAAGCTACTGCGTCAGTTTTGGCAGCACGACCTGGTCGACGAAATGATCATCTCCCTTCATCCGAATGTGTTAGGCGAAGGCGTACCACTATTCGACCCGCCAGTGGCTGCACGGGAATGGCAGCTGGGCGAAGTATTTCCTTACAAAACGGGGCTGGTACAGATCCATTACCTGCGAAAGGTCACTGACCTTCCTGAGCAGCAAGCGCCGCTCCAATAATTCCTGCCTGATTGAGCAGTTTCGCTGGTACGACCTCAGCTTGGGTCGTGATCAGTTCTTTTATTTCGCCAAAGTACTTGCTGGTACCTCCGCCGATAATAAATACTTCGGGTGAAAAAATGCGCTCCAGGTAGCGAAGGTATTTGTTGAGGCGGTTGCCCCATTTTTTCCATGATAGGTCATCGGCTTTGCGTACCCTGTCTGAAACGTAGTGTTCGGCGATGTCACCGCGAAATTCTATGTGGCCGAATTCGGTATTTGGCAGGAGCTTACCCTCGTTAAAAACAGCCGATCCGATGCCCGTACCCACGGTAAGCAAGATCACGATCCCTTTGTGGTTGAGGCCTTCGCCAAATTTCATTTCGGCCAGGCCGGCAGCATCGGCGTCGTTCACAATGGTAAAAGGCATATTAGTGCGGGCTTCCAACAGGCTTTTTACATCGGTGCCTATCCAGTCGGGGTGAATATTGGCAGCGGTGCGCGCCACGCCGTTTTTGATAATAGAGGGAAAGCCACAGCCCACGGGCCCATTCCAGTCGAATTTTGCCAGAATTTCCTGGATAATATCAGTTGCCTGATCGGGGTTCACGGGCTCAGGAGTGGCTATTCTGAATCTTTCACCCAGAAGTTTACCCGAGGCCACATCTACGATGGAGCCTTTGATGCCTGAACCGCCTACGTCGATGCCGAAAATTTCCAAAATTGAGATGAATTATAAGAAGTTGCCTGAAACGCCGGATTCCAGGCACATTTGCCGGAGTTGCCAGCGCTCCTGGTAGGAGAGGAGACGATCGAGTTTTTGCTCGCGGTAGCGAAGCGATTTATGGAGCTTTTGGGATTCTTCCGGAGAAACAGCGTCCAGCATTTTCCTTTCCAGCAGCGGAATGTCCCGAAGCAGGGTGTTGATGGTATTGCTGTAAATTTCCCAACTCATAGCCAAAAGTTACGGATTTCCCTGAAAAGGAAAATGTTTTAGGGAAAAAGGTTGAGCCGGAAAATAAAAAAAGCCACCCAGAGGTGGCTTTTAAAAGAGGTTATTGCTTTATCAGTCTTCCCAGCGGGTGGATATTTCGCCCATTTCTTTGGGGAGAGCGTGCTGAGGGCTTGTTTCGTTTTCGTATTCTTCCTCTTCGTCATAACGATCGAATTCGTCATAATCATAATCAGGAAGCAAATCGTTTTTCACGTGATCTACGGTTTTGAGCAGGGAAGCAACGAACTTGTTAAAATCTTCTTTGTAGATAAAGATTTTGTGTTTTTCATACCCACCGTTTATTTTTTTCTTGCTTTCGGTGATGGTGATGTAAAAGTCGTTTGCACGCGTTTCACGTACGTCGAAGAAGTAGGTCCGCTTTCCAGCCCTGATTTTTTCCGAGTACACTTCGTCTTTTCCTTGCATGGGATTCGCTATCCTGTATACGTTGAGGTTAAGCAAAGCTAGGAAGGAAAACGGAGATCACCAAGTATCTGTTCCGAAAAATCAATTATTACGGTTTTCGTTGTTTTCTTTCGGCGGCTTAGGAAGCTGAATACCAGCGGCTTTGAGTCGTGCTTCTTCTGCTTTACGCTGTTGCGCTTGTTGTTTTTGCATGGCTTTGGCTTCCTTCTTGGGGTTGTAGATGCCTACAGGCTGAGTCGCTGTGGTATCGCCGGCAGCCAGTCGCTCGGTTTGAATCCTATCCCGGTTTTCTTTCACTTCCTGACGCTCTTTGCGGGCCATTTTGCCCATGTATTTTTCGGCCAGCTCTACATTTTTGTACCAAACGAGGGCTTTATTTCCTTTTTGAAAGACAAGGGCATCGTAGGAGCCGTCAGGTCCCTGGTTCAGCACTTCCTGAAATTTCATGGGTTCCCCTTTCGATACCGCCAGGTGATCGTACACCACGGCCAGCTTTTTGTTCCAGAGATAGGTTTTTACATAGCCAAAGTTCAGGGTAAATGGCGCGTATTCTGAGTACCTGAAAACAGCCCTGAATTTCGGTATGGCGGGGTCGAAATAAAACATGTCAGCCCCAAAAATGACCCGCTCGGGGTTTTTGAGGTCAAACGACATCACGTCCACCACCTTCATGTTGCTCTTGTTGTCGAGGCCATTCCAGCCCATCAGCAGGTAAAAGGTCTGCTTGAGTTTCACCACTTTGCCGGGCTCACTGGCACGGTCGTAGATGGTGCGGGTAAACGATTTGAGGTAGGGCGAGTATTTTTGAGGATAATAAAGGGCGCCCAGCCAGTTGTTGTTGCTTAGGAGGGTATTTTCCACCCCGTCTATAAGTCTGGGCATTTCCAGCAGTGGTATCACGATGATTCGCTCCTTGCCTGCGGCATCCTTGTATTTTCGCTGAACTACCCCAAAATAATAGTGGAATTGTTCGCCGTAGTACTCGCGGTAATTTTTATCGACGATATACCACGTAAAGATGCGGAAGCTGTGGTCCTCGGGTCCCAGAATCGAAATTGAGGAGAGGCCATTAAACGAATAGTCAAAGCTCTCAGGCTTTTTCAGGGTTTCGATCAGGAGGGTGGCAAATTCCTTATTCACCTTTATTTTATCCTCCAGCAATTCCCCGTTCAGGATATTTTGACCCAGATCTTCCAGCCGCAACTCAATGGCGGGTAGGTTGGTTTGTGCCCGCAGGCCGGAAATACAAGCAGCAGTTATCAGAAAAATACTCAGCAGTCGCTTCATCATTTTGGCGTTCAGTTTGGGTTAGTTTTCTGTACTCAAAAATCATTCCTCTTTTGGAGGCTCATCGCCCGGAAATCCCGCCGGAATACACAAAACTGGAACCTTGATCTGCCGGGAAAGCGCCTGGATAATCTGGCCTTTGAGGAGAGAAGAAATGCCGGTGCGTCGTTTATAGGTCAGGCAAATCCATTCCGGCGCATAGGCATCGGTAAAGGTAAGCAGGCCTCCGGGTATATCTTTGTCTTCGAGAGAATAGAAGAAAATGTTGCTTGGTTGTAGTTCCAGCCTGAAAGTTTGATGAATGCGGGGCGGAATTTGTTGCCAGGGAATGAGGCTGCGCTTGGGTGAAATGTGCAGACAGGAGATGTGCAGTTTCAGGTTAAAGGCCAGTTGCTCCAACCAGGGCGGAACTCTGCTTTCGATTTCTTCAAAATCGGTGGCATAGGCCAGGTTTTTCAGGGGCTTAAAGGTTGCTTCTGCAGGTACAAAAAGCGTCATCAGGTGCCCGCTGTCGAGCAGGGGCCAGGGCCAGGTACCCGTGGCTCCCGGAAAAGTAGTAACGACCAGCGTGCCGGGGTCCAGGCTTTCGGCGAGGGCTTCCCAGGGCTTGGTAAGTATTTTTTCATCCAGCTCCGGAATAATGGCTTTTACCTGCCACTGCGACTCCAGCAACTGTGTCACTGCCAGGGCTGCTTCTGCCGGTTGCTTTGAGCGGAGCGACTGTCTAAGCGGCGTATCCTGAAAGGCCCGGGGTACCCGCCTGGACCCGGTATAGGTCCAGTCGGGTTTTACCTTCAGGTACTTGGCTAATGCCTCAGCGTATCGGATTGCGGGAATAACTTCCTCCCGCAGTTCAGTGGCGATGGTCAGCCTCTTCAGGCTCTTTGTCGTTACCCGTTTGCTCATTCAGATCAAGGGAAAATACCCAGCTCCAAGTAGCTCTGGGCAATTTTGTCAAGTGCAGTAATAAATGCTGCCAGGCGTAGCGACTGTACTCCCGTCTGGTTGCGTTTTTCTGTGATGTGCTGGTAGGCTTCGATCATCGATTCTTCCAGACCCGACATCACGAGGTCTCTTTCGTCAGCACCTCGTACGATGTTTAATTTTTGTTCGATGGTTAAAGGATGCCCGCTGGCACTTTCTATGGCATCTACGAGTCGCTGGTTGCTTAGTACGTCGTAGCGGTGCTCCATTTTACCAAATGATACCCGCGACAGGTTTTTGAGCCATTCGAAATAAGAAACGGTAACCCCGCCTGCATTGAGGTAGAGATCAGGAATAACCAGTTTGTTGGCTTCGAGCAAGATACGGGCAGCGTCAGAGGTTACGGGGCCGTTGGCTGCTTCCCCAATGATTTTGGCCTTAATCCTGGGAGCATTTTCCTTGGTAATCTGGTTTTCGAGGGCAGCAGGTACGAGGATATCGCAATCGAACTCCAGCATCTGGATCGAAGGCGTAAAATGCTCCACACCCGGATAATTGGCAATAGAGCCATTTCCTTTGCGATACTGGTCAATGGCTTCCACATCCAGGCCGTCAGGGTGGTAGATGCCCCCGTCGTGCTCCGCAATTCCAACGACAATGGCCCCGCCGAGCGAAAGGTATTTGGCTGAGTGATAGCCTACATTTCCAAATCCCTGCACAATCACCCGCTTGCCTGCCAGACCTTTGGAGAGGCCTATGCGGTTCATATCCTCCGTGGACTCCAGCGCTTCGCGGATACCCACATACACGCCATAACCCGTAGCCTCGGTGCGGCCATTTACGCCCCCCTGGTTAATGGGCTTGCCAGTCACACAGCCCGCAGCGTTAATGGCTTCCGGGTGGAAAGAGGCGTAGGTGTCCATGATCCAGGCCATTTCTTTAGCACCAGTACCGTAGTCGGGAGCAGGCACATCGAGGGCTGGTCCAATGGCATTGCGCTTCACGAGCTCGAAGGTGTAGCGGCGGGTGATACGCTCCAGTTCGGCCTCGCTGTAGTTCCTTCGGTTGATCTTGATCCCTCCTTTTGCACCGCCGAAGGGCACATCCACCACGGCACATTTGTAGGTCATCAGTGCGGCAAGCCCTGCCACTTCGCCTTCGTCCACAGCCATGCTGAAGCGCAGACCTCCCTTTACGGGGGTGTTGTGGTGGGAGTGCTGAATACGGTAGGCTTCTATCACCTCAAAGGTTCCGTTGTCCTTTCGGATCGGGAAGTGCATTTTGAGGGTTACGTTGGGTTGCTTGATCTGATCGATCAGGCCGGGGTGGTGGTTGGTGTAGCGGGCGGCTTCATCAATGAAGGCACTCACTTCTGTGAATAAATTGTAGCCGGTAGTAGTTGACATAAAAAATAATTAAGCGTGTACCGATTCCCGGAAATCGCCGTTATCCGGAAACCGAAGTTCAAAACAACTAAAAATACCCGGAAGTGAATCTATTCTGAAAAGGAAGGTTCAGCCTTTTTTAATCGAAACCGGAAGCTGTTACCCTGAAGGGATGGTTTTTCCACTTCCAGTTCACCATTAAGGAGTTTTACCACTACTTTCAGAAACGGCAGGCCCAGCCCTTTTTGGGGTGCGGAGGGGTCTAGCGAGCGCATAAAGCCATCCAGTCCCTCTGTGAGGTGCTCATTTTCAAGGGGATAACCATTGTCCTGATAGTGAAGGACTGCGGAATGTTCGTCTTGTACCAAGATGGCTGATACCAATAGAGGGGAGACGTCCTTGCGTCTTTCCAGAGAATTATTGACCAAAATCTGGAGCAGGCTGCGCCAGTAAGCCCGGGGCTCAAGAAGTATTTTCCCGTTAGGGGTATGAATATTTAATTGATCAAAGGGCTGGATGATTCCGGACCCTACATGAAAAAAGACATCCTCGAGCAGTTCTTCAAAATTGAAGGATTCCGGAGTGGAAGGTAAGCCACGGGAGTCTTCCATACGCCTGCTTACCTCTTGCAGATCCTGCTGTAACTCAGAGGCCGCATTGATCAGGTACCGCAGGGAAGTCTGGTATACAGGTTCTTCCGGACTGCTGCTTTCCATCAGGTTTACGAGTCCGTTAAGATTCGACGACTGGCGGAGCAGGCGGTGGGAGAAGTGAAAGGTGAGGTCGGCTACCATCTGGTTGTTGAGCCAAAGCTCTGAAACAAGGTTTATGACCTCTTTTTCTGCATTTTTCCTTTCAGAAATATCCTCAGCCAATGCCAGGTAAGTAGCTTTTTCCTGAAAATCACCTTCTTTTATGCGCATCAGGGTTAGGTGAAACCAACGTACCGATGAGCCGGGCAAGTGGAGGCGGACCTCTGTTGAAACAGGCAAATCGGCATTTACTGGTTTTCTCCACCAATGATCATCTGAAATGGAAGTCGATTCCTGCAAAAAGATCTTTTGGATATAGTGTTGATCCAAGGCAGAATCGCCCAGCAAGTCAAAATAAGCTTTGTTGGTTTCGATAATTTCTCCTGTTTCGGCATACAGGATCAGTAGGTTATTGGTTTGCTCGGCAAATAGCGAAAGCCTTCTGAAGTTATTGGATAAATTCACGGATTGGGTCACATCCCAATCGAACCCCACGGCACGTACCGGATTTCCTTTTTCGTCGCCGATTACCCGGCCGTGTGTATGCAGATGGCGAATGCCTTTTACATCATCGAGGGTGCGGTAGCTGATGTCAAACGCACCATTATTATTTTCCAATGAACCTCGGATTTCGGAAATCATGGAGTGGTCATCGGGGTGTAGTTTCTGAAAAAACAACCCTATGTTTTGCCAATCGTCGTTAACCGGCAAACCATAGAACTGATGAAAGGTAGCATTGGCTCGCAGGGTACCTAAGGAAAAATCGGCTTCCCATATTCCTACTTCAGCTACCGAAGCAACCAGCGAAAACCAGGTGCTTAACTCCTGCACACGCAGCCGGTTGTTGTGCAACTCCGTGATATTTCCTGAGGCGATCAATCCGCCGATTACTTCTTGCTTTGCATTGTAAATGGGAATACTCCGCACCTCAAATTTGTCGATAGGAGTATCCAGTATGTCAAACACCATTTCTCCTGCCAGCGTGCGGTCGTAGTAAGGCAATACCGATTTCAGGGTCTCCGGATCAAGTATTTCTTCAATGTACTTACCCTCCATGAAGGTTTTATTGTAGTTGTATTTGATCAATTCTCCTCCGTCGGCCAAAATAAACCGCTTTTGAGCATCGAATAGAAATACATTGTACCCTGGTACCAGGCTCACAATCATTCGGAAAAGGTTTTCCCCACTGGCCAGCAGTTCGTTTTGTGTTGTGGAATGAGGAAGCCTGCACAGCCTGTGCGCATACATCATCCGGCCATTTTCAGGGTGTGCCACAAATCTGCGGCAATGGTTGATATCAAGGGTGGAGCCATCGGGGTGCAGGAGCGTGTAGATTAGTTTCTCAGTGTTACCAGGGGTTGCAGCTCCGGGACTGGAGAAAAGAAACCTGCTTACTTCTTCTTTCTTTTCGGGACGAATATGTTTTAGCCAGGAATCAGGCCGGTAAACCCAGTCGGCGAGGTTGACTGGCAGCCAGTCAGGGGCTTCCTGATTCCATATCAGGATACTCCGGTTTTGCGGGTCAACAAAAAAATGAAAATCCTCTGTTTGATCTTTGAAAAAAGCGTACTCCCGTTCAATGGCTTCATGTTTGATTTTCAGCTCTTTGTAAGCCTTTTCCCAGTCCGTTACCGGGTTTCGGGAAGAATTTTTGTTGGGGTTGTGTGGTACGCCTACCTGCCCTACAAAGCCCAATACGCCTCCGGCGATGAGCCAACAAATTCCTTTTGCCCAAACCTGAATACCAAGCCCATAGCTTACCGGGATTTCAGGAATATATCCTAAAATCAAGTCCAAAAACTGGCCGGTAACCATTTCTCCCATTTTCTATTGAATGAGTGTACAGCGTAAATTAAACAAAACATGTCATTTCTTCACAGAGAAATGTGTCAAATGGAAGGGTGAAAAATATTACCTCAATTTTAGCCAGGCGACATTTTCTACGTGGGCAGTTTGTGGAAACATATCCACGGGCTGCATACTCATTACGTCATACTTTTCAGCGAGCAATTCCACATCACGCGCCTGGGTAGCGGGCTGGCAGCTTACATATATAATGTGTTGAGGGGCCAGTTCGAGCAGGGCGGCCACCACGCGAGCGTCCATACCTGCACGCGGTGGGTCGGTAATAACCACCTCCGGCGTGGGAAAATCGCTCGTGAGCTGCTGGATCAACAGGCGGATGTCGCCTGCGAAATAGTGTAAATGGCTCAGTTGGTTGATCTCCGCATTTTTACGTGCATCCACCACGGCCGCTTCCACATATTCGATGCCTGCTACCGTTTCAGCGAGGTCAGAATTGAAAATGCCAATGCTGCCCGTGCCGCTGTAGAGGTCGTAAAGGGTGCCGATTTTTTCTTTTCCCGCGGGAATAACCCCTTGTACATAGGCCCGAACAACGTCATAGAGCCGCTCGGCCTGAATGGGGTTGGTCTGGAAAAAGGAGGTAGGATGAATCCTGAAATCAAAGCCGCCGAGGCGTTCGGTGATGTATGATTTTCCTTTCCACACGATCAGGCCGAGGTCGGAGAAGGAGCTGTTTCCTTTTTTGTTCACCATCCACAGCAGGTCCGATATTTCAGGAAAACGAGCTTCGAGCAGCGTAAAGAGCACGTCAATTTTTTCCGGGTCGTGGTCTTCCACGATCAGCAGTACCATCAGTTCGCCGGTAGATTCGGAGGTGCGGAAAACGACGTTGCGCAAGAACCCGTGGCGTTCTTTGATATTGTAGAAGGTCCAGCCATTTTCGCGGCCAAAGTCACGAATGGCGTTGCGGATACCATTAATGACCGACCTTTGGAGGTGGCAGGATTCTACGTCGATGATTTTGTCAAAAGCCCCCGGGCGGTGAAAGCCGCAGACCCGCTGCTCAAATTCGTCGCCGGAATCCATTTGTTCGCGGGTAAGCCAGGCTTTGGCGCTAAATGTAAATTCGAGCTTGTTGCGGTAGTGGTAGGCCGAGGGGCTGCCCAAAATAGGCCTTATTTCGCCCACGGGCACTTTGGCTATGCGCGAAAAGGCATCCAGCACCTGCTTTTCCTTGAAGCGGAGCTGATCCTGGTAATCCATCATTTGCCATTTGCACCCGCCGCATACCCCAAAATGGGCACAAACCGGGTCAATCCGCATGGGTGAAGGCGTGAGGATCTGTTCCACCCGGCCGTTGAGCATTTTTTTGTCCCGCTTGTACACGAATACCTCGGCTACGTCCCCGGGAATGCCTCCTTCCACAAATACCACCTGCCCATCGTGTCGGGCAACAGCGCGGCCATCGGAAGCAGCATCTTCCATGGTAAGGGTCAAGCGAAAAGGTTCAAAACGTCGTGGCATATTACTATCTTGGTCGGCGGGAAGGCAAAGCTAGTAAGTTTGAGCCTAAGTATTCGATCCACCTCCTGCATCCTACTTTCGATTTCTATGCTTTTTGCAGAATATCTCCTCCGGAAATCCCTGATTCCTGTGCTTATTTTCATGCTGCCCTCCCTCATGCTGCCCTCCCTCATGGTGGCACAGGTACAAGACAATTTCTCTGACGGAGATTTTACCCAAAACCCTACCTGGCTGGGAGATGCATCTCTTTTTCAGGTAAATGCCGCTTTTGAATTGCAGTCGAAGGGCCTGCTCCAAAACGATACCCTCACCCTTTCCACGCCTTTTTCTCATTCCGGACAAACCGAATGGCGATTTACGGTCAGGTATGGATTCGCACCCAGCACCACCAACCTGGTTCGTGTGTACCTGTTGTCGGACCAGCCATCGATCTCTGGCGCAACCAATGGATACTATATTGAAGCCGGGGAAATAGGCAGCCTCGACAGCTACGACCTGTATCGGCAGGATGGCACCAGCCGGGTGCGCCTCATCGATGGCATGGATGGACTGGCAGGTACCACGATTGATGCCGACCTGCGTATTACCCGCGATGCCACCGGAAAATGGGAGCTGCTGGTGGATCAGGGCGGACAAGGAAATTTTCAACACCAAGGCAGCGCCATTGACCTTACGTATCCCCTCAGCGGGTACATCGGTTTGTATGTAAAGCATACCTCTACCCGCTCAGATGCTTTCTTTTTCGACAATGTATATGCTGGTGGCACGGTTACCGATACGCTTCCTCCGCAGGTTTTGTCTGTGAATGTGCTGGCAAACGACCGCCTGGAAGTTACCTTTTCCGAGCCCACGGATAGCCTTTCTGCCATCACATCCGACAATTATCAGGTATTCAAGGGCACCGTACTTCAGCCCTTGGCGGCGGTGAATTGGTTAAGTGATACACGTGTTCAGCTTCTGCTGACCAATACGCTGGTAGCGGGCAACTATACCCTGGAAGTGGCAGGCGTTGCAGATACAGCCTCGAATGCGATGAACTTGCAGGCCATCAACTTTTCGATTTCCCCCTCCGGACAGGTAAGCTACCGGGGCGTGCGCATTTCGGAAATCATGGCCGACCCCACGCCGGTGGTTGGTTTGCCGGATGCGGAGTACCTTGAGCTGCAAAATTTTTCGGGCTTACCTGTAAACCTCGCCAACTGGACCCTGAACAACGGAACCACCCTCGCTGCCTTGCCTGCTTTTGTGCTCGATTCGGGTGCGCAGGTGATTGTGTGCCGGTTGGCAGATACGGCTCTGCTTTCGCCTTATGGAAATGTAATCGGCCTGAGTACCTGGCCTGCGCTGGTAAATGGCGGCGATGACCTGGGTTTGCGGGCAAATGGCCTGATGATCGATACCGTGTCGTACAAACTCAGCTGGTACGGAGATGCAGCCAAATCCAACGGTGGTTACAGCCTCGAATTGCTCAATACACTCTACGCCGGTTGCCCCGAGCCTGCCAACTGGCTGGCTTCTACCGACCCCTCAGGAGGTACGCCCGGAAAAGTAAACAGCCTTGCTTCGCTGCCTTTGGACCTCCTTCCGCCCAATCTGGTATCCGTTTCGGTTAACTCCCCGTCCTCTATTTCGGTTTGCTTCAACGAAAGCATGGACCCCACCTCAATGGGCTTAATCAGCAATTATCGTATTGATTTACAGTCGGTTGCTGTTTTGTCGGTGCTGGTTGATGCAGATAATCAATGCGTGACGCTAACCCTCGACCAACCGCTGCCCCTGGGCGTAATCACGTCGCTGATCATTCAGCCGATAGCCGATTGCAAAGGAAATTTGCCCACAGCTCCCTGGAGTCGCCCCCTGGTACGGGCGAGGAAAGCACTGCCGTTTGAGATCGTTATTTCTGAAATTTTCCCCGACCCAACGCCCTCGGTACAGCTGCCCGAAAGTGAATTTGTAGAAATAACCAACCGCTCGCAGGAAGCCCTTACCCTCGATGGGCTGTCGATCACCGATGGGGTTTCGCAGGCCACGCTACCTGCGCTGGTACTGCTCCCCGGCGAATACGCGCTGCTGATTCCACGGGCAGATACGGCCGATTGGTCGGTTTACGGAACCCTGGCTCCGTTGAGCGCCCTCCCTTCGCTGAACAACGACCGTGACAGCCTGATTCTTTTCAATGAAACAGGCAACCTTGTCGATGCCGTGTACTATCAAAGCAGTTGGTTGGGCGATAAAATAAGCGGCGGGTATTCTTTAGAAAAAATAGATCTCGACCTCATCGACTGCAATCAGCCGGGCAACTGGAAGCCATCCAGTGACCCACGCGGAGGAACTCCGGCATCTGTCAACAGCATTACGGGTAGCTATTCCGACAGCGAGGCTCCGGCTATAACTACCTTTGCCTGGGCATCGCTCAGCAGCATCCTGATCAGCTTTTCGGAGCCGCTGGATCCTGTTTTAGCTGAAAATAACCTCGTTTACAGCCTGAACCCTTCCCTGGGAGTCCCTGCATTTGCCTGGGTAAATAATACCGCCCGCACCGAAGTCGTGCTTACATGGGCCGCTGAAGTGGACACCAACACGGTTTATACCCTGGAAATCAATGGCCTGGCCGATTGTCTCGGGAATACGCTGGTGGATTCTATCCGGCTGGCTTGGCCCGGAAACCCGTCTCCCGGCGATATTCTTTTGAATGAAATTTTGTTCAATCCGCTCACGGGAGGGGCTGATTTTGTCGAAATCCTGAACTTCGGTCTTCGGGCTGTGGACCTGTCAGCGTTGAAAATAGGCGAGGGCTTTCCTGGATCAGACTCCGTATTTAACAGCTATGTCATTGCTTCCCGAAGCATATTGCTGATGCCCGGTGAGCTTGTTTGCCTGACCCGGGAAGTCGATTTGCAGAAAAGCACCTATTTGCCTCCTGCGAATGCCCGATTTTATGAAATGAGCGGCTTTCCTTCCTACGACGATCGGGAAGGCGCCGCCGTCGTCACCACGAAAAACGGACTGGTGCTCGATCGGTTCGATTACCTCGACGACTACCAGTATCCCACCCTCGACAAGCAGGACGGCGTTTCGCTGGAGCGCATATCACCTTTTTTGCCTACCCAGCAGCCCTCCAACTGGCACTCGGCGGCTTCTACGGTAAATTTTGCCACCCCCGGGTACGAGAACTCCCAGTCAGAAGCCATTGACACCACTGAGCAGGACGTGGTGCTTTCACCGCAGGTTTTTTCGCCTGATGGCGACGGCCAATCGGATGTGCTCGGCATTACCTGCAAATTTCCTTTTCAGGGGGGCAACCTGCGCATCATGGTCATGGATACCCAGGGCCGATTGGTAAAAAACCTCCAGAACAATGTACTGATGGGCACCGAATCCGTCACCTATTTCTGGGACGGTACCGACCGGCTGAACCGCCGAGCCCCCGTGGGAATGTATGTGGTGTTGGTGGAAGTGGTGCGGACCGATACAGGTAAGAAGCTGGCTTACAGGCGCGTAGGGGTGCTTGCTGAAAAAATGTAAGAGCAAACGAAAAACTTTTTAGAAAATTTTATACTCCGGACTGTATTTCATCCGGGGTGGTCGTCCTATTTAAGGAAAAGGGAATATTGTTTACCTTCGGGAAAACAAACGCATCCCGTGTTCTTAGCCATAGTCAAGCTGTTCGAGTCAAAAAACACCTCCTGGAAGGGCCTTAGCGACTGGGATCTCATCCGTCAATACCAAAAGACGAAGGATGGGAAATGGATCGCGTACCTGATGGAACGCCACCGAGGGCTTATTCTGAGTCGTTGCATGGAATTCATGGACGACCTGGAAGAGGTAAAAGACTTCGCCTCCGGGGATATCTACCTGATCCTGCAGCGGGAACTGGAAAATGAGGAATTGGTCATCAGGAGTTTTCCTTCCTGGTTATGGACCCTCATTACCCGGAAAATGATCGACGAGCTGCGTAAAAAGCGTGTTCGGAGCGATTACAAAGAAGGGGTATTGCTGCAAGACCCCAGCCCGACCACGGCTTCGGTAGATGAAGAAGTGAATTACGAACAGGACAGAGGCTGGCTGGTAGAAGCGCTTGACAAAGCACTTTCTGCCGATGAAAAGTTGATCGTTTCGGGGCTTTATCTGGAAGAAAAAACCTATAAAGACCTCATGGACGAAATGGGCGTGACGTTTAATCAAATACGCAACCTCAGGTTTCAGGCTTTGAAAAAGCTTAAAAACCACCTCGGACCTGAGTTTTCAGCGTATTTTAACCAATAATCAAAAGGAGAAATGACACCTGAAAACCTACAAGGTCTCTCCCTGGAAATAATGATAGCCTACCTCGACCACCGGCTTACCCCCGATGAAGAAGCCGGGGTAGATGCTGTGCTGGCTGCGGAGCCTGCCTATATAGAAGCGCTTGCCAAGCTCGATAGCTACCTCGAAAAGCACCCCGACTCCCGTCAGGCCCTGCTCGGGATGGAACATGCTGTTGGAAGTTTTTTCGGGGAAGTGTCCGCGGATAAGCGGACAAAGACCCTTGCCTTCCGTCCTTGGATGATGGCTGCGGCTGCGGTCTTTCTGCTGCTCATTACCATGCCTTGGTGGTTGAAAGGAACCAGCTCAGCGGAATTGGCCAATGAATACCTCACCCATTATCCTTATGGCGAGCGGGGCAATGATGCTGCTGAGAATCCGCGAGCCCAGGCCATGATGGCTTATTCGCAGGCAAAAGACCAACCTGAAAAATACCCCGAAGCCATTCGGTTACTGACTTTTGCTGCTGAACAAAGCGGTGGCAGTGACTCAGAACTGGAGTTGTACCTTGGCGTCAGTTATGCCCGCACCGGACAGCACAACGCGGCTTCCCTGCACCTGCAGGCAAGCTGTTCTGACGGAGGTGATCAACTGAATTCGGCCATGAAAGAGGATGCCTGCTGGTATTTTGTGCTCAATGAAGTAGCAGCCGGCAAGGGGGAATCGGTAAAATCGCAGCTCGAACAAATTTCAGCAACCAGCAAACGCAACCAGCGAAAGACGGAAGCTTCCGAAATTTTAAAAAAGTTGTAATTCCGGACTTCGAATAAAAGAAAATAGCTTTCGGGAGCGTTATTTTCAGCAAACAACTACGACTACTCCTAAACAGCCAGCCATGAAACACGTTCTCCTTTTTCTTTCTGTTATCGCTTTTTTTTCGCTTACGGCGTATCAATGCGAACTTCCTGCCGAGTGTACCGAAGAATGTTATCAAACCTGCCTAGATGCGGATTATACCCTGCTAGAGAAAACGCCCGGTGTTTTTGTTTTCGAGTTTGAAAACGGATGCTCCTGCCAGGTAACCTGCCTCGAAAAGCGCAAGGACGAAACCCTCGACAAAGCCGACCCCCTGAAGCTCGGGCTTGTTCTGCAAACCAATTCTTCCTCTGAATCCTACTTCTACAGCGACACCGTGGCCATTCCACCCGATGTTGATCCTGATCCTTCTATCCTTTCCAACAACGAACTGCCTGCTGACAAAGTCATCCTGGTAGGACCCAAATCAGGACTGGAGCAGGACAAGGTGTATATCTCCATCGAAAATGTGAATTATGCATCGGTCAAAGACAAGTACGCAAACCAAGTACAATTCGCAGGAAACGATTACTTCACCGTGGTTAACCCCGCAGGATATTTTGTAACGGCTTACAAAACCAGCGACCCCGATAAGGTGCTGCGGGTAGGATACGCCAGCAAAGAGCGTTACTTACAGCGGTTTAGCTTCCGTCGTTGAGCATCTGTAGCCTGGGTAATGCTTTCATGAAGTACCCGGTTTGGTTTGGGTTTTTTGCCCTCCTCATCCTCTCTTCGTGTAAGCAAAAAGATACTGAAGCGGCGAAATCCCTTCAGCAAATTCTCCCGTTAATCACGCACTATAGCGATTGGGGTGAGGAGGATTCGGCCCTTGCGGAGCTACTTCCGACGTGGAAAGCCACCCAAAATCAAGCAGAAAAAGAGGTCCTGGCCAATTTGTTGGTCAGGACTTATCTGTCGTCAGATACCCCTGCACCCGCTGCGGGCTGGATCGACAGCCTGAAAGGGTGCCAGGTGCCGGAAGCGCCATTTTCGGCTCTCACCGCCAATACCTTGGGCAGCTGGTTCCAGTCCAAAGGATTGAAAGACTCCGCCGCCGTGTATTTTCGTGTGGCAACCTTGGCCAAAGGAGCCTATTTTCCGGGAGAAAATGCCCGTGCATGGATGAGCTTGGGGGTAATTTTCCACAGTTCCAAGCCAGACTCAGCCTTGATTTATTACGAAAAAGGGCGCAGCGATCCTGATTTGTCCTTGCCGGGAATGGCGGTTTTGGAAGCAAAAATTAACAACAACCTCGGTAGCCTCTACCTGCGCCAACGGGCCAATTACGAAGCGGAAGCCGCTTATTCCCGTGCCCTCAGACGGCTTTCGGGCAGTTTCCCTCCTGATTTTCCTTACCTGCTGCGCACCCGTTTGTACCTCGGCTATGTATTGAGCGACCTATTGCGCTACGACGAGGCCATTGAGCAGATGCAGGCGGCGCTGGATGGGTATCAATCAAACCCTCAAACGGAGCAAGCTGACCTGGCGGCCTGTTATGTGCGGCTGGCTTCAGCCTGGGCAGGCAAAGGCGATCTCGACCGTTCGCTGGATTTTTTTGACCAGGCAATAGCCATTTACAGGAGTCTGTCAGCCAGCCAGCCTGTAGCCCAAAAGCGACTAGCAGAAGCGCTGAACAACCGGGCGCTTACCTGCGACAACTATCAGCGGTACAGCGAAGCGCTCAACAATCTCCGGGAATCCGCAGCCCTTTATGCGGCCTTTGGCCAGGGAGAGCAAACCGTAGCAGCGATTCTGGCGACCAATCAGGCGCATATCAGCATGGAAATTGGGCAACTGGACTCAGCCGCGAAATACTTTACTCTTACCCAAAACCTACTGGAAAAACTCAGGGCTTCGGGTATTTCCTCACAGGCATTGCCCGTTTACTTTCATCTTTTTTCTGAGGGGGAATTTCATTTCAAGAAAAAAGAGTACCCGCTGGCGTCTTCATTTTACCAGCAAGCCATAGCAGAAGCCAATACCATTCTGGGGCGAAAGGCAAAATACGCGGCCGAGTCTATGTTTTCGCTTTCCAAAAACTTTTGGGCCATGGGGCTAAGAACAGCTGCTTTTGACATGCTGAAACAGGCCATCAGCGTGCAGGTAAAAGAAGGGAATCCAGTGGATAGCTTTGGCAATCCGGTGCTCAGCGGTGCCATTGCCCCGCGACAGCTGCTGGAAAGCCTTTGGCAAAAAGCCAGCTGGGAACAGCAGGATACGACCCTTTCGCCGGAAAAAAGATTGGCCCAAAGCCTGGCTACTTATCGCTGTGCAGCCGCCTTGTCGGATTCGCTGGAGTTGGGTATCGGAACAGAAGGAGCCAAGTTCTTCTGGCTGGCGCAAGCAGATAAGCGTTACCACGAAGCCTTTTCTACGGCATGGAAGCGCTATCAGATTACCGGAAGTAAAGCTGACGCTGAAATGGCGTTCTTTTTTGCAGAAAAAGGAAAAGCTGCTCTGCTGCGTGAGGCCTGGCAGGAATCAGAAGCCAAGGCATTTGCCGGGATTCCAGCGCCTTTGCTTCGCCTCGAAAAACGAATCCTGGCCGACATGAGCTATGCTGAGCGGCAGCTGTCGGAGTCGGAAGAAGGCGAAAAGGCAACCTGGCAACTCCGCATATTTTCCAACCGCGCCCGATACGATTCTCTTTTGCGCGTATTCGAAAGCAACTTTCCCGCCTACCACAAACTCAAGTACCAGGTAGCGGTACCCTCTCTGGCAGCCGTTCAGGCCTCGCTTCCCGAAGGGGCTACCTTGCTGGAGTATGTGACCGGCGACTCCGGCGTTTTTGTGATGGGCCTTAGTGCCAAAGCGGTATTTTTCCAAAAACTACCCGTAACTGAGGAGGCACTCGCTTATACAGTCCAATACTGGCGAAAGCTTATGCTCCCGGGCAAAGCGGTGGAAGACTCTGCTGCCAGCATAGGCAATACGCTGTACCGGCAGGTGATGGCTCCCATTGCCAATAAGCTCACCCCACGGATACTGATTGCTGCTGACGGCCCGCTGGGCCTGCTTCCTTTCGAAGCCCTGGTTACGCAGGCGGTAGCACCGGGAGCCGATCCTTCCACATGGCCTTTTGTGTTGAATACCTATGCTTGCTCGTATGTATTTGCAGCGAGTTTGTTGGAAGAAATGCAAACCTCAGGCCGCAACCACGCCCCAGGCAAGTCGATGCTGGCGGTGGCTCCAACTTTTGATGGGAATAAGGAAAATGTGCAGCCCGAAAGGGGAGGGGAACGGGATCAGCTGATGCCCCTGGCCTATAATCAGCAGGAAGCAACTGCGGTAGCAAATTTGTTCGGGGGCAAAACCCTGATGGATGACCAGGCATCAAGGGCTCGTTTTCTGGCGTTGGCACCAGACTACCGCATCATCCATTTATCGAGCCACGGGGTGATTCATGACAAAGATTCGCGTTTTTCCTATATCGCCTTTGCCCGAACGGCGGCCAACGAGCCCTACGGAAAGCTATTTGTTGCCGACTTATATAACCTTGATCTGCCTGCAGAGATGGTGGTGCTGAGTGCCTGCGAAACAGGGGTAGGCGAGTGGAAGCGGGGGGAGGGCATTATCAGCCTTGCCAGGGGCTTTTCGTATGCGGGTGCCCAAAGCATTGTAACCACTCTTTGGGGGGTAAACGACTACCTCACGGCTGAGCTGATGAACGTATTTTATGAGAACTTGAAATCGGGTATGCCCAAAGACGAAGCATTGCAGGCCGCCAAACGTACCCTCGTTCAGCAGGGATGGGGGCCTTATTATTGGGCTGCTCCTATAGTGGTCGGCGACCTGAAGCCTGTTTCTGACAATTCTTTTCCCTGGTTGAAAGTCGCAGGAGGTATTGCGTTAATACTTAGCCTGTTACTTGCCGGATATTATCTTTTCCAGAGAATGCGAAATGTGAAAGCGGCAGGAAAATATTAGTTGCCTGCCCTGGTATTTCTTTTGGAATCAATGCCAAACCAATTCCTGATTTTTTCCTCAATGGTGGTGGTACTTACGGGCTTAGCGAGGTAATCGTCCATTCCGGCAGCAAGGCATAGCTCGCTATCGCCTTGCATGGCGTTGGCGGTCATGGCAATAATCACCGGCTTGTTGGGCCGCATCCTGAACCTGCGACGAATTTCTCGGGTAGCTGTAAGGCCATCCATTTCGGGCATCTGCACGTCCATGAACATGAGGTCGTATTGGATCATTTCCACTGCGTTGATGGCCTCAATGCCATTGGCCGCTACGTCGGCGGAAAAGCCCAGTTTTTCGAGGATACGGATCGCTACCTTTTGATTGACCACATTGTCTTCCACCAGCAGGATTTTTAATTTTTCATTGGTGATAGGCTTTCGCTTCTCCACTGCTTTGATAGGCGTTTGCTTTTCCAGCTCTTTATCGATGGGTTCCAGCGACTCCAGGATCCCATTAAACAGCACCGATTGGCGGGCGGGTTTTACAAGAATCTCGTTGAAAAGCGCTTTTTCTATGTCGCTCATCGAAAGCCCGAGCGAAGATAACATGATAAGGGGGAGCTGTTCGCTGGTGTACTCAGCCCTGATGGCCTGAGCGAGTGAGATGCCGTCCATGTTGGGCATGTGCATGTCCAGAATGGCCAGGTGAATTTTTCCTTGTTCCCTGAGAATAGGTAGTGCTTCACGTGGATCGTGGGTAGCAACGGTTTCCAGTCCCCAATTGGCACATTGCTGCTGCAGAATTCGGAGGTTGGTGCGGTTGTCATCTACCAGCAAAATACGCGGCACGGGCATGTTCGGGAGCCATACGGTTCGCCTTTTTGGCTTTGCGGTATTGCCATGCCGGGCCTGAATGGTGAAGGAAAATACGGATCCTTCCCCTTCTACACTTTCTACCCCAATGGATCCGCCCATGAGCTCCACCAGCCGTTTTGAGATCGCCAGGCCCAGGCCGGTACCACCGTATTTGCGGGTAGTAGAGGCATCTACTTGCGAAAAAGACTGGAACAGCCGTTCTTTTCTATCTGCCGGAATACCTATTCCCGTGTCTTCTACCCTGAATTCGAGGGTGATATAATCATGGGTTTCAGACTTTTTCTTTACCGAAACCAGAATTTCGCCTTCGTCGGTAAATTTGATGGCATTGGATACCAGATTGAGCAATACCTGTCGCAGCCGGGTGAGGTCGGAGTTGACGATGGAGGGTATTTCCTCGCTAAAGAAGTGAATGAGTTCAATGCCTTTCTCCTGCGCACGGCGGTTCAGGAGGTCAAATACGTCCTCGACGGGGGTTACGGTCTCGAAATCCTGCATTTCGAGCTCCATTTTCCCGGATTCTATTTTGGAAAAATCGAGGATGTCGTTAATAATGGTGAGGAGGTTTTCGCCGCTGAGCTTCACGGTTTCGACATAGTCGCGCTGCTCTTCGTTGAGCTCGGTTTCGATGAGCAGACTGGTCATTCCGATTACTGCATTCATCGGCGTTCGGATTTCGTGGCTCATGGTGGACAGGAATTCTGACTTTGCGCGTGCCCCTTCTTCGGCCAGGTCGCGCGCCTTTATCAACTCTACTTCTTGTCTGCGAAGCGTTTTGTTGGCGAGGGTCACGGCTTCCATTTGGGTTTCCAGCTCCTGTTGGCGGATATTCAGCTCATTATTGAGCTGTTGTTGTGTTTCACCAAATTTTTTAATGGTATTAAACTGACTATGGGTAAGCTTGAAGTAGTAGAATCCCATCAGACCCGAGCCTATTAATATGACTACGAAGTTGATGGTATATTCTGAGCGCTCGCTGGCATTGGAGCTTGCGTGCTCAATAAAAAGATTGTAATCGGTAAGCTCGAGCAGTAGCACAAAGCCAAGGGTGATGGCGAATGAAAGGATGACATCGCCAAGCTTATTCAGGTCTTGAATAATAGGAATGCCAAGTACCAGCAGCACAAAAAACAACTGGTCGCCCACTTCATAGCCACTGATAAAGGCTGTGGTCGTGATGGAAATATCGACCAGCAACACCAACAGCTGTTTGGTGATTCGGGAAGAAATGATCCTGTTCAGAAAAGGAATCGAAGAAATCGTCAAAAATCCCATGAATTCAACAAAGCCGACAACAGGTGCTACTGGGTTGAATACAGGTAAACTAACGACCAAAGAGTAGATTCCAACGAAAATACTAACTTGGTTGAGCAATATAATGCGCCTCACCTCATCGGGATCGGTGTTAGCCGTTACCCCAAATCTGGAAATGCGGTGCCAGAGGACTTTCAAGTTCTTTCCCATCGGAAAATGATACTGACCAAAAATAATGATGCATTTTAGGCATAGGTTCCGACAACCTTAAATGAGTTGTGGTGCGAATGTTACATGGGCTGCAAAGAATTATGATTTCAGAAATTATGATGAGAGCTTATTTGTTCCATTTTCGATTATTTTAAATCATTGAAAATATTGGCTTGTGGTAATATGTCTTATTGAAAATCAAATTTGCCCGTGAGGGGCGAAAAACACAACTTGTAGTCTTATTTTTTTACCTCCGTTTTACCCTGAAAAAACTGTTGATATGCTTCGTTTCATAGGATTGTTGTGCTTTCTACTCATTGCAGGCAGGGTTTCTGCTCAGGATGGCCTCATGTCCCTCGATCCGGCTAAGAGCTTGTTCGGAAATCTAAGTTGTTGATTGTCTGAGCATTCTGTTCAAAATTATCGTAATGTTCCCCCAAAAAACCCAATATTTTGATGATCTCACGGTGTATTCGTAGTCTTTTGTGAGTCTTCGGAAGTAGTTT
>JBGSTW010000006.1:0-12149 GCA_041753595.1 Bacteroidia bacterium | reverse complement strand
GCGTTTAAGATCAAAAAACACCGATATTGCTTGCCATTGGGAGTCGGTCAGTTCGCTGTACTGTGAGGTCATTTAGATTTTGTTTGGTCACTAAACTTAATGACCTCCTCCCAACTTTTAAAATTCCGAACAAGCTCTAAGTCTAAAGTACATCGATTTAACCCCATCACTGTTTATTTGCCATGTCTATAAGCGTTATTATACCAACCCTAAATGAAGCCGAAAACCTTAAAAAACTTATTCCTCACCTGAAAAAATACCTTCCAAAAGGAGGAGAAATCCTGGTGATGGATGCTGGCAGCAAGGATCATACAGTGGAAATAGCGCGTAACCTGGGGGTTGATATCGCCTGTGTTTGTCCTAGAAAAGGGCGTGCCGCACAAATGAACCACGGGGCGGCCTTTGCTTACAACCGGGTATTGTATTTTGTGCATGCCGATACATTGCCTCCCGTTTCGTACGCTGACGATATTTTGCAAAGCATAGCGTCAGGTTTTATGGTGGGGTCGTACCGCTCGGCTTTTGACGGGGGTCCCGCGCTCATGCAGCTCAATGCCTTCTTCACGCGGTTCAATACCCTCTTTTGCCGGGGCGGCGATCAGTCTTTGTTTGTGGGCAAAAATGTCTTTCATCAGTTGGGCGGCTTCGACGAAAACTACCAGATCATGGAAGATTTCGATTTCATTCGGAGGGTGAAAAAGGTCATTCCTTTTCGGGTAATGCCCAAAAGCATCCTCATTTCCGCCCGAAAATTTGACAAGAATAACTACCTACGGGTCAATCTGGCCAATATTTTCATGGTGGCCCTGTTTCGCTTCGGGGCATCGCAGACTTTCATGGCACGCACTTACCGACGCCTTTTGCGAATGAACTAAGCGGGGAAATTACCATTTGAAAAAGAACCCAACGTCGATGCTGGGTGCGGCCAGGATATTGTTGGAGAGGGCCGCGCCGTAAATGCCCGCACTTACGCCCAGGTTGGGTTTGGGCAGGTAGTTGAATTCGGGTCCGAAGCTCAGGTACTGGGTATTGTTGGAGAAAATGCCCGTCATGGAAAGGGGGGCATCTCCATTTTTAAAAGAACGCACCGTGGTCGTTTTCAGGATAATCAGGTATTTTTTGGCAATCGTGGCTCCGGCTTCGATCTGAAAATGGGCTTCTTCCGAAAATCCCCTGGTTCGGTTGTTAAAGCCCACGGCCCCGCTGATGTAGTAGGGTTTGGGGTAAAAGGAGTACCCTGCTTCGAGCTTCACCAATTGATTAAACTCGCTGTCGCCCGACTGGAGCAGGCCCGTTCTTCCCCCTTCGGGGTTGCCGGTAGGGATGCCCACCTGGGCCGTGATGCCGAGGGCAAATGGCTTGTTGCGGATGAGGGCGTATGAAATGCCGAGGTCAATATCGCCGATGCTGTTGAGCTGATCGCCGGGTTCGATATGTCCGCTGGGTTCGTAGCGCACTTCATTAAGGGTCGCCCGAAAGAAAACGGGCAGGTTGGTACGCAGGGTAAACCGGTCGCTGAGGCCAATTTCCCCATAAACCGAGGTCACGTATAGCCCGGTGGTGGTAATGGGGACGACTTCGCCGTTGAGGCTGAAGAAATCGCTGGCCATAATGCCGCGTTGACCAATTTTCAAAAAGCCATGGCCTTTGCCAGCTGGCCAGGGCCCCCCCGCATAGGTTGTTTGGGTAGAGATAATAACCAGCAGGGCAGCAAGGAAGAGTTTGCAGCTTTTCATGAGGAGGAGTTTTGGAGGAAGGTTATTGTAGAAGAGCAGCGCCAAAAGGGATATTGAAGGGCTTGCATAGAATAATGACGTAGTTGTAGCTGTCCATATTAATCCCTTGCGGGTCGGTGTAGGTATCCGCACCTGAGGTTTTGCGCAGCTTGCCGATCTCTACCCCGCCAGCGACCGAGCTGGGCGAATTGCTGAGGTACACATAGAGGCCGGGTCCCGATTGAGACCGAAAGTTTTCGGCCAGGTTAACATCGACCAGGCTGGCGTTTGCGGAAAAGCTCACGCCTCCGCTCACGTTGTAGCCATTTCTTCCCTGAAAAGTACCCGAAGGTTCGCTCGCACCCACACCCACCATGAGGGAGTAGGGCTGACTCTGGATATTTCCCGACCGGGCGGTGATGTTGGTGCCCCCACCTGCTTTGGCGGTTACCAGCCCGGTAGCAGATACTTCCGCAATGGTTGTATTCGCTGATTCCCAGGTTATTACCGCATTGGGGAGGGTGCCGCCTGTGGCATTGAGCACAGCGGCGGTGAGTTGCATGGTTTCTCCCACGCTCAGCAGGTTGATGCTGCCGGATACCCGCACCTCGGCGGGCTGGTTGGGATCGGCAAATACTGTGAGGAGGAGTTCGTTGCTTTCGAGCGAGTCGTTTACCGCACGGATGCGTGCCTGGCCCACTGCAAGCCCTGTTACCACGCCGCTTTGCGACACGGAGGCGATAGTGGGTGCTTCGCTTATCCACGCAACAGGGCCTTCAAAAGCATCGCTGAAGCTGTTGATGAGTCGGGCTTGTAGCACCAGGGAGTCGCCCACTTCGAGGGTGGTTTGAGGGGCAATGAGGTCTATACGGATCACGGTATCGGGCAGGGTGTCAGTACCCACGCAGCCCGAAAGGATCATCGAAAAGAGGAGTAGTATTCCCGGAATTAGCACACGCATCATGGAGATATTAGGTTGTGCTCGAATTACGCCCTCATTGGCGAGGGGTTATGTCAACGGGGGGACAATTGGGAGGAACGGTTTGTCGAAGGCTGTTGAAAAGGAGGATAAGAAAAGAGGAACCTTAGCCTTTTTTGGGAGTTTGTACGAGCAAATACTTAGGTTTTAAGCGTGAATAAGCATTTTACTATCCTGTGGTGAAAGCAAAACTTTTAATGATTTCCGGCGTATTCACAACAAATGAATAATTCGCATATGAAAAAAATAACATTCTTCATTTTGATGATTTTGATGGGAGATGCCCTGGTGGCCCAAGTGAAGTTGCCGGAATCATATGCGGTGACACCCAGTCGGATGGACAGCCTGCTTGATCTGTATGTCAATCAGCTGGAAGACTCTGTCAGACTTAGCTTTAATGATACACGATACCTGAAATTAGGGAAAAGGAAGTCCACGCTGAAGTATTTTACCGGGCAGATAGTGGGGGGTTCTTATATTCTCCTGGGTTACCGTTCTTCGGAAGAAACGATCAAGACCAGGAAAACAGGCCTGGTAGAGTCGAAGTGGAAATTTCAGGTTCCCAATTCTGAATCGGAGGAAAAGGGGTATGCCTACACCCGCGGTTGGTGCGTAAGGCAAAATGGGGTACTGATGAGCGCTAACCTTAAGGGGCCCCGAAATTCGAAATTGATCTTTCAGCGATACGGGTCTTTGCTGCTCATGGAAAAAGGAAAAAAGGAAATTTTCAGACAGGCGGTTCAATGATATGTGTGTCTTCTTCGCGTTTTCGCGGCTTCGCGTGCGATTTTTTCTTTTGGTTTTTTAGTTCGCGCGAAGGCGCTAAGCCGCAAAGGTGCTGGGGGTTGAAAGAGTATGTCGGACCAGTATTAATAAGATTTTTTGGATTTATTTCATTGATTATCAGTGGATTAACCTCATAATTTTTCACAGAATACTTTCATTTGGGGGTATTTTAAATAAAAAATTCCCCTAAAAAAAAGCCCGCCAAATTCACGGTGAGGTGAAAATGACGAGCCCTTCCTGATTTTCCCTGACGGAAATCTTTATTTAATCATCAAGCGCGAAAAGGCCTGTTTTTCTCCCGAAATCACCCGCAGCACATACACCCCTGTGGTAAGGGTTGGTAGCTGCAACTGGCCGTCGGTTGATTTTAAGTCATACGATTGCAGCTGCTTTCCCTGAAGGTCGAACAGGTCGAGCTGGCCCTTGCTGGCTGCATTTTTCCAGGTGTAGTGGATCACGTCCTCAGCCGGATTGGGGTAAATCGAAAGACCTAAGGCGCTGAGGTTCAGCGGATCAGCCGACAAAGTGAGGTAGGTTGCCTGCACGGCGGCCAGGGCATCGAGTTTGCCGTAGCCCCAGGCATTATTGGGGGTGGTGCCCGTCCATGCGTCGGAGCGGGCGGTCTGGTGAAGGATGGTGCGGATTTCCTCGGTGGTGAGGTTGGGGTTGATTTGCAACATAAGCGCCACGAAACCGGTGAGGGTAGGGGCGGCCCCGCTCACGGCGTTTTGCAGGCCATAGCGGCCGTTGCTTCCCTGTACCATGTTGAACCGAAACTGCGAATAATAGGTATTGGGGCTGTAAGCGCCTATGCTCAGCTCACCCGGAACGGCGATGTCAGTGCCTATCCTGCCATCGAGGGTAGGGCCTACGCTGCTGCCTAGCCACAGATTTCCCCGCGCGCCCTGTCCGCCACGTGCACGTGCGATACCGTCGAGGTCCACGAAGGTGGTGTCATACACATAGTCGGTGGGGGCCAGGATATTGTGGGCCGAGGCGAAGTCGTTGATACTACCGCCTACAAATCGGTGGTTGAGGAAGTAATTGGCCGTATGAAAATTGGAGGGGTTGAGCGACGCGAAGTACTTGCCGTCGGTAACGGTGGTTCCTGTAAGGAGGATGTGGTACACACCCGTATCGCCCGAAATATCAACCATAATCTGGCGCTGGCCATTGTCGGAGTTGTAAAAATCCTGGTTTCCGCCGCGGTGGTAATAGGCAATGCCCGTGGAGTTTTGGGCCGAAGAGGTATTGTTGTTGGTTGGGGTCGGCAAAGCGCCGGTTGTGGTGGCATTGGGCCGGGTGATGTTTACCCCGAAGCGATCGTCGCCATTGTACCATATTTCGAGACGCACATTTCCTGCTACCCGTTTGCGAAAAGTTAGGTCAGAAGTGCCCCCTTGTATGAGGGTGTCCGCCGCGCGGTTAAAATTGCCGCCGTCGTCGCCCACCCCGCAGATAAATACCCTTCCGGTATCGCCAAACTGCTCCATGGCCCGGCAAATATCGCTGGAGCCGTCGGTAGGGCCGCCTATGGAGCCGAGGTTCATCAGCGCCACCACCGGCATGCCCAGCTCTATGCTTTTGTCCTTCACAAACCGCAAGGCAATGGGCAGGTAGGCCGGATTGTAGAAGCCTGCTTGTCCGGCAATGGATCCATTGGCCGGGAAGGCGTCGTGGGTTACTTTCACCGCGATAATGGTGGCACCGGGGGCTGCACCTCGATAGGGGGCTCCGGCCATGGCGCTACCGTCACCGGCGGCAATGCCCGTGCAGGCGGTTCCGTGTCCGAAGCGGTCGGTAGAGCCGAGCGGGGTGTTGGCGGTAAGGGCTGCGTCGATCTGGGTGCGGGTATAGATAGTGCCCACGCCGTAGGTATTTCCGGGGGCATTGGCGCCCGCGGGGTTGATCATGTCGTAGATATAGGCGATGCGGGTTTTGCCGTTTTCGTCGATAAAATCGGGGTGGGTGTAGTCGATGCCGCGCTCGATCATGGCCACTATTACGCCCTGGCCGTTGAGGCCGTATTGCTGGTACACCTGGTCGAGGCGGGTTTCGGCGCGGAGGGCATCACCCTGGGTTTGGGCGAAGGCTGGCACTAAAGCAACTGACAGCAGGAATAGGAAAAGGAGCTTTTGCATGGAATTCAGGGTTGTTTCTTTAGGTAAAATAAGGCTTTTGAGCATAAAGGGAAATCATGAATTGTCGTAGGGGTTAACAGCTATGGCGGAAATGGGCGAAAGGTTAATGGCCGGGGTTTACTTTTTCTTCAAATAGATGGATAAAGGAGGTGCGCAGTATTTGAAGGGCTTGGCTCATTACTTGCGATGGGCTAAATAGTCTCATAAGGGGTAATTTGCTTCCCCAAATTGCGTAACTTTAGGTTGCCTGCGGCACCAAACTCCGCCAGGTACAAATCGCAGTCAACGGCACCGTGACCAAAACCACTGACTATATCGGCGGCAAAGGAAGAGTCGATGGTGTGTGGTTGGGACTTTTTGAGTCGGTTTAACGATTTCTTCGGCTTGGTATTAGAAAAGAGAAGTATGCCATGAATAGAGCAATATCAATAATTTTCTTTTTGACCTGGAAGTTGATGGTTTTAGGTCAGATGGAACAGGATATTTATGAATTAACTATCCATAAGTATGCTTTATCAATGATTGAATACAATCAAATAAAATTTCTTCTCATGCCTGAAAAGCCGTTCATGATGCCAAATTTAACGGTCGATCACTTTACCTACTTAAAAAAGGAATACCCGAAACTTGATCAAAGTACCTTTTCTTCTTTCTTAGAAAACAGCTCTCAATCCTTACATCTGGATACGCTAAACTCTATCAATATTCCAGTATTTAAAGTTCAGATAAGTGAAGCTAAGGATTGGAAACAAATAGCGTTGATTTATCCAAGTTGGTCTGGGTTAGTATTTGAATTTTCGAATGTGGGCTACAATGAAGCTTTGGATCAGGCGATGTTGTATTATGCTTATTATTTTGTGGAGGGCGCGGCGGGAGGAGGTGTATATCTTTTGTACAAAAAGAAAAGGGAAAAATGGAAGTTCAAAAAGCAGTTTCGTTCTTGGGCTATATGATTCCGCCTTCATATTCAACCGCTAGTATTGGCCCCAACAGCGGCCAAAAAATTGCGTACGTTTATGACGCCAGCGGCACCAAACTCCGCCAGGTACAAATCGCAGTCAACGGCACCGTGACCAAAACCATATTAAGAACCATACTTTTCATATTGATAGTTCTTATTTTCTCTTGTACTTCAACAAAATATCCTATGGTTCATAAAAAAGAAATTATTGGGAGGTGGTGTTTAGAAAAAGAACTTACAGGCTACTCAACCATTACTTTTACAGAAAATTCGCTTGTGGTTTTAAGTACTAATATTGATACTATTTACTTTTACAGATACTATTTGGAAGGCAAATACCTTTACTTCCAAAATTTCGAGGATAAAAAAGCTAAGACTGCGATACTTAAATTTACAAAAAATAGCTTGGTTTTGGCCCCCTTTCTAGATACCAAAGAAACGCAGGTATATTACAAATGTGAATGATACTTCCTAAAAATTAGACAGGTTATTAAATATTAGAAGATCACTTACAACCACCTCAACAAACCCACTCTCGTCACATTTACCGCCACCAGCCCCAACAGCGGCCAAAAAATTGCGTACGATTATGACGCCAGCGGCACCAAACTCCGCCAGGCAGTGATCGCAACCAACGGCATCGTGAGTAAAACCACTGACTATATCGGAGCAAAGGAAGAATTACTGGTGAGTGGTTGGAATTTTAGGTGGTATGGTGTTTTTTTGTTTGGTACTAAAAATGGGAAGCCTACAGACCCAAAAAGGAAATAAGCAATGAAAAGAGCTATATTGATTTTACTGGCGTTAGTTGCGATTGATCAACTTGTTGTGGCACAGGATATTTACACCGAGAGTTTAAAATATCATCTGGAAAATCTAATGGCAGTAGATGCTATAAGAAATAAGACAGTATATGTGGAAAGGATTGCTCGATTAACGGATGAATTACCTGATAGTATATATAGTTTACGGATTGTTTATCTCTCAAAAGATGAAATTAGGTACATGACAAAGCACAAGTCAGGTATTGATATAATCGTAATTACTCCTGCGAAAATGGACTCTGCGGTATGGAGGGTTAATGTGATAGATTTTTACGTTACTTCTGACAGGAAAAGCTTCAATTATTCGAATGGAGGGGGAAGTATAATTGAATTTACTTATGATTGTAATTTTGCTAGATTCAGGGTGGAAAATAAAAAATATATAGGTTTTTAGGTAACAATTCTACTAAAAAGTCATCTTCGGATAACTTTGTATTGCGCCAAATCCTATTGCTGAAATATCCTGATTCCTTTTGACCAACAAAATTTTTCCTTGTAAAGAAATCCTCCCTATTTTCATGTTCACCTCACCGACCACCGTAACCAAAACCATTAACGCTATCGGCGGCATCCAGTACGAAGGCGGCACCCTGCTCATAAAGCAGACCGCCACCGGGCGCCTGCGCATAGCCGGCAATGCCGTGGTGTACGAATACACCCTCAAGGATCACCCGCGACGCTTTGGGGTTGGGGCCCTAAAGCAGAGCAACCGGGTGACTTTCGGTGACCCCAACGTTGATGGAGATTCACAGGTTACTGAGCCTCAGCCTCCAGGTCTAATATCCGTTTGAGCCTGACGCCGCCGGAAATAATCCAATATCTCCTGCTTTGTCATGCCCGTGAGTCGTTTACTCAGTTTCTCCCGCTGGGTACGCATGAAATCCACAGCATCAAAGGTTTTTTCAGTCGTCTTCATAGGTCAAAAATTCTCTGGGTGAACGGATTTCGAGCTGTTTGTACCCGTTACGGATATTTATGGAGTTATAGCCCCGTATTCTTTGTACATTCACTATGTGCTTAAAGTTCCAGCTGATAAGAAAATCGGCGTTGTGAATGGTTGCGAGGGCAATGTGCAGACAATCTGCAAAACTGGTTTGGCCTACCACTTTTCCATCTATGTATTCAGTGGCAAGCGTCACAGCCTCCTCTGACAGCTCCAAAAACTCCGTATTCGCGGCCTTCAGGCTTTTCACGAGGTTTTTAACGCGCTCAGGGGCGTCTTCAAGCTCTTCCTGGGTCAAAGCCGAATAAAGCAGGACAAATTCGGCATGTTCGATTCGGTGAAAAAGAGGAATGGTATGCTCCGAAAACTCCTCATCGAAGAAGCCACCGAAAACCGAAGTGTATAAGTAGAGCCGGTGCTTAACCATGGTTTGTTCTGTACCATACCTTGCATCAGGCCTTTAAGCTGGCCCGATAGCGCAGGGCTAATGTAACCAAACTTTTAAGGCGTAACAAATTGGGATGGCTGAAGATGCACGGTATCGTGCGAGGTTATCAGATTTTCTAAAGTTGAATGGAGGCCATTGGCGGTGTACACCTCCAGCACAAACGACCGACCACGCGCTCAAAACAGCCGTAGCGGGAGTGGACCAGTTTGTAGGACCAACAGCACAGCCCACCGACTACACCTACGATCAAAGTGGGAACATGATTTTCGACTACAACAAAGGCGATTCCATCACCTACAACCCCCTCAACAAACCCACCCTCGTCACATTTACGGCCTCCAGCCCAGGCAGCGGCCAAAAAATTGCGTACGTTTAGGTTGCCAGCGGCACCAAACTCCGCCAGGTACAAATCGCAGTCAACGGCACCGTGACCAAAACCACTGACTATATCGGCGGCACCCAGTACGAAGGCGGCACCCTGCTCATGAAGCAGACCGCCACCGGGCGCCTGCGCATAGCTGGCAATGCGGTGGTGTACGAATACACCCTCAAGGATCATTCGCGACGCTTTGGGGTTGGGGCCCTAAAGCAGAGCAACCGCGTCACCTTCGGCGACTCCAACGCCGACGGCATCGCCGACCTGCTCCAGGAAGACCACTACTACCCCTTCGGCCTCAAGATGAGCGACGGAACCCAGACCGCCTCTCCCCTCAATGCCTACCGCTACAACGGCAAGGAGTACCAGGACGAGCTGGGCCTGGCGTGGTACGACTACGGGGCAAGGATGTATGACCCCAGCATTGCCAGGTGGAATGGGGTCGATGCGCTCGCGGAGAAGTATGCAGCTTTAAGTCCATATAACTATGTATTGGGGAATCCGTTGAGGTTTGTCGATCCGGATGGGATGCAGGTGGATGATTATAAATTATTGAAAAATGGTAAGTTAGAGTTAGTTAAAAGGACTGAGGATAAATTTGATCAAATTACTTCAGAAGACGGGAGTAGTACTATTCAAGTATCAAAAATTTCTTCAATAACTGAAGGGGAGAGTGGGCAAATACTTTGGTTTAATAATGCTGAATCAGGTGACAAGTATTATAAGTTCGCCGGAGATAACACTGATGTTGAATTCGCGAAAATTGAAGGGAAATATCCAAATAAAGAGTACCGTGAAGCAACTGTTGGAACATCATTTGAAGAAAAAACAGTTGGCAATGAACCTTCAATGGTAAATTCTCTTTCAAAAGAAGGCTTCGTAGCAGATTTAGTTTCGCATACTCATCCTGGTGGTAATAATGTGCCATCTGGATACTATGGTGAAGCTCCAAATAACCCACTCAGTTTAACACCAAAACCTTCATCTGAGTTGGGGGACGCTCAGAACGCAAGATCAACAAGTAAATTGCCTGGATTTAATGGTGCGAAATTTGAAATTTACTGTCCTGATACAAAAACAATAACTACTTATGATGGAGTAAACAAAGCATTAATCAAGAAGTTATGAAAAATATCATGGGTTTATTTGGATTTTGTATTTTTGTGGTACTTTTTTATAGGTGTTCAGAATATAAAGATGAATACCTCTTTGATTGTATCATCGAACAGTACACCTCTTATTTTTCACCAAGTGAGGATAAGATCCTATGTATTGTTGATGTTCACAATTGGTCCGACTCAACATCTTTGTTACAAATATTTTCAATTGAGAAAAACGATATTTCAAGCGGGTATTATTTTATGGCTACATTTAAAAACATTAAAATTATTTATTCAACCCTTTCAGTGGACTCAATGAACAGTAATGATTCAACTGACTTTCAATTTTTCTCCAGTAAATTGAAATGGACCAAGATTAAACTTGAAAACTCAATTAACGTCAACGAATTAAGGCCTCCCGAGGAATTTGATGAAGTTCAAGTTATCTATAATAATGACAGACAGTGTATTGATACGACATTGCTCAGTAGAGATTTTTTTGAAAAAATTAAACTGAATTGTAATTCATGCGGAAATTGATTGTTATAGCATTTTCTCCTCTTGGTCGGAGGATGAAAACTAAATATGTTCGTATTGAGTTATTAAAAAATGATATTGAAATCCTGCAAGAAAACCACTACTACCCCTTCGGCTTGGGCATGAACGGTGCCTGGATCAACTGAGGTTGTCCCCAATGTTTGGACAAAATAACCGGGTAGTTTAAGCACTGAGCTTGTCCCCAAAAACGAGACAAGAAAAAGTGTCAGTTTAAGCGAGGTCTTCCCAACTTTCACAGAACCAACTGGAAGCGATCAACACTTAAATCAGAGGCTGGAGATTCCGGCCTTACTGACACTCCCCCATCGGACCAGAATGGAGGTTTTTGGTGGATTAAAAAGTCAGTTAGTATACTGACAATCGGGCGGATGTTGCCCCCCTCCTCACATCCCATTCAAAAACTCGTACAAGTCCCCGTTTTCATCCAGGTCCATCTTTTTGCGCAGGCGTGGGCGAGCGAAAAAATACCAGCCCCAACAGCGGCCAAAAAATTGCGTACGTTTATGACGCCAGCGGCACCAAACTCCGCCAGGTACAAATAGCAGTCAACGGCACCGTGACCAAAACCACTGACTATATCGGAGCAAAGGAAGAATTGCTGGTGAGTGGTTGGCTTTTTTTGGGGCGATATGCCTGTTTATTTTTGGATGTTACTAAAAATGGGAGGCCTACACGAAAGTGGTATAAAAATACGCTATATATTTTACTACTTCCTTTTTTATGGGGGTGTAGCTTCGATACGGCAACTTATTTACCCTTGCCTAAGTATCGAGTTGGACCCGATCATTTTTCTCTTGCATTAAAAAAAGATTCAACTTTTAAGTTTTTGGCATTCTCCGATATCCTTGGAGGTGATACCATTATGGGTAGATGGAGCAAACAAAAAGATACTATTCGTTTGTCATATAATCGACCCAGGTGGGGTATAAGTGTTACTGGTGTGGAGACTATTAGGTCCTCGTCAAGTCAAGAAGCGACTATCTCAGTTTTTATGTATCCAGTTCCCGATACGGCATCGTTACCCTATGTCCACTTAGGCATATATGATGCCTCCCATTATGATTCTGTCGTTACTGATGAATTCGGTAAACTATCTCTTAAGCAAGAGAGAAAGGTAGATTCAATTATTGTAAACTATTCTGGCTTTAAACAGGTTTACATTCTACAAAACAAACAATTTACTATAATACCTCGGCAAATTTAGACCACAGTTTAAGTTGAAAATTGAAAACCTTAAATTGTAGTCCCATGAAAAAGCAACGCAGAAAATTCACAGCAGCGTTCAAGGCTCAGGTAGCGATAGAAGCGCTGAAAGAAC
>JBGSTW010000005.1:0-352739 GCA_041753595.1 Bacteroidia bacterium | reverse complement strand
TTGGTGTCCATAGCGCAGGGGTCCACCTCTTCCCATCCCGAACAGAGAAGTTAAGCCCTGCAACGCCGATGGTACTGCGGTAGAACGTGGGAGAGTAGGTAGATGCCAGTCTTCAAAGCCCCCTTCTTAGGGGGCTTTTTTTTTGTACCCTTCGAAGATTTCAAGAGGGAAAAAATAGGTTCAAGCAACCCTTTCCCTCCCCTAGAAGCGATAAATATAAGCCAACATTAAGTGGCAGGCGATTGCGGCGAATACATGCCAGAGGAAATGCGTCCCCATTGGCAGCCAGTGCCACCCATCAGAAACCGTAAACATTAAGGCCAGAGAAAATGCCGCGAGGGCGCAAAAAACGTACTTAATTCCCTTGAATTGTTGCAAACTCAATATCCACCACCATAGGTGTTAATACCATGGCACCTAATAGCCCATAGCAAAGAATGATACCGTACTTGGGCGATGCTTTACGAAAAATCAGAAACTGCGTCAACAAGGTAACAGCGAGTGCCAACCAGCCTATCCAGTTTTTACCAGATGCTCGGTTAAAGAAAAATATGGCGGCAGATACGCAGATGAACATGATCGGCATCCAATCCATAAGCAAAAACAATTGGGAAATTCGAAACCCGTGGTAAAGGGTTCCGCCAATTCCTCCAATCGCTAAAACAGGCATAGCAATTAGAAGAAAGGGTGCGATTTCCATTTTCCCTGAAGAGTAAATATCCAGCAGGCAACTATACCTACAAATAAGCAGGCGGAAGCCGCATTCAAGGGTTCAACGATTACCTGTTCCAAATTTGTTTTGGCGTAGATCGGGCCGCCATCCGCCAACAGTTGTTCATCTTCCATAAAGAGGGTCAGATTCTCAATTATTACATACCCAATTTTATATATTATGATTCAACCTCTCAACCCTGAAAGATGATATCAAATGGAAATGTAATTTGTATATCCTATTTTAATCTATGAAAGCATGAGTTATCTATTTTGAATAGTCTCCGTATAGCATAAAAAATACACGATGTTAACAAGCAGCTATCAACCTGCGCCCGGTAGGTTTCTTGTTTCTGAGCCATTTATGGAAGATCAGAATTTTCAGCGTACCGTAATTCTGATGGTGGAACATGGAGAAACTGGAAGCCTGGGGTTCGTGCTGAACAGGCAGTTAAACATGAAAATCCATGAAGTGGTAAAGGGAATATCAGAAATCGATTCTCCTGTTTTCCTGGGGGGGCCGGTGGAGCAAAACACTTTACACTACGTTCACCGCATTGGCGAGCGGGTAATAGGTTGCCACCCAGTTGAGCAGGGTGTGTGGTGGGGAGGAAGTTTTGAGGTGCTCAAGCACTTGCTGGAATCAGGCGAAGCTTCTGCCAGGGATGTACTCTTCTTTATAGGTTACTCGGGTTGGTCTCCCGGGCAACTGACTGAAGAAATTGAGCGAAAGTCATGGATAGTGGCGCCCGAGGATATCGATTTTATTTTCAGAGAGGACTATGATGACATCTGGCGGCAGGTACTCCAGCATATGGGAGACAAATACAAAGTGATTTCGAACTACCCTGTAGATCCAAGCCTGAACTGAATTACAATAAAAAAGGGCCATGACTTCCGACTAGTCATGGCCTTTTTTGAAAATAAGTGGTTAAGCACATTGCTGAATCTGGAGCTCGTCAGGCAATTTGACACTGTAAATAATTTTGCGAACGGTATCGAATTGCAGGTACGGGTACTCATGAAGCAGTTGCTCAATAGCATCACCCGAGCGGAAGTCATCTTTCCGCAATTCCTGATACCTCCGTTTAATCTCGAGGTCTCTGAGTGCTTTTCTGTTCAACAAATTCAGACTTTCCAATGTAGCAAAAAGCTCATCGGACACAATGTGATGGATTGGGTTACTCATAGCTGTTTTTGGTTTTACTATCTGTAACCGTGTTCCATAGGCTGTTTACTCGAAGTTAAAACCCATCGTCAGCATGATCTGATTTCCATTTTTGGCAGATGTTACCGTAGGTACAAAAATGGTATCATCCGAAACGGTGTATGGGCTGAACTTATCGTTCTGATGTTGATTTACTAAACTAACGTCCACAAAATAATTCGGTTGCCTGATGCCCAAACCAAATGTGATAAATCTACGTACCGCGCTGGCCGTTCCTATTGTGGTCAGGTCATTTTCCAAATACTTGGAAGCAAGGTCGGTGTACGGAGAGCCATAGTAGGCGAATCCTCCCCTTACCCGAAAAATATCTTTCCTCAATTCAGTACCTATGCGAAGGTTTACAGCAGATTTATACAAACGCAGAACCTGACTGTTGGGCTCCTGGAAGTAGTCGTTAAATCCTGAACTGGAACGCAAAGAGCCACTTGAATAATCAGTGTAATCGAGGTCTGCACTGATAAATCCGACTTTACCCAGGAAAAAAACGGAGCCCAGGGTTGCCTTATAAGGGGTAACCAGGTTATAGTCGTAGTTAAGTTGCCCGGTAGAGCCTGAAGCGTCAGTGGTGGTATTGTCATCCACATTGTAATTCTGGCTTACTTCTGCGGAATAAGAATCAGAAAGCGAATAGTAGGTGGGTGTTTGCACCGAAAGTCCCAACCGGAGCTGGTCAGATGCCCGAACAATGATCCCCAGTTGTCCATTTACCCCGGTGCCCTTTGTTTGAAAGGTTTGAGAAAAAGTAACGCTGTTCATGGGGAATTCGAGGGGGAACCCGTTGACTTCTTTGGGATAAGGATCATAAACATGGTGAAGGTTGTTGATGTCCGTTTCCTTAATCTGGAAGTTTTGGGTATAATTGACCGCCTCAATACCCACACGGCCACCGAAATAAATAAAGTCTTCGTAGTTGCCGGCAAGGGCCAGGTACCATTCATTGGTTCGGCCAGATTCATTAAAATTGATGCTTTGCTGCACCCGGCCATCGTTCACTGCGGGAAAATAGGTTTTTCCATCCTGGCCTCGGATGGTGTCAATGGCGTAGGCATCCCAGGCCAGCTGCGCAAAAGAATTGGAAGCTAGATTTTGAGGAAATGTCCCATTTGCCTGATCAGCAAACATATTCGTTACCGAGCTGAATTCATTGTAGGCGGAAATGCCCAGATTCCGGTTATAGTTTTGCTTTTGGTTATAACCAAAGCTAAAAGTGTACGATTTCAGGCCTTGGCTGGCGTCGGCGTATTCATTGTTCAGGAAATCCTGTTTTTCCCCAAACAGGACCACTCCAATGCTGGGAAGTCCGATTTTGGTGATGCTGCTAACGTTGCTTTTGTCGAGGTAGTTAGCAGTGGTCGTGGGGCTGAATACTGCCGGAGAAATAACCAGGCTGGAAGAGCGGTAAAGGCCCAGGCCTGCGGCATTTACACTGGCTGACGTTACATCAGCTCCAACGGCCGAAAATGCGCCTCCCATGCCTAATGCCCTGGCGGAGCCGGTTAAGCCATATTGTGAGTAGCGCAGGACATCCGTTTCATTCTGAGCCCAACCAGGGAGTGTGCCTAAGAGAGTGAGGCTGATAAGCAGCAATTTTCTGTACATGGTGAGAAACCGTTTTACTTTTATACGGGAAATATAATAGCAAAGGGCGGGCATTCGCCCGCCCTTTGAAAATTGGTGTTCAAAAATTGATTATCCGAGGCAATAACGACCAATGTCATTAGGGACGGCGCGGTGCAGGTGCTGATCCTCCACCTGTAGAGGGACGTGAGCCCCCTGAGCTTCCTCCTCCGGAAGGAAATGAAGGCGATGGGCTGTAGCTGCGCTCTGGCATACTTTGGGTCGGCCTGTCGTAGCTGGGTCGGCTTGGCTGGCTCGGCTGTGAAGGACGTACCTGGCTTGGCTGACTAGGTTGTGACGGACGCACCTGACTTGGCTGACTAGGTTGTGAAGGACGACCTTGACTTGGCTGACTGGGCTGTGACGGACGTGCCTGACTTGGCTGACTCGGTTGAGAAGGGCGTACCTGGCTTGGCTGACCCGGTTGAGACGGACGAACGGTGCCAGGCTGTGTGGCGCGCTCCGAGTTAGGAGTACTGTAGTTTGGCCTGTCGTAGTTGGTTGGGCTGCCTGGGCGAACAACTGACGGACGGGTATCGCCACTTTGTGAAGGACGAACAGTACCAGGCGTTGACGGACGGGGTGTTTCGGCCGCCGTACGTGGGCGAAGGTATTCGTTGTACGTAGTTGAGGTTCGGCCCGAAGTGCCGGCAGCACTTGCAGGTGATGTTCTGGGACTTGAGGAAGCAGGAGTAGCTGAATTGCCCTCACGGTAAGAGGTTTGCGAAGTACTTGAAATGGCAGAAGCGCGCGGGGTGCTGCTGATAATTCGGGCAGGAGCGCCGCTACCTGATCCCCCTGTATTACCGGAATAATACATGTATGGGTTGTTCCAGCTGTTGTAAGGGTTGTACCCATTATTATAGCCCATGCCAAATCCATTTCCATACATGGAGTAGGGGCTATATCCATAGGAGTTGAATCCAAAAGGAGAGTAACCGTAATAGGCATCGGCCCAGGGGTTGTACATTGGCTGGTAGAAGTTGCCGTACATGGAATTGAATCCAAACGGGCTGTACATGTTCCCATAGCCCATGTTGCCATAGCCCATGCCATACTGCCAACCGCTACCGAAGCGAGGGGTATTCCAGTTGTACCAACCGTTGTTGTACCAGTTGTTCCATACAGGGGTACCCATTACGTAGTAAAGGTCGTTCGAGTAATAAGGGTCGTAATAGCGGAAATTGCTTGCACTTGCCTGGTTAAAACGACGTACACGGCGGGAATAGTAGAAGTCATCGTCGCCGTAGTATTCTTGCGAATAGCTATCGGGCCTGTAGGGCTGCGACTGGGCTTGCTGTTGCTGGTAAACATCGTTGCCCTGATAGGAGTAGGTGTTGTCCTGAGAAGGGGTATAGGCCTGGGCCTGAGCGGCTTCTTCTTTCTTGATGTCTTTACGGGTAACGTAAGCGTCATCGTATTCTGCACCAGAAACAAGCCTGCCCGCACTACAACCGGCAAGGGAGAAACCCAAGGCGGCAGTAACCAAGAGGATGGGAAGTTGCTTATTCATATTTCGCGGAGTTTTCATGGTCCAAATGCGTTTCTAAAGTAAGGTTTTTTTCCCACAAGAGAAGACCTTACAAGTAGTTATACGGATAATTCGACGTTAACGGTTAGTTATCCATTTAGACCTAAAGTTACTGATAACGACGGAGTTGGCCCAACAGCATGGCTTTTGGCTGATAACTAAACCTACACGGATATTCAAAAGGAGGCCGTTGGCAAGGCTTCAGCCATCGAAAGCAGCAATAAATTTGATTTTCGGAGGCACTGACCTAATTTCGCTCCCCATTATTCAGCAGTAAAAGCAATGGCAAAGACACAGGGACTCACCACACGTGAGCAGAATTTTTCGGAATGGTACAACGAACTCGTGCGCAAAGCCGATATGGCTGAGGATTCGGGGGTTAGGGGTTGTATGGTTATTAAGCCGTATGGCTACGGTATCTGGGAGCGCATGCAGCGTATCATGGACGATATGTTCAAGGAAACCGGCCACGTAAACGCCTATTTTCCGCTGTTCATTCCAAAAAGCTACCTCAGCAAAGAAGCTGACCACGTCGAAGGCTTTGCCAAAGAGTGTGCTGTGGTTACCCACTACCGCCTCAAAGCTGATCCTAATGGGAAAGGCGTGATTGTCGATCCTGACGCCAAGCTCGAAGAAGAGCTCATCGTGCGCCCTACTTCTGAAACGATTATCTGGAGTACCTACAAAAACTGGATACAGTCTTACCGCGACCTCCCGTTGCTCATCAACCAATGGGCCAATGTGGTTCGTTGGGAAATGCGCACCCGGATGTTTCTCCGCACCACCGAGTTCCTTTGGCAGGAAGGCCATACCGCGCATGCTACAGCTGAAGAGGCGGTGGAAGAAACGATGCGCATGCTGGAAGTTTACGCTGAATTTGCAGAAAATACCCTTGCCATTCCTGTCATTAAAGGCGTAAAAACACCCAACGAGCGATTTGCAGGAGCCCTTGATACCTATTGCATTGAAGGACTGATGCAAGACGGTAAAGCCCTTCAGTGTGGAACCTCGCACTTCCTCGGCCAAAATTTCGCGAAGGCATTTGATGTAAAATTTGCCAACCGGGAAAATGCACTGGAATACGTGTGGGCTACTTCGTGGGGCTCAAGTACCCGCCTGGTTGGTGCCATGGTGATGACCCATTCCGATGATCAGGGCCTGGTATTGCCTCCGGTAGTTGCCCCTATCCAGGTGGTATTTGTGCCTATTTACCGCAATGAAGAGGAGCAAAAAGTTACCCTCGATGCCTGTAATGAATGGGCGCAGAAAATGAAGAAGGTCGGTATCCGGTTCAAAGTAGATACCGATGATACCAAAAAGCCCGGCTGGAAGTTCAGTGAGTGGGAGCAAAAAGGGGTGCCGATCCGCATTGCGGTAGGCCCACGCGACCTCGCCAATAACCAGGTGGAAATTGCCCGGCGTGACCTTCAGACCAAAGAGCTCTGGACCCTCGGAGATGATTTTGTAGAAAAAATTCAAACCCTGCTTGACAGCATTCAACTTCAGATGCTCGAAAAGGCACGCGCCTTCCGCGAAAGTCATACCCGTGAGGTTAATAGCTGGGAGGAGTTTAAAGCAGCCATCGAAGAGGACATTCCCGGATTTCTCTCTGCTCATTGGGACGGAAGCTCCGAGACCGAAACCCTGATCAAGGAAGAAACCAAGGCGACTATCCGTTGTATTCCTTTGAATAACCCACAGGAAGCCGGGGTTTGTGTGCGTACCGGTAAGCCCTCAACCCAGCGGGTTTTATTTGCAAAAGCCTATTAAGCAAGGTTTAATCAGGGATACTTGGGTTCAATCCCGATTATCCCTGATTCAAGCTTTGACAGAAAGGGTTCATCCGTTTTGATTGGTGAACGGGGCCACGCGGAGTGAAATTCGATACATACTATTCGATTTCGCCCAACTGAAAGCCCATGTTTTACGCATCTCCTGTTTCCGAACCGCTCACCCAGCGCCTGGTCAATCAAAGCATTGAGGGTGACCACCGGGCCCAGCGCGAACTTTATAAGCGCTATTCAAAATCGATGTTCCATGTGGCTTTTCGTATTTGCCACGACGAAATGGAAGCCGAAGATATCCTGCAGGAGAGTTTCCTCAAAGCATTCCGTAAAATGGAATCCTTTAAAGGCGAATCAACTTTCGGTGCATGGCTCAAACGGATTGTAATCAATACAGCGATTAATCATTGCCGCAAAAAGCGCGACCTGGCTGTGGACATGACCGAGGAAATTCCCGAATTAGCGGAAGAGACTCCAAGGGACTATACCCTGCCGATTGACATGGCAGATATCCACAGTGCCATCCATCGCCTGCCTGAAGGCTACAGAAGGGTATTTTCCCTGTATCTCCTCGAAGGCTACGACCATGCAGAAATTGGCGAAATCCTGCATATTAGCGAAGCAACTTCCAAATCTCAATTTTGCAGAGCCAGGAAAAAACTGGTTCAAATGCTGCAGGGGGCCCATGCCGGCCTTCCGATGATGGCTATTGCCAGTTAATGTTCACTTCAACTTTATTCCCATGAAATTCATATTTACCCTCGTTGCTCTTTTGTCGGCTCCCGCATGGCTGCGGGCAGAAGGATGTGCTTACGACACCACCCGCGTTTTTGAGCAGAGCTACCCCGTTTCTCCCTCCGATATTCTGGAAATAAGAAACCGCTATGGCGAAATTTCGATTTCCACCTGGGATCAGCCTGATATTGTGGTAAAAGTTACGATTGAGGTTGAAGGAGGTGATCCGGTAAAAATGCGCGAATTGCTCGACCAGGTCAGTGTGCGGGAACGGCGGTTTGGCGCCAAAATTCAATTGGAAACCATTGCACCTACCTCAGGCTGGATCGGTATTCCGGGGCGTCAGGGGATGAAAATCAACTTCCAAGTGCAGGCACCTGCGGCCAATTCGCTCGAAATAGAGCAAAAATTCGGCAGAATAGAACTCGGTGACCGCGAAGGCAATGTGGACATAACCATTGAACAGGGGGAACTCGCTGCCAACAAATTGCTGGGGCAGGGTAACCGCATCAAGGTCTCGTCGGCCAAAGCTACTTTTGATGAAATAACCGGGGGCGATATCTTTTTTTCGGCTGGTGACCTACAAATCAAAAAAGCCGGACAGCTCATTATCGAGGCTTCGGCCGGAAGGGTGCTGATCGGTACCGTAAACGACCTACAGCTTACCGGCAGTCTGGGCGAAGTGCACATTGATACTGTAGGAAATCTATCAGGAACCTTCAATTCAGGCAAATTGAGCGTGGAGAACCTCTATGGAAAAATGGACATCGATGCCAAATTTGCCACCCGGGTAGAAGTGGACCATGTACTGCCTGGCTTTTCCGGGCTGAACCTCACGGGTGAGTTTTCCTCTTTTTCCCTCGGATTTGACCCGAATGCCACCTTTGAACTGGACGCCCAGATGCAAAACGGAGAGATAACTACCTTTCTCGGCCAGACAGAAGTAAGGCGGTCCCGATTCTCTGATAAAATTGAAGTGGTCAAAACGTTGCCCGAGGACAATGCCCGCAGGTCAACGCCGCCATCCAAAGTGCAGGTCTATGGCAAGTTCGGAAGCATCCGCATTCGCCAATAGCTCATTCCGGGGCAATTTCCCAGATACCAAAACCATTTTCAGAAAGGCTGCCTATATACAGGTGGCCTTTTTGTTCTACGGCTGACGTCACCATGCCGAAATGACCCGAGGTATCGCGGAAGCACATTTTCATTTGCCCCAAAGTATCGAACCCGGCCACGATGGCGTTCCGCGTGGCTTTGGGCTGAACAGCAGTCGGTAACCGGTAAACTATTTTCCGAAGAAAAGGGTAGGGGAGAATCTTATCGAGGGTGGCGTTTCGGGGATTCGGCAGGGCTACCCACAAAGTGTTATTCGTGCCCCATGAGAGGTTGTCGGGAAAGCCGGGGAGATTAGTTACCCACGTCTCTAGCTGCCCCTTTTTCGGACCACGAATCCAGTAGCGCATGAGCCGGTACTGGCTGGTTTCAGCAAAAATAAGGGAGTTGCCATCGGGCCACAGCACGAGTCCATTGGCGTAGTTGAGGCTGTCGCGCAGCAAGTTCAGCTCTTTGGTTTTCAGGTCAAATGCCCAAATGGAACCTCTGGGTGCGTGCTCGATCAGGTCTTTGGTAAATGCCGCAGGACCGGAGCGGTTGCTGCTGCAAGTGAAATAGACGATGCTGTCTGCTGAAATAGCTAGTTCGTTGGCAAAAGTGAGGCCTGTGGCAAGGTCTGTTGGCGCCAAAACCGTTACTTCTCCCACGTCGTTAATTTGAAGCAATCCTTTATATGCATCTGTAACGTAGAGGTGGTTTCCGGGGCCCCAGGCCATGCCCAGCGGGCGGCCGCCTGTTTCTGCAAAACGTACTGGCACTGTATTTCCGGGAGAATAGCGGATGATGTCACCCGATTCCATGGTGGTGTAAAGCGATTCTGACTCATCAAAAAGCAAATCTTCTGGTCCACGGCCGAAGATGCCCGTAGGGATGATTTCGAGCGGGGCCAGCGGCGAGGTAGAGGGAAACTGGCTCCAGGGCTTTGCAACAGGCGGAGTCCACGCTTGGGGGACAATGTCAACCGGCCAGAAAAGCAGGTAAGCCAACGCCACGGGAATACCTACGGCAAAGAAGTAAAACCAGGGAGTGCGCTTCATTTTTCGGTGTTTGGGAGGGGCGTGTGGTCAAGTATAGGCAGCACAGCGGGCTGAGGCTTTTCTGGAAGTAAAAAACGAAGTAATACCGGAAGTAGCACCAGGTCGGCTATCAAGGCGAATGCGATGGTGAGGCTGGTAAGCAGACCTACATTTTTGGTGGCGCCGAAATCGGATATACACAGCAGCGAAAAGCCGGCCATGAGAACTACCGAGGTGAGTACCATGGCCTCGCCTGTTTGTTGCATCGTGATTCTGATGGCTATTTCCTTAGACTTCCCTTTGCTTATTTCAGCCCGAAAGCGGGTAAGTACGTGTATCGTATCGTCAACCGCAATGCCAAATGCGACCACAAACACAATGGAGGAAGAGGCAGTGAGCGGTATGCCAAACAAGCCCATGATCCCGGCTGTGAATACCAGTGGGATGATGTTGGGTATCAGGCTGATGAGCACCATCCGAAAAGACCGGAACATATAGGCCATGAGCATGGCTATGATTACAAAAGCCAGGTTGAGGCCAATAAGCAGGCTGCTGCGGATGTAGCGCAGGTTGTTTTCGGTGAGTACGGCATTGCCAGTGAGCTTTATTTGAAGCAAATGCTGAGGATCATTGAGCTCGAGATAGCGGTTGATCTGGTCGGTTAATTGGCCGAATTTATCTGCCCCAATATCCGGAATCCGCGAGCTAAGGCGGGCATGGGTATAGTTGGCGTCCATTACCTTGCGCAGGGCTGCACTGCCGCCACCGAGCTCCAGGAAAGAAACAAGTTCATCAACTTCCTCCTGGGTTTCGGGCAGGGTGCGGTATTGGGGGCGGCGAAAGTGATAGAGGTAATTCGCTTCCCTGATCACGCTGGCAGGCGAGAAAAAAGGCGCAAAGTGTGCGGAAGAATCGAGGGAGACTTCCAGCCCTTCCAGCAATTTTAACACCTCCAGATCTGTAACTAAGGCCCCTTTGCGGGTATTTACCCCTGCTTCGAAAGGGCGCATACCAAATGCATTTTGCTCAAAAAACTCCATGCTCTGCCGTATGGGGTCATTTTTGCCTACATCTTCCAGCAGATAGGTTTCTCGGGGGATTTGATATGCACCAAAAATGCTGGCCAAAGACAGCACTCCGAATGTGATCAGCACCTGAACCGGGTGTTTACTTACCCAAATTTCCAGCCTGTCGAGGATCCGGCGCATCACGACCCCGTTGCCCTTGTAGCGGGAAAGCTGATCTTTTTCTCTGCCCCTGCTCAGCCAAATAGGCACAACCAGCATGGTAATTCCCCACGCAAACATCACCCCTACGGCAGCGGTTAACCCCAGGGCCCGTATGGGAGGTACCCGCGAAACCGCCAGAGAAGCAAAGCCGATGGCCGTGGTAAAACTGGTAAGAAAGGTGGCCGAACCAATTTCGCGTATCGTAGTCCTAACGGCAGTATAAGAATCGATTCCAGCCTTTCGCTCCTGTAAGTACTTGGTAATCAGGTGTAAAATGTCGGACATGCCTACGACAAAGATGATCGGTATCAGCATGTTGTTGAGCAGGTCGATTTGTTGTCCCAACCAACCCATGGTTCCTGCTACCCATATCATCCCGATCAAAACGGTGATCACCGGCACTGCTACTCCCCAAATAGAGCGGTAGATCAAAAAAAGCACGAGCAGGATAAGCAAAAAGGAAATGCCTGTGAAAATGGCCAGCTCCCGGGCTATTTTCCACACGTAGGCCGAACGGATATAAGGCAAGCCGCTCACCACATAGGTCAGCCCTGCTTTTTCTACTGTCTCCTTAATTTCTTTGCTTACTTCGTCCCTTTGGCTGGTTTCGAAAATTTCAGGCTTTATTTGAAAGAACCCGCACACAAAACGCTGATCCTTGGTGAGGAAAATTTCAGAAATCAGCGGATCGGTTTGGAGTCTTTCCCTGGTTTGGAGAAGGGCAGAGTCATTTTCCCACTGAAACAGAGGCTTTCTGCTAACCCCCATGCCTCTGCGCTGAAGAAAAGGTACCCGGGTGGCAAAAGTCGCTGTGTCCACTCCAGGTATTTGGCTTATGGCCAGAAACACTTCATCGGCTTTCTGAAGGAATTCAGGCTGAAACACTTCTCCTTTTTCGGGTCCCAGCGCCACATAGTAGGTCAGGTTTTGGTCCTGGCCAAAAAGGGCTTCATAGGCTTCGAAGTACTGATATTCGGGCGTGTCGTGTGGATAAAAGCGATCAAAGCTAAAGTTGACCCTGAGCCGGGAAGCCCCCACCAAAAAGAATACCGTAAGCCCGGCCAGGCCTATCAGGAGCATACGCCTGTTTTTCCACAAAAAATCCATAAGAGTTTCAGCCTTGCTTGAATAATACCGAAATTAGCTCTCAAACCAATCAACTACATGAGTTGTTGCGAAAATGGTTTACCCTGCCCCCGGGTTAATCCAGAAATATATGCAACGAGATCGGATAGCAGTCATCGATTTAGGCACTAATACCTTCCATTTGCTCATTGCAGAGGTAGGGAACAAGGATGAATTTGTCGTAAAAGGCAAATTTAAAGAAGAAGTAAACCTCGGCGAAGGTGGACTGGAATCGGGAGTTTTGACCCAGGCCGCGTTTGAACGGGGCATAGAGGTGCTGAAAGGGTTCAGAAAACTCATCGAAGGTGCAGGTGTTACCCAAGTTCAGGCTTTTGCCACCAGCGCTATCCGTAGCGCCAGCAATGGAGACGAATTTGTTCAACAAGCCCGTGAAGAAGCCGGAATCGACATTCGGGTCATTAACGGTAACATGGAGGCCGCATATATCCATGAAGGCGTAAAAAATGGCGTTCAACTCCCCGAAAACGAAGCCGTATTGCTGGTCGATATCGGAGGGGGCAGCGTAGAGTTTATCGTATCGCAGGACGGCCAGCCGATGCTGCTCCGAAGCCTGAACATCGGGGGCGCCCGTATCCTGGCCCGCCTCCACCCGGAAGATCCTTTCTCTGAGGGAAACCGGCGTGAACTTCATCAGATTTTCAGGGAAGAGCTTAAGGAGTTGATTGCTGAGTTGAAAGAATTTGACCTGAAACTGCTGGTCGGATCCTCGGGTACCTTCGAGGCCCTGGCAGAATTGATTGCTCACCGGAGGGGCGATTTTCTCTCCGCCGACAACCTCAATGGCTACCATTTTGACCATACCCATGCACAAGAAATGGGCGAAATTCTCCTGCGGAGTACCCGTGAAGAAAGGCGGGAAATGGACGGAATGGATGCCGGCAGGGTGGACCTGGTGGTGGTCGGCGTGGTGTTGATTCAGATTTTGCTCGATGAACTATCGGTAAAAGATCTGATGGTGTCAACCAGTGCGCTGAAAGAGGGCATTTTGTTTAGATACCTCAAAGACAAAAGGCACCGGGTTGCCCGTTTTATTGGCCTTACTGAGCAAAACCTGAGGGCAAGGTCGGTGAAGCAACTGGCCGAAAAGTACCATTACGACCAAACCCATAGCCTGAAAGTGAGTGAGCTGGCCGGGCAAATGTTTGAGCAACTCCAGGGCCTGCACGGACTTGGCCGCCCCGAACTCGAAATGCTGCAATATGCCGCCGTGCTCCACGACATAGGCCATTATATTCACCCCAGCGGCCACCACAAGCATGGTCAGTACCTGATCATGAACACCAACCCCTATGGTTTTTCGACCAATGAACTGGTGCTTTTGGCCAATGTGGTGCGCTACCATCGCAAGAGCCTTCCTTCGCGGGAGCATTACCATTATGTGATTTTGCCTGATCGCGAAAAGGGGGTAATTCACTGGCTGGCAGGCATTTTACGCATTGCCGATAACCTCGACCGCGGCCACCGCAACATGGTGGAGGAAGTGATTGTGCATTATTCCGATACAGAAATAACCCTGGAGGTATCCGCCCGCGACGACGTGAGCAAAGAAATTGATTACGCCAACGAAGAGAAAACGCTACTCGAGATCACGGCCGAGATGCCTGTTAGAGTGATGCAGTTGGCAGAAAAAATAAGGACATAAAAAAAACAGGGCGGTTGAGTGCCCTGTTCCTTTTCAATATACTTTTCTATTACTCTTCCGGAATCAGCACCCCGGCGAGGCGAAACAATTCTATCTCCTGCAATTTTACATCGAATTGCAGGTTGTTCAGGTTGTTTTCTACAGTAAGCAGGTTGATCTGTGCTTCTCGAAACTGTAAGCTGGTTGCCTGAGCAAGGGCAAATGCTTCGCGGGTTCTGTCAAAATTAGCTTGAGCTGCTTCGAGGCTCTTTTGGTTCAGGCGAATCAAATCCAGGTTGTGCAGGTAGTTGTTATATGCCTTAGCGAGGTCGCGCCGGATGAGGGCCTCTTGCTCCTGCTTGCGGGTTTGGGCGTTAAGGATGCTTACTTCGGCGTTTTTCATCTCCGTTTGGTTACGGAATCCTGTGAAAATCGGCACGTTAAGGGAAGCACTGGCGGCCAGTCCATTCGATTCAATTTTTGGAGCAAAGCTCACGGGGCCATTGTTAGCATAGTTGTAGCCATAGGAAGTGTTCACCGACAAACGGGGCATCCTCGCTGCTTTAGCAATCTTGAGGTTCAGCTCAGCTACCTGCTGGTTCAACGCCGCTGCTTCGAGGTCAGGGTTGTACTGCAGGGCCATTTCTTCCAGCTGAGACAACGGCGGTACATCCATGAAATCAATGGTGTTTTCCACCTCGTAATCCTCTTCGGTTTCAAAGCCGATGAGGTAATTCAGGTCGCGGCGGGCATTGTCGAGCAGCAGGGCGGTGTTGGTAAAATTGATGCTGTCTGTGTTGAAATCCACTTCCGCATTGAGCACCGCCAGTTTGTTTGCTGCGCCAAAGTCGTTTTGGTTTTGCACGGCCTGAAGTCTTTTTTGAGACTTCGACATGCTTTCCTGGCGGATTTTCAAGGCATTTGCCTGCCGGGATACCTGGTAATACGCCTGGTAAACCTGCGCCATGGTTACTGATATCAGAGCCGCTGTCTGGATCCGGCTGAGGTCGGCATTGGTCGTCAGCAAACGATAGTTGTTCACATTTCCCAACCCGTCAAAAACCGTATAAGAAAGGCCCAGCGAGCCATTGAGCCCTGAGGTTTGGTTGCCGTTGATGGTGCGTTCGATAGTGGCAGGAGCACCCGGTGACTGATCTGCGTTGATCAGCGTGGCCGTGGTGTTGTTGTTGTTGTAATTGCCGCCACCTGTTACAGAAATAGTCGGAAACAACCCCGCCTGGCCCGGATTGGCCCTGTTTTCGGCAATTTGAGAACCGAGGTAAGCTACCTTGATGCCAAAGTTGTTTTCCAGAGCGGCTGCAATGGCTTCATCCACCCGGAGGGTTCGCTGTGCTTGAAGCGGAAGCTGAAAGGCCAGCATGCCCATCAACGCCCAGATTAGGATGTTTTTCATAGCGTGAACATTTTTATCAGGTTGGAAATGAGCAGGAACAACCCAATGATGGCAATGGGAATGATGGTCCAGAGAAAGGCGTAGTTCTTTCTGTGTTCAAGTGCAGGCTCCACCACGGTGTGGTCCACAGGCTCATTTTCCCATAAACTGGCCAAAGCAACTTTGTAGTTGTTCATCACCTTGAGCATAAGTGGGAGAATAAAGAGCACCAGCAAGGTGGAAGTAGCGAGTCCGAAAGCAACCGAAATCGCCATAGGGATCAGGAACTGTGCCTGTACGCTCTTTTCGAAGATGATCGGACCAAGTCCGGCAATGGTCGTGACGGAGGTGAGCAGGATGGGCCTGAAGCGCGAAACGGCTGCTTCGCGGAGGGCGGCTGCAAATTCCATCCCTTCTTCTATCAGCTGGTTAAAGGTACTTATTAGCACCAATCCGTCGTTGACCATGATTCCGATCAAAGCCACAATACCCAGGCCGGAGAGGATACTGATCGGCCGTCCAAACATCCAGTGACCAAGAATCACGCCGATCAATCCGAAAGGAATGATGGTCAGCAAGCTCAATGTTTGTCCGACACTGCGGAAGGTGAGCAGGATAATGACCAGCATAAACAAACCGGTCAAGGGCATGACCAAGGCACTGGAGCGCTGGGTTTTGGCGTTTTCACGTACTTGTCCTTCAAAAGATGCCGTTACAGAGGGGTATTTAGCCAGGATGGGCGGCAGCAGCTCATCCTGAAGGGTGGCGATCATGTCAGTAGCAGAAACATCGGCTGAAGCAAGGTCGGCTTCTACCCTGATTTCGCGTCTGCCATCGATACGGTTGATGGCGATAATGCCCCTTCCGAGGTCGATAGACGCGATTTCTTTGAGTGGAAAGGTCTGGCCGGTAGCTGTGCGGATACGCATTTCTTCGAGGCGGCCGATGGAGTTGCGGTCGGCTTCGTCATAGCGAACCCAAATTTTTACTTCGTCCTGGCCGCGCTGCAGGCGCTGTACTTCGGAGCCGAAAAATCCCTGGCGAACCTGGCCCATCACAAATTGCGGGGTGAGGCCGAGCAAAAGGGCTTTGTCCTTGAGTTTTACATTCACCTCACGCAGGCCTTCCTGGTTCGAGTCGGTGATGTCGCGCAGATCGGAGATTTCCTGCATTTTAGCCTTCAATTCCCGCACAGCAGCCTCTACTTCTTTCAGGTTGCTGCCCACAATTGCAACCGAAACGGCCTTGCCGAAAGGAGTGGCAATGCCGTAGGTAACGGACTCTGAGCCATAAATGGTGCCTGCCTTTTGCCTGATGGCATCACTGATCAACAGGCCCGACATCTGGCGGGTTTCCCCATCGAGGAGGTTGATGGTCATGTTGCCCTGGTTGGTGCTGGGTCCGATGTTTTTGTTTACAATCTGAACCACGTCCAGTCCGTCGGGTCGTTTTGCTTTGAGTTCAGCATTCACTTCCCAAACAGTTTTTTCGATATGGTCGAGCCATTGCTGGGTAGTTACCTCACGGGTTCCGGAAGGCATTTTCAGGTTTACGCCAATGAAATCGCCTTCCACAAAGGGGAAGAAGGTCGTTTTTACAAAACCACCTCCTACCAGGCCAAAGCTCAGGAGCAGCAATCCTACAGGAATGGTAAGTCCCAGAAAGGTATTTCTGAAGAAAAAGTCCAGCGCCGGGGCATAGAGCTTATTTTTCATAAAGTCCATGAGTCCCCAAAGGCTCTGTTGGAGCTTTTCAAATAACTGACCAACGGCATGGGTCCATCTGCCAAAGCCCTGGGTAGGGGCTGGCTGAAATTCGGTAGGCGGGTGTAAGGCTTTAGAGTGCGCCACGTGGCCGGGAAGGATAAGGGCGCCCTCAATGAGCGAAATTCCGAGGGTAAGGATAACCACCACGGCCAGATCGGAGAAGAAGTCACCCGTGATTCCTTCCAGGAATAGGAAGCTCGCAAAAGCTACCATGGTAGTTGCCACGGCAGAAAATACAGAAGGCAGCACTTCCAGGGTACCATCAAGGGCGGCCTGTGCGGCTGATTTCCCTTTTTCGAAGTGCTGATAGATGTTTTCCGCAATCACGATACCATCATCTACCAGAATACCTACGACGATGATCATCCCAAAAAGAGAGATAACGTTGATACTCAGCCCGATCATGGGAGCGATCAGGAACATGCCTGCAAACGAAACAGGGATCGACAAAGCCACCCAGAAAGCCAGCCTGAGTTGCAGGAACATGGCCAAAACCAGAATAACCAGGAAGAAACCGAGGATACCGTTACTGGTCAGCAAATCAATCCTTTGATTCAAAATCACGGCTCCGTCGCGGATGATCGTAGCTTGCACACTGGGGTTTTCTTTGTTAAACTCCTCGATGTACTTCTGGGTCATTTCAGAAATCTCCAGCAGGTTTTCGTCGGTGGTGTTCGACACGTTGATGGCGATAGCCGGGCGACCATTCACGTAGCTGCGGTTGGGGCTGTCGGACCATTTGTCCTGCACATCGGCTACCTCACGCAGGAGTACCTGGCGACCGTCAGGGGCCGTAGCCACGGGCAGGTCGAGGAGGTCGCTGGCGTAATAGCCTTTGTTGCGGGAGCGGATAAGCAGCTCTTCGTTCGATGCTTTGATGGTTCCACCGGTAACCTCAATATTGGCAGTCCGCACGGCCACGGCCACTTGCTCAAAGGTAATCTGGTGCTTGCGGAGGTCGTTTTCCCGCACAGCAATTTCGATTTCCTCATCCGGAAACCCCGTCAATTCTACTTTCGAAATGCCTTCTTTGGCTAAAAGGTCGCTTTCTATTTTCCGGGCAAACCGCTTGAGGGTTTTGAGGTCAGTATCTCCGGAAAGGGCAAAATTCAAGGCCACCGTCAGAGCTTCACGCTTAAAAATGACCGGAGACTCCATGTTGGTCGGGAAAGATGTGATCTGGTCCACGGCGTTTTTTACGTCCTGAAGCACCACGTCAATCTTGTAACCCCGCTTCACTTCTACAGTGATGGTACCGGCATTTTCGCTGGAAACGGACGTAACGCGGTCGATGCCCGTTACGCCTTTCAGGTTATCCTCGATCCGGGCCACAATTCCTTCTTCTACTTCCTCAGGCGAGGCACCGGGGAGTACGGTTTGTACTACGATGAACTTAGAGTCTGTTTCAGGGAAAAAGGTACTGCGGGTGCGGTTCAGGCCCACGAGTCCCAAACCAAGCAGCAACACCGTGAGGAGGTTTCCGGCTATTGGGTACCGGATAAAGTATTGGATTAAACTTTTCATCGGTCGGATTATCTGGATTCGTAGGGGTTAACTTTCATGCCTTCGAAGGCACCGATTACGGCTTCATTGACCATGGTAGCACCATCAGGAATACCACGTACCCAAACCTGCTGCGAAGAATAGCGCACGGGATTTACCTGTATCAGTTTCATGATCGAATCCTGCACGGTGTACACTTTACTTTGGTCGATGAGCAGACCGCGGGGCAATGCTACTACCCGATCAAGGGCCTTGCCCTGAATTTTACCGGAGAGGTACATGCCTTCTTTCAGGTTCTGACCTTGCACACGCACATAAATGCGGGCCGTTTGAGTGGTGGGGTCAATACGGTCGCTGATGCGGATCACGCTTCCCCGCCAGGTACCGGCGATGTCATCGGAGCCTAAAATTACCGATTGGCCCGTGCTTACATAAGCGAGGTCTTCGAGTGAAAGAGCGGCTTCGAGTTCGTAGTCGTTGGGGTTGAAAAACTCGCCCAGCTTTTGACCAACACGTACCAGCGTACCTTCTTTGATGTCAGCGGCAGCAACCACGCCATTGAAAGGAGCTGAAATGATGTACTTTTTCTGTCTTTCCTCTGCACTCAAAATGGTGAAATAGAGGTTGTAGAGGTTGCGGGCCGAAATGAGGTATTTCTCCTTTTCGGTCTGGGCCTCGGGCATTTTAGCGAGGGGTTTGGCAGGGTCAAAGGCTGCTATCCAGGCTTCCCATGCTGGAAAACTGGCCGGGTAGTCGGTTTTGAGTTCTGGAAGAATGAGCGTAACCTGGTTCATCAGGCTGCTTTTCTGTGCCATGAGGCCATAGCGTGCTTCTTCCCGGTCGATGGAAACGAGTAAATCGCCTTTTTTGAAATAGTTACCTTCCCTAAACCTGCGGCTATCGGGGAGAAGGGTGCCACCTACTTCTGAGAAAATATCGATTTTCTGAGCGGCGGTGAGTCGGCCCGTAATTTCGATCTCTGCAGGAGAAGTGCCGTTGGTTGCACGGGAAACTTTCACCTGCTTGGGCACAATGACAGTTTCGGTACGGGGGGTAGGCTTTTTCTTACTGATCAGGGCCTGGGATCCAAAGCCTGCCGCGATCAGAAATACAATACCCAGGACAATGGTGAGTCTGCGTTTGTTCATATAAATTTGAAGAAAAACGGTTGCAATTGAAACTATGTAGATTGGTTTGATACGGAAGTATCGGGGGTTTCTAAGTTTAGAAGAATTTTCAGAAGGGTTTCGCGGAACTGATTGAGTTCATTTTCTGAGATATGCTTACATGCCTCGCCGTGTACTTCGTCGGCAATGGCCATGAGGCGCTCCTTAAGTGTTTTTCCGAGGTGGGTGAGGTAGATGCGGTTCACGCGTTTGTCCTGGTTATCATGTACACGCACCACCATGTTTTGCGCTTCGAGGGTGTTTAATGCCCTGGTAACCATGGTTTTGTCAAATTTGATACAGGAAGCGAGTTCGTTTTGTGTCTTGCCGTCTTTTTCCCAAAGGTGCAGGAGTAATACCCATTGCTCCATGGAAATATCCTCTCCTGATTCCCGGAAACGGTCGATTAGCCGTCGGGCAAAAGTCTTGTGTGCACGGGCCAGCAGCCCTCCCAGTTTTACCTCAGCTACATTCACGGCGCGAATTACGTAAAAGTTTCAATTGTAACTAACTCTGATCAAACATTTTTGTTGAGATGCCCCGGATATTTTTTTAATTCAGGCATTCAATTCCCGATGTCCACCCCGTAATATTCACTTATGCGTACTTTTTCTTCGCTCGTATCGAGCCTGTTTGCAATAGTATTGCTCACCTTTTGGTCCTGCCAACCCAACTCCTCCAGCAACGGTTCTTCTGAGGAAGGTGCCATGGCCGAAGCCGTGCCCACAGCCATTAGCATATGGAATGCCGTAGGTTTGCGAGATGCGCCCGGCAACAAAGCAAAGTATGTAACGAATATTTTTTTCGGAGAAAAAGTAACCCTTACCGGCAACCAACAAGAGATACCTGAGGAAAAACGGACCTACTTGGAGGTAACCCTTTCGGATGGGAAAATCGGCTGGGTAAATGCTTTTTTGATGATGGAAAATGCCAGCCTGGCCGCCATCGTTTCGCCTGTGAGCGTATGCAAGCGCCCCGACCTGACCACCATGACCGGTACCTCATTCAGCCCCGGCGACCTTATTGCCTTTACCGAAACCGATGATCCATCCTGGATTCAGGCATCAGGTCTGGAGAAAAAGGTAAGTGGCTACGTTCGCCGCGATCAGGGCATAAGCACCGTAGAAAACGATGTGCAGGTAGCTGTGCTTTTGGCTCGTGCCTCAGCCGAAAAGGACAAGAAAAAGAAACTTGCTCTGCTGGAATCTATATCTAACAACGCCGTCTTTACTACTTCGCCCCTCGTGGTGTTTGCGGATGAAGCCGCTACGAGCATTAAAGAAAGGGCTGCCCTGCCCGCAAACCAGCTCTACATCACGGGCGATAAGGTCAATATCCGTTCTACCCCTTCCACCCAGGGCTCTGAGGTCGTTTTTCAGCTCGTAGATGGGGATGTGTGCACCGTGCTCGAAAAAGGAGAGTCAGAAACGATCAATGGCGTGATTGACTACTGGTACCAGATCGATCACAACGGCCAAATCGGCTGGGTCTTCGGGGCATTTACTTCGAAGGGAATGAACATTGGGGATTGAATGTGAAAATTGAGAAATTGCGGTGTGAGTAATAGTCAATCCACCCTTGCCGTAATCCCTGCCCGCTACGCCTCCACCCGGTTTCCGGGTAAGCCCCTCGTAGAAATAGACGGCAAAAGCATGATTCAGCGGGTGTATGCCCAGGCGGTTCAGGCTGATTTTCAGCGGGTGGTAGTGGCTACCGACGATGCGCGCATATATAAACATGTGCAAAGCTGGGGCGGCGACGTGGTCATGACCTGCAGCGACCATCCCTCCGGTACCGACCGCGTGGCGGAAGTAGCTGCCACTTTTCCCGAATTTCCTTTTGTGGTAAATGTGCAAGGAGACGAGCCCTTTCTCGATCCCAACCACCTCAATGTGCTGATCACGGCCCTTAAATCCGGTGATGTGCCCGTCGCAACGCTGGTTTCGACTATAGCCGACCGCGTGGTGCTCCAAAACCCGAATGTGGTGAAGGTGGTACGCAATGCCCTTGGTGAGGCGCTGTACTTCAGCAGGTATCCGGTGCCCTTTATCCGAAACGGGAGCGAAGCAGCCCTTCAGCAATGCCTCGATTCGGGCCTTTTTCTGCGTCACATTGGCTTGTATGGCTTTCGGCGGGAGGCCCTGATGGCGGTGCAGCATTTGCCGGTTTCTCCCTTGGAACAGGCCGAATCGCTGGAGCAGCTCCGATGGCTGGAGGCGGGCTGGCGCATTCAGGCGGCACTCGTTATGGGCGAAAACAGTCCGGCCATTGACAGTCCGGCAGACTGGAACCGCATTACCGGGCTGGCAGGTGACCCAAAGCTGATGGAATAGCGCGAAGAATGCGGCTATCTGTGCATTTAAGTAAAAAAATATTCATCTTTGCCCGCGTTGTACTAACCCTCACAGGCCTTGGTAACCGTAGCTACCCTTCTCTTTTGGCTGTTTTCCGTGCTGGCAATCGCTGGTGGAATTGGTCTGCTGTTTAACCGTAACCCGGTTTATTCGGCTTTGTCCCTCATTGTCAACTTCTTCAGCATCGCAGGGCTTTACCTGAGCCTCGAAGCTGAGTTTCTGGCCGTGATCCAGATACTGGTGTATGCCGGTGCCATCATGGTACTGTTCCTGTTCGTGATCATGCTGCTCAACCTCAGCCACGAAGAAGAAGCTTCGAAGTTTGACTGGCGAAAGGGAACTTCCTTTATAATAGGTCTGGCGTTTTTGGCAGAAATGATCCTCGTTTTCCGTGGATTTGGTGGCGATGCCGACGTTTCAGGACCTTATACTTATGGCAAAGTAGAGGTTGTAGGCCAGGTGCTTATGACCCAGTATATTTTTCCCTTCGAAATTATTTCTGTGGTATTGCTGGTTGCCCTGATGGGAGCCATCCTTATTGCTAAAAAATACAAACACGAGGCCTAAGCTATGAGCCTGGAACCCAACCTCTTTTCGTACCTCGCCGTGAGCGCCCTGTTGTTTACCATGGGAGCTGTGGGCGTAATGACCCGCCGAAACGGCATTGTGGTTTTTATGTGTATCGAGCTCATGCTCAATGCAACTAACCTGTCGCTGGTGGCTTTCTCCAAGTTTCATGACGTGCCCGGTACCCAGGCAGGAGCCACCGGTTCTATGCTGGTGTTTTTTGTAATGTGCGTGGCAGCAGCGGAGGCCGTCGTAGGGCTGGCTATTTTCATTGCTTTGTTCCGCAACAAACTGGACATTGACATCAATGAGGTCAACCTCTTTAAATGGTAAGGCCCGATAAGTAACCCGTTATGCTCCAACTCATTATCCTTCTTCCCCTGATTGGTTCGGTACTTATCGGCCTGGGAGGTTTGTTTTTTCCTGCACTTCGCAACCAAAAAGCCTTGATGGGCTGGCTGGCTTCGCTGATGGTAGGCTTGCCTTTCGTGCTCATAGCCATGCAGTTTGCGGCTGTGTCGAAAGGTGCGGTCAGCTTTCAGGTGGCAGACTGGATGTCAACTGCCGACCTGGGCATTGCTTTTTCCTACAAAATAGACAACCTCTCGTGGCTGATGGCCATGGTGGTAAACGGCGTAGGAGCCCTCATTCACATCTACTCCATCGGGTACATGAAGAATGACGAAGGCTTCTATAAATTCTTTGCCTACCTCAACCTCTTCATTTTTGCCATGAATAACCTCATCCTCGGGGACAACATGGTGGTGATGTTTCTCGGTTGGGAAGGGGTAGGGCTGTGCTCTTACCTCCTCATTGGTTTCTGGTACAAAGACATGAGTAATTCAAAGGCTGCGCAAAAAGCCTTTGTGGTGAACCGAATCGGTGACTTTGCTATGATGATCGCCATGTTCCTGGTTTTCCGGGAAGTAGGTTCATTCAGTTTTGACGCGGTCAACGCCCACGGATTTACCGGCAATATGGCCTTCTGGCTGTCGCTGCTGGTGTTTATTGCTGCTACCGGTAAGTCGGCTCAGATCCCGCTCTTTACCTGGTTGCCGGACGCCATGGCGGGCCCTACTCCGGTATCGGCCCTGATCCACGCGGCCACGATGGTTACGGCGGGTATTTACCTGATTGCAAGGATTCACCCTGTTTTCCTGGCTGCCCCCGATGTAATGGCCATCGTAACGGTGGTTGCCTGCGCTACGGCCCTGATCGCCGCGCTGACCGCCATGGCTCAAAACGACATTAAAAAGGTGCTGGCCTACTCCACGGTTTCGCAGCTGGGCTTTATGTTCATGGCGCTCGGAGCCGGAGCATTCACCACGGCTATTTTCCATGTGTTCACCCATGCATTTTTCAAAGCTTGCCTCTTTTTGGGTTCCGGTTCGGTGATTCATGCCATGGAGCACGCCCACGCCGCCAAAGACCCGCAGGATATCCGCACCATGGGAGGTTTGGGTAAATTTATGCCCTCTACCAGCATCACCTTCCTTATTTCTACCTTGGCTATTGCAGGCATCCCGCCATTGGCGGGCTTCTTTTCTAAAGACGAAATACTCTCCGGCCTCTTTTTTAATGGTGGAGTGCTTTACAAAGGCGTATGGATCATTGCACTGGTAACGGCCTTGTTTACCGCCTTTTACATGACCCGTCTTTGGTACCTGGTATTTCAGGGTAAACCTCGCTTTAATGCCGAAGCCCATCCTATACACGAAAGCCCGGCTATTATGACCTTGCCCTTGTGGGTGCTGAGTGTATTTGCCGCTTTCGCCGGATTTATGGGCCTTCCAGCTATTATTGGCGAAGGCAGCCTGAACTGGATCGGACATGGATGGTTGAACAACACCATTTCAAATCTGCCTGCCATTGAAGAAAATGCGCACCATGCTCCGGCTATTGAAGGGCTGCTGATCGGACTCTCAGCCGTGTTGGCGATATTGACGGTGCTGTATGCCCGCAATTTTTTCCGCAAAAACGAACTCGAAGGCGATGCCCTGCTGACTAAGCGTTTCGGAGGATTGTACCCCGCCATGGTCAACAAATTTTACTTCGACGAAATCTATGATCGCTTTATTATCCAGCCCTTTAACTGGCTCGGAAACGCGGTATTGAAGCCTTTCGAAGAAAAAGTTGTAGAAGGGGCTGTAAGCGGAACTACCTGGAGCATCGGTTCTTTTGGGGAAATTATCCGCAAAATGCAGTCGGGCCTGATTCAGAACTACGTGGTGATTGTATCCCTGGGGGTAGTGTCGCTGCTGGCCTACCTGATCTTCGGTTGAAACATATAATTCAAAAAAAGTCTGTGCAGCGACCTTCCGGGTCGCTGCATTTATTTTTATTGGCCAAAAACCAAGTACCTGTTCAGTCGTTTAGGTACTAATCGCACCCACACATGAACATCGGAATTGTTTGTTATCCTACCTATGGCGGTAGTGGCGTAGTAGCCACCGAGCTGGGCAAAGCCCTCGCGCAACGCGGCCATACCATCCATTTTATCACCTACAGCCGACCCATCAGGCTCGACCTTTTCAATAAAAATATCCTCTTCCACGAGGTACGAACCAAGGACTACCCCTTGTTTGAATTTGCTCCTTATGAATCGGCCCTGGCCAGTGCCATGGTAGATGTGGCCCGCTACCATAACCTAGACCTTTTTCACGTGCATTATGCGGTCCCACACGCCTCTGTGGCTTGCCTTGCCCGCGATATCCTCAAAACGTATGGTCAACGGGTGCCGGTAGTTACCACCCTCCACGGCACGGACATCACCCTTGTAGGGAAAAACCAGAGCTATGAGCCGGTGGTTACCCATTCCATCAACCAAAGCGATGGCGTGACTGCGGTATCAGCTTATCTGAAAGAAGCCACCCACCTCAATTTCGACATCAAAAACGACATCCGGGTGATCTACAACTTCGTGGACCTCGTGCGATTTACTCGTCAGGACAAAGAGCATTTCCGCAAAATGATTACCCAGGGTGGTCAGAAGCTGCTGGTGCATACCTCCAATTTCCGGAAGGTAAAGCGGATACAGGATGTGGTAAAAATGTTTGACATCGTGCGGAAGGAAGTGCCTTCGCGCCTACTCATGGTCGGGGATGGGCCTGAGCGCCACCACGCCGAAGAAATGGTGCGTGAGCTGGGAATGGATGAGGATGTTTACTTTCTGGGTAGTCAGAATGCCGTAGAGGAGATTTACTCCATCGGAGACCTTTTCGTTATTCCTTCCGAAAATGAAAGCTTTGGCCTTTCGGCCCTCGAAGCCATGGCTTGTGGCGTGCCGGTCATTAGCTCAGATGCCGGAGGACTTACGGAGCTGGTTCAGCACGGGCAAAATGGTTTTGCTGCACCGATCGGTGATGTGAACAAAATGGCTGAGTATGCCTTATCTTTACTTAAAGACGAAGCTAAATGGCAGTCTTTTTCTACCAGTGCCCGGGCAAGGGCCGAGGAGTTTAGCCTCGATCGTATCGTTTCTGAATATGAAGCGTACTATCAGGAGGTAATCGCCCGGGAACCCGTGGGATGTTAACAGCAGGAACTTAAGCACTTATGACTTTTCTACTCTGGATCATCGGTATTTCCCTCGCTTTCAGGCTGGTATTTCGGCTCTGGGGCAGGCAAATAGGGGCTTTTCTTTCCCGAAGGATCATCCAGATGGTCGCCGATGATGCCCAGCGCCAGCACGAAGCATTTAACCAAAACTACACCCGCGACCCGTACAACGAATACTATCAGGTGAATGATGAGGTGAAAGTAAGTGCTCCCAAAAACCGCACAAAGGCCAAACCTAAACTGGACGACGTAGTGGAAGACATTGACTACGAAGAAGTTCGCAACTGATTTCCCTTGTCTATTACCCTATTTCCTCCTGCCAAAATTAACCTGGGTCTCATGATCCGGGGCAAACGCGCCGATGGCTACCACCTGTTGGAAACCCTGATGGTGCCCGTCCCTTCGCTCCGCGACAAGCTGGAGCTGCGCATGTCCACCTGCGTAGGTTGTGAGCTTTACCTTTCGGGCATTTCACTGGATGGAAGCAACAGCGATAACCTCTGTGTTCGGGCTTATAAACTACTTGCCAAACACGTGGGAGGTTTGCCGGGGGTTAGTCTTCATTTACAAAAAAATATACCAGCCGGTGCGGGCCTGGGTGGAGGTTCTGCCGATGCGGCGTTCACCCTTCGCGGCCTCAACGAATGGCTGGACCTGCGGGTGCCAGTGAACGAGCTTCACGCCCTGGCTGCTCAACTGGGTGCCGATGTGCCCTTTTTCCTCTACGATGAGCCCATGCTGGCTACCGGCACAGGTACCGATTTGCGGACGTTTGCGTTGGATATGCCCTACAAAGTTCGGCTCGTGACGCCGGGCATCCATTCGGCAACGGCTGCAGCCTATAAGGGGCTGGACCTCGCCCGTATTGACCCCAATCGCAACCTGGAACAAGTGCTGCTTCAGCCTATCGATACCTGGCGTACTGATTTGGTGAATGACCTGGAGCGCCCGGTCTTTGCCCTCTTCCCCGAACTGGCTGACCTCAAGCAGCAGTTGTACGACGAAGGCGCTGTGTACGCCGCGATGTCGGGCAGTGGGAGTGCGGTGTTTGGGTTGTTTGGTAAGTGATTAGATTTGCTCGCCTTGGTACAAAAGTATTTTACATCAATAAACATTTTAGGGATATTTTTTCCTTAAACAGTTCGATCCATCAAAAAACAACCCCAGGCAATTGCCCGGGGTTGAAATTGGAAACAGAAAAGAACGAAGGTTGCCTTGCTTGTGGTCCGGGATAGAGCCAGACGGAGGGCTATCCTTATGGACGGTACACCAATTTGCCTGCGGCTACCCGTGTACCGGCTGATAAGCGGTAGAGGTAAATGCCTGCGGGCAGGTGGTCGGGTGCGAATGCGATCGACTGGGTGCCGGGCTGGAGGGTTTCTTTTTCCCGCTGGAAAACGGTACGGCCCTGGAGGTCCATTACCTGGAGGCTAACTCCTTGCGGGGTGTTCAGCTCAAATTCGAGGTTTGTTTGGCCGGAAAATGGATTCGGGTAAGCGGCTACCCACTCCAGGCCATCCATGTCCTCGTCAAGGGAAAGGGGAGCGCTTCCGTCGCCCTGTACTTCGAGCACCACAAAACCTACGTTGTTGTTTTCGTGGATTTCAGTATGCGCCTGTCCCGGATCGATGTAGCCGTAGATTTTTGGAAAGCGGGTCGTATTGCCGTCGTACACCCACTGGAAGGTGATTTTTTCTTTGCTGCGACCGGGAATGGAACTCAGCGTGGATACTATCTGCTCGCCCTGGGTATTGGTCATAGGAATGCCGCCGATATTGGGGTTCCCGAGGAAAAAGCCAATAGACACAGGACCGTTGGTGGGTTGCAGGCTCCAGTTGTAGATATAGGCAGTGATCGTAACCACTTCGCCGATTTTAGGATCCACGGGATCGAGGAAGATCGACTTGGTCTGGTAGCGTTTCTGTGGGTCTTGCAGGGCAAATCCTTTTTCCGGGTCGTATTTCCAGGGCAGGATGAAAGCCGGGTCAGCTACATTTTTATAGTTCGCATCCCAAAAAGTAGGGGTACCGCCGGGTGCAGCTTCTTCGGGGCGAACGGCGTAGTCAAGCGTCAGGGAGCCATTTTTACCCCAGTACATGTACGGAGTCACGATGTAGCGCGCTTCCGGAACGGAGGGATCAACGCCTTTCAGTTCTACCGTGAGCGAAGTCGAGTTTTGTACACTGGTGGTGTGCGTGCTGAGCGACGACTGGCTGTAGTTGCCCGTAACACCTACTTTTACGCCCCATCCCGAAATCGAGGCGCCTACTTCCAGGCCAATTTCTTTGGTTTTGGAAGCGCTGTTTTGGTTAAAGTCCTGGATATTGAGGTCCCAGGTGTGGTCAGAATTGATGCTTACCGTCAGCGCGTCGGCAATGGCATCGGCCTTGATGGGCTCCTGCACGGCGGGATTGTCGGTGAAGTTGGGCTGGGCGTAAGGGCGGTAAGAGAGGATATTGCCCACTTCGTGGTCGGGTTGGTAGGTGTAGGCACTCCAGCTTTTGGAGTCGAACCAGCGGTTTTCGGAGAGTACAGGTGTGAGCGAGAGGAGATTGCCCACGAGGTTGCCGGCTTCAAACACCGGGTATTCCCAGATGATGTAATCTGTCACGGTGGCGTAAATCCAGTCGTCTTCCTTGGCTACTGTTTGCTGCGAAATGGTGAAGGTTTTTGAATTTACTCCGGAGCGGCTGAATTTTTCGCCGTACTTGGCAGTCACGCTGGCTTCCACGCCGAGGCCTGCGAAGGTTCCCCCGCCTGACAAAGAAGCACTCACGCCCCAGGTGCGCTCAACCGTGGTCGATACGAGCTCTGTACTTGAAGAAGAGGTTTTGTAAATGCTGCGAAAATCGCAGTTCTGGCCGTTGTAGCAGGTGTTGAGGTCCACGGTGGTATTGCCGAGGATGTCGAACTGCACGGGAGGGGCGTTGAGGATGACGAGCGGCTGCACGATCTTGGTTTTCACATAGCGTCGGCCCTGACCCACCCGCACGCGGTCGCCGTCGAAGTCGCCGATGGCCAAAGCAAACCTGCGGGGCTCTGACTGGCCGGATTGGATGGACTGGTGGTTGGTCGTTTCGGCTTTTTTCTCGAAAGCGCTTCCATTCCAGCGGTACACCTGCAAAACGAGCTTGTAAGTTTCCGGGTTGGTGTTTTCGTCTTTATAGTCCTGCACGTACACAATCTCGGCGCGGCGGTCGTTGTCGAGGTCGCCTACGGAAAGGAAATTGTAGCTGTAGCTGGGGTCGGGCATGCTGAAACCGCCCACTTCCGCAAATTCATTCCATCCGGTGCCCGGCACGAAGCGCAGCGCTTTGAATTTACCCAGCAAACCAATCACCAGTTCGTCGCGGCCATCGTTGTCGAGGTCTCCAGATTCAAGGTCAAAAGCGTTCATCGTAAAGCTGGAGGGTACATTCTGAGAATATTCTTCCAGGGAAAGGTCATTTACCCCGTAAAAAGCTGCTTCCAGCAGGTCGTAGGAGCCCACGCCCAGTTCGTCTCCGATCCTGACCAGGTAGAGGTAGGTGTCGTTGATGGATTGGCCGGAAGCGGAGGCGCCCGGAGTAGAAACGGCTATGGCCAGTTCGTTTCCAACTTTATCGTCGAAGTCGCCTGCGGTCATGTTTACCGATACGGTGGTGCCTGCGGGGATATTGGTGCGGATTGTTTCGAGCCCCTTCGATTGCAGGCCGCGGGTGGTGCTGTCGCAGTTGTACACGTACATGTTCACCGCAGGCACGCCGCCGCCCGGAGGTTTACGCAGACCAGCCACAGCTATTTCTTTGTTTCCATCGAGGTCAAAATCGGCTACCACCACGTCCCACGGTTCAAATGGCTGGTTGTTCACGAGGTCGAATACGTTGGTATTGGTCGTTTCTACAAAAGAAATAGAACCGGGGCCGTTTTGAACGGTGAAGAAAACCTTCAGGGCGAGGCTAGTCACGCCATTGGGGCCGCTGGTAATTACGCTGGGATAAAGGAGGATAATTTCATCGCGGGCATCTCCGTCGAGGTCGCCGGCCATGATTCTTACTTTGCCATAAAGGTTATCGTCATTGGTTCCCATGCTTACGGACACTTGCTGGGTAACGCCGTTGGTGGGGTCGAGCACGGAATGATCCATTTTAGGTACAAAAAAGGAAATGCCGTTGCCATTGCCCGAAGTCCAGGCAGTTACATACTCCTGAAAGCCATCGCCGTTGAAGTCGCCGGTGGCTATGTCGAGCCTGCGGGAACCTGCGTTCGTCTGGTTGGGCGTGTTGGCTACGTTTTTAAAAGAAAATGCCTGGTTAAGGGGGACGGTACCCGCCGTGTTTTGCAGGTAATCGACGATCTGATGCCGGATCGGGAAGGTGTTGTTGTTGGTATTGCGTTCATCCCAGAGGAGGACGAGTTCCTTGCTGTCGAAGAGGTCGCTGGAATTAGCGAGCGGGTTTTCGGTGACCGTATCGCCCGCCACCACATAGGTTTGGGCAAAGGCGGGCACCAGGAAGCCGTTGAGGCAAATCAGGAGCAGAATAATGTTCTTCATGGCGGTTTGGAATTGGTTAAAATCAATGGTCTCAAATACCAGATTCTAACTTTCTTTCGCCTACAAGCAGGTTGCAACGTGATATGGTCAGGTTGCAGTGCTTTATTTTTTCAGGGAATCACATGTTGCCGCTTTACACTGAGGTTGCACGCGCATACAACGACGTTGCACAAGGCACTCAATCGCGGTTTTTTCGCTGCAGAGCCACATTTTTCCAGGAAGGTTTTTGAAAAGGAAATTCGGAACGAAACCGGATCCTCTGTTTCTCACAGATATCCATTCTACTGAAAAAAGACACCCATTTCCGTAGATCCCGGGCCTGAGATTACCCATCTCCCTTAAGCACCGCGGTGGGCACCTGGCCAAAATGATCGGAGAAAGCTTTGGAGAAATACGTGGGGCTGTTGAAACCCACCTGATAGGCGATTTCGGTCACGGTTGCGGCGCGCTGTTTCAGTAGCTGCATGGCCCGCTCCAGGCGGTAGGTCCGGATAAATAGCTGGGGCGACTGGTCGGTAAGTGCCTTCATTTTCCTGAAAAGCTGAGAGCGGCTCAGTCCCATGGCTGATGCCAGTTGCACGACGTCGAAATGTTCATCGCCGATATTTTCCTCGATGGCATTTTTCATTTTTTCCAAAAAGACCTGCTCCATCGAGTTTACCGCAATTTCCTGAGGCTGGAGTGTCAGAAATTGCTTGAAACGCGCCTGCATATTTCGCCGGAGCAGGATCATGTTCTGAATCCGAAAGAGAAGTTCTTTGGGGTTAAAGGGCTTGGTCAGGTATTCATCCGCGTGGTATTCCAGCCCCTTGAGCTTATCTGCTTCGTCGGCGCGGGCAGTGAGCAAAATGACGGGAATGTGGTCGGTAGCTGCGTCGGTTTTGAGGGAGCGGGTAAGCTCAAGTCCATCCATGACGGGCATCATCAGGTCGGAAATAATAAGGTCAGGAATAAGCGCCCGAGCCATGTCTAGCCCCTCCTGGCCATTTTCGGCCATTTTTACTTCGTAGAAAGGGGTGAGGTGCGACACCAGGTATTGCCGGACTTCGGGGTGGTCTTCCACCACTAAAACCAGAGGCAGGTTTTCCTGCTGGCCTTCGGGTGCAGAAGCGGTAAATTCAGTAATGTCCGGAACGTCGTACAGGCGGTCAGGAGCTACCTGGCGTATTTCCTGATCCATAAGGTGGGCACGTCCGAGCGGCAGCAACACGCGAAATGTGGTCCCCTTGCCGGGTGTGCTTCTCACCTCAATGCGTCCGTGGTGCAGGTCCACCAGTTCTTTTACCAGCGCCAGCCCGATACCTGCACCCTCGTAGGCGCGCGTGTCGGCATTGTCGGCCTGAAAAAAGCGGTCAAAAATGCGCGCCTGCTGTTCCGGTGAAATACCGATGCCGGTATCTACCACTTCCAGGCAGGCCATTTCTTTTTTCGAAAAGGTAGTTTTGAATACCCGGACATGCACCTGACCTGCCGCCGGGGTAAATTTCAGGGCATTAGCCAGGAGGTTGGTCAGGATGTGCTCGAGTTTGTCACCGTCGAAATACAACTCCAGGGGCGTATCTCCGGCTTCGAAAGTGAGCTGAATCTGCTTTTTCTCTGCCTGAGATTCAAAAGAATAGGTGATGCCGGAAAGGAGGGGCACGACATCGCCGAGGTAAGTTTTCAGTTCCAGTTTGCCCGCTTCGGCCTTGGAGAGGTCGAGCATTTGGTTGATGAGTTTGAGCAGCCTGAGGGCATTGCGTTGAATAAGTGATAGCTGCTCCTTGTCCCGGCCACTCGCCTGGGCCATCATCACTTCGGCAGGAGTCAGGATCAGGGTAAGGGGGGTTCGGAGCTCGTGAGAGATATTAGCGAAGAACCTCGATTTTAAGCGGTCAACTTCCTGGCTTTTCTGTAGGAGCTCGCTGTTTTTCTTTCCCCGCAGGTAAAAGAAGCTGGCAATCAGCATGGCCACCAGCAAGGCAATGATGGCCAGTGCTATCAACTGAACGACCAGGGCGTTGCGCTGCTCGGTCTGATGGCGGAGGTTCAGCAGTTCCTGTTCCTTTTCTTTGGTGCGGAATTTTACCTGTAGCTCAGTGAGTTGTTCGTCTCTTTCCATTCGATTGAGGCTGTCTAGCAGGGCCGCGTAGCGGACTTCGTACTGCAGGGCTTCCTTGTACTCTCCTCTTGCGGTATGGATGTCAGCGAGGATTTCGGTTACGTCCTTTCTTTGGCTGACGAGTTCAGGGTTTTGTACAAAAGTCAGGGCCAATTGACCGAGAAGCAGGGCCGAATCCAGCCTGCCCAGGTGAAGCATAGCTGCGGCCAGATAGGCGTTGGCCATACCCTGAGGAGCACCCAGGCTAATGATATTCGCATTTTCAAGTCCGATAATAGCGGCGCTGTGGGCTTTTTTCCAGGCACCTTTGTCTAGCAAAACGCGGCTGTAATTCATGTACAGGTAGGCCGCATAGCGGGGGCGATGGTCCACGCGGTCCACTTTGTCAATGAGGCTGATTCCTTCGAGGTAGCAGGCCTCGGCACGCGCCAGGTTTCCAAAGGACCTGAATGAGATGCCGGAATTGACCAGTATCGCGATGAGGTCCACGGGGTCTCCAAACTTTCTGATGAGTTGAATGGCGCGATCCATATAAGCAATCGCTTCTTTCTGGTCGCCCTGTCTATTGAAAATTACAGAGATATTGGAATAGATATTTCCCATTTCACTGCTGTCTTTCAAGGATTTGGCCAAATCCAGGGCGGTAAAGTAGTGCTGCTCTGCTTCGTAGAGGCGTGAATATTGGCTGTATAAGCTGCCCAGGTAGTGCTCGGCCTGCATGATGGCCTGACGGTCGCCCTGCTCTCTGAGTAACAACAATTCAGCTTGGGAAAAATAAATGGCGCTGTCGGCGTTGTCAAGGGCGTTGAATGCGCCGGAAAGATTGGCCAGGCATTTTATTTTCTGTTCTGTAATATCTTTTTTTTGGGCGATGCGAAGTGCCTGATGGTAATAGTGGAGCGAGCCCTCATAATTACCTCCTTCAAATTCGATGTGGCCCGACATGTTAAGTACCCGAACTTCGAGTAAAGGGGCTTGCAAATCTTTCACTTCGTTTCGCAACTCAGCGATCAATTTTGCCGCTTCTTCCAGGCTGGTTTCCCTGTCACCTGCAAGCCTGATGATCGTTTCAGCCCTTTCGGAGCCCTGTTGTATGCTGGAAGCGTGCTTCAGGCTATCACTTTTTTGGGCCACCGCCCCCATAGCCAGGGTAATACCTGCCAGGCAACATAGGATCGTGCGCATCATGTATGCAAAATAACATCGGCAATACGATTTTGATAATCAGGCTGAAGGGAGCAAGAGAAAATATTTCGAAAAGGGAAGGCACAGCATAAGCTAGCTCTGGGCCAGGTTGCCCTGCCCACCAGCTGTTGCTCTCAAAATAAACTCACCCGCCGTAGCCGGTGCCGGTAATGTAGCTTTCCAGCTCGCGAATGGTATTAGCCTGAATAGAAATAATGCCTTTTACCACATCGCCGATGGAGATAATGCCTACTAGTTTGCCGTCGTTGAGCACGGGCAGGTGACGGATGTGCTTGGCCGTCATGAGTTGCATGCAATCGTCGAGGGTGCGGTTAGGTTTTACGAAGTAAATCTGCTTCGTCATCAGGTCCTTGATGAGGGTTTCGCGGGAGGTGCGGCCCTGGAGCACCACCTTGCGGGCATAATCTCTTTCAGAGAAAATACCTACCAACATGTTGTTTTCCATTACGGGTACAGCGCCGATGTTTTTTTCAGCCATCAGTTCCAATGCCTGATAAACCGTTGCGTCGGGGGCAATGGTCCACATTTGCGAACCCTTTTTCTGAAGAATCTGGTGAACGTACAGCATAATTACAGGAGTTTAGGTAAGAGTAAGATAAGGTTATTTTGGGTAAATAATTCACAAATCGGTTGATAATCAGTGGATTTATTAAAATAGAATGTTTCGAAAATTTGAAATTTTAAGATGCCTTAACCTGCAGCTAAACTGCGTTAATTACCTTTCGTCACACAATTCCCTACCATGTTGCCTGCTCCTTCTCGTTTTCAGATTTTAGGATTTGCCCTCCTGGCAGCCCTTGTGGCCATTTTTTCCTGCCAAACAAAGCAAACCACCAAAGGGTGGATCGTCACCGCTCCGGCTGACAGCGCCTATTGCGTGCTGGATACCAGCGGAACCACCATCATCCCCAATGGCCGCATGATCCGCCCCATGGGCCGCACCTACCGCGTGGCCCCGCACCCTTATGGACTCGTGATGAGCCAGGACGGCAAGGTGGTCGTAACTGCCAATTCAGGCACCACGCCTTTTTCGGTATCGCTGATGCGCAATGCCCTTTCCGGACAGCCGACCATCCAGCAGGTACCCGAAGGGCTGCGAACCGATAAGGGCATCCTGGAGTCGGTGTTCATGGGTTTGGCCATTTCGCCCGATAATCAGTGGCTGTACATCGCCGGTGGCCAATCCAACAAGGTATTTATCTTCGACCTCGTTACCGGCCAGAAAAAGGATTCGGTGAACTGCAGTGTCGTAGCCAATGGGGTGGATTATACACACGGTTACCTCGGCGACATGGCCCTCACCCGCGATGGCAAAACCCTCTACGTGGTCGATCAGATTGGCTTTCAGTTACTGGTGATTGATGTCGCCACACGCGCTATCCTGCACCATGTGCCCGTAGGGCGCTATCCCTTTGGCATTGCCCTTTCGCCCGACGAAAAAAAGGTATTCGTGGCCAATGTGGGCATGTTTGCCTACCAGCCTTTTCCGGATGTGGATCCCGCCGACATTAAAGGTACCTCCCATGATTTTGCCGCTTATGGCTATGGAACCAAAGAAATGGAGGAAGGAACCAAGGTAAATGGCAAGCCTGTGCCCGGCCTTGGCAGCCCGAATGCCCCTGAGTCGTTTTCGGTATGGGAAATAGCAACCGGAGCAGCACCCAAAGTGGTGAAGCGCATCAAGACGGGTATTCTCGTGGGCGAAGAAGTGGAAGGGATTCCGGCAGTAGGCGGCGCCAGCCCCAATTCGCTCGTAGCTACCAACGAACGGGTGTTTGTAAGCAATGGCAACAACGATTGTATTTCGGTCATTGACCTGAAGCGCGACACCGTGGTGGACAATATCTACCTCCAGCCCGACCTGCGTCTCGGGTATTTCCGGGGCATTATTCCTTTCGGACTCGCCCTTTCGCCCGATAAAAAACGCCTGTTTGTGGCTGAGGCCGGGCTGAATGCCGTAGCAGTGATCGACATCGCCAGCCGTAAGGTGCTGGGGCATCTGCCTGTGGGTTGGTTTCCTTCCAAACTAAAAGTAAGCCCCGATGGCCGGCAACTCGTGGTGGCCAATGCCAAAGGCTACGGATCAGGACCCAACGGTGGCGAGGAGTTTTTGGCTAAATCGCCCATTTCTTCCAATGTAGGTGTGCTGATGCGGGGCTCCGTGACTGTGCTCAATATCCCTCCCGACGACAGCCTCGCTTATTATACGGCTCAGGTTTTGGCCAATAACTTCACTTTCCGAGCAGCCAATGACCCTGTTTTCGCCAACCGGAAAAACAACCCTGTGCCCCTGTACCCCGGTGAAAAAGCCTCTCCGATCAAGCACATCGTTTTTATTTCGAAGGAAAACCGCACCTACGACGAGGTGTTTGGTCAGATAAAAAAAGGTAACGGCGACCCTAAACTGGCCCGCTACGGACTGAAAGCAACTTTTACCAACAAAAACGGGCAGGACACCCTCAGCACCGATGTAATGGTGAACCACCTCAGCCTGGCCCGGCGTTTTGCCCTGGCGGATAATTTTTATGTAGATGCCGACCACTCAGCAGATGGCCACAGGTGGCTGGCGAGCACCTACCCGAATGAGTGGGTAGAGGCCTCGGTTTCGGCGGCCTATGGCGGCGGGCGCTCCATGCGTGCCGATTCTAAAGCTCCCGGAAACTTTGCACTGGTGGGCTCCTCAGGCGCGGTTTACCCCGAAGACTACAACGAGCACGGCTCCATGTGGGATCACCTGGCGCGGAACAGCGTGGGATTTTTCAATTTCGGATTTGGGGTTGAACTGGCTGCCAATTATGAGGACAGCACGCTGAAGTATGGCGGTATACGTCCGATGGTCAACTACCCGATCCCCGGGCCCTTGTTTGACAATAGCTCACGTTTGTACCCCACGTACAACATGGCGATCCCCGACCAGTTTCGTGCCGACCAGTTTATCCGCGAATTTGAGGAGCGTTGGCTGACCCCTGGCAAGCCCCTGCCGCAGGTGCTAACCATTATTCTGCCCAATGACCACGGCGCAGGCAACCGCCCCCATGCCGGATATCCTTATCGTGAAAGCTACATGGCCGACAACGACCTCGCCCTGGGCCGGATCGTCGAGTACCTTTCGCAAACGCCCTACTGGAAAGACATGGCCATTTTTGTAACCGAGGACGATGCCCAGGACGGGGTGGACCACGTGGATGCCCACCGGAGCGTGCTTTCGGTGTATTCGCCTTATGCCCGCCGCGACTATGTGGGGCATATGCACTACAGTTTCGGTAGTATTTTCAAAACATTCTGGAACATCCTCGGCATTCCCTACCTCAATCAATACGATGCCGGAGCCAGCGACTTGGGCGACCTGTTCACGAACGAGCCTGATTTTACGCCTTATTTTGCCTTGCCAGTAGATAGCCGGGTTTTCGATCCTGCCAAAGCGCTGAAGCCATTTGAGGAAGGATTTGACTGGAAAGCACTGATCACGACCCCCAACCTCGACGACCCGGAGTACCTGCTCGAAGAGTCGCGGGAAGCAGATAAGAAACGCGAACTGGAGCGAAACCGCCTCAGCAATCCACGGCCGGGTAAGGAAGATTGAGCAAAGTTGAATGCTCCTGTCGGAAGTAAATATTTCGGCAGGAGCTTAATTTTTTTAAATATAAAGGTAGTGTTGCTATTGATATTGTAAGATATTGCTATAGGTTTTTGTAAACAAAACCAAACGGCCTTACGTTTATAACCTCAATGAAAAATATGCTTCATATAGTCTTCCAGACGCTGTGTATTTTCTTTTTGGGCAGTTTTAGTCAACTGCATGCCCTTACTCATTCGAGTTATTCGTACGAATCTGCCGTTGTTTTTAATAATTCTCTAGAAAATTCCAGCCAGGGAGCGTTTCATTATGCTGCCGCTTTTATCCAGGAACCTTCGACCGGATCAGGACACAAACTGTTCCTTGCCATTGCCGAGATAGAAGTCGAAGAGGATGAAGAAGATTTTAGCGCTTCGAAATTATCTATAGAGGATGCGGGTTATCCCGTCTACAACTTATACCCTGGTTTTCTTTTTCATAGCACCGAATCCATTACCGATCGTTTACCCTACTGTAAGCATTATTCTTATTTCGCATTCGATAGGTACCTCAAAATCCTTGTTATCAGGATTTGATTTAGTTATCAGCAAGGGAGCTTATCCTTGCCCGTCATCCCTTTAAGTTTTCCTTATCTGTACAACTCCAGCCAGCATTTCGCTGATCGGGGCTGAGAGGATCGGCGTTTCCATATGCCTTTCCGCTAGGAAAATGCTCCCCAACCCCTTCGTATTACTAACTAATTCATTTTTATGAACAGGATTCCCATGCTCATGGGCTTGTGTGTAGTTACTTTGCTATACCTGACAAGCTGTGGGTCAAAAGAGGTAGAGAAAGAAGAGGCAACCACGCTGTTGGTTACCCGGCCATTGCTGAGAGACACATCGAACACCAGAGATTACGTGTGTCAGATCCGCTCCATTCAGCACATTGAATTGCGTGCACTGGAAAAAGGCTATTTGCAGAAAATTTATGTGGACGAAGGCCAGCATGTGAAGCAAGGACAGCTGATGTTTCAGATTATGCCTATGCTCTATCAGGCTGAGCTGCAAAAGGCTCAGGCTGAAGCTCAGTTTGCCGAAATCGAATACCGAAACACCAAGCAGCTTGCCGACAGCAACATTGTGGCACCGAATGAGCTGGCACTTGCCAAAGCGAAACTCGACAAAGCCAATGCTGAACGGGCACTTGCGCAGGTGCACCTAGGTTTTACTGAGATCAAAGCGCCATTTAATGGTCTCATGGACCGCTTTCAGGTACGGTTGGGCAGTCTCGTAAATGAAGGTGACCTCCTCACCAGTCTTTCTGATAACACAAAGATGTGGGTTTATTACAATGTGCCCGAAGCCGAATACCTTGAGTTTAAGCAAAAAGTAAGGCAGGACAGCTTAATCAAGGTGAAACTGATGATGGCCAATAATCAGATGTTTCAGTATCCTGGTGTGGTGGAAACGATAGAAGCCGACTTTAACAATGAGACCGGCAATATTGCTTTCCGCTCAACTTTTCCTAATCCTGACGGCCTGCTGAGGCATGGCGAAACAGGCAATATCCAGATGACGGTTCCCCTTCGCGGTGCCTTGCTGATTCCGCAGAAAGCCACTTTTCAGGTGCTGGACAAGTACTACGTGTTTGTGGTTGATAAAAACGACAGGGTGCAATCTCGGGGAATTACGATTCGGGCCGAATTAGAGGACCTGTATGCGATAGAAGAGGGGCTCAAGCCAACCGACAAGATCCTGCTGGAGGGGCTGCGCAAGGTGAAGGAAAACGACCATATCACCTACAAAATGGAAGATCCGGCGCAGGTAATGACGCACTTGAAAGCTTACGCGGAATAATTTTCACAAGTAAAGAACGAAACAATGTTTAATCGATTCATTCACAGGCCTGTCCTGGCGATCGTGCTTTCCCTTGTGATTCTATTCATGGGTACACTTGCCATCCGGACCTTGCCTATTTCCCAGTTTCCGTCTATTGCGCCGCCGATGGTGGTGGTAAGCCTCACATATCCGGGGGCCAGCGCCAAGGTGTTGGTTAACTCAGTGCTTATTCCGCTCGAAAAAGCCATCAACGGGGTACCCGGCATGAAGTACATGCAATCGGATGCTACCAGTGCAGGGGAGGCCACGATTCAGGTGGTTTTTAACCTCGGTGAAGACCCTAACCAGGCGGTGGTAAAGGTAAAGACCCGGATAGAACAGGTGGCTAACCGACTACCGGTATTGGTGCAGCGTGAGGGTATCATAGTGAATTACACCTCGCCGAACATGCTGATGTATGTAAACCTTTTCAGTACAGATAAAAATGTTGACGAGAAGTTTTTGTTCAACTTCGCCAGTGTCAATATCATTCCCGAGATACAGCGGGTAAATGGACTGGGAAGCGCCAAAATCCTTGGTAGCCGCCAATACGCTATGCGTGTCTGGCTGAAGCCCGACCGCATGCGCGCCTATAACGTATCGACGGACGAAGTGATGGAGGCGCTGGCGGATCAGAGTGTTATCGGATCACCCGGACGTCTCGGTCAGGCTACCGGTAAAAGATCCCAATCGCTGGAATATGTGTTGACCTACCAGGGCCGGTACAACGAGCCTGAGCAGTACGAGAACGTCATCATCCGGGCCAATCCTGACGGGGAAATATTACACCTCAAGGACATCGCCGATGTGGAGCTGGGAAGTGAATTTTATGACATTTACTCCCACCTCGACGACCACCCTTCGGCGGCTATTACCCTCAAGCAAACTTATGGCAGTAACGCCAGCGTGGTGATTGAGGAGGTAAAGGCTAAACTGGATGAACTCAAGGCAAATACTTTCCCGCCAGGGATGGACTACAAAATCAGCTATGACGTTTCCAGCTTCCTGGATGCCTCTACAGAAAAAGTGATCCATACCCTGGGAGAAGCTTTCTTGCTGGTAGCCCTGGTGGTTTTCATCTTTTTGGGCGACTGGCGCTCTACCCTGATTCCTACCCTGGCGGTACCGGTATCGCTGGTGGGGGCGTTTATTTTCATGCAATTTTTAGGGTTGACGATTAACCTCATCACCTTGTTTGCCCTCGTGCTGGCCATCGGGGTGGTGGTCGATGACGCCATCGTGGTGGTGGAAGCGGTGCATGCTAAAATGGCAGAAGAGAATATGTCGCCGTATCAGGCGGTGCAAAAGGTGCTCGGAGAGATCAGCGGTGCCGTTATCGCCATTACCCTGCTGATGACGGCGGTGTTCGTTCCGGTAGCCTTCATGACTGGCCCTGTGGGCGTTTTCTACCGCCAGTTTTCCATTACCATGGCCTCTGCCATCGTGATTTCAGGCTTGGTAGCGCTAACCCTTACCCCCGTGCTGTGCGCCATGATTTTACGCAATACCCACGGCCAACCGAGGAAGAAAAACCCACTCAACCACTTTCTCGATGGATTTGACCGGGTGTTTGAAAAAGTAACCGGAAAATATACCGGCTTGTTGCGCATGATCGTGAACCGCAGATTCGTGACTTTTGGAATCTTGCTGGCCTTTGGTGCCGGAATCTTCGGAATAACCAGTAACCTTCCCTCCGGATTTGTACCTGCCGAGGACCAGGGGATGATCTACTCCATTATTCAAACTCCTCCGGGCTCCACCCTCGAACGTACCAATGAAATTGCCCTCACCCTGCAAAAAATTGCAGAGAAAGTGGAAGGCATTCAGTCGGTATCGGCGCTGGCCGGGTATGAAATTTTGACCGAAGGCCGGGGCTCTAATGCAGGTACCTGTCTCATTAACCTGAAAAACTGGTCAGAGCGTGGGCAAACCGCCGAGCAGATCATCAAGGTACTGGAAGAAAAGACCAAAGACATTCCCGGAGCGACCATCGAATTTTTCCAGCCGCCAGCGGTGCCCGGATATGGTGCTGCCGGTGGATTTTCGCTTCGCCTGCTCGACAAAACGAACTCCGACGATTATGAAGCTTTTGGAAAAGTGAATACGGAGTTCATGGCGGCCCTGAGAAAACGCAAGGAGCTGATAGGCCTGTTTACCTTTTTTGCTGCCAATTATCCGCAATACGAGCTGGAAATAGACAACCAGGCAGCTATGCAAAAAGGCGTTTCCATTGGCAAGGCCATGGATAACCTCTCCATTCTTATTGGCAGTACCTACGAGCTGGGTTTTATCCGTTTCAGTAGCTTTTACAAGGTATATGTGCAGGCAGGTGCGCAGTACAGGCAGCTTCCGGAGGACATTATGAAACTCTATGTGAAAAGCGACCAGGGGGAGATGGTGCCTTATTCTGCATTTATGAAAATAAAAATGGGGCAGGGGATGAACGAAATTACCCGCTACAACCTCTACACCACCTCTGCCATCAACGGTTCTCCGGCCGAAGGGTACAGCAGCGGGGAGGCGATCAAGGCCATTCAGGAGGTAGCAAAAGAAACCCTGCCACGAGGCTACGACATCGATTGGGCGGGCCTTTCTAAAGATGAGGTAGCCCGTGGAAACGAAGCTATTTACATTTTCCTGGTCGTGCTGGCCTTTGTGTACATGGTGCTGGCGGCTCAGTACGAGAGTTTCATTATCCCGCTTTCGGTAATATTATCTCTGCCTGCCGGTATTTTCGGGGCGTTTTTGTTGCTCAAAATAATGGGGTTGGCCAACGACATCTACGCCCAGGTGGGTTTGGTGATGCTCGTGGGCTTGCTGGGAAAAAATGCCGTGTTGATCGTAGAATTTGCCATCCAGCGACACCAGCAGGGGCTTTCTATTTTCGAGTCGGCCATTGAAGGTGCAAAAGCACGTTTCCGCCCGATCCTGATGACCTCTTTTGCCTTTATCGCAGGTCTGATTCCGTTGGTATTGGCCACCGGACCGGGCGCCATCGGTAACCGCACCATCGGTTCAGCAGCTGCAGGTGGGATGCTGTTGGGGACCATTTTTGGGGTAGTCATCGTTCCTGGATTGTACTTTATTTTCGGTACCCTGGCAGACGGAAGGCACATGATCCGGGATGAACACGAGTATCCGCTAACTGAACAGGAAGAGCTCTACACAGGTGAGCACCATGCGCATGGGCACAACCACCTGGGTGGAAATGGCCATGCTGCCGATAATGGAGCAAGCCTCCAAACCGATGAAGAAACTCCTTTCACCGAAGAAATTGACCACAATGCTTAAAAAAATCATTTTCCTCAGCCTGGGAGTGGCCCTTGTATCGCTCACACTTTCGGGTTGTAAAACGCCTGCCATCGTGGGCCGAAATGCAAACGGTACGGTACCACTTAGCTACGCCAACTCCCTGGATACCCTCAATTCAGCCAGGGTAAAGTGGCGGGACTATTTTTCAGATCCCTACCTGGTAACCCTGATCGATACTGCGCTAAGGAACAACCAGGAGCTGAATATCACCCTACAGGAGATACAGATTGCCCAAAACGAAGTGATGGCCAGGAAAGGGGAGTACCTGCCCTTTGTGGACCTGGGCGGAGGCGCTGCTGTTGACAAAGTAAGCCGCTATACCAATATCGGTGCAAGCGAGGCTGCTACCGAAATCGCTCCGGGAAAGGAGACGCCTGATCCTTTACAGAACTATATGGTGGGTGCCTTTGCCAGTTGGGAGATTGATATTTGGCATAAGCTCCGCAATGCCAGAAAGTCTGCGATGATGCGGTATCTGGGTACCATTGAGGGTAAAAACTTCATGGTTACCCACCTCATTGCCGAAATCGCCAACTCCTACTACGAGTTATTGGCGCTTGATAATCAGCTGGAAATTGTGAAACAGAACATCAAAATTCAGAGCGATGCGCTATTGATTGTCCGACAGCAAAAGGAGGCTACCCGGGTGACCGAGCTGGCCGTGCGCAGGTTTGAAGCACAGGTGCTCCATACCCGTGGTCTTCAGTACGATATCCAGCAGCAGATCGTCGAAATGGAAAACCGCATTAACTTCCTGGTTGGGCGGTTTCCGCAGCCGGTGCAAAGGGATTTTCAAATTTTCAGCACCTTGACTCCGGGCGAAATTCAGGCGGGGCTTCCAGCGCAGCTGCTGGCTAACCGTCCCGATATCCGCCAGGCGGAATTGAACCTGGCAGCCAGCAAATTGGATGTAACCGTGGCCCGGGCCAATTTTTATCCAAGGCTGAATATTTCTGCGGCTATTGGCCTGCAAGCATTCAATCCTACCTTTTTGGTAAAAGCACCTGAGTCCATCCTCTTTTCACTGGCGGGCGATATGGCTGGACCACTGATCAATAAAAATGCGATCAAAGCCACCTATTTCTCCGCTAATTCGAGACAGATTCAGGCGGCCTACGACTACGAGCGCACCATCCTGATGGCTTACATTGAGGTGGTAAACCAGCTTTCGAACATCAATAATCTGGAGCAACGCTATTCTCTCAAAGCCCAGGAAGTACAGGCACTGACGCAATCGATCACGATCTCAGGCAACCTGTTTAGATCTGCCCGTGCCGACTACATGGAGGTGTTGCTTACCCAGCGCGATGCCCTCGAATCGAGGTTTGACCTGATCGAAACCAAAAAGCGCCAAATGAATGCCAAGGTGGATATCTACCAGGCTTTGGGTGGCGGTTGGAATTAAGAAATAGGAGCGTAACCGATGGTTGATTTACAAAAAAAGCCCCCTGCTGATGTGTAGGGGGCTTTTTTTTAGAATGAAACTCAACCCCTGATCTTGTCCAGCAGTTCGTTGAGGGTAGCAGCTTCTTCAGGCGTGAGCACTTCCAAGAGGCTGTCCATGCCATTTTCTTCGCTATCGATGGAGGAAAGCAAGTCCAGCCCGGCATCCGTAACCACTACATCTACCAGGCGCTTGTCGTTTTCACAGATACTTTTTACTACCCAGCCTTTCAGCTCCATGCGGTCAATCATCCGCGATACGTCCGACATTTTGTCGAGCATGCGCTCCCGGATAACGCAGGTGGAAATGGGCGTCGGATAGCTGCCTTTCAGAATACGCAACACATTGTATTGTTGGTTAGTTATTCCATAGGGCTTAAATAACTCACGATGACGCTCCAGTATCCAGTTGTGGGTAAATATGAGGTTTACCATGGCGCGGTGATGTTCACTCCGGAAAGGCTTATTTTGCTGGATGGCTTCTTCGATGCGCATGGTTGAGGTTTTTGGGAGCAATTGGTTATTTTCAGGACGTAAAGACAGCATCTGTTTCGCAAATTTAAGGATTCCGATCGGAGGGTGTTGATTACTGTTTAAACATCGATTTTGAGAATATGTTACCAAATCCGCAGCTTTTCCCATGAGTATTCGCGCTATCAATGCCAGAGGTCGCCTGGTATTCACCTTTTTCCTGGCAATTTTCTTTTTGGGGTGTGAAAATGAAGCACCCGAAAAGACCCCTGAAAGTTTTCGTCTTCCGGCGGGTTATCGCCTAGAAGTGATGGCTGCCGCGCCCTTGGTTCACAATCCGGTAGCCATGACCTTCGACGAGTGGGGAAGGCTGTGGGTGGTGGAAATGACCGGTTATATGCGCGATGCCTATGCCAGCAGGGAGGAAAACCCCACCGGACAAATCCGCCTGCTGACCGACCAAAACGGAGATGGGCGCATGGACCATGTCGAGATTTTTCTGGATAACCTCGTTTTGCCCAGAGCCGTAGCCCGGGTGCGGGGCGGGATACTTTATGCTGAACCGCCTAACCTCTGGTTTGTACCCGAAGTAGCGGGCAAAGCCGGAGATCGACAACTCGTGGACAGTGCTTACGCCGTTGGGGGCAATGTGGAACACCAACCCAATGGACTCCTTCTTTCGCTCGACAACTGGATTTATTCCGCAAAATCAGACCAGCGCTACCGATGGGATCAGGGTGCCTGGCACAAAGAAAAAACCGCTTTTCGGGGGCAGTGGGGCATTACCCAGGACGATTATGGCCATTTGTTCTACAACCACAATTCCAACCCGCTGATCGGCGACCTCGTCCTGCCGGGTTTGTGGGAGCAAAATTCTTTCTATGCACCCTCAACCGGCAACAACGAAAAAGTGGCCCTTGATCTCGGATTACGCGCCCCCCAACCTACGGGGGTAAATCGCGGCTATGTAAGCGGTGTGCTCGACGACGATGGTATGCTTTGCAGCTTCACCGCTGCCTGTGGGCCACTTGTATATCGGGGCGACCAGTTTCCGGCTAAGGTGCAGGGGCATGCTTTCGTTTGTGCACCGGAGGCAAACCTGATCCGGGAAGAGGTTTTTGAGGGAAAAGGACCTGATCTGACTTCTATGCCAGCTAACCCTGAACAGGAGTTTCTTACCAGCAACGACCTTATTTTCAGGCCGGTAAATCTTTTCAACGGACCTGACGGAGCCCTGTACCTCGTCGATTTTCACCGGGGAATTATTCAGCACCAAACCTACCTCACGGGCTACCTTCGCGACTATATTGAAAGCCGGGGTTTTGAAAAAATAAAAGACCACGGCATCCTCTACCGCCTGGTAAGCAATTCAACCCCGCTGAGAGGAAAGCTTGTTTTGGGAAAATACAGCAGCAGTGCGCTTGTGGCGCTGCTCTCACACCCCAATGCCTGGCATCGCGAAACCGCCCAACGGTTGTTGATCGAGCGCATGGCCTGGTCGCAGGTAGGTGCGCTGGAAAAATTGGCCCTCGATGCCTCCAACCCCCTGGCACAGGTACACGCCCTTTGGACGCTGGAAGGATTGCACGCCCTAAGTCCGGCATTGTTGCGCGAAGTACTGAATGAAAAGGAAAGCCTGGTGACGACGAATGCCCTCAAATTAGCTGCGACCGCTGTTCCGATTTCGCCAGCCATCATTCAGCCGTATCTACAGTCTGCCGATCGTGAAATCCAGCTATTAGCCTGGGCCGCATGGGTAAGGCAGCCAGAAATTTCGCAAGTAGATTTTGGGGAAAAGCTGCCCTTTGCCGCTCAACTGAAAGACGATCTGTGGTGGGTGGATGCCGTCATGAGCGCACCGTCACCCGTGGCAGGCGGGTACTATGCTTCGGCTTTTCCGGGTACCGCCATCGATAAGAGATATCAGCAATACCTCGACAAAAAGAACAAAGCCCGGGAGGCCATCGTGGCTGCACATCCAGTGGCTAAGCATCAGATGAATACCTGGGATCGGCAACGCGGGCAGCAGCTTTTTGTGCAGCATTGCTCCGGATGTCATGGACCCGAAGGCGCCGGAACTGCATCCTTAGCGCCGCCGCTCCGGGGCTCAGAATGGGTGACCGGCAGGCCGGAGCGGCTGGCAGCGCTGGTGCTACAAGGGGTAGAAGGACCGATACAGGTGGCGGGAAAAAGCTATGATTTGCCCGGCATGGCTGGGCTCCGAAGCAATGCTTTCCTTTCCGCAGAAGAGCTGGCCTTTTTGCTGAGCTACCTCCGTCAAAACTGGGAGCACGAGGCACCCGCGATCAGCACAGAACTTGTTCTTAAGGTTAAATCGCAAATTGCAGATCGCGAACAGCCGTTTAGTGCTGCGGAGTTAAAAAGCAGATTTCCTTGAAAATCAGTCGTTTGAGCTGGTAAACCCGAGTACCCCTTTCGATTTGTCCCGCTTTTCAATTACAACTATGTTGAAGTAGATTCCACCCTCGGTGCTACTTGGCATCATGTACTTGATACCCTCGATATTGTCTTCGGGCATATAGTCGTAGAGCTTTTGGGTAATGTCGATGGGGCCTTTGGCGAACTCCTCTTTGCCTACGAAAATGGAAATGATCTTCTGTTGGTCTTTCATGATAGTCTGGTGTTTTTGTTTCAATGATAATACCTGAATGCCCCCGTTCGTGACGGCTTTTTTATTAACAGTCAAAATAATTTCAACGAAATATCCGCCACATAACAGGCTTCTTTTCCAATGTATCTTCAACGTCGAGGCAAGGAGCTTTGAAAGCGACTAAAGCGGCTTCATCTGCTCAAAAGTCTCGTGGCAGGAATGGCAAAAGTAGATGGCCCGGCATGCTGTGGGTCCAAAAGCATTTTTTAACACCGTATCTGTTGAATTGCACTGCGGACATTGGGCGTGGAGCAGGTCTTCCAATTCTACCTCGCCGTCTTGCGTTTGAGGAGGCGGACTGATGCCAAAAGATTTCAACGCCGCAATTCCCTCTTTGGTAATCTGGTTGGTGGTCCATTCGGCCCGGTTCATTACCGTTACCTGAACCGATGTTGCACCCAGATCAAGGCAGGTGCGCTCAATATCGTTTTTCATCATCTCAATGGCCGGACAACCCGCAAAGGTGGGCGTAAGGACCAGCGAAACAACATTGTCCTCTACGTGTACATCCCGCACAATCCCCAGGTGTACGACCGAAAGCACCGGAATTTCAGGGTCTTTCACGCCTTCAAGGGCCTTTTGTACTATTTCCTGGGTAAGGGTCATAATCAATTATTTTTGATGAAAATCTACCACTTGGCAGCCGGGTCGATGGCAAAAACCTCGGTCATCTCGGCAACCAGCGGAGCAAGATGGGGCGTATGTCTGCCGGACCTTCCTCCGAAATAATCAAGAAAATCAGCGGTGGAGGGGAGTGTAAGCCCGGCCTCAATCAGCAGCGGCTCTACCAACGTCCGCCATTCCTTCATCAGCGCATCTTCCAGCGGTTGAATACCTTGATTAGAGAGGGTTTCAGTAAAAATGGTGGGCTCAAATATGCCGAAGGCCATGGGGTAGGCTTCGTCCAGCGCGGCCTGCATACGTGCACGTGCGTCCTCATTCGCCTGCGAAAGCTGCCTCAGAAAAGTTTTGGCGTGCATTTCGTGGTACTTTTCTTCCCGGGCCAGTTTGGTAGCGAGCTCGGCCAGGTGGGGATACTTCGACCGGCGCAGGTGACTGAGGCGCACCTTGTCAGCCATGTCAAAAAGAAAGTGCCGCACCAGGCTGAAGGCATAGTCCTGCGAGGGCAATTCCACGAGGTGGCAACAGCGAAAGGCTTCCGTTTGACGGGTGAAGGCCACTTCGTCGGGATGCCCTTCGCCCAACTCGTGCAGGAGCTGGTAGTAGCACTGAGCATGGCCCACTTCGTCTTGCGCCATAGACGCAAAAGCGATGTCTTCTTCAAGTATCGGACCCATACCTATCCATTCTGAATGGCGATGGCCCAAAATCAGCTTGTCGTCAGCCAGCCGGTATAGCAAGTCTTTGATAGCTTCAGGGGACATATCTTCCTTATTGTAGGGGTTTTGGAGGGGGGAATCAGCGGGCTTTCACCCAAATTTTGCGCGGACCTTTTCCGATATCGGGCAATTCAATGACTTCCCAATCGCCGGTTTTGCGGCTTTGTGCTACAGACTCTGCTAACGGCTCTGCTGCTTTGCCGGGTTGTACCACGGCTGTTTCTAGGCCCAGGCGGGCGTCGAGGTCGCGCTTAAACGATTCGATGGTGTCGCGGACTTTGTAGCCGTCGCCTTCGCGGTAACTTTTGTCGAAGGCATGCTGAAACATATCAGCATCATCGTATTCGGTGGCGTACACCTCTGCCGATTTTACCACCCAAAGGTTGGCGCATTGCTCCCTGCGGCCAAATTGCTCCTTGGCAAAAAGCAGGGCCATTTCAGGATTGGGTGCATGAACCGCGCCCACATGGTGGTGCTGCTCGCCGCGTTTCATTTGCTGAAACACTTCGTAGTTCTGCCACTGATCCAGGGCATTTTCCTGATGCAATTGGCCGGCATCGGGCAGTTCAACGCGGTTTACGCGGGGGTCGTATGAAATCGGGGGCATCCTTCCGAACGTTTGTTAGGTTGAAGTTAAGCATTCTCGCTCAGCCGGGCAAGTCTGGATTTGGACAAAAAAATCTCAGTCTCCCGGCTTACCCCATAACATGCAGTATCGTTCGGGCAGAATTATTTACCTTTAGGTTATGTTTAGCAAATTTCGGAGCAATCGGGTAGGGAAGATTACCCTCAGGGTAGTGGCGGTGCTGGGCGTGCTGGCCATTGCAGGTATAGCAGATGATGATTTTGAGGTGGTGCGCTCTATGGAAATTTTTGGGCGGGTATATATCGACGTCAACAAAGCCTACGTGGACGAAACCAGCCCTACGGCATTGATGAAAACAGGCATTACAGCCATGCTCTCTTCGCTTGACCCCTATACCAACTTCTACAGCGAAAGCCTCATCGAAGATTCACGGGTCCGTTTTTCGGGTCAGTTGGGCGGCGTAGGTATGGAAATTGGCCTCCAGGCGGGTGTGTTGCAGGTGCTTAGCCTCGAAAAAGACGGCCCTGCGGCCAAAGCAGGCGTGATGGTAGGCGATCAGCTGCTGGGCATTGACCAGGAGCTGGTATCAAACATGGATGACGATCAGGAGAAAATAGACAACCTGCTCACTGGCCAAACGGGCAGCACCGTGTTGCTTCAGGTATTGAGGCAAGGCGAAAAGCTGTCTCTGCCCACCGTGCGGGCCGTAACGAATACCGACGAGCAAAATGTACGGTATGCTTCTATGATCAACGATTCTACCGGATATGTAAAACTTGTGGGCTTTAACCCCAATGCAGGGGCGGATGTATCCAATGCGGTGAAGAAACTGAAAGCCGACCATGCAGGCATGACCTCCGTGGTGCTTGACCTTCGGGGTAACCCCGGAGGTATTTTGGGTGAGGCCGTCAATATCTGCAACGTATTTGTACCCAAAAACGAGAAGATTGTAGAAATGAAAGGGCGGTCACCCGAGTCCAACCGCAGCTTTTCGACCATGCAGGCACCGGTTTTTACCGATATGCGTCTGGCCATTATTATCAATGACCACAGTGCCAGTGCTTCTGAGATTGTGTCGGGCGCGCTTCAGGACCTCGACCGCGGGGTGGTTATTGGAAGAAAAAGCTATGGAAAAGGGCTGGTGCAAAATGTGCGTCCTCTTATTTACAATACCCAAATGAAGTTGACGATTGCCCGTTATTACACCCCCAGTGGCAGGTGTATCCAGGCCATTCAGTACAGCCAGCAGGGAGCCAGCGCGGGCAAGTCGCAGGGTGTTTTTTATACCCGAAACGGGAGGACTGTGTACGACGCCGGTGGCATTGACCCTGATCTGCGCGTTCCTGAGCAGGATGTGCACCCGGTTACCCAGGCGCTTATTCAGCAGGGAATGTTGTTTGCGTTTGCCAATGAATACGCTGCTAACCATCCGGCTCCTGCTTCTCCCCGGAGCTTTGCGGTTTCAACTGAAATGTACGATTCGTTCATTAATTACCTGAAAGACAAGGGTTTTGAGTTTTCGACACATACCGAAATGGAGCTCAATAACCTGGAGACGCTTGCCCGGAAACAAGGAAATTCAGGCTTGAATGCACAGCTTCAGTCCATTAAGGCAAGCCTTGAGCAAAAGAAAGCCAATGACCTGATTACTCACCAGTCAGAAATTTCCTGGCACCTGCGTCGTGAAATCGTGCGGCGATATTTCTTTCAGGATGGTGTTTTTGAAGCCTCCTTCGACGATGACCCCGACCTCATTGCCGCCAATAGCCTGTTAGCCGATCCTGTGGCCTATCGCAAGATTTTGCAAGGCAAATAAGCCCGTTTATCCTTTCTCTTTTTTCCCTGCGACTGCAAGGCCGATTCGCTATTGATTCCTTCTTGAAAAGAAGGTTGTTGGTTTTGATAGAATTCTTACCTCCCTCTTTTTGAATGCAGCTTATGCAAACTAACCGGTGAATGCGCGATTCTGGCCGTTCAGGTTTGGAATGTGTTTCGGATGTAGAAAAGTTTGATTTTTGTTTATTCTGAAATTGGCAGATTTATTCAAAATCAAACATCCTACTCCATGAGGCATCTTTTCTCCCTGCTACTTGCTATTTGTAGCTTTTTCCCGGCTCATGCTCAGCTTAGGTTTTATTCTATCAGTAATGGCGACTGGACAAATCCCATCACTTGGTCCACGCAGGGATCGGGGATCGCGACTTCTGCCTCAGTACCTGGCCCAACAGATGAAGTGATCATCCGTCATCACCTTCAATGGACGGGCGATCAAAGCCTTTCCCTTCAAGGTAAGTTATCCGTTGATGCGACCGGATGGCTGGAAATCATTACCGGATCAGGGGCCAATGAAGGTTTTTTCTTCAAAGGAAATGAAGTGCTTATCCGCGGAAAATTGACGACAACAGGAGATTTTTACTTTTCAGGAAATTCCCCTGATGAAGCAGGAACTTTCTTTTTTGCCAAAAATGCCCGAGTATCCATTGGCGACGACTTCATCCTTCAAGGCAAAAGCAACATAGTGCTGGAACAAGCCCCGACTACAGCTTTCTACTTAGGAGACGATCTCCTTTTCTGGGGTGAAGATGTGCGTGTTTCCGGAGAGGGTAGCCTGATTGTGAAAGATCAGATCATGGCACAGGATGCCAATGGCGAAACAAAAGGCGCATTGGCCAGCCCGGCAGACCAAAGCAGCAAAGGGATAGCCTATTTTTCAAATGAAAACGACCGTACTAAAGCAATATCCAAGTTGGTAGGTGCCGGAGCCGCTTCGGAGACTTTGTCATCCGCTACTGAGTGGTCGAGTGTTGCCTTGCAGGTTTATCCCAATCCATTTTCCGAAGAAGCCCTGACCATTAACTTAGCGGGAATACCCGCAGGAGAAATGCTCACGCTGGAGGTGGTAGATATCGCAGGCCGGGTATTGCTGCAACGAACCGCTTTAGCCAACCCCGCAGGTGAAATTAACGAAACCTGGCCGCTGGAACTTTCGCATGGCACCTACCTCCTGCATGCACGCGCTGCGCAGATGCAGGTCTCTACGGTATTGATTCGGCATTGATTAAAAAAATGCCGGCACCTGGTTAGATGCCGGCATTTCGATTTTAGATCGAATCAGGATTCCCAAATCACTTTTTGCCTGGATTCGCTCCAGGCCTCGTAGTTTTTGCCAAAAAGCTTGTCCACGAGGTTGCGCTTTATTTTAAGGGAGGGCGTAAGTATTTGATTTTCAACTGTCCAAGGCTCCTTTACTACCACGAGGGTATCCAGGTGCTCGTGGTGTTCCAACTCCGAATTGATACTTTTCAATTCTTTTGTCAGCGTTTCCTTTAGGGCGTCCCGATCCATTTTCATGGCTTCAGGAGTGAGTACCAGCAAGGCTATGGGCTGCGGAAGCCCGTCGCCTACCACACAAACCTGCTCAATCAGCGGGTTGCGGCTGAGCTTCATTTCTATCGGAATCGGAGCTACGTATTTCGCCTTTGAGGTTTTAAACAGGTCCTTTATCCGTCCCGTAATTTCCAGAAAACCGTCCGGGGTCATTTGCCCCTGGTCACCTGTATGCAGGTATCCGTCCTTGATGGTCTCGGTAGTTTTTTCGGGTTCTTTGAAGTATCCCATCATCAAGGCCTTGCTTTTCACGCATATTTCACCCTCTTCTGTAAACTTCCACTCCTGATCGGGTAGGGGTGCACCCGCGTGGCCGAATTTAAATTTCCAGGGAAAATTGCCGTGGGAGTAGGCGCAGTTTTCGGTCATGCCATACACCTCGAAAATGGTGATGCCCAGCTTGAAAAACCACTCTTGCAAAGAAGGAGGCGTATGGGCAGCTCCCGTTAAGAATACCCTTGCTTCGGTTAAACCGAGTCCTTCGCGTATTTTTTTGCGGATCACATTGTTGATCACCGGTATAGCGAGGAGGAGATTGAGGCGGCTTTGGGGCATTTTCGCGAGAATACCCGTCATGAATTTGGTCCAGATACGGGGCACCGCCAGGAAAATGGTGGGCTTGCCTACTTTCAGGTCTCTGTTGAATGTATCCAGCGACTCGGCAAAGTGAATGCTTGCCCCAGAAAAAACACTCCCCATAAATACCAGCATCCGCTCAGCGATATGCGACAAAGGGAGGTAGGAGAAAAAACGGTCGTTTTCGGTAAATTGGAAAGCGCCTTTAAGGAAAGTCATCCCAAAAGCAGGCCCTTCGAAATTGAGCATTACCCCCTTGGGTAAACCAGTGGTACCTGAAGTGTAGATAAGGGTCATCATTTCCTGCGGGTCACGGACCGGGTTGCCTTCGAGCGGAGGCCAACTTTCGATGGCTTCTTCCCAGGTGGGGTAAGGAGCATCCGCGAGGTCATATTTCCCAAAGGAAATGAGGTCGATTCCGGCAGGTATTCCCGGCTTCATTTCGTTCCAGTTGGGCGCGTCGAGCTTACCTACAAACAGCAGTTTTGATTCGCTGTGGGTGAGGATATACTGCACGGTCTCGGCATTTACATTGGGGTAAATGGGTACCGACACGTGGCCAGACATCTGTATGGCCAGATCAGCAAGTATCCAGTGTGCGCAGTTTTTGGAAAGGATAGCGATGCACGAGCCGGGAGCATATCCTTTGTCACGGATTGCGGCAGCCATTTGGCGAACTTCCTGTGTGGCTTCTGCCCAGGTCCAATGGCTCCAGTTGCCATTGATGGGTTGACTCAGGTAGTTTTTGTTTGGCAGTACTTTTTCCCAATGATAAAGGTAGTCCAGGGCACTGTCCAGCGTGAGGGTGGGGGTAGAGGTCATAATTAAGATTGATGGTTGAAGCGCATGGCTTCGCAGGATGGTTTTATCAAATTACAAAATCCGAATCAATTTGTGTTATTCGATTCCATTTTTATAAAAAGAGTTTACCCGGCTGCAACCTGTGAAGGCGACAGAGGTCGTTGACTACGAAAAGATTCGTAACATAATTTGGAAGTACGAAGGCCTTCGTATATCTTTCATCTACGAAACAATTCGTAAGTTAAAACTTAACCATGAGCCGCACACCAAAACCCACAGAAGGAGAGCTGGAAATACTCCAGGTATTGTGGCGAAACGGGCCTTCTACCGTAAGGGAAGTGCACGATGAGCTGACCAAAACGAAAGAAGCGGGCTATACCACCACCCTGAAACTGATGCAGATTATGCTCACAAAAAGGTTGGTCAGCCGCAAAGAACAAGGAAAGGTGCACACCTATTCCGCCGAGGTAAATGCGCAGGATACCCGCCAGGAGCTGGTAGATAAACTATTGGAAACCGCCTTTGGAGGATCGGCTGCCGACCTCGTGATGCAAGCGCTGGGTGCGCGACAACCATCCGCCGATGAACTTGCCGACATCCGCCGTTTTCTCGAGCAATTTGACCAACCTCATTCCCAAGAACCTAACAACGATTGATATGAACCTGTATGGATTGTTTTCTGCCTCGTGGGCCGAGGCCACTGCCTGGGCCCTGGTACACTCCTTGTGGCAGGGTGCCCTGGTGGCTGCGCTCTTAGGCGCGGGGCTTTTCCTTGCCCGCAAATCGACTGCTCACCTGCGCTACCTGCTTTCGCTCGGTGCCCTGGTACTGATGATGGGTGCATTTTCAGCTACGTGGATCATCTACTTTGAACCGGAAACCGCATTTGTAGCCGGAACTTCTCCAGTTGTCAGGCATTTCAATTTTACGGCACAGCCTCCGGTAGCGGTTGTTTCTACAGCCTCTTTCAGTACTTACCTGCGGATGCTGGCCCCCTGGCTTTCGCTGTTATGGGTACTCGGAGTTGCCCTGCTTGCAACCCGCGGAATAGGCAGCTGGCTGTACCTGAAGCAACTTGGGAAATCGACGGTGCAAGGCCCAGAAGTAGCTACCTGGCAACAAAAGTTGAATGCATTGTCAAGTAAAATGGGCATAGACAGGGAAGTTGGCCTGAAAATATCTTCCCGAAGCCTGGTTCCCATGGTGATGGGCCACTTGCGCCCGGTTATTTTCCTGCCCATTGGATTACTCACCCAAATGCCCGCTGCACAGATAGAGGCAATCCTGGCGCACGAACTTGCCCATATCCGCCGCTGGGATTTCCTCATCAACCTGCTGCAAACGATGGTCGATTGGATATTTTTCTATCACCCGGCAATCTGGTGGATTTCTTCGCGGGTACGTGAAGAGCGCGAATGCTCCTGCGACGACATCGCCGTAGCTGTTTGTGGCAACCAATTGGTGTATGCCCACGCACTTGCAGGGGTAGCAACTTTTCAGCAGTCGGTAAGCCTGGCACTTGCCGCCACAGGCCCCAAAGGAAAATTGCTTTACCGCATTCGTCGCCTGGTTTCCCCTGCAAGCTATACCCAAACCGGTCAGGTAAGAAGCCTGGGTTGGATTCTGGTGGTCGTGTTTGCGTTCTTCTTTACGTGGTGGGCACCCGTGCCTGCTTCGGATGGCAGCTTGTCGGGGGCCCTCGCGGCTTTTCGCAACTCGCCTATTTTCATGACCCTGCCTTTCCGCAATGAAGGAGAAAGGCGTATGATTCCAATGGAAAACAAAGGCAGTTCTAACAACAGGCAGAACTCAGGCTTTTCTTTCGAAGGATTGCACTTTGTCCCTCAAATGGGCTTTTTGTACAGCGGGGTAGATACGCCTCCGCCACCACCGCCTGTTCCGTTGCCTATCCCACCGGGAATGCCAGCTCCTCCGCCGCCTCCCACCTTGCCCGCTCCTCCGCCGCCCCCTGCACCCCCTAAAAAAGGGCCGGTAGAAGATCCGGAAGGATTTAAAGCATGGGAAAAAGAACAAAGGAAGTGGGAAATAGCCCAGGAAGCCTGGAGCAGGGAATATGAGGCATTTATGGAAAAGTATGGGGAGGAAATGGAACGTTGGTCCGAGGGTTTTTCTCAGGCAATGAGTGAACAGATGGAGTCATCTATGAACTTTGATGAGGGTGCTTTTGATAAACAAATGGAAGAATTGGAGCGCCAGCTGGAGAAAACACACGACCACGCCGCTTATGAACGCAACGTGGAGCTGCTCCACCGACAAATAGAAAGTGCAAATCACCAGAGAGCGCTAACCGAAGATCAGCGTGAAAGCCTCCGCGATGCGATGCAGGACATGGCCGAAAGGCAGCGCGACATGGCTCAGGATATGGCTGAAAGACAGCGAGAAATGGCTCAGGATCAGGCCGAATGGGCTCGGGAATATGCCCGGAACTTTCAACACCAAAACGGGTCTTCGAACTATTTGGTTCCTCCGATACCCCCCATTCCTCCCGTTGAGCCGTTTAACTTCGACTTCAACCAGAACTACCATTTTAACCTGAATGGGAACGAAGGGAATGCGCTGAAATACATTCTGCAGGAAGAACTGGTCAATGACGGGTTAATCTCAAGTAGAAAATCCTCTGTCAAGCTTTCGCTTAAAGACGGGGAGATCAAAGTAAACGGCAAAGACCTGAAGGGCAACACTTTGCGCAAGTACCAGGATATTCTCCGCAGCCAGGGGATTTCCACCGCCAATGGTACCTCGATGAACCTACAATACGATTTCGATTAAGGTTGAAGGCTGTTTCTTGATTCCCGCTCTGGTACGTCCGGAGCGGGAATTTTTTTGTGGAAAGAGCTCCGAAGAAACCAAGTTTTTTGGGAGTTTATGAGAAATGGAATTTTGGCAAAAATGGAAAGTGCTGGCTAAATTTTTTGCAGTTCCTCCCAAACTGGTTGAATAAAACCGTCCAATAGACGTATTTTACGATATATTTAGATCAATGAATAATTGTACCAATTACCTGAAAAGGTACTTCCTGTTGAGTGTTTGTGGATTGATTTTGGGTTTTGGGCAATTGCATGCACAATTCAAAACCAATGGAAATGCTTATTCAACCGGTCAGGGTTGCTTTGTATTGACAAACGCCCAGGCTTTTGAAGCAGGATCGGTTTGGTACCTGAATAAAGTAAACCTCAATCAGCCATTCGACCTTTATTTTCAGATTAACCTGGGTTGCAAAGACGCTGATGGTGCAGATGGCATGGCCTTCGTATTGCAGCAGGTGAGCACGAGTGTGGGTTCAAGCGGGGCAGGTCTTGGCTATTCAGGCATCCAACCTTCCTTAACCGTAGAATTTGATACCTGGCAAAATGGAGACCTGAACGACCCTACCTTCGATCACATGTCCATGATGCGTAATGGCAATGTGAATCACAACAACGTAAACAACCTTGCCGGACCCACCTCCATCCTCCCCGGAAATGCCAATATCGAGGATTGTAATTTTCACCTGATCCGGATTACCTGGGAACCCGCAAATAACACCTATTCTGTATATGTCGATTGCCAGTTGCGGATGAGCTATACCGGAAACATTCGGAGCAATATCTTTAACAACGACCCGCTGGTTTTTTGGGGCTTTACCGGAGCTACCGGGGGATACAACAATGTGCAGAAATTTTGCCTCGACTATGTGTCCTTTACCCAGGCATCTATCGATACCGCTATCTGTGAAAATGGCTCTGTTCAGATTGATGTAGGCTCAGGCCAAACCTTCAGCTGGACTCCTACCACGGGTGTAAGCAACCCCAATATCCGCAACCCGATACTTTCACCCGATACCACCACCCAGTACATCGTAAATGTGATTGACTCCTGCGGATACGTGCGCGAAAACATCGTGAATGTAGAAGTAAAACCTAATCCGGTAGCGGTTGCCAGCAACGATACCGCCTTGTGTCAGGGGCAGTCGGCGCAGCTTTTTGCCAACGGAGGAGCTACTTACCAATGGTCGCCCCCCACCGGCCTCAGCAATCCGAATGTTGCTAACCCCGTCGTTATCCTCCAAAACACTACTACCTATACAGTTACCGTCACGGCAGCCAATGGCTGTATCGACACTGAACAAGTAAGGGTCAGCAATGTTCAAGCGGATGCAGGCCCCGACCGCACCATTTGTCAGCTCGACAGCGTACAGCTCCTGGCTGCCGGAGGTTCATTTTACCAATGGTCGCCTGCTATTGGCCTGAGCAACCCCAATGTGATTAACCCCAAGGCTTCGCCGCTTGTTTCTACGACTTATACGGTCACTATTACCTATCCCACGGGCTGTACCGACACCGATACCATGCGGGTAAATGTGCGTTCATTGCCGCTAGCCAATGCCGGAGCTGATATCAGCATCTGCAAAGGAGACACGGGCACCCTGGCAGGCAATCCGGGCATCACGAGTTATTTGTGGACACCCGCGGCAACCCTGAGCAGCCCCAATTCGCGCATTACCTCCGTTTTTCCCACGCAGTCATCGACCTATACCCTGACGGTAACCGATGGTTTTGGCTGTAAAAAATCAGACCAGGTCGGTGTTACCGTTTGGGAATTGCCCGTTCTGCAAACCGCGAGGGATACTGCCACCTGTGAGGGCATTTCTGTGCCTGTACAGGCGATCTCTGACCCGGGCTTTCAGTATGCCTGGACACCCGCCCAGTGGTTCAATGACCCGGCACTGGCCATGCCGCAGGTAACTCCTGACAGCTCGCAATGGCTTACGATTACCCTCACTGACACCAACGGATGTATCAGCGTCGATTCGCAGTTTGTGCGGGTGATGCACGCCAATGCAGGAGAAGATTTCCCGATTTGTATTTATGACTCTACCCGATTGATGGCTTCGGGCGGCGTGGCTTACGTTTGGGATCCGTCACCGGACCTCATTTTTGGCAATCAGGCTGATCCGGTAGTTTTTCCGCAAATCACTACCTCCTTTTTTGTAACAGTAACCGATACCATTGGCTGTACTAACCGCGACACCGTAACGGTTATAGTCAATCCTTTGCCGGTTACGGGTATTGCTTCTTCCGAACCCTATGTATGTTCCAATGGCACTACCCAGCTCACGGGTACAGGAGGCATAAATTATCTCTGGAGCCCCGGAGGAACTTTTAGCGACAGCACGATTTTCAACCCTATTGCCACGCTCTATAACCTCACACCCAACCTCATTGACTCTACCTGGCTGTTTGTGGCAGTTACCGATACCAATGGCTGTACCAATTACGACTCCATCGGCATAGAGGTGCGTTTGCGACCCATTATCACGGTCAGTGCAGATACTTTTGTGTGTCCGGGAGGAAGTGTTCCGCTTGCTGCCACAGGCGGCGTTACCTGCCTTTGGACCCCGGGGCTAACCCTGAGCGATTCTACTACCTTCAATACCATCGCAACCCCTTTGCGCTCCACTTACTATACCGCCACGGTAACGGCTGTTTGGGGATGTACCGAGTGGGACTCGGTGCTGGTGTATGTTATTGCGCCGGAAGCCGGGAGGGATTCGACCATTTGCCGGCTCGACAGCGCGAAATTACTGGGCGGTGGCGGTGTCAATTACCTGTGGTCGCCCCCAACCGGGCTTTCTTCCGCATTTGTCGCGCAGCCCTTTGCCTCGCCTGACAGCACCACAAGCTATACCGTAATCGTTACCGATAGCCTCGGCTGTGTGGACTCTGACTTTGTCACCGTTTTTGTGAATCAACTGCCCCCTGCCTATGCTGGACCTGATACCAGCATGTGTTTTGGGGATTCAGTGGGGCTTTCAGCTTCGGGAGGAATTGCCTATTTATGGACACCGGGCACAGGCTTGTCGGTAGATTCCATCTCAAATCCCATTGCCTTTCCTGACCAGACAGTTACCTATACCGTAGCCGTAACGGACACAAACCAATGTACCCAGTATGACAGTCTGGTATTTACGGTACATCCTTTGCCGCTGGTAGATGCGGGCGCTGATACAGCGATTTGCCGGGGCGATACGGCTACTTTGGTAGGAAAAAATGCTGTGGTTTACCTGTGGAGCCCTCCTGAAACGCTTTCTGCAAACGATGCCCGGATTGTCGGTGCTTTTCCTGATCAAACCAGCATGTACATGTTGTTGGGGATCGATCAATTTGGTTGCATGCAATCTGACTCCATGTGGGTGAGGGTAAAAGACGTACCCACCGTAACCGGCGACCTGATCGACTCGGTATGTGTATTCAGGCCGGGATTACTGGAAGCCACTGGTGCTGTCGCCTCGGGCTGGCCCAGCCTGTTTTGGAGTACGGGCGACACCACGAATGTGATTACCCCTACGCCCCGCCGCACCACAGATTACTGGGTGGTGGCTATGACTGATGGCTGTACTTCCGATACCTTGAAAGGCTATATTTTCGTGGCCGAAGACCTGCCTTTGCCTGCCTTTGAACCCGATATCTCAGAAGGGTATGGCCCACTGGATGTGCAACTGATCAACCAGTCGATGTTCAGCAATACCTATCGTTGGACTTTCAGCGACGGAGCTACATCGACCGAGGAAAATCCCTTCCATACCTTCGAATTTACGGGCCAGTACACTATTTCGCTGGTGGCTGACAATGGCCTGGGTTGTCCTGATTCCATTACCTATAGTTTCATCACGGTTTGGGAGCCGGCGATATTTGTGCCGAATGCATTTACCCCGAATGGTGATGGCATCAACGATTATTTTACCATCCCGAATTTTGGCTGGCAAAACTTCCAGGTGCGCATTTACGACCGATGGGGAATCCTGATTTATCTATCAAACGACCCTCAATTTCAATGGGATGGTCAATTCAAAGGGCTGGATGCACAGGAGGGCGTATTTACCTTTGTTTTGGAGGCCAGGAACAGAGAAAATACCAATATTAAGCGTGCGGGAACCGTTACTTTGATTCGTTGATCTACGCAGCTATGTTTTCTTTTGAAGACCAGGTTTTTGCTGCCTGAGAGAGGCAAGTTTTGGTAGCAAGGGGTAGTTTTTGGGTCAAAAAGCCCTGTTGCTCTTGTTACAATGAGCTGTTTTAGCGGAAATGAATCAGTTTTTGATGAACCGCTGGTCCTTTTTTTGGCTGTAGCCGTGGATTGAAGTAAATTATCCCCAATTTACCCCATAGGAAATGACCCAATTGTACGCTGGCCTTCGGGCAAATATCCTTTTTGTAGGATTTGTTTTTATTATTTCCTCTCTCTCCGCACAATTTCAGCTCAATGGCAATGCTACTCAGAACGGGGCCAATTGCTATACCCTGACTCCAAACCTGCCTTCACAGATAGGGACGATATGGAGCAGCAACCTGATTAGCCTCGACGATCCCTTTGATTTATATGTAGAGCTCAACCTGGGCTGTGTGGATGCAAACGGTGCAGATGGAATGGCTTTTGTGCTACAGCCCGTGAGTACCAGTGTGGGTGTTTCCGGCTCCGGTATGGGATATCAGGGTATTACGCCTTCGCTTGCTGTGCAGTTTGATACCTATCAAAATGGTGGCGACGGCGACCCAGCCTACGATCACCTGGCCTTGCTCCGAAATGGCAGCATTGACCACAACAGCTCCGACAACCTGTCGGGGCCGGTAGGTATTTTTGCTAACCTGGCCAATGCCGAAGATTGTGCTTTTCACAAAGTGCGTATCACCTGGAACCCTACCATCAACCAGTTGCGGGTTTTTATCGATTGTCAGCTCAGGCTATCGTATGTAGGCAATGTGCGCGCTACGGTATTTAACAATAACTCCAATGTTTACTGGGGCTTTACCGCCAGTACGGGTGCACTTTCCAACGTGCATCAGGTGTGCATGGACTATATTTCCTTTTTTGATGAAACGGTAAACACCGCTTTATGTGAAGGAGATACGGTGCAGGTGGCCATCGGATCGGGTGTGAGCTATTCCTGGACCCCCACGGCAGGAGTTAGCAATCCTGCCATCCAGAATCCCCTCCTTTTTCCCGATACTACTACGCTCTACACCGCCAACGTTACCGATGCCTGTGGTTTTGTGCGTCCTTTTAAAGTAACGGCGCTGGTACAGCCTTTTCCAGTTGCGAATGCGGGTGCAGATACTTCAATCTGCCTCACAGATACGATAACCCTGCATGCCACAGGGGGCGATACCTACCTCTGGGATACAGATCCGGATATTGCCGACCCTACTTCGCCCGATCCGATGGTTTCTCCCACTACACAGAAATACTATTATGTAACGGTGACCAATACCATTGGCTGCTCAACCCGGGACAGTATTCAGGTGGGGATTAATCCGATTCCCGTTACTACTGCTATTGCCAGTCCCCTTACCGTTTGCTCGGGCGATACCGTTACCCTGACCGCTACCGGAGGGCTCACTTATCAATGGCAATCAACCAATGCGCTGATTTCGCCCAATACAGCAATTACCCGCTCTAAGCTCACCTATGCCGGAACCAGCGCCACAGATACCACTTGGTTTTATGTTACGGTTACAGACGCAGTCGGGTGTATAGCCCCTGATTCGGTTTTTGCGCAGGTTTGGGGCCCAACTGTTATTACAGCAGGGCCCGATACCCTGATTTGCTTTGGAGATACCATACAGCTTAGTGCCACAGGTGGCGTGTCGTATGTGTGGAATTTTCCTGCTACCCTCAGCGATGATTCCATCGCCAATCCGCTGTCTTTCCCTTTATCAAATACCGTGTACACCGTGAGGGGCACGGACATCAATGGTTGTAAAGGCCAGGACCAGGTAACGGTAAATGTGCGCCAGCTACCGATTGCTAACGCGGGATCCGATAGGGACATTTGTATCAACGATACCCTTGCACTTTTGGCTTCAGGCGGCTTGAGGTATTTCTGGAACCCGGACCCCAGCCTTCGTGGGGACAGTGTCAGAAATCCCATCGTTTTCCCTACCACGCAAACCAGCTATTTCTTGCGGGTAGAAGACAATATCGGCTGTGAAGACCGCGATACCATCATCATTACCGTAAATCCGTTGCCCAATGCAATAGCATCTGCGGAACCCAATGCGATTTGTACGGGAGATTCTCTTACGATTTCGGCTTCCGGTGGCCTGACTTATGCCTGGACTCCTGCGAATCTCGTTCCTCAGAATACCGCATCTACCTCCAGAATTTCGCTTACCAATGTCGGAAGCACGGCTGATTCCATCTGGTTGTTTGTGGCCGTAGTCGATACCAATGGTTGCCGTGACCGCGACTCGGTTCAGGTAATTGTTCGCCCTAATCCGCCCCTTACCGTATCCCCACCGCAGAATATTTGTATCGGAGATACCCTGAAACTCTTTGCCGAAGGCGGATTGAATTACACCTGGACAGGCCCCGTTTCGAATCGGTTTATCGCAAATCCAACCGCTTACGTCACGAAGCAAACCTCATTTTACGTCACCACAACGGATGTTTTCGGCTGCATTAGTTCTGACAGCACGTTTGTCATTGTTCATGCCCTGCCGGAAGTAAATGCCGGGCCTGACACCGCTATTTGTTTGGGCCTCGACCTTCAGCTTCAGGGAAGCGGTGCCGTAAGTTACCTGTGGTCTCCGGCAGCTACCCTTTCCAATGCCAATTCGGCTAATCCCGTGTCAAGGTCTGATGCCTCCATTCGCTATGTACTCACTGGTCGTGATAATTTCGGATGTGTTAACAAAGACTCGGTGGAGGTAGAAGTGGTACCTCGTCCGGTGATTGAAGGAAAAGTAACCGATTCTGTATGTGTAGGTGAAAAAGCCCGCCTGGAAGTAACAGGTTCTGCCGTAGCCGGGAGGGTAACCTACCTCTGGAGCACAGGCGCCAATACCGCCATTATTTCCCCGCTATTTTCAGCCACTACGCCTACCTGGGCACTGGCCTATGCCAACGGTTGCTACAGCGATACCCTCCGCGGACAGGTTTGGGTAGCTCCGCGACAAACGGGCCTTGCCTTTACCGCCACGCCGCTCGAAGGGTACGCCCCGCTTCCGGTTCAATTCACCAATACTTCCAGCAGTGGAGTAAGGTATTTCTGGGATTTTGGCGATGGAGCAACCTCCGACAGCCTTTCTCCGAAGCATACCTACATCAGGCCGGGCCAGCAAACCGTAACCCTCGTTGCTTACAATGAGATCGGATGTGCCGATACGCTTTCCTTCTCCTACATCGATGTATGGGAAACCACCATCTTCGTTCCCAATGCTTTTTCACCAAACGGCGACCAGAGCAATGACGAGTTTTTCCTCGCTGCCAGGGGAATTGTCGGTATCTCGGTCAAGATTTTTGACCGCTGGGGAACTTCGGTTTTTGAGTCTGAAGATCCCGAATTTAAATGGGACGGAAAAAGCGAAGGCAATGATGTGCCCGAAGGGGTGTACATAGTTTCGGTGCGTGCGAAGGATGCATTGGACCGCGTACATGAGCATCAGGGAACAGTTACCATATTTCGTTAAGTGGTCGCTTGGGAGTGAGAAACTTAGTCCCTATTTTGGGGGATAAACCATCGCACGATGAACCCCTTCCCCCGTTTTTCACTTTCATTCCTAATTCTCCTGTTCGCCATGACGAGCGAATCTTTTGCCCAGCCACACGATTGGGAGAATCCCCACGTAAATGGCATAAACCGCTTGCCGGCGCATGCTACCTTGTATCCTTTCAACGACGAAGACGGAGCCCTGAAATTGGACCGCAGCCAGTCTCCTTGGTGGAAACCGCTGAATGGCAACTGGAAATTTGCTTTTGCGCCTACGCCGGATCGCGCCATCGCTGATTTTTTTACTGAAACATACAGCGACAAAGGCTGGAAAGAGATACCCGTTCCCGGAAGCTGGGAGCTCTTTGGGTACGGTACCGCCATTTATACCAACATCGTTTACCCTTTTGTGCCTGTCAGGCCCCCTTTTGTTCCGAAAGACGACAATCCCGTGGGCAGCTACCGCACCACGTTTGAAGTCCCGGATTCTTGGAGTAACCGCAAGGTTATCCTGCATTTTGGCGGCGTTACTTCTGCCTTTTATGTGTGGGTAAATGGAAAAATAGTGGGATACAGCGAAGACAGTTGTCTGCCTGCCGAATTTGACATTACTCCTTATCTCAAACAAGGCAAAAACCAGCTGGCCGTAAGGGTTTATCGCTACAGCGATGGTTCCTACCTCGAAGACCAGGACCACTGGCGACTGAGCGGAATCCACCGTGAGGTGTACCTCGTTGCCCGTCCGAAAGCAGGCATCGTTGATTTCTTTGTAAAACCCACTTTCGACCCCCGCTCCGGAAACGGTGCCATAGAGGTAGAGGTGTTCCCTGATCCTATTGATGCGACCCTCATCAAGGGTTATTCAGTAGAGGCCCGCTTGTACGATGCCGGCGGAAAAGAGGTACTGGCCAAGCCACTTGCCCTCTCTATCGACGATTGGCTGAGTGAGTACTATCGCTACCCCTACGGAGGAACAGTGCCGAAACTCAGCCTTTCTGGCATGGTTGGGAAGGTCATGCCATGGTCGGCGGAAGAGCCAACCCTTTACACCGTGGTACTCACCTATAAGGATGCATCAGGCAAGACCATCGAAACCGTAAGTTGCAAAACCGGATTTCGTAAGCTCGAATGGGCCGATGGGATATTTAGGGTAAATGGAAAAGCCGTAAAACTCAAAGGCGTAAACCGGCATGATTTTCATCCGGAAAGAGGCAAAGCCCTCACGCCGGAAGACATGGAGCGGGATGTAGTGCTAATGAAGCAGCTGAATTTCAACGCTGTACGTACTTCGCACTACCCCAACGACCCACGGTTTCTGGATTTTTGCGATCTCCATGGCTTGTACGTAATGGACGAATCGAACCTCGAGACCCACGGCCTTGGTTCGCAGTTGTCAATGAATCCTGATTGGGCTGCTGCCTATGTAGAGCGGGCATCCCGCATGGTAGAGCGCGACAAAAACCACCCCAGCATAGTCAGCTGGTCGCTGGGAAATGAATCAGGTGTTGGCCCCAATCATGCCGCCATGTCGGGATGGATGAAGGCACGCGATGGCAGCCGCTTTATCCACTACGAAGGAGCACAAGGGCCGCCGAATACCCCCTTAGATCCGTTTTTTGTAGATGTGTACAGCCGCATGTATTTCCCCGCTGAAGACATGGTCTCCCTCGCAAACAACGGCGATAACCGCCCCGTGATGTGGTGCGAATACGCGCACGCCATGGGCAATTCCCTGGGTGACCTCGAAAGCTTTTGGGATGCCATTTATGCCTATCCCCGGCTAATGGGCGGCTTTATCTGGGACTGGAAAGACCAGGGACTCAGCAAAAAGACCCCGCTTGGGGAGCACTACTGGGGGTTTGGAGGAGATTTCGGCGACATCGCCATCAACGACAGCAACTTCTGTGTAAACGGGGTGATTTTTCCGGATTGGACCCTCAAGCCTGCTTCTTACCAGGCAAAAAAGGTAATGCAACCCGTAAAATTTGAATCCGCTGACCTGCTCGAAGGCAAGGTGCGGGTAATTAATCACTTCGATTTCACCAATCTTTCAGAGGTGAAATTGCTTTGGGAGCTGTCTGAATCGGGTAAAATCATCGACAGCGGAGAGCTGGCGGCACTTGCTACCGAGCCCGGACATGCAGATGAAATACAGGTGCACTTTCGCCCCGTGATAGTTAAGCCCGGCATGGAGTATTACCTGAAGTTCAGGGCGGTACTGAGGTCTGCGCATTCCTGGGCACCCGAGGGGTTTGAAATAGCCTGGGACCAGCTGCGGATACCCTTTCCGGTACCGGCCGTTTTTCCATTAGACCTGCAAACCATTCCGGCCATCTCTGTGGTAGAAAGCCCGAAAGGGTTTACTGTTTCAGGGAAAAATTTCAAGACGACCATCAGCAAGCAAACCGGATTGCTGGAGTCGTTTGTTTCGTTTGGAAAAGAAATGATCGTAGCGCCACCAGAGCCCAATTTCTGGCGCCCGCCTACTGACAACGACAACGGGGCCAAAATGACCGAGCGCCTCGGCGTGTGGAAAACGGCTGGCACAGAGCGCGAGCTGGTCCAGTTTACAGCCGTTCAGGTAAATGAACAAGTAGCCAAAGCTGTGGCAACCTTTCGCCTGACGGCCGTTGACTCCCGCCTGCAACTCACCTATACCTGCTATGGCTCCGGGGAGATGACGATTGATTATGCCTTTTATCCTGGAGGAGGGTTGCCTGAAATTCCGCGAATTGGCATGCAGCTCGAAATTCCTTCAGCTTATGACCGCATGGAATGGTTTGGAAGAGGACCTATGGAAAGCTACTCCGACCGTGAACAATGCGCCGAAGTGGGGCTATTTTCTCAATCTGTGAAAAAGGATTTTCTCTACTACATCAAGCCGCAGGAAAGCAACAACCACACCGACATTCGCTGGATGTCATTTACCGACAATGACCAGACGGGCCTACTCGTGGTGGGTGACCAGCTGCTGAGTGGTTCGGCCTGGCCTTATGCCATGGAGGACTTTGAGCAGTTCGGTCATCCGTATCAGTTACCCGAAAGAAATTTCATTACTCTCAATATCGACTACAAGCAGATGGGCGTAGGGGGCGATGACAGCTGGAGTATCCATGCGCAGCCCCATGCGCCTTTCAGGATTGCTGCCGAACCAGCTAACTATAGCTTTCGACTGGTTGCATTTAAAGGAGATAAGCAGGAAGCGGCCCGCCTGGCCATGAGCAGGTTGCCGCAGCAGTAGGCTTTCAATGTCAAGCAATGCCCTTTCTCTCGGGATATATTCCGACAGAAAGGGCATTTTGTATTTCTGGAAATTATTTTATTTAGAAAAAAACAACTCAAACGGGCTTGACCTTTCCTCAGCAGCCTTCTTTGCCAAAACAGAAACTGAAAGGAGTTAACTTTGTACACATTTCCGACGTAGAAAATCCCTTAATCCCGGCCAAAACATGATAAGTGATACCTCCAGTTCTGTAGCCCAACAAATTCGTTCGCTGCTCCAGGAGCGCGTGCTGGTGCTCGATGGAGCCATGGGCACCATGATTCAAAGGCATAAATTGTCCGAAGATGACTTTCGGGGAGAGCGGTTCAAGGACCACCCTTCATCCCTTAAAGGGAACAACGACCTGCTGAGCCTTACCCAGCCCGACATTATCCTCGGCATTCACAAGCAGTACCTCGAAGCGGGCGCGGATATCATTGAAACAAATACGTTCAACAGCACCTCCATTGCCATGGCCGATTATGGCATGGAGGCATATGTGTACGAAATGAACCTGGCTGCCGCCCGCATTGCCCGCCAGGCCGCAGCGGAGTTTTCTATCCTGGAGCCACATAAACCCCGTTTTGTTGCTGGCGCCCTCGGGCCAACGAACAGAACGGCTTCGCTTTCTCCCGACGTAAACGATCCCGGATACCGTGCCGTTACGTTCGACGACCTCAAAGTGGCCTATTCCGAGCAAATCAGGGGCCTCATGGACGGTGGCGCCGATGTGCTACTCGTCGAAACGGTGTTCGATACCCTCAACGCCAAGGCAGCCCTTTTTGCCATCGAAACCTACGGAGAAGAAACCGGGCGCAAAATTCCGATCATGGTTTCCGGCACCATAACTGATGCTTCCGGGCGAACCCTTTCCGGCCAAACGGTAGATGCGTTCTGGATTTCGATCTCACACGCCAACCTGCTCAGCGTGGGGCTGAACTGCGCCTTGGGTGCCCGCCAGCTCAAAGCTTATATCAAAGAGCTTTCGCGCATTGCGCCCATTCCTATCAGCGCATATCCCAACGCGGGCCTGCCCAATGAATTTGGCGAATACGATCAGTCTGCCCGCGAAATGGCCGATATCCTCCGCGAATTTATGAGCGAAGGACTGGTCAATTTTGTAGGGGGATGCTGTGGTTCTACGCCCGCCCACATCAAAGCCATTGCCGCCGTTGCCGCCGATTTTCCTCCAAGAAAGCTTCCTCAAGTACCTCCCTATCCCCGTTTTTCCGGATTGGAAGGGGTGGTGTTGAATCCTGAAAGCAATTTCATGAACATCGGGGAGCGTACCAACGTGACCGGCTCCCGCAAGTTTGCCCGCCTCATTCGGGAAGAAAATTACGAAGAAGCCCTTTCTGTGGCCCGCCAGCAGGTAGAAGGCGGCGCGCAGGTGATCGATATCAACATGGACGAAGGCATGCTCGATTCGCAAGCGGCCATGGTCAAATTTCTGAACCTCGTAGCTGCTGAGCCCGATATTTCCCGGGTGCCAATCATGGTCGATTCCTCCAAATGGGACGTGATCGAGGCCGGGTTAAAATGCCTCCAGGGAAAAGGAATCGTCAATTCGATTTCGATGAAAGAAGGCGAGGATAAATTCAGGGAACACGCCCGCCTCGTGCGCAAGTACGGTGCAGCAGTGGTTGTGATGGCCTTCGATACCCAGGGTCAGGCAGATACCTACGAGCGAAAAATCGAAATCTGCGCCCGCGCCTATCATATCCTTTCCGAAGAAATTGGATTTCCTCCACAGGACATCATCTTCGACCCCAACATATTTGCGGTAGCTACCGGCATCGAAGAGCACAACAATTATGCGGTCGATTTTATAAACGCCACCCGCTGGATCAAGGAAAACCTGCCGGGTGCCCTTGTGAGCGGTGGTGTGAGCAACGTTTCATTTTCTTTTCGGGGAAATGACCACGTGCGCGAGGCCATCCACGCCGTATTTCTCTACCACGCCATCCGTGCTGGCATGGACATGGGCATCGTAAATGCCGGGATGCTGCAGGTGTACGAAGACATTCCGAAGGACCTCCTCGAACTCGTAGAAGATGTAATCCTCAACCGACGCGCCGACAGCACCGAGCGCCTCGTGGAATTTGCCGAGCAAGTAAAATCGCAGGGTGCCGTGCGCAAGGTGGACGACGCCTGGCGCCACGAGCCCGTAGCCAAACGCCTATCACATGCCCTGGTGCATGGCCTCGTTGACTTCATTGAGGTGGACGTTGAAGAAGCACGCAATCAGTTTACCCGCCCGCTGGAGGTCATCGAAGGCCCACTGATGGATGGCATGAACATCGTGGGTGATTTGTTTGGGGAAGGAAAAATGTTTTTGCCTCAGGTCGTAAAGTCGGCACGGGTAATGAAAAAGGCCGTTGCCTACCTCCTGCCTTACATGGAGGAAGAAAAACTGGCGAATCCGGGCATGAGGCGTGAAGTCGGCAAAGTGCTGCTCGCCACCGTGAAAGGCGACGTGCACGACATCGGCAAAAATATCGTGGGCGTGGTCCTGGCCTGTAACAACTACGACATCGTGGACCTCGGCGTGATGGTGCCCATGGAGAAAATACTCGAAGCCGCCATTCGCGAAAGAGTCGATGCCATTGGCTTGAGCGGCTTGATTACCCCTTCCCTCGAAGAAATGGTTTATATCGCCGAGGAAATGGAAAGCAGAGGCATGAAGTTGCCCTTGCTCATCGGAGGGGCCACTACTTCCCGCATCCATACCGCCGTAAAAGTAGCTCCGGCTTATTCCGGCCCGGTTATTCACGTGCTGGATGCTTCCAAATGTGTACCGGTAGTCAATCAACTGTTGGGCGAAAAGGAAGAAGACCGCGACACCTATTTTGCAGGAGTGCGGGCCGAGTACGATAGCTTACGCACCGGGCACCTCGCCCGCCAATCGGCTAAATCCTACCTGGGGCTTGCAGAAGCACGCGAAGCAAAATTCGAAGTGGATTGGAGCCAGCCCATTGCAGCGGCACCCGTTATGTCCGGCGTACACGTGCTGGAAGATTATGACCTCGCCGAATTGCGGGCTTACATTGACTGGACACCCTTCTTCCAGGCATGGGAGATGCACGGTGTTTACCCCAAAATCCTTTCCGATCCGGAAAAAGGACCCGAAGCCACCAAGTTGTTTAACGAAGCCAACGCCATGCTCGATCAGCTCATTGCAGAGAAATGGCTGTCGGCAAAAGCAGTTTTCGGCACCTTCCCGGCCAATACGGTGGGCGATGACGACATCGAGGTGTACACCGATGAATCGCGTACAGAAGTACGCACCCGGTTTTTCAATCCACGCCAGCAGTCCGATAAGCGCGGAGTTCCCAATATGTGCCTGGCGGATTTCCTCGCGCCTCAGTATTCAGGACTGGCCGACCACATCGGTTGCTTTGCCGTAACCACCGGCATCGGCATTGATGCAAAAGTGGCTGAATTCGAAGCCGATCACGACGACTACAAGTCCATCATGCTCAAGGCTCTGGCTGACCGCCTCGCTGAAGCTTTCGCCGAACGCCTTCACCAACGCGTACGCAAGGAGTTTTGGGGCTATGCCGCCGACGAAGCCCTGCCCAATGAGGACCTTATCCGTGAAAAATACGACGGTATCCGCCCGGCACCTGGCTATCCCGCCAATCCGGACCACACCGAAAAGCTCGCCATTTGGAGCCTGCTTCAGGTGGAGGAAAACATCGGCATGACCCTCACCGAGTCTTTGGCCATGTTTCCGACCGCGAGTGTGAGCGGCCTTTATTTCTCACATCCACAGAGCCGCTATTTTGGTTTGGGGAAAATAACCCAGGAGCAGGTGGCCTCGCTGGCTGAAAGAAAAGGGCTTACCCTCCGCGAAATGGAAAGGTGGATGGGCCCGCATTTGGCTTATTGAGAAGTAATTAGCTAACAAATTGACCCCGGAGGTTGAGTCTTCCGGGGTTTATTTCCACTAATAAATTTCAATTATTTCTGAAAGTATTGAATAAATAGAAATATAGATCGTATTTTACAGAAAATATAAAGATGAAAGCTACCCTCATATTGGCTGGCGGATCAGGGTTCATGGGCATTTACCTTGCCCGGTATTTTCGCGAAAAAGGCTACGACATCGTCATTCTCAGCAGGGAAAAACACCGCGATGCACCGGGAATCCGCTACGTGGTGTGGGACGGGGAAACGCCGGGAGCCTGGGTGCAGGTGCTTAACCGGGCCGAAGTGCTGATCAACCTGGCGGGTAAATCGGTCAATTGCAGGTACAACGACGAGAACAAGCGGCTTATCACCGAGTCGCGGGTGAAATCGACGGCCGTGCTAGGCGAAGCTATCAGACGCTGCGAATTTCCGCCTAAAGTCTGGATCAATGCAGCGACCGCCACCATTTACCGCCATGCCGAGGACCGGCCCATGACCGAGGACGACGGCGAAAAAGGGGAGGGGTTCTCGGTAGAAGTCGCCAAAGCTTGGGAAAAAACCTTTGGGTCGTATGCGGCTCCGGAAGTGAGGCAGGTATTGCTCCGCATCGCTATCGTGCTCGGAAACGACCCTGGCGGCCCGCTTGCTTCCGGCCATCAGATGTTCAGCTGGCTGCATATCCACGACCTCGCCCAAATCATCGATTGGACCATACACAACCCCGAAGCCACGGGCATTTACAACTGCTCTGCATCCGAACCCGTGAGCAACGCCCGGTTTATGCAGGCGCTGTGTACCTCCATGCAGGTACCCTTGGGTATCCGGGTGCGCATGTGGATGCTCAAAATCGGGGCATTGCTGCTGCAAACTGAACTCGAGCTCGTCCTCAAAAGCCGATGGGTGCTGCCGGAAAGGCTCCTGAGGGAAGGATTTGTTTTTGAATTTCCGGAAATAGAAAAAGCCCTCGCTGATTTGCAGCAAGGGCTTCTATTGTCAAAAAAATCTGAAAAGGGATCGGCTTATTCGAAGTCCGTAGGCAGCCCTACGTTTTGAAACTGATCCAATTCTTCGAGGAAAGAATGAAATTTTTGGCGGGCGCGCTTGTAGGCAATCGCTCCGAGCGGAAGGTGCACCGGCGGATTTTCCAACCGGGTAAGAGCTACCATGGCTTCGGCGCCTTTTACCGGATCTCCGGTTTGATTGCCACTGATGCTTTGCAACCAGGTGAGCGACTTGCCCGCCGATTCCATATAGTCTTCGTGTGCAGGCAGGGTATAGGTGGCAGAGCGGCCCGCCCAATCGGTGCGGAAAGGACCCGGCTCCACGTTGGTGACATAAATGCCGAGGTGCTTCACATCCTGGGCAAGGCCTTCGCCAATGCCTTCGAGGGCAAATTTGGAACCGTTGTAAATGCCAAAACCCGAGCCACCTGAAAGTCCCGCAATCGAGGTAATGTTGATAATATGGCCGTTTTTGTGCCTCCGCATGGCCGGAAGTACGGCACGGATCATCCGCAGAGCCCCAAAAACATTGACATCGAACTGCCTGAGTACTTCCTCTTCATTTACTTCTTCTACAGGGCCCAACGAGCCGTAGCCCGCGTTATTGACCAGTACAGATACCTGTCCGTGGGCAGATACAATTTTGGCAACCTGCTCCGGCACCGCTTGTGCATCGGTCACATCCAGTATTAAGCCATGTATTTTGCCAGGGACCAGCGCTTCAAGGGCCTGAATCTGTTCTTCGTTTCGTACGGTGCCATATACAATGTCGCCCGCTTGAGCAGCTGCCAGTGCGAGCGCTCTGCCGAACCCGGTGGAGCAGCCGGTGATTAACCAAATTTTAGGATTGGACATAGGTTGTGTTTAGGAATGAGTACCCGAAAGCGCGGAATTGGTTGCTATTTTGCCGGAAAAAATGGAAAAAAAATAGGCAACAGGGTAAGCACAGCCACTGCATAAAGAAGCGTAATACCGATACCTCCTTTGAAAAAATCGACAAAACGATAACTTCCGGCGCTGTACACCATCATGTTGGTTTGGTAGCCAATGGGGGTCAGGAAGCTACCGCTGGCTGCAAATGCGAGCGCAAGAATAAAGGGCTTGGGATCAGCCCCTACCAAATGAGCTGCAGATACCGCGATGGGAAAAATAAGGGCGGCAGCAGCATTGTTGGTGATGAGCTCAGTAACAATAAGCGTAGCCACAAATACCCCGATCAAAGCACCGTAGGGCCCCCAAATACCCAGGCTGTTTACCAACGCATTGCCCAAATCGGTGGCTACCCCGTGTTTTTCGAGCACTTTGGCCATGGCCAGCGCCGAACCAATCATCAGAAATAGATCAACAGGAAGTCGGTGCTTGAGTTGATTGATTTGTGCCAGCCCCAATCCGAGATAGGCAAGCAGCACAGAGGTCATGGCAATGAGCAGCGAAGCCCAGCCCGCCACATAGCAAACCAAGCCTGAAAGGAAGAGCAGAAGCGCTATCCAGCTTTTTCGCATGTTGAGTGACTCCGACAACGGGTCTTTTTCGAGCTGAATAAAATTACGCTCAATGTTGTGGTGACGGCTCAGTTCCATCCCGCCTGCCAGCACCAGGTGGTCCCCTGGTAAAATCATCACATCTCCCAATTTACCCGAAATACGCTCATTCCCTCGCCTGACCGCGACTACCGCGGCATCAAAGCGCGTACGGAAACGGGCATCACGGATGCTCATTCCCACGATGGGGGCCGAATGCTTCACGACCACTTCGCGCAGGTTCGACTTGAGCAAAGGTTCGGGGTGATCGCGAAAGGCCAGCCCGTGAAAACCCTGCAGGTCGAGCAGGTTGGTTACTTCTCCGGTAAAAACGAGGGTGTCGCCTGCCTGCAGCACTTCATCCGGGGTAACGGGTGAAATGAGCTTGTCCTGGCGTACAATTTCGGCGAGGTAGAGGTTTTGTAAGTGGCGGAGTCCATTTTTTTCTACCGAATTTCCATTCAGCTGAGACCCTTCCTGGATAATGGCCTCCACGAAAAAAGCCCGTTCCTCGCCGTTGTCTTTTTCTCGGCGATCAGGGAGCAGTTTGGGTAAAATAAAGGCCATGTAGGGAATCACGAGCAAGCACACCCCGAGCCCGATGGGCGTAAAATCCCAGAAAGATATAGGATCAAGCCCTGCCGAAATCGCGAGGCCGTTAACTACCAGGTTGGTAGAGGTGCCGATCAGGGTAAGTACGCCACCTGCAATGGCCGCATAAGACAGGGGAATCAAAAATTTGGAAGGGGGGCCAGCCGGGTTGTGGCGGGTAACCCCCAGCAGGCCGGCAACCACCGCCGTGTTGTTCAAAAACGCCGAAATAATGGCCGTAACCAGCGTAAGCCGTACAATCGATGCCCCTTGTTTGCCGGGGATAAATATTCGTCCGGATATCCAGGGGATAAATGCCGATCGTTCAACCACGGCCGTTACCTGAAGCAGTACCATCAAGGCTACCAGGGTTTCGTTGGCGAAGCTGTTCAGTACTTCGTTTATGGAGATCAATCCAGTGAAGAAAAATACCAGCACCACCCCAACAAATAGCAGCGAAGCATCTATTTTATTGGAAACCAGCAGAATAAGCAGGGCAATCAATACCCCGCCGATGATCCATTCAGGGGATAGCATCAGGGTACTAATTTTTTGACTGCTTCAACAGAAGGGGCATTGTGGTAATGCCATTTCTTTACCACCACGCCATTATTCAGTAGCATGTACCCCGGATTGGAGCGGATAACCGTTTTGAGCGCTGTTTGGTCAATGAATGCAAAGGGATAGCCGAGGTTGAGTTTTTTTGAAAGGGTTTCAACTCCGCTTGGTGCGGTTGCTGTCAATCCCCATACTTCTACGCCTGAACCTTCCAGTGCACGTGCCAGGTCGCCCGATGCCTTTAGCCCTTTTTCAGAGGCGAAGTCGAGGGTATAGGAAATGATCAGCAGTTTTTTTCCTTCAAATAAATCTGTGGACTGATCGGGCAGGAAATAGGGGTCCCAGTCTTTGCATTTAGGGAAGCCATCGGCCTGAATTTCTGTGGTGCAAACGGCGAGGTTGGCGCCAACTTTATAGGGGCGGTAGTCAACCAAGGGCAGGTTATAGAAACAGTACCAAGAGAAAAATCCAAAGACCACAAAAGATCCGGCGGTGATCCAGGTGGTGGTGCGGTCGTTGGGGTAGGGTCTGATTTGCTTACGAAAAATAAACATCGGAATAAGCATACCCATGAGAATCAGGTCTTTAACAAAACTCTCCCAGGGTTCAAGCTTGAGCGCATCTCCAAAACAACCACAATCACCTACGGCCCCGGTCACGTGAGAGTAGCCGGTAAGGATGGTAAAAAACACCATCATCAGCATCGACAGGGTAAGCGTTACCGGCATGCGCCACCCAATCAGGATAGCTATCGCCAGGGCCATTTCAAATACACTGATCAGCCAGGCAAGGGGATTAGCAAAGGGGATGAAGAAATTGAAAAAGCCAGCCAGAGCGGGCCAGTGTTCGCCAAACACCTGGAAGTATTCCTCCAGCTTATAAGCAAACCCGATGAAGTCGTTTGCCTTTACAAAACCCGAATACAGGAACAACACTCCGATCAGGATACGGCTCACCCACATAAGCAGGTTCGTGATGGGCATCATGCGCAGTTCTAGATTTCCTTTTCGAAAGCCTTCAATAGCCATCGAAGCCAGCGAAAGTATCCCAACTGCCGCAAAGCTCAGTCCGATGATTTGGTAATTACTCATATGCTTCTTTTCTGAATAGTAAATGTAGGCCTAAGCTGTTTCTGACATGCGAATCAGACAAAAAACAGCATAATTGAGAATGTCGACATAGTTGGAGCCGACCCCTTCCGAAACCGAAACCCGGCCCTCGTTGTCCTCGATTTGCTTAATGCGCTGGATTTTTACCAGAATGAGGTCGGTCATGGAGCTGATGCGCATTTTTCGCCAAACCTCACCGTAATCGTGGTTTTTGGCTTGCATGGTATCAAAGGCATCCCGGATGGCGTCCTCGTATGCCTGTGCCAGCGTATCGGTATCTTTCCAGGCAGCGGCAGTATCGGGGTTCTCCTGCACCTTTAGTAATAAGGCAGCAATGACGCAGTAGTTGATGATCGCCGAAAACTCATCGGCTTCGGTGTCACCCACTTTATTAATCCCTGTTTGCTGAAGAGAACGAATACGCTCAGCTTTGATGTAGATTTGATCGGTGACCGAAGGCATCCGGAAAATCAACCAGGAAGGCCCATAGTCAGCAGCTTTTTTGAGGAAAACCTCCCGGCATTTGGCTATTACCGACTGGTATTGTTGATTTGTTTGTTCCTGAACCGGCATAGGAAGCGTGTTCTTTCTCGCTCAAAGATAATGGGCCGCGTTTGATTACCCTGAACTTCTTACTGAATTATGCCTTATAGCCTGAACTGCCGAGGAAAATTGCTGGACCTGAGTCGTCCGGCCGTGATGGGTATCCTTAACCTTACCCCTGATAGTTTTTTTGACGGTGGTAAATATCAAACCCCTGCAGCTGCAAAAGCACAAGTAGAAAGAATGCTGCGGGAAGGCGCAAGCATCATCGACATTGGCGGCTATTCTTCCCGCCCGGGCGCAGCAGATATTTCAGAAGATGAGGAAATGGGTCGTCTGGCTGAGGTGACCCGCGTGTTACTGGATAGCTTTCCGGATGCGATATTCTCGGTAGATACTTTTCGCTCGGGCGTGGCCCAGGCCATGATTGACCTGGGGGTGCACATGGTAAACGATATTTCGGCGGGTAACATTGACCATCGAATGATGGAGGTAATAGCAAATGCCGGAAACATACCTTATATAATGATGCACATGCAGGGTACTCCTCAAACGATGCAGGATCAGCCGGTTTACGAGCAGGTAGTACCCGAGATCAAGAATTTTTTCGTGGATAAAATAAACCTCGCCCGATCAAAAGGGATCAACGACCTGGTGATTGACCCCGGATTTGGATTTGGTAAAAACATCAAGCAGAATTACCAGATGCTTGCGGACCTGAAAGAGTTCGGCCTGCTCGATGTACCCTTGATGGTGGGGCTCAGCCGCAAATCCATGATTTACCGGGTGGTGGATGCCGCTCCTTCTGAGGTCGGTGAACTTTCCGCCGTGCTCCATCACCTGTCGCTCGTGCGGGGTGCCAATATATTACGGGTACACGATGTGCTGCCCACCGTAAGGGTCGTGCAGATGTTCCTATATTTACAGGAGCATGGAATTATTTAAAATCGGATTCGTAACCGTAAGACTCGTTGACCTGATAGACATCGGGCTGGTTGCGTTTTTGCTTTTCAGGCTCTACGAAAATATCAGAGGAACCCTGGCTATTCGCATCGCCGGGCTGATTGTCGTCACCCTCATCCTATGGCGGGTAGTTGATTACCTCGATTTTCGATTACTGAAAACGATTCTCGACCGCTTTCTGGGTTTAGGAGCAATCGCCTTAGTTGTCATTTTTGCCCCTGAGATCCGAAAATTCCTCTCCGCCTTAGCCAAAAACACCCTCATCGACCGCCTGGTGCGGCAGGCTTCGGCGCGGACAGAATCAGAGGTGATCTACCGTGAGGTGGTTTCTGCCCTCAAAGAAATAAGGGCAACAGGCAACGGAGCCCTCATTGTGCTGGTAGGCGACAACCCACTCAACGATATCATGGACACCGGCGACCGGCTGGATGCAGATATTTCTTCCCGGCTGATATATACTATTTTTCAAAAAGAAAGCCCGATGCACGATGGGGCTATGCTGTTGCTGAACAATAAAATTGCTGCAGTGAGGTGTATTCTCCCGCTGAGTCAGTCGTCAAGGCTAGATCCTGAATTGGGCATGCGGCATAGAGCAGCCATGGGCATTGCCGAGATCTCCGATGCGATGGTTATCATTGTTTCAGAAGAAAGGCGGGAGCTTTCTCTGGCATTTAAGGGTAAATTATCACGCAACGTTGACTATGCCGATGTGGATGATGCGATTAAGATGCACTTTCAACGCGTACTAAGTTAAGCCACTGTTAAGCCGATATAATCTTTTACATGAGTAACCCTGAAATTGAGCCCGTTTTTGGGAAAGTAGGACTTGAACAAAAAGGAGTTCAGGTGATGTTGGGGGTATATCCGGAGGAAAAAGAAAATTCCAGAGCGGCGAATATTTTTGTGGAATGCGAGTTTGACTGGTCTCAATTGGAAAAAAACGACGACCTCTCCCTTGTTCCGGATTATACCGGAATCTCAGGTTTGATAGAAAAACAGTCAAAAGTGCATGTAGAATTAATCGAACATTGGGTGATTCGATTGGCAAGGTCTGTGTTAGCTATTTACCCAAAAGTCACTAAAGTTAGAATCAGGTTAGAGAAGCCTGAACCATCTGGTCTGCGTATTGGGAGCACTGCCTGGGCAGAATTGGAGCTAAAGCGATAGCCTTTCGTCTCAATTCGAAGAGAATTTTACGAATAATGCGCTTTACGGGACCAGTTTCGGTGCTAAAGCTTGTATAACCTGATAATATCCGTATTTTTGTCCACTCTTATAGAAGGCGACGTGGCCGAGAGGCTAGGCAGAGGACTGCAAATCCTCGTACAGCGGTTCGAATCCGCTCGTCGCCTCTTCTTTTTTTTACTTTTGGATACAGGATAATTGCCAGATCAAGAACGATAGCTAACCAAACCCGACCAGCAATTCCCCGTTCATTTAAAGTTTTGAACCGTTCCGGGTATTTTGATTGGGGGGCTGAACAATTTCATACAACTTGCCTTCGTAAGAATATCAACTGACGCGGGATATTCAGCCAGATGAAAATTTCATCTCCAAAAAATAGGCTGAAAATGAATTATCCTGCCCGGTGGTATTCAACGTTCTTTCCTCGGGAGACGTAAGGAAAACACAAGGTTATCGCTTCCTCGATGTTTTTCAGACGTTTTTCAGGGAATTTTTTTTTGTGTTACGTAATCGTTAACTCTTTTTTACCTCGTTTGATTTCAGGTTATATCGTTCTAGCTTTGTTCAAAAGCCCGAATAATTTTGACCCCTGTCATAATGCCCGTTTACACCGTCAACCAATCGGAAGGAAGTATATGAAAAGCTTTCAACATTTTTTAGTCCTTGTAGTCCTCAGTTCCCTATTAGTTCCTGCGTTTGCCCAGGATGAGGACAAGTACAACAACTACCGCAAACGCGACCACGATCAGCTTGATCAGTATGAAAGTGGTGATTATCTATTTCCACCCAAGCCAAAAAATAATTGGTCAATTGGAATCAAGGGGGGCTTAGCCTACCTCGCAGGAGACGTTAGCGCTCAGGCAGGTTACGGCGGTGGCTTGTCCATTCGAAAAGCGCTAGGACACTCTTTCTCTCTTCGTCTTGAAGGAGCTTACGGAGTAGCTAAAGGTTTGAACTTTAACTCTAACACAGGTTATCGTTTCCATTCTAACAACACGACTATTCCTCAGGCAGGAAATAATCCTGTGGATGTGCTATATCGTGTATTACCTGCTGACAATGTTTCTCGCCGGGTGTTTTACAACCACAGTACTCAAGTAGGTGACGTGAGCTTACAGGCTATCTTCAACCTGAACAACGTCAATTTCTATAAAGAACAACCCAAGTTCAATATCTACCTGGGTGCTGGTATTGGACTTATGGCTTACTCCGCCAAAACCGACCTTCTGGGTGCGGATAACAATATCTACAACTTTACCGGAATCCCAACAGCAGGCACCAGCACCAATCTGAAAATCAGTAACCGCAAGCTGGCTCTTGATGCTCTGAAAACTCTTCTGGATGGAAATTATGAAACTCAGGGAGAGTTCAGTGGAAGCCAGCGTACTTTCGGAACAAGCAGCACCTTCACGGTAAAGCCTTCTGTTTCAGGTATTCTGGGTATTCAATACCGGGTAAACCGCCGGGTAGAAATTGCCCTTGAGCACCGCATGATGTACACCGGAGACGATCTTCTCGACGGAGTAATGTGGTCTGAGCAAGGCACCGGACTTCCAGGGGTTCGTTCTGCTCCAACCCAAAGCAACGACCTTTACAACATGACTACGCTGGGTATCAACTTCCGTCTCGGAAAGAGCTCAGATGGTCTCTGGTGGGTGAACCCGCTGACCGAAGTGTATAGCGCCACCCAGGAGTCACGTCAGCTGGTTAAGAAACTGACCGATGACAGCGACGGCGACGGTGTACCCGATCTCTACGACAAAGAACCTGATACTCCCGAAGGAGCGATGGTAGATGGCCAGGGCCGCACTATGGACAGCGATGGTGATGGTATTGCTGACTTCGAAGACGATGAGCCATACTCTCCTAAAGGTACCGAAGTAGATGGAAGTGGCCGTGCCATTGACCGCGACAACGACGGTGTGCCCGATATCTTCGACAAAGAGCCAAACTCACCAGCAGGTATGTACTACGACGCAAAAGGTGTTGCAATCGTAATTCCTAAAGCCGGAAACGACGGAAACGATGGAAAAGCTCCTTGTCTGTTGCCTATCCTTCACTTCGACCTCGACAAAGACAACATCAAGCCTGAGTTCTTTCCTGAACTATACTACATCGCCCAGGTGATGAAAGCCGAGCCTAGCCTCCGGGTAAAAGCTATCGGATATGCCGATAACCGTAGCTCTGATGCTTACAACCTCGATCTCTCCCGCCGTCGTGTAACCAACGCTGTTGATTTTATCTCCAACACCTACGGTATCGACAAAACCCGCTTCATTGCTGAGTACAAAGGAGAAACTGATCCGTTGATCAACAACCTGCCTGATAATCACAGCAACCGCAAACTTGAGCCGCTTTACTATGTAAACCGCCGCGTAGAGTTTGAGTGCGTGAAATAATCTGATTCGCAAATACAACTTAAAGGCCAGCCATCCGGTTGGCCTTTTTGCTTTTTAGCAGGTTCATTTTGGTAAATTGCGCCATGAATGCAGCTTATCCCCTGAAAAACGACCTGATTCTCCGAACACTCAACGGCGGAAAAGTGGAGCGCCCGCCCGTGTGGCTTATGCGTCAGGCGGGTCGTTTTCTTACTGAGTACAAGGAGGTACGGGCTCGGGCCGGCAGCTTCCAAAACATGATTGCCTACCCCGAGTTTGCCGCAGAAGTTACCTTGCAGCCGGTGGATATTTTGCAGGTAGATGCAGCCATTATTTTTTCCGATATCCTGGTGATACCTGAAGCCATGGGTCTGCCCTATGAAATGAATCCGGGTGAGGGGCCTTTTTTTCCAAATACGATTCGCTCCGTTTCGGATATCGACAAATTACGTCCAGCTGAGGATGCGGCCAACCTGGAACATACCTACGAAGCCATTCGCATGGTGAAGCAGGAGCTTTACGGAAGGGTGCCCCTTATTGGGTTTGCCGGCGCTCCCTGGACGATATTTTGCTACATGACCGAAGGCGGAGGCTCGAAAAGCTTCTCCAAAGCCAAATCCATCATGTACCGTGAGCCAGCTATGGCACATCGCTTGTTGGACTTGATCACCGATGCCACCATCTTTTACCTGCAAAATCAGGTTGCTGCAGGCGCAGACCTGATCCAGATCTTCGATTCATGGGCCGAATTACTCGATGGACCTACCTATCGTGCGTTTTCACTTCCGTACATCCGCCGGATTTGTGAAGCCTTGCCCCACGTGCCACGCATCGTATTTCCTAAAGGTGCCTTCTTTGCCCTGCCTGATTTTCAGCATTTTCCATGCGAAGGCGTAGGCCTTGACTGGCACACCAATCCTTCTGAAATAGCCGATTTACTTCCCGAAAAGGTGCTTCAGGGAAATCTGGACCCTTCGGCTTTATACGCCCATCCCGATCAGGTACGCCAAATGACCCAAAACATGATGCGTAGCTTTCCTCAGGGCAAGCATATCGTAAACCTCGGCCATGGGCTGCACCCCGATACGCCCCGTGAAAGCGTGCTTGCCTTCGTTGAAACGGTCCGGTCATCCAGCTTCGTATCCTGAGTTATGCACACGTTATTTTTGGTAAACCCGGGCTCAGGTCCTAAAAATAATCCGGATCACATTACCGCCGTGATCAAAAAGGTGTATCTGGATGCCAGTGAATCCTGTGAGGTAAAAGTGATTGACTTTAAAACTTTGCCGGAAGATATCGCCGCCGCACAAAAGCGGGGGATTACCCATGTATTTGCAGTTGGGGGCGATGGTACTGTAAACGCAGTAGCCAGCCATTTGATAGGAACAAGCATGGCTCTGGGTATCATTCCAAGGGGCTCAGGTAACGGTTTTGCCCGCCACCTGGGCTACTCTACCCGGTTAAGCCTGGCGCTGAAACAGTCGCTCTATGCCCGGCCTGTGACCATTGATACTGCAACTTGGAATAACCGCTCCTTTGTCAATCTGGCAGGGGTAGGGTTAGATGCAGAAGTGTCGCAGGCATTCGCAGCTGCAGGCAAACGGGGTTTCCTGCCTTATGCGGCAGCAAGCGCCAGTCGATTGCTCAATTTTCATGCGCAACCCTATACCGTTATTGCAGATGGTATTACCTATCAATTTCCTGCTTTGATCGGGATCGTGGTGGCAAATGGCACCCAATGGGGCTATGATGCCTGGGTGTCTGCTGACTCGCGACTGACTGATGGGGTGCTGGATATCATTCTGGTCCGGCCATTTTCGTTGATGCAGATACTGCCCGTAGTGGGCAGCCTGTTTATGGGTGGTTTTGATAAATGGTCTTTTGTAGAAAAATTACACGCAAAGACCATTCAGATTATTCGCGCCGCCGAAGGCCCCGTGCACCTGGATGGGGAGCCTGGAATTGGAGGTGCGCATATACAGGTGGAGGTGGTCAGTCACAGTTTACAGGTGCTATTGCCGAACACTCTGCGGCAGGAAAGGCGAAAGCAGCTCTAACCCTATTTTTGTTTCTCCAAAGAATAACCCTCCTTTACGGCCTTAGCACCATTGTATGAGCTATTTCTGGTCACGTATCACTAGGAGCCTCGGAATTATCTGGGGGATCGTGACGCTGTTGTTTCTGATTTTCTATGCGCTTGGCGATCCGGCGGGTTTTTTGGTGGAAGAAAAGGCAGATACAGCCACACGCCAGGCAGTTTTGCATAAATACGGCCTCGATCGACCGGTAGGGGTGCAGTACTTGCTTTACCTGAACCGGTTGCTGCCCCTGGGATGGATTCCGCTGGATGAAATAGCCGGGCAACCTCATCTGACGCTATTTTCGACAAATAACGGCCTTTTGGCGCTGAAATTCCCGGTGCTGGGCACTTCCTTTGTTACCGGCCAACCCGTAGATCAGGTCATCGGTGCCCGGCTCGAAGGTACTGCCTGGCTGGCTTTGGTTGCCCTGGCTATCGCCATCGTTTTGGGTATTCCACTTGGGGTGGTGGCCGCTGTTTTTCCCCGGACGTGGATCGACCGCAGCATACTTGGCATTTCGGTTTTGGGGATATCGGCACCTTCGTTTTTTGTGGGGGTATTAGTGATGTGGTTTTTTGCGGTAAAATTTCAGTCGGTCTCCCATTTGCCTGTTTCAGGGTATATGTTTCAGGAAAATATTTTTTCCAATGGCCGCCATGTCGACTTTCGCTACTTGCTATTGCCCGCTATTTCTTTGGGAATCAGGCCATTGGCAGTATTCGTGCAACTCACCCGAAGTGCGATGCTTGACGCCCTGAAGGAGCAATATGTGCGTACTGCACGTGCCAAAGGATTGAGCCGTTGGCAGGTAGTGGTCTTCCACGCCCTGCGAAATGCCCTTACCCCGGTAGCCACTTCCATTACTGGATGGCTGGCCTCGTTGCTTGCCGGTGCTTTTTTTATCGAGTATATTTTTAACTGGCCGGGGATCGGGCAACTCACGATTCAGGCGCTTGAAACGCGGGACCTACCCGTAATACTCGGTTGCGCCCTGCTCGTAGGGGTGATTTTTACGGTAATTAATCTTTTCACCGATCTTTTATACAAATGGCTGGACCCCAGGGTAAAATAACCATCGGGCGCATTCCGCTCAGGGTGTACCTCATCGGGTTTATGGGTGCAGGAAAATCTACCATTGGGCGGCAGGCTGCCCGCGATCTGGGCTTTGGTTTTTTGGACCTCGATACCGTCATAGAAACAGCGGCAAATGCGACCATCCGCAAGCTCATCGAAACGGAGGGTGAAGGTGTTTTTCGGGAAAAGGAGAGAAAGGCCTTACACCAAACCCTGGATACCCCCATATCGCACCTGATCGTGGCCACGGGGGGCGGCGTGCCTTGTTTTTTTGATAACCTGGACTGGATCAATGCCCATGGAGTATCCTTGTTTCTGGATCCGGGCTGGGATACCATTCGCCAGAGGTTGGAACCCCATCGCCAGCACCGGCCCATGCTTCAGGGCGATGACCAAACATGGAGCGACCGCGCAAAAGCCCTTTACGAAGCAAGATTGCCCATTTACCAGGCCGCTACCCTACATTTGGAAGGAAGTAGCGCATCCACATCGGGGTTAATCACTTGTTTGCAGAATTTAATGGAGAGTTAATGTTCGAAGGCTAATTTGCCAACCAATTCTATCCGTCTCAATCATGAAACAGAAAAAAATAACCAGCCTGCTGATCTGCCTTTTAGCGATTTCCCCTCTTTGGGCTCAGGATTCGGCACCTGCTTTGGTTTCCGGCCCCATGGTGGGCTACACCGAAATGCGGGAAGCCATGCTTTGGGTGCAGACCAATGGTCCTGCTGATGTGTATTTTGAGTACAGCGACACCGTGGGCGTAACGTATCGGACACCTGTATTTTCTACCCGCTCTCCTGAAGCTTTCATCGCTCATTTGGTAGCAGACCAGGTACAGCCCGGGAAGACCTATACCTATGACGTTTATGTAAACGGAGAAAAGGTCGCTTTGCCTTATCCAACCCGTTTCAAAACACCTCCGCTTTGGCAATTTCGCACCGATCCCCCCGCCATGCACATAGCCGCCGGATCATGCGTGTACGTAAATGATCCCCGCTACGACCGTCCGGGTAAGCCTTATGGCGGTGAATACGAAATATTCGAAGCCCTTGCGAAAATGCAACCGGACATGATGCTCTGGCTCGGAGACAATATTTACTACCGCGAAGCCGACTGGTATAGCCGCACCGGCATGATTCACCGCAATACCCATACCCGCGCGATCAAAGAAATGCAGCCGCTACTTGCTACTACGGCCAATTATGCCATCTGGGACGACCACGACTACGGACCTAACGACAGCGACAAAACCTACCGTGACAAGGTACGGGCCAGGGAAATGTTTGCCCTTTTTTGGGGAAATCCTTCTTACGGACTACCAGGAGAAGGCGGAATTACGACCACATTTGAATGGGGAGACGCCCAGTTTTTCCTCACGGACGACCGCTATTTCCGCGATGCCAACAACCGCAAAACCGGCGAACCCCGCAAAATGCTCGGTGACTCCCAGATGGATTGGCTCAAAAACGCGCTGGTGGGCTCCATCAATACCTTCAAAATCGTATGCGTAGGTGGCCAGGTGCTGAATCCCGTGCCGGATTTTGAGACTATGGCGGCCATTTCACCCACAGAGCGTCAGGAGTTGATGGACTTTATTTTCGCAGAGGGTATCCAGAACGTCATCTTCCTCACCGGCGACAGGCACCACTCCGAAATGTCTTTTATCGAAAAAGACGGTATCAAGGTCTATGACTTTACGATTTCGCCGCTCACGTCAGGCGTTGCTAATTACCCTGACGAAGCCAATGCCCTTCGGGTGCCCGGCTCGTATGTAGGCGTGAGGAATTTCGGATTTATCGATATCTCCGGACCAAGGCTGGCACGAAAAGTGGCGTTTACCCTCTACGACTCCAAAGGCAAAAACCTCTGGAAATACGAAGTCAACGCCCAGTATCCTAAAAAGTAAGCGAACTAAGCCAGGTAAAGCAAAGGGCCTTCAGGGGCCCTTTTTCATTTAACCTTACGGGAAAGAGTAAAAATTTTAGCAAAAAACAGGCTCAAGGCTTTTTTTCAATGTTACTGCGGCTGCCTTTTTTTATCTTTATCCCATGTCAAGAGGTTTGTTAGATCCGGACTCGGAGCCATTAGACGAAGACCGCCAATTAAGGCCCCAGTTGCTGGACGATTTTACCGGTCAGCCCAAGCTTACCCGTAACCTGCTCGTATTCATTGAAGCCGCCCGGCTAAGGGGAGAACCCCTCGACCATGTATTGCTCCACGGCCCTCCGGGTTTGGGAAAAACAACGCTTTCGTACATCATTGCCCACGAAATGGGGGCGCATATCACCACCACTTCAGGCCCTGTGCTTGAAAAACCAGGTGATCTGGCGGGGCTGCTGACCAACCTTGAAAAAGGCGATGTGCTATTTATCGATGAAATCCACCGGCTTTCTTCAGTAGTAGAAGAGTACCTCTACTCGGCCATGGAGGATTATAAAATTGATATCATGGTGGAAACGGGCCCCAACGCCCGAAGCATCGAAATTGGCCTCAATCCATTTACCCTCGTTGGAGCCACCACCCGTACCGGGCTGCTGACCGCTCCCATGCTGGCGCGATTTGGCATCAACTCCCGACTGGAATATTACGATGCCGAGACTTTGAGAAAAATTATCGTGCGTTCCGCTTCGGTGCTTAGTACCCCCATCGATAACGATGCTGCCATGGAAATTGCCCGCCGAAGTCGGGGTACCCCCCGTATCGCCAACCGACTCCTGCGTCGTACACGCGATTTTGCCCAGGTAAAAGGCACGGGAGCCATCAACCTGGCTATTTCACGTATGGCGCTCAATGCCCTGGAGGTGGATGAGGCGGGCTTAGATGAAATGGATTCGCGGTTTTTGCTTACCCTGATCGATAAATTCAAAGGGGGGCCCGTAGGGCTAAAGTCCATCGCTGCTGCAGTAGGGGAGGAGGCAGGAACCCTGGAGGAGGTATACGAGCCTTACCTCGTCATGGAAGGGTTTATCCACCGCACGGCGCAGGGCAGGGTAGCTACCGACCGGGCGTATAAGCACTTTGGCAGAGTAATACCTCCCGCCGGACCTCAGACACCTTCGTTATTCAGCTAAAGTTTTTTGAGCGGACGGTTGTTTTCCCAATAACCATACAGAAAAGTAACTGCTCCTAACCCGATGAGGGCATATCCCATCCAGCGAATCCAGGCAGCGGGGGTGAGGTATGCTGCCATGCTAGCTATCACACCCAGGGCAAAGAGCATTTTGCCCATATTGAGCCAGCCCTTTCCGGCCTGTTGCCGGCGTTCTTCGGCTAATTGCATTTTTACGTAGCGGCTCTCCGACTGCTGCAACTCCCTGGTGGTTTCCTGAAGGGCTACTTTTGCATGTGGCGTCTGACCTTTTTCAACATAAAGGCTGTATTTCCGGCCCTGCTCGCTTTCTTCCTGCACCACTTGTGCATCAAGCCCTTTTGCCTGCAGCGCCCAAAGCTGCCGAAAGGCCGGCTCGGGTACCCAAAAAGACCCCAGGTAATCCATATTTTCAGGTGCTGACATGCCACAAAGTTACGATGTCGGATATTTACAACCAGAAGTAAAATTTAAGGAAGTACGATTTTCCGGATAGGTATGGGATAACTCACCGGGAGGTGTAAATTGGGTGGCTGCTTGTTTCCAGTAAATTTTCATGAAAATCATAAATTTCGAACGTAAACCCATATTGCCGACCTATCGCTTTTTTCAGCGAAGGGCCCGCAGGGTATGGTGGGGAGCCACCATGAGCATGGCTCTGATCTTATTTTTCTTAGGATTGTTTGCCTCCTTTTCTCTTTTTGGTCATGAGCTCGTGCGGCAAATCAGGGGTTTGCTTGAGATGCAGGTATATTTGCACGACGGACCCAACCCTACTGAACTGAAGGCATTAGAGCTGAGAATCAAGAGCATGCCTTATGTGGCAGAGTCGCAATATGTATCCAAGGAGGTAGCTGCCGCCAGGTTTTTACAAGGCACGAGCGAAGATGTCGTAGAGCTGATGGGAGGGGTCAACCCATTGCCTGCCTCATTGAGTATAAAATTACGCCCTGAGTACCTTCAAAATGACAGCCTGAGGGCCATTCAGCAACGCCTGGCAGGAGAATACCTCGTGGCTGAAGTAGAGTATCCGCTCGACACCTTCAATACCCTGCAATCAAATGTGAAAATAGTAACCTGGGTTTCCGCCGTATTGGGGTTAATGCTGCTCGGAGTAGCATTGCTGCTGGTGATGCAAACCGTAAGGTCAGGAATTTACGCACGAAGGCTGGCGATCCGAAGCATGCAGCTGGTGGGTGCCTCGCCGGGTTTTGTGCGCAAACCTTTCGTTGAAAGGGGCTTGATGCAGGGCGCACTTGCAGGAATATTGTCAGCAGCAGGCTTGTGGCTGATGGGTTATTTTGTTGACAAACGAATCCCCCAGATTTCCTTTCAAGGGGGTGTTGCATCTGCCGGAGAGTTCTTTGCTTTATTAGGCGGAATTGGCTTAATTGGCATCGTTTTGGGCGGTTTTGCCAGCGCTTGGGCTGTAAACCGCTACCTTACCAGAAACTTGGACGAAATCATCTGAAAATGGCTGCCAACCAGAAAAAAAATACACCGCCGAAAACAACGGCTAACGCAAAATCTACCCCTGTTGCTGATACGTTGAAGTCAGCCACGGTAAAAAGCCAACCCGATGCAGCCGTAGTCATGCCTTTGGGCCGCATGAACTATATCCTCCTCATAGCTGGAATTGCCATTATCGCTATTGGCTTTTTTCTGATGTCGAGAGAACCGTTCATCGATGCCACCCAATTTTCGCTGGCATTGAATGTGGCGCCTATTGTTGTCGTAGCCGGTTTTCTGGAAATTATCTACGCGATCATGTACAGGCCCAAAAGCACTGTACAATAATTTTCAACCATTCGGTAGCTTAAACTCTCCAATACTATGAGCGAAATTTGGAAAGCCCTGATCCTGGGGATCCTTCAGGGCCTCGCTGAATTTTTGCCAGTTAGCAGCAGCGGTCATATCGAATTGGGGAAAGTACTGCTAGGCCTCGAAGTTGGCCTCGATTTTTCCATTCTGGTTCACATTGGTACAGCTTTGAGTACCGTTGTCGTTTTCCGGAAAGATATCCTCCACCTGATTACGGGTTTTTTCACTAAAGAAGACATTGAGTCAAGGAAACAAGTAGGTTTGCTCCTCGCTTCTGCTGTACCAGTTGGCATAATCGGGGTGGCATTTAAAGACCAGATTTCGACCATGTTCGAAGGAAACCTCACCCTTGTCGGTTTCGCACTTATCTTTACTTCCGGTATCTTGTTCCTTACTACCCGGGTACCACGTTCTGATAAAGACATCAACCTCGGCCGTGCACTGATCATGGGCCTGGCTCAAACGGTAGCCATTATCCCCGGTATCTCACGCTCTGGCGCGACCATTTCTACAGCCCTTTTACTGAAAATTGACCCGATCAAAGCAGCGAGGTTTTCATTCCTGATGGTATTGATCCCCATTTTTGGAGAAGCGCTGCTCGATTTGCTTGATTTTGTCAAAGGAGAAAGCGCCTGGGCCGTTGCTCCCGGAGTGGCCATAGCTGGTTTTTCAGCCGCTTTCCTTGCAGGCCTTCTTGCTTGTACAGCCATGATTCGTATTGTGCGCACGGGCAAGCTCCACTGGTTCAGCATTTACTGCCTGGTTGTGGGTATCGCCGCCATTTGGTTTGGCCTTTCTGCTCACGTCTGAGCCTCACTTACCGCCTCAATACTCTCCAGCAGGAGGTCACAAGCCGCGTGCATTTCTGTTGCGGTAATGGTTAACGGAGGATTGATCCGTAACCCAAAGTCATTGTTCAGAAAACCGATGGTGATTAGTCCCCTGCGGTAAGTTTCTTTCCGCACTGCTTCAGCAAAGGCATAATCGCGGAACAATACCGAATAGAAAAGCCCTGTTCCCCGAAGGGTAAGTATTTGAGGGTGAACCAGCCTGCTTTTGAGAATGCCTTCAATGGCAGGAATACTAGCAACGATATCCTCAACTACCATTTTCTTCAACAACGCCAAACCCGCTGCACAAGAAACTGCATGGCCTCCAAAAGTGGTGATATGGCCCAAAACAGGATTTTTGGTTATTACCTGCATCACTTCTTTCCGGGTAATAAATGCACCCAGGGGCATGCCACCGCCGAGTGCTTTAGCTAACAGAAGGATATCGGGCCGGAATCCCAAATGCTGAAAAGCAAAAAGAGAACCTGTTCTCCCAAAACCTGTTTGTATTTCATCGAGTATCAACAACGTGCCGGTTTCTTCACACCGGGCTTTTAGTGCGGGCAAAAATCCAGGCTCAGGCATTACTACCCCTCCGGCACCTTGAATGGGTTCTACGATTACGGCTGCGGTTTTGTGGGTAATGGAAGCCAGATCAGCCAGGTGGTTGAACCGTATGAACGAAACGCCCGGTAACAAGGGGCCGTATCCGACTTTCATTTGTTGGTTTCCGGTTACGCTCAGGGCGCCATGGGTATGTCCGTGGTAGCTGTTTTCAAAGGAAATGATCTCGCTGCGTCCCGTAAATTTCTTTGCCACTTTTAGCGCCCCTTCAACGGCTTCAGCTCCACTACCTACGAAATAGGTGGCGTCAAACCCCTCACCGAGCACTTCACTCAGCAGATGTGCATAAGCAGCCTGTGGCTCCATAATGGCTTCTCCATAAACCATGGGGTGTAGGTAGCGATCGACCTGGGCATGTATGGCCGCCTGAATTTCGGGTACTTTGTGTCCAAGGTTATTGACACATATTCCGCTCACAAAATCTATCCACCGTTCTCCCTTCATCCCGTAGAGGTAAATCCCTTCCGCATGACTGATGGGAAGGGCAATGGATTCGGGAGAAGTTTGTGCTACGTGGCGATAAAACCACATTTCGAATGTATCCATAGCTGATAAAATTCAGGTCAAATATCGCTAATTCACCCGTTGTGAAGGGTAAAAGCACTTTGTGAATGCGACCAGAGGTGTAAATTTGCCGGAATGCGCTACGTAATTGAATTTGCATATAAAGGCACAGCCTACGCTGGTTGGCAGATTCAGCCGAATGCGGTTTCCATTCAGGAAGTTCTGGATAAGGCACTTACCGTTATTTTACGGACGGAGATACGCACGGTAGGGGCCGGGAGAACAGATACCGGGGTACATGCTTCGCAAATGTTTGCGCACTTCGATTTTGACGGAAGCCTTCCCGAGCGGTTTGTATATCGCTTAAATGGAATTTTGCCAGAGGACATCGCCGTAAAAGGCGTTTTCGAGCCGGTAAATCTAAAATTTCACACACGGTTTGATGCAACGATGCGCGCTTATATCTACCGAATTAATCGACTGAAAGACCCTTTTGTGTCCGATATTTCTGTTCAGCTTACCCATCCCCTCGATCAGCAAGCGATGCAAGCCGCAGCGGCCATGTTGTTCGATTACACCGATTTTGCCAGTTTCTGTAAAGCAAACGGCGGGCAAAAAACAACCTTATGCACCATCACCAGATCTGAATGGCACTTTAATAACGACGATATTTCCTACCACGTGGCAGCGAATCGGTTTCTTCGGGGCATGGTGCGCGCTTTGGTCGGAACCATGCTACTGGTTGGTAAGGGGCAGTTAAGCCCGGATAACTTCAGGAAGATTATCGAAGCTACCGACAGAACTCAGGCCGGACCCAATGCCGGACCCAAAGGGCTTATGCTGGTTGAGGTAGCGTATCCTGACGGGGCGTTGAAACGGATCGAACCCTGATTATTGAGCGTTGATATAGGCCATTATTTCAGGCGCCATGGCAGCATATTGGTCTTCCACTTTCCCGATTCGTTTAGGAATCGAGTCATAATCATTTTCAGAATGACAGGCGGCCTCAACTTCTTCACAATTTGCGAGGATATCCCTTCTGCCTACATAAGAAAAGGTGACCTTCAGTTTGTGGGCAACCTTCGCAAGTGCTCTATAATCTTTGGCAGCATAGAGTTTGTGCATTTCTTGTAATGCAGCAGGCGTTTGAACAGAAATTTTTTCAAGAGTGAGTTTAATGATACTTGAATCACCACCGGTGAGCTCAATTAAATAACTCAAGTCTGTAAGGGCTGCCTGTGACATTGGAACAAAAGAATTAGAGCTTGGGAAGTCCGTTTTTTCCATTGGCTGAACCCACATATGGGCTGATTCAGTCACATGAAGCGGAATTTGAGAAGCAATTTTGCTATAAAGACTGTTAATTTCAAAGGGCTTTGTAATATAGTCATTCATTCCGGCTGAGCGACAGGTTTCTTCAAAACCCGGTAGGGCGTCGGCGGTAAGGGCAATGATTGAAATATCCTGAAAAGCACTTGTGACACTCCGAATCATTTTTGTGGCTTCAAATCCATCCATTTCGGGCATGTGCACGTCCATCAGCACCACATCATAGTGGTGTTGTCTCAGCATTTCTAAAGCTTGTACCCCATTGTCGGCGATATCTACGTAAGAGTTCCAGTCTGAAAGGAGTCGCTGAGTAACGAGCTGGTTCAGTTGGTTGTCTTCTACCAGCAAGATTCTGATGCCATTCAGGTTGTAAGACTGAATAACCGAAACTTTAATGGGTTGTGCTGCTTCTTCTTTTGCAACTTCAAATGGTAAGGATACATAAAAGGTGGAGCCTTTATTTACCTCGCTTTCCACCCAGATCGATCCTCCTTGCAAGGTGACCAGCTGATGTGCAATGTTTAACCCGAGACCGGCACCTGAGGTATTGGCTTCGCGCTCGTGGTGTGCCTGGCTGAAGCTGTCAAAAATGAAGTCTATTTTGTTCTCAGGAATACCGATTCCCGTATCTGTCACGGTGAATAACAAGACACAGTTGTTGTTTTCTGCCTCAGCTTCTTGCCCCACATGGAGGTTAATACTCCCTTTTGGCGTAAACTTAATGGCGTTTCCGATGAGGTTCATCAGAATTTGTGTTAGCCGACCTGAGTCGCCAATCAGCCTTGGTTGTACCTGAGGTGAAATATCAAAAGTAAGCCTGAGTGCTTTTTCGCTTGCGGTGGTGGTTAGTATCTCGCGGAGATGGTCAATGAGCGAGTGAATAGAAAAGGGCTGGTGATGAAATTCTATTTTTCCGGCCTCTATTTTTGAGAGGTCCAGAATATCATTCACCACCGTGAGCAGATTAGAGCCCGCGCTTTTGATGGCCAGGAGATAGTCCCGCTGCTTTGAGGTAAGTTCGGTATTGAGGAGTACGTCCGTCAACACCAGGATCGGGTTGAGTGGATTGCGGATTTCATGGGAAGTTTTAGCCAAAAAATCCTGACGGAGCTTGGCGGTACGCTCAGCAAGATCCTTCTCAGAAGTGAGCAGAACCACTTGCTTGCGCTCGGTAATGTCCTGCGCAGTACCTACTACTTGTCCGGCATCGCCAGGCCTGTTCAATATAGAGCGGCCGTGTAGGGCCACAAATTTCACGCGGCCGTCTGCACACAATATCCTGTGATCAACCTGAAATTCACCCGATACACCGGTTGCCTTGAGGAATTCGGTTGACACCTCCTCCTGATCATCGGGATGAACGGCGCGAACGTAGTCGTCGAAAGTATCGAAAGAGGCACTTGGTCCCCTTTCGAAGATGGCATATACCTGGTTTGAGCATTTAAACTCACCCGAACCCAAGTCAATGTCCCAGTGGCCAACTTTGGCAAGTTGCTGGGCTTGCTCCAGGCGGTGGATCATCCGATGGCGCTCCAGGGCATATTTGATGGACCTGCTGAGGAGCTTGCCATCCATGCCCGATTTATTCAGAAAATCCTGAGCGCCTCGTTGTACAGCACGTAAACCCAGGCTTTCGTCCGTTAGCCCCGTCAATACGATGATGGGATAATCTGAAAATTCCTGAAAAAGACGCTCAAAAGTGGCAAAACCACTGGTATCCGGCAGAAAGAGATCGGCAAGGATGATGTCTATCTCTTCTTCGTACAAAATTTTACGGGCTGCACCCAGTGTTTCTGCATGAAACAAACGGTATCGCCTGAGTTCCGATTCAAGTAAATACTCTTCAAATAGCCTGACATCGCCCGGCCTGTCTTCGATGAGTAATATGTGTGGTCCTGCTGACAAGATTTATGGGGGCTAGAAAATAGTTGTTTCCTCGAGGTGAGTTCCTAAGTTCAACGAAGTGCAATAATGATGAAAAAATAAAGGTTTATTCTTTAAAAATGGAAAAGCAGGATGCAGAAAATGGAAGCATTTCCCAGCTAATCTAACATTCGCCTTTTCAGGAAAAAATAAGTCCGGATGTTTTTCACACACCCGGACTATCTGTTATCAAGAAGTAAGGGGATTAGTCCCGGCTTCCAAAAAATCGGAGTAAGAAGAGGAACAAGTTCAGAAAATCGAGATACAGGGTTAAGGCACCCATTACCACAAATTTGCGCATTCCCTCGTCTTCCAGATTTCCCTGGGCACCAACGGCAAGGAGTTTCTGGGTATCGTAAGCCGTAAGGCCGCAAAATACCCCTACGCCGATGAACGAAACGATGTAGTCCATGAGTTCGGATTTCAGGAAAATGTTCACTACCAGCGCAATGATGATACCGATTAAGGCCATTCTGAGGATATTCCCAAGGCCGGTTAAGTCGGTTTTGGTGGTCCAGCCAATGAACGACATAGCACCGAAAGTACCCGCGGTGATAAGGAAAGTTTTACCCAAAGAGGCTCCTGTGTATATCAGGAGGATTGGGGAAAGGGCAATGCCATTCAGCAGGGCATAGCTCGCAAACATGATATTCACCGCGGTAAAACTCATTTTGTGTACCCTGGCACTCAGCACCAACACAAGGATCAGAGGGGCAAAGGCAAGAAAGATGGAGTAATTAAGCAACCAGGCCCATTCTCCTGTAGCCACTTTATTGCCTACATACCAACCCGTCATGCCGGTAATGGCTAACCCGAATGCCATTACGGTATAGACCCGCTTCAGAAAATTGCTGGCGTCTTCGGTCGTAGTGAAGCCATCGGTATGGCTTTGTACAAAAGGCTCTTGAAATCTGTTACTCATAATATTTGTTCAGATAACTTCAAATTTGGGTTGATTATACGAAAAAAACAGCGCTCAGATACAAGATTTCCGTTTTTCCCGAATACAAATAAGCAGGGCATCTGTACCTAATGCCAGCCTTACTTTGAGAAATAGCAGGTAAGCAATAGATAAACGCGAAAATTTCTTAATTTCGGGGCCGAAAAGATACGCAAGCAACCATGAGAGAAATAACCTTCCGCGAAGCACTTCGCGAAGCCATGAACGAAGAAATGCGCCGCGATGAGCGCGTGTTTTTGATGGGTGAAGAAGTAGCCGAATACCATGGCGCTTACAAAGTGAGCCAAGGCATGTTGGAAGAATTTGGCGCAAAAAGGGTTATTGATACCCCTATTGCTGAATTGGGTTTTGGTGGGGTAAGTGTAGGAGCTGCCATGATGGGCCTTCGCCCAATCGTGGAGTTCATGACCTTCAACTTCGCCCTCGTAGCTATTGACCAGGTGGTGAATAACGCAGCGAAAATGTACCAGATGAGTGGGGGCCAGTTTCCTATTCCGATGGTTTTCCGCGGCCCAAGCCAGTCAGCCGGTCAGCTTGCTGCTACCCACTCCCAGAGCTTCGAAAACTGGTTCGCCAATATTCCCGGCCTGAAAGTAGTGTCTGTATGTACTCCTGCCGATGGCAAAGGCCTCCTGAAGTCAGCTATCCGTGATGAGAATCCGGTACTGGTGATGGAGTCTGAAGTGATGTACGGGGTAAAAGGACCCGTGCCTGAGCACGAAGAGTTTTTGATTCCCATTGGAGTTGCAGATATCAAGCGCGCCGGTACCGATGTAACCATCGTTTCCTTCGGTAAAATGGTACACGTAGCCCTCGATGCTGCTGCTGAGCTTGCCAAAGATGGCATCGAAGCCGAAGTTATCGACCTTCGTTCGCTCCGTCCGATTGACTACGATACCGTAATTCAATCTGTCAAAAAGACCAACCGCTGTGTTATAGTTGAGGAATCATGGCCTTTGGCTTCGATCGCATCCGAAATCGGTTTCATGATTCAGCGCAGGGCTTTCGATTACCTGGATGCACCGGTTGTACGCGTAATGGGCCGCGACGTGCCTATGGCATACTCCATGCCACTGGTAGAAGCATTTTTGCCCAACGTGAAACGGACGATAGAGGGGGTAAATCAAGTACTTTACCGCTAGAACTACACATAAATTTGCTCAATGCCCCGTGAATGCGGGGCATTTTTTTATTTAGCGCCAATAGTTTCTTAGATTCGGAAACAGCCATTCGGTAAGCCTTTTGACTCAGACAAAAACACATACCCTTTCTGATGAGTCTATTGTTAACCTTGTGGTTAATGAGGGAAAAAATGAGCTGTTCGGTATCCTTTACGACCGGTATGCGAATAAGGTCTATGGCAAATGCCTGAGTTTTTTCAAGGACAAAGAAATAGCTCAGGACATGGTGCAGGAAGTGTTGGTGAAAGCCTTTACCCGCCTTTCCGCATTTCGTATTGAAAGCCGGTTTTCTACCTGGCTTTACGCCATCACCTACAACTACTGTGTTGAGCAATATCGCCGCAACCAGAGGTACCCGATAAGCCAGCTGGATGACAACCTGGAAGTGCCGGAAGACGATGAATCTGAGGAGCGGGAAATTCTTTCCCTCAAAATGGAGCAGCTCAAACTGGCACTTGACCGCGTAGCCCCCGAGGATAAAATGATTCTTCTGATGAAATATCAGGATGACATGAGTATCAGGGAATTGATGGAAACACTCGAATTGCAGGAAAGCGCAGTGAAAATGCGCCTGGCAAGAGCGAGGACACGTGTACGACTGGCCGCTAACCTCGATTTATAGGGAGGAGATATGGAAGATAATATTTTCAAGCTCATAGAACCCCACGAAATACTTCCCGATCAGGTGAAGCAAAAAACCATGGACAGCCTCAAAACCGTGCAGCTTATACTGGAAATTGTTGACCTTTTCGTAATGAAATCTTCCCTAACCGTAGTAAAGTCTTTTAACCTCGACGAAGCCGAAAGCGCGAAAGACGCTGAAACCACGACCACCCCAAACCCGGAATAGCATGGACATGTTTACCGTCATTTATGACGCATTTTCTTCCGTCATTACCCAGATTATCGGGGTTTTTCCCCGCATTTTCGGCGCGATTATCCTGCTGCTTGTGGGCTGGATTCTGGCAAAAATAGTTACCTCTGTTTTAGGCAAGTTTCTGATCAGGATAGGGGTAAATAAATGGGCAGAAAAGCTCAACGAGAGTCCGGCTTTTATAGAGTCCAATATTCACCTGAATCCGGTTTCGCTGCTCCAGAAATTTTTATACTGGACCTTTATGCTTGTCTTTCTGATGAGTGCCGCCGAAACCATGGAATTAAACATTGTTTCTGAGCAGATTTCGCAGTTGATTCAATACCTGCCCCGCCTGCTTACCGCCCTCGTGATCATGGGAATCGGCTTTTATGTGTCTGGTTTAGTAAGGGAAGCTGTGGGGCGAGCCGCAAAATCCTTTGGTGTACCGGCCTGGCGCTTTTTGGGAAGCATTACTTTCTACCTCCTCATTACCATCGTGGGAGTTACTGCGCTGGAACAGGCCGGAATCGATACAGAAGTAATTACCTCTAATTTGTCGATTATCCTCGGCGGAATTTTCCTCGCTTTTGCAATTGCCTACGGCTTTGCTGCCAGAGACGTCCTGTCGAGTATTTTAACTTCCTTCTACAGCAAAGCCAATTTTCACCTGGGACAAGTAGTTGAGGTAGAGGGGGTTAAAGGTACTATTGTAAAAATGGATTCTGTAACCCTGGCCTTAGACACGGGCGAGAAGGTGGTTGTTTTTCCCCTTAACAGGCTCCACTCCGACAAGGTTACGATTTACAAGCCGGGATTTGACCACATGATCGAGTCCTGATCACACCATCAAACCGTCGCGAATATGCAGTACCCGGTTGGCTTGTTCGGCAAGCTGTAGGTTGTGCGTGGCTATCAAAAAGGCAACGCCGAGGCTTTGTGCCAGTTCAAGGATAAGCTCATAGAGGCCTTCGCTGTTTGCTGTGTCCAGGTTGCCAGTGGGTTCATCTGCCAGAATCAGCCGGGGATTATTGACCAATGCACGTGCCACAGAAACACGCTGCTGCTCTCCGCCTGATAACTGAGAGGGTTTATGGTTCATCCTGGGGGACAATCCGAGTCGATCCAGAAGCTGTTCCGCTTTTTGATAGGCATTGGCTTTCGTCGCTCCGGCAATAAGCGCAGGAATGGCCACATTTTCGAGCGCTGTGAACTCCGGCATCAGGTAGTGAAATTGAAAAACAAAGCCCAGTGATTCATTCCTGAACTGCGCCTGTTGACGGTCTTTCAACTGGTTTACTGCCTTTCCATCAAACAATACCTCCCCTTTATCCGCAAAGTCGAGGGTGCCGAGTATCTGAAGCAAGGTGCTTTTCCCGGCGCCTGAGCTGCCGACCAGCGCCACTATTTCGCCCGGCTCCAGGGTAACCGATACCCCTTTCAGCACCGGAAGGCTGCCATATGATTTATAAATATCCGTTGCAAGTAGCAAGGGAGTGGAGGATGCGTTCATGATGCAAAAGGATTGTTGTCGGGTGAGGAGCTGCTATCCACAACCCGGATGGCAATAACATCAGCCTCGGCTGTTAATACATTGGCTGAGAATACCTCACAGCGCAGGGTTGTTTTGCGGCCTTTTATTTCTGTAACCCAGGCACGAAGGGTAACGGGTTCCTGATTCGATGTCGGCTTCAGGTATTTTACGGTAATGGTGCCCGTGGCATAGCGGTAAATGGGCTGTGAATCAAGGGCGCGGTTTTCATCCCGGTAGGCTGCCGCCATGGCTGTACCCATGCAATGGCAATCGATGAGGGTAGCGAGTATGCCTCCATTCATCAGGTTTTGCCATCCCCGGTATTTATCTTCGGATAACCAGTGACAAATGGCGACCTGGTCGTCCCAATAGCTCTTGATGTGTAATCCACCCTGGTTGTCGTTGCCACACCCAAAGCAAATATTGCCGGGCATGTGGTCTTGAAAATAGGGGCTTGGGTTATCTTCCATGAGTAATTGCTGGCAGTTGCAAATTAAGCTAACTATGCCAGATTTGTACAACCAACGAAGTTTCAGGATCATATTACCCCAAATGGACAACCCGCAACTAACCGAAACCCAACTTGCTCACCTGGCTGATCGTCGCCGCAGGCTTCTGGGTGTGATGGCGCTTTCGTCAGGGCTCGATATTGCCCTCAGCGTAGCCGGAGCTTCCATTGCGATACCTACTTTCGGTGGTTCGGTATTATTAGAAGAAGTGGTGGAATACCTTATCTCGGTGTTGCTGGCCGGGAGTTATCTTTCGCTGAAGAAGCGGTATAAACTGATCGGTTTTCTGCCTGTACCGGGTGTTACTGCCCTTTCTGTACAGTGCTTATTTGAGCTGAGAAAGATAAACAGGCGTCCCCACGAAGTGTTGAAGGTAATAGGAAAGGGATAATCAGATAAATTCCACATCCTCCCTGAAAGGGTATTCCATCAGCAGTCGCATCCCGCGTTCAATTTCCATTTCCTCAAATAAGGCCCTGAAAATAGCCCGTGTTATAGGTGCCGGTACTTTGTATTCTTCTGTAATGGCCTGGGCAATACACACGGTATGAATGCCCTCAGCAACCTCATCAGATTCTGCTAAAACTTCTTTCAGTGTTTGCCCTTTTGCGATCCGATAACCTACAGAGAAATTCCGGCTGCGGGGGCTGGAGCAGGTTGCAACGAGGTCGCCGATGCCTGCCAGTCCGAGAAACGCCCTGGGATCAGCTCCGAGTGCTTTGCCGATATACACCATCTCAGCCAGCCCGCGGGTAATGAGCAGTGCCCGGGTATTTTCCCCATAGCCCAAACCGGAAAGGATCCCGGCGGCAATAGCCATGATATTTTTGAGTACCCCGGCCATTTCTATCCCAACCAGATCATGGTTGCCGTGTACCCTGAAACGCCCGCTGCGCAAAGCTGACTGACCCTCACGGATCACTTCCTCAAATTTACTGGCTACTACCGTAGCTGCCGGTTGTCCATCCGCAATTTCGCCTGCCAGGTTTGGGCCGGCCATACAGCCTACCCGTATCACCTGACTCTCTTCTTTGATCACCTCGCTCATGGTGCGGACCCGGTCTCGGGAAATTCGCTCCAGCTTTTGGAGCTCTTCTCCCGGCAATAATTGCACATCCAGCCCCTTGGTGGCGTGAATAATCAGGTGGTCGGGTCTGAGGTAAGGCGATGCCTGGCGAATGAGAGATCGGAAAAATTCGGAGGGAACCACAGGGAAAAGCAGGTTGCATTGTTGGGGAACCTGTTCCAGTTCAGTGGTGATCGAAATATTGGGATGAAGGACCTGACCTGCATTTTTTCCCGTTTTGCGTATTTCATCGGCTACCTTGGGCCTTCGGACATAGAGTAAAACGGGCTGGTTTTCGGCCAGCAGGTTGGAAATAGCCGTGCCAAAACTACCGGCTCCCAAAACCCCAACCATGGGATTAGATGTATTTTGCGAGGCCATATCCTTCCAGTCGGTTGTGGTAATAGTAAAGCAGGTTCATACTATCGACAGCGAGGGTATGCTCGTTCAAATAGGAAATAGGCCTTTTGGCGTGGTAGATCCCCATGTTACGTAACCCGTGTTCGATGATGGTACCATTGTCGTTGATCAGGTGAGAGGCAAGGTGCACCTTTCCTTCTTCTGCCAGCGTACGCAACCGTGCCATGGCCCTGTCAACAGCTGTCCTGAATTCTAAAATAGGAATCTGTCGCTCGTCTTCAGGAATCCTGAGCAGGCCATAGAGGTCCAGCCCGGTATTTTGTTTTTTCAGCCATTCGAAAGCAACAAAAGCAACTACATGGCTGGAAAACACCCGGTTTTCTACATGGTAGCGCTCTACGATTTTTTCGCCCAACATACGGGTGTATTCCGCGTCGCGCTGCGGGTCTTCTTTGTAATCGCCCTTCGATTTAAAATAATCCCTTACCTCCACCTCCCGCCCTCTGCTGTCGAAGCTGCGTCCTTCGTCGTCCACAAAATTGCCGAAGAGGTCCATGGGTTTGCCAAAGGCAAGGGCGATTTCGGAGCTGGTACTGAAGGTTGTCCAAACGAATTTCAGAAAGGCTAAGTAGCTGGACGATTCATCGCCTGCCAGATAATATTGCTCCTGACCGGTTGATTGCAGATGTTGATTGATGAGCGATGCTGCTTCCAGCACAAAGTGGTAGCTCATGACCATCGGCACCACAAAAACCTTCTTTGCCTCTGCACCGTCGCGGATAAATACCCTGCGTTGGGCTTCGATTGCGGTACCGAGCAGGCCGAGCTTCAGTTTTTTCTCGATCATGCCTGAGCGGGATCGTGTTCCTCCCGGAAAAAACAAGCTATGCACCCCACGTTCGATGGCGTTGGTGGAATAGGCTTCCAGGGTCTCCCGGTAAATTGGATTTTTTTTCCTTCGGTCCACTTTATAAGCACCCAGCCGGTTCATGAAGTAGGCCAGGATCTTGGTGTTGTAAAGGTTTAGACCCGCTCCGTAAATAAATGCGGGCAATCCCAGGGCATGCAGGCTCCATCCAACGAGGATGCTGTCCACATTGCTCAGGTGGGTTGGTACGAGCACAATGGTGCCTATTTTCGCCAGTTTGCGGAGGGATTCTGTTTCGCCAATGAGGTGTACTTTCTCTTGTAAGCCTACACTGTGGTTAATGGTGGACTTCAGCGTTTTACCTGCAGAAGCATTGAGGAGTGTTGAAAAGAAAAAAGGCAGAAACCGCTTGGCAAAATGATAACTGGATGGGCGAAAGTTACCGGCGATTTCTCTGATAAACCGGTCAACTACCTGTTCCAGAATCTTCCGGTAGCGTTCATTCGCCTCCTCTTTGTTCTCAATGGTTCTTTCAACGGATACCAGGTCTTTCTTCACCTTGGCCCAAAACTTTCGCTCATCTGAGGGGTCCACTTTCCATGGCTCCTCATACATGCGAATGCGCTCGAGGTACATCGTTCGCTCGATCAGGGTTTGCAGCGGCTGATTATCAGCCTCTGTGTGCCTGATAAGCAGAGATACAGCATCTTCGATCGATTTCTTGAGAAATGCCTCTTTGTCCTTGGTTAGCTTTGCGATGGGCCAATCATGGATATCCGGCACAACCGGTTCGTAGAGAATGCCCTCCTGTATATAATGCTGAACTGACTCCATGCAATGGGTTAAGCCGATAACTTACAGATTCGGACTGCAAGTTAATCTTCCCGGCGGATGATTATGCTGATAAAGTTTGCATTCCAGTCTTCGCCAGGGGCGCGGTTGGTCGGAGAGGCAAACATCAGCGAGCGGGTATTCACTTCGCCACCGGCACTGCGGGTGCGCAGGCTGGGTATCGGCACCCCCAAAGAAGGAAGGGTAAACTGGTTGGCATCAAGGTTGGAGGTACTCAAAATGAGCTTCAGGTAACTTTTTTGCTCTTTAACCCCGAAGCTTACGAATTCATCCGGAATCATCCCTGTAACAGCCTGACCTTCAAGGCCCCAGGCTTCAGCTCCTGCTTCGAGCCATACACCGCTGGACGGAAAGAGATTGGGATCGCTTTCAAATTCGGGGGAGAAATAGATCAGGGAAGCAAAAAGCTTGCGGCCGGTGCCATTAATGGCTTTAATCCTGAATTGGGGGTAGTGATCAGGGCCATCGGCTTCGCGGTAGCTGAATACATACCCATCCGGGCCTGGCTGAATAATCTGGTCGGATTTGCCTTCGAAGAGCTGTATCTGCAAGCTTTGGGCTGGCAGAAAGCTTGAGGGGTTATCCAGGTTCAGCAGGCGTTGATAGCGGGCGATGTGCTCCATTTGCCCGATTACCTCTTTGGCTGTATCGGGCGTAAAGTTCTGCACTTGTTTAACCAGTGGCTTATATTCTTTGTTTGCTTCTGTATAAGGAGCTGCACCTGCAGGTCTGAGCACTTCGTCGAGGGGCCTGGCGATCAGGAAGTGTGGCGAGGGGCTTGATTTTGCTACAGCCCAATAGTCCGCACCGTCAGGGGTTGGGGTTTCTGCTAAAAACAAGCGTGCATCCGAATCAGACTGAAATGCCTGGCGCAGAAGGTTTACTGCTTCTGGAGAGTCGCCCCTGAAAAATACGTTCATGGGTGGGAGCGCCACCTTGCTGAATCGTGCTTTATAGGTCCCTGCTGGGTCAAGCGCGAGGTCACCAGCGGGCGATACCCAACTGTGGCCCGGATCTACTGCTGTTACCTGAGCTGAACCCAGGGACATATCCGGATTGCTCATTTCGGTATCGTCGGCGTCTTCAGCAAATACATATATCTCGGTACTCGGCTGGCCGGGCATCGGCTTCGGAATTCCATGCGCCGCGCCTGCATCCATGGCAAACTGCCTTTTTTTCTGGTCGAAATACATCGAGAAATACCCCGAACCTTTGCTAGAAAGGCCATCCAGGAACAAAAGATCAGAATCTGTAGGATTGCTTGAGTAAATCTGGGGTACCTGATTGTATGTGCGCTGGGTAACGAGGTTGCGTACCCTTCGGTTGAGGTCCTGATAAGAAAGCGGGCCCTGCGCTTTGGAGAGCACTTCCATTAAGGAGTAGGTGAAAACACCTCTGGGCGAACCACCCAGCGTGGTTTCTTTAGCCTCCTCAAATGACTGGGCTGCTGCCAAGTGCACGTGCCGGGCTTTGGGAAGGATCAGGGTAGATGCTTGTGTACTCTCCTCTATGCCTCGGGTGCCCATAAAGCTGCGAGGAAGGATATAGGAGTCAAGAGAACGCGTTTTTTGGCTGGTAGCCGTTGTTCTGCTTCTGAAAGAAGGGCCGGGTTCGCCCATGCCTACGCTGCGGGTACCTGAGCCTGAATTACAGCAATCCTGCATCACGACCAGGTGCGGATTGCGCTCGGCGACGGCAGCAAGCAGGGTTGCCAGCTCTTTGTCTGCAAGGTCCATCCCATCGGGCAAGCGGCTATCGTAGCACACAATGGTTTCATTTAAATGATCGGGTTCCATCGCCCAGAAAGCAGGGTGTGCGGCTTCCTGTGAACCGTGACCACAGTAAAAAAACATGGCAATGTCATCTTCTCCGGCTTTGCTCAGGTGGTTTTCAAATTGACGAACGATGTTGAGCCGGGTCGCTGATTCGTTTTCCAGCACCTGCATATCTAGCGAGAAAGAAGAGGGGCTTTCTCTTGAAATGAGGTAATCCCGTACGCTGTGCATGTCGTTTACGCAGCCTTCGAGTGCGGGCACGGGTGGTGCATATTTATCTATACCTACCAATAAGGCAAAAAGCTTGCGCTGGCTCATCGTAATTCGGAGTTAAAGGGTGGGTGGTGCGAATTATTCAGCTTAATGAATGAAATAACCACAAAAACCCCTGAAAACAAAAAAGGCAGCAAAATGATTTTGCTGCCTTTTGTCGGGAAGGCCAGATTCGAACTGGCGGCCCCACGCCCCCCAGACGTGTACTCTAACCGGACTGAGCTACATCCCGAACTTACAAAACCCTTCAAAAAAGGGCTCCCTTTGAATTGGGGTACAAATTTATAAAGAATCCCGTAACTCCTGCAAAAAACTTCTCATTTTCATCAGGGTTTCCCGGATTTGCACCTCCTGCTCCAGTTGTTTGCTTTCCATCTGGATACGTTCCTTGGCACCTTTGATGGTGTATTTACGCTCTTTGAGGAGGTATTGAATTTTTCGGAGGGTCTCAATGTCTTTGGGGGTATACACCCGGTTGCCTTTCCGGTTTTTTTTGGGGTTGATTTCCCGAAACTCGGTTTCCCAAAAACGAATCAGGGAAGTGGTTAATCCCAGTTCCCTGGCCACTTCCCCGATGGTGTAATATTGCTTGCGGATTTCTTCTCTGTCGGTATTCACCTGAAGATTAGTCCATAGATTCGTTTTCAACAGCTGCCTGACGGCGCAGCTCGAGGTACTCCTGAGGAGTCTGGTCGAGGTAGAAATAATCGATTGGATCGATTTTTTCGCCGTTTTTCATTATTTCGTAGTGAAGGTGAGGGCCTTTAGACAATCCGGAGTTTCCGGTATATCCTATAAGGTCACCACGCTTTACCTTTTGTCCCATTTTTACATTCAGGCGGGAAAGGTGAGCGTACTTGGTTTCGAACCCATAACCGTGGTCGAGGTCGATATGTGTACCATAGCCATTGGAACGAACACCTGCAAATTTTACCACGCCATCACCCGCTGCATATATCGGCGTGCCGATTTTGGCTGCGATATCGAGGCCGGTGTGAATTTTCTTGATGCGGTGAATCGGGTGATTACGAAGGCCGAAACCTGAGATAATTGGTCCGAGCACTGGTTTGATAGCCGGGATGTGCTGGAGTTCGCCACGCTTATCAGTCAAAGATTCTCTTAGTTTGGTGAAGCTTGCTTCCTGAATTTCAACTTTATGGGACAGTTGTTCCATGCGTTTTTCGGCTTCACGAAGGTCCATCGTTTCCGTAGGATCGACTGCCGCACCCCCTACACCACCATCCCAAACCCCGTCAGCAATGGGCTCTTCGTTTAGCATGCTTCTGTAAAAGTCGTTATCCCGCTTGTGAAGGTGGTTAACGGACTCTTCGAGGCCAGCAAAATTATGGTTGATTTTCTCGATTTGAGCGTGGAGTGCTGCATTTTCATGCATGAGTGCCACATGCTTGGGATCGTCGTAGATCTGAAAATAAATGCTGACACCGGTAATGGCCAGGACAACAGAGCCAGCAAGAAATGTGGCTGCTTGTTTTAATACTTCTGATGGGGTACGATGCTGTTCTTCGAACGAGCAGGTATTTTCATCATAAAAGTAGGTCTTACGTCTACCCATAAGAGCAAAGGATGAGTGAAAGATTAAGCAATTACCAAGGGCAAGGAGCTAAAAAAGGACTGGTAATATAGTTTTTTCCTGTAAAGAAGCGGACTAACTTTGCTGCACGCAAGTTATAAAAAAATCTTCGTGAACAAAGCGCGTTAATAAATTCGCGAAAAACAAGCAGGAAGTCTGATAAATCTATGAAAACCGCCCAGGAGATCCGGAGTATTTTTCTCCGTTTTTTTGAATCAAAGGGACACCGCATTGTCCCTTCTGCCCCAATTGTGGTGAAAAATGACCCCACGCTCATGTTCACCAACGCGGGTATGAACCCATTTAAGGACATTTTTCTTGGCTTACGCACCGCAGACTCGCCCCGTGTAGCCGATACCCAGAAATGCCTACGTGTCTCTGGAAAGCACAATGACCTGGAAGAGGTAGGGCACGATACCTATCACCACACCATGTTCGAAATGCTTGGTAATTGGTCCTTCGGCGATTACTACAAAACCGAAGCGATTGCCTGGGCTTGGGAGCTCTTAACCCAGCGCTATGAACTGGATCCTTCACGGCTCTATGTGACTGTTTTTGGCGGATATACACCCGAAAATCTTGCATCTGATGAAGATGCCATTGCTGAATGGACCAAATGGATCGATACCGATCGTATTTTGCCCTTCGGAAAGAAAGATAACTTCTGGGAAATGGGCGAAACAGGGCCTTGCGGGCCTTGTTCCGAAATCCATATCGACCTCCGCTCAGAAGCAGACCGCCAATTAATCGACGGAAAAACACTGGTTAATACCGGACATCCGCAAGTAGTGGAAATCTGGAACCTGGTGTTTATTCAATTTAATAGAAAGTCCGATTCCAGCCTCGAAGAACTCCCCTCCAAGCACGTAGATACCGGTATGGGCTTCGAGCGACTTTGCATGGCGCTCCAGGGCAAGGCCGCTACCTACGATACCGACATGTTTGATCCGATGAAAGCTCGCTTGCAGGAGCTGACGAATTTTCCCTACACAGATGCCGACCCTTTGCAGCAAGTGGCCCTTCGGGTAATACTTGACCACATCCGGGCGCTCGTGTTTACCATTGCGGATGGGCAAATTCCTTCGAACACCGGCGCTGGCTATGTCGTTCGCCGCTTGCTTCGCCGTGCTTCGCGCTATGCTTTCGCTAACCTGAACCTCACTGAGCCTTTCCTTTACTCATTGGTGCCTATTATGGCGCAGTCGTACCAGGAAATTTTCCCCGAAGTAAGGGGGCAGCAAGAATTTATTTCACGCATTATAGAGGAAGAAGAAAAAAGCTTTCTGCGCAAACTCGATACCGGCTCCACTATGTTTGAGGAGTACCTCTCTGGTCTGCAACCCGGTAACCTGGTGGATGGTGCTTTTGCTTTTAAACTCTATGATACCTTCGGCTTTCCCATTGACCTGACCGAGCTCATGGCCCGTGAAAAAGGCCGGGAAGTGGACATGGTTGCTTTTCAGGAGCACCTCGAAGCGCAAAAAAACCGGAGCCGCAATGCCACCGAAACCACTACCGGAGATTGGGTAATCGTGAATGAAGGCGAAGGAATGCCCCGGTTTTACGGATATGATACCTTCAGTCTTAAGACCGTTATTCGCCAGTATCGCACTGTAAAAACTGCGAAATTAGCCATTTTTCAAATCGTTCTCGACGGCACTCCTTTCTATGCAGAATCGGGTGGTCAAGTAGGCGATAAGGGAGTACTTACCAATGGCATTGAAACCATCGGGGTTATTGACACCCAGAGGGAAAACGACCTTATCATTCATGTGGTAGATCACTTGCCGGCAGATGCTTTCGGGGAGTGGACTGCTGCGGTAAGTGTTGCCGCCCGATCCGCTACCTCCTCCAATCATACCGCTACGCACTTGCTGCATGCAGCTTTGCGCCAGGTTTTGGGTACGCATGTGGAGCAAAGGGGCTCACTCGTTTCTCCCGATCTGCTACGCTTCGATTTTTCACATTTTGCCAAGGTTACCGACGAAGAACTAGCCATGGTGGAAGACATCGTTAATGAAAAAATAGCCGACGGCATTGCCTTGCAGGAGCGCCGCAATGTGCCCATCGAGGATGCTAAAGCCCTGGGTGCCATGGCGTTGTTTGGTGAAAAATACGGCGACAGTGTTCGGGTAATTATCTTCGATCCGGCGTATAGTGTAGAGCTTTGCGGAGGGACGCATGTACCCAATACCCGCGATATCCGGCTGTTTAAGCTGGTATCTGAAGGCTCAGTTGCCGCCGGTATCCGTCGGGTGGAGGCACTTACTGCCCAGGGCGCTATTCAGTTTTTTGAATCGCAATACAAAACCTTACAGCAGGTATCCGAATTGCTCAAGTCGCCGGCGGATGTGCTCAAGGCCGTAGAGGACCTGAGTCAACGCATGAAGTCGCTGGAAAAAGAAGTGCAGGAAATGACTGCCGGAAAAATTCAGCAACTGAAGTCGGAACTCGCAGCCAGTGCCACTGAGGTAAAAGGAGTGAACCTGATACGTGCCCAGGTAGCGTTGTCAACTCCTGACGACCTGAAGCAGCTTTCTTTTGAATTGAAGAAAATTACTTCCAACACCCTCATTGTACTCGGTGCGGTGATCAAGGACAAGCCCCTGCTTTCTGTGATCGTGAGCGACGACCTCGCAGAAACCAATAAATTCCACGCCGGTAACCTCGTGAAGGCCCTGGCAAAGGAAATCAAAGGTGGAGGAGGAGGCCAGCCGTTTTATGCTACGGCTGGCGGATCTGATGCTTCTAAGCTGGGTGATGCCCTGGCTCAGGTCGAAAACCTGATTTAATCAATCGATACCCTGAAAAAATCCCAGGGAACTTCTATGGTAGCGTGTCCTTTTGCGGGATACGCTACTTTTGTTTTCAGGCCATCCACCATTACTTTTTCAGGTTTCGTGGCTAATCCGTAGAGGTGGAGTATCAGCGTGGCGTAAGCAGGTGTGTATTTTCCGGTTAATTCCTGGCTGATTTCCAGAGTATTTCCGTTTTTGCTTACCTCTATTTTCCGGAGCAGAGACTCACCCTTGGTATAATCGTAGCCTTCGCCCGAATCTTCATACCATACGCTGGTGGTGGCTTTTTTGCCGGGGTAAATCCTTACATCAGGGGCTGTAGTTACAGGGGTAGCGGTAGAGGGCCGCAAAGGATAGAGGGGAAGGGCCGCACCCGCCTTTACAAATATAGGGATCTGATGGAGGTCTGCATTTTGCCACACCTCCTGGCCTCCTTTTACTTTGTTTCCGGTACCAAATTCATACCATTCGCCTTCGGGCAAGTACACCGAACGGCCTTTGGCTCCCGGGGTAGATACCGGACAGACCAGCAAATGGTCGCCGAGGTAAAACTCTTCCTCCCGGAGCAGGGCATCGTCATCGTCCGGATGAACGAGGGCCAGCGACCGGATGATAGGGGTACCTTCGTTGATATATTGCCAGAAAGCGGAGTAAATCAAAGGAAGAATCCGGTACCGGAACTGTATAGCTGCTTTTGCAGCTGCAGTATAAGGCTCTCCGAATGACCATGGCTCCTGATCGAGGTCGGAGTGGAGCGTTTTGTTGGAATCTACCTCTTTCTCGTCCACGGCTTCGTCGCCAGCCAGGTTATAACCCATGGAGTGAACGCGGCACAAGGGGTGGAAAATACCCGTTTGCAACCACCGAACAAAGAGCTCACCATTGGTTTTGCCTGCAAATCCCCCGATATCGGAGCCGATAAAGCTAAATCCGGAAGCGGCCATTCGCTGCACCTGTATGTTGGCCAGGCGCAGATGCTCCCAACTGGCCACGTTGTCGCCCGTCCAGGCCGAGGCGTATCGTTGCCCGCCGGCATACGTAGCGCGGGTGATCACAAAAGGACGGTTGGGGTAACCCTGGGTTTTGAGGCCCTCCTGGGTAGCCCGCGACATTTGCATGCCGTACAGGTTATGTGCTTTGCGGTGGCTTCCACGGTGGCCCTCCAGGTCGTGCATCACATCGTCAGGAAAGGTTTTAGAAGGCACTTCGAACAAAGCGGGCTCGTTCATGTCGTTCCAAACCCCCGCTACGCCGTCTTTACGCACGAGGTCGCGGAACCAACCAGCCCACCAGGTGCGCACCCTCGGGCTCGTGAAGTCAGGGAAATAACAGAGGCCAGGCCATACTTTGCCTTTGGCGGGAGGGCCGTCCATGTGCTTGCAAAATACATCCTGCCGCAGTCCGTCAGCAAATACCTCGTAGTTGGGGTCTATTTTGATGCCCGGATCTATAATCACGACTGTTTTGATGCCCATTTGCGACAAGGCACCCGTAAGGCGGGCAGGGTTTGGAAAGCGCTCCGGATGCCAGGTAAAGCAGCGGTAGCCATCCATATAGTCGATGTCGAGGTAGAGGGCATCTACCGGAATATCGTGCTTGCGAAAGGTGTTTGCGAGCTGAAGTACTTCACTTTCAGGGTAGTAGCTCCATTTACTCTGATGAAAACCCAGGCTCCACATAGGCGGCATTTCAGGAACCCCTGTCAGTTGGGTGTATTGCCTGATAATGTCCAGCGGGGTATTTCCTGCGAAAAAATAGTAATTCATTTCGCCGCCATGGGTCCAGAAACTGGTGGCGTCGCTCCTTTCTGAAGCAAAATCGAAATACGAAATGAAGGGATTATCGAAGAAAATGCCGTAGCTGAGTCCGTCAACCAAGCTGGTGTAGAAAGGAATGGAGCGATAAAGGGCTTTGGTTTGGGTACCAAAGGCAAAGCTATCGGTCACCCAGTTTACCGTCCTTTCACCCCGAAGATTCAAATTGCAGGTTTTGTCTCCAAGCCCGAAATAGGATTCTTCCACTTTCGATTGCTTCGACATCATCACAATGTCGTTGCCATCGCGGCCCTGTTGCCAGTGGAAGCCTTTGTCGTCATTGAGCAAAACATTACCTGCTGCATCTAAGAGGGTGGTTTTTAATCCTTCCCGGGTAAGTTTTACGGTAAGCGAGCGGGTTTCAAGTGTTATTTCGCTGGTTGTTTCCAAAATATTGACCCTTGCCTGCCGTGGCTGAAAATCGGGGTCAATGGCGTAGGAAAAGTCTTTTGGGAAAAAACCCAGGGTGGTAAAGCGAAAGCGAACCAGAGAATCAGTCAGGAAAGACAATCGCAGGATCACGTCGTTGTCGCAATGAAAATCGAAGGTCTGGCCTTCTTTCGTCCAATGAACAAGATTTCCGGGAAAAAACTCCCTGACCTGTGAGATATGTGTTTGAATCATGAATGCTTTTTTTGATCGGATACCCGGGGGCATGGGTAAAACTAATCGATCAATTTGGTTGTTCCCGGTCAAATATCCGGGTTTTCGTACGAGTACTCAAGCACTGAGTGACCCTGTAAACGTGAAAGCCAGCATTTTCTGGTATTTCTCCACGATTTTGAAAATTTCCTTCAAAGTTACGGTTTCGATCTGAGATAATGACTTTGGATCGATGAGGTTGTCGGGTAGTTGCTGATTGGCGAGTTGTCGCGACTGATGTACCAGGCGAAGCCGCATCATGAAATAATAAGCCTGGTGGAGCTCCTGAAATTCTTTTTCCTGAATGACTCCCTTTTCCACAAGTTGCCTCAATCGTTCGCCCGTGTTCTGCTCAGTGATTTGGTTTTTCAAGGCGTAGATTCTGGCAAAATCAATGACCGGCATCATGGCTTTTTTGATGTCGATCACTTTGCGGTTATCGTCGGAAGAAACCAGTTGAAAACTGTTGAAAAAAGTGAGTGGAGGCTTGATATTCAGGCTGTTGCGGGTCAGCTGCGCAAAGAATAACGACGAGGTTTGAGACAATTCCTCAAAAATCGAAACCCGAAGATCCTGGATCAATGAAATATCTCCGTAGATAGCCCGGCAATCGAAAAAGGTAGAACTTACATTGAGGTGATCGCCGAAGGGTTCCGAAATCCATTTGTGGTAATTCTGTTTCCAGTGCGAAAGGCTATGGTTCCACTTCGGGTTTTTAGCCATGAGGTTGCCTTTGCAGTATTCAAACCCCACTTCGTTCAGCTCGTCACTGACCCGGCTGCCGAGGTTGATAAAATACTCCCTTACCAGTTCCCTACGCTTGACGGGCACATCGGCATAGATAATGGCGTTGTCCTGGTCGGTAGCGAGGGTTTGCTCTTTGCGGCCTTCACTGCCCAGCGCGGCAAACACAAAATTGGCCGGAGGTGGTCCCAGTTCGCGCAAGGCCCTTCGGATAATATTGTAAGTAATAGCGTCAGATACCGCCGAAACGATCTGGTTGATGATCTCAGAGCGGGTTCCCCTGTCGATGAGGCTCTCGATGATGCGGGGTATTTGCGACCATTTCAGCAGCAATTCCTCCGCCCTGTTGTCGTAATTGATGCTCTGAATAAAAATAAAAGGCGATTTCGCCTGGTCATTCAGGAGCTTGTCAAGCGAAACAATGCCCACCACTGTGCCATCCCCATCTGTTACGCCCAGGTAATTCACCTTTTTTCGGAACATAAGCAAGATGCCCTCATAGCTCATCGCTTCCTGCGATAAGGTAATCAACGGACTTGACATGATCTCCTTCACAGGTCCGTGTACCTCTTTGCCAGCCGAAACCACCTTTATGCGCAGGTCGAGATCGGTAACAATGCCTATTGGCTTTTTGTTTTCGTCCAGCACCAACACGTAGCCCCTCCTGAAATAGCTCATCACCTTAGCCGATTCCTGGATGTTGGCATCGGCGTCTACAGTGTTCATGTAAGGATTGAATAGCTCCGAAAGGGGTTTGTTAAAAGCGTGTTCCGAAACATCAAAGCTCGCTGCCGGGCGTGCATTACGCATCAGGTGCTCGGCATAGCCGCTGGTGAGCATGCGGGTGCCAAATTGCTGCATGAAAAATGCCGAGAACTCCAGGTTCGTTTCACACAATTCCCTGAACCGGGTGGCGGGCATCAGGTACATCACTCCATGGGTAAGGGTGCGCACCGACCGGATGGCCTTGTTGTTATTCAGGAGAATGGAAATCGCCCCGAAGGTATCGCCAGGGCCAAAGGTCTCCGGATAGCTGCGTGCATTACCGGCTCCCAGAAAGTATTTTTCTACTTCACCTTCATAGATAATAGAGAGCTCTTCCAGCGGCGAAAGGTCCTGCTGGTATAGGAGAAGGTCGGCTTCAAACTCCTTTCTTTCCAGTACCGAAACCAAACCCACCAGGTCGTGTTCCTTCAACAGGTCAAAGGGGTGGGTTTTTCGGAGAAATTCCAGCAAGGGAGTTTCCATAGTTGAATGAGCCTTTGCTGTTTCAATTATATCACAAATGAACGAAAATTTTCCCGCTCCGAAGGAATGCAAGACGTAAATCAGGCGACAGTAAACGCAGATGCACCTTCAAATGCTTCGTCGAGTTCGGCTGTGAAGTGCGCGATCTGAGCTGCATCCCAGTTCATTTTTTGGGAGAAAAATGCAATAACCTGTTCGCGGGTTTCACGGGCGGTCGGAATATCGAAATACAGCCTTCCGGTCCTTCTGTTAAGGAAATCGAGGGGTGTTTGGGCCAACTCGTACGCCCAGGTGAACTGCAACTCAGCGGCTGTAAGCCTTTGCATGGGATTGCCCGCTGCCAGTAGCAGGTCCAGTATGAGGCCGGATTGCGTGCCGTAATTGTGTACCAGGTAGCCCGACCAGCTTTCGGGCAGTGCGGCAGCAGAAAGGGCCTGCTTAAGCTTTTGTTCATAAACCAGGACCTCAGGGTAATTGTTGAAATCACCCCCAATGAGGTCGATCTGGTCGGTTTTGCATTTGGGTACAGGCTTGCCAGGCCTGGCTATCTTCCAGGCGATGCCGGTTACTTTCAGGGCCATCTGGCGGTAGCCGGTCAGTTTGCCCCCGGCTATCGAGATCAGGCCCGATGCTGAATGGAATACTTCGTCTTTTCGCGAAAGCTCTGAAGCCGATTTTCCATCCTCATGGATCAGGGGACGAAGTCCAGCCCAGCTTGATTCCACATCTTCTATAGTCAGGTTGAGGCCGGGAAACATCTGATTGGCCCCGTGCAAGAGGTATTCTACGTCCTGAACCGAGGTGCGGGGATGGTTTTTGTCGCCTTTGTAATCTGTGTCTGTAGTACCGATATAGGTGATCCGGCCACGGGGGATGGTGAATATCATGCGCCCATCAGGCATATCGAAATAGACCGATTGCTTCAGGGGCAGCCGTGCTTGGTCCACTACCAGGTGTACCCCTTTGGTCAGGTGCAGGCGTTTTCCTTTGAGGGAATGATCCATGTCGCGCAGCTCATCTACCCAGGGCCCTGCTGCATTCACGGTCACTTTTGCCCTGAGTGCTCTTTTATCAGCGGAAAGGGTGTCAGTAAGAGATGCGCCGGTAACTTTTTCATTTTCATAAATCAGGGCATCGACCCTGAAGTAATTGAGGCAAACGGCGCCGTGTTCCAGTGCCGATTTAATCAGCTCTACGGTAAGGCGGGCGTCGTCGGTGCGGTACTCGGCGTAGAGGCCCGCCCCCAGCAAAGATTCATGGTTAAGCAGCGGTTCGCGCTTGAGCGATTGTGCTTTTGAAAGCATTTTCCGCTTGTCGTCGCCTTTTACTCCCGCCAGAAAATCATATACCCACAGGGCCAGCGAGGTGGTGAATTTGTTGAAATTACCTCCTTTAACAAAAGGTAGGAGCATTTTCTCAGGCACTACCAGGTGAGGCGCCAGTCGGTGCACAATGGCTCTTTCGCGGCCCACTTCGCGCACCAGGCCTATTTCCAGTTGTTTGAGATACCGCAATCCGCCGTGGATGAGCTTGGTAGAACGGCTGGAGGTACCAGAGGCAAAGTCCCCTTTTTCTACCAACACCGTTTTCAACCCACGCGAGGCAGCATCCAGGGCGATGCCTGCTCCTGTGGCTCCTCCTCCGATAACCAGCAGGTCAATATCGGGTTCGTCCAGTCGTTGAATGAGCGATTGTCGGGTCCAGGATTGCGGAGAATTATTCATGGTATAAAGCAGATTTTGGCCAGCCTTTGGGTAAAGGACCGATATGGCCTAGTTTTTCTTTGGCGGTACGTAAGCCCGCAAGTGCGCAAACATCAGGGGTTTTATTGTCGAGCCAGGCACTAAGATAGCCAGACCAGAACGCATCTCCTGCACCGGTAGCGTCTTTTACTTCTGAGAGCGGAAGTGCAGAAAGAGAAGTTCGGAGGTCAGCTGTTGCCACAATACAGCCTTTAGCCCCCAGGGTAAGGCAAACCTGTGAAGCGCCTGCTCCGAGAAAGAAGTCGATCGCTTTTTGGGGTTCGTTTTCGTCTCCTCCCAATCGTCCCCAATCGTCAGCACTACATTTGATCAGCGAACCGGTAGCGCACCAGTCTTTAATGATTTGAAGGGCTTCGGCACGGTTAGGCCACATTTGGGGGGAGTAGTTGGTGTCCATGCTCAGGGTTGTGCCCTTTTTTGCAAAAGCATGCCCTGCTTCCAGAATACGGGCCTGTGCCGGCTGGGCACTGAGGGCAAAACAGGTGGTGTGAAATAACCTCGGTGCTGTTTCCGGCAGTGCTGCGGTCGTTTCGAATAAGCAAGTATCGGCTCCACGAAATACCTGAAAATCAGGCGTGTGCCGGCTTCTGGAAACGGTAACAAGCGTAGTCGGCAACAAGTCGATCACACTGATCGAATCAACATTTACACCTGAATCAGCGAAGTGACGAAGTAGCATCGTGCCCCAGCCGTCGTTACCTATGCCGGCAACCAACGCTACTTCATTTCCCAATCGGGCCATGTTTACGGCCAGGTTTGCTGCACTGCCTCCCGGCGTTGGGACGAAACTTTCCGCATCGGCAAGGGTGTCGGCATAGTTGGTGGAAATAAGGTCGATGAGTGCCTCACCAGCAATAACTATGGGGAAATTAGCGGCCATTCCTGAGAAAAGTTGTAGAGGGAGTGAGTGTGAATTGTTACCAACCCAAGGGTAGGTTTTCGTGTAGCGCAGCATCGAGCAAGAGCCAGCCGGCAGCAGACCATGCGAGGCGTGGAGTGCCTCCGGGTTCTCCGGTTTTGCCGTTCATAAATTCGAGGAAATTTGTGCCTGATTTTTCGGCAAGCACGGCTTCTGTCATGCCATCCAGCAGCTCATTTGCCTCCCGCATTTGCCCTGCACGTACCAGTGCGGCTCCCCACCAGCCGTTAAAAACAGGCCATAATCCACCGTTTTGGAAGCTGTAGGGCTCGTTGCGGAAATGATACTTATGGTTACCTACGAGGTATTCGTACCCGCTGTCGCCGGGAAATAGCACCGGCCAGAATACAGGAGCGAGGTGAAAGGGTTTATCGGCCCGTAGATTTTCTACAAACCTGACCAGGGGGTCGATCCGATGTTGCTGGACCAGGCCCAACCCCAGCGCAAGGGCCTGCGCCGTGAGGTCGAAGTTGGTTTGGTAACCTCCCGGGCTAAAAGCGGCCATCCAGTAAGGGAGCTTTCCGGCATCCGATATGGTTCTTTTCCTTGCATATTCATGGTAAAGCAGCGATTCCTCAGGTTCTGAGTTAAGGTCAAAGTTGGCTTCCAGCTTATTGGCCAGCCCGTCGCTATTCAGATTTAGTTCAGGAATCAGCTGATTTAAGAGCCGCATAGCCCAGAGACGCAGGAGCTGGTCATACAATACATAGCCATGGAGGATATATTCATCTGCCCAATGGCCTGACATCGGCACATAAACCAGGCCCCGGCCATTAAATTCCCAGGCATTGAGAAGGGACAGGCATTTTTGAGCAACGGGTTTCCAGCGCGAGATCCATTCCTTCGATTCTCCGGTAAGGCCTAAAGTAGCATAGCCGATCAGGAACCAGGTAACGGTATCCACCCTGCCGCATAGTCCACCATAGCTTATTTCGGCAGCTTTTCCGTCTTCGCCCAACATTACATTGGAGGGAATCTGGCCTTCAGGACCCTGGTTAGCTGCCAGGGTCTCGATCGTGGCTACAAATGATTTTCTGAGTGTCGTTTCTCCCGTTGTTAGCCCTGCCAGGCCACAAATAACCCCATCCCGGGCCCATACCCTGCGGTAATTGGTTTCTTCCTGCGGACTAGCCAGAAACCCCTGGGGGGTTGCGGCTTCCTGTAAAAGTTGAATGCTTTGGCTACGAGCGAGGTTGTTACGTTCGGCTTTTGAGTGATACATGCAGGGGGCTGTTTGCTTTCGGAAAATTAATAATTCCTTTTGCTTATCCGAGAAGACTCGGAATTTCTTGAAAGTAATTCAGCAATTGTCCCTAAAGCCAAAGGGATATGGATATCCGGCCTCATTTTTCTTAATGACTAAGCCATTGTTGCCAAAAAGTAATTACCTCAGGTTTCAGGATGAGGGTAAACAAGATTCCGAGCACAGCGCCCATCAGGTGGGTGTCGTGGTTAATATTCATGTGAGAGTCGCGCCGGGAGTAGAAGTAGCTGTAACCTATATAGAGCAAGGCGAAAAGCCAGCCTGGGATAAAGATACCCGGTAGAAAAATAAGGCCTAACTCCATTTCAGGATTGCAGAGAATGGCTCCCATGACTATCCCGCTAATGGCTCCCGAGGCACCCAGGCTTCCATATCCGGGGTCATCCTTGTGTTTATAAATGGTGAGGGTATCACTCATGAACAATGTGAGCAGATAAACTGCCGCAAACTGCCAGTGACCCAGCGACCTTTCAGCTATCTGGGGGTGATGCTCCAGCGAAAATGCAAAAAAGTAGAAAGTGAGCATGTTCAGCGCCAGGTGCATGGTATTGGCATGTATCAGGCCGCTGGTAAAGAGGCGGTAGTACTCCTTATAATGTATAACATCGTAAGGCCGCATGAGAAACTTCTCGCGCAGGTCGTCATTTCTCAATGCCAGGATGCTGGTTATGAGGGTGATAGCAAAAATGGTAAAGGCTACAGGAGCGTCAAGAAAAGTTTCCAGATACATGGTCGAAAGTTTGCAAAGGGTAAGCTATGGCTAAGTCCCGTACTTAAAAATACGCTACACCTACAACTCTTACTTCCTATTGTGAACGTGTAGCTATTTCCTGAAGATATTGCACCAGGGGAATAAATTCGGGATAAGCCGTAAGCGGGATAGCGGCTTCACGTGCTTGCTGGAAATAGTAGTCGATTTTCTGGCGGGTTTCGTTTTCGATCTGAAGGGAACTGTACAGATCAAGTACCCCCCGCACTTTGGTCTCAGGCTCTTCTTCTTCGTCCATAAGCCTGTTCAAGGCCACTTTCTGGTTGTCGTCAGCCAGTTCAAAGGCCCTGAGCAGTAAATAGGTTTTCTTATTTTCCTGAATATCTCCGCCTACCTGTTTGCCAAATCCTTCGGGCGGAAAAGCGTCCATAAGGTCGTCTTGTAGTTGAAATCCAACGCCCATCGTTTCACCAAAGATCCGGAGCTGAGCCACAATTTCAGGGTCAGCATTGGCGGCCATGGCACCCATGGTCAATGCTCCTCCGAGGAGCGCCGCCGTTTTCTTGCGAATCATTTCGAGGTAAGCCTCCACCGTCACGTCGCGCATCCCGGCGAGGTCCATGTCTTCCATTTGTCCTTCGCATACCTCGAGCGCCACGCGGCTGTACTCCCTTATAAGCCCTGCTGCAGCGGCGGGGTTCACCTCCGTAACCATGTGCATGGTCTTTGCAAACATGGCATCCCCGGATAGGATGGCTGTATTAATGTTCCATTTTATATGTACGGTTTGCTGCCCTCTCCTCACCGGCGCATGGTCCATGATATCGTCGTGCATCAGGGTGAAATTGTGGAAAAGCTCAACGGCAGCGGCAAGCGGCAGGGCAGGGGAAGGGTCACCTTTAGAGATAGCCTGATAAGCCATTAATACCAGCAGCGGGCGGATACGTTTGGCTGGCAACGAAAGCAGGTACTCCATGGGTTCGTACAGGTTGCTGGGCAACCGTTTGTGGAGGCTTAAAGCTTTCAGGTAGCCGTCTATTTGTTTGCGAAGGGAAGTAGAGTCGGTCATGCCGCGAATCTAGGAAAGTTATTTCGGAGGAGGTTAGAAATGGAACAAAAATGACTGTCAGAATATTCTACGGCTTATGTAAATCCCGGAAACCGTGGAAAACATACAGTTGTCGTGAATAATAAGGCAATTCAAACCAAACTTGATTCCTAATATCTTTGTTTTCGGTTATTTTTGATCTCGACTTTCATGGATTATCGAAAGTTTTTTGATATTTTGACCATCCAATAATCAAAGCATTCGCTTGACTTATTGATTGCTTCAAAAATTCGATTTATTTTTCTTTCGTTATTTCCTTGTAATTTAGCCGGGAAAGCACTTTTTAGGGTTCAATTTGATTCCGAAATGTCGGACTATCTGAATCGAAAAAGTGAATACTACCCAGTTTGACTCGTTGGATTTTCGAAATTTTTTCAAAAAACTTACTTTTTCCCAGCACTATCTGTAGCTATGGACGCAAAAATACTCACGGAATCATCGCTCCAACTGGACGAGAACAACCTCACCTCCAGCCTATATGAGCTCAACGATATCTATCGTAAGCACCAGGATTATATTCGCACGAAGTATAAGGTTACTGCCCTGGAAATGGAGATTATTCAGTTTGTGTCGAAGGAAGGAAAAAAGAAAATGAAGGAGATCGGTGAATACTTCGATATCAAACTCAGCACCTTGACCAGTATCATCGATAAAATCGAGAATCAACGCCTGGTGAAGCGGGTTAACTCTAAGGAAGATCGCCGCGTGGTTTACCTCGAAATTACCAAAAAGGGGGAGAAGCTCTATGTCGATTACCTCCGCTATATTCAGGTCATTTCACAAATGATGCGCAATAGCCTCGATGATGGGCAATACCACGGCTTTATCACGGGAATGGATACCATTTCTCAAATGATTGTTCCTCAAAACCTGCCAGTTAATCAATAACCTATACCCCTTTCACTTCTACATTTTCCCCATGTCGGTTGACCAAAATAAAACCATTGCCACTGATACCGATCAAGTGTCAAGGTTTGAAGCAAGCATGATGAACCTAACCCATGCGTTCAGGATTCACCAGAGTTTTATCCGTGATAAGTATGGGGTTTCCGGGCTCGAAATGGAACTCATCCAATATGTGCAGGCGCAGGGCCCTCAGAAGATGAAAGCAGTTTCTGAACATTTTCGGATCAAACTCAGCACCCTCACTTCTATCATAGATAAAGCTGAAGAAAACAAAATCCTTCGCCGCGTAAACTCTAAGGAAGACCGCCGCGTTGTTTTCCTCGATATCACCGCCAAAGGTGAAAAGCTTTACGAAGAGTATGGAGGTTTCCTGCGCGAAGCTGCCCGCCGGATCATGGGCGAGTTTACCGATGATTCATATTCCCAATTTCACAAAGGCCTTGAGGCTTTTGCCAGCATTCGTTTGGACTAGTACCTTTTTCAATACCGAGACCAGGCCTCCTTTGGGAGGCTTTTTTGGTTTTAAAAGGAATAAAAACCCTGCATCGCCCAAAGTGTCGGTATTATCCATGGTGGGGGAAATGAATTGCGGCGAAAGAATATTCCGATTTGGGTTATTTTTGTATGCTGAAATGAAAGAAATGCCGAAAGAAAAGGATGGCTGAATGAATGGGCACCCGAAAATACACGCTGTTTACCCTGATAAATACAACCCCAGAGGTCTTTTTTTAAGCAAGAATTGCGCTCGGGTTTTCTGGATTTTACTCGCTGTAATTAGACGCAAGAAGTTGAAAAGTGCCAAATATAGCCCTGATGGGCTGTTTGTTTCCGTTTTGACTTCACATTTCATCGGCTGTTTTCTTGTTGGTATTTTACTTCTGATTCGGAAAGTGACGCTTTTCGTATTCTTTTAATATTCGAAATATTACACACCTTAGATACAGGCACTAGAATGAATAGTAGTTGAGGCGATCTTGTTTCTAAATTTGAACTATTGGAAAAAGAAACATTTTAACGTTTCGCCAGCAACCAGATAATGAACAAAGTCTCAATTCTCACCTCAATGAACACTGCAAGTAAATTGTTTCCTCAGCCTGAAGCGCTTCACATGGAAGGTCTCCTCTACAATCTTGTCCTTGCTCTCAATCACCAGCGTCAATCTGTACTCAATCGATATCAGGTCGCTGAATCCGAAGTAGAAATTATCCGCTACCTCAGTGAGCATGAGTCCCAAAAAATGAAAGAAGTAGGAGAATACTTCAATATTAAGCTGTCAACCCTTACCAGCACCATCGATAAGCTCGAAAAAAACAAACTGGTAAAGCGCCGTAATTCGAAAGAAGACCGCCGTGTGATCTTCCTGAGCATCACCCCAAAAGGCGAAAACTTATTGGCTGACCTTCAGAATGTAGTTCGTGAAGTAGCCGAACGCTATACTGCAGAAGCAAATCCGGCTGAATTTGATGGCCTCTATAAAGGTCTGGAAAAAGTACTGGCCATTGTGAAAGCCGACTGAACAGCCTTTCCTTTGAGGCGAGGAATTACCTGGCACCCCCAAGGGCCGGGTATTTTCTTTTTTGTACCTTCATGTTGCAAAAAGAAATCCTATGCCCTACCAGTTTTTAGTAGTTACTCCGGAGGCGCGTGCGCATGTCGGCTTGATCCGGCTTAATCGCCCCAAAGAGCTAAATGCGCTCAACCTGGGTCTCATGACCGAGCTCGTTGAAGCGCTTGAAGCATTTGATTCAGATCCGCAAACGAGGGCTATTGTGCTTACCGGCGATGAAAAAGCCTTTGCCGCAGGCGCTGATATAAAGGAAATGGCCGATGCCAGCCTGGTGGATATGCTCGACAGAGATCAGTTTGCCCGCTGGGAAAGGATTCGTCAGATCAAAAAACCCCTCATTGCAGCAGTGAGCGGCTTTGCCCTCGGCGGAGGTTGTGAGCTTACGATGGCTTGCGACATGATTGTGGCCTCCGAATCAGCCAAATTTGGCCAGCCCGAAATAAAAATCGGTGTAATGCCCGGAGCCGGCGGTACCCAGCGCCTCACCCGGGCTATTGGCAAGGCAAGAGCCATGGAAATGGTACTTACCGGCAGGTTTATCAATGCCCAGGAAGCTTTTCAGTGGGGCCTGGTGAATCGGGTTGTGCCCGTGCCTTTGTACCTCGACGAAGCCCTCGACCTTGCGGCTTCCATTGCGGCCATGCCCCCCGTGGCGGTGCGTTTGGCCAAGGAGTCGATTCAGCAGGCGCACCAGTCGCAGTTGCTCGAAGGTTTGCAATTTGAACGGAAAAACTTTTACAGCCTGTTTGCTACCGAAGACCAGTCGGAGGGCATGCAGGCTTTTGTAGAGAAAAGGGCTCCTGTGTGGAAAGGTCGTTAACGGATCACAAGCTATTTTTCTATCTTTCGCTCGTTACCTTATAATTTCAGGCCCACATGGGATCCATCGGACTGTATGTTTTTCTTGGAGTAATGGTGCTTCTGATCTTCGTGGTCGGATTTTATATTCCATTCGGATTGTTTATTTCAGCCCGCTTCACCGGCGTGCGGATCACAATTTGGGACATGATCGAAATGCGCATACGGCGCGTGGAAATCAAGCCTATCATTGATGAGTTGATCAAAGCCCAAAAAGGCGGGCTGACGGAAGTCGATCTTGATGGCCTGGAAAGCCACCACCTTGCCAATGGCAATATTACCAAGGTGGTAGATGCCCTCATTTCGGCTAAAAATGCAAATCTGACCAATCTTACCTTCGACAAAGCCCGCGCCATTGACCTGGCAGGCAGGGATGTCTATCAGGCAGTCAGGGACTACGTGAACACAAAAGTTATCAGTATAAAGCGCATCGAAGGGGTTGCCCGAAACGGGGTTCAGGTATTTGTCGATGCCCGCGTAACCGTAAAGCCTTCGCCTGAAGACCTGATTGGTTCAGCCGGAGAAGAAACTGTACTTGCCCGAATTGGGCAATATATCGTAGGGGCTATTGGTAAGGCCGAAAACCATGAATACATCATGGCAAATCCGGATGTGATTGCTCAGGGCCTCAACATCAATCGCTTGGGTGAAAATACCGCTTACGAAGTACTTTCAGTAGAGATTGCGGACGTGGATTTGGGGGAAAATGTGGGTGCAAAACTGCGTGCCGACGAAGCCAACGCCAACCTTCGGGTAGCGCGCGCCAAAGCCGAAGAGGATCTTTCCCGTGCCAAGGCAGATGAGCAAAAGTTTAAGGCGCGGGTGCAGGAGATGAAGTCGAATCTCATTCAGGCCGAAGCCCAGGTGCCGCTGGCTATTGCAGATGCCCTCCGTAGTGGGAAAATGGGTGTAATGGATTACCTCCGCCTTCAAAATTTGCAGGCTGATACCCGTATGCGGGATGCCTTCTCTCAGCCCGAGCCCGAAGCGCCTCAGCGGCCTGATGAAGAATAGGCAAAATAGCCGGTTAACGAAAAAACAAAAAGGCTGTCCGTAACGGGCAGCCTTTTTTGATGTGAATTGACTTCGGTTTGTACCGGAGACCTGTTGAACTCGTGAAGGAAATAATATCCGGTCCGATCAACGATTCTGCACTGCCCGCTGAGGCGTCGCTAAATCAAGGCTTTTCTGTTTCTGCAACAGGCTTAGCTGGCGCAGCATTCTTAGCTGGAGTAACAGGTTTGGCTTTGAGGATGCCTTTGGCTACCAGAATCTTCTGTTCGATTTCTTCCATCAGCTCAGGGTTGTCTTCGATGAGGGCACGAACGGTATCGCGGCCCTGACCCAGGCGGTTGCCGTCGTAGCTGAACCAGGAACCTGCTTTTTGAACAATATCCATCTCAGAAGCAATATCGATCACCTCACCTGATCTGGAAATTCCTTTTCCGAAAACAATATCGAATTCAGTGGTTTTGAATGGCGGTGCAACTTTATTCTTTACCACCTTCACCTTCACCCGGTTACCCACACTGTCGGTACCATCTTTGATTTGCGAAATACGGCGGATATCAAGGCGTACGGAGGCGTAAAATTTCAGGGCGTTACCACCAGTGGTGGTTTCGGGAGAGCCGAACATTACCCCGATTTTTTCGCGGAGCTGGTTGATAAAGATGCAGGTACAATTGGTTTTTGAGATAGCTGCGGTAAGCTTACGCAGGGCCTGTGACATCAGGCGGGCCTGAAGACCTACTTTGGCATCGCCCATTTCGCCTTCGATTTCGGCTTTGGGGGTAAGTGCGGCCACGGAGTCGATAACCACAATGTCGATGGCGCTTGAGCGGATCAGGTATTCTGCAATTTCGAGTGCCTGCTCGCCGTAGTCTGGCTGGCTGACATAGAGATTTTCAATATCGATACCGAGCCTTTGGGCGTAAGAGCTGTCGAATGCATGTTCTGCATCTATAAAGGCGGCAAGACCTCCGAGGCGTTGAGCTTCGGCGATCATGTGCATGGCCAGGGTCGTTTTACCGGATGATTCCGGGCCATATATTTCGATAATACGTCCACGGGGAATACCCCCCACGCCCAGCGCAATGTCGAGACCCAATGAGCCGGTTGATAGTGCCGGAATATCCACATGCGGGCTGTCACTCAGGCGCATTACAATGCCTTTGCCGTAGGTTTTTTCCAGTTTATCTACCGTAACCTGGAGGGACTTGAGTTTTTCTTTTTGTGCGTCGGTCGCCATAATTTTTCGGTTTGTGGTCTGCAATCAAGATACGTAATTATCCATGGATTAGCGGACATCAACAGGTCCAGTGCCTCTGTAGCTAAGTTTTCCCCAGGGATATAATGCAATTATAATTAGCTTTTTTCTAACTTCCTAATTTAAAAGCAAATAATTTTAGCATTTATTCTGATATCTCTTCGTCCCGCTCAAGCATCAGAATCGCATCCTGCGAAACGATAAAATAGCGTTCCTCCTGGTAGATCACTTCTGTAGCTCCTTTTTGAAGGAAAATGGCCAAATCACCTACCCTGGCTTGCAAGGGGACGTATTTTATCTGCTCAGATTGGTCTTTCCAGGGTTCGTAGGAGCTATCGGCTGGCATAGGGATGGGGTAGCCGGGGCCCACTTTAAGGATATATCCCGACTGCACTTTTTCTTTTTCCAGTACTCCGGGTGGAAGAAATAAGCCCCCTGCCGTTTTTTCCTGCGCAGAGAGGGGCCTTACCAGCACCCGGTCTCCTATGATTATTAGCCTCGATATGGCCCCGTTTTTTTCAAACATCTTTGCGCTTCTTTTTCAATAGGTTTTCAGGCAGCTTCCCAAGTCGACATTTAGTCGGTAATTGGGGAGAACCGATAGGCAAAATTCGCAAAAAAATAAGGAGGGGTCCAGTAAAAAAATCGTGTGAGGAAAAAGGGTAAAGCCGAACCAACGGACGTATGCAGAGCCAGGCCGTTTTCGTTTAGCTGCCAGGGGAGGGGAGCAGGGCTTACCAAGCTGTCTGTACTTTCCCTTCAAATCCAAAATGCCTACCTTTGCCACCTGAAACTACCAGCGGATTGGACTATATAGCTGTTAACGGCCTTTAATACAGCTGCAACGAAGCTATTTCTCCAGTGCTGATAACCAACGCCCTATGGCCGAAAGCAAAGTGACCGGACAACCGGGAGCCACCCAAACCACCCGACACTATTACGACAGCGAAACCGAGCAGGACGACGATGGCCTGTTTGAGCATTATACTTTTGAAATAGCAAAAGGGCAAAGTCCGCTTCGCATCGATAAATTTTTGTCGAATGTAATGCCCATGACCTCGCGTTCGAAAATAAAGAACGCATCCTTGACGGGGTCAATCACCGTGAATGAAAAGTCGGCGAAGATGGCTTATAAAGTAAAGCCAGCCGATATAATAAAGGTCATGTTGCCGTTTCCGCCTCCGCCTGAGCTCAAAGGAGAGCCCATGGAGCTGGACATCCGCTACGAAGACGATCAGTTTCTGATGGTGCATAAACCACCGGGCATGGTGTGTCACCCCAGCCTGGGCCATTGGGCCGGTACACTGGTCAACGGCCTGCTCTGGCATTTTGAGCAACTGCCGCCTCCGGCTACCGAGCAGGAGCATCCCCGGCCCGGCCTGGTGCACCGCATAGATAAAGACACCAGCGGACTGCTGGTCATTGCCAAGGCCGAGTATGCCATGGCGCATATTTCCAGACAGTTTTTTGACCATACCACCGACCGCACCTATTACGCGCTGGTGTGGGGCGATATGGCTGAGGAAAAAGGAACGGTGGTGGCGCATATCGGGCGGCATCCGAAAATGCGAAAACTCTACCATGCGTATCCGGAAGGAGAAACGGGCAAGAGCGCCATTACACATTATAAAGTACTGGAGCGCTTCGGTCCCCTCACGCTGGTCGCCTGTGTGCTCGAAACCGGGCGTACGCACCAGATCCGGGTTCACCTCAAGCATATCGGACACCCCCTGCTGAGCGACAGCTTCTACGGAGGCGATTCAATCAGGGGAGGGCCTTATGGTAAAAAAGAGCTCGACCTGCTGCATAAGTGCCTTCAACTCCTGCCGCGTCAGGCACTTCATGCCAAGACCCTGGGCCTTACACATCCGCGAACCGGAGAAAGAATGGTATTCGACAGCGAGCTGCCTGAGGATTTTCAACAAACGCTGGACCTGCTCCGCTCCTGGAAGGCCCAGATATATTCTTCTGAGAATAACTAAATTAGCCTTGGTGTCAGAAAATTATTTCCCTATATTTGCAAACTCATTTTTCCAAGGTAAAACTGGCTTGTCCATGTATATCTACAAAGAGCTAAAAGCACAAATTTTCAAGCAATACAGCCACGAAAAGACTGAAACCGATACTGGTTCTCCAGAGTCGCAGATCGCGCTGTTCTCCTACCGCATCAATCACTTGACTGAGCACCTCAAGGCCAACAAGAAGGATAGCCATACCCGTATGGGCCTTCAGCGTCTTGTAGGAAAGCGTCGTAAGTTATTGGATTACCTCAAGCGTTCGGATATCGAGCGCTACCGTGCTGTCCTCAAGGACCTGGGAATACGTCGTTAATTCCCTTTTTTCCACCGTTCGCTGATTGGCCTACATGAAAGTAGTTAAGTCTGTAATCCTGCCCGACGGGCGGGAAATTTCCCTCGAAACCGGAGCATTGGCGAAGCAAGCTGATGGATCTGTTGTGCTCCGGATGAACGAGACCATGTTGCTGGCAACGGTGGTCTCCAGTCATAAAATCAACCTGGAGACAGATTTCCTCCCCCTATCTGTTGATTATCAGGAGAAGTTCTCCGCTGCAGGCCGCTTTCCCGGTGGTTTCTTCAAGCGCGACGGACGTATGGGAGAATTGGAAATTCTGACCTCCCGCCTGATCGACCGTGCCATTCGCCCTTTGTTTCCGGATGATTATCATGCGGATACCCAGGTAATGGTTCAGCTCATTTCTTCCGATTCCAAAGACCAGGCCGACGCACTTGCCTGTCTTGCTGCTTCAGCGGCTCTGATGGTATCGGATGTTCCTTTTCCTGATCCCGTTACCGAAGTAAGGGTTGTTCGCAAAGACGGACAATTCTACGTTAACCCCACTTTCCAGTTCATGGAAGGTACCGACCTCGACCTGATGGTATCGGCTACCGATGATTCCATTAACATGGTAGAGGGCGAAATGCGGGAAGTAAGTGAAGAGGTGATGGTGGAGGCGCTGAAATTTGCGCACGACATCATTCGCCTGCTGAATCAACTTCAGCGCGACCTCGCAGCAGCAGCTGGCAAGCCTACCCGTGAGTACGATAAGCTTGTGCGCCACGAAGGCATGTACAACGACCTAAAGGAACTCGTTACCCCTGCTATTCAGACACTTACTGAGTCTGCTTCAGGAAAAGAAGAGCGTTCTGCTACGATCAAAGCTACTAAAGACCAAGCCCACGAAGCTATTCAGGCCAAGTATGGTGAGGAAGTAAACTACTTCGAAGCTCGTTTTTCAGAATACTTTAAGTCGATCCAGAAGGAAATCGTTCGCCTCACGGTTGTTCGCAAAAACCTTCGTTTGGATGGACGTAAGACTACCGATATCCGCCCCATTTGGAGCGAAGTGTCTTATCTTCCCCGTGCACATGGTTCTGCTGTATTCACCCGTGGTGAAACCCAGGCATTGTGTGCCGCTACCCTAGGTACCAAGCTGGATGAGCAAACGATCGATACGGCCACTTACCGTGGTTCGAAGAGATTCATGCTTCAATACAACTTCCCCGCTTTTTCTACCGGAGAAGTAAAGCCTAACCGTGGACCCGGTCGTCGTGAAATTGGCCATGGAAACCTGGCTGAGCGCGCACTGAAGCCCATGATTCCTACCGATTTGCCTTATACCATACGGGTAGATGCCAACATCCTGGAGTCAAATGGTTCCAGCTCTATGGCTTCCGTATGTGGAGGCTGCCTTGCCCTGATGGATGCTGGTATTCAGATATTCCGTCCGGTTTCAGGTATCGCCATGGGTTTGATTACCACTGACGAGGGATACGCCATTCTGTCGGATATTCTTGGTGACGAAGACTTCCTTGGTGACATGGACTTCAAAGTGGCCGGTACCGAGAGAGGCCTTACCGCCTGCCAGATGGACATCAAAATTCGCGGCCTTTCTTACGAAATCATTGTGAATGCACTGGCTCAGTCGAAAGACGGTCGCCTGCATATTCTCAACGAGATGCTGAAATCTCTGGAGGCACCTCGCCAGGATATGTCTCCATACGCGCCACGCTTCTTCAGCATGGAAGTGCCTCATGAGTATTTCGGAACCGTTATCGGTCCCGGTGGAAAAGTTATCCAGGAAATCCAGAAGAATAGTGGCTCCACCATCACCCTTGAAGAAGGCTCTGGACTGGTCGGTACTGCTACTATCTCAGGTGACAACGCCTTGTCTATCGAATCTGCCGTAGCACAAATCCGCCGCCTGATCCAGTCAGCGAATGTGGGCGATGTATTTGTCGCAAAAGTAAAATCGATTCAGGATTACGGTGCTTTCGTAGAATTTCTCCCCGGCAAAGAAGGCCTTCTCCACATTTCGGAGATCAGCCACGAGCGCCTCAATTCCATGGACGGTGTGTTCCAGGTAGGGGATGAGGTAGAAATCAAGATCGTAGGCATCGACAAAAAGACCAACAAGTTCAGGTTGAGCCGCAAGGCACTCCTTCCTGAGCCTGAGAATAGCGGCCAGCGCAGGCCACGTGATTAAATTCCGCGCCTTTTTTTACTTTTCCCGGGCATCGGCCTCTTTCCTGCAACGTAATGTTGCAAATTTTAAAGAAAGAGATTGATTGCTCGGGATTCGTGTTTTTTCTTTGTTCCGAAATTATCCAAGCAAAAAAAATTCAAGTCTATGAAAATCCTTGTCACTGGCGGTGCTGGCTTTATCGGATCCAATCTGGTAGAATTTTTTCTCAAAGAAGGTCACGAAGTAAAAGCAGTTGATAACCTGGTGACAGGGCAGATTGAAAATATTCAGGGCGTAGCCAATCACCCTGATTTTGAGTTTTTTCAGGATACGATCCTCAACCGCAGCCTGATGAACGAGTTAGTTGCCTGGTGCGACCACTGTTATCACATGGCGGCTCCTGTAGGGGTGAAATGGATCATGGATAACCCTGTGGGCAGTATTCTGCAAAACATCAGGGGCATTGACCTGATGCTGGAGCTGGTGCATGCCCACAAAAAACGTATCCTCGTGGCTTCCACCTCAGAAGTATATGGCCGCAGCCTCGATTTTCTGGACCCAACAGGCCAACGAAAGCTTCAAGAGGAGGATTATCGGATCGAAGGCTCAACCCAAAACCACCGCTGGGCTTATGCCAACACCAAAGCCATGGACGAGTTTCTCAGCCTGGCTTATTACAAAGAATATGGCACCGAAATCGTGCTTTCCCGCTTCTTCAATACCGTGGGCCCTCGCCAGTTGTCCAATTTTGGCATGGTGATCCCCAACTTTGTAAGCAAAGCCCTTCGCAACGAAGATGTGGTGATTTTCGGATCAGGTGAGCAACGCCGCAGTTTTATGCATGTAAATGACGCTGTGCGTGCTGTAACCGGCCTGATGCTCACCGGTAAGGGCATTGGCAATGTGTACAATGTGGGCAATCCCATCGAGATCACGATGAACGACCTCGCTAAATTGGTGATTGAAAAGACCGGTAGCGACTCCCAAATCGTACATATTTCCTACGAAAAAGCTTACGGAAAGGGCTTCGAGGACATGAACCGCCGGACGGCAGATATCACCAAGCTTTCTGAAACTCTGGGTTTTAGCCTTGAATATGACCTGAATAGCATTTTGGACGACGTGATCGCCTATCACCGTACCAATGCTTTTTCCTGAGCCTTTACTGGCCCTTTTTCCAGATCATTTTACTTGAAATTGCTCCCCGGTACTCCCATTTAATCAAATAGGGGCCGGTTGCCAATTTGCTCAAGTCCACCCGAATCGCCTCACCCTGGCTGTTGGGTATGACCTGGTAATAAACCTCTCTGCCCATCAAATCTGTGATTTTCAGGGTGACGGGCTGGGTTATTTCTTCCGAAAAATTCCCCTGAAGCCAGTTTTCTACCGGATTAGGTCCCCACGCAATCGTTGTTTCGCTCAAATTAGGAAGAGACGACAGCGGCGTTACCTCGATAGTTTTGCTAAAGGTTGATTCGCAGGTGCCATCGGATACCTTTAAGCGAACGATATAACTCCCCGGCTGGGCATAGCTATGCACGGGATTGGCCTGGGTGGCACTGCTGCCATCGCCAAAGTTCCAGCTCCAGGAGATTGCTCCGGTATTTTGGTCGCCAAATTGTACCTGAGCGCCACGCGTAACAACGGTGTCGGAAACTGTGAAGGACAACTTAGGACCTAATTCGAGAATTCGGCATTGGTAGGCTGTTTTTGCTGCCCGGGCATGTGCAAGAAAATCGCTCAGGTTTGCGCCTGCAACCATCGCAAATGCCAGTTTTCGTTTTGTGGAAGGCGCAAGCGAAAAGGGGCCACCACCGATAAAGTGCATCACATCTGCTCCGTTGGTGGAAAATCCTGCCCGTGAAGTAGTGGGGTTGGGAGGATTAGAAATCGCGGCAAATTTATCGGAATTGGTATAGCCAAATGCGCCCGTAGCCAAGTTGGCATAGGCGCGGAAGGACTCGTCGCTCAGCAGGGTCCAGCCGTAGTAGTAGGGGTCGGCAGTACCGAGGTCATACACAAACACGGAATTGGTGGCGACATCATAGTCGCTGATGTTACGGTTTTGGGTAGCAGTAGCCAGGTCCCAATCAGAGAAAATGCCTCCGAAGAGGTTGTTTAGCTGATTTTGGCTCGTGTTTTCTACTTCATATTCGAAAAACACAAAGTCGGCTATGCTGGGGTCCTGAAAAGCGTAGGTCTTTTGTGTTATTACCACACCCAAAGGTGTTGGCGCTGACTGGTCGTTGAAAACGGCAGTAGTCTGGTGGTCAGCCGGCCCCGACGAAAGCTGCTCTATTCTTTGGGTAAAAGTAAAATCATTGTCCTGAAAAGTACCCGAACGTATACGATCAGAAACCTGAATGGGGCCATTTCCGATCAAGAATCCTGCTTCAAACAAAGCATTGTTATAGCCCTGGTACTGAGCGCCAAGTCCTTGCTGATTGCTGGTGTAGTCGTTGAATCCGATATTTCCCCTGCTGTTGACCGAGGTAAAAAGCTCGTTAACCTCAATGTCAAGATAGGACCGGTTGACCTGAACCGTAAGGTATTCGTAGTCCTCGTATCCCATGGCAGGGTCGAGGTAGGTTAGCCGGATATCAAAGGTGAAATCCGAAGGCACATTGCTGTTGACTTTGAACCTGAATTTCGCCTGCGGGTGAAAGTCCTGTCCGTTTCCAGCCGTTTGCCCGATGGTTAGTACCGTGTCGATAGGCGTAAGGAAGAAACGCTGAAACCCGCGTGCACCTGCCTGAATCTCGAGTGAAGTGGTCGGGTCGAGGTGATTAAACCAAGTACCGTCAATCACAAGGGTATCCCCGGCAAGTACCCGCAACGAGCCCGAAGGCTTGCTTAATGTATAGTTTTGCAGGCGAATAGAGGGAAGCGGCGGAGCGGTAAGTGCTTTAAGCATATTGATCCGGCCCGTTCCGAGCTTATCCAGTTTGTCGGGATTGATCTGATAAATATTGTCGGTGGTTACCCGCAGCCGTTGCCCGGCCTGAAAACCGGTGTATTGCGGAAAATATCCCTTTACGATGGCGGTAGCTCCCGCGGCAACAGGAGAGGAAAATGATGTGCCAATTATGCCGGCATAACCACTATTCCCTACCGGACTGACAATTTCGTAACCAGGGGCAGATACATTTACTGAGAAATTGAAGGTAGAATTGCAGCAAATGGTATCGCCATAGGTTGAATTTGCTACTGAAATTACCTCCGAGTAGGCAGCTGGATAATAGGCCTGGTCTGCCTGGCTGTTGCCTGCAGCGGCTATGATGGCAGCACCGAAGCCTCCGGTGATAAACTGCACCACGTCCTTTCCGAATTTAGAATATACGGGCGCACCCCAGGAGCAGTTGATAATCTGGGCCCCTTGCATGGCGGCATAAAGTACGCCCTGATAGCCAAAAGCCACTATTTCGGGCTTGTCGTCGGCAATGGCTTTGATGGGAATATAGCGGCAGTTGAAGCAGGTGCCTGCAGCCCCGATGCCATTGTCGGTGGTAGCCGCGAAGGAACCCGCTACCCCTACGCCGTGGCCAGCTTCCGAAGGATCGTTGTCTCCGGTTCCTCCTAATACACTGCCGCCGAAATCCCAGCCGCGGTAATTGTCAAGGTAGCCGTCGAGGTCATTGTCGATGCCATCAATGGGGTCGGCATAATTGTGCTGGAGATTGTCCTGCAGGTCAGGGTGCAGAAAGGAGATGCCGGTATCTATAACTCCTACCACTACTGTCGTATCGTTGCGGTGGAGCTCCCAAGCTTCCCGGGCCTGGATAATTGCTAAATGCCATTGATAATCAATGGATTGGGTGGTATCTGCCAAAGGGTCATTGGGTTGGTAAAAGAGCTGATAGAGGTACCACGGTTCGGCATATTCGATGAGGTTCCAGCTATTGAGCAGGCGCACGGCTTCAAATACCGGGGTTTCTTCAGGAAATTGAAGGCTATAGCAAAGGGAAAGATCGGGCAGGTTTTGGGAGGTTCTGGGAACGGCAGCAGGAAGGTGCTCAAAGGCCGGAAATACCGTTGCCTGAAGGGTGGATGCGATTTCCTGCCCTACCGGATCGGTAAAAAACCCGTTTATAATAGCGGTTCGGCCTTCGGGTTTCAGTTTAAATATTACCCGCCCCTCCCATATTTCCACCCCGGAAGCCGGAGCCATGGCCGTTTGCCCCTTTTGCGCATAGGTTTTGGGCAGGCCTATGAGCAGGAGCAGCGTGTAAATAGCAGCGTGGGCATGAAAGTGCTTAGATGCGCTGACAATGAATGAGTTAAAAGCCATGGTCGTAAGGAAATTCAACAGTGCGGAAATAAAATTAGACATTTATCGCCCTTTCTCCCGGCTATCCGTCACGAAATCTTACGCAAGGGGGTTAAGCATAATACTAAACGAATCGAAAAACGATCGTTGGGGGTTGTTTAACAAATAGCTAGCTTTACCACTTAAATTTGTCGTCATGGACTACCAAGAATTTCAAAAATTTGCCACCCGGCACATCGGCATCAACAGCCTTACCTTGCACGATTACGTTTCCGCATCCAATCAGTCGGCAACTACCATCCCACAGATTACCAATCTCACCCCGAATATCATCGAAGAGCGCCAGATGAATGTGGTGGCTATGGATGTGTTTTCACGTTTGATGATGGATCGCATCATTTTCATGGGTATGGGTATCAATGCACAGGTGGCCAACATCATCAGTGCGCAGCTGCTCTTCCTGCAATCTACGGATGCCAACAAAGACATCAGCATTTACATCAACAGCCCCGGAGGCTCCGTTTACGACGGCCTCAGCATCTACGATACCATGCAGCTCATTAAGCCCGACGTGGCTACGATCTGTACAGGTATGGCCGCTTCTATGGGTGCTGTGCTGCTCGTAGCCGGACATAAAGGCAAGCGTGCTGCGCTTCCTCACGCACGTGTGATGATTCACCAGCCCATGGGCGGTGCACAAGGACAGGCATCTGATATCGAAATCATGGCTGCTGAGATCCAGAAAATCAAGAAAGAACTCTACGAGATCATTGCTAATCACAGTGGTCAGTCTATAGATAAAGTATGGGCCGATTCCGATCGCGACTATTGGATGCGTGCGGATGAAGCAAAAGAATACGGTATCGTGGATGAAGTTCTCGGTAAAGTAGCGAAGTGATTTATATAACCGGGGCAGCCACTTAGGTGGCTGTTCCGTTTTTATTCAGGAAATGAAGCAACAAAACATGAAAGGGGAGACCTGTTCTTTTTGCGGGCGCTCAAAAAGAGAAGTCCAGATCCTGCTTGCAGGATACGCAGGTGCTCATATTTGCGAAAATTGTGTGGCCCATGCTCAAACCATTATCGACGATGAGCTCCGCGAAAAAACACTCACCCGCATCACACGTGTGCCTACCCCACGTGAAATTACCCGCCACCTGAACCAGTATGTCATTGGTCAGGAAGAGGCAAAGCGCGTACTTTCGGTAGCAGTTTACAACCACTACCGCCGGGTGCTGCATGCCGAAAAAGGCGATGAAGATGTAGAGCTGGAGAAAAGCAATATCCTCATGGTGGGCCAAACCGGCACAGGCAAGACCCTCATGGCCCGCTCCATTGCACGTATGCTCAATGTGCCTTTCTGCATTGCCGATGCCACCGTGCTTACCGAGGCTGGTTATGTAGGGGAAGACGTGGAGTCGGTGCTTGTGCGTTTGTTGCAAGAGGCTGATTATGATGTAGAATCTGCCCAAAAAGGAATCGTTTATATTGACGAGATCGATAAAATTGCCCGCAAGTCCGACAATCCTTCCATCACCCGTGATGTGAGTGGCGAAGGGGTACAGCAGGCGATGCTGAAGCTCCTGGAAGGATCTGTTACGAACGTTCCCCCCAAGGGCGGTCGTAAGCACCCGGAGCAAAACATGGTACAAATCGATACCACCAACATTCTCTTTATTTGTGGTGGTGCTTTCGAAGGTATCGACAAAATTATCGCTAATCGCATGGCCGTACGCACCATTGGGTTTAACCAGGAAGGCGGAAAATCATTGGATGCCGATAATTACTACCGCTATATTCAGGCTGCCGACCTCAAGTCCTACGGCCTGATTCCGGAAATCATCGGTCGCCTCCCGGTTATTACCAACCTCGAACCTCTGGACAGGGTAGCATTGAAGCGCATCCTGATAGAGCCCAAAAACGCCATTATTCGCCAGTACCAGAAAATGTTTGAGCTGGAAGGCAAGAGCCTGGTATTCGAAGACGATGTGCTCGACATGGTAGTGGACCGTGCCAACGCCCTCAAGCTCGGTGCAAGGGGCCTGCGTTCGATCATGGAGTCAATCATGCTTGATATCATGTACGACATGCCTGAGTCATCAGTGCAGCATTACCACGTCACTATGGACCTCGCCACCCAAAAGCTGGCACCCATCGAAGACATTGACTACCGCGCAGCCAGCTAAGCTTAGATCGCGCTGAAATTTGTCGCGGAAGCTGGACTGCAATTTCTAAATTTGCTCACATGAATTATTCAGGTGGGCGATTTTTTCAGGTGTTGTTTCTTATGCTGGTCGTAAGCTGCAACCCACGATCTGTCGATTCAAATGAAGAAAATGGCCGCACCACCGATGCGGTCATTTTTGCTGAAGAAGATTCGCTGGGAAAAGCCCTGAGAATCCACACAACATCTGACAGCTCCTTACTAGAGCAGTTATTGATCAGTTTTCCAGATGCTCAGCAGGAGTACTGGCACTACCTTTCACTGCTTGGCGATAGTGCTTTGCTTCGCTCCGAGGCAGGTATTTTTCAAACCATGCAGGTGCGGGACTCTTTGGCTAATGAGCTACAGCCCCTGGTTGATCTCATGAATGAAAGTGACCTGTGGGAGGTGTACGATTCGCTGGAAATGGACCTCAATGACATCGGTATAACCTGCATCGTGGTAGAAAGCTTTCTCACAGGTTTTGGTCCGGCCCCGATGCTCGAACCGCAGATCAGAAAAACAGGAAGCCAGGCGTTGGCCGCTTACAATCGGTTTTTGAATGCAGAGAGCGAGTCTCTCATGGGCGAATACCCTTATTCTGACCTTTCTTCGATATTGGAAATGGTGCGTGCCGGTGAGGCGTTGAAGAAATTGCCCGATAATCGGTATTATCCTTTGATTCAGGCCCGCTTTCGAAAGGCACTCGTAACCTTCTGTGACTTTCATTTTGTAAAAAGCACCGACCAGGACCAGTCCGCAGCCATGCTTACGGGGGTTGGCACGTCTCCCTATCCTTTCCTTTCCGAAACCCGCACCTACCAGCAATATGTGAGTGAGGGCGAAAACTCGCCTTACCGAAAAGTAATTGCTGGCGTGCTGTCCATTGCATCCAGCATCGATTTTGATGCTGATACGGTATATGTTCTGCAATCGGAAGTATTTGACAACGAGGAGATTGCCTTGAAAAAGCAGTATCAATACCTTGATCAGGGCAAGGGCATGGTGCACCTCCTGCGGGTAACCGATCAGCAGGGTAAAGTGATATTCGTATTGGCCTATCGCTTTTTTTCCTCGCTTCCTGCGGCAAAAGAAGTCTTGCAGCATCGCCCCGCTGATCTTCCGCCACTTACCCTCAAGCCTTATTTTCTTCGCAACGACGCACTGCGCACTAATTCTTAATACATGATGTTCCGCAAAATTCTGCTCACTGGTAGTAATGGCCTTTTGGGGCAAAAAATCCTTGCTTTGCTCGCCGGACGTGAAAATATGCAGGTAATTGCTCTGGGAAGAGGGGTGGATCGCTATCCCATTCCGGGTGGCTACCTATACGAAGAAGCCGACATGACCGACCCTGGCCGGATGCGCGATTTGTTTGACCTGCATCAACCTACCCACGTGATTCACGGTGCGGCCATGACCATGGTAGATGTGTGCGAAGACGAGCGCCAGGAATGCTGGGATGCGAATGTTGGCGCTGTGGAAATACTTACCGCACTTTGTGAAGAAAAGGGTACGCACCTCGTGCATATTTCCACTGACTTTATTTTTGACGGAGAAGAAGGCCCTTACAAAGAAAATGACCTGCCCAATCCGGTAAACTACTACGGAGAGTCAAAGATGGAAGCAGAGCGTGTCATCCAGCGCAGTGCCGTAGATTATGCGATTCTGCGTACGGTGTTGCTGTATGGCGTAACGCCAGCCATGTCGCGCTCCAATATTGTGCTTTGGGTAAAAGAAAGCCTGGAGAATGGCAAGCCCATTCGCGTGGTTGAAGACCAGTTTCGCAGCCCCACCCTGGCGGAGGACCTTGCCTCTGCAGCAGTACTGGCGGTAATGTCAAATGCCAAAGGTATATTTCATATTTCAGGCCCTGAAATGATGACCATTTTCGAACTGGCGAAGAAAATTGCCGATTTCTGGAAACTGGATAAATCGCTTATTTCCCCTGTATTAACAGCAGATATTAAGCAAAAAGCAAAGCGCCCCCCACGCACAGGTTTTGTGATTTTGAAAGCGCAAACTGAGCTGGGATACAAGCCACATACCCTCATGCAAGGGCTTCAATTGCTGGACCGGCAGATCAGGGAGCTAAGCAATGTCTGATTGTTTCAGATAGAGAAAGCAAAAAATAGCCGGTCTTTGGCTTCTTCAATGGGTGCTGGTCGGTAGATGCGGTCGAGGGGGATATTTATTTCCTTCACAATCGGGACCAACAGGCGGTACGTGTCGGGGTTAGAGGCGCTCATGCGTTCAGGCAGGTAGCCGATGTGGTGCCAGCGGCGCGACATTTCTGCTTCAAAAGAATCGGCCAATTTATCGGGGTGGAGACTTGCAGGCGGAAAGCAATGCCCGGAAGGTTCGGCAATACACAACACCAATACCGGGTAATAGGGCCTGGTATCATGATAAACAGGCCTGGGGAAAGAGAAAACTTCGACCAGCCAGTGCTCGCCTTTCAAGTGAGAAAGGTCGGCCAACAGGCTCCTGACCAATAGTTTATTGGCGTGAAGGACGGGCTTAGGCTCTGAGAACGGGCGCGGTTTCCAGGAAATATTCAACCCTCGGAAGGGGGAAATGATAAATTCAGCATCTGGTCGCGAAAGCGTTCCTGTTCCAGATTCTGAATTATAGCTTCTTCGCCCATAAACAGGTCCAGCGCTGAAAGAATGCTTTTCAGTGTTTTGAAATTCGCTTCATCTACCAGCAGCACGGCGCGTTTACTCCATTCAAAATCGAGCAATACGGGTTGATTTGCCGGAAAATTGCACCAGTGCACAGGCGGGTTCCATGCCACAGCCATCCCGCTCAGGGTATAGTCGGGTGTTTGGAGAATGGGCTGGTCTGGTTTTTCGGCGAGGTTGTCCTCATACCTTTCCCACGATTCCTACCCCCGGAATACCATAAGACCTCTGGCATTGCCTGGACCTGAAAAAGGGGTGCATAACCACGAAATTTCCTCCCCTTGTATCTGAAAACAAATCAGCTCTCCTTCGTTGATCCATCCATGAAAAAAACCACGCTTACTCAGCCTTTCGGCGAGGGCGTGGTTTTTAATTTGCAGATTTTCAGGCAGCTCTGGGGGCATGAAATCGAATTTATATGAAAAATACTATATGAAATCCGATCTTACAAATCTTGCCCCAAAATCAAGTTAACTACTTGGTTTTCAGTTGTGTACAATTTTCTTTGTACAAAGCATTTTCGATAATCAGCAGTACCGTTTCGCGCTTAGTATTGCTTATGCCAATTTCTTTTTCGCCGGTGGGCATCACCTGTACCACACTGCCCGAAGCCAGGCGCCGGAAGGTAAAATCTCCCCCGACTTTGATGGTTTGAACGCCGTTTTCTGTCTTAAACTCAAAGTTGTCGAATTTGGTGGAGTACGATTTTCCCTGGGGCATGGTGGTCTTGGCAACCACTTCGCCGTCGCTGGATTCAGTTACAAAAAGTTCGCATAGGCAGGTGCCTTTCAGTTTTTCGTCTTCAGAGCCCAAAATACTGTAGTGGACAACCTTCCACTGGTCATTTTTCTTTTCCCAGGCCATGGAAACCGTTTCCTGACCTTTTACCCAAACGCCGTCCTCTTCTTTGTTTTCGTAAGTGACCGCAAAAACCGTCACGCCATTGCTGCCACTCACCTTGGAGAGGTAGATGTCGGTTATTTCGTACTTGATAGCAATGCTCGGTGAGGCTACAATCTTTTTGAGATAAGCTTCAAAGCCGGAGTAATCGTCCGTAAACTGGCGGGTAGAGCCCGATACATTGAAGTAGAAAATGGTCGTGGATACTTCTTGGGCGAAATACTTCAGGACCTTTTCAGGATCTTTGTGGGCAGGCAGGCTTACATACGCTGCAGCGAAATTGTTTAGCTGTAACTTTAGCTGTTCGGCTTCTGCATTGGCAGGCTGTGCAAAAATGGCGTTGCTGAAAATCAAAGTTGCCAGCAGAAGAAGGGTAAATGGTAGTTTCATGATGGTGAAAAAGCCAGTAATGAAGGATTGTGTGTAAAAACCTTGGAAAATAGGTGCAGAAGTTCAAATTTGAAAAAACAACCTCTAACTACAGGTAGTGTCTTTAAAAAAATATTAAGCCGACCGGTTCAGGTTCACCAACTATCTATGTTTATTCCGCTTCAGCGTAGTGCCTTTTTTTCTCAATGGTTGAGATTGCTGCTGGCAATCGGAATAGGTTTGTTGTGCCATCAAAGCATGGGGCAGGAATTGGGCGATCCTTTTATCCGAAACTACAGCCCCCGGGAATACAAAGCCAGTTCCGCCAATTATCACGTAGCCCAGGACCGGCGCGGCGTCATGTTTTTTGCCAATTTCAGGGGGGTATTGACCTACGATGGCAATAGCTGGGAAGTGATCCCGATGCCCAACGAGGCCATGGTTTACTCGGTAGCTACCGATAGCATGGGCAATATATGGATCGGGGGAATGGGGGATTTTGGTTACCTGCGGCCGGAGCCTAACGGAAAGCTGGTTTTCGAATCTCTTAAATCAAAAGTCGCAGAATCGAACAAATTAGGCGCTACCGACCTCATAGAAGTATTTGGCCTGAAGCAGGGGGCCATGTTTACGGTGGTAGGAAGTGGACGCATCTTCCTTTACGAACATGGCAAGCTCCGCACAGAGGACATTTTCCCTGGTCAGTCGATCGATCAGAAACAATATTACAGGGGCGAATTGTGGTTCAGCCCTTCTCCGGGGGTATGGAAAGCCTGGAGAAAAGGACAATTCCGGACCTTTCGGCTGGAAGGTGCCGCATCCAAAGCAGGGTTGGAAACCCTGGTGCCCTGGGGCAAAGACACGGCGCTGGTCAAGGTGAAAAACGGAGGTATCCGATTCGCTATCTTCCAGGGTACAACCATTCGCCTGCAGGATTTTTCTGCGGAGGTGGACAACTGGCTGAGCAAAACCGCATTTACCCGGCTGGTAGCGCTGAACAATGGCTGGTACCTGTTATCGGGTCTCGATGCCGGAGCCATCATTTTTGACAGGCAGGGACATACCCGCTTTGTGCTCGACGATGCCCATGGCTTGCAGGACAACCACATCACCCACGCCATGTTCGACAAGCAAATGTCGCTATGGCTAACGCTATCCAAGGGAATTTCACGTGCCGAAATCGCTTCTCCGCTTACGCAGTGGCGCGAATCGTCGGGGTTGCGGGGTATTGTATTTGCGGCACAGCGGTACCAGGGCCGGCTCTATGCAGCTACCACGCTGGGCCTTTTTCGCATGGAAAATGGTCATTTTGAGCAGGTGGACCCCATCGACCAGGAGGCGTCGCTGATGCGGCAGATTGTCATCCAGCTTCCCGGCAACCGCCAAACCAACCGACTCCTGATCCGCACATCGGGCGGGTTGTTTGAAATCAATGGCAATGCGGTGGCGCAGATCGTGGCCATCAAAGGCATTCTCGACCTCCGTGTTTCAAAATATCACCCCAACCGCATCTACTTTTCCCTGGTAACCAGCCAGGTGATGATGATGGAATGGAAAAACGGGAAATGGCTTTCTCCGCAACCGATAGCCGGACTGGACCAGCGCTTCGAATTGCTGACCGAGGACGAAGACGGCCACCTCTGGATGTCGGAAGTGCTGGGAAAACCGGGCGTGGTAAGGCTCGTATTCGACAGTCCCGGGCAACCGGTACCGAGCAAAATACTTCGCTACGAAGATCCTGCTTTTCCGCCCGTGTCGGTCATCACGAAACTGAAAGGAGACCTGATATTCATGACCGATGCAGGCCCTTATCGGTTCGATGGGCAACAGGACGGATTTGTGAAAGACGATTCACTCTTTCAGATGCTGGGAGGAGGTCAGGCGCGAATCCTGCGCATGGCCGAAGACGATGCAGGCCGGTTGTGGCTAGAGCGACAGCGCAATTTTGATCGCTGGGTAGAGCTGGCACGACCCCGGCCAAACGGCTCCTATGTACGTGACTCTGTGCACCTGCGTGCGCTGGCTGGGCTGGAGGTGTGGAGCGATATTTATGTAGAAGAAAATGGCGTGGCCTGGATCGGAACTCCCGAAGGCTTGTATCGCTACGATGGCCGGGGCGACAGGGAGCCATTTGCCCAATTTCCTCCCCTTATCCGTAGGGTAGTGGTGCAGCCCGATTCACTCCTTTTTGGTGGCGCATTTGAAGTAGATGACCGCAAATCAGGGGTGAAAATCGGCATGATTCAACCCTCATCGTGCGTGCCCCGGTTACCTTACAAAAACAATTCGCTCACCTTTTATTGCTCGGCACCCTTCTATGAAGACGAAGGCGAGGTGCGTTTCAGCTATTTCCTCAAAGGGTACGATAGCGGCTGGTCGGCCTGGACATGGGAACGAAAGCGGGAGTACACGCTGCTTCCTCCCGGGCAATACAGCTTTCAGGTAAAAGCCCTCACGCCCTACGACCAGGCCACTTCCATTGTGGCATTTGATTTTGAAATACGCCCGCCCTGGTACCGCACCTATTGGGCGCTCATCGGGTATGGTTTGCTGCTGGGGTTAGTTATTTATGGCCTGATAAAGCTGAATGTGGCCCGGTTGAAAATGCAGAACGAAAACCTCGAAAGGCTCGTTTTTGACCGCACCGCCGAAATTTGGGAGCAGAACAAGGAGATTGTAAAGAAAACCGTGGCCCTCAAGCGGCAGAAGGAAGAGATTACAGAAAAAGGGGAATTGCTTGAAGAAAAGAACAAGAACCTCGAAACCGCCATCAACCAGTTGCAATCGGCTCAGTTGAAGCTCGTTGAATCGGAAAAAATGGCCTCGCTCGGTCAGCTCACGGCGGGTATCGCCCACGAAATCAACAACCCCATCAACTACGTAAAGGGGAACATCAGCCCTTTGAAGCGCGATTTTGAAGAAATCAGGGGCCTCTTTTCCATGATCCTCGAAATGAAAAGCCCGGACAGGGTAGAGGAGTGTGTGGTAAAAATACAGAAGGCCATTGCCGATACCGAGGCGGAGTACCTTTTCGAAGAAATGGCCCTTTTGCTCAGCGGAATTGAAGAAGGCGCAAACCGCACCAAAGAAATCGTGGATGGCCTACGTGCCTTTTCGCGAGCAGAATCCACTACCTTCAAAGAAGCAGATATTCACCAGGGCCTCGATGCCACGCTTACCCTGCTCGACCATGCCCTCAAGGACCATATCCAGGTCATTAAAGAATATGGAAGCATCCCCAGTGTGGAGTGTCTGCCCGGAAAGCTGAATCAGGTTTTCATGAATGTGCTCAACAACGCCATTCAGGCCGTAGATGAGCAGGACACCACCGGACCACAAGCGGAAATCCGCATCAAAACAGGCCTCAAAGGCGACCAGGTCTTTATCGAAATCAGCGATACGGGCCAGGGAATGCCGCCAGACGTGAAGGACAAAATCTTCGAGCCCTTTTTTACCACCAAGGAGGTAGGAAAAGGCACAGGGCTGGGGCTATCTATTTCTTTTGGCATCATCGAGCAGCACCACGGCAGCATCGACGTTCAGTCCACCCCCGGCAAGGGTTCCGTTTTCACCATCACTATCCCTGTCCGTCAGTCAGCTGCGGTTACCAATTGAAATGACAAACGAAAAGTACCGGGTATTGTATGTAGATGACGAACAGCAAAACCTTATCGCGTTCAAGGCTTCCTTTCGGCGCAACTACGAAGTGTTTACCACCCAGAGTGGAGAAGAGGCGCTTCAACTGATGAAAGACGAGGACATTGACCTCATTATTTCCGACCACCGGATGCCCAAAATGACGGGGGTGCAGCTTCTGGAACTCGTGCGGGAGCAGCATCCCGATACCGTGCGCATGATCCTGACGGGTTACAGTGATATTCAGTCGATCATCAGCGCCATTAACAAGGGCAAAATTTACCACTACATCACCAAGCCATGGGACTCGCAGGAGCTGCGGGTGATCATGGACAATGCCCTTGAGACCTTGCAATTGAAACGCGAAAACCGCCATTTGCTGGCCGAAAAACAGGAATTGCTGCTCAGGGCTGAACGCCAGGAAAAGAACTCGTTGCTGTCGAAACTCGAATCACTCAAGCATCAGCTCAACCCCCATTTTTTGTTCAATTCGCTGAATGTACTTAGTGCGCTCATCCACGAAAACACCGACCTGGCCGAAGAATTTATCCTGAAACTCACCCGTGTGTACCGCTATGTGCTCGACATGCGGGGCGAGGAAGTGGTGACCCTGGAAGACGAGCTGAAATTTATCCGGAGCTATATTTTTCTGCACCAGATACGCTTTGGCGACAGCCTCGTGCTCCGGACCGAAATAGCCCCTGCTGCTTTGGCGCAGGTTTTGCCTACCCTCACGCTACAGTTGTTGGTGGAAAATGCCGTGAAGCACAACATTATTTCCCGGGAGCAGCCCCTTACCATCGAATTATTCAACGAAGGAATGGATTGGTTTGTGGTGAGGAATAATTTACAGCCCCGCAATGAAATCATTGATTCCACAGGTGTGGGTATTCCCAACCTGCAGGCGCGCTATGGGTTTTTGAGTTCGTTTCAACCGCAGTTTGGTGAAAATGGAGGTTACTACGAAGCCCGTGTACCTTTGCTTTCACCCGACTAATCTGCAAATTTGTTCGAAGCATACGTGATTTTTTTAAACCTGCCTACTTCCAATTTTCCTGCATATGTCAGCCCAAGCTCCTTTTTCGATCCTGTATGTTGATGATGAACCCCAGAACTTGATTTCCTTCAAGGCTACCTTTCGCAGAGACTATCAGGTATTTACGGCTCAGGGTGGAAAGGAAGGCATGGAATTGCTGAAGCAGCAGGACATTAACCTCATCATTACCGACCAGCGCATGCCTGAAATGACGGGGGTGCAGTTTTTGCAAAAAACCCTACCTGACTACCCCGATGCCATCCGCATGGTGCTCACGGGGTTCAGCGACATGGATGCGATCGTGGAGGTGATAAATTCGGGGCAGATTTTTCGGTACGTGACCAAGCCCTGGGACGAGCACGAGTTGAAAATGACCATTGAGAACGCCCGCCAGCTGTTCGATCTCCAGCGAAACAATAAAGACCTCGTGAAGGAGCTGCAGGAGCGGGTAGAGGAGCAGGAGCGCACCCTCAAGCTGTTTATGAAGTATGTGCCCGAACAAATTGTGGAAAAGGCCCTGAACGATACCTCAGAGTCGATTTTTGAAGGGGAAATAAAAGACGTGGTGGTGATGTTTTGCGACATCCGGGGCTTTACCCAGCTCAGTGAGGAGGTGGCCCCCGAAAATATTGTGGCCTTTCTCAACGCCTATTATTCCCTCATGGCAGGCATTGTGAAGCGGCACGAAGGCAATGTGAATCAATTTGTGGGGGACGAAATCTTCGCCAGCTTTGGCACGCCCATCGCTACGCCTTACAACGAGCGCAATGCCGTCCTTTGCGGCCTGGAGATGCTCGATAAACTGGCCCGGCTCAACGAGCGCTTTGCCCATGTTTTTCCCAATCCCATCGAAATAGGCATCGGCATCCATGCGGGGGAAGTTGTGGCAGGCAACCTTGGCTCTGAAGAAAAAATCTCCTATTCCGTTACCGGCGACACGGTTAACACGGCCAAGCGCATCGAATCGCTCACCCGCGATATCCCTAACAGCATGCTGGTCAGCGAAAGGGTATATGAAAAAGTAGTACAATACGTGAATGCCAAAGCCTGGGCACCCATTGAGCTGAGGGGCAAAAGGGATAAAATTCAGCTTTACGAAGTGAGCAAGCGGCCGAATTTGTAGCAGGTATTTATTTGCAACACTGTTGCATTTTCAGAGAATTGAGTGGAAATTGCATGTCAATTGTAATTACCCTGCGTCCCTTTGCGTATTCCACTCGGCATTTTTCTGGTTTTGTTTCTCGGTACCGCTTTTCGCGCCAACAGCCTTCATGCGCAAACAGGGTGTGAACTACAGCTGTGCGGTAAGGTGATGGACCGGGAAAGTAGCCTGCCGCTGTCTTTTGTGGAAGTATATATCGAAGAAACGCAGCAGGGTACCCTGACAGACAGTGCCGGAAATTTTTGCATTAAGGAAATTTGTGGTAGCGATCTCACCCTCCATGTTGGATTGATTGGCTACGAAACCTACCACCAGTCGCTGCACCTCGACCAAAGCCAGCAAGTGCAGGTTCGCCTGGTTCCCGTAGCGCTCCAACTCGATGAAGTCATTATTCAGACCCGGAAAAATGCGGGAACGCCCCTTCAGAGCGTTGATCGGCTCACCGCGCAGGCGCTCGATATCCAGCAGGGAAAGCCCCTGGCCGAAATGCTCGAGGCCCTGCCTGGCGTTACCAGCCTGCGCACCGGCAGCACCGTCGCCAAACCCGTGATTCACGGCCTCCATTCCAACCGGGTGCTCATTATGCACCACGGCGTGCGGCTCGAGGGCCAGCAATGGGGCAGCGAGCACGGCCCGGAGATCGATCCGTTTCTGGCCGATCAGGTGTCGGTGGTGTACGGTGCTTCATCGGTGCGGTATGGCTCAGATGCCATCGGAGGGGTTATTCTCATTGATCCACCCGCTTTGCCTGACAGCGCCCGCTGGACAGGTCTCCTGCATCTGCTCGGAACCGATAATGGGCGCAGTGGCATCGTTTCGGGATATGTGCAGGGCCATCCCGCTTTTCTGCCGGGGCTGGCGCTTCGGGTACAGGGAACGCTCAAACGTGCGGGCAACCTGCGCACCCCCGATTATTTTCTGGACAATACCGGCGTTGCCGAATGGAATGGCTCGGTGGACCTCGGTTATCAGCTCGGCCAATGGAAAATGGAAGGGTATTACAGCCGTTTTCAGACCAAAATAGGCATCCTGTCTCCTTCGCATACCGGCAACCTGACCGACCTCGAGCTCGCTTTTGAAAGCCCTCAGCCCCTGGGTTCCGACACGGTGGGGTTTACCTACCGCATAGGACGACCCTATCAGCAGATCACCCACCAGCTGGCGCAGCTCCGGGCAAGCAGGCTCCTGGGGCAAAATGCTAACATCAACCTGAGTTATTCTTTTCAAAACAACAGCCGCAACGAATACGACAAGCACCGCCCGCTGGGCACCGATCCCAATGCTCCCGAGGTTCCCGAGCTGAGTTTCAGCATTCAGACGCATATTGTGGAGGGGGTGTATGAAAAGCAGCTGAACAACGGCTGGTCCATGAAAACCGGCGCTACCGGCATGTATCAGGACAATGTCCTGGCTGGCCGGCCCTTTATCCCCAATTTCGTCAGTGTGGGTGGGGGCGCATTTGTGATACCGCACTGGTCCCGTGGCAACTGGTCGGCAGAGGCAGGTATTCGCTACGATTACAAATGGATCAATACCGCCCGCCGGGAGCTGGGGCGGCAAATCAACTCCATCCGTACGTTTCAGAGCTTTTCCGGCTCGCTGAGTGGCGCGTGGAAACCGGCTCCGGGCGTAGAATTGCTCCTTGTGGGCGGAAGTGCCTGGCGTTCACCGCAGGTAAATGAGCTTTTCAGCAATGGCGTGCACCACGGTTCGGCGGCCTATGAATTGGGCGACAGTACCCTGGTTCCTGAGCAGGCGATCAATACTTCGCTGCAAGTGAAAGCGGGTAACAGGCGCTGGCAAATCAACGCGCAGGCGTACCACCACTATATCCTCAATTTTATCTACCTCGAGCCCGGTACTACGCCTATACTGACCGTGAGGGGCGTTTTTCCGGCTTTTTATTACCGACAAACCAATGCCCGGCTGGCTGGTTTGGACCTGCAAACGACCTTTACCCCAACCGATGAATGGGAATTTGGCCTCAAAGGTTCCTACCTCTACGCCCAAAATCTGACCCGAAACGAACCCCTGGTGCTGATGCCTGCCAACCGCGCCGAAGGCTGGATACTACGCAAGTGGCCGAACCTGGTGAAGGGTATGTCGATCGAAACACAGCTGGGCTACCAGGAGGTGCTGCGGCAAAACCGGGTGCCGGAAAACGTAGATTTTGCCCTGCCGCCCTCCGCCTATGGCCTGATGCAGGCGCGGATTACGGCCAATTTTTCCCTCGCAGCCAAGCCCTGTTCTCTTACCCTCAAAGGCGAAAATCTCCTCAACACTGCCTACCGTGATTACCTGAACCGGTTTCGGTACTTTGCCGATGAGCCTGGCCGTATGCTAACCCTTCATTTTCTCCTACATTTTTAATTGCGCTAAAATGAAAACATCAAAGTTAATGTTGGTTTTGGCTGTATGTTCAGCTCTTTATGCCTGCAAACCCGAAGACCCTTCCAACGAACAGGAGGTAATAACTTCCGTGGTACTGAATGTAAGCAGCGTGAAATACGCCTGGCGCGATATCGACGGGCCCGGAGGCAATGCCCCGGTGATAGATCAGCTCAACCTCAAAACAGGGGTTAATTACTCCGTAACCCTTTCGGTGCTCAACGAATCAGACTCTACCCAGGTGAAAGACCTGACGAGTGAGGTGATGAACGAAAAGAACGACCACCGTTTGTGCTTTGACGTTTCTGCAGGGCTACCTTTGGTTGTCACGATCCTGGATCTGGACGACAATACCCGGCCTGTGGGATTAACCACCACCTGGGTTACGGGCCAGCAGGTAACCGGCGGCAGTGTTACCATTAGCCTAAAGCACCAACCCGGAGTAAAAGATGGCACCTGCATTCCGGGTGAGACCGATGTGGAGGTAACCTTTCCGGTAAGTATTACGGATTGACCCGATGGCTATCGGATACATTATTTGCGTCCATTTCTCTGGAGAGATGGGCGTATTTTTTTTAAGGAATCACCCCACCTGAAAGCTCCGCATGCTTATGCTTCCGTGTTGAAAGCCCTCGTGGATATAGCGCAGGTCGTCTTCCGGTGTTTGGAGGGCGGCGGTGTAGAGGAGGGGCAAAAAATGCTCGGCAGTAGGAATGGCGAGGCGGGCAGCAGCGCTCAGCGTAGGCCCTTTGAGCAAAAGGCTGTGGTCTCTTTTCTCCAGCGATTCCGCAGCCTGGGTGTCAAATTCTGCTGCCCAATCGAAGGGTGTAGCGTTGGGGTCGCGACAGTTAAGGATGCCGAGGTTGTGCACAAGGTTGCCGCTTCCTAAGATCAGTACCCCTCGTTCACGCAGCGGCAAGAGTTGTTTTGCCAAGCGGTAATGATATTCCGGTCCCTGAAAATGGTCGAGGCTGAGCTGAAAAACGGGCACATCGGCGTTAGGGAAAAGATGACGGAGCACACTCCACGCGCCGTGGTCGAGTCCGTAGTCGGAGTCGAGGCCCACATGAAAAGAGGCAGCGACTTCTGCCGCCATTCTTGCTTCTTCGGGTGCGCCGGGAGCAGGATATTGCACCTCAAACAATGCCTTGGGAAATCCCCCGAAATCGTGAATGGTAGCCGGTTGTTGCGCCACCGATACCCAGGAGCCCCGTGTTTCCCAGTGGGCCGATACCACCAATACCGCTTTGGGACGCGGCAAACCCTTGCCCCATTGCTGCAGGTCGCGGGTAAAAGCATTGTCCTCCAGGGCGTTCATGGGGCTGCCATGACCGATAAACAAAGCAGGCATGCGCGTATCTGCTTTCCAGGGGCGGGTCAGTTGGTCGAGGTCGTGCAGGTTCATGGTTTTGGGGAAAAGAGAAAGCGAAGTACTGGATTATACGTCTTGTTAAATTTAATGTTTAAACATTGAATTTGCAATTGACCCCAATTTATCCGGAAAAATCCCCTAGCCTGCTAACTTGGGGCATGATTCGAAAATTACTTTTTTTCTGCTTGCTGGGAGGAGGGAGCCTGATGGCCCAAACGCAGATTTGGGGAAGCTCCGAGGTGTTTGAGCAAGGGGTGGACTTGCAGGCGGCTGCCAGTGGCGGCAGCTGGCTGATGGGAATAGCCGAATTGGACAGCTTTGGTAAAACAGACATCAGTCTTCAACGCTTGGGTGCCGACGGATCACCGCTTTATCAGTTGGTGATAGGCTCCGAGCTGTACGATTATCCGGCAAGAATGTATTTCACTCCGAGGGGCACCTTATTGCTATCGGGGCTTGCAGCTGATTCGTCTGCTTTCCCAACGTTTGGCTGGGTACGGGAGATAGATACCCTCGGCAATCCGCTGCACACCTGGTGGCTGGGCGATACCGTGCACAACCTGCTTTTGAAAGGTGCCCTGCCTACACCCGACGGCGGAGCCCTTGCCTGGGGCGCAGAATCCGCCGCCAACGGCGTAGGCAACGACAGCTATGTTGTCCGCCTGAATGCCAACGGCACCCCTCGCTGGCGGTGTAACTGGCAGGACAGCCTCTCGGATTATGCACAGGCAGTGGTTGCTTTGCCTGACGGAGGCTTTGCCATAGTGGGTGACCACCAAACAACCGCTGGCCCCTACAATGCGCACGTAGTACGCATCGACAGCCTCGGGCAGGTGTTGTGGACGGCGCGGGAAAATAGCCCCCTCAATGGTGGTTCCCAGGACCTCATGCTCCTCCCCGACGGCGACCTGCTCGTGATCGGAGAGTCGGAGCCAGCTGTGGGTCAATTTGCATTCGACTTTTACGCGGCCCGGGTATCCCCTTCAGGCGTTTGGGGAAGGGAGTTTTTTGAAGGTAGCACGGGGGGAGATGCCGCGTTTCGGGGCGCGCTGGGGCCTGATGGTCAGCTCATTTTTACCGGATATGGCTGGAATGAAGCAGCAAGCTCCTCAGATCTTATGGTCGTGATTACCGACACAGCTTTCAGTACGGGCACGACCCGGCTCTATGGCGGTCCTTCGGTGGACCACGGTTTTTCGATTCTGACAGACAGCACCGGTTACCGGATTGCAGGATTTACTTCTCAGGGTATGGACAGCCAATACCTGCTCGTGACCGATACCTGGCAAGGAGTAACAGGTATACCTGCTGTGAATTTCGCAGAGCGGATTACTATTTTCCCCAATCCGATACGCCCCGGCGATACCCTCCAGATTCCCCTCGACGAGCTTTTTCAGGTGCAATTGCTCGATCTTTCGGGCAGGCGGCTGGGTAGCTGGGACCAAAACTGGCTGCAGTGGCAAGTACCCGCAACGTTAGCTACCGGGCGTTATTTGCTGAAAATTCAGGCAGGAATACACACACAGGTCTTTTCACTTGAGTTGAGCAACTGACGCAGCATCAGGCTATTTTTTATGTAAATTTTTGATTTCAAACGCCTTTTTTCTGAACTCTAAACCCCAATTCTTATGCGTTTTTTTAATTCAATATTCATTGTCTTCACGCTGGGTAGTTTTCTCTCAGTTTCTGCCCAGGAATGTGAAAGCTATTTTCCATTAAAAAAAGGGGTAACCTTCGAGCTTGCTCATTACGATGCCAAAGATAAGCTCACCACTACCGTAAGTTACGAGGTCGTAGAGAGTGGCATGAAAGATGGCGCCGCCTACGCCAAAGTTCATGATGTGATTACCCCGGTAAAAGGCGAGGTAACTACTTCTGACTTTGAGGCCTACTGCAAAAAGGACGTCATCTTTATCGATGCGCGCGCCTTGCTCCCCGGAGATATTCTGGAGCCTTATCAGAACATGAACATAACCCTTACAGGTGAAGAGGTACAGATTCCTTCCCGTATGAGCGAGGGGATGTCTTTACCCGATGCTTCTGTGTTGATTACGATCGACGCTGGCATTCCGCTGAAAATGAGCGTGACTATTACCGACCGCAAAGTGATCGCCAAAGAATCGGTTACCACTCCTGCCGGAACCTTTAGTTGCTGGAAAATAACCGAACAGGACCAGGTGAAAGTGGGCGTAAGCATCAATTACACCACAACCCAGTGGATTTGTCCGGGAGTAGGGCTGGTGAAGCAGGAGAGCTTTCGGCCAAATGGAAAAAAAATGAGCTCCAGCATATTGGAGAAATTCAGCAAGCCTTAAACCCAACTAAAAATAATTTTTGTAAGTGCTACGAGGAGGGCGAAATCCCTCCTTTTTTTGCGAGCTTGAGGGCATGAAAACCCTGTCACAATCCCTCACATTCCCTTGCGAAGGCAAAGCAATTACCGGTTACCTGGCTCACCCTGAAGGCGAAACAAAGCTGCCTGGCGTACTCGTGATCCATGAAGTATTCGGTCTAAACGACAATATTCGCGAAATAACGGACCGTTTTGCGGACGAAGGATATGCGGCTTTGGCAGTAGATTTATTTTCCGGCGGCCTCAAAGCCCTCTGCGTCGCCCAAACGATTGGCGGTGCTTTTGGCTCAAAAACAGATACCCGTGCTACCCGAATCCTGCGTGCTGCTCTCAATTATCTCTCAGATCAGCCTTTCGTGGAAGGAACCCGTGTGGGCGCTATCGGGTTTTGCATGGGCGGAAATTTTGCGATGGCCCTTTCCTACGAAGAGCCCCGCATCCAGACCATTGCCCCGTTTTACAGCACCACCCCCCGGGGCATCAAAGATTTTTCGAAGCTCTGCCCCACGGTAGGCAGTTTCCCTGGAGATGATTTTACCGCCAAAATGGGCCTTCAGCTTCAGGAAAAGCTCACCTCAGCGGGTGTGCCCAATGAGATAACGATTTATCCGGGTGCGGGCCATTCATTCATGAACAACCACGCTGCCAAAACCTACCGCCCCGAAGCAGCAGCACAGGCTTGGGATAAGACCTTGGCTTTTTTTGCGGAGCAGCTGAAGAAGTAGAGGAAATGGCAACCCTCACGCATATCGCTCATCCAGCGCAAATTTCTCCGGGTATTTGCCGGGAATATTGCGGTAGAAATCCATGATCTTCCTCATGTCGGCCTCCATGTCGCCGGAGGGGTAAATGGCCGGACCAACACCTGCTTCTTTCGTTTTGTAATTGAGGTAGCCCAGGGTAATGGGCACGCCCGCGTTGCTTGCCACGTAGTAAAAGCCCGTTTTCCATTCTGTGCGGAGGGTACGGGTGCCTTCAGCGGCAATAAGCATCACGAGGCTTTCACGGTCCGCGAAGAGATCGGTCATCTGCTCCACATAGCTTTTCTTCCCCCGGTCCTTGGAGTTGCCACTGCGGTCGATCCACAGGGCACCGGCTGAGGCCAGAAATGCACCTACCGGAAAGAAATTAAACTCCTTTTTAATGGCATAACGCAGGGGAATGCCCATTTCTCCGAAGGCGCCCAAGGTCAGGGTGGCGTCGCTGAGGGCCGTATGCGGCGCCGCGATCATCACGCATTTTTTGTACGCTTCGGGTGGAATCGCGGGGTTCATTTTCCAGCCTGCCAGGCGAAAGAAAAAGCGGAGGAAATGTATGACCATGGGGAGGAGGTTGGAAGGGGCAAAAGTCAAAGATATAAACCTCTCCTGTAATGAAGTGTTTTTGCAGAAAAAGAAAAACCAGTCCGGCGATATGGCCAGACTGGTTAGAAAAGCATGAAAGATGAATCCTTATTGGATTTTTACCAGGCGGGTTGGGGCAAGAATGGTACCTGAAATAACAGCAGAAAGCAGGTAGATGCCCGCTGGCAGGTGCTCCATGGCGATTTCGATCTCGTTAGCTCCGGCTACTAAACTTGCTTTTTGTACCAAAACCTGATTACCGGCAAGGTCGCTCAATTCAAAGGATGCCACAGTGGTCATGGGCGATAGCACCATCAGGTGGCCGTTGCCAACCACTGGCTGCGGGGCAACTTTTACCGAAAACTGGCTGGCAAGGCTTATGTCAATGTTGCTGGCTGGGGTTACGATGAGGGTGCCTTTCATGCCAAACGAAGCGTGGGGTACGCAAACATAGTAGAAGGTTCCCGATGTAGTCGCTACAAACGTTCCCCCGCCGAAGCCGGTACTGAACCCCCCGTTGGAAATGGTATCGTTTGCGTTCCAGGAGGTCTGAGATACTTCCCTCACATTGTGGAACTCGCCAAGTACAAATTTGACGGTGTCGCCCACGGTCACAGTTACTTCCGCCGGCACATAGTTAAAGCCATCGTTGAGAATGGTGGTAGTGGTTTGGGCTTGAATAGAAAGAGTCGCCAGTAAAAGGCCTGAAAAGAAGAAGGTAGAAATCAGTTTCATAAGTGTTGTTGTTTGATTGTATTTTAATTAACGTTTAAACATTGATGGCGTGAAAATTAAATGATGAACCGTTTCATAACAAAAAACCGCTTTCCTGCAACCTGTTGGCTATCAGTGGTAAATTCTGATAAATAAACAGGAAAGTTGGTTGAAAAGCTCAAGGTTGTTGTTTAACTTAAGACCATGGTCTAATAACAAAACCCCTGGTTATCATGAAAAAGAATTCTACTTTCAGCATGTTTGGTACGCTGGCGCTCATGGCGCTGATGTGTTTCAGTTTCGCTCAGGTTCAGGCACAGTGCGGCACCAGCAGCCACTACCAGGACTACTCCAACGGGTACACGAACTATACCCCCAGAGCGGTAGTAGCCCCCTTGCGGGTAACGGTAAAAGCGCAGCCCAATCCTGCCATTGGCCAGGTACAGGTGATCGTATCTGCTGACCGTGATTTTAATTTTGTACCCAGCGTATCGCTCATCGCCATGGATGGCCGGGTGGTAAGCCAGGTTTCAGGTCCGGCTGACGGCAAGGTATGGGAAGCCACCATGGATCTTACCAGCGTAAATCCGGGCGTATATTTCCTTCGTTCTAATTGCGATAACTGCAAGCCCGTACAAATCGTGGTTTCAGGCAGCGTAAACCCCTGATTATTCTCTCCCAATTAAAAAAGAGGCTGTCTTTTTGAGACAGCCTCTTTTTGTTTGTATCAGGCCATGGGAGCCACGTACTTTTCGTTGGGGTTAAGCAGAGCCCGCTTTACCCAGCGCCCTTTTTCCTCGGCCCACCGCCTTACAGCCAGGCGCTCTTCGTTGCAGGGGCCGTCGCCATTAATCACCCGCTTAAACACTTCCCAATCGGGCTCGGTGTATTCCCAGCGCCCGGTTTTGGGGTTTTTCTTCAAATCAGGATCGGGCAGCGTGAGGCCCAGTTCCCATATTTTGGGAATGTACATGTCCAGAAATGCCTGGCGCATGGCATCGTTAGAGGCCAGTTTTACTTTCCATTTCATGAGCTTTTCGGAGTGCACCGACATTTTGTCGGGCGGCCCGAAAAAGTGCATAATCGGCTCCCACCACCGGATGAGGGCTTCCTGCACCATCTGGCGCTGCACGGGTGTGCCCGTAGCGAGGGTAACCACATTGTCGTGGCCATATTTCAAGTGAAACGATTCTTCGTAGCAGATGCGCTCCAGCGCTCGCACGTAAGGGCCATAGCTACCCTTGCTGTTCGTTACCTGGTTCACGATGGCACCAGCATCTATCAGCCAGGCAATAATGGCCGAATCAGCCCAGGTCACGGCCGGGTAATTGAACACGTTGGAGTACTTGGACTTGCCGTTGATCAGGTCGTTGATCATCTCTTCTCGGGGCTTGCCGAGGGTTTCGGCAGCGGCATACAGGAGCTGACCATGGCCTACCTCGTCCTGCACCTTGGCCATCAGGGCCAGTTTGCGGCGAAAACCAGGCGCGCGGGTGATCCACGTTCCTTCGGGCAAGGCGCCGATGATTTCGCTGTGGGCGTGCTGCTCGATCATCCGAATCAGCTGGCGGCGATATTCGTAGGGCATCCAGTCCTGCGGTTCGATCTTCAAACCTGCATCAATTTTTGCCTCAAACTCGGCGAGCTTTATCGGGTCTTCCTCTTCGAGGCGGGTACCGAGGTTGTCAAATTCAATGATAGAGAGATTGCCGTACATGTTGAAGGTGTTTTTTGGGGGGAAATCAATCGTGGGGAGGGTAGAGGTATTTGCCGCTGGTGAAGGAGGCAATAAATATAGAGAGGAGGAGAAAAACGCTGATTCCGGCCAATATCCTGCCATGAAAGCGTTCGGGGATCAGGTGGAGTTGCAGCAGGCCAGCAAACAAGAGGAATACGCTACCGGAGATAAACAGGGGCAGTCCGGTGAGGGTACCCAATCTGTTTTTGTCAGCACTAACGAAACCAGCAAGCAAATCGACACGTTTTTTGATCCAGAGCAAATAGCCGAAGTAGAGTAAGACGGCGGCCATGAGTACGAGGGGGAGGGTCATGACGCAGAAATTAAAGGTTAAACAGGGGGGGAAGGTCGAATCAGGCCAAAGAGTAAGGTATGGCTCAGCACCTGCTTAATGGTTTCCAACGAAAGTGCACCTTCGTCATGGTACCAGCGGGGCAGCCAGTTGGTAGCAGCCAGCAGGCTGCGCATCAGCAGTTGGGTAGATGCCGGGGCGAGAGAGCCATCGTCCATGCCTTCCTGAAGGACCTGTAAAAAAAGTCCTTCATAGCGGGCAATCAACAAGGCAAATTCGCTTCGGCGGGGCTCCGGCAGGTTTTTCCATTCTCTGAAAAAAACAGCTGAGGCCGTGCGGTTGGCTATCATCACTTCGATATGGCCTTGTAACATGCGCTCCAGACGGTAGAGGGGGGCAGTATCGGCGGCGGCTATGGGGGTTATTTTAGCTAAAAACTCACCTGCACAACGCTGCGCTATTTCCCACAAAATCTCGTCCTTGCCCCTATAGTGGCTGTAGAGGCTGGCGGGCTTGATGTCCAGTGCCTCGGCCAGGTCGCGCATGGAGGCTCCTTCATATCCCTTTTCGCTGAAAAGAATACTGGCTGATTGCAGGATTTCTTCCTGGCGGGGGCTCAATATGGTTTGATAAATCTCCATGCGTACTAACGATCGTTAGCTAATTTACAAAATGTTTCCGTAAAACAAGGGGCGGTTTACCCTTAGGTTTACGCAGTTGGCTGCTTCCGGATTATCTTTCTTGTCACGAAAGAATGGAGCAAAGCATCCAAACCTGTGGAGAATTTGTTTATTTATGCGCATGGTCCCGATCAAAAGGCTTCACCTCGTGGCTGATGAAGTGCCCTGGCCGCCGGATTACGGTGCGGCTATGGATATGTATTATCGTATGCAGGCACTAAAAGATGCTGGGGTTAAGCTGCATTTTCATTGTTTTCATGAGCAGCGCGAGCCCACCCGCGCCCTGGACGACCTGTGCGAAGCGGTACATTTTTACCCCGTAAAGCCCATCCAATCGTCTATTTCGCTGAAATTGCCCTACCAGCTCAAGGCCCGGAGCAGCAACGCCCTCCGCAAAAAACTCCTCGCCGACGATGCTCCAGTGCTCTTCGAAGGGCTCCGCAGCTGCTATTACCTCAGCCTGCCCGAGCTCGAAGGCCGTATGAAAATGGTTCGCACTTCACTCCTCGAATGGGAGTACTTTCTGCACATGGCCCGTATGAAATCGGGGGGATTTTACCCCTGGCTCTTCAACCGCGAATCGGCCCTGATGAATTTTATCCAGCAAACGCTGCAATTCGCCGACGTGGTTTTTTCTATTTCGGAAAAAGACCGGGAAAGCCGGCCACAGGACCTCCGTTTTGAAGAATTGGCGGCTTTTCATCCTTACAGCACGCTCATTTCTCAGCCAGGCCAAGGCGAGTATTGCCTGTACCACGGCGACCTGGGCGACCCGCTCAACCACGAGGCGGCCATGTTTTTGGTGCAGGAGGTTTTTGCGGGATACCACATTCCGCTGGTTATTGCGGGCGCCAGGCCCCAACCCGACCTGATAGCGGCCATTAGCCGCGAATCAAACGTAACCCTTGTGGCCAATCCGGCTGCCGCTGAGATGGAAGCCTTGCAGGTGAGCGCCCAAATGCACGTACTGCCCTCGCTGCGATCGGTTACTTTTCCATATAAATTACTGATCAGCCTGTTTACCGGCAGGCACGTGGTGGTAAGCCCCTTGCTGGTGCACCGCTCCGGGCTCGATTTTGGGTGTGTAGTGGCCGATACTGCCGAAGAAATGCGGGCCACCGTTGGGCGTCTGTTTTACCTTCCTTTCACCGAATCAGAAAGAACACAACGGGCATCCTTACTCCTTCCTGCGTACAACAACGCGCATGGAGCAAAGCAAATCCTGAACTGGATGGAGCGGAAACCCAACATTTCCGGCGAAAGCTAAGCACAACATGATCTCACTTTCGATCTGCATACCGGTTTACCGACAGGTGCCTACGGATTTGGTTCAAGCCCTGGAGGTGCAGGCGTATCGCTGCATTTCGCCTGTGGATATCATCGTTATGGACGATGGCTCACCCGAAGCTTTTCAGTCGAAGCTTAGGCAGATGCGGATAACAGACAAGACCTCGGTGTGCTTTTTGTCGGAGAATGTGGGGCGCGCACGCATCCGAAACCAGCTTACCGCCAGGGCCAGCGGGGAGTATCTCCTTTTTCTGGATGGCGACAGCGGCGTGCCCGACGAGGACTTTTTGCAGCGCTACCTCGATTGTCTGCCCTGGAATGGGGTAGTTTGTGGTGGAAGAATATACCCGGAGGCCCCCTTGCAGCCGGAATGGAAACTGCACTGGACCTATGGACGTTACCTTGAAAGCCGCCCTGCCGAGTTTCGGAATAAACAGGGGTATAGGTCTTTTATGACCAACAACTTCCTCATTTCCAGGGAAATAGCTCTTGAGTTTCCTTTTAACGAAGCCCTTACCACTTACGGCCACGAGGATACCTGGTTTGGTTACGAACTGTCGGAAAGAGCGGTACCCATAATGCATATCGACAACCCTGTGGTGCACCTGGAGCTCGACCCCGCCGCTGTTTTTCTCGAAAAAACACGCGATGGTCTTCATAACCTGGGCTACCTTCAGGAAACTTTTGCTCAATCACATCCCGGCTTTGCCCGGTCAGTAACCTTGCTGCGCACAGTTAATCGCTTTCACAAACGAGGCTTTTGCGGGTGGACGGGCTGGTGGTTTTGGATAACGAAGCCTTGGCTGGAGCAAAATCTCCTGGGAAGAAATCCGCGCCTTTTTGCTTTCCAAATCTATAAACTGGGCTATTTTTGCGCTTTCGTTGCGCCCTGACCATGTACCTCGCACTCAAAAAAACCCTCAAAGCCCTCGTTCCTGCACGCGCATTCGCTAAATGGGAACCTGCCATGCGGCGGGTGCTGGGCCTGTGGTACATCGGCAACAAGGTTGCTTGCCCGGTATGTGAAGGACATTTTCGGAAGTTTATTTATGCAGGAGAGGGTCACGAAGCCCTTTGTCCCCGGTGTGGCTGCCTACCCCGTGCCCGGTTTTTGCATCAGGTGCTTTTTGCAGAAATAGAGGATTGGAAAATGCCCTTGTCGGTCATTCACTTTTCGCCTTCGCGGGCGCTAAAGCACAAGCTCAGGCATGTGAAGGGCCTCGTTTACGAAACGGCTGATTATGATCCGGGAAAAGAGGACCATACCTGGGACCTGACCCAATTACCCGAGTCGGCTGGCGGCTACGACCTCGCCATTTGTTTTCATGTGCTGGAGCATATCCCCGACGACCGGCAGGCCATGCGGGAGCTTTACCGAATCCTCAAACCCGGAGGCCTGGCGTTGGTACAAACGCCGTTTAAAGCGGGAGAAATAGACGAAGACCCCGATGCCCTTTCATGGACCAACGAAGCGCGTCTGGCCCGATTTGGGCAGGAAGACCATGTGCGGATTTACAGCCAGGAAGGGCTTGCCGAACGGCTAACAGCTGCGGGATTTGAGGTCGAGGTTCGTACCGCGGAGGATGCGATAGGGGAGGAGGGATGTGCAAAGGCACAAATTTCCTTGCAGTCGGTTATCCTTTTTGCCTGGAAAAATACTCCCGTAATTATTTGAGGAGCACAAATTTTCTGACGTTGCCAATTAGCTTTCCCTGACAGTAAAGTTCAATGATATGTTGACCTGAAACGTAGTTATCATCGTTGCCTGGCTCAAACTCCACAGTAGTTTTGGGAGCGGTTCCTGCCTGGTACTGTACCTTAGCCAATTGGCTGTATTTCGTGTTTTTACCCCCGAAATTAAAAGTGCCACTGCCTTCACCGATGCTGGGATTGACCATGATTTCACCAATGGGGTTTTTCAGAACGATGTAAACAATTTTTTCTCCACTGTTTACCAGTTCATTTCCTGAAAGCTCAAAACTAATCTTGACCCTTTCGCGTGGACTTAACCTGTTACTGCCTCCCACAGGTAAATTATTGCTGTTAAGCATCTGGATATTGCTTGCAAGCAGGAGAGGTTCCACCGGAATATTCGGCAGGTTGTTGCTGCCGCTTCGCATCTGGGCACCGGCACAATCTTCCAAAGCACGTTGAGTTTGATTGGCGAGGGTCACGGCAGCTAATGTGGTGCTGTCGGCTTTAACCATCTGAAAATTCATGCTGTCCACCGTGCGGCTAAGGAAGGAATTGTCGGAGATCAGCAGGTCGATCTGAATTTTGTATTCTTCGAGTACCCTTCCCCGGAGGTCGGAGAGTTTGCCTTTGAGGCGTTCGACTTCTTCTTTGGTGGCCGTTCCGTCCTTTTCGAGTTGCTCGATTTTGAGGGCCATGGCGTTGAGTTCGTCGTACTTTTCTTCCAAAAGGCGTGTTTTGGTTTCGAGCTCCATGTCCTTTTGCGAAGCCACGACTTCGAACTCCATGAGGTTGCTTTCGAGCGATTCGATTTCATTGGTCAACGATTCTACCGTCACCTCAAAGCGCTCGGGTGTGGGCTTATCGGGGCTTACGAAGCGGATAACAACGAAGGCAATTGCTGAGAAGAGCAACAGCGCCAGGATGATGAGAAGGTTTCTCCTTTTATTATTTGAAGTGGCCATACGCGAATGAGTGTTCCAAATTTAGCAGGAATTCGATTACTTTTTCAGGTGGAAATTAAATCTCTTCTTAGGAGGTACTCCCTGGCAGACTTCGAGCTTTCATTCGCAATTGCGGTTACTTCCTGTATCTGGTTGTCGGCTGATTCGAGTGCTCTTGTCAGCCGCACATTTTCAACAATCAACAAGTCTACCTGCGATTTATATTCATCGAGGGTTTTGTGCGGCAAATAAGCCAGCCGATCCCTGAGTTTTTTTATCTCCGATTGGTTGATTTTTCCTTCCCTTTTCAACTGATCGATTTGAAGCAACATTGGCGTTCAATTGGTCATGTTTTTCTTCCAGCAAGCGCGTGGTGTAGGCGAGCTCGTTTTCATTTTGTGCAGCGAATGACTCCATCTCCTGGTAGCTTTTTTCATGGATTCCAGCTCAAGAGAAAGCGAGGATAGGGTTGTCGCTGTTTTTGCCTGTTGGTGGGGGAGATTTCCAAGGTTTTGGTCAGCCAAAATCCTGCTAAAGAGGCCAGCAGCCGTCCGGCCAGCATCGTGAGGTTTTTCCTTTTAAGGAGGGGTTCTAATTGAAAAAGAAAGGGGTGGAAGGAAAAGTCAACTGAAGGATGAAAATTTTTGAAACAGACTTTGGGAAGGCGCTTTTGGGGGATTATTTCAGGGAAAGTAAATACAGCAGGTGTATCCATGGAGCAAATAGCTTTTGCTTGGCAGAATACGTCCGGCACTTGACGAAAGCCCCCGTTGTGAATAAAAACAACCAACCCGGCGGTGGTAATCCTCGTGTAAACAAGTAGCTTTCATCTACAAACAACTAACCCTTTTTTATGAAATTCTTTATTGACACCGCCAACCTCGACGAGATCCGCGAAGCCAATGCCATGGGTGTATTGGACGGCGTAACCACCAATCCATCACTCATGGCCAAAGTGGGCGTTTCCGACGTGCGTGCCCATTATCTGGCTATCTGCGAAATCGTAGATGGCGACGTGAGCGCAGAGGTTATTTCCACCGACTACGAAGGCATTTTGCGCGAAGGCCGCGAACTGGTGAAAATTCACCCAAACATCACGGTAAAAATTCCGATGATTCAGGAAGGCGTGAAGGCCATCAAAACCCTGGCATCTGAAGGGGTAAAAATCAACTGTACCCTTATCTTTAATCCGATTCAGGCACTCGTTGCCGCCAAGGCCGGTGCCAAGTATGTGAGCCCCTTTATTGGTCGCCTCGACGATATCGGCCAGGACGGCATGGAGTTGATCCAGGACATCCGCGAAATCTTTGACAACTACGGCATTGAAACCCAGATTCTGGCTGCCAGTGTACGCCACAACCAGCACGTGCTTTCCTGCGCCCTCGCCGGTTCTGACGTAGCAACCATGCCTTTCAACGTAATTGAAGGCCTGATCAAGCACCCACTTACAGATTCAGGTTTGGCGAAGTTTTTGGCCGACCACAAAAAAATGACCGAGAAAGCAGGCTCTTAAGCCACCGCTTTTTCAGGTGAGGATTCCACACAACTGCTCACTCATTTTCCACAGCTCATCGGCCATCTGGTCGTCCTGGGCGCGGGAACTGGGTGAGTTTGTTTTTTTGTCCTTCCAGTAAAGGCCCGAAGCTTCGAGTGCCTCGGGTGAGGTGGTCAGGAAAATAGACGTGCGCGCGCCCCATTCGGGTGGTTTTCCCATGCTGGAAAAAATCAATTTCATGGGCCCCATGGCGTTGCGGTCGATGCTGGTATTGATCACGCCCGGGTGCAGGGCATGGGCTACAACCTGTGCTTTGTCCCATTTGCGCGCCAGGCTGCGGGTAAACATCACATTCATGAGCTTGCTGTTGGAGTAGGCAAGCAGGCCAATGTAACGCCGGTGGAGCTGAAAATCGTCGAAAGGAATCCGCCCGGTGCGGTGTGCTTCGGAGGAAACAGAAATAACCCTAGTTACCGGCCCTGTGGTGAGCATTTGTTCCAGCAAATGGGTCAGGTAAAACGGGGCCAGGTGGTTGACGGCCATGGTCATTTCGAAGCCGTCTTTGGACAATTTACGCTTAGGCTCCCACACTCCGGCGTTGTGAAGCAGGGTATCGAGGTGGGTAAATTGTCGATTTATTTGCCCGGCAAAATCCTGAATGCTGGCCAGGGATGAAAGGTCACAAACAAAGGGATAAAGCTCGGTATTGCCCGTGGCAGCAGTGATTTCAGCGGCGGCTTTTTCGGCACGGTCGAGGCTGCGGGCTGGCAAAATCAGGGGGTAACCCGATTGTGCCAGCGAAAGGGCCGTAGCACGCCCGATACCACTGGTGGCACCTGTGATCAAAACAGGAGAAGCATTCATCGAAGGTTTTTTGAGTAAACGTATTATAATTTTTTGGCATCCTGCCAGTGGGCTTCCATTTCTTCCAGCGAAAGGTCTTTAAGGGGACGTCCGGCTGCCTCTGCCTGGGATTCTACGTGCTGAAAACGCTTGCGAAACTTGAGGTTGGTGCGGGCCAGTGCGTCGTCGGGGTTGATTCCCATCCACCGGCAGTAATTTACGAGGGTAAAAAAATAGTCGCCCATTTCGGCTTCGCGGTCCTGCGGGGTTTCCGCTTCTTCAAATTCTGTCCATTCCTCCTTCATTTTGTCTAGCACCAGGCTCACCTCTGGCCAATCGAATCCAAACTGAGCAGCTTTTTCCTGCATGCGGTACGCCTGAATGAGGCCCGGCATGGAGAGCGGAACCCCCGAAAGGGCTGATTTCTGTGCAGAACCTGCTTTTTCCCTGGCCTTGATTTGCTCCCAATTTTCTTTCACCTGCTCGGCATTTTCTACCGACACGTCTCCATAAACATGCGGATGGCGGCGCACCAGTTTTTCGTTTACCGTATCGAGCACATCGTCCAGCGAAAAAATCCCCTGTTCTTCCGCAAGCCGGGCATAAAAAACGACGTGCAGCAGCAGGTCCCCCAGTTCTCCTTTCATGCCTTCGTAGTCGTTTTGAAGGATGGAGTCGGCCAGCTCGTAGGTTTCTTCTATGGTGAGGTGGCGGAGGCTTTCTTTGGTTTGCACCTTGTCCCAGGGGCATTTTTCCCGTAGCTCGGTTACAATGGTACGGAGGCGGTCTATACGGGTCAAATCAGGATGGATCATAGGGGAATTGTTACAAAAGTCACCGCGAAAAACGGAAATTATCAGCCAAAAGTAGGGCTGTCTACGTTAAATTTGTAGTCCTACATCAATAACTCAGATATGCGAAATACGTGGTTGATTGGATTAATGGTGCTGGCTTTGGTTTCTTGCAAAAAAGACCCTGAGCCCGAAGGTACCCTGGAAATAGAACTCGTAACGACCGTAAATGGCCAGCCTTTTCAGGATCAGGTAGTGTTTACCAACGTTTCCGGAAGGCAATACTACTTCGATGTGGTAAAACTACTCCTCTCCAACATTACCCTCGTGGAGGCGAATGGCAATACCCAGCTCGCTGTTTCGGATGTGCTGTTTGACATAGGCGGTAATAAAATTTATACCTCCGAAAGCGACCCTACGACACTTGTTGCCCGTGTGCAAGCGCCAGCAGGCAGCTACACCGGGGTACGGTTTGGCATAGGCGCACCCGCCGACCGCAACAATGGCAACCCCGCCAGCTACCCTTCCAGCCATCCGCTCCATATCGACCAGAAAATGAACTGGAGCTGGGCCACCGGTTACCGGTTCCTGATTGCCGAAGGACGCATTGACTCAAGTGCAAACAAAAACGGCGACGTTGACCTCGGCTTCGCTTACCATACCGGGCTCAACGAACTCTACCGCGAGATACAGTGGAACGGCAGCACCGATGGCATCGAACTGCCCGTGGACGGCACCGCCCGTCTGCGCATACAGCTCGACCTTGGCAAGCTCTTTTACCAGCCGGGCGATACCCTCGATATGGTAAAGCATAACCTCACCCACACTACCCCGCTGGGCTCGGAACAATATTCCCTCGCTGAAAAAGTTTCAAACAACCTCGTTCAATCGGCGTTGACAAGGATAAAATGAGGATAAATCTTCGATTCGGTACCATCTGTTTGCTCGCGCTGATGCTGATTAGCATGAGCAAATGCAAGGACGATCCCTACGGCGATCTGCCTCCAAACAGCCCTTTCAGTTTTAACCTGCCTGCGCATTTTCCTCAGCCTGAGGTGCCCGTAAACAATCCCATGACCGAAGCCAAGGTAGCTTTGGGTCGTAAATTGTTTTTTGAAAAAAGGCTTTCGCTCGACTCCACCCTTTCCTGCGGTTCCTGCCACTTTCAGGAGAACGGTTTTTCAGACCCCCGCCAGTTTAGCTTGGGCGTAAACGACTCGATGGGCAAGCGAAATGCGCCGGGCTTGATCAATGTCGTTTTTGGGAAATCTTTCTTTTGGGACGGAGCCAATCCTACCCTCGAAACACAAGCCATCGTGCCCTTAACAAGTACCATAGAGATGCACATTAACTCCGACGAGGCCATCAGGCGCATACAGGCCGATCCGGAATACGTTCGCTGGTTCGACCATGTGTATCAAAAAACGCCCGATATGCAGGGGCTGCTGGATGCCATCGCTTCGTTTGAGCGGTCGCTGCTGAGCTACGAGTCGCCTTGGGACAAATTCATGGAAGGCGACAGCGCCGCCCTCAACGAATCGGCTAAGCGTGGCTGGACCTTATTCAACTCCGAAAAAGCCGAATGCTTCCATTGCCACGGCGGGTATAATTTCACCGACGAAGACTTCCACAACAATGGCCTGTACCGGGTGTATGAAGACAATGGCCGCTGGAATGTAACCGGGTCACGCTTTGACCTTGCAAAATTTAAATCACCTACCCTGCGAAACATAGCTACCACCGCGCCCTATATGCACGATGGCAGCATGCAAAGCCTTGAAGAAGTGGTCGCGCACTACGCCAGCCATGACCAGCCACACATCAACCGGTCGGTCTTTTTGCCCAATATTACCCTCACGGCGCAGGACCAGGCCGATATCGTGGAATTGTTGCACGCCCTTACGGACGACAAATTTCTCACCAACCCTGACTACCGGCAGTAATCGACCGCAAGGCGATCAGCTCAATTACAGCAATCAGGACCGCAGCAAGACTTGGTTGCAGCGGGTTTAGCGGCAAATACCGTAACGCTGAAAATACCTGTCTTGCCCGCGCGGAAGTTGGCGATTTCTGTAGTGTCGAGGTAGTTAACCAGGATATCGTCGGGCAAAAAGATGGGCTTCTCTTTCTGAAGCGTAATGGTTTCAAAGCCAGCTTGTTGAATCATGCCGAGGTATTCACCTTTTTGGATGGCACCTGAAACACAACCTGCGTACATCTCGGCATCCTTTTGCAAATTTTCAGGAAGACTGCCCACGAGCACCACATCCGAAATGCTGAAATGGCCTCCTGGCTTCAATACGCGGTATATTTCTTTCAAAACGGCCGCTTTGTTGGGCACGAGGTTGAGCACGCAATTACTCACGATAACATCGGCGTAGTTGTCAGCAACAGGCATTTCTTCGATATCTCCCTGGCGAAATTCTACGTTGTTGAAGCCTAGCTTGTCGGTATTTACACGCGCTTTTTCGATCATGGTCGGGGTAAAATCGATGCCAATGACCTTGCCTGAGTCGCCGGTTTCTGAGCGGGCAATGAAGCAGTCGTTACCTGCACCGCTTCCGAGATCGATCACGGTATCGCCGGTTTTGATTTTAGCGAATTGGGTAGGCAGCCCGCATCCCAGGCCCAGGTCTGCATCGGGGTTGTAGCCGCTGAGCTCGGTGTAGTCGTCGCTCATGATGTTGTACACCTCGGTGGAGCAACCACCCGATCCGCAGCAGGAGGATTCGTTGGTCGCTTTGTCCTGAAGGGCAATTTCACTGTATTTTTGCCGCACGATGGCTTTGAGTTCGTCTGAAGTTTGCATAATCAAGATAGTTAAAGTGTTTATCGTAATATTACGATTAAAATTTCTTGCCGATAAAGAGTTTGTGAAATAATTGGGATGATTTTTATCAATTGTATTTCAGATTATCTGATAATGAGGCGATTAGGGTTAAATATTTTTTCCAGCACCTGATATTGGTCCATAAAAAAACGCGCCCCGAAAGGACGCGTTTCGCTATTCCATGGTAGCGGAATATTATTTTGAAAGCATAGACAGACCTGGATTGTTTGCAGGATTGCGGGCATACAGTACCAGGCTATTGCTGATGCCGGGGTAGCCGTAGCTTCGGGTAGCATGGGCAACCGGCGATTGGCTTCTGAGCAAAGCTGCCACAGGCATGGCGGTAACTCCTACAAAGTAATCCTCTTTTTGCCAGGCATAAACGGGGCTGTTAGCCAGTTTGTGCAGCTCCAGAGATATCTCCATGTCGGAGTGGGTTTCGGTTTGGCGGAGAATGCCTACGAGGTCCTGCCCGTTGCGATAGAAACAAGTGCCATCTTTCAGGGCTTGCTTTTCTCTCATCACGGATTGAAAACGCATGGCTTCGAAGTAGCCAAATACGCTCCGGAAGACTTCATTAGACTGACGTGCAGGATAGCGGCGGGTAAGCTGAATCCGGTAGAGTTTGTCCTTGTGAAAAGAGTATTCGATTTTGGCTTGATGCTGGTCCAGGGCAATGATTTTTCCGGGAAGAAAAATCAGGCTTTCAACATCCGGATTGGCAGTAAGGGCCAGTCGAACAGAATCAGCATTCAGGCTAAATGCCAGAAAATAAGGGTTTTGGGCGGTCAGTAGGTGGGAGAGAAGCAAGGAGGTCAGAAAGAGTATTACTTTCTTCATCTGAGGCGAGTGTCAACTATTTAGGCGGGAGTAAGTAATTTTTGAAATGTGAATTAAATATATGTACCTGTTTTTGCCCAAAAGCAGCCCCCTGCACGAAGGGTCATAAGCTGAGTATGAATGGATTAGTTTTTCATGAGAAAAAAGCATGTGAGGAAAACAATGAATTTAGTACGAAAATTGAACTTTGCGTATGGGATCAACGGTTGGCTGAGAAAATGCAGGAATGGATTATCTTCATGCAGGAATGAAGGGCTACTTACGGATAATCGGAAAAGGCACCTGGTTTATCACACTGGTGATATGGGGCGTGGTTTGCTATGGTCAATATCCGGGCATTCAACTCTCCTTTGAGCGGCAGAACAATTTTACCTACAGCACCCGCCTGAATGGCAAACTGAAATTTGAGTCGGGTAAATACAGTATGCAGGCGCTCTTTAGCCACGAAAACCTCATCAACAATTCGCGGCCCCCGGCCAGGTTTGTGCAGATGCTGGCGCATACCGATATCTGGCAGTACTGGCAACTCAAACCCAGCCTTGCTGCTGCATCGTGGACTGAGTCCGACCTTTTTTTTAATGCGCAAAACTACCGCGTAAACCAGTACCTGGGCGTACTCTGGAAGCCTGACCCCGGTGTGCAGATTCGGCCTGTGATCGGCTGGAGCTGGGATTACCTCAGCAAAACCCTCGACCAGGGCCCTACCGCAGGCGTTTTTTTGCAAGCCAATCATACTTTCCCCGACGGGCTCGAAATGGAAACCGAAGGCTATGTGCGCGCCAAATACATCCTCCCCCGCCACCAGCGAAACGCCTTGCTGGCCAGTCGTTGGACCAAAACCTTTGGCGAGGAGGCGGTTATCAACTTTGTGGCTCAGGGAGGTAGCAACCAAATGGACAACTACAAGTTGGGCTCCATTGAGCGGATCAAAAGCGATACCGCGGGGGCAGCCCTCAACTGGCAATACGAACTGGCGCCCGGCCTTGTGTGGGAGTCGCAAAACTCGGCGGTATGGTCCCGGCGATGGTTCAATTACGATACCTACTCCATCGAAGCACCGGAATTTAACGATGTGCGCTTTCAGCAACTGGAGCTCAACACCAGCCAACGCCTTAATCTGCGGTTGGGTAAGCTCAGTTCGGCATTTTTGTACGAATACCAAAACCTCGCCCGCAGCTACAACCTCGACAACAACCAGGAGCTGCCCACCCGCGAATTTACCCGCCTGCTCGACCGTGAAAAACAAAAAGACTACGTGCGCAACCTCACCAACATGGAGCTCACCCTTCGGGGAACTGTAAACCGGAAAAGCCTGCTGGAGCTAACCGCTTCCAATCGTTACCTGCAATACGATACGCCTGAGCCCGGCAACAACGACGACCACGACCAGCTCAGCTATGGCCTTTCTGCCGGCTGGCAAACCACCTGGTCGCGGAGTTTCGTTACGACCTACAAGCTGCTGGGCTCGGTGCGGGAATATGCCTTTTTGTACGCCGCCCGTAGCGCCGAGAACTACACCCAACGCAACCTGCGCATGGAGTTTCGCTTTCAGTGGGATATGCTGCGCAACCTGCGATTTGAGGGTGAGCAATATGTATATGTGACCTACAATGTGAAAGATTTTTCAGACCTCAACCTCACCGACCGCTCCACCCGCAACCTCGAGTCGAACCTGAGGCTCAATTGGCGTCCGGCGCCCAAGCTCAATTCGTCGCTCTCTTTTTACCGCAAAGAAACCCAGGCCTCGTACCTTAACTGGAAAGCCTTTACCGAAACAACCCTCGACACCAATACTTTTTACATCATAGAGCAGACCAATGCCTTTGAGTTTCGGAGAAAAAACGCCCGATCCGCCTTGTTTCTCGACCTTGGCTACCGCCATTTTTCGCAGTTCCGGTACCAAAATACCACCATGATCAACCTGCAAGGTATCCTGTCGCCGATCAACCTGCACGTGCGCAGCCACCAAACCGGGCCGCAAACGGGCATTCGGTTTCGTAACAGTAAGGCGGCCTCCATCGAATGTGCGGTATGGTGGCAGGTGCAGTACCTGGATAACCTTTTTTCCCCGATTGCCTTTTTTCCCAGTAATATCAGCAGTTTAAGGGAAGAAAATTTGCAAAAGACCGACATTCATTTTCGTCCTTTCCTGAAACTTCAGCTAAATTGGGTGTTAGGAGCCCGTTAGTACCGGGCAAGTATTTTTCCCTACCATCCCAACCTCTTCTGCTGTGGAAAATTCATTATGGGGCATTGACCTCGGAGGCACCAAAATCGAAGGTGCTGTCATTACGCGTGATTTACCTTTTACTACCTTGGCCCGTGAGCGCGTGCCAACCGAAGCTGCCAAAGGCTACGATGCCATGCTCAGCCAGGTCGCCAAGGTGATAGACCTCCTTTCTGATGCGGTGGGTTATCGTCCGCTGAGGGTAGGCATGGGCACACCGGGCGCGCTCGATCCGTATTCGCATACCATCAAAAACAGCAATACCACGGCCCTGATAGGTAAGCCGCTCAAGGACGACCTGGAAAAAATGCTGGGCATCTCCTTTGAACTCGCCAACGATGCCAACTGCTTTGCCCTCGCTGAAGCACAAATGGGTGCCGTGCCCGAGCACCTCAAAAATCCGGAGTTGGTTTTTGGCATTATCATGGGCACCGGCGTGGGGGGCGGCATCGTGGTCAACGGCAAGGTGATCAATGGCCGGCACAGCATCGGCGGAGAATGGGGGCATAATTTCCTCGACGAATCGGGGGGCATGTGCTACTGTGGCCGCATCGGCTGCGTGGAAACGGTCATTGCCGGCCCTTCGCTGGAGCGGTATTATCACCTGCAAGGGGGCGAAAAAATCCGCCTTCCGGAGATTGTTTCGCGTGCGCAGGCAGGCACGGACCCCATCGCCACCGATACCATGGATCGCCTGGTGCACTTTTTCGGAAAAGCCGTAGGGCCTATGATGAATACCATCGACCCCGCTGCGGTGGTTATCGGAGGAGGGGTAGGTAATATCGACCTGCTCTATACCCGTGGTGTGGAGGAGGTGAAAAAATACCTGTTCAACCCCCGGCTGGACACCCTTTTCCTGAAACCAAAACTCGGCGACAGTGCCGGGGTGTTTGGGGCGGCTGAGCTGGTTCGATGAAAAGAAAAGTCTGAGTCAACCCTCATTTTTGGGGTGATTCAGGCTTTACAGATAATTCCTTTGGTATTGAATTGAAAGAAATGTGCGACCCCGTTTGGGGTCGTTTTGACTTATAATCATGGGTGCTATAAAGCTTCGACTCCGCCGGAGTCAGGCTTTGCCTCATTTAGGCAGAATTTCCGGAGAGGTAAGCGCATAAGCTCGAAAAGTTATTCATCCTCCTTGCTATTAAAATTGTCAAGTATTTCAATAATCTGAAACATCGGCAATGTTTTGATTAGAATGTGAATATTTATTGGAAAATATGGAGGTGATTCCTATTTTGTTTCATCCAATTTATATGAAAGAAATGCGCTTAATCCATGTTTATCGACTCGCCCTTTTATTGCTGCTCTTTATTTGGAGCCATACCCAGGTAAGGGGCCAGGTTACTGTTAACCCGACGTTGGTTGACAGTTCGGAAATTTCCCTCCCGATAGGATGCACCAGTTTTCTGACCGGCTCACAGAGCAAAGCATTTACCCAATTCAGGGGCACTGGATTTGAGGTCGAAACACCCGAGGGCGCTCATGCCATCGAGTTTGAGGTTGAAAAAATGGACCATAACCGATTCCGTGGTCCAGTCATTCGATATGCCGCCGCCTGGGGCGAAGGTTATCTGGTTTCAGAATATTGGGAGCGGAAAATATACCAGCTCAACGCCGAAGGGAAAGTTATAGCCGATTATAAGCTCAATAACAAATACTTTGGTATTCCCTTCGATCAATTCGTTTGGGGAATTAACAACGGGGCCTTTATACCGGAAAGCGGCACCCTCTTTTTGCCGACGCTCTCCATAGAAAATAACCGGGAAAACATTAACAAGCACCTGGGCGATGCGCCGGGTTCCGTAGCCATGTATCAATTGGTGGGAAACCAATTCAAAATCGTGAAGCTCCTTGCGCCTTGGAGAGGCGTTTATGGCAAGGAGGTGTATCAGCCCAATGATCTGGGCTATGTCGAGGTTTCTCTCTCTCCCGATCATCAGCAGGTAATGGTTAACCCCATCGCCGATCCCGGCATCCGGGTATATACTCCCACAGGTGACCTTCTGTATGAGTTTGGACAAATCGGGCAACATGCTTTTTCAGAAATTGACCTCATTCCTGAATTTTACGTGAAAAACCCCCAATCCTCATATGGGACTACAGAACTGTATTTAGGATCTACGATTTACGACGCGGTACAGGTGGATGCAAATGGTAAATATGCCTACCGGATGTACCGGCCAGGATATGGGCTCGATCAGATTCCTGCTTCCACCCCCGACGCAAGCCCGGAAAAAATCGCTGAAGTATCTGCAGCAACCGGGTCTTTACGTGCAAACAGGCCCACTTACCTGCAGGTATATGACCTCCAAAGCAAGGATAAGCCCTTGTTAACAGAGGTATTACTATCGTTACACAATGCCTTGGAGATCCTTCGGGCTGAAAATGGAGTAGTCTCCATCTATGCGCCGAGGGCCGATAAGCCGACTTTTTGCCGGATTTACGAGGTCGATCTGGGGCTTAGGTAGTGGATACGCTTTTCGGCAGAAAAAGGCCTTCCATTCCGGGAAGGCCTTTTTTCTTTGATTTACTTAAGCGTATGCTTCCAAAATCTCAGGTTTGATGCCAGTACCTAACCTTCGCTAAAGCAAGGCGAGGTTCAGAGAGAACGATGAATAAGATTTTCACGTAACTTAGGGATCAACAACTTTTTCACCACATGATCAGGCTCATACTAGAAGTAACTCACCCCGACGATTTGGCGATGTTGCTTCCGTTGCTCGAACGCCTGAATATTCGTGTGCTGGAAAATCAGGAAAGTAGCACGCCAATTAGTCCATCACCGGAAAGGGAGGCATTTATTCTTCAAGGGCTTCCTGACAGCGCGGATTTAAATCGTTTGTTACAGGATTTCGAAACAAGCAGAAAGGATCGTCCTTTGTAATTACATTAGAGTTATATTCTTGCTACTTAAATTTATATATATTTCAATTTTTAAAATATATGTAAATTATTTTTTCCATTCGACCTAAAAAAGGTCAAAGTTATTTTTTTCATTCGAAGATATTTTATAAAATTGAGAATGTTTTACATCAAACAAAATTTTACAATGCATCAATTATTCACCCCCCCCCCGTTGGATGTTTTCTAACCTAAGGCTATTAGGTTTTCTGTTGATTCTTGGCTTTGTGTCTGTATTTGGTATAAGTGGTTGTACAACTGCCCAACGCCAGGACGTAGAAGCGGAAAATCAAGAACAAATAATTCAAAAGGCGATAATAACTAAAACTACCATTTTTCGAAATAAGGAAATGTTAGTAGGTAAATTGAAAGAAATAGCTATCGTAATTCAGCCTTTGTCAAAAAACGAGCATTTTACGAAGTTTGTAGCCAAGTATATTGAGACGAATCAGATACAAGGTAACCTTAGATCAGACCTACTTACTGTTCTCGAAAATTATGAAAATACATACGGAGAGAATCCTTGGAAGGAGTTAGGTTTGTCTAAGCCAGATTATCAAATGTTTAGTATTTGTAAAGTGGACGATGTGTCACTGCGAACAAATATTGCACTTCCTTTTCTAGATAAAAGTGGAGAAATGGAAAACGAAAATTGGGACCATCACTCAGTTGAATTCACTGCTGTAGGTCAGTTTGTTCATCCTGACCATATTTTTTGTTCAACATTTGAAGGGACTTCTGAGATTTCCAAACCTGAGACTTACAGGAGATCAGGTTGGTATATCGGCTACACTTATCCAGCTGAAATATTTAGCCTTTCGCCTCCAGAATATGCAGGATTAGAGAATGTGTCCTCTGATGGTTGCTCATGCTTTAGTTGTCCGAATGGTCAAATAATGTGTCAAGGCTCTGCGACGGAGAGATCGTGTAAATGTTCAACTGGCAACCCATGTCCTACAGGAAATTGTTATCCGTGACATTCGATTTCTTTGGACCTATGCTGAATCCTTCAATTCCATGATTTTATGCACAACAAATTGCTGAAACTCTTTTCCGGGCTGATGATGCTTGTAGGCAGTACGCCTGGAATTGGTCAGGTCTCCTTTCACCTTACACTGAGGGATAGCTCTGAGCTTTCTCTTCCTTCGGGGTGTACGAGTTTCCTGAGTGGTTCCACGAGCCAATCGTTTACCCATTTTTTGGGGACCGGGCTGGATCAAGTTTCCCCACAAGGCGAGTATTCCATTAATTTTGAGACTGAAAAATTGAGCCATAAGCCTCACAGAAACCCGGCTGTTCGCTTTATGGCTGCCTGGAACGACGGTTTTTTGGTGGCGGAATATTGGGAGAGAAAGATTTACCGCATGGATGCGGCAGGAAAGGTTGTCGGTATTTTTAAACTAAAAACCAGGTATCAGGGCATCCCATTTGATCAGTTTGTGTGGGGAGTAAACAACGGGGTATTTATTCCTGATCAGGGTCGCTTGTATTTGCCTGCACTTTCCATTGAAAACGACCGCGAGGTATTGACCAGTCATTTGAAAGAAGCGCCGGGTTCTTTGGCCATTTTTCAACTTAAAGGAAAGAAGTTCAAACTGGAAAAACTCATTGGCCCATGGCGAGGAGTTTATGGTACGGAAGTGTATCAACCGAATTTGTTGGCTTTTGTGGAGGTCGTTAATTCTTCAAATCGGCAGGAAATTTTGCTGAATCCGATTGCAGATCCCCGGGTTCGTGTTTACGCTACCTCAGGCCACCTGCTTTATGAATTCGGCGAGCGGGGGGATCACGCGTATTCTGAGATTGAGGCCATCCCGGAGTTTTCTAAAAAAAGTCCTGCCGGTAACCAGAATCAAATGAATCTGGGCAATACCCTGTACCGGGGGATGAAAGTAGATGCCAATGGAGATTATGCCTATCGCCTGTATTTACCGGGTTATCCGTTAGATCAAATTCCGGCCACTATGCCAAAAGACGAAGAAGCGCAAAGTTCCGTATTGGCTAAGTTAGATTCTTTGAGAGCTTTCAGACCCGGATACCTTCAGATTTATGATATGCAAGCGGCTGACAGACCTTTATTAAAAGAAATTAAACTTCCCATGTTCAGTCCGCAGGAAATCTTGGTAGCAGAAAATGGACGGCTTTCTATTTTGGCGTCCCGTTCGGATAAACCCAATTATACCCGAATTTATGACCTTGATCTTGGGTTGACAAAGGATTGAAACTTTCGCAAATCCCACACAAAAAAAGAGGCTGCCCCATTCCGGGCAGCCTCTTTTTTTCAGGAAAAACTGATTTACCCTTGAAGCGTCTCCAGCTTCGGAGCCAGCAACTTGTACATCACGGGCGTTACCAGCCGGGATAGCAGCGTGGAGCTGATCAAGCCGCCAATGAGGACCAGGGCCAGCGGAGAATAGAGCGGGCTGTATTCGATCACCAGAGCCAGCAAACCGCCAATGGCCGTGAGCGAGGTTAGCAAAATGGGCACAAACCGAATCTCTCCCGCTTCCGTAATCGCTTCATCCAATCCCATGCCCTGCACCCGCAGCTGGTTGATAAAGTCCACGAGCAGGATGGAGTTTTTCACCTCGATGCCCACGAGCGCAATCAGGCCGATGGTGGCGGTGAAAGAAAACGATTCGCCCGATGCGAGCAGGATCAGGATGGCCCCGATGATGCCCAGCGGAATCACCGACAGCACAATCAAGGTACTTTTAAAGGTTCGGAACTCCAGCAGCAGGATGCCGATAAACCCAAAGGCCGTGATCAGGATAATGGCCCCCAGGCCACCGAAGCTGTCGTTGCGGCTTTCTTCTTCTCCGGCCACCACGTAGGTGTATCCTTCCGGGAAAGGAAATGTGGCCAGCTTTTCGGCAATCTCCGCATTTACATTCGAGGTGAGGTAGCCGGGTTTTACAAAGGACGAAACCGTAACGTAGCGTTGCTTGTCGTAGTGGCGGATCTGGTTGGGCGATGACTCAAAATTGACGTCGGCCACCTGGCTCAGCGGCATGGTTGCTCCCGCAAAATTACTCACATACATGGCCTGAAATACCTCGTAGGGAGGGGTGCTGCCGGTATGCGGCATCGCCACTTCGATGGGCAGCTCCTCGCCATTTTGCTCGCGGAAATCGCCGATTTCGAGGCCCGAAATACCGAGGCGCACCATGCGGTCGATTTCGTTGGAAGGCACGCCGGAGAGGGCGGCCTTGTCGCGGTTAACGACTACGCGGAGGTCGGTGGGCTGGGTGCGCACGGGGTTGTCCACGTAGAGGGTACCTTCGCTTTCATTCAGCATTTTCTCAATCTTGAAAGCCAGGCTGCGGAGGGTGTCGAGGTCTTCGCCAAAGATGCGGTAGGCGAGGGGAGCTTCTACGGGCGGGCCCTGCTCAAAGTCTTTCACCGTGATTTTGGCGTTGGGCACATTCTTGAGCTGAAGCCTCAGTTCTTCGATAAAGGCATTTTTCTCCGCATTTTCCTCGCTTTTCAGCTGCACAAATATCTGCCCGAAGTTCTCGGTTTCGTTTTGCTGAAGCACGTTGTAGTACACCCGCGGATTGCCCTTGCCGACATTGGAACTGAAGCTGCGAATTTCAGGGTGCTTCCGGAGCGAATCTTCTACCTGGCGAATCACGCGGTCGGTTTCGTAGAGGTTGCTGCCCGCCGGGGTATCCACATTTACCAGAAACATGGGCTTGTCTGACCGGGGAAAAAGGCTGAACCCCACCACTGGAATGAGCGCAAGTGCTCCGGCAAAAATAACCACCGTGATAATCAGCGTGGCCACCGGGCGGCGCAAGGCCAGTTCCAGGGCGCGGGTATAGCTGCCGCTGATCACCTTTTTCAGTCCCCGAAGGAAGATGTTTCCCTCCGGATTTTCATGCTCTTTCAACAAGCGGCTGGACAAAAACGGCACTACCGTCAGCGACACTACCATCGACGCCAGTACCGTGGTAATTACCGCCATGGGCAGGCTGCGGATAAAATCTCCCGAGGCTTCGGGCAAAAACACCAGCGGCAAAAAGGCAAAGATCAGCGTAGCCGTACAGCCCAGTACCGCCAGGGTGATTTGTTTGGTGGCTTGAATCGAGGCTTCCCGCCGGTTCATGCCATTGCGCAGAAACCGCTCGATATTTTCCACCACCACAATGCTGTCATCCACCAGGATACCCAGGGCCACAATCATGCCTACAATCGACAACTGGTTGATGGTGTAGCCCAGCAAATTGAGGAAGGTAAGGCCAATCGCGAGGCTGAGTGGAATGGAGATCATCACCACCACCGATGCCCGGGTGCCGAGTGGCAGCAGCGTAATAAGCACCAGCAGGATGGCGATGCCGAAGTCCTTGGCAAAGCGGTTCAGGCGGCGCTCGACACTTTCTCCCTGATCAAAAACCGTAACGAAATCGATATTCGAAGGCAGGGTTTCGCGGAAGCTGTCCATGGTCGGAAGCACCGATTCGCGCACAGCGGTAATGTTTTGGCCTATTTTCTGGCTGGCGGTGACCAATACGGCGCGGTGGCCATTGTACCGGGCGAGGTAGCTCTCGGGCTGGTAACCGATCCGCACGTCGGCAATGTCTTTGAGGTAAACGACCTTGCTTCCGGAAGTATAGACAATTGTATTGCTTATTTCTTCGAGCGAAGAAAAGCTTCCCGAGGTCTTCACATTGAATTTGCGGGTGCCCACGTGCAGACTGCCGCCGGGGATATTGAGGTTTTCGCTTTGCAGGGCACCGATTACCCGATCGACCGGGATATGGTTCTGGCCCATTTTGGCGATGTTCAATTCCACCTGCACGGTGCGCTGGGGAAAGGCATGGGTCTCGATATTTTTCAGCGATTTGTTCTTCTCCAGCTCATCTGCAAATTGCTCGGCTATGGCTTCGAGTTGCGAATAAGCAGCATTTTCACTCACAAATGCCCACTGGAAAATGCTCACATCGCTGGGCGAAAACCGGCTGATATCGAGCTTGTAAAGTTCTCCGGGCAGGTCCTGACGAATGGAGTTGATCTCCCGCACCAGCTCCTGGTACTTGTCGTCGGGGTTGCTGTTGTAGGTAAAGTCGATGCGGAAAATAGCCAGGCCATCGGTAGCAGTGGACGTGATGTTTTTGATGTCATCGAGTTCGCTTACACTTTTCTCTATCGGGTCCACCACCAGCTCCTCCATGTCGCTCGGGCTAGCCCCCGGGTAAACGGCCACCACGGCGTAGGTCGGCGACTCGAAGTCGGGGTCTTCGCCTCTCGGCATATTCAGCAGAGAGAAGGCCCCCAGGGCCAGCACTCCGAGGAAGGCTACCAGCGTAAACTGGTAGTTCTTCACAGAAAATTCTGCTATGTTCATCGGTTAGTCTGTTGATTTTGAGGCGATTGGATATCGATGGGGCTGCCTTCGAGGAGGTAGGCCGATCCGGAGGTAATGACCGTGGAAATACCGCTCAGGCCTTCGTAGATCATGGCGGTGTCGCCGTCGAGGTAGGCGATTTTCACCGGGCGACGCTCGGCCTTATTGCCTGCTGGCACAAATACATAGGCCAGGTCGCCGTTGCCTTCGATCAGCGCATCGGTCGGGATCACGGCATAGCTGACCTGGTCGGCAGGGTGAATGGTGGCTGTGGCAAATAAGCCCGTAGCCAAAGGTTTTCCTTGTGGATTGACCCGCAATTCCACCTGATACAGCCCCGACATGGGGTCGGCAGCCTGGGCGAGGTTCGATATTTTTGCAGAAAAAATAACCCCCGGAAAAGCATCCAGCGCTACTTCGGCCGCTTCTCCGATCCGCAGGCGCACCCACTCTTTGTCGGGTACCCCGGCGCGCACCACCCAGTCGGCGGGGCCAGTTCCGTTCATCACGAATATCGGAGAGCCGGGTCCGGCAATTTCGCCTTCATTCATGAGTTTTTTCAAAATAACGCCCTCTCTGGGTGCCCGGATCTCGGAGTAGCCCTGGTTGTATTGGGCGATGGTCAGGCCTTCGCGGGCGACTTTGACTCCGGTAGTGGCGTTTTGAAATTGCTCCAAAGTAGCCACAGAATCCCTGTAGAGGTTCTCTACCCGTTGCAGGTCGCGCTCGGCTTTCTTTACATTTTCCTCCGCCTGCGACACCTGCGCGTTTATTTCGGTGAGGTTTACGGTAGCCAATAGCTGACCTTTGCGTACACGCGTGCCTTCGTCCACGTACAGCCGCTGGATCACGCCGCCGGTTTTGAACGAAAGCCGTGCCTCAGCATCCGAAGCCAGAAGGCCCGATACTTTTACAGGCGCAGCTATCTTTTGCATGCGCACCGGCGAAGTGGTAACCGGAATAACACCCGTATCGCTGACGGTTTCCGGGGAGGTTTTTTTGCCGCAAGCCAAAAGCAGCAGCAGGGGAATAAATAACCAGTAGATCGTTTTCATGACCTGTGAGGTAAACAAAGTGGTGGGAGATGATTATTCGGAAAGGGGAAATGCGGCTTGTGCACGCTCCAGCTCGGCCTGGCGTATCCATACGGAAAAGCGGGCGATGGATTGCTGAATGCGTGCCTGGGTAAAGCTGGTCTGGGCTTCGAGGAGCTCAATGTAAGTCACCTGATTTTCGCGGTAGCGCTTTTGGGTGTCCTGCATGTAGCGCTCCGAAGCAGCGGTATTGTCCAGCGAAGAGGTGTAGAGTTTTTGCGAAGATTGAAAGTCGTTGTAAGCCGTGGTGATTTGCAGGCGCAGCTGATTTTCGGCCTGGTCGTACTGGCTGGAAAGCTGATCTACGTCGAGGGCGGCCTGTTTTACCTTGGTTTCGTTGCGCATGCCCGAAAAAATCGGCACCTCCAGCGATACCCCGGCGAGGTAGTAGGGAGTGTTTTTGTTTACCGCAAAATCAAACCCCTGCGAGCCCAGGTCAGCGAACACGCTCAGTTTGGGCAAATGGTAGGCTTTGGCGAGGTCGAGGCTGAGGGCCTGTACTTCCCGGGCATTGTCCAGTTGGGCCAGCTCTTCGCGTCCTGCCGGGCTATCGCTAAGGGTGGCAGGCGATTGCGGCAGGGAAAGAAAGGCCGGGTCGGTATCCAGCGGGCTGTCCAGCGGGCGGTTAAGCAAAAAGTTGACGTAGGCGGTAGCGTTGCGCAGCTGGTTTTCAGACTCGAAAAGCTGCGCTTCTACTTTGCTGTATTCGGCGCGTGCCTTGATGACCAGGGTGGGATTGGCCATGCCATTGGCGGCCAGCCGCTCGTTTACGCGGATGTTTTCGGACACCAGCTCGCGGGCTTCGCGGTAGATTTCCACGGCTTCTCCTGCCTGCAAAAACCGGAAATAGGCCGTTTTGATGTCGCGCACCAGCTCCCGCTTCAGCACCTGCAGCCGTGCTTCCTGCATGGGGATCATTTGCGCGCGGATGCGGCGGTTGTACCCGATTTCGGCATTGATCAGGGGCATGGTGGTGCGCACCTTCACGTCGTAGAAGTTGTTCGGATTCAGCAGGATCGATTGGTTATCCAATTGGGGAAAGGCATCCGATTGGGTGAGCTGATTCAGGGTACTGTATACCGGGTTCAGCAGGTCGCCTATCGGAAAGTCGATGGTACGACCGCCGCCGGCCAGGGTGTAGCTGCCCATAAAGGTAGCCGTGGGGAGGTAAAGCCCTTTGGCATCCTGCAAGGCCAGCAGGCTTTTTTCGAGGTTAATCTCCTGTTGATGAAGCGATTCGTTGGATTCGAGGCCCATGCGCAGGTAAGCGTCGAGCTTTTCCTGTGCCCGCATAGGGGCCATGCAGGTTACAAGCACAATCAACATACCCGCACGGATGAATGGTTGCATATGTTCGGTGTTAATTTGGTGAACGGTGTTTAGTGGTTGGCTAAATTTTTTTACAGAATCAGGGTGTCAAACGTATGCCTGAGCGATTCGAGCATCATCAGGCGGATTTCTTCGTCGGTACGTTGAAAAATCTGGAACCGGCAGGAGATATTCAGGGTGGCGAGCCCGTGCACGAGGGCCCACATCGACATGGAAATGAGCTCCGAGTTGCCGGGCTTGATGCGGCCAATGTCCATACATTGCTGAATGGTTTGGTGCAGTACCCCGAAGGTATCGACTCCCGTTTGCCATTTGGCGTGCTCTTCCATGGTGCGCATGGGGCTGTTGAGCACAAACATGAGGGTGTAGTGTTCGGGGTTTTTGAGCGCAAATTCGAGGTAGGTAAAGCCCAGCCTTCGCAGCCGCTCCACCGGGTCCTGGATAGTCGCTAATTCCTTGAATTGGCCCAGGAGGTTCTTAAAAGCCTCTTCCTGAACGGCATACAGGAGTTCATCTTTGTCTTTAAAGTAGAGGTAGATGGTCGCCGGGCTGTACTCAATGCGCTCAGCTATGCCGCGGATTGAGGTTTTTTCATAGCCTTCTTCCGCAAACATGCGCGTAGCGGCCTGCACGATCTTCTCATGCATTTCCTGCTTGTCACGTTCTTTACGTTCAGCTATTCCCATAGGTGCCTTAGGCGGTTTTGATTCGAAAGTTAAGGGTGTGAAAATTGGATAGAAAATCGGCTGCCTGCTTTTCTACGCTAAGTTACTGAACAGTGTTTAGTATATGAATGATATTTATTCAAAATGTTTTGGAGAGCCTTTTTTTTCTGCTGGGTAGCGAAAATGTCGGATTCGGTATAAAAAAAGGCGTGAGGCATATTATCTGCTGCCCACTGTCGTAGAGTTGAAAGCAAATCAATCGCTGTTTAAAGCTGATTTGCCCCAGATATTCTGGTAAAAATATAACGATAAAGGTGGTGGTCACCTGTCCTGAGTGCCGGAAGCATGCTATTTGCTCTCCGGCCTTGGGCTTTTTAGGGGGCCTCTTTAGCACCAGTAAAAATCCTGAAAGATTATCCTTACCTCGAGGAAGCCGATATCCAGACTGCTCTCGTGTATGCTGCGTTGATAGCAAACACCAAAACCATCGGCTAATCTGGCTGTTCATTTATTTGAAAACGCTCACTGAAACGCCCGAAACCGCGTGCCTGTCTGGTCGAACTGAATAGCCGGGAGCGGAATACGGACGATATCGACCACTTGCAGCAGGCTGTTGAGAAAACCATTCCGGGTGTGGATATTGGCGAGATCGAGGTCGAGGCTGAGGTAAAATTGCCGGTACTCATGGGCAAGATAAGCGCGGGTGGGGTCGTCGTAGCCACCAGTAAGGCCCTCGGCACCGTAGCCCACGGCCAGGTTGAGCCAGCGGGGATAGTGGTCCTGAAGCCAGCCCTCAGGTAAAAAAGAATGCACACGAACGCTCATCCACAGGGTTTGGCCGTTATAATCTTTCAAAAACCACTCTGCCGGATTGCTGCCCAGCAGGTACTGGAGGCTGTCCACGGACGCATAAGGCGATTTTCTATACGATACCCGCATTTTGATACGGTCCTCATTCCAAAGCGCCTGGTTCATCACAGCCAGTCCGGATCCGAGCAAGTCAGCCCCGATATCGGGCCACGAAAAGCCCCAGCCTACCCCAAATCCATCCATTACCTCTATCGACGACATGGCCAGGAAACCAGAGACCCCTCCGGCCAGGATCGCCTTTTGCTTCGGCACGCCCGACCATTTCATCATGCCGATCACCCACCGGCTGGCATGGTAGCCTCCCAGAACGTGGCCAACCTTGTCCATTTGTTTCCACTCGTGGCTGTCGTTGAAGAAATTGAATTTGCCGAGGCCCTGACCAGCGTACCACACCGCACCCAGGTAAGTGCCTGTGACGGCGTAAGCTGATGCCCCACCGATACCGACCAGGTTTTTTCGGGCCTTGTTGGGCTGAGTGGCATTAATGTAGAAGTCGTTTTTAAAATCCTGCTGGTAGTGAAAATCGCGGATCTGCTGCGAAAACGACAAGGAAATTGTACCCACGAAGAAAAACCACGTGGCCATTTTGCCGATGAGAAATTTCATGGTTTCAGGCTTCTACAATCTGGAATGGAATGCCATTACCTTTTCCCAACGCAGGAATCAGCGCCTGGTAGACCTTTTTATATACCTGGTCGGAATGGTTCAGTCCCGTGCCGGTGGCGGTGCCGAGCAGTATATGTCCTAACGACTCTTCGGCATTATCGCCCATCCGCAGGTAGTGGGTAACATTGCTGCCCTCGGGTTTTACCGCCAGCATGCCCTGGTGCAGGTCGCCCAGCCAAAAGCCATAGGAGGCGTTCCATCCGGAGGTGGTATCCAGGTTCAGGGTATAATTTCCTCCGGGCAAATGAGGAATAGCGCCCGAATCCCCAACAGCGCTATCCTTTTCGAGGGTATCGGCCAGGTAGGCTCCCTGCCAGGAGAGCGACCCGCGCCAGATGCCGTTTCCGACAGACCTGCGCCTGAGTATCAGGCCATTACCCGAAGCAATCGACTCAGCGGGTTCGGCACGTGGATCGGTAGATTTCACCACAGGCGTGGCCGGGATCGGGGGGATAGGGGGTGAAAAAGGGGTGGAGGGAGCGGCAGGAGGTACCGCGATTTCTGTACCCGAAGCGGATACGCCGAACCACTTTTTCCACAAACGGCTTAACCAATTTCCTTTCATGCTGCAATATGCGCTAATTTCATCCTCAATATAAACGCCCCCGCGATGAAAAACGAAATTCACACCCGCATTGGTTCCGGCACGCCCTGGGAGTCAGAAGTTGGCTACTCCCGCGTGGTTCGGGTCGGTCCTTTGATCGAGATAGCAGGTACAACCGCCACCCGTGACGGCAAGGTGCTTTTCCCCGGCGATGCCTACGCCCAGGCAAGGGTCATTTTTGGGAAAATCCGCCATTTTCTCCAGGAAGTAGATGCCGACTGGGAAGACGTCGTTCGCACCCGCATGTACGTCACCGACATCCGCCACTGGCAGGGAGTAGGAAAAGCACATGGGGAAGTATTTGCAGATTTACGGCCCGTTACCACCCTCGTAGAGGTTTCGGCCCTCATTGACCCCGACATGATGGTAGAAATAGAAGTTTCTGCCTGGAAACAACCGCCTAATCAAGACTAATATGCCCTTTAACATCGAAATCAAAGCCCGTACCCACCGCCAGGATGCCATCCGCGACTGGCTCAGCGCCCACGATGCCGAGTACAGGGGCACCGATTTCCAGACCGACACCTACTTCTATGTGGACGAAGGTCGCCTGAAGCTGCGCCAGGGCAATATCGAAAACAACCTGATCTTCTACCTCCGCAACGATCAGGCGGGGCCCAAAGGCTCCGAAGTGCACTTGTCAAAAGTAGGGGACGGCGACGCCATGCTTCAGGTATTGTCGGAGGCACTGGGCGTGATGCAAACGGTACGAAAGGAGCGGGAAATTTACTTTATCCAAAATGTAAAATTTCACCTCGACCAGCTCGAAGGCCTTGGGCAATTTGTAGAAATAGAAGCCATTGACCTCGATGGCACTATAGGAGAAGATCGGCTGCGGATGCAATGTGACCACTACCTGGACGCTTTTCATATCCAGGAAGAGGATTTACTCACGGGGTCTTACAGCGACATGGTGGAGGATATGTAACTTTGGGCAGAAATTGCGTTAAGCAATAGGAAAACGGGCACGATATGTGTCAAAGTTTCCAGGTTAAATTCATTCGGAATGATCAAATACTTCCTGCCTTTTTTGCTTGCTGCTTTTGTTGCTTCTCCTCGTCTTCAGGCGCAGGACAACTCCTATTTTCAGGGTTCGCTCTATTTTCAGGTAACGATTACGGGCACCCAGGCTGAGGCCATCATGCTCAACGAGCCCAATACCAAGATGCTCATGCACCTGAGCGAAGGCAACTACATCGTGCAGCTCTACGGAGGCCGCTACCCCAAGACCTTTATCTTTTTGGCTGATTCCAACTACGAATACAGCATGGACATGACCAACAAGCGGGCCTTTCGTTTTTCTTCCTTCTCTGAGAAAAAAGAAAATTTTGACCCACCGGTAGCCAAACCTACGGGTAAAACGGCTGTGGTAAACGGCATTACCTGTGAGGAGTATTACCTCAAAAATGAAGGTATCGAGTTCCTTTATTATGTGAACGACGACTACCGCGCCCATACCGCAGCCTTCCCTGAAGAACCCCGAACCAAAGCCAGTTTCCTGACCATCGGGTTGGATGGGCGCATTCCGCTCAAAACCATCAAAAAAGAACCGGGTCTCATCGTGGAAACTACCCTCGTAAAAGTTGATCAGAAAACGCTCGACCCTGGACAGTTTGGGATACCCAAAGGGTTTGAAGTCGGCAATCGGGATCGCAGGTACTGATCGAAAACGCTTCCTTATATATTGGGGCAGGTTTTTATGCATAAAATCAACGCCGGTCAGGCGACGAGGCCATCAGTTTCCTGATCAAGCAGGGATGTTCTCAAAGGTCTGCCTTTCAGCCCTTGCCTCAAACCTCTCCAAAGCCCTATATTTGTACATCCCGGAATGATTCCTTCCGGGATTGTTTTTTTTAGTCTCACTAGCTCACGCATCCATGACACAGGAACAACTCAAGGATGTGCAGGCGCGGGTTTCCGCGTTGAGGGGGTATCTTTGACGTCCCCAAACGACTGCACACCATAGAAGAAAAAGAAGCCATTACGCATCAGCCCGATTTTTGGAACGATGCAAAGGCCGCACAAGCGGTAATGAGGGAAATCAGCGCCATCAAAATATGGACCGACGCCTACCAGAAGGTGTCCGACATGGTGGCCGAAGCTGAAGTATTGTACGAGTTCTATAAAGAAGGAGAAGCTACCGACGAAGACGTTCAGGCCGTGTACCTCACTGCCCTGACTGCGATCGAAGACCTCGAATTCAGGAACATGCTCTCCAAAGAGGAGGACCGGCTCGACGCTGTGATCGAAATCAATGCAGGAGCAGGCGGTACCGAAAGTCAGGACTGGGCTTCGATGCTCCAGCGGATGTACATCATGTACGCCGAAAAGAATGGCTATAAGTACGAAGTGATTGACGAAGTAGAAGGCGACCAGGCAGGAATTAAAAGCTGCACGATCGAGCTCCACGGCGATTTTTCCTACGGCTACCTCAAAGGGGAGAGTGGCGTGCACCGCCTGGTGCGCATCAGCCCTTTCAACGCCCAGGGAAAACGGCAAACTTCCTTCACCTCTGTTTTCGTGTATCCGTTGGTGGATGACTCCATCCAAATCGAAATCAACGAAGCCGATCTCAAATGGGATACCTTCCGCTCAGGGGGCAAAGGGGGCCAGAATGTAAACAAGGTGGAAACCGCCGTGCGCGTTACCCACGCGCCTTCGGGTATCGTGGTGGAGTGCCAGGTGGAGCGGAGCCAGCTTCGCAACAAGGAGCGCGCCATGGAATTGCTCAAAAGTCGCCTGTATCAGGTCGAAATTGAAAAGCAACACGCCGAACGCGACAAATTGGAAGCCGGAAAGATGGGTATTGAGTGGGGGTCGCAGATCCGAAACTATGTGCTCCAGCCTTATCGACTCGTAAAAGACCTCCGCTCCGGCTACGAAACCAGCGATACCGATGCCATTTTGAACGGTGAATTGGGCGAATTGCTCAAATCTTTCCTCATGAACCAAGGGAAAAAGTCAACCGAAGAGAGTGAGCCGGGCTGATAATCGGGCGGGAAATAGATTTTTTTGAAAAAAATCACTCCTGACGAAAAAAAAATTCAGCGCTGGTTTTTGTCGATGTTCGGAATATCTCCATTCATGCGGATAATTCGATGCTTCCATATCTTTTTCTGAAAAACGAAGCCTCCTCCGGGAGGCTTTCCTTTTTTTGTGTATTTCCAGCTCACTAAATCGATTTCGGAGCAAATTTGCTTATTCAGGGGTGTAGATGCACACATATCTCAATCTGTAAAATTGTAAATATTTGCATACTTCGCTATGAAAATCACTAAATTTTTGAATTATTGTAAAAAATAACCTCGCATATTTTTATATTGATAAAAACCCGCAACTTTGCATCACCGGTCGGCGTAAATAGACCGTTGTTTAACTAACAAGTAGTATTATGCTGAAGCACACTTTTTTTGCAGTGTTGATGGTTTTCAGTCTTGGCCTGGTAAAAGCTCAGGATTCCTCCGTTAGCGGAGACCAAGGAAAAGTAATGGTAGTTCCTACCGAAAAAGACGGACAGTATGTATTGGCTACTTTGGCCAAAGGAAATACTCCCGTACAGGTGGATCTGCTGAACGCAAAAGGCGAACGTCTCTATTCCAACCGATACAACACCGATGGCTACCTCTCACGTCGTTTCGACTTGAGCCAGCAGCCTTCAGGTACTTATACTTTCCGCATTACCCAAAACGGAGAAGCCACAGAGCAGAGCTTTGTGAACGTAAGTACCGGTGATCGTTTGGAGCAAGGTCTTTCAGTAGTTGGTGACCAGTCTGGTCGCAAATTTAAACTGGAAATGGCCGCTGAGTTCGACGAGCCTTATCAAGTTATCGTGTACGACAACAGCGACAACGTGCTGTACGAAACCACCGTGGCCAAAGGTACTCCTTACGCCAAAGTGTTTAACCTCGAAAATGTAGGAAGCCCTGCAGTTACCTTCGTGGTAGCTACTTCTTCCGCCGTATCTTCCCGCAAGGTTATCCTGCGATAGTTTCGGCTTGTATTGAATTGTCTTGTATTGAATTGTCTTGCCTTGTCTTTGACTTGAAAAACCATCAACACAAACCAGCGTTCCCCGGGAGGGTGAACGCTGGTTTTTTTATTTGGATTTGGCTGGTCAAACGATCTTTTGCGCGCGAAGCATTTCCCGTTTACCGGGAGGACCCTGCTCGCGTGAAACTTTCCAGCCGGCGGCCTGCATCGCCCGCCTCACGGCTCCTTTGGCACAGTAGGTAACCAAAATGCCTCCCATCCGGGTTGCCTCAAATAGCTTTTGAAATACGGCTTCGGTCCAAAGTTCGGGCTGAGATTCGGGTGCAAAGGCGTCGAAATAGATCAAATCGTAGCTTTCGGGCGCCGGGAAAAATTCTTCCAGCAGGGTATTACTTTTTACAAATGTAAAACCCGGAGCAATTTCCACGGTTTCCTCCCAGGTACTGCCATGAATAGTTTCGAACCAGGCAGCAGCTTGCCCGGCTTCTAGCAAGGAAGGGTAGGTGAGTTGCCGCCAGGTTTCGGGCGCTAGCGGATAGGCTTCCAGGGCGGTATAATGCACGTTTCGCCCAGGGTATTGCTGCTGCGCTTCCACTGTAAGCAAGGCATTTAGACCCGTGCCCAGGCCCATTTCCAATACGCTGACAGCTGTACTTTCCGGCGGTAAAGCCTCCCATCCCATACGCAAAAACACATGGCGCGACTCCTGAATCGCCCCGTGGCGGCTGTGGTAGGGCTCGCCAAAGCGGGATGTGTACAGGGTAGGGGAGCCGTCGCCGGTAAGCAGGGGTTCGGGCTGAGCGTGATCCATGGCTATTTTTCGTCGGTAGGAGGCATCAATATCGAAGTTTCTCCGAGGTTTAAGTCAGCAGGTTTTTCGGTTTTGGGTACACTTTCGATATAAACCGAGGTGGAAGGGAAGGCAAACTCCACAGCCAGCGATTCGGCCAGCGATTTGATGGCCATAAAAACCTCCTGCCGCGCCTTAAGCCAATCGCCGTAGTCGGGGGTCATGAAGATCACGGCCATCCATATTTTCAGCGAAGAAGCTCCCATGTCATGGAAAAATACCTGATAGCCATCTACGGGGCGTACCATCGGGTGCGCGGCAAGGATATTCCTTATCCCTTCCACCAGCTTTTCCATCTGGGCAAGGGTGGTGCTATAGGTAACGGTGATTTCGGTTTGGTAGCGGCGATAGGTGCGGTTGCCGTGGTTGGTAATCGTTTCGTTGACCAAAACGCCATTTGGAATAGAAACCATGGCACCATCGAGCGCGCGGATACGGGTGGAGCGCACGCCAACCTCCTCTACTGAGCCGGTGAGGGTGGAGGTAACGATAAAATCGCCTACAGAAAAGGGCTTATCCAGAAATATAGAGATCGAACCCAGGAAGTTCTTTGCCGTGTCCTGCGCTGCGAGTGCCAGTGCCAAACCTCCGATAGAAACACCAGCCACCAGGGCCGTGATATTTACATCCAGGTTTTGCAAAACCAGGATTCCGCCAAAAATGACTACCACCACTTTTAATGTTTTCGAAACCAGGGGAACCAATTGGTCGTCCATGGTCGTTTCTGTTTTTGAGGCGAGCGCGCTACCCATAGCCGCCAGGATATCGATGAAACGATACACCACTGCCACGGCAAACATGCCTCCCATCAGTTTGAGGAAAGTGAGAAACATTTTATTTAATACAACAGGCAGTTGAAGGCTGGGGAAAACTGCTGCCAGCAAAAACATAATCAGGAGGTAACTCAGCGGAGAAGCCACCCGTCGTATCAGGCTTGTTTCTAAAAAAGCTGATCGGGAAATAAGGGGTACCAATTGGCGCAGTACCAATCCAAAAACATGTTTGAGCAGAAAATGAAAGCCGAGTGTAAGGGCAACCATTAGTACCAGGCCCAGCCATTGCCATACCTGAAGGCCTAAAAATTCGCGGTTTCCGACTCCGGGTATCAGGTTTACCAGAATATTTGCCCCCAGCGGATATACCGATCGATGGATTTCCGGAATACGGTTCAGGGTCCGGGCACTGTACCGCCACACGCTGTCGTAGCGCTGCACATAAATGTCGGAGTATCCGGGCAGGGGATAGTAACGGGCTTTGTGTGAAGCCGAATCCAGGTAGTCAAGCTCATCTGGAATTTCTCCTGCGTCAATATAGACGCCCAGGCCATCGTAGATCTGCTTGAGCTGAATGGCCAGTTCAATTCTTTCTTCTTTAGTATAATTACCCGACGCAAAAGCCTCGATAGATTTTTCGGGTGCGTAGGTAGCGGGTTGGAGGAAAAAAAGGTGTCGGGAAACGGCTCCCCGAGGAGTATTGAGGATATAGGGGTCGAAGTCCTCGGGGTGAGTCACATCGGCCTCATCGGTAAAAGGAGGCACCGTGTCAGGCGGGAGGCTATCCTGTGCGGACAGGGAAAACGCGGTAAGAAAAAACAGAAAAAGTAATACCCGGTGAGGGAATGTTCGCAATGTCATCAACATAAGGGGAGTTAGGATGGAAAATATAGTTTTACAAAGGTAGGAACGTGCGTACCGCCTCTCCAAAATCGATTCGAAATAGCTACTAAACATCATCGAGAGCCAACCTTTGCGTATTTTTGCAGGATGATTCAGAAACTCACATTGATTTTCGCTTGGGTAGCCTTCGGCTTTGCTGCTTTTGCGCAGCCCTTACAAGTATCTACTTTGCACGTGCAGGAAGGGCTCGCCAATGAGCTTGTTCCCGTTCAGCAAACCCTCGTTTTACGCAATGCAGGCATCCGCCCGGTCAAAGTAGAAGGAGTAAAGACCTATAATACCTACGGGCAGTCGGCCTTTAGCGTTTCTCCTGATACGTTTGCGGTGGCTGCGGGCGACTCGGTTTCGGTCGTAATCAGCTTCCTGCCCAGGCACAATATTGCCCACAATTCCGAAGTGGTGTTCCTCACCCGCTCAGGAGGCGGCAGCCTCTCGGTAGATGTGCGCGGACAAGGCAGATACTCCAATACCTACTATTCCACCACAGAAAACCTATCAGAGCAGGCCCTTAAAAATGCCCTCAAAACCCGCCTGGCCCTCAACTATAATTCGCTGAGCTACAATGCCATCCGCGATCAAATGTATATGACCGTGGACAACAAAAAAACGAACGGCCAGGGTGCAACCGTCAACACGCTTGAGTGCCTCTATACAGCTACCCTCATCACCAGTTATACCGACCGGACTGACGCCCAGCTCATGGGTTTTAACACCGAGCACGTTTTTCCGCAGGGCTACTTCAACCAGCAGCTGCCCGAGCGGTCAGACATGTTTCACCTCTATCCTACGCTGGAAGCCCCTAATTCCGCCCGGGCTAACCTGCCTTTTGGGGTCGTAACCACAGGTGTCACCTACCAAAGCAACGGCACCAAAGGCTCCTCCTCCCTCTTCGAGCCACGCGACTATGCCAAGGGCCGGGTGGCCCGTGCCATGATGTATTTCGTGATCCGCTACGACAACTACGCCAACTTCTTTCCCCAGCAGGAAGCCATCCTTCGCCAGTGGCACGTGACCTTTCCACCCGACCTGATCGATCAGCGCCGTTGCAATGCCATTTACACGCTCCAGAACAACCGCAACCCTTTTATCGACTATCCGCAGTTTTTGGAGCGCATCAGTCTCCTGGCAGGTAATTCAGTAGAAGCTCCTGTTAACAGCCTCGATTTACCCGTAGCTATTGCCGCTTACGATACAGTGTATGCCGGATACCCTGCTTTTCACCGCTTTGTGGTGGTAAACGACGGCAATCAGCCCGTAACCCTCGCCGGTTGGGCCACTGTCGATTCCCGTTTGGCTCTGCCTTCGGCTCCGTCTAGTGACACCGTAATTGCTCCAGGCGATGCCTTTTGGGTGGATATAGAGCTTACCCTGGCAGATACAGGAGCTTTTCAATCGACTTTTTCTTTCACCAAAAAATGGGGAACCAGCGCCCCACAAACCGTTTCTGTGCCCGTAACGGCCTGGGCTACGGCTGTTCCTACTGCCATTGCCCCGCTTGCTTTGGAAGATGGCTGGCTGCTGCGTGCCTTTACCGCTGAAGTGCTTTCCCTCGAAAAAGGCATTGCTACGAACCAGCAAGCCCAGCTTTTGATTACAGATATTCAAGGCCGAAAAGTAGCTGCTGCCGTTTTGCCCAAAGGAACAAACAAATGGGACGTGGCCTACTCCCCGCTTGCTCCCGGCATGTATCAGCTGATTATTCGTTCAAACGGTGCACAAACCGTGCAAAAAGTATTTTTGCAACCCTGACCTTGCTCATGGCCGCGCTACTTTACCATGGTTATTCCAAAATGAAAGCGGTCTTCGAAAAATGATGAAGGTAATCCTTTGAACATCAGGGAGATAAATCCTGAAAACACTATTGCTTCTGGTTTATTTTTGAGAAAAGAGATGGAAAAGAATATCAAAAAACGCATCAATCAGGTCATTTTGGCAGTTTCGCTCGTGTTTGCCCTGGGGATGGTCACCTACATTCTTTTTCAAAAATCGCCCGACACGGACTACTACCTCCCCGCTGCCTGCAAAGACAAATGGACGGTGATCCGCTATGAGGTGGCCGATGCTTCAGCTTTTCCGCTGGTAGAGGGCAAGGTGCAAATCCGGATTCCGGATTCCTGCATTTGCCATACATCCAATACCCTGAAAATCGGCTGGGGCAAAACGCGGTATTTTTTGGTAGAAAATGGCACCGAAACCCTGCTTCCTAACTACGAAAAGACGGGCGAAGAATATGTCGTTTACTTCCACGACCACGACATGCGCCACCTCTCGCACGAAGCCCTGCTGAGTCGGCTGCCCAATGGTGCCGATACCGTGATGTTTGACGGTGCTCACCTGAAAAAAGCCGATCGTTATCACGTGACTTATACCCCGGGCCGGAAATCGGTAGAGTATTTTTACCTTTCCGCTGAACCACACCCGCTCTCCTTTGTGCCACCGGGAGAGCCTCCGGTTGTCACCCTCGAATCTACCAAAGACCACGCCGTACCTCTCAGCAAATAGTATATGGGTAAATCTTCCGCCTCCTCAGCCCCCCTTGAACCGGCTACCGGAGCACCCGATTTTCAAAATACCCGGCTGGCTTTTCAGGCCAAAGACGACCGCCACCTCTGGCGCACCTACTGGCTGTATCGCCTCATTGACAATCCTTTTCTCACCAAAGTAGGCCCGCCTATGCTCACTACCGCCCTGAAGTTGGGGTTGCCGGTAAAAGGCATCGTGCGCAACAGCCTCTTTGAGCTTTTTTGCGGGGGCGAAACCATGGAAGAGACCATCGTTACTTCCGAAGCCCTCAATAAATTTCACGTTAAGACCATCCTCGATTACTCCGTGGAGGGAGAAAAAAACATCGAGGGATTTGATCAAACCGCCAGCGTGATTGTGGCTACGCTCGAGCACGGAGGCAAACACCCCGAAGTAGCGTTCAGCGCCTGTAAAATCACGGGCCTGGCTCCTTTCGAGCTGATGGAAAAACTACAGGCAGGAGAAACCCTGTCGCCGGAAATGGAAGCTGCTCAGGAACGGGTGATGAAGCGCCTACACCGCATAGCCGCTGCCGCCCGCGACAACCGCACGCCTGTTTTTATCGATGCAGAAGAAAGCTGGATTCAGGAGACCATCGATACCTGGGCCGAAATGCTCATGGAAACCTACAACCTCGATGCTCCCTGGGTATGGACCACGGCGCAGCTTTACCGCCACGACCGGCTCGATTACGTGAAGGCCGTCACCGAACGCAGCAAACAAAAAGGCTATAAACTCGGGCTGAAACTCGTGCGGGGCGCCTACATGGAAAAAGAGCGCAGACGCGCTTCCGAATGGGGCTACGCCGATCCTATACAGCCGGATAAGGCATCGACCGACCGCGACTACGATGCCGCACTTGCTTGGTGCATTGACCATGCTGCCCAGGTGTCGGTTTGTGCAGGTACGCACAACGAAGTAAGTACTGCCCTGCTGGTGAAGCAAATGGGAGCGCACCAGCTTTCACCAGACGACAATCGCGTATGGTTTTCGCAGCTATTGGGAATGTCGGACAACCTCTCCTTCAACCTGGCGCACCACGGCTATAACGCCGCCAAATACCTGCCTTTCGGACCCGTAAAGGCCGTTATGCCCTACCTCATTCGTCGTGCAGAAGAAAATACCGCCGTTGCGGGTCAATCGAGCAGAGAAGTAGTGCTGCTGCATGCCGAACGGATGCGCAGGAAGCAGCAGGGGAATTGATTTTCAGGGCGATAGCTTAGTTTTTGGATCATTATGACTTTTCGGATTATCAACCACGAATTAATTTTCGTGACTTGTAATCCAACTGTTCATGAATTTTAAACACCTTAGTTTTGATGCCGATAATGACTTCCTGGAAGATAAACTTGCCAGGCTGAGCATCTTAGTTGATCATCTGCGTTTTGCTGTACTTTTTGAAAATCAGAACCGCGAAATTACCCTAGTCAATCAGGATTTTTTCGACCTGTTTCATGTGCAGGCTCAGGGAAATTCCTTTGATGGATTAGATTGTAAGGGACTCATTCAGGAGGCCAGCCAATATTTTGAGGAACCCGAATTGTTTATTCAGGTAGTAGAAAAACGGGTAAAAGAGCAGAAAGGACCGGTTAATGAGCATCTACGCTTGGCAGATGGCCGGGTGCTCGAAAGAGAATATATGCCGGTTTTTCGTGGTGAAAAATTCACAGGACACCTCTGGAAATACAAGGACGTAACCACTACCTACCGGCTGCAAAATCAGCTCAGGGCCAGTGAAGAAAAGTACCGCAGCATCATGGAAAACATGGAGCTCGGGCTGCTGGAAGTAGATAACAACGAGATGATTCTGCGGGCCTACCCGGCATTTTGCACCCTTACCGGGTATCAAGAGTGGGAACTCATAGGTAAAAATCCCAGGGACATCCTGCTACCCATGGAATTTCATGAATTGATGAATAACCAGGATAAGAGCCGTCAGCAGGGGGTTCCTGGTATTTATGAAGTGCAGCTGTTTAGAAAAAGTGGTGAAAGAATATGGGTGCTGATTTCAGGTGCGCCGTTTTTCGACGATGAAGGAAAGGTAGCCGGATCGGTGGGTATCCATTACGACATCACACACATCAAAAAGCTACAGCTGGACCTGATCGAGGCCAAGCAGGAAGCGGAATCTGCCCGGGATGCAGAAAAGCAGTTTTTGGCCAACATGAGCCACGAAATCCGCAATCCGCTCCATGCCATTGAGGGCATGAACAACCTGCTGTACGACACCAAGCCTACGCCTGAACAGCTTCAATACCTGGACGGCATTAAGTTCGGCTCCGAAATTTTGCAGGCACTTATCAGCGATGTGCTGGATATTGCCAAAATTCAGGAGGGAAAGCTAGAGCCTAACCCTACCCGCTTTAACTTACACAACCTGCTGAATGCCCTCACCAAAACAGCGGCTTTCGGCCTGGAAAAGCGCCCCGTAGTTCTCGAAACGTATTTTGACGCTGCGCTTGACCAGTATTTTAAAGGAGACACCAGTTTCCTGAACCAGATCCTGCTCAACCTCATCAACAACGCGGTAAAGTTTACCGAAAAAGGCCGGATAATCGTTTCCGCAAAGGAGCTCAGCCGGAATAAACGCGCTTCGCTGGTCAATATTACCGTAGATGATTCCGGAATAGGGATCGATGAAGCGCAGTTGCCCCATATTTTCGAACGTTTCCGCCAGGCAGATCCGCAAACAAAGCTGAAATACGGAGGCACGGGTTTGGGGCTTTACATTACCAAAGAGCTGATCGAATTGCTGGGTGGCTCCATTGAAGTAAAGAGCAAACTGGGGGTAGGAACTACTTTTTCATTTTCCCTGGAACTGCTCCATGCCGAAGCGCCCAAACACCTGGAGGCTGATCCAGCCAAATCGGAGCAACCCGCTCTCGGGCAGGTGTTGATTGTGGAGGACAATCCCCTCAACCGCATCTACCTCGAAGGTCTGCTTAAGCAGTGGAGCATAAATTTTCAATCTGCGCAGCATGGCCGGGAGGCGCTGGACCTGCTGGAAGTCAACCAGTTTGACCTCGTGCTGATGGATATCCGCATGCCTGTCATGGACGGATACGAAACGACCCTACGCCTTCGCGACTGGCAGGATAATCCCAACCAACATATCCCTGTTATCGCGCTAACCGCCTCAGCGTTGCTCGACGAACGACAGAAATGCCTCGATGTAGGCATGAATGAACACGTTTCGAAGCCATTTTCTCCTGACCAGCTCAAAGACGCCATTGCACGGGTCATGAACCTGGAGAAAATAGCCATCGTGGAAGCTCCGGTCAGTTTCTGGCCCAAAGTGGAAGGAATTGATATTTCCCGATACTCGATGTTCTATGCGGAGGATGTTTCCCACGCCGAAATGATGCTCAACCTTTTCGTTGATCTGATGCCCAGCGAAATTGAGCAACTGGAGGATGCAGTCGCATCGGATGACAAAGAGCTGACCAGCATCATCATTCACCGCCTGAAGCCATCTATTGGCATGGTGGGGCTGTCAGAACTGGAGCAGGCCGCCGATATCCTGGAGCACAGCGTGGCGGATATGAGCCACGAACTGATGACTGATGCCGTGACGGAATTTATCGTAAACCTTGAACATAAAACCCCCGCGATTAAGGAAATGCTCCGGTGTTTGGCGTTGCCCGCTGCAGTACCTGTTGTAAGCGAAGTTGCTTCTCAAACCCAGATAGTACCCGATTGGAAACCAACAGCATTGCCCGGAGATACGGCACCTGAATGGAAAACCTGGGACGAGCAGTCGCGGGTATGGGTTGCTGAAGGAAAACCTTTGTTCGGACCAGAGGGGCTTGTTGCCTGGCTCTGGGATAATTATCAAAAAGTAAACGCATGACCCAGCTTTCAAGCCTATGATCAAAGCACTTATTGTAGACGACGACGCTATGTCGCGTGCGCATCTCAAGCACTTGTGCGCCCAGACCGGCCAGATAGCTGTTATTGAAGTGCTGCCTTCAGCGCTTGAGGTAAAACGCTTTCTCGACGATCCGGCCTACGAGGTCGATGTGGTTTTTCTCGATGTGGAAATGCCCGATTTTTCAGGCATTGATCTGCTTCGCTCTGTGCAGGACCTCCCTTGGATCATTTTTACCACGTCCAAAAAGGAATATGCCGCCGATGCTTTCGAGTACCGCGACCGGGTAATCGATTACCTTACCAAGCCGCTGACTTTGCCCCGCCTGATGTCGGCCCTGGATCGTTTGCCCAAAGTAGAAGTCGCTAATATCCAGCTTGGGGCGATGCGCGATGTATTTGTAAAGGTGAACGGCAAGCTGGTTAAGATTCCCCTCGATGAGCTGAACTTTATCGAAACCCTCGGCGACTACGTGGTTTTTCATACCGAAAAGAAAAAATACGTTGTTTACAGCACCCTCAAGCGCATCGACGAGCAAATCACCCACCCCGATTTCATGAAAATCCACCGTTCGTATATCATCAACCTCAACCGGATTGTAGATATTCAGGATGGCAGCGTAGTCATTGGCGACAAGGTCATTCCCGTGAGCCGCGCACACCGGGCCGACCTCCTGAGCCGGATCAATGTGCTGGAGTAAGTCTGGCAGGCGAAATTCGCTATCCGCCATCTACTCACGGGCACTTATCACCCGAGCCTGCAAAATATGAATTTCGGCCACCCCTCCCGGACCGCATGGCAAATGTCTGCAAGCAGAACAGTGGGATAATGGCAGAATCACTCTTTCGCGGCGGGTTTTATTCGCGCGCTATCGTACTGGCGAGCTTAAGTCGCCACCAACCTGCAAGGCCCCTAACCGTCGGCGGGTATTGCACCCGCTCCCTGGGTACCGGCGAGCTTCAGTCGCCGCCCCCTGCAAGGCACCTCCCTGGCGGCGGGTTTGATACCCACTTACCGGTACGACCGTCAAGCATCCCTTTTCCCGCATTCCTTCTTCCATATTTATTCCAAAAAACCGTACAATCCAATTTTTCCAATATAAATCTAAAATTCCCCTATTCAGGATTAGCATATTTGCAATATGGTAGTATTATGACGCATAAGGCGTCAAAAATGCATGTGTTTTCGAATCTGTAAGCTTTGTGACGAAACGTTTATTAATATACATATTGTGTGAAATGGTATTTGGAAAGTCCTGAACAAAATCCTAGGTTTAGGTATTGCAAGCTATTGCATGCCCTCATACTGTCATTTACTTCTTCATTATATCTATATGAAAAATCTTTCATTCGTCTTAGCTCTCTCTCTCTCTCTCTCTCTCTCGTGGGGTGAGATGATGGGACAGATTTACACCAATTTTTCGACGATCACGGGTTCTGGTGCAAACCATTACATCACCATGGGGGGAACTCCCACTAGCAGTCCTCAGGAAAGGTTGTATGTAAACAATAATTACAGTTCAAATAACTATAATTATTCGATCACTGCTTTCAATGGATTGAACAGCAGTGCAGCGCGTGCCTTGAATGCTTCTGCAACCGGAGCCGGAACCGCTGGGTACTTTTATTCCAATTCTACGACCGGTTATGCGGGCTATTTTGTGGGCAGAAGCTATGTGAGTGACAAAATGGGCATCGGCACCACTTCCCCTAACGTACGGTTAGAGTTGAGTAACTATAGTGCGACTGGAGCTTCAGCAAATGTAATGCTGAGATTAACAAATCAGTTTAACAGTGCTAGTGGAAATACCCCCGCTATTCAATTTCACAATGGGGCTACTTCCAATCCAACTTATTGGCAAATTGGAGGGCGGGTAGCTACACTGGGTGAGATGCGTTTTATATACAAGGAAGGATCACTTCAAGAAAAGACGGTCATGTACTTCGAGGGCAATACTGGTAAAGTACGTATCGGAGATATAAGTTCTGCGAGCAATGACTACTTGCTATTCGTCAAGAAAGGCATTGCTACAGGTAAAGTATTTGTAAACAGCAGCTATGCCGACTACGTGTTTTTGCCGGATTACCGCCTGCCAACCTTAGAGGAGGTGCGCAGCCACATCGATGACCGAGGCCACCTTCCCGGCATGACCTCCCAGGCCGAGATTGACGCCGCAGGCGGCTTTGAGGTAGGGGAAATCGCCGTAAAGCAAATGGAAAAAATAGAAGAGCTATACCTGTACGTGCTGCAACTGCACGATCGTATTGCTCAGTTAGAGGCCAAGCTGGCTGAAAGCCAATCACCTGCCAATACCAAAAATCATGAATAAGCGATTAATAATCTGGATACTCACCCTCGCCTGGGTGGGGATAGCCGGGCTGTCGGGGTGCAAAAAATGCGACGACCCTACGAACCCGGAGTGTGAGAATTACTGCGATGATCCTGCAGATCCGGCTTGCTTTAACTACGACCCTTGTTTGGGGAAAGCACCTGTAAGTGCAGCTTTTGAGATACGCGAAGCATTTTTTCTCGGGTATCCTGAAGGATGGCCCACTTACGATACCGATACGGTCGTTACCGGGCTGGTGGAGTTTTATGCCTTAGAGGAAGGTGCACAATACGAATGGTACCTGGGTAGTGAAGTGATCAGAACGCGGTCTTTCGCAAGGAGCGACTTTCCGCCCGGAAACACTATTGTGCGGTTAAAAGTAACGAAACAGGCAGACACGCTGTGCTTTCCCGACGATGACGGGGAGGATATCCAGACCAGAGCTTTTTTTCAAGAAAGTGGATGCAGTTCTCTCCTCAACGGAAGATATCGGGGTGTCCTATCAGAATCTCCGCTGGATACTTTTGAGGCATTTGTGGACTTATGCAATCTCATATTTCCCCCTAATCCAGCCTATGGCACTTCCGCCATAATAGGAGGATTTGAGCAAGCTTGTGATACGCTCTCGGTTGGTTTTGATCAGTTAACTGTAGGGTCTCATCGTCAGTTGCTGATTGGAGAACTGGGGATTAATACAGGTGGTCCTTGCAGATACATGCAGGGATTTATGGCACTCAATCCAGATAATCTGGATTCACTTAAATTTGATTTCTACTGGAATAAAATCTGTCGAACATGCAACACAGATATTGTTAAACATTTCCGGGGAATCCGGATTCGCTAATAAAACTTTCACAGATGAAACCACATAAATTTTTACTAATAGCCAGGTGTCTACTAGTACTTTCATTGTCTTATATGCAGGTCAACGCGCAGGAATGCATCGCCACTGACTCTGTATTGTCTGAAGCCTGTTGTAACGGCTTCATTAAAACAGACTCCATGTTGGCCAGTAACCCCGCCCGGCCCGGATTGCGCAATCGGTTCGATTGGAGCAATCCTAAGTGGAAGGTATATATTCCTACCAATGGTGGTGGGTATACATTTCTTGGCACTCAACCGAAACCCATGGACAATCCATTTTTCACCCAAAACGCTCAGCTTAAACACCTTAATTTTGCTACATATAATCCTCCACTCAACCCGGACAGCCTGGACTTTCATCCACGGGATGGTTGGGAATTGCTGCACAAGTATGATGGCTACGACAGCCTGGGTGTTAATTACCTCTTCGGTGGTCAGTCACTAAACCGTCCTGGCCCATACGTTATGCTTTATAATCGGTACACGGGCAGGTTAAGGATACTGGCTTCCTTTGAGGGGATTATCGCTGGAACCGATCTGATGGAAACCAAATTGCAATTTAGGACTCCACTCAATCCAGCTAATAAACCAACCACCTTGTTTATGAAGAACAGCAATATCGCTCAGCCTTTGAGTCAGAAAACATCTATTGCCGTAGTTTCCACCGTTAGCAATGCCACAAGTACGAACGAATTTTTTGCTTCTGAGTTTGACCTTGCCTACGATCCCTGCATTTGCCTCAACTATTCTCAGATAGAGGTCAATTTTGGTGTGATTGATATCGCGCAAATTAATCTATCCGGGAGGCTCATAGGTACCAGTCAAGTGTTGAATAGTAATGGCACCAGTCCGCTATTGAATGACGAAGACTTCCTGACCTCGGTTTATAAAAACGGGTTAGATGTAGAGGCTGGCTCTATAATCTACAAAAATGTGGACGACCTGATCGCGAAATACAAGTCGCCTCCGGGCCTTACCCAATTTGAACAGATTGCACTTGGAGTAGTAGGTAGCATCGTAAAAGCGGGCCTAGGCGGCGCAGATAAATGGCTGACCAGCGTTATTGACGGTGCGGTTACTCAGTCAATTAAAGATATTGGCCTGATTGATGGGGCTAATTTAACAGATTCTGAAAAAAATGAGTTTAAAGTAAAGACAGGTCTCAAGTTAATTGGCGATCAAAGCGATCGCATTCTTACCGCAATGGGCCTCAAGTCCTCCACCACCCGCCCGCCCAATCCATCGGTGATTGAGGCTGAAATGGCACTTACAGGTACTATCAGCAATGGAGGACCAATAGGGGGCAATTCTTCTATCATTCTCCGGACACCAGGTAGTTTAGGAACGGATGACACTGAAACGACTTCCCCATGGTTTAACTATCCTACCTACAACGAACCTTTAGGAACATTCGCTTTGCTGGATTCACCGCTGGTAAAACGAACGACCGCGATGCAACGAGACCCGTATCCGTATGAACCAGGCTATGAAAACCCTCCGGGTTCGCTGATTAACTACAATTCGTGGCTAAGTTCACATGCAAGGTACCGGTTTGAAGACATCGAATATGTTTTTAATCCTGCTTCAGAAGTGGATGCGGAAAAAACGGTGATACTGGGTGCTTTGGTAGTAAAAGGTACTCCAGCAACAAGAGTAGAAGAGTTTTATGACCCTTTTCTGGATATCAGCACTTACACGTATTCGGAATCTGTTCCGAATATTGATCTTGTTGCAGGCATGTCTGATTATTATGTTTCTCCGTTTTTAAGCCTTGAATGCCTGAAGGACTACATTGTGGGAGATTTTTTACCAGGTTCGCAAGTGTACCTCCGGTTGATGATACAATATGTGTTCAAAGAAAATGCATATGGTAAGGTGAATCAAGCCTTTGAAGTTCTTACCTATCCTGTAAAGTTTGCTTCCACAACCCTGCCTCCCTACACCTATCTACCGGATACCCTGATTGTTGATGGAGCTACGGCTTTCACTCAGAATACTACCCTAAAAGCCCGAAATGTAATAGTGGTCACGGGTGGATTAACTTTGAATGCAGGTGTTACAGTGACTTTAGCAGCCGGTCGGGAAGTACTGGTAATTCCAAATGTTACCTTACCGCCAGGAATTAGCATTGAGTTAGGGGCTGAGGCGATTTTGGGCTGTGATTATCCCGTCTTCAGTCAGGAACCCATGGAGGTTGTAAAGACTTTTTGCAACTCTACTCGTTACAAAGCCAACCAGTTGTCAAACAGGGTAGCATCTCCACAGAACGATCCTATTGACAACATTAAGGAAAAACAAGCTCTCACCGCCTACCCCAACCCCTTCACCCACGAGCTCACCCTCGAGTTCACCCTGCCAGCCGCAGGCGTCACCAGCGCCCGCCTGCTCGATCCCTTGGGCCGGGAGGTAATGATGCTCTGGAATGGCCGCGAAAGGGAAGCCGGGCCACAGTCTGAAACCATCGACCTCAGTGCCCTCGCCGCAGGCATCTACCTCGCCGTGCTCGAAACCCCGCAGGGCCGCCAAACGGTGCGCGTGGTGAAGGAGTAGCTATTAGCTTACAGGTGTAGCCGGGAGTTTCCCTGAAAGGGCAGCTCCCGGCTTATTTTTTTTAAAAAAGCGACAAACTATTTTCTCCCTGTCTCTGAAGGACTCCCCTCGTCGCGGTAACCTACTTCAACCAACCCATCAAGCGGCCATCGACCTGGTCAATCCCTTTTTGGATGGGATAAGCCAGCGCCAGCGTAATGGCGGCAAGCACCAAAGCTACGGGCAGGTTGTAGGGCAGGCCGAAGTTGGCAAGCAGGCTGGCAAACAAATCGCGGAAGAACAGGTGCGAAAGGTAGAACGCAAACGATATTTTGCCCACAAAAAGCAGGAGCCCGTTTACCGGCTTGATGCCGAGGCGGAAGATGAGGACACCGGCAGCACCAAAGCCCAGCAGCGCTGCGTAGTCGTTGAGGGTTTGTCCCGCCCGGCCAAATTTCAAGGCGAGCAAGCCATACAAGGCACAACCCACGACCATGGTCAAGGCCAGTTTCCAGATCGGCTGCTCCCAGAATCCTTTTTCTTTTTCCAGAAAAACCTTCGCTAAAAACATCCCCAGGGCAAATTCCCAGAAATATTGCAGGAAAAAGCTGTTCCAGATCCGCAGCTCTGCCTTGCCAATGGCAATGATAAACACACTCCAGGCCAGCGATACCACAAAGGAGCCGATCAGCACCAGGCGGGCATTTTTGTCGGTCCATTTGGCCAGCAAAGGAAATATCAGGTAGAACTGAATAATCGTGGACAGAAACCAAAAGTGGTAGCCGTAGCTCACCATCCAGGTTTCGTTGAACATCTTAAAGAGGAAAATATGGCTCAGGTACGAAAGCCCCGGCTCGTGGTAGAGCGGGTAGGCAAAATTGAACAGCACGATGGCCGTAATCACCAGAAAATACGGAATGTAGATTTTGCCAAACCGACGAACGGCAAATTCGCGGTACGTGTAATTGGGCTTTTTGAGGTGCGAAAGGTATAGCCCAAACCCGGAAAGAAACAAAAAGGCGTGTACGCCCGTGCCGCCGAACCGGATACCGCCCGCCACGGCTTTGTTGAGGTCGAGCAGCTGAAAAAAATGGTAGAGCACAATGGCCAGCATCGAAAAGCCTTTCATGAAATCCAGAAAGTCGATGCGTAATACTTTTTTGGGCTTTTCTTGTACAGGAGGTGCTGTGGCGATCATGCGATGACCTGTTTTAGTGGAGGAGAAAGGAAATAAGGTTTCCGAAGCGCAGGAAACGCCCGGAGAATTCAATGCAGCGGCAATCAGACCGTTTTACCCACCAGCGGATTGCTTTGGTCGCGCTTGGCTTTTTCCCAGGTTACCTGTTGTTTTCCCCTGAAAAAACGTACTCCTCCGGCCAGAGCGGCCAGGTGCATCATGGTAAAGTAGCTGGGGAAAAAGAACCCCGGAAACGGAGCAGGTTTGCCCTGTACCTTCCAGCCCCAAATCGACAAACCGTAAAACAGCGTCTGTGCAGCCAGTATGGCGAGGTAAATGCCGCCGGTGGTAAACGCCAGCACGATATTGGCGAGGAGTAAACCTACCAGCGCCAGGGGGGCTACCGTCCAGCGACTGGCGCGGTGCACTGCAAACTGAAAGGCAAGCACGCCATGCTTAAACGGATTCATGAGGTGGCCGAGGCGCGACATGGCCTGCCAGCCTCCGGCCGCGATGCGTACTTTGCGCTTCCATTCGTCGCCCATGCTGGCCGAGGGGCCTTCGGAGGCGGTGGCTTTGGGTTCGTAGCACACGCGGTAACCTTCACCCGCAATGGTCAGGGTCACGATAAAGTCTTCGATGATGGAATCGTCGGGTGGGGTAGGGGCTATGGAAGTCCGCACAGCAAAAAGCTCACCGGCAGCGCCTACCACGGTACACCAGTCGGCATCCCAGTTTTTGAGTTTTGATTCGTATTTCCAGTAAAGGCCTTCCCCGGCGGTGGCTTTTTCCCCGGCAGCCATTACCTGCTTTTCCCCCGCCACAGCACCTACTTTAGGGTCGGCAAAGTGCCTGGCCAGCAGCCGGATGGCTTCAGGGTTGAGGAAGGTATTGGCATCGCAAAAAACCGTAACAGGCGAGGTAATCATCTTCATCACCCGCTTCACGGCGTGGAGTTTTCCTTTGCGCTCAGGCTGGTGGGTGACTTCTATACCTGCCATGTTGGCCAGCAATGCTTCGCTGCCGTCGTTGGAGCCGTCGGTTACAAAGAGAATCCGGAGCTTATCTTTGGGATAATCGAGCGCCAGGCTGTTGGCCACCTTGTCTTCGAGGATATCGGCCTCATTGAAGCAGGCAACCACGAGGGTTACTGCTGGCAGGGCCTCGTCCTCCATGCTACCTGGGGCCATGCCTTTGCCTCGGGTTTTTGACAAACGGGCACCCATCGCGGCCACGATCGGGTAACCGGCGTACACAAATCCAACCAGCAAGAGGCATATCCAGAAAAAAGCAGCCATGAGGATAAAATTAAGATCAGGAATTAAGAATAAGGCCTAAAACAAGGCATGCCAGGCACCTCTCAGCACAGAGCCGGCCTGGTCCCACTGCCCCTTGAAAACCCGTTGAAAGAGGTTTTTGGGGAAAGCCACCAAGTAGAAAAAAGCGTAAAAAACCATTTTAGAAAAAAGCGGAGCCTGGCGCTTCATGAACCATACGCGGTTGCGGGTCATGTAGTAGGTGCGCATGGGGCTGCCTTTTCCTACAGATGCCGACTCTTTGTGTAGCACCACGGCTTCGGGAATGTAGCGGATTTTGAATCCCATTTTGGTAAAACGGGCACTCCAATCCAGCTCTTCGTAGTAGAGGAAAAAATCCTCAGGCATGGGTCCGCAGGTATTGAGGGCTGTTCTTGAGATCATCATGGCGGCGCCATGTCCGTAGGGCAGGTCGGCAGCCACATCGTGTTGACCGAGGTCCTTCTCCGACTTGCCGATCATTTTATTTCTCCCCAGCATATCCACCTGCGAAAACCCCGCGAACTGGATTACTTCCGGTTGATCGAAATACTTGATTTTGGGGCAGGCCATGCCCACCTTGGGATCGTTGAATGCCTCAACCAGGTGAGCGATCGTTCCGGGCTTCAGCTCGGTGTCGTTGTTGATAATAAAGATATAGTCGCCCGTAGCGGCCTGCATGCCAATGTTGTTGCCTCCGGCATATCCGGCGTTTTTGTCGCTCACGATAACGCGCACCTCCGGGTAGGCTTCCTTGTAGCGGTCGTTGGCATCCTCCACCCGGGAGTTTTCTACCACGATTACCTCCAGGTTGGGGTAGTCATGTGTTTTTAAAGAGCGCAAGAGGTCGCAAGTAGCCGCCGGTTGACGGTAATTGACGGCAATGACGGTTACAAGTGATGGCTGATTCATATAGTTTCGTTTCTGCGCCAAAAAAAATCAGGTTAAAAAAATCAAAAGTCAGGCGTAAAGTACCGCCCGGAACCCAGGAGAAAGCTGAAATACCTTCATTTGACTGAGGAAAATGGTGACCCAAGTGGCTATCAGGGTGGCAATTGCTGCACCAGGCATTCCCCAGATGGTGATGAAAATGGCGTTGAGGACCACATTGATAACGGTGCTGAGGATGAGCATTCGCAGGTTTACGTCGGGCCTGCCGAGGGCGTCGAGCACCAGTCCCCCCATGCGTCCCACGGGTTTAATGATGCCCGCCAGGGCAAAAAGGTACAGCATAGGCGCTGCTTCTGAATAGCCTTCCCCCGCAATGAGGTGCACCAATCCGGACGGCCAGATGCACAAAGCAACCAAAGTGGGCGTCAGGAACAGGTACATGTTTCGGAGTACGGGAAAAAGCCTCTTTTTCCATTCAATGGCGTCGCTGCCCACAAGGTGGTGCAGTTCCGTATAGGCGTGCTGTCCCAGCGCAGTCAGGGGTACTTCGGCATATCCCGCCAGGCGGGTGGCTACGCCATACACTGCCGCTTGTACCGGACCCAGCATCCAGCCAAGCATGAAGATGTCCGTTTTATTAAACAGCATGGAACCTACTCCGCTGGCCCAACTAAACTTGCCGAATTTCCAGAGTTCGCGGGTCATTTCCGGGTCTTGCTTGGTTCGAAAGGAAAGTCCTTCGCCCCATGACATGCGGAGGGCTGCAAAGAACAGTCCGGCGGCCTGTACGATTTGCAAGGTGAAAAGGGAAAAATAGCCCGTTTGATTCAGTACAAACGCGCCTCCCAGCCAGCAAACGGCCTGTATCACCGCACCCTGCAACATGGAAGGCCAGTCGTTGCGGCTCATTTTGAGCGATTGCGACAATTGATTCCAGCTCGAAAAAAAAGCCACGAGCGGGTAGCCAAAAGCCAGTGATACCCAAGGTGATTTCCAGAAAAAAGCGGCAAAAATAATCGGAAGTGCCAGTCCCAGGATGAGGGTGCCGGCCATTTGCAGCCAGATGGCAGAACCCAGAATTTTATCGCGCTTATCGGGGTGGAGTCCTAGCAGGCGAATCAATCCGTTTTGTAGGAAGCTGGTACGGGCAGTTTCTAACAAGGCGTGGGTAGCGAGGTAGATCGTCCACACCCCCATGTCCTCCTTGCTGAACCACCTTACCAGCAGTAAAAAGAGGACAAACTGCCCACCCATCTGGGTGCCTTGATTCGCAAGGGCGAGTAGTTTCGTGTTTTTCAGCAGCTTCATCCCAGCTTCACCTTATTGTAAAATGCCTCTGTAAGTTCTGCAACACGCTCCCAACTATAGAAATGAGATCGTTCCAGTCCCTTACTTCCCATCTCGGCTGTTTTCTCAGGATGGTTCACCATCCAGGCAATGGCCTCCCTTAATGTATCGGGATTGCCCGGATCGATAAGCAGCCCTTCCTGCCCGTTTGTTACCATCTCCGGAATACCCCCGTTGGTAGAGGCGATTACCGGGCGGCCCCCTTGCAGGGCTTCCAGCACCACAATTCCCTGCGCTTCAAACAAAGAAGGAACGATCACCGCATACGATTTTTTTACCCAGCCCCTCACCGCGTCTTGTGGCTGTCTGCCCAGAAAATGTACCCGCGACTCCATTTGCTGGCTTTTTACGAATGCCTCGGCTTTTTCACGCTCCGATCCATCTCCGATCACATTCAGGGTTACGGATTCGGGCAAACCTACCATGGCATGCAGCAGGTCCATCAGGCCCTTGATTGGCTCCAGGCGGGCAATAAACAGCAGGGGCTGTCCAGGTTGAGGCCCCGATTGGGGGGGCTCCTGTGCTTCGATGCCGTTGGTTATCACTTCAGATATCCCGTTGGGTTCCCCCCAGGCATTTTCGATTTCCTGACGGAGGGCTTTACTTACCACAATGCTCCCGGCAACGGATTTCCACACCCAGTTTTCCCAGCGGATGGCCTGCCTGGGATAAAACTTCTGGTCGAGCGGATCGGGGAAAAACTGGCGGGCCAGTTCTTCGTGGATAGAGCCATGAACCGTGGCTACAATGGGAGGCAATTCGTCTTTGTATTTCAATGACGGAGTACCGCTCCTGCCTTGAATGTGGATGAGGTCGTAGCGATGGCCATGCTTCTTTACCCACTTAGCTGCCTGTATGTTGAAAGCGGATTCTTCCGACAACATTTTCAGAAAAGGGAGTTTTCTGCCAGGGAAATAGGGTATTTTTTCGAGAATACGCCCCTCCTTCTCCACCCGGTGAGCCTTTTCGCGAAAAGAACCTGCGGTCAGAATGGAGATTCCCAGGCCCCGCTGGGCGAGGTGTCCGCTGAGCGACCACACGGCTGTTTGAATGCCCCCTGCAAATGTATCTGGCAAGGATTTACAGATCATTAAGACCTTTTGAACCGGTTCCATGGATTTCCGAATTTTTTCTTTCTGAGTTTTTCTAAATCCTGCTTATAGGAGTTAACCCCCGCCAAAAAGCAAAGCAGGCCTACGGTTAGCACAATGTTCCAGGGCAATCCTTCTCCCATAGCAGTTTGATTTTTATGAATAGAAGGGCTACTTCAGCTTTGGTGAGGCGTATGGATAAACCGCTTGCGGGCTTCTTTCATTCCCGTAAGGGCAATAAGGGTGCGCCAGATCAGGGCAGGAATGCGGCCTAACGCAGCCAGCATGTGCTTGTTCCAGAATGGGCGCGGTATAGAAAAGGCATAAGCCCCAACGGCACCCACTAACAAGCAGCTCCAAAGCACCGGGTATATGCCTGTAAACCAGGCCACCGCTGCTCCACCTGCTGCCACCACAGGCACCAGAATACGCGGAGGAAGTGCCAGCCAGGCTACCTGTAAGGCGTAGTGCCAGTTGCCGGTAAGGAAGCCGATCAATCCGCCTCCCGCATGCTTGGCCAGAAACTGGTACTGGGCAGCGAGCCAGCGCTGGCGTTGCTTCTGGAATACGGCATCAGAAGCTACCTTTTCATCATACACGACGGCATCGTCCACATAATTTACCCGAATGCGGTCGCGGTTGAGGTACAGGGCCAGCTCCTTGTCGAATCCGCCGATGGCCTCCAGTTTGGGCAGGTATTTGAAAAACAAAGCTGCATTAAAAGCCATGCCAGATCCTGCCAGGCGGCCTGTAAGCCCCAGCACGGCCGGACCTTTTCCCTGGAGGTTGTTGTTCATTTCTTCGCTCACTGCATCCCACCAGGCCGTGCGGGTATCGGTATTTTTGGCGGCTCGGCGCCCTTGCATAGCCAGGGTTCCCCGCTTCATCTCATTGTCCACCACCCTTAAGAAGTCAGCTTGGGGGTGATTATCAGCGTCCAGAATCACCACACAGTCGTATGCGCGGGTGAGGGCATCGGCTCCTGCTTTCAGGGCTTTAACCTTGGTCGAAGATTCGATATTCATCACCACCACCTGCGCGCCGAGTTGTTCGAGTTTCGGAAGCGTTTCGTCCTGAAGGTGCTGAGCGATCACCTGGATGTCGTATAGCTCACGAGGATAATCCACTTTTCCTACGGCTTCGGTAGTAGCGAGAATAACGGCGTTTTCGCGGTAAGCCGGGATCATTACCAGAAAGCGGGTATCAGGCGCAGATGTAAGCACCCGTTTTTTGGTTCGGTAAAATAATCCCGAAAAGGCAAGCAGGAAGAGCAGCCCGACGCAAAATGCCAGGTAGTAGCCGGTAATTCCCAGCATCAGTTGAAGGACAAAGTGCACAATTGGATTCATTTCTTTTCGTCTGTAGGTGGAGGGTCGTCCCATTCCGGGGCGAGAAACATAAGGGGGATCATGACGGCCATGATCATACCCGTGGGCAAAGCGCCAAAAACCTGGTTGGCGTAAGAAGCGAGCATAATGCCAGCAATGCTGGCGTAAAAAGCAGCAATTTTTTGTTTAAGTACTTTATTTCGAATGTTCCAAAGGATAGCCCCGGATTTGCCGAGGGTAAAAGCCAGCACCCCAAAGTGGATACACAAGCCGATAACGCCCGTTTCCGCCCATATCTTCACATACCAGCTATCCGTTGCCGTTTGTGCCAAAAAGGTATTGGGGCTGAACCGCGCGCCCCAGAAACCGGCTGTACCAATTCCCCCGCCAAAAGGCCGGGAGCCCAGGTAGCGGGCAAATTTTCGCTGGTTTGCAAGCCGGAGCTGCAAAGAAGGGTCGTTGGGGTTCATGGCTGTACGCATCCGCCGCACCTGCTCCACTCCCTGAAAAGCAAACGTGAATTTCAGGGTGTAGAATATGATGAAGATGCCTAGAAATCCTACGGTAAGCAGCCGGTAGTTTTTGCTGGTAATGAGGTAAATAATCGCTCCGGCACCCGGCACGGCCAAAGCCCCACGTGTACCTGAAACAGCAAAGCCGATAAATGCCGAAAAACACGCCACCATGTAGAGTATCCGCCTTGGCCCTCTTTCCGGGCCTAATAGCAGGATGCCGGTAAGCAAGAAAACCATCGCTTGCGAAGCACCAAACTGCCCGGCATCGCTGTAGTAGGAAAATATCCGCAACACCCCGGCCAGCACGTGTTCTTTGGCATGTTCTTCTGCATACAGCCAGTGGTACTCTGCTGCATCTACTCCGAATATCATTTGGCGCAGGCCCCAGATAGTGCCCGCTATCGAAAACCAGATAATGGCATTGATAATGAAGTTGAAATAATTTTGGTCCTTTACCACCATCAGGATGATCATGATGCTTAGCACCTGGTAGAAGCCGATGCCCCGCATGGCATAAAACCAGGCCACGGCGCTGTGAGCTTCGGGGTTAACCAATTCAAAGAAAATATACCCCATCCAGATGGTCCAGGCAATCATCACCCCATTGCTGAGAGGGGCCCAGTAACCCTTGGGTTTGTTTTGTTTGAACAAAATACCCAACACCGCTAGGAACAAGAAAAGGTCAATGGTGAGCCCCCAGGGAGCATTTACATACCTGGATAAGCCGGGAGAAACGAAGCCTACGATCAGGGCAAGACTTACCCCAACCAAGGGCCGGAGCAGTATCGTAGCCATTGTGGCAACCCCAATAGGAAGGATGATGAACAATATTCCCCCCATCATGCCCATCACTTTCATCATGGCTGCACAAACAAGGAGAAGGCCAAAGGTTACTCCCAAGCCTACGGGTGTCCGAATTTTATCGGCACCATAGCGAACAAAAAAGGAGTCCTTGCCGGTACTCATATGAAGCGATTTTCTTCCAGTAGAAATATTTGCAGGCAGATCAAAATATTTGAGCAGCTAAACATTTCATGGAAAACAACCTATTTCTAAAGGGGAATCAAAGGCGAATTCCGGGAGCTGCTTACATCAACTTTACGGTATTCTGCCGGGTGGAAGCCGGTTCTTTTTGTTCCAGCCTGCACATCAATTGATCGAGCTGGGCTGCCCGGTGAGGCCAGGTATGGCTTGTTGCAAATGCTCTTCTGGAGATACGTAAGGTTTCTGAATCCTCCTTGGCAAGGAGGTTCAGCCCATTTACCCAGGCTTCGGCGTCATTGCTCAGCATTACCTGCTCATGAAATAAGGGCATGTCGCCAAAAGCAGTAGCAGCTACGGGCAGGCCGGCAGCAAAATACTCGTGCAGTTTCATGGGGTAAATTCCTTCAGTAAAGGAATTTCTTACGTAAGGCAGCAATCCAACCTGGAATTGTTTGAGCAATTCGGGAAGTTCGGCAGCAGGTTTTGGGCCGTAAAGCCGGGCGTTGGGGTAATTAGATAGCTGCTCGCCCAGGGCGGAATCGACCACCCGGCCGATGAAGTGGAACGTCCAGTCAGGCAGACTGGTCATCACTTTTGCCAGCAAATCCATGTCCATGCGGTCGTCGATACTGCCTACAAACCCCGCATGAAAGGGCCCTTCAGTTGCTGTTGGCGCTAAAGCAGGCTCAAAAAAAGTGGGGTCAACGCCGTTAGGGATCCACTCAACTACCGGGTGACGGAAGGAAAATTTTTTCTGTAAACCCGAAGAGCTGGTCACCACTGCTTCGGCGCATTTGAGGTAGGCTTCTTCGGCTGGTTTGCCGTGCTTTCCGGCCCAGTTGGCGGCGCCTATTTCGTCGTAGGCGTAGTAAATTCGGGATATTTCATTGAGTTTTCCAGCCAATGGAAGTCCGAATACGGGCTGAAAAGCATTGAATACTAAAGGGTCTTGCCATCCCAGTTTTTTCATGGCCTGCCGGATCGTATGTGCCAGTTTCCTTGATTCCCAATTGATCATGCCGTGATACAGGTTTCCTTCCGGCAAATAATTAACCGGCAAAACCGGCGGTAAACTGAGCACCTGTAGTTCACCTTCGGGGAGGTTTATTTTTCGAATACGACCCTCCAGCCCCATATGCCTTTTCCAGGGAATGTATTTTTTCTTTCCTGCAACCGCCTCGACCATGTCTTTCCAGGTATAGGGGTAGTCAACGATCAGCACCGGGCGATGGGCAGCCAGTGCTTCCATCAGTTTAAAAGTGGACTTCACGTAGGGGGTATCCCATTGGGTGAAGCTCAGGCAAATGACCGGTGATTTCGTTGACATGGGTCAAGATTTAGAAAATTGCATTTTGGCGATCCGCTTCACCAATACCCGCAGCTGGGAGCGCTTGCGGGGAATATCGCCGATGAGGTCTTCGAGGGTATCGGGGCGGAGGCGGTTGAGCACCAGCGAGGGAGCGAGACCGCAAGCATGTGCCAGGGTTTCGACGGCTTTTTTGTCGCTGTCTGACCAGGTTTGACCTGCCTGAATAACCCACATGTGGTATTGAAGTTCGCCCAGGCGCATAACCGGAAAGCTGCCCTTTTTCCATGCAGGAAGCTCTACCAACACATAGTCGTGCGATTCCCAGTCAGGATATACCTCGTTCAGAATTTCAACAACCGGCTTTTTCTGGAAGGTCTGTGGCTGAGCAGGATAGCTGGCCTGGGGAATGTCTGCACTAATGGCTGCCGAATCATCGGGCTGTAATACGAGAGGATTCAGCCCTTTGGCGATCATCTGATTGGCCAACAAGGTGAGTACATAGCTTTTGCCCGAACCAATATTTGAACTGGAAATGCCGATGAGCTTTAAATCAGGATGCATCACCGAACCTAATTGAATATGCCGCACGAGCAGGTCGCACATCAGGCTATTGAGTTTTTCGAAATCAATTCTGCGCTGCTGGCGGCGTTTTCTGGGTACTTGCGGCAGGGCCGTGGCGAGCTCCAGCTCGGTAATCTGAACTGCTTTATTGGGATTCGTAAGTCCACGGTCCATCAGCTCAAGTGCAATAAGCATTGCCAGCGGAATAACAACCCCTGCCAGAAAACCCACGACAGCCATCATTACTGATTTGGCTTTTTCGGCATTGGCGGGGTAAGGGGGAGCATCTACCACGCGGAGGTTGGTGCTCATCATTTGGCTGTACTGGTGCAGCCGGGCCTGGTTAAAGCTATGCAGGTTCTCGAGGTAGGCGCGTTCCCGTACATCGATTTCGCGCTCAATACGTTTCAGGGTTGATCCCCAGGGGGCAAATTTGCCATAGATCACCTCAAAGTCAGCGCGGCGTTGCTTGATGATGGAAATGCGGGCTTTGGCTTCTTCTGATTGAATAATGGCACTCAGCCAGGGGGTCATCAGTTGTTCGATGGGTACCCCTTCCGTGGTATTTAGGGCAGTGAAAGTAGCCTGTGTTACCTGCTTCAGCTCTGATTTGAGGCGAGAAGCTTCTACATCATATTTCTTCGAAGCCCGCTTCATCGAATCGTCTTCGATAAACAAAGAGGCATCGGCCTGTTGTGCAGCTACAATCCTGAGCTCTTCCCGTTTTTTTGCGAGTGCATCGTGCAATTGAGGCACCAGAATAAAATTGGCCATTCTGGCTTCGAGGGTCACGATTGCCGAATCAGCGGAAACGAGCGACATCAATTCCCGCATATAGGTTTCTTCCAGGTCTTCGTTTTTGGCGGCGATGTAGCGGGTCTGTTCGTAGTAGTTGATAATTTTATTGTCCACCTGAAACTTTAGCAAAGAGCTTTCTATTTCCCGCAATTCAGCCGCCGATTCCTTGGTAGCCTGCTCAAAAAAGCTCATTACGTTTGTCGATTGGCCCTCTTTCACCATCTTATGTTTCCGAATAAACAGTTGGGTGTGCTCCAGCAAGGTGCCTTTACATACCCCCGGGTCGATGGTTTTGTAGTTAAAGCGGATCATGTCGGAGTTTCCCGACCGGATAACCTGATAGCTGCTGGCGAGGTGCTCCAGGCCGATAAATTCATTTTTGGAATTGATCAGGTCATAAATGGTAGTACCCTGGCCTTTTTCCCACTCAGAAGTGATCAATGCCAGTTTATCGTCCAGGTTTTTGGTTGCCGATAATTTTTCCCAAAGTTCTGGGCCAAGATCTGTTTTGAGCAAATCCAGGTTTTCGGGGAGTACCCGCATCGAGTCCACCCAGTGCTGATCGGTGAGGCGGGCCAGCATCAAAAATGCCAACTCTTTCATGGTGTTGTTGGCGCCGGCAAGAGAAATCAGGTTTTCGAGCTCGTTGTTTGTGAAGCCATAGTCGATTTTGCCGCCGTTTGAGCTTTCGATGCTATATCCACTTACCAGGCCGGTATTGACGAGAGTTGTGGAAGAATAAGAGGGCTTTTTTTTGGAAGTAGAGGTGTACATCAGCACCCCGAGCAGGGTTCCGCACGCCAACATTAAAATCAGGTTCCGGTGTACAATCCGGAGAAATTCTACTATGCTCATGACTTAAATACCGATGTCCCGACAAATACTTCGAGCAGAGAAATGGCCATACGGGCTTCCCCTTTTGCTTTTTCAAGGTCAATATTGGCCAGGTGCCCCATCTGGAGGGCAACAGCGTATTGATCAACCGCTATTTTTCCGATCCGAAACTGCTCCTCTGCAGCAATCATGGCGAGCTCATTTGCCTGGTAGGCAGCCGCTTGTTGTTCCAGCAAATTGAGGGCAGTAACCACCCTTTGATAACGTTCAATAACTTCTTCTTTTACCTGCAGCTCGGTTATCAGCTCCCCCATCTGAGCATCAGCTATCTCCAGGGTTTTGGTGCGCAGGCTGTTTTTTCGGTCCACAAATTCATTGAGGGGTATCCGCAGCGTAAGCCCTACCTGATAAGTAGATGTTTTGCGGTCGAGATAGACATTGGTAGGGTTCGTGCCATCGTTTTGCAACGATAAAAAACGACCGTTTCCGTAGTCGATCCCTGCCGCTGTCGATATATAACGACTCATGCTGAGTCTCTGGCTTTGGAGGGCTACTTCGCGCTTTTCTATCAAAAACCGGGCTTGTTTTATTTCAGGCGAGGCATTGAGTGCCCAGATAATCAGCGAATCCAGATCCTGAAGCTCGTGTGCCCTGGGGGCAAATGTCTTGTTGAAACGTTCTGCCGGGGGCAATGAAGGTTCGGAGTTGCTTATTGCTGGAATCGCCTGTGAAGCTGATTCGGTAGACTGAGCGGCCAGCGTGGTCAAACCTGCAATACCTGCCCACACAAGCAGCGCCGTTGACAAACGCAAAGCCCTAAAAGCAAGCGCCTTAAGGGATTTTGCATCCCCTTGTCCCGGGAGTGGGTGTTTTATGTGAAACACGTAAACCATATGCGAAACAAAAAGTAGGGGAAGGCCCCGAAAGGAGCAGAAACGTAAGCAGTCTGATCTTCGAAATTCAAGTCAGGTCAGACATTGGCCTCCTGTAACGCTGCCGGAATGGTTTTCCAGAGGATTTCCAGGTCGAGCCTGAGGTTGTAATGCAGGGCGTAGTACACATCAAGGTACTTGCGGTCATCTTCTGAAACGGAGGCTTTACCACGGCCATTTACCTGCCAGTAGCCGGTAATGCCTGCAGGTGCAAGAAAACGCAGTACGTGGTCGTCGGTGGTTAGCTTTTCAGCCTCATACAAAGGCAAAGGGCGGTTACCCACGAGCGACATATCGCCTTTCAGTACATTGAAGAGCTGAGGAAGCTCGTCGATACTGGTGCTGCGGATAAAGCGGCCCACGCGGGTAATGCGCGGATCGTCCTTTACTTTAAAGAAGGTGTTTTTCGATTTTTCGCGCTTGCGGGTGATGAATTCCTCTTCAGTCAGGTGCTCGTCGTCGCCGATCAGGAAAGTAGAATCTTCGCCCAGGGTAGGAGAAAGAAACTGAAGCACTTCCTCTTCTTCATTCTGGTATTGGTTCATACCTTTCATCGACTTCACCTGCTGGTCAGCGTTCACCTTCATGGACCGGAATTTGTAAAAATCAAATACCCGGAAACCACGGCCTGCTCGCTTACTGGCATAAAACACCGGACCTTTTGAATCGATTTTTATAGCGAGGGCTACCAACAGAAACAAAGGACTGATAGCAAGTACCAATCCGCCGGTTACGATAAGGTCAAATGCCCTTTTCCAAATGGGTAGGGGCTTGTCTTCCACCTGGCTCAGGTCGATTTGTGCAATCTGCTGCTTGAGCGAGGTAGATTCTTCCGGGCTGAGGGTAATAGCGGTATTCATAGCCAATGTGGTCATTATTGAGCCTGGGTTGAAGTGATTTTGATTTGGTGAGCGATGCGGGCAGCAAGTTCCTGTGGATTGAATGGCTTAACCAGGAAGTCGTTGGCGCCCATTTCCAGGCAGCGCACCCGGTCGGCACTTTCTTCTACAGCCGATACCACGACCACGCGCACCCGGCTAAGCAGTCCTTTATAACCCATGATTTTGAGCACTTCAAATCCCGACATTCCGGGCATTTTCAGGTCAAGCACCACCACGGCAGGTTCTGGCTCGGTATCAAGTGAATCGACAAATTCTTTGGGGTGTGAATAACCAACCGCATCATATTCCTTTCCCAGGAAGGTGGTCAGGAAGGTCTTCATCATCGGGTTGTCGTCAACTATTACAATTCTGGCTTTCATGGGAAGAGTTTCAAATTTTAATTCAACGGTTCAAAAGTAGAGGCCGAAATATCAAGTCAGGCGTACAATTCGGCTATTGTCGTACGTTGGGCGGTAAGCCGTAAGACTTGCCCTGTTTTTGGAAAATCCCGGATGCCGGTTTTTAGCAAAACAGCTTCATGAGCCGTTTTTTAACACCCTTTCAGGGTTTTAAGCCTCTAGTCATGGAAATTATGGAAGAAAGAATAGTTGATTTCTTGAGTTTTAAGGTCTTTAGTCAGGTATTTTATATGACATAACAGGCCGTATTTTTCGTATTTATTGCCTTTTCTACTTAGGTTTTACACACTCCATTTTATTTCACGGTAAATATTTTAGCCTTTGGAAATGATTCTAAAAAAAATACCCCCCGAAAAGGGAGGTATCATTTTTGGGTCGCGATTTATATGTCTCAACCTACAGACGGGCCACCGAAGCTTCGTATACCCGTTTCATTCCTTCGCGCAAAGAAATCTTTGGCTTCCACCCCAGGGTGTTGAACACGTAGTCCATGTTGGCATGGCGGGCATGTACGCCTACGGGCTTGTCGAGCAGCGGCTTGATCGTTGGTGCATACCCCGCAAACTCGGTAAATAGCTCTATGATTTCGAGGAAAGACGATATCCTTCCCGAGCCGATGTTCATGGCCGAACCGTCGCTGATATGGTCCAGCGCAAACATGATCGCATCTACACAGTCGTCGATGTGCACAAAGTCGCGGCCTTGCTTTCCGCTGCCCCAAACCTCAAAGGGGTCTTCCTTTTTGGCCGCCCTAGCCGCAATGGCCGGAATCGGGTAGGTGAGGTCCTGGTCTTCGCCGTAGCCTGAAAACGGGCGCACGCAGGCCACGTGCAAACCGTAGTGCTGCGCTGCAATCTGCGCGAGATATTCTCCCGTGAGCTTCGACCATCCGTAGGTCATGTCGGGCTGGCCCAGGTCACCGCCAAACTGGATATCGGTTTCTTTCAAAGCCACAAATCCCCCTTCGCCTTGCAGGTTCACGGGGTAAGCCGCGCTGCTGCTGGGGTACATAAGGCGGGCAGGTTTGTTGCGCACCGCCCAGTAAAACACCTCCGCATCGATGCTCAGGTCGAGGGCCACCATCATGGGGTCGCCATCTATTTTGGCACGGCCACCTACTATGGCTGCGAAGTGAAATACATCGGTAAACTGCTCAAAATCAAGGTCGTAGGTTTCCTGCAGCCAGCGCGGGTTTTCCATCAGGTAGCGCAAAAAGTTGCGGAAATCACCCCTCCAGAAAAGCAGCCTTTCGTCGGCTCCCCACCATTCCATGGGGCCCGAAGTACGTACAGGTGCGCTGCCCAGTCCCAGGTGCGATGAAAGGGGCCACTGGTCGGGCGCGATGCCTACTGAGAGGTCATCTACGGCGATCACATAATCAGCGGTATGCTTGAGCAGGTATTTGGTGATGTTGCGTCCGACAAAGCCGCAGCCGCCGGATACGAGGTGGTATTTCATGGTAAGTGGTTGATGGTCGGGGGGGTAGAGGAGGAAGTCAGGCCCAGCGTGGTCCTGATGCGGTATGCGTTGCGATCTGGAGCATTGCGCGTAATGAGCTCGCCCAACAGACCTGTAGAAAACAAGGTAACACCCAGCAGAAATGCCACGGTGCCAAACATAAAAGCCGGAATACGGTTGCCGAGGCCCTGACCCAGGAAAAGCTTTACACAAGCGAGATAAACGAGGGTGCTTCCGCCAATAAAGGCGAAAAGAACACCCCAGGTACCGAAAAAGTGCATCGGCTGCTTGAGGTAACGCTGGGTAAACACGATGGTGGCCAGGTCCAGAAACCCATTGATAAAGCGGTTCAGGCCAAATTTCGTAACGCCGTATTTACGGGCACGGTGCTCCACAACTTTTTCTCCGATCTTCGGAAAACCAGCCCATTTGGAGAGCAAAGGAATATAGCGGTGCATTTCACCATATACCTCTATGTTTTTTACTACTTCGCTGCGGTAGGCTTTAAGGCCGCAATTGAAATCGTGGAGGTTGTTTATTCCTGAAACCTTGCGGGTGATCCAGTTAAAGAATTTGGAAGGAATGGTTTTAGCAATCGGGTCGTAGCGCTTTTGTTTCCAACCCGAAACCAGGTCGTAGCCCTCTTCCAAAATCATCCGCCTCAGCTCCGGCAGCTCATCGGGGCTGTCTTGCAGGTCTGCATCCATCGTGATCACGACTTCGCCCTGTGCGGCCTGAAACCCCACGTGCAGGGCAGCTGACTTGCCGTAGTTGCGCTGAAAGCGAATGCCTTTTACGGCCGGGTTTTGTTCCTGTAGCCGGAGAATGGTGTCCCAGGAGCCGTCGGTACTGCCATCATCTACAAAAATGACTTCGTAGCTGCATTTTTCGGCCTCCATCACCCGCGCAATCCACGCTGCCAGTTCGGGTATCGATTCTTCCTCGTTTATCAGAGGGACTACTATTGAAACATCCATGTCCCGGTGTTGATTTTTCAAGGGGCGAATTTAAGGCTTTTTGGGGGAAAGTGGGAAAAGGGATGTGAGGGATAGCGATGTGCCAAATTGAGCCCTGCTTCGATTCTTTTTCTTTGGTCAGACTTAGGGGTCTTTCATAAGCAATCGATTGCCCCGGTTTACTCTGTTCAACCCTGCCCTATAGGATATCCCCAATGTTTACCTGTACGCATCGTGTTATTAGTGATCCTGAAGGCATAAGCGACATAAGTTCCTTTTTCCGTGGAGTCGCCGGTCATCTGCACACCTGTACGCTGGATTTTGAATCATCCGGAGTGTGATGACCTCGTGGAAGTGAGAATAGTGGAACCAAACCAGGCCTTGGTCAGAGGCTATACTATGCGGTACGGCTTTTTCATGAATCACCCTGGAGGAGAGTAAGTACGGGGTGGCGTGATCTCGGAAAAATATCAGATGCCTGAATTTGACCCGATGAGGCATTGCACGGGACGAATGTACACATCGACCGTATCGTCTTCAGAATGAGACACATCGATCCCACCTACAAGTTACTCCCCCACGCTGTTTTTAAGGTAGAGGGAACCCGACCCTGATTTTCTTCCATTCCGGGATAAAGGCTGGCAATACGTCAACAACGTTGTCCTCCACGGGGAAAGATTGGAGTTGAATCAGACGCAGTAGCCCGGCTTATACGGATTGCTGGTGTTCAAACCAGCGGCCACCGAAAGGTCGATTTCAGGTAAACCCTGCGTCCGGTTTCCTGCGATTCGCGGGCCGCTTCCATTACCTCAACGATGTGGAGCGCTTGTTCGGCGGTGATGAGGGGTTCTTTTCCGGTGGCCATACACATGCAGATGTAAGAAGCTCCCTGTTCCCAAACATAACCCTCGGAGTCAACGGCAAAGCGTTCGTGTTCAGGTTTTGCTACCGTAGCGAGGTCCACCCCACCGGGAGCCCAATCGTAGCCAACCAGGTGCATGCTGCCTCCAGTTCCTACGATGGAAACGGACGCTCTATCCTGCCCTTTGCCTTCATGGCCATGGGGGTCAAAGTAATTAAATCCACATTGCACATGCGACAATACCCCATTGCCGTGGTCGAGCAGGAGCATGGCATTGTCTTCGGTTTCTACGCGTATTTCTCCTTTCCCTTCGATATTACGAATAGGGGTAACGATGCTGGTCATGGCTACTACGGATCGCGCAGGACCCAGAATACCGGTAAGAGTTACGAGGTTGTATACGCCGAGGTCGGGCATACTCCCTCCGTTTTTTTCATAAAAAAAGCTGGACCATTCAGGACCCAAGTGCCCGTAAGTGGCATGTGCGGCAGCTGGGCGGCCTATTTTGCCATTTTGCAGGGCTTTGGACATAAAGGCAAATTGCGGGCTGGTAACTACCGCAGGCGCTCCCCAGATACGCAAGCCTTTTTGTTTGGCTAGTTCCAGCAGCCTCCAGCCTTCAGCGTAGCTGTTAGCCATGGGTTTCTCGCTCCATACGTTCCTTCCGGCTTCCAGTGCCGAGCGGTTCAGGTGTCCGTGCTCCTGCATATCGGTAAGGTTCACGAGCAGGTCAAAAGGTTCGCCGGCAAGCATCTCCTCAATGCCGGGGTAGGCATGAGCGATGTGGTATTTTTCTGCGGCGGCAGTAGCTCGGGAAAAAATCCGGTCGCAGCAGCTCACGACTTCGGCATACGGAGATCGGCTCAGGTGAGGCAGGTACATGTTTGATACACTGCCGCAGCCAATAACGCCGACCCTGATTTTTTTCACTGGGGAAAGGGTGTCCGCTTCGTGGCTGGCGGCAAATAGGGCAGGGAGGCCGAAAGCTACGGCAGCACTTGCAGTGCCTGCGCGGTTAAGAAAACTTCTACGATTGAGCATAGGTTTAAGGTGGCTTAGACTCTTGGATTAAACTTAATCGTTTTGAACAAAATCTCCTTCTTTGTTCAGCATATTTGTACGAAAAGTAAACCAGTTTACATTCTAAGATATTGATCAGTTGCCCGTGGGTGGTCAATTAGTCGTATGCTAAGCAATAGGGTTGGTGCACCAATGCATCTCCTCCAGCAGTTCGATACAGCTTTTGACCATGTACAAACCCAACCCTAAGCTGACTTTGCAGTCCGTCGGGCAATTGGTAATTTTGCTCACTAAAATTAGACCGGGATGAATATTAGGATTTTGCTTTTGGTGATAATCTTTGGGTGGATATACCCAGGCTATGCCCAAACCGAGAAAGACCTTTTCAAACGAGGCATAACCCGGCTGAGCGGGGGCGACTATCCTGGTGCAGAAGGCGATTTTACCATGATCGTAAAGCTGAACCCAGCTAACGATGCTGCCTATTTCAATAGGGGTATTGCCCGTCAGTTTATGGGCGATTTTAAAGGTTCGATTCAGGATTTTTCGATGGCGCTCGACCTCCAGCCAGCCAACCCCGATGCCTATTACAACCGGGGGGTAAGCCGCCTGGGCCTCGAAGACTACCTCGGTGCCATCTCTGATCTTAACATTGCCATCCGCGGCAAAAGCAAAGACGAGCGCTTTTATTACCAACGGGCCAAAGCCAAGAGTGGACTACAGGACTTCCGGGGGGCGGTAGAAGACCTCAACTCGGCCATGAAGCTCAATCCACGCAACCTCAGCTTGCTCATGGAGCGCGCACAGGCTTATATCCAGCTCAAAGACTTTAAGCATGCCATCCGCGACATGGATTTGTTGGTGCGGGAAAGTCCCCGCAACTACGAAGTATATAACGCCCGCGCTCAAATAAAACTCGCTGCCGACGACATAGAAGGTGCCTGTCTCGATTGGAGCCGCGCCGGCGAAATGGGCGATGTCAACGCCTATACCATGATCCGCAAATACTGCAACTAAAGCTCGCCCTTACTCAGACCATTAAAGTTTGACCCTGCCCTCAGCCGAGCCAATAAATACTTGTTGGTATTCGAAAGAACTCCTTTGTAGATCAGCGTGATATTCCTATCTTTGCAGTCCAATTTAATTATTCTTTGTTATGCCCAAGATGAAGACCAATTCCGGGGCCGCCAAGCGTTTCAAAAAAACCGCCTCAGGAATGATCAAGCGCAAGCATGCGTTTAAAAATCACATCCTGACGAAAAAGTCTAAGAAACGTAAAAGGCATCTGGCTCCCTTTGCTATTGTGTTTGCTGGCGATGTAAAACGTGTAGCACGCATGATTATCTGATCGAAAGATCTTTAAGGTTTAGCCAGTTATCCTGGTTTTTTCAACACTGTCGAAAATCAAGAAAAAAAATGCCTCGTTCAGTAAACGCAGTTGCCTCCCGTGCCCGTCGCAAGAAAATGATGAAGATGGCCAAGGGGTATTTTGGACGTAAGAAAAACGTCTGGACGGTAGCCAAAAACCAGCTCGAAAAAAGCTGGGCTTATGCATACCGTGACCGCCGCGCACGTAAGCGCTCTTTCCGTTCGTTGTGGATCCAGCGTATCAACGCTGCTGCCCGCATCAATGGCCTGAGCTACAGCGCTTTCATGGGAAAAATTCACGAATCCGGAGTTGACCTCAACCGTAAGGTGCTTGCCGACCTCGCTACCAACAATCCCGAAGCCTTCAAGGCTGTGATTGATGCCGTGAATTAATCCAACACCACGAAATCCAATTTGAAGGCTGTCCTTATCGGGCAGCCTTTTTTGTTTGGTTATAGGCTCAGGAAAAACGTGTGTAGGAGCCCACAAACGGACCGATGAGGATAAGCGGGTTTGTCAGCAGTTAGCGGTCAAAATATATTTTACGTTGGCTCAATCTACCAGATACACCGGCTGGATGCCTTCCCGCGTAAATCGGATCAGGTTCACAAACTGGTTGCTTTGCTCTCCCTGAAACAAATACGAAAGGTGCAGCCCCTGTACCAGCGAGGCATTGCGGATATAGGCCGAAAAAGGCAGTCCGATGCCGGGATCGAAATTTTCAAGTTGACCCGCGAGGTAATTGCCGAGGTCGTAGCCCTGAATAGCCTGCTCGGACGGGTAACCACCATAGCGCTCGCTGTATGATCGCTCAAAACTGAGATAGGGCCCCGAAAGTTCGTTGATAAAGTGCGAGGTTGAGCACACCATCTCCAACCGCTCCAGCAGTGTGCGGTCGATGGTGTGGTACCTTGTCCGGAAGTGAGGCGAACCCATCACCGTCACCTTTTTATCGTAGAGCTGTGTAAGTACCAGGTTGGCGGATTCTTCGTTGTTGAGGTAGGGCAAATACACCCCATCTACCCCCGAAACCAAGGCAGCACGAATCGACTGAATGTTTTTGTTATTGTCAGTAAAATTGAAGAAAACACGGGTTGCTACGCCCCCTTTGCGGGTAAAAGCCTGGATAAAAGCCTGGGTCATTTGTTCGGTAGCAGGCTGGCCATCGGTAAACACAACCACCTTCCGCAGGTGGGCAACTTCAGCCGCATAGCGGGCCATGCGGGTGCCGTGGGTAGCGGTAGAGGGGTGCGCCAGGAATACCTGATTCTTGTTTTCGACGAGGTCGGGATTAGAACTGATGGGCACCACCTGGGTCACATTTCGGGTCTCGGCCCAATTGGCCAGCGAGCGCGAAAGCCCATTGTAAATACCGCCTACCACCACTTGTGGTTTGAGTGAGTCAAGGCTCTGGATAATCCGGGGCGTGAGTAGCGAATCCTTTTTGCTGTCAATTATCCGCACAAATACCGGACGCCTGCCATACAGGGCCTTGCTCTCCAGCGCCAATCGAAACCCTTCATAGAAATCGAGGCCAATCATGCTCGACTCCGGTACTTCGGTGCTGTAGCGGAGTTCGTCGAGCATCATCGGCAAAAATACCGCTATGCGGGCAGGGGCGTTCGGTTTGGTCGTTTGGGTAGGGGTAAGGTTGGTCGGGAAAAGGCTCAGGAGAAATGGGGTAGGGATACCTCCTTTTTTCTTAAAATCGTTGTACAACTCCAGCGCGTGCGGATACCTCCCTGCCACGATCTCCCGGTAGCACCAGGCTTCATAAACCACTCCCCGCTGACTGGCAGGAGCCAAAACAGCACATTTGCCCGGAAACTGCTCCGTGCCCCGTTTGAAAAGCGCCTCGCGTGCAGCTTTCAGCGCATCAACAGTGAGGCTTTCATTTTTAGAGATTTCAGCAAGAGAAAGCAATACCCCAACCCCTTCGGCTTTGAGCGAATCTTTGCGGCTTTCGAGTTTAATCAGCGCCTGGTGATATTGGGCTTCGCCTACATATTTCGATTTTGGGTACCTGTTTTTCAGGCGGTCAAAGCGCTGCTCGGCCAGTTCGTACCACTCCAGGTGGTAGTAGGCCATGCCGGCAAGGTATAAGGCTGCGGTCGTCACCCGGTTTTCGGGCCGGAGGAGGGTGCGTTCAAAGGCGTCGGCAGCCAGGTCGTAATTCTCAGCTTGGAGGGCGCGCTGGCCTTCAGAGAAGGTGTATTCGGCCTGGGTGTCGCGGGCGGGAGCCTTGGATGCCGACTTGAAAAGCTGGCATCCGGTAAGCATTACCGTCAATAAAAGGATAAGCGAGATTCTCGAGGGTTGCATGGGCGTAAAGCTGGGTAAATCAGCCTAAAAACCCAAACGAATACAATGCCCTTTAATTACCTCTGCCCGGAACAGAAGGACCAACATTGCCCGATCCCTGCGGTTTTAATCGGGGAGCATCTACCCGAACTTCCAGCATTGGATTCGAAGGTTGCGCCCGGTTGACTGGTACTACCCCGTTGGCGGAGAATTTGCAGAGGTTCACAAACTGGTTGCTTTGATCTCCGCCGTATAAAAAGGAGGTATGGATACCCGCAACAGCTGGTGCCTGGTGCAGGTAGTCGGTGATCCATCCATTGATCTGAGGATCGTAACTATCGAGCGATTGCAGCAAATACATGCCCAGGTCGTAGCCATACAGGGCATAGTCGGTGGGCGCCGTTTCGTAGTTGGCGTAGTAGTTTTCGTAAAAATTACGGTAGCGAAGGTCGTCTGTTTCTTTGAAAAAAGAGGTCGAAAATACCAGCTCAACGCGCTCTTTCAAGGTGCGGTCGATTACCTTGTAGCGGGTGTACCAATGAGGGCCGCCCATCACCGGAATATGCAGGCCTTCTCCTTGTAAAAGGCTCAGTATCAGGCCACAGGTCTCTTCGTTGTTCATGATGGGAATATAGGTTCCCTGCACACCGTCACGCTTTTGGTTGCGGATTTGGGTACCCACCTGGCTCATGGCGCGGCTATAAACCGAGTCCACATTGGCCCTGATTACCTGGCCCCCGCGGGCAATAAACGCAGCCTCAAAAGCATTGGCCAGGGCAGCAGTTCCCTGTTTACGATCACTCCAAACCGATACCTTGCGCAGACCAAGGGAATCAAAGGCGTATTCGGCCATGCGGGTGCCGTGGGTTTCGCTGGTGGGGTGTGCCAAAAATACCTGATGTTTGCCTGAAATCAGGTCGTTGCTTGGGCTGATCGGCACCAGCTGTGGCACCTGATTTGCCTCCGCCCACCGGCTGATGACGGTAGAGGGGCCGTTGTACACATCGCCGAGGATGAAATCGGGACGAAGTTCGTCCAGGGTACGCAGTTGCTGCTGGGTTACAAGCGAGTCGCGCCGGTTGTCCAGCACGCGAAGGTAGATTTTTTTGCGTGCGAAGGGCTGATACATCCGCACAGCGGTTTCGATTCCTTCATAAAACTCCAGACCCAGTTTCGATTGGCGGGGTATTTCCTGTGAAAAGGCATCTGCGGGATCGTCCAAAAACAGCGGTAGAAATACCGCCAGACGCGTTTCATTTTGGCGCACCACTTTCACCGGCCCCTGCTGGGTAAGCAACTGCTCGGCATAGGGCGATTGCGCTCCCCCAAATTCGAGGTGCCGGTCGTAACTGGCTTTTGCAGATTCAAATTGACCCAATGACATCAGCCGGAAAACCAGTGCCTCGATCACGGCTACCTGGTATGGCTGGGGAACGAGCGTGTAGTATTCGCCGATTTTTTCAGGCTGATTTTCTGTATAAATAACCTCCTGAAATTGCTTGAAAGCATCTGCAGCCAGCCCCGGATCAACGGCGGTATAGGCCAGTTCGGCCATTTGCATCACGCCCTGGGTGCGCTGATAAGGGTCTTCGTCTCCGATCAGGACCAAGGCTGTCTGGTATTTGGTTTCAGGAATATAAAGACTCTGCGGAAAGGCGTCACTCAGATAATACCAGCACCGCATGGCGGAGTCGGTGAAACCCATGCGGTAATAAGTTTGCCCCAGCAGGTAATAGCCCGCGGAAGTGGCGGCATGTACCGGGCGATTTACCGCTCCGTAAAAAGCATTCAGGGCCTGGGTGTATTGCCCGGCCTGTAGGGCTTTCATGCCGTCGTTTACAAATCGATCGGCTTCGTTATCGGCCGGCAGGCTTACTTGTGCCTTTAGATTCAGGGAAAAAAGAACAAGAAAGCCAACAATCAGGGCGCGTAGCATGCAGGTTTGTGTTTGCAGGTCCAGACGAAAAACCCCGTTTAAGGTCACAGGCAGAGTAAACGGGTTTCGTATTTTTCCCCAAATGTAGCAAACCTTACGCCATTCTGAAAATGGCTGATTATCAGTGAGCTAGAGAAATAAAGAATGGATGATCCGCAGTATGACTGGATGTTTTACAAAGAGAAGTCCCGTTTCATTCGTTACCTGTTACGCGGGTGGCCGATGCGGATCAACGCCGGAAACACGACCAGCAGCAGCGGCAAGGCCACGACCAGTCCTCCGATCACAGCAATGGCCAGCGGTTGGTGGAGTTTTGCGCCTGTTCCGATGCCTGCAGCCAGTGGTGCCAGGGCGATAATGGCGCCCAGTGCGGTCATAAGCTTGGGGCTCAACCGCGAAGCAATGGCAAAGTTGAGAGCGCCGTCCACATCGTGACCCTCCAGCGCGGCTTCGAATTGCTGGTAGGTGAAAATGGCATTTTCGACAATGATACCCACACTCATGATCAGGCCAGCAGGATCGCCAGCCAGGTACTTTTCAGGGAGGTAAATCGAATCATGTGCCTGGGTATGTGCACCGTGTTTGTTATGAGTACGCAGTGAAATCAGTCCTTCTCTTCGTCTACTGCTTCTTCAGTAACTTTCAAAACCTTGCCTGTAACGTCCAGCACCACTTCCATGGTTTTGCCGTTGCCTTGTACTGAGGTGTTTTGTGCGCAGGCCGAGATGCCGGTAACAAGGGCGAGGGCGCTTAGAAGGATCGTTTTATAAAAAAAAATTTGCTGAATTTATCGCAAGGTGGCTGGCCATTCTGAAGACTTTCTGAACTCAGAAATGTATTTCCAGCCGATGCACTTCTCCTTCGATGAGATAAACCACCCGCCAGCCGTGGAAAGCCGCGATCTCTTTTACCAGCGATAACCCCAGTCCGGTACTTTCAGATGCAGGATTGTCTTTCACGAAGCGCTCCATCAGCGCAGCAGGGTTTCCGGCGTAGGGCTTGGCGTGATTTTGAAAGGAAAGGCTCGCGGCGTTGAGGGTTATTTCGAGAGGATAATTAACCGTAGCATACCTCAACGCATTGCCCATGAGGTTGCTAATCAAAATCTGAAAAAGGTAGAGGTTTCCTTTGAGGACCGGAGAAGTTTCCCGCAGGAAGTTGATTTTCAGTCCCTTGGCCTCGGTCATTTCCTCCAGCAATTCAATCTGCGCCGCAATCACCGCTTGGGGTTGTATCATGTCTTCCCGCTCAAATTGGGTGTTTTCGATGCGCGCCAGCAACGCCAGCCCGCGGGAGAGGCGAGTGATGCGCTCGGCGGCCTGCCTTACCGACACGATCCGCGCCACGGTTTCGGACGGGAGTTGCTCTTCCTGCAATACCTGGTCGAGCCGTGTCTGGATAATGGCCAGGGGCGTTTGCAGCTCATGGGCCATGTTTTCAGAGAAATTTTTCAAAGCAAGGTAATCGCGCTGCACCTGCTCCGTCAGTTGCGTAAGTGCCTGGCGAAGCTCTTCAAATTCGGCGATTGCTGATTTTTCAAAAAAAGAAGGGCTTTCCTGTTTAATGGAAAAAGTACGCACGCTTTGCAGGTACTGGAAAAATGGCCGCCATACACGCCGGGCAACCATTTTTTGCAGAAAAAAACCGACCACCAACAGCAGCAAGATCACGAATCCAAATACCAGCAACAATGCCTGAAACAGGTCTTCCCACTCGAGTCTTGATGCCAGCAGGGTAATTTCATAGCGCTGCCCTTCGATCGTGGCTTCTTTGCGCAGCAGGCGGTAAGGCTCATTTTCAGCAGAAACTTCGTCGTACACCAGGGTGTCGCGGTAGGTGGTGGATACCCGGGGAGCACTTGCTGTTATTGGTTCTACATTTGCAAAAGGGTCAGTGATGGACTGGTGGTGCGAAAGCAAAGCAACCGCCCGCGCAGCCCGCAGATTCAGCTGTTCGTCTATTTCTTCACGAAAAATAACCGTGAGCAAAAGGAAAAGCAGCCCCCCGGCCAGCATAAATACCGCAGCCGAAGCTCCCAGAAACCACCGGGCGGTATGGTCGATGAGTTTCATGGCCAGCTGAGTTTATAGCCCATGCCGTAAACGGTGCGGATAAGGTCGCCCGCGCCTGCTGCGAGGAGTTTGTGGCGGAGGTTTTTGACATGCACGTACACAAAGTCGAAATTATCGACGAGGTCGTACTGGTCGCCCCACAGGTTTTCGGCGATGGCTTCCTTGCTGATGAGGCGGTTGCGGTTGATGGCCAGGTAGAGCAGCAGCTCGTATTCCTTGCGCGTGAGGCTGAGGGGCCGCCCTTCATACGTAACCGTTTTGGCCACGGTGTCGAGGCTGATGCTACCCAGTTCCAACGTAAAGGTGCCGCCGAGGTGCTTTCGCCGAAACAGCGCATGCATCCGGGCATTGATTTCCGAAAGGTGAAAGGGCTTAGTGATATAGTCGTCGGCACCCAGGTCCAGGCCCTTGAGCTTATCGTCGAGGCTGTCTCGCGCCGACACGATCAGCACGCCCGTTTGTGGTTTTTCTTTTCGCAGAAAAGCCAGCAGATCGAGCCCCGCACCATCGGGCAGGGTAAGGTCGAGCAGCACCACCTCGTAGTCGTAGAGCGCAAGTTTGTCCTCCGCCTCGGCGTAGCCCCCTGCCTGTTCGCAGCGGTAACCCTGGCTATTGAGAAAAGCCACAAGCTCCTGCCGCAGATCAGCTTCGTCTTCGATCACAAGCACTTTCATGCAGGGGAAGTTAGCCCGTAATTCTGAAGAAAAACTGTAGAAAGGAAACAACCTTTCTGCGCTTCACCCCACAGAAAACAACACTGATCGCCTATTCCACGATCAACACCCCGCGCATCAAGGAGGCATGTCCGGGTACGGTACACACAAATTCGTATTTGCCGGGAGCTGCCGGTGCCTGAAAATAGATCGTTTGATTGGAGTTGGGTTCCAGGAGACTGGTGTGAAAAAGGACGTCCGGACTTTTGGGAATGTAGTGACTGCCGTATCCGGCCAGGCCCATTTCTAGGGCTTTTTGCCCTACGGTTTGAGAGGCCCCATCCTTTGTGATCACGAAATTGTGCTGCATGTCGTCGGGGTTAGTGAAGCGTAGGCTCACCTTGCTACCGGCTTTTACCCGCAGGGTGGTTTTGTTGTATTTCAGCCCCGGCTGGGTGCTGATTTCCAGTTGCTGGGTGGCTTTCCCGCCCCAGGAGGCGGGCATTTCGGTGAGGTGCTTGCCCGCTTCAAATACTGGCTCGGCGGAAGCTTTGCCCGAATGGGAAGCCATGTCGGCCATGTTTTCGCCGCCTCCGGGCAGCTGATTAAGGGTATAGTATCCCAGCGGATGCAGGACTTGCTCGCCGCTTTTGCTCATTACGCCTGCCAGCCGCAGTTCGTGGATATAGCCGGGCTTGAGGCCCGATATGGTGAGTTTCACCTGATTGCCGGAGGGCAGTACGTTTGCCTTCGTTATCTGGCATTGACCCAGATCGGTAACCGGGCTGCCGTATTGCTGGTGGTACTGGTAGGTAAAGCGTTGCAAGGAATAAGCTGAAGTATTTCCGGCGGTGGCGGGGTCAACGGGTTGGGTAAAGGTGAGCAAAAAGCCATCGTCCTTAATTTCCATTTGTTGAATTTCGAAGGGAACTTCGCCCTTCCATTCCAGCCTTTGCAGACCAAAGGGTTCAGCTCCGGTGGAAGCCCAGCCCCTGCTGGTCATGCCCACCATGAGCGATCCGTCAGGCGCCCATTCGAGGCGGAGGATGCCTGAGCCAAAGCCCTCCCGAAAAGGAAAACAGGCTCCCTGATACACGCCATTGACCTTTTCCAGAAATACGCGCATCACCTTACTCTGGCCTTGATCGCCCACCAGCAGCTGGCCGCCAAAAGGCCCGAAACCTTTTTTCGGTATCGAAATAATGTCGGAGGTAGAAATGCCCATGATGCTGTGCGGAAACCATACGGATGGGATTTTGAGCGATTTTACCGTTTTGGCTGCTTCGTACATGGTGCCGAAGTCATCGTTTATTTCACCAGACTGGAGGCTAAGCGGTGAACCCGGCTCGTTGGTCCAGTTGAGGCTGGCGGGGTGTCCGGCAAAATCGCCTTTTTCTATATGGGTGATACGGCCGCTGCCCACCCAGTCCCCTTGGTTTTCGGCATAAAAAATATCGCCCTGGTCGTTGAATCCAAAGCTGGAAGGGGAGCGCATTCCTGCTGCAAATGGAGTCATTTTGCCCTCAGGGGTAATGAGCATCATCCATCCGCGAAATGGGGCTTTGCTCACGCCTTTGCCTTCCCATCCCACATTGAGGGTGATGAGCATGTCGCCGTTGGGGAGAAATTCGGGGCCGTAGGCGTACTCGTGGTAGTTGGCGGTGAGGGGCCAGCTCACCACGCTTTCGTAGCGGTCGGCCCTTCCGTCGCTGTTTTTGTCGGTAATCTTCGTTACCTCTGACCTTTGCGTGGTGAAAAAAGCACCCTCATGATAAGCCAGTCCCAGGGGTTCGTGCAGGCCGCTGGCAAAGCGCGACAGCTTGGGCGTTTCGGTGTCCCATTTTTTAATGATCCAGATCTCGCCCCGGCGCGTAGCTACGGCCAGGGAGTTGTCGGGGAGAAAAGCCATGCCCCCGATTTCGAGAATATCGCCCTCCGGAGATTTCAGGGTTTGGATTTGGTAATAATCGGCTTCTGTTTTTGCCGTTGTGGTAACCGGGAGCAAAAGGGTCCAGGCGAGAAGTATCGAAAGGGTGAGGTATCGGTACATGAGATTTTTTTTTAGAAAATGGAAAAAGGGGGGCTTACCAGGTCAGAGCGGTGCTGATTTCGGCCTTTCCGGGCTTGATTTTAGCTACAAGTTCCTGGCCACGGGCGGTTTGGCGAAGCAGCAATTCTGCACCTTTGCAGGTATTTATTTGTACAAAATACCCCGGACCCTGCACCACATAGCGGCCTTTTCCCTGCGGATCTACCGACTCGCCACTTGCAATCAGGAAATAAACAGGCTGCTCTTTCGCAGTGAGGGTGGTGGTGCGCACGAGGGCATCCCCCGTTGATTGGTACTGATCCTTAATGGCTACACCTTCCAGTTCATAATCAAAAACCGGCCAGCCTGCTGGGTTTAGTTCATAGCCTTTGGGCTTCCAGACGGTGTTGAAGGCCAGCGAATCGGGCCAATTTGCCGTTTCTTCAGCCAAAACCGCAAAATCAGGCTGTCCGTTCCGCGAAATAACCTGACCCATAGGTACCAGGTTCTGCCAGTTGCCCCGGCCGTCCCACATGTTGAAAGCGTTGGCAAAAGCACCGTGCCAGAGCATCAGGAGGGTGCCCTGTCCGGCATCGAGCGCGAAATGGTTTCCAGAGGGGTCACCCACCGAGATACCATGCGTGCGGCGTTTGGGGTCTTCGTCAGAGGCCAGTTCCTGCGCAGGCGGGAACACGAGGAAGCTCCGCTGAATGATGGGCTCCTTTTCGGGAACCAGGTTGTAGGCGTCTTTGCTTTGGATAACGGAAGTTTTTCCGGCGGAGAAAAACGGCAGCATGGGCAGGCCGTTTCCGGTATAGTCCATGCGGAGGCTGGCGCCGCCTTCTCCCTGAAAATAATCTACTTCGAAGGCATGTTCTCCTGCTTCCACCGTAAGGGTGGCATCGCGGGTTTCGTCGCCGTGCGCGCCGTCGTTGGTGATTATTTCCTTTCCGTCGAGGTACATGCGGCTGCCGTCGTCGGAGGTAAGCAGGAATTTATATTCCCCGGTTTGCGGTGCTGTAAAGGTTCCGAAATACTTGAGGCCGTAGTTGATTTCGCGCGGGCGGTTCGCATCTATGTCCATGAAGGCAGTTTCGCCGGTGTTTACTTTTTTACTGGCAGCGAAATTGGCCAGTAGCTGAAAGCCATCTTTCTCATACGCCTCGTAGCGGAGGGTTTTGCCTAGAATCAAGGCCGGAACGCTCGTCTCCAGATCCAGCGGCGTCAAGGCAATATTTCGCACAGTTGCTTTTCCTTCGGCTGTCAATACCAGAAAACCATCTGACGACTTCTCTGGTGCGGGGAGTTGCACCTGGCTATGGATTTCCACGCCGTTAAGGGTAGCGCGAAACAAACGGGCCGGAACGTTCGCACCGGGCGCGTAAAACACGATATCCAGGGTTTGCCATAGACCGGGAAGCAGGCTGGCTTTCGCTGAGGCGGCGATACCGGCTACCGATCCTTGTCCTTCGACGGTTGGGTCGCCATGCAAAACAAGGGGGTATGCGTTCTGGAGTAAAACGGTAAAGGTGCTGCCTTTTTCGAGTTTCATTTCCAGATGAATGTGGGCATTTCCCTGCGCAAAGGTGGTGGCGGCTGTACCATTTTCGGTAATCCACTCCGGAAGGCTGGTGCCGGTAGCTTCGGTCCAACCCGTTGTTTTCCAGGCTTTTGTGTCTGAAAAAGGAAGGAGGTTTGTCTGAATGGTGGTATCTGTTTCGGGAAAATAATCGGCTATCTGAACAAGCCTTGGCTCCGGAACAGAGTTGCAGCCGAAGCTGACGATGGCCAGCAGGAGGCTAAAGCGAAAGTAGGGTTTCATGGCGGGGAGAGGGGGCAAAAAACAGTGAGGGAGAACTGAGAGTCAAGTTTCAATTTTTCCGGGCGTCCTGCAAATGCGATTTTCACCCATGGTGGCTGCATTTTCAGGATAGGGTTCTTTCATAAAGAAGGGGAGAACAGGTGAATTACCCGGTCTCCCCTCTGCTATTTATGAAATAATATCACTTTTTCCCTTCGTAATTCATGCTCAGGTTGGTATCGCCTTTCAGGAGAATTTTGATCTCTCCCTGGTTCGCGGTGCTGGTGTTTTTAAAAAATACCTGGGTATTGGCGGGTACCTGATACTTTCCTGATTGGGAAATTTTTAAAGTATCGAGCGGGAGGGTCATGCCATTTTCTTTCAGGGCAGACACCACTATTTCGCTTTTTCCCTGGTTGGTGATGCTGGCAGAATAACCGCCGTGTTTCCCTTCTCCGAGCGCAAAGCTGAGGCCGGGTTCGATATAAGTAACGGAATGGAGGGTGCCGGTGCTGCAGGACAACAGCACTGTGGCCAGAAGCAGGCTAAAGGTGATTTTTTTCATGGGTAATTTCTGGTTGGTTAATGTCCCTCAATTACCCGAGGAATCTGCTGTCATTCGCCTCACATTCCTTCAAAAAGGACTCAAATCAGTACGCTAGACAATTTTTTATAAAAAAAGCCCCGATGCAGGTAGCACCGGGACTTTCAGAAATAAACGGACGACTATTTTTTGAAGAAATACGTGTTGGTCTGTGAAGGCCTGCGGTCTTTGTAAACTACCGATTCCACCGTTTTGAGTTCGCCGCTGCCCAGGTCCGTGATGGCGAGGGTGCGCTTGGCTACGTTGGAGTCGAAAATGGCGGTATAAACGCTGCCGTTTTTGGTAGCCGCCACCGTGCCCCAGTCGCAGTCGCTGGGCGAGCATTTGCCAAAACACTGAACCTTGCTACCGTTAGCGCTGAAAATCATTTTGGTGATTCCGCCGGTATTCGGGTCTTTGTTTACAAAAGTGCCATCAAGGAAAAGCAGGACAGGGGTGAAGACCGTTCCGCCTACTTTTACGGGGGTGGTTGGGCTCACGATCACCATTCCCGGGCGTGTCCACTGCGTGCCACCAAAGCCACCGCCTGCCGTTTTCACAAACTGTGTCGCGGAAGAAACACTGAGGTTGAGGGTGCCGCCACCTGCAGCGCCTGCTTTGGGCACGTCGGCCCATTCTACGTTGAAAGTATTGCCGCTGCGGGTACCGAAAGCCACATTGGCAAAGCCGGGGCGACCGCTGGTGAATTTGCTTTCACCAAACCAGAAGATGGTATTGCCATACTGCGCCACGTAGTAGTCGGCATTGTCGTTGCCCGCCCATTTGCCGGTGAGGTTGCCGATCAGTTGCTCAGAATAGGCGGCGCTTCGGGCAAGCGGCACGTTGGCAGGCATATTAGCTTTGGTAAAAGTGGTAGCGCCAAATCCTCCGCTGACCTTCGTCAGGCTGTTGCAGTTGCTGGAAATGCTGATCACCAGCGGGCCGCTGCTGCGTGCGCCGCCTTTGGGTACATCGCCAAAGGTGCCACTGATCTGATTGCCGGTAATGGTGCCATAAAATACGTTGGCAAAGCTGCCATTGGGGTGCTCGCCAAACCAGAATACTTTGTTGCCCCGCTGGCGCACATAGTAGTAGCCGCCGTCGTTGGCGGTGTAAAAACCCGTAACGTCGGGGCATACCACTGCTTTGGCTTGTACCCAGCACGCGCGGCGACCGATGTTGTTTTTGTCGTACTTGATCCACATGTAGCCGCTTTCGCCCCAGTTGGTGTTCCAGGAGTTTTTGATGAGCCAGGCATTTTTGCTGTCGTCCCAGCCCACGATCAGGATGGCGTGGTTACTCGTAGGGCTTGCATAGTTGCTGTTCATGTCGCCGAAGACGCCATTGGTATAGTTCTGGAACCCGCCCGTAACCAATACGCTCGCTTTCACAGCGCCATATTTGCAAATGGCTGCCTTGATGTCGGCTACGGAAGCGATCTTGGTAATGTCGCCATCGGGGCGAACGATTCCCCATGCTTCTGCGGCGAGGGTACCGTCTCCGGCGGGGCAGCTGCCCTGGGCATTAGTATAGCCCAGGGCCGACTCAGGCTTTATTTTCTTGTTTTGAGCAACCATCCAGTCAAATACTTTCCAGGAAAGACCGCCTCCGCAATCGCCTCCTGCGGAGCAATTCAGCACGTGCTGCTCGGAGCCGTCCACCGATCCGGGAGCGCCGCCGTTTACTTTCAGGTAGCTGGATTCGTACATGGCGGTGGCCGCAAATGCCCAGCAACTTCCGCAAGTGCGTTGGTCTTTTACAGGCGATACGTGGTTAAAATTGCGGGCATCGTAAGTAGCGGCCGACGCGTTGCACGCCGAAGGCATCATGGTAAACTGCAGGGTAGAGAACTTCAGCGACTGGGCACGCGCCAGTTGGAGTTCAGCAGGTGTAGACTCCAATTCGCCGGTGATCTGGGCAATGTTCAGGCCCGTAACGCTGGTATAGCCCACATTGAAGGTCAGATTTTGTGCCTGAATCTGACTCCGAAGGGCCGTGAGCTGCGTTTTGATTTGCGGTGAGGCCTGTATTTCACGGGTTTTGTAAAACTGGGGAAGCTCGGGGAGCTGTGCCTGTATGGCCTGCGAAAGGCCCACAAACAGCAAGAGCAGGAAAAATTGCTTAGGCGAAGCCATACTGCGCCAGGAGGGCAACAGGTTTTTCATGGTATGAAAAAATTAATAAGGTGACGGTGGAAAGAGGGAAGTCCTATTCGGTAATGGTTACCTGAATGGTTTTCCGCTGGGTATCTGCGGGAATTTCTTTTTCCCAGGGGCGCACATAGCGCAGAAAAATGGTGGCTTCTCCGGCACGAATAGCTTCGAAGGTCCAGTGCTCCGTTCCTCCCTGACCGGCTAACTGCCCTTTTCCTCTCTCATACACATGCGTAGCCACGCGCGCCCGGCTGGTGTCGGTCTGCTCGTCCAGCTGCCAGGTATAGCCGGTGGTGATATTAGAGGGGAGGTCCACCGCAACGGTTTCTCCTACTTTTACCCGTATCGGGTTGCCGTCACCCTCAGCCATGCTTTTGGGTGAGGAGCAATTCAGGAGGAGCAAGGCACCGGTTATCAGGAAGAGTTTCATGGGGGAGGGAGTGAAGATTGTATCAATCTGCTAACTGGACGCGCCGCTGGTTCAGATTGCATCGGGCGTTCCGAAAGATGGAAATAAATCTAAGTCCTCACCCGGATTTTGATATGCCCGAATGCGGGGATATCGCTGGTTGCAAGGTTTTACAGGCTACCCTGGCCCAATGAAAAATCCCTGTTCCTTTGCCGGGATGCCGACTTTGGAACAGGGATATTCAGGATAGAGATCCTTGATTTTTCAAAGCATCCTCCTCCCGCATTTTTCGCAAATCACTTTTCCTTGGGTGATTCAGCAAGCGATGGCTACCTGCCGGGATTTACCTGTTACAGGGGCTTCACGGCCCAGCCCACCCCGAGCCCGAAGCCCGTAGCGGAACCTGCATGGACCCGTAGGATCGGGCCGCCAGCCCTTTTTTGGTGCCAGAGCCCGATTTCGACCTGGGGCAATACCGGGCGGGTATAGGGTTTTTGGTCCTGATAGGCGTATAGCCCAAACATGATGTCGAAGTGTGTGCTGTTTCGACCAGTCATGAGGTACATGCCCAAGGTAAAAGAGCCTCTTTTGTCGAAAGTCCGGAGATTCCATTGTTGCAGCGTGCCGTACCCTATCCTCAGTCCAAGCCCCATCGCCAGCGAGTCGGTGAACCAAAAATCGAGGTCCAGGAGGGTGGTGGAGCGAGAGCCCTGGCCCGGGTAATAACCTGTATGGTACGTCAATCGCTGGTGCGCCCTCGGGTTAGGCATAGGTGTCAAGCCAACAGTATCCACTTGGGAGAAGACCGGGCAGAGGAGAAATAAAAATATCCCCAGGGTGAAAAAAGTACGCATAGCGGTAAGTGGAGATAAGTTGTAGCCAGACTATCCTGTACCTGGCCCCAGCGCTCCCAATGCCAGGTACAGGATAGGGCTTTTATTTGTAATTATTTTCGTACCGGAAAGCTGTACCCAATGCCAACTCCTACACCGCTTGTAATTCCAATATGGGTGCGAAAAAGGAATCCTCCCGCGGGTTTTTGGAAGCGGTAGCCCACCTGCGCAAATGGAACTAATGGAGGTCCATACTCATTTTCATCAATCCAAAACTCAGGCCCCAAAGCTGCTTCGAAATGGTGATTCTTCCTCCCTGTAAGCATATAGGCAGCTGCTAACAGGGTGGTTGTTTCGTCATTTTCCCAAACCCAAAAGTAATCGGGCCCCATTATTCTACCTACTCCCAACCTGACTCCCATAGATACCCCTCGTCGAGGCCAGAAAACTACTTCCTGATCAAGACAAATACGTGGATGGCCTATTCCCCAGAAAATAGGGAGAACATGTACCCCCAATTCAAGGGATATAGCCGTTTTAGGTCGGAGTAGCTCTTGCGCGTTGGAGCGCTGAGCGAAAGCCAAAATGATGAGAAGGATGAATATTTTTTTCATAACTCTAAAGTCTTTTGATTATTCAGGAAGTTCACCGTTGGGATCAGATGCCGCCGTTACATTAAAATTGATGGTAAAGGTGCGACCTGCACCCGCCGTTTCGGTACCTGACACCGTGATAGGGTAGGTAGTATTTCCGGTAGAAGGAACAGTGATGTACTGGGAATAAACGGTGTTCCCAACCGAACTTGGTCCACCATTCCACGCGTAGGCGAGTGGGAAAATGGAGTTTGATTCTGCGACCCATTCATAAAATCCGCTTGTTGTTACAACGGTAGGACCGATAGGAATAATCGAGACGCCAGAAGGGGGTGCCACTGTGGCCACAGCTAAATTCACGGCAACGGAAGCGTCTATTACACCCCATCCATAATTGGCGTTGCGATTATTACCCATACTGCCAGATTGAACAAGGATATTTTGTACCTGATTTCTGGTAAGATAGGGGTTTACCGACCATACCAGGGCTGCGATGCCCGCACAGGTAGCAACCGCGCCGGACGATCCTTTTGATTGTGACACGTCGCCACCTTGATTTATGCGGCTGGTTAAAGCAAAACGATTGTCGCCCGGCCTTTCCTCCTCGAGGAAGGTTGCGAAATCAACGAATGCCCCAATAGCATTTTGCCCATTGCGAGTTAAATTGGTTCGGTTGGTGGTAAACTCAACTCCTGTGACCGCGATGGTTTCTGTTGTACCGGTCTTTGCGGGGAATACATCAAAACCTCCACTGCCTGCTGCTGCAAAAATAAGTTTACCCTTAGCAAAGGCAAATTCGATCGCATTCCGAACGTCGTTTTTCACCGTTATGGTGCCAAGTGAAAAGCTTATCACTCGCAGATCATTTCGGTTGGCCGCATCTGAAAAGGAATTAACTACGGCTGCACGCTCGTCAGTGCCATCAAATACTACGCCATTTCCAATCCGATAAGCTACCAAGTTGGAACGGAAAGCGATTCCCGTAAGGCTTGCGTCATTCGGGCGGGGATTCGCAAGGAGGGCTGCCATCTTGGTACCATGCCCGCACTGATCGTTTACATTATTGCCCTCTTGCGATACTCTAAACTTATTTATTGTCGTAATAGTCCGGTTCACAGACTGGCCTGAAGCAAAAATTGGCATACTTAACCGGGTATTGTCTGGATCTATCCCCGTATCAATTAGGCCTATGGTAATTTGGTTTCCACCAGGTGCATTGTTCCATGCAGGTTCTAAATTATGGCTGTTTGCTCTTAGATGCCAGGAAACCCTGGCGCCGGGGGGCGGGCCCAATACCGTCCAGTCGGTTGTCTGTATGCCAGATATATCGTCTCCACACCCACTCCTCTGACCAACAGCGGAATTATTGTACAGCTCCGGTTTAAACCCGGCAGGTTCAATATACCTTACCGTAGGTAGTTGCTGGAGTTTTGAGATGAGGTCGTAATCACTAACCCTGAGGTATAAGATGGGCAAGTACTCCGCTTCCTGATAAATGAGCTGCTCGGTTAAAAACTGCTCGTCAGGGTAACTGGATTGCAACTCTTTGAGGATGTATGCCAAGGTGTAAGCACGGGCATAGTGCCACTCGTAACTTTGCGGGTCGTAATTTGCCCAGTCAATCGTGGTGGTTCCTTCCGGTGCATATCCCAAGACAACTATACTGTCACTGGTTACGACCCCGCTCCATACGGTATAGGCATCAGTTTTTGCAAAATCAAACAGCCCTTCATCGCTTTGGGCCGCCATTTGCGCCTGGCGGTAGATCAGTTGTGCAAGGTTTTGTGCTGGTATAGGGTCATTATCCGGCTTTGGCACAACCTGCAAGTCTGGAAACGTCACACCATCGGGCAACATAAACTCGTTTTGGGTTTTGGGTTGCGCTAATGGTGGAATCTCTGCTTCCTTGTTACAACCAAAGAAGAGAAGAGAAGAGAAGAGAAGAGAAGAGAAGAGAGTTTTCATAAGTATGGCAAATGAAGTATTTGAAATCAAAACGGATAGTATTGCTATTTTGTTTGCTTGTAATTGAATATTTTTTTCATTTTTCTGGGAAGCTCCGAACTTAGGTACATGCTTCAGAAGAATAATATCCGCAAAACATTCATTTTCAGGCAGTTATGTCAGGAGTATGGGAATTGGTTTCTTTGATATTCAAAAGATTATTCTCCGCATTTTTCGCAAATCACTTTCATTTGGGTATAGCTACTCTTCCAATAAGGCCCGGAAGTTAAGCCAATATTCCTCATGGGTTTGCAGGGAGGCTTATAGGGTCGGAGCAGGTTTTTGAAAATTGTTCTATTGCTGCTGTGATGGCCAAAGCTCTATTCTTGCGCTTAACAGGCAGAACTGGAACTCACCATTCATCATAGATAGGCTACAGGCGATGCTGTATAACAAGCATTACTTCCTCAAAAGTCGGAGAGTCCATTCCGGTCAAACGGCCCATTTTCCTCAAAAAAGCGCTCCATTCCTGCTTACGTTTAGCATTGCTGGCAAACTCAGCCGAAAACACCACATGGTCTTTTCCCATAATCGTTTCCCGTTGCCTAAATGTGTTTTGAATAGCGGTCCTCAAAGTATCACGGTCGATTTCGTAATTTTTCAATAAGCGATAGACATCATAGAAGTCCTTCATGCGTGAGTTTTGCGCAGCCAGACTGATCATGGCTTCAAATTTCTCAGCAATTACTGTTTCCAAAGCGTAAGCCAGAATTTTAGGCGCCGGCATGGGCAACAAAGTCGGATAGGTCATTTCCAAGGGACTAGGGGTAGTTATATCTCCAAAGCCAACGTCAATTTGAGACACCTGACGGATATTGCCGAGGCGTCCATCGATTTTGATTCGTACCCCTGAGTACCTGCCCTCTTTTTTGATTTCGCCGACCTCAATGGTCTCAGGGAAAAACGACACGCCATCTTCCGGGCATTCAATTTGGCAAATCTCCTGAAAAACAGCTTTCATTTGTTCCTGATCAGGGGAGATGTTTAGCCCCAGTAAATCCAAATCCATTGTAGGGCGACTGGACTCCCCTTCGTGGGCGTACAGCAGTGCTCCCCCTTTCAGGCAAAAGTGCATTTTATATGCCGAGGCGGATAGTCTATACATCAAACGCTCGGTAAAATAGCGGATCAACGTAAGTTGATAAGCTGTCTGCTCTTGTTCCGAGATGTCTTTCAGCCGCGTTTGAATAGCGTGTATGAGGTTTTTCATAGCAGAATTTTCACGAATTCGTCCACCTTGTTGTTTATTTTCAATTGCCTGGCGTAGGCATGTAGTTGGTTTAAATTCCTGTCTTTTCTGTTCAGGTAGTTCTTGAGGATTTCCTTCAAAACTTCAAAGCCGATCTTGTTTCGGTGGCGGATAACGTCGCACACGGTCTTTTCCAAATCATAGATATTCACGCTGCCTCCCGCCAATTCAGCAGTAGCCACCCCGAGGGAATAGGGTGTTTTATTCCAATAGTAAAGTTGTATAGGCGGATAATCGGGCAAAACGGCCTTTCGGTCATCAGGGATAGCCATATGGTGGCTGGAAGGTACTGTGGTTGTAAGCCCGTAGTAAAATGCCGCAGACAAAAGGCAAAAAACCCCTCCAGGCACAATCCGAGCCGCTTCTGCCATCTCGTCTGTCTCCTTATCAGCCCATTTATAAACACCTCTTTTTAGCCGGAAGATGACTGCTTTCTCCAACAGACCGTTGAGGTCGTAATAGCTGACTCCGTTTTCCAGCAGCGTTTTTATGTCCAGGATGCCCTGGTTCCGTTCGAACAACTGCTCAACGTTGGATCTTTTTTCATGCGTGAGCTCCATACCCGAAGGTAGAAATTATTTTAGAAAAAGACTGCTTTCCAAATTGAAAAGCAGTCTTTTTATAAAATTGAGCTTGAACTTTCATTGGTTTCCCCTCGCCCGAGACTTCAATATCGAATTCCACCTCCCGAAATTCACTTGCTGATCGGGTTTTACTGCCCAGCCCACCCCGAGGCCAAAGCCTGTAGCAGAACCTGCATGGACCCGCACCATGGGGCCACCCAACCTTTTCTGGTACCACAGCCCGATTTCAGCCTGGGGTATTACCGGCCGGGTATAGGGCTTTTGGTCCTGGTAGGCGTAGATTCCGAAAAGGATGTCGAAGTGTGTGCTGTTTCGACCAGTCATGAGGAACATGCCCAAGGTAAAAGAGCCTCTTTTGTCGAAAGTCCGGAGATTCCATTGTTGCAGCGTGCCGTACCCTATCCTCAGGCCAAGACCCATCGCCAGCGAATCGGTGAACCAAAAATCGAGGTCCAGGAGGGTAGTGGAGCGAGAGCCCTGGCCCGGATAATAACCTGTGTGGTACATCAATCGCTGGTGTGCCCTCGGGTTAGGCGTCAAGCCAACGGTATCCACTTGGGATAAGACCGGGCAGAGGAGAAATAAAAATATCCCCAGGGTGAAAAAAGTACGCATAGCGGTAAGTGGACATAAGTGATAGCCAGACTATCCTGTACCTGGCCCCAGCGCTCCCAATGCCAGGTACAGGATAGGGCTTTTATTTGTAATTATTTTCGTACCGGAAAGCTATACCCAACGCCAACTCCTAAACCGCTTGTAATTCCAATATGTGTGCGAAAAAGGAATCCTCCCGCGGGCTTTTGGAAGCGGTAGCCCACCTGAGCAAATGGAACTAATGGAGGTCCATATTCATTTTCATCAATCCAAAACTCAGGTCCCAAAGCTGCTTCGAAATGGTGATTTTTCCTCCCTGTAAGCATATACGCTGCTGCTAACAAAGAAGTAGTTTCGGTGTTTTGAAAGTCCCAATTGAAGTTTGCATTGAGTAATCTTCCGGCACCCAGCCGGATTCCCATAGATACCCCCCGTCGAGGCCAGAACACCAGTTCCCGATCAACGCAAATTCGGGGGTGACCAATTCCCCAAAAAACTGGGTGAACACCCATTTCAAGTGAAATAGCTGTTTTGGGTCGGGGGAGTGATTGCGCTGGTGCAAAAGCATACCATGCTAGCATTCCAAGCAATAAAGATATTCTTTTCATGGTTGATTTATTAAGTGGTTCACGCTGAGATTTATCTCATCTCCTTCCATGGGTAATTATTTTCGTACGGGCAGGCTGTACCCAACCCCCACGCCCAGCCCGCTGGTAGTGCCCAAAAATCCCCGCACAAAAAAGCCGTTGGAGGGTTTCTGGAAGCGGTAGCCTGCTTCTGCGTAAGGCAAAACGGGCGGGGTATATTCGTTTCGATCAAACCAAAACTCTGGCCCCACAGCCGCTTCAAAGTGGTGGTTTTTGCGGCCAGTAAGTACGTAGGCTGTACCCATTCCCGTTCCACTTGCTAATCCGGGCTGCCTTCTCAAAAGCTTTGTTATCTCTAAAATCCTACCTGCTCCCAAACGGAATCCCATAGAGACCCCGCGCTTCGGCCAGTAAACGACCTCTTGCTCAAAAGACACCCTTGCTTGTCCAAGTGGCCAATAGGGGAAGGTTTGTACGCCCAAATTCACACTCATTGCCGTTTTGGCACGAAAAGGCTCCTGTGCGCTGGTGAAGTGGGGACATACAAGCAGGAAGAGGAAAGTGATTGGTTTCATCCTGTGATGGAAAGTAGTAGTTGAATCTTTCACCCGTTGCATTATTTATTTTTCACCGGAAAGCTATACCCAAGCCCAATACTTGGCCCGCCAAAGACCATAGAACCTCGCACAAAGAGGCCGCTGGAAGGCTTTTGGTAGCGGTAGCCTACCTGAACCTCCGGATATACGGGCCAGGAAAATTCGGTCCTAGGAATCAAAAACTCCGCACCTAAGGCCGCTTCGAAGTGGTGATTTTTGCGGCCGGTAAGTAAGTAAGCGGACCCAAATGAGGAGAAGAGCGGCCCCCAGGGTCTATTGGAGTATAAAAAATTCCTTGCCCCTAACCGGAATCCCATAGAAACTGCCCGCTTAGGCCAATACACCAATTCTTGCTCAAAAAAAAATCCCGGGGAACCAACCCCCCAGAAGGACACTCCCATATTTAAGGATATTGCCGTTTTGGCACGAAACAGCTCCTGGGCATGGGCGATATGCGCGCATACGAGCAAGGTGACAAGAATGAAAATTGCTTTTCTCATGGTTGGAATAGATGAAATATGCATTTCAATCGGAAAGCATGCGCCGGATCGAAAACGGCTACAGCAATAGCGCCGCAAATGCAGGTTTGAAATGTTAATTGGTCGTGGTTTGTACAGTGCCGGAATACATACCGGTTAGCTCAAACTTTTACAAAAGATACGCTACGTGGCTTCTCCATAAACGGAAGCAGAGCTACTCGATTAAGTAAGACATATTATCAGGGTAATGCAATATATGAATAGTATTACTATTTGTATCGCGAGTGTTCATTTTCGAAAAAATATTTTTCCTTTTACATCTCTCCCGAAGGTATTCAGGGAAAATGCGCCTCGTTTATTTTACTTGTTACAGGGTATTTGCCTTTTCCATTGTAAAAAGTCACTTCAGTTATATATGAGTGTAGTTACTTATTTCAAAAATTAGGTTGATATTCTCCTGAAGAGGATAAAAAAATGAGCCACCCCATGTCGGGATGGCTCATCGTTATTTCGAACTACAACCTCAGGCGTGCTGGAGGTACATCTTGGTACGCAGCTCCTGAATGGCGGCGTCTTCGAGGTATTCGTCGAAGGTCATGAGCTTGTCGATCACGCCGTTGGGGGTGATTTCGATTACGCGGTTAGCTACCGTTTGCATGAACTGGTGGTCATGGGTATGTAGCATCAGGGCGCTGTCGTAGTTGGTTAGGTTTTCGTTAAATGCTTGGATGGACTCAAGGTCGAGGTGGTTGGTAGGCTCGTCCAGCATCAGGAAGTTGGGTTGCTGGAGCATCATGCGTGAGATCATACAGCGCATTTTTTCTCCTCCCGAAAGCACATTGCTCTTTTTCAGCGATTCTTCCCCGGAGAAAAGCATTTTGCCCAGGTAGCCCCGCACATACGTCTCGTCTTTGTTGGTAGAATACTGCTGCAGCCACTCCACGAGGTTGAGGTCGTTGGTGAAGAAGTCCTGGTTTTCTACGGGCAAATAAGCCGGGGTAATGGTTACGCCCCAGCGGTAATCGCCGGAGGTGGCTTTCAGGTTGCCGTTGATGATATCGAACAAATACGAAACGGCCAGTGAGTTGCGGGAGATGATGGCCACCTTGTCGTCCTTCTGTATTTCGAAGGTAATGTCAGAAAACCAGGTTCGGTTTTCGTCGGTATAGGTGAGGTGGTTCACTTCCAGTACCTGCTTGCCGGCTTCGCGCTCGGGCTTGAAGATAATGGCGGGGTACTTCCGGTTGGTGGCGCGAATTTCGTCCACGTTCAGTTTTTCCAGCAATTTTTTACGGGAAGTAGCCTGGCGCGACTTAGAGGCGTTGGCGCTGAAGCGGGCGATAAAGTCCTGCAGTTCTTTACGCTTTTCGTCGGTCTTCTTGTTCTTGTCGTTGCGCTGGCGGAGGGCAAGCTGGCTGGACTCGTACCAGAAGGAGTAGTTGCCCGATTGCATGTTGATTTTACCAAAGTCGATGTCGCAAACGGTGGTACACACGGTATCGAGAAAGTGGCGGTCGTGGGAAACCACCAGCACCACGTTGCGGTAATCAGCGAGGAAGTTTTCGAGCCAGGAGATCGTTTCGATGTCGAGGTCGTTGGTAGGTTCGTCAAGCAGCAGGATGTCCGGATTGCCAAAGAGGGCCTGGGCCATCAGCACCCGCACTTTCTGGTTGTTGTTCAGCTGCTCCATGGGCAGGTAGTGCAGGTCCTCGGTTACGCTGAGGTTGCTGAGGAGTTCGGCGGCATCGCTTTCGGCGTTCCATCCGTTCATGTCCTCAAACTGGGAGCTGAGCTCGGCAGCGCGGAGCCCGTCCTCATCCGAAAAATCGGCTTTGGCATAAATGGCGTCCATTTCCGATTTCACTTCCCACAATTTTTTATTGCCCATGAGCACTGTTTGCAGCACCGGGGTATCGGTATAGGCAAAGTGGTCCTGCTTCAGCACCGACATGCGGGAGCCGGGCTGTATATGTACCTTGCCGGTGGTGGGGTCTATTTCGCCCGAGAGAATTTTTAAAAAGGTCGATTTCCCTGCCCCGTTTGCACCAATCACGCCATAGCAGTTGCCAGCGGTGAATTTCAGGTTCACTTCTTCAAACAAAACGCGCTTCCCATAGCGCAGGGAAAGATTGTTAACTTCAATCATAGTAAAGATAGATTTCGCCGCAAAGTTAAGTAAATCTGCTGGCAATCAGGCCAATGACCTGAAATTTGCAAGCTGGAACCGATTTGCGACAAACCCGGCACCAGCTACCAAAAGTATAAGTAAGTCAGGGCTCAGCTACCGCCCAGCAACTCTGCCAGTTTTTGCTCCAGCGCTGCTCCCCGCAGGTTTTCGGCAATCACTTTTCCTTCCCGGTCAAGCAGCACGGTGTAGGGAATAGAGTGCACGTCGTAGGTTTTGGCGGCGGCCGATTGCCAGAGTTTCAGGTCGCTGATGTGTCTCCACGTGAGCCCGTCCTGGGCAATGGCTTTCACCCATGCATCGCGGTTGCCATCGAGCGAAACACCGAGAATTTCGAAGCCTTTGTCTTTGTAGCGGTTATACACCTTCACCACATTGGGGTTTTCGGCGCGGCAAGGGCGGCACCAGCTGGCCCAAAAGTCGATGAGCACATATTTTCCTTTAAAGGAAGAAAGACGCAGGGTATCTCCCTCGGGGGTAGGCAAAGCCAGATCGGGCGCGAGGATACCTACGTTGATGTCGGTTTTTTGGGGCTCACTGGCAGCCAGTTGGCGGTTAACCTCTTCCTGATATTGCCTCAGTACCAGTTGGGCAGCTTCAGGATTGAGGAAAGGCGTTCCGGAAATCTGCTCTTTCATTCCCTGATAAAAAATGGCCGGATTGATTTCGGTATGAAATTGATTCATGCTCCGGGCCAGGTCCTGCCCGATGGCATAGGCCATGCTGTCTTGTTTGGTAAGGATTACGGCTTCGTTCGCCTTTTTCAGCGACTTTTCGATGGACTGTGCCGATAGGGTTTGTACAAACAAACCGCTGATAATCAGGGAGGAAATAATCAGGTAACGCATGGTGCAAATATAAGGGCTAAGATCAGGATACGGAAAAATGGAGCAGATGATTTGATCAACTGTTGCTTTTACGCTTAAATAGCTTCAAAAACCATTGGGCGATGCGCCTCCAAAACCGCTTCCAGGCGTTTGCTTCCACCACCTCTGCCACGGCTGCAAAAGCAAGTGAATGTTGGTCGGCAAAGGCAATGGGGATATTCTGGCTAAAGGGTTTTCCCAGCAGTTTAGAGAGTTGAGGAATGCGGTCTTTCATGGCCTGGTAGCCTGCCTGATAGATTTCTTCGGCCTGGCTTACCGCAAAAATTCCGTATTGCCCAGCGAGGGGTTCGATGGCAATGTCGCACTGCGCCAGTCGGGGGGCTACATTGGCCCAGAGCACAAGGTCGAATACCCGGTAGCCGAGGTCCATGATATTGCCCAATTCGTTGGCAGGCAAAATAGGGGTAACATTGATTCCGGCAACGATTTTGCACCTTTCCTTTAGGGGCTCCACAGGCAGGTTGTTAAGCAAGCCGCCATCGGCATACATATCCGTGCTTCCCTCCAGGTGGTTGGGCCGGAAAATGACGGGAATAGAAGCGGATGCTGCTACTGCCTCAAAAAGGAGCCCGGATTGTAGGATCTCCCATTTGCCTTGGGTAAGGTTGGTTACCGCCACAAAAAGGGGAATTTTCAGCGATTCAAATGTATTATCCGGAATGTGAACAGACAGCTGTTCCACCAGGTATTGGTTGTCGCTGAGGCCAATGGTCGGCACCGTAAACCGAAAGAGCTTCATCACCGACGATTCCTTAAATATTTTCAGGATGTCGGCAGGAGCTACGCCCGCACAGTAGAGCGCACCCACGAGCGCACCGGCACTTGCACCTGAAATGGCGTTAGGAGCTAAATTATAGTCTTCCAAGGCTTGGAGGGCTCCAACATGGGCTATTCCCCGGGCGCCACCGCCGGCTAAGCATAATCCGAAATCGTAGTGCATAGAAAAGGTTATTTCATTGGCATAAAGATAGTTCGGAGGCGGTCCATTTCAAATTTTAGGTGCATTCCCTCCCTCAAAACAAAAAACCCGGAAGCGATCAGGCTCCCGGGTTAAAAGGTATATTGTTATGAAAATCAGCCTACCACATTCCCTGCCACGATCATTTGGTCGAGGGTTGGGTTTACACTTCCGCCCATGGGTTCGATGGTCACGGCAAAGGTCGTGACGGTGCCAGTGATGTTTTTGAGGGTATGCAAACCATTTACCGGGTCAAAAACCCCGGCATCTACCGGTACCCCGTCAATAATGGCCCAAAGTTGTAGCTGATGAGCCGTAGGTACCTGGGGCACCTCGCGCATGAGAAGGGCTATTTCGTGGGTTTCCTGGTTCCAATACACCGTGGCCAGTGCGTTGGGCGAGCCAGCGGTACCAGGGAGTTTAACGAGGAGGTTGTCCGGATTTTCAATTGTTTTCAATTGGTTTTCCAGCTGCTTAAAAGAAGTTTGCTGGGCCAAAACATCCTGATTGAGGGTGTTTTCGAGGGCTTCGAGGCGATTTACTTCTTTTTTGGCGGTATTCAATTGGTTGAACAGCAGGCCGTTACCGACAAGGCTCACCAGCAGGGCCAGCGATGCTGCCACCGCCCACGGAAAGGACGCCTTGCGCATGCCCACTACTTTGCCGATGGTTGCTGCTTTTGACTGCAAACCCAGTTCCGCGAGTGCGCCATCCAAAGCGCGGTCGTCTGGATTTTTACATTCTAACTCGGCATATCGAATCAGGGCAGCCTCTATGGCCTGTATCTCGGCTTGCAAATCCGGGTATTGATTGCTCAACCGTGCCACCTCAAGGGCTTCCTCTGCAGGCAATGCTCCCATTACATACAGCTCAAGGATGCCCGATTCTATATATTCTTTCACGTTCACTGTCCGAAAATTTTACGCAACTCCAACAAACCGTTCCTTACCCTTGTTTTAAGGGTTCCCAGTGGCATATCCAGTTCCTCGGCTGCTTCCTGGTGGGTTCTTCCACCAAAATAAACCAAGTTGAGGACTTCCTTAAGCTTCGGGTCAAGCCCGTCCACCATTTCCTTCAGTCCGATGTGATCTGGCTGAATGGATTCGGTGGTTTCCATTTCCAAATATACGAAGGTGTCAGGATTGCGGATTTCCCGTTCAATACGATAGTCCTTGGACCGGGTCTTATCTATAGCGGTGCGCCGGCAGATATTGACCATCCAGGTAAATAACCTCCCCTTTTGGGGGTCGTAGGCTTCGGAGGCCTTCCACATTTTTACCAGGGACTCTTGCCAGGCATCCTGCGTAAGGGCTTCGTGTTGAACCACCTTATGTATGATACCACACATGGCCCTCCCATAATGCTTTTGTATAAGCTTAAGGGCTTGAGGATCCTGGTTTTTCAGGAAGCTTACAATGTGTTCTTCTGGATTGAAAAAGCTAGCGAGTAGAAACATAGGAACAGAGATGCAAATATAAAGAAGATGGCGGGGCCAAAATAAGTTTTGGATTTTTTTTAATTCTGAAAATCCAGGTATCAAACCAGCCTCGTATGTATGCCGATTACTAACCTAAATGTATTAAAATGAAGTTTTCAAAATTTTTTCTGACTGCTGCTACCTTAGTAGCGTTTGCAATTCCTACGGTATCCAACGCGCAAATGAGCGACGATGCTACTGTAACGGTCGGTGGTGAAGCGATGTTTCCTAAAAAAGACATCATCTCTAATGCCGTTAACTCTAAAGACCACACTACCCTCGTAGCTGCTGTAAAAGCTGCCGGTCTCGTAGAAACCCTCCAGGGTGCTGGTCCCTTCACCGTTTTCGCTCCTGTAAACGATGCTTTTGAAAATCTGCCCGAAGGCACTGTAGAAACCCTGCTGAAGCCTGAAAACAAAGCTACGCTCTCTGGTATCCTTACTTACCACGTGGTTGCAGGTAAAATGGACTTCAACACCCTTGCTGCTGCCATCAAAAAAGGAAGCGGAAAAGCTACCCTCACGACCGTAGCAGGTGGAAAGCTGTATGCCATGATGAATGGTGCACACAACATCGTATTGAAGGATGAAAATGGCAATGTGGCCAACATCACTACCTATGATGTGTACCAGTCAAACGGTGTGATTCACGTGATTGACCGCGTGGTTCTCCCAAAATCATAAGGAATAGTTGTGTAGTGGAAGGAAGGGGTCGCTCCAATAGGGGTGACCCCATTTTTTTTACCAGGTCTTCTCCCATTCCAGGAGGAGTTTTTCTGCATTCAGTACTTCGGTAGGTGCGTGGTGGCTAAATTCCGGGTGCCACTGTACGCCCATTACCCTGCCGGGCCGGTCCAGTGACCACGAAGCCGCTTCGATGAGGCCATCTGATGTGCAAAATGCTTCGGGGTTCAGGTCATGCGCCAATACCTGAATGCCCTGGTGGTGCACACTGCTCACGGTTCTGCAAGGGTTTGCTGCATAAATCGATTCAAGCCAGCCCCCGCTCTCGAAGCGGATGTCGTGGGTGATCTGGTCGTAGGCCACAGCATCGCGGTGGATAATGGTGGTCGGAAACTCGGTTTCAATGTCCTGAAAAAGGGTACCTCCCAAAAATGCATTGAGCAGCTGGAAGCCCCGGCAGATACCCAGCACGGGTCGCTCCATTTTCAAGGCATATTCCATCAGGCGAAATTCGTAGGCATCGCGAAACGGATCGCCCATCCAGCGCCCGTTTTGTATTGGTGTAGCACCGTAGCTGGCAGGAGAGAGGTCGGTGCCTCCCTGAAAAACGAATACATCGCAGCGATCCAACATCCGATCGAGGGCTGGTCCTTGGAGGTCGGGAATCAGCACGGGCAGCCAATGTGGCCGCGATCCCAGCCACCGGGCCATGTCGTTTTCGAGGTAAGCGAGGGATTTGGGGCCGAAAACGGAGCGGTTCTTATCTGGATAAAAAAAAGCACTGCTCACGCCCACGTGTACGAGGTCCATATTTTCAGGAAGATTGAAGGATAGGCGGTGAATTTGCAGCAGAATTTCTAATTTACGCAACTAATTCTCCCCTCTTATTTTGAAATTGGGACAAATCCCAGCCGAACCGCATCCTACATGTCCATTCATTCTACCCGTAGATTTATTCACGCACTGGCGATGGGAGTCGCCATTTTTTTTGGATCTGCGGATGCCCACAGGTTAATGGCTCAGGCCCCGGTTGCGGATTCCACACTGATGTACAAATGGGAGCTTTTTCAGGTAGATAAAGTATACGAAGTAGTGGGTAAGCTCCACCTGATGGCCGACCACCTCATGGAAGCGCAATTTCCGGGTGATCAACGGTTGCGTACCGGCCGCTGGGCGTTGGCTGGCGATTCGCTGATGCTGGAGTTTGAGTTACTCGATCAGGATGTAGCGGTCGATTCAGCGGCATATGTGGTTAAGCAAGGCAATCCGGCCATTGTGTTGTTTTCTGACGGAAAAGAAATTGCCCGGCAAAACAACACAGGCTTTGAGTCGGCACGCACCCAAACCGTTTTTGCCCTCTCTAAAGACCCCCAGGGCACAGGCTGGATACTCAAAGGCAAAGACCATAGCTGGATGATTGCCGGACAAGGAGAGCTCATTCCGGACAGCTTTTCCTGGGTCAATATTCTCCGGGGTGTGCTCGGCATGCTGGCAATGGTGGCCATTCTTTTCCTTTTTAGCAGCAATCGCCGCAAAATCAGCTGGCGACTGGTAGGTATCGGGATCTCGTTGCAATTGGTATTTGCTGTGCTGGTGCTAAAAGTACCCTTTGTAAGGGGCGGCTTCACGATGGTGTCGCGCGGATTTGTAAATCTCCTTCACTTTGCCGAGGCAGGTGCTTCCTTTGTATTTTCCGGACTGGTTACCGACATCGATTCGTTCGGCTACATATTCGCTTTCCAGGTATTGCCCACCATCGTTTTCTTTTCGGCATTTACCTCCCTGCTTTATTATCTGGGCATTCTTCAAAAAATAGTATTCGTTTTTGCCTGGGTCATGACACGCACCATGAAGTTGTCGGGGGCAGAGAGCCTTTCCGCAGCGGGCAATATTTTCCTTGGCCAAACAGAGAGTCCGCTCCTCATTCGCCCGTATCTCGATGGCATGAACCGGTCTGAGATACTCACTGTTATGGTCGGCGGCATGGCCACCATTGCGGGTGGCGTTTTTGCGGCGTATGTAGGTTATTTAGGGGGAACAGATCCCGCCCAACGCGAGCTTTTTGCTACCCACCTGCTCATTGCCTCTATCATGTCGGCACCGGCAGCCATCGTAGCAGCCAAGATTTTGATACCTGCTACCGAAGAGGTAAATGAGGAAATTTCTATTCCGAAGGACAAGCTGGGCGCCAATTTGCTGGAAGCCATTTCAAACGGAACCACCGACGGGCTCAAGCTGGCAGTGAATGTAGGCGTGATGTTGCTCGTGTTCATCGCCATGATTGCCATGGTCAACTACCTTTTCTCTGATGTTCTGGGGGAACTTACCGGGCTCAATGGCTGGGTTAACAACTTTACCGAGGGCCGCTATCAGCAATTCAACCTGCAGTTTATTTTCGGGCTCCTGTTCTCGCCCATTGCCTATGCCATCGGAGTGCCAGCCAGTGACATGATGCTCGTGGGGCAGCTTTTAGGAGAGAAAACCATCCTGAACGAGTTCGTGGCCTATACTTCGCTTTCTGGCTTGAAGAATGCGGGCATGTTCCAGCACGAACGTTCGGTGATTATTGCCACCTACGCCTTGTGCGGGTTTTCCAATTTTGCCTCTATCGGTATCCAGATTGGGGGTATCGGGGCGTTGGCTCCCTCCAAGCGATCTACCCTGGCGCAGTTGGGTATCAAAGCGCTGATTGGCGGAACGATCGCCTGCTTTATGACCGCAGCCATTGCGGGAATGCTCTCAGGTATCTAACCTGAATAACTGACCACATATTCGGCTAAAGCAAGTATGTCTTCCCTGCAAAGGGAAGTCATCGCTTACGAATGAAAAAATCAAAAAATCAGAGGACTACCTTGGCAAGGAGATGCACAAAATTGGCAAATTCCGGTGCTTGCAGGTAGTAGAAAGTGTTTTTTCCGTCCCGTTGGGCGTTCACTACTTTCTTGTCTTTCAGGATGCGCAAGTGGTGCGAGGCAATGGCCTGTTCGATATCCAGCCCTTCGTGGATTTCAGTAACGGAAAGCTTTTCATTTTCCGATAGCAAATCAATGATTGCAATACGGATGGGATGCGCAATAGCGCGCAGAACCTCAGTAGAGGTTTCCAAAAAGTTGATGTCGAATTTACTTTTCACGGTAGGGTATCCTGGGTGCCTGTCAAAAGTGATCGGCTATATCCGAAGTGCTAAGCTATAACGATTTACCCGATATTCCATATAGTCACTTCGGAAAATAAGCAATTGGGGCACTATTCGTCCCGCTTTTCAGAGAAATAAGGGAATTATCTCTAGTTTTATCCAATGAAGCGAGGGCTTTAGATGGGTTAATTTCGATGAAAATGCAGAAATGGATTGTTTTTTTGGGGGGACTGATGCTGTTTTCGGGGTGCTGCAATGTCGATACAGGGCAATATCTCGGCCTTTACCTCTTTAGTCCCACCGCAACCGACTGGCTGGATATTCCGGTTTCTACGCCAAACAGGCTCTTTGTAAGCAGCAATGGAAGTGAGGAATCTTTTGTCTATTCGCCGGTGGAATACTTTAATCAACCCAATACCACCAACTGCCTGGAAACCAAATGCGGAACCGTGTGCGATAATTTCGACTACGCCACTGCTACCACGATCTTGTCCAGTACCGTGGGGGCAAACAAAGTGGTGCTTCTCCTTTCGAAAGACTTTGACCTGCATTCCACTGACGAACCTGCCACCCAGATCGGGGAGCTGCTTCAGCTACAGTTAAATGGCTCGCTTACGACCACCCTTTACCACCTGCCTGATACCCTGCTTACCCAATCGGTGACGCTTTCCGGGCGTTCATTCAGCCAGGTTTTCAGTTACGAACTGCCCTTGTCGCAAATACAGCCGGGCAAACCTTCCGCCGTATATTTTAACAAAAGTCTCGGAATCGTTGGCTTTAGGATTGGAGAAGACGAAATTTGGAGACTAAAATAAGCCCCTTTGAAGTAATGAGGAATCAATTTGTCCTTTCATTGTCCGTTTGTCTGCTGGTTTTGGTGCCTTTTCAGCCACAGAAACTCCACGCTCAGCAAATAATGCGCTGTGCCACAGATGAATTGCTGGAGAGCCAATTGCAGCAACATCCGGAGTTTCGCGAAAAAATGGCCCGCAGTGAGGCCTTCTACCAGGCTTTTGCAGAAAATCAGGCGGCAAACGTCACTCGAGCGGCCTGTGATGTGTTTATCGTGCCAGTGGTGGTACATATAATCTACGACGATGCCCTGAGCAATATCTCCGACCAGCAGGTGCAGAGCCAGCTCGTGGTGCTCAACCAGGACTACCGCCATTTACCCGCCACACCCGGAGCCGGTACCGGAGTCGATACCCGTATTCAGTTTTGCCTCGCCTCCAAAGATCCTCAGGGCAATGCTTCTACGGGCATCAACCGGGTGATGTCGTCTCTTACCACGACCACGCAGGCAGATGAGCAAAACCTGAAATCGCTGATCGTATGGGACCCAACACGTTACCTCAATATCTGGGTAGTTAAAAATATTTCCTCCTCCACCGGCGATGAAATATTGGGGTATGCCAATCCGCCCGATGGCCCCAACCCTCAAATACACGGGATCGTGGTTGCGGGCAAATACTTCGGCACCCTGGGATCGGTACAGTCACCTTACAACAAAGGCCGCACCGCCACCCACGAAATTGGCCATTTTCTGGGGCTACTTCACACCTTTGGCACCAACGGCACCTGCGACGGACCTGGTAGCCTCAACTGCCTGAACGCGGGAGACAGAGTATGCGATACCCCCTCGGAGCAGGATGCCAAGTATGGTTGCCCCACTGGCGCACCCAATACCTGTGTGGACAACCTCTGCGATGCCCCTGATCCCATCCGCAACTACATGAACTATGTGGATGACCTTTGCATGGATCAGTTTACAGCCGGGCAGGTAACCCGCATGAACTCGTTTCTGCTTTCATCGCTGTACTCGATCGTTTCTCCGGCAAACCTTATTGCTACGGGTTGCCAGAATATGCCGCTGGAAGAGACTGCGCCTGTGGCCGAATTTGCGGTAGCTACCCGGACCGCCTGTACCGGTCAGGCCATTCAGTTTACCAACCAATCTACAGGATGTATCGTCAGCTATGCCTGGACCTTCCCCGGAGGAACACCCGCTACCTCCTCGGCTGCTTCGCCGCTGATAACCTACGCCCAGGCGGGTACCTACCCGGTAAGTCTGGTGGTCACCAATCCCGCAGGCAGTACCAATATGACCAAAGTCGGCCTAGTTAATATCGCTGATACCCGCGCACTCGTTCCCATCACTGAAAGCTTCGAAACCTCTCCTTTTCCTCCAACCGGTTGGCTGGCATTAAGTGGCGATGGCAAGGGTACCTGGGGAAAAACGGGCTCTGCCGGAAGTGTGGGTAGCGCATCTGTGGTAATGGCCAATTACTCTTCCCCTTCTTGCAACAGCAAAAATGACCTCATTACGCCTACTTTCAGCCTGGTGGGGGCCACGGTTGCGGTCCTATCCTTTGATTATGCCTACAAAGCCCGCAATGTGGATCCTGACGATGCAGATCAGCTGATTGTAGAGGTTTCACAAGATTGCGGGTTGACCTTTACAACCACTGCTTTTGACAAGGCCGGATTTCTGCTCACCAAAAATTTTGCCATCCAGGCCACCGGATCGTTTATCCCTATGGCTGCTGACTGGCAGTCGGTAAGCTTCAATCTTCAGAATTTTGTGGGGAAAGAGGGGGTGCGTATCCGATTTCGGTGCCTGAGCAAGAGTGGTCAGAACCTGTTTCTGGACAATATTCAAATTACCGGAAATGTAGCCATTGACCCGGATCAGTTCCTGGATGCTTCGCTGGAGGTGTATCCTAATCCATTCGAAGAAGTAATCCAGCTTTCCTTGAACCTCGACAAACCTTCGGTACTTTCGGCCAGGTTGCTCGATATTCAGGGCAAAGAGGTTGCTGCTACCAGCTTCGGTAAACTCGATCCTACCCTCCATGAACTTACCTGGAATCTGTCTTCCTACGCCGGTATCACCCATGGTTTTTATCTGCTGGTGCTCGAAACCGAATCGGGCATGGTAGTGCGGAAAATTACGCGATAAAAAAAATGCTGCCAGGCATCCCGACCTGGCAGCTACCTTCCAACCCTAACTAATCACAACCTATTCTTCAGTTGTACGGCAATTGCCGTGCTACTTTTTTCATCAATTGTTGTACCTGTGCCTCCGAAGTATTGGTCAGTGAAACACTGGCCTGTGTGGTCATTCTCCAGAGCAGCTCACCGGTTTTTCGGTCAAATACGGCCGTAGTTGCTTGTATATCAGCTGCTTTGAGACTTAAGCCGGGAGCGTATCCCCACGGATTGTATCCCCACGGGCCATTTCCCATGCGATAGCCATAAGGACTACCAAACGCATAAGGGTTTCCACGTACGGGCAACTCTTCCAGGTATCGATTTTCTGAAACAGCGGTTTTGATCACAGCATCAACCCCAAGCACCTCCGCCAATTGCTGAGGATCCATTTTCCACGAATCGGTAACAGATATGTGGTGGTCCTGCAAAATGCTGTTGGTCCTTTCTGTAGGCTGAATTTGTAGTTTCAGGTCTTTGGAAGTCTGTCGTAACAACAACGTATACAGGTTGCGCTGGTACATGCGGCTTTCGCCGATGTCCATGGCATGCAGGTCTTCTTTGGTAGCCCTGTCGGGCAGTGGGCCTGCGTAATCGACCTCAACGGGCAAAACAGCTACGGTTTGTGGTCGGGCAATATTGGGGTTTTGCTTACTGGAATTGTAAACAAGGGTGTTGGTACAAGCCGTGAGCAACAATGCCCCCAACATCCATCCACCGGTTATTTTCCATGTTTTCATGTGGTTTCCTTTGGTTACAATGGGTTTTACTCCGAATGTTTCCCATGAGATTCACAATCAACGGGGCTTTGATCATGCGTGCACGAACGCCCTTCAACCGTGCCAAAAACGGAAGTTGTTTGCTGGTAAAATTGCCGGATTGGGGAGAGATTGGCTAAAAGCCCTGATCTTTCAGCTTAGGGTTTAGTGCGGCAGAAGTTGCCAGGTAATCGCACCTTTCATTTTCGGGGTTTCCGGCGTGGCCCTTTACCCAATGAATTTTTACCTGATGCTGGCGGTAAATTTTGAGGAAGCGCTGCCAGAGATCGGGATTTTTCCGGTCTTTAAATCCTTTTTTCTCCCAACCTAAAACCCAGCCCAGGTCCACGGCCTTTTGCACGTATTGGGAGTCGGTATATACATCGATTTTACACCCTGGCCTGTTCAGGGCTTCGAGTCCTGCTATGACGGCGAGGAGCTCCATGCGGTTATTGGTGGTATTGATAAAGCCTTCCGACAGTTCGAGGCGCTTGAGCAGCTGGCCGTTTTCTATTGCAAGCATGACTACCCCGTACCCACCCGGACCAGGATTGCCGCGTGAGGAGCCGTCGGTGTACATGATAATCTGCATCGGATAAGGTTATTTGAAGGGAAGTGGCGGCGAAATTACCAAGCGAACCCCTTGCAGCAAAGTTTCGGCTCATTTCGTAAGCACTTTTGAAAGAAAATAAAAAAGCCGTGGAGATAAATCCACGGCCTTGGGTGTATGTTTCCAATCAATTAATGGGAGTTCATAAGGGAATGACCTTCATTTACCCGGCTGACATCTACTGGTTCAGTATTTCGGGTTTTACGCTCAGGCATGGTACCAAAAACCTTGTCCCAAAAAACAGTACTTACCCCAAAAGAATTATTCGGGAACTTGTAGTGGTGCAGGGCATGGTGTTGCCAAAGCCACTTCAGTCTTTTTGGTGGCTTGTACTTATGGATACTGTAATGAATAACCGAGTAAAAGGTGTATCCGGTTACAAAACCAGAGAGGAACACGAAGCTATACCTTTGCATAATCAGCAAGAAAAAGAACTGAAAAATAGTGGCTAGCATGATTCCGGGCAGTGGTGGCATGAAAAGGTGATCATCATCACGGGGATACTCGTGGTGATAACCATGTACAATTCGGTGAAACTCCTGGGCAGCCGGGTGCTCATGGATAAAATGAAACACAAACCGGTGCATGAGGTATTCGCATAAAGTCCAGATGAACAGGCCTGCCAGAAAAATCGCTAAGCCCAGGCCAAAAGAATGCACAGCTCCAAATTTGGCATTGAGGAGGAAACCGATTGCTATGACAGTTCCATAGGTAATTGCAGTAGATAGCGGGCTACTTCGGTGAAGCAATTCAAGAAGTGGATGGGTAAAAACTTGTCCCTTTCCCGCTTTAATTTGTTGACTCATAAAATATCAGGTAGTGGTTGGAATAGTATCAGGGTCCGGAAAATAGAACGCAAGCCACTAACAGGTAGTTACACACCACCCGATATTTTTTATTTTCGAACAGTATAATCAGGCTTCTATCATAGTAGGCTGAAACCAACGGAGTATCGCGTCGCGGACATTTTCCAGCTTCACGGGCTTGGCAATATAGTCGTTCATTCCGGCTCCGATACAGATCTCCCTGTCACCCTCAAGGGCATTTGCGGTCATTGCAATGATAATGGGCTTTTCATTTCCATGTACTTCGCGCAGCCTGCGTGTCGCCGTTAAGCCATCCATTTCGGGCATTTGCACATCCATAAAAATAAGGTCGTATGGACGACTGGCCACATTCATCAGGGCTTCCAGTCCATTTGATACCACCTCTACCCGGTACCCCAGTCTCTGAAGGAGCCTCGTAGCTACTTTTTGGTTGATGGGGTTGTCTTCTACGATGAGCACCCGCAGTGGAGGCATGTTTTCTCCGGCCTCACTCACGGTTATGTCGGGCGCGTTTACCGCTTCCTGATCAGGGGGGAAGAAACGGAGCAATGCTTCCAGTAACGATTTGCGGCGGATGGGCTTGCTTATCCAGGTAGATCTGGCATCGATCAGGCCCTTTCTTTTTCTGCTGCCTGCCGGGTCAATAAAAATAATCGGAATACGATCACCGAATTGTGCCTGTAGCTCTTTTGTCAGCGACTCACCGTTAAATCCTTTTATGCCAAAATCAGCCAAAACCAGGTCAAAAACTGGCCAGGAGGTTAGTTTTTCGCGGAAAGACCGCACATTGGTTGCTCCCCAGGTATTAAGCCCCCAGGCAATAAGCTGTTGCGAAAGCACCTGGTTCTGTGTGGAGTTATCTGTCAGGATCAGTACATTTTTTGCAGGAAAAGCGATAGGCTTCAATTGATGGCTGACAACTCCGGCCTGAATGGTGAAGAAAAAGGAGGTACCCCGGTTTTCTTCGGAGTCCACCCATATTTCCCCGTTCATCAGGTTAATTAGGCGTTTGCTGATCGCGAGTCCAAGCCCTGTACCGCCGTATTTGCGGGTAATGGAAGCATCAATTTGAGAAAAAGGCTTAAACAGCAGGTGCTTTTTTTGATCAGAAATACCTATCCCTGTATCCTTTATTTCAAATTGCAGCAATACCTGCTCCTCAGTTATCCAGTTTTTGCGCACAAATACAGCCACTTCGCCCTGCCGGGTAAACTTAATGGCGTTGCCCACGAGGTTTACCAGCACCTGGCGCAGCCGGTTGGGATCAGAAAGGATAAGTGCTGGCAGGGCGTTATCGACATCTTGTATGAGCTCCAGACCGGAAAATATCGCTTTGGGCGCCAGCAGGTCAAATGTTTCTTCAATGAGGTCAACCAGGGAGAAGGGTTGATTTTCGAGGACCAGATTTCCGGATTCAATTTTGGAGAAATCCAGAATCTCATTGATCAATGACAGAAGGTTGTCTCCTGACATACGAATGGTTTCTATGTACTCGCGTTGTTCGTAATCGAGGGTTGTTTCCAGCAAAAGACTGGTGAGGCCGATAACCGCGTTCATGGGGGTTCGTATTTCGTGGCTCATGGTCGCCAGAAAATCGGATTTGGCTTTGTCAGCATCTTCGGCAGCCTCTTTGGCGATGCGCATTTGCTTTTCTGCCTGCTTGGTGAGGGTAATGTCGCTGCCAATGGCGATGTACTCCGTTACTTCACCGTGATCATTAAAAATAGGGTTAATATTCAAGGCCAGCCAATAGGTTTTGCCATCTGGCCGGTCGTTCATTACTTCTCCGCTGAAGGGCTTATTGGTACGAAAAACCTCATCGAGTGCCACGGTAATGCCGCTGAGTTTTTGGGTGTCATTTTTCCCCAAAATGCTGGATCCGGGTCGGGTTCCGATCAGTTCGTGATAGCTGTAGCCCGTAATCCGGGAATAGGCCTCGTTTACCCATTCAATAATACCCTGGTTATCAGCTATTAATACCCCTGAGTTGCTCTTACTGGCTACCAGAGAGAGTTTCTGAAGCTCTACCTCACGCTTTTTTTGCCCGGTAATGTCGGAGAAGGTTACAGCAAAACCGTCGCCCAACTTCACTGCATTTATTTTGAACCAGGCATTGTGGATAAATTCATGGCTGTAGTTTTGTTCAAAAGAAATGGGTTGCCCTGTTTCGACCACATCTACATACCGATCAAAAAGGCCGGTTTCTTTGTTGCCAGGCATCTCGTTCAGGAGGTATTTGCCTACGGGTGATTTCCTGCCCACCATGCTGTTGGCTGCCGGGTTAGCCATTATCCACTGAAAATCGACGATGGTGTGGTGATTATCTCTTACCGCCCTAAAGACCATAATACCATCCAGGCCACTGTTGAGAACGCCTTCCAGAAGTGCCTGGGTTTCTGTTATTTCTGTGATATCCACCAGGGCAAGGGTCGCTCCGACAGATTCATCTTTTTCATCGGCAATACCATCTAAATGTGCCCTTACTAGTATCTTTTTTCCTCCTGGCTGAGTAACAGTGAGGGTTCCAGTCCAGGAGCGAAGGTGCAAACCCAAAGCTAGCCCGTCCCTGAGGGCATTTTTTTCTACAACGATATTCGCCAGCTGCTGCGAGCTTTCGCCGGGAGATATATTGGTAAGCCGGATAAATGCCTGATTGACAAATTCGAAATGGCCATCCTGGCGGATAACGGCAAGGGCTTCCCCGCTGTTTTCGATTGCTTTTTTGAGGAAATTGAGCTTCGAGCTTTTGCGCTTTATGTCAGAAATATTTTTTGCAAATCCGGAATAGCCTTCTATTTCTTTACCGCTTTTTACCGGATTGAGTGTGAGCTGCATCCAGATAGGCGTTTTGCTGGTAATGGCCAACTGTACATCTTGTACCTGATGTTGGCCCTGCCAAACTTCCTGCCAGCCAAAATTCAGGTTCCCGGCAATGGGAAAGGGAAAGGTATCCTTTGAAAAAAGCTGTCCCTTGACCGGAATTTCATTCCAAACAGCATGGTAAAACAACTCAAAGGCCTGATTGAAGGTCAATAGGGTATTGTTCATGTCCATCGACCAGATCATGTCTGAGCTGGACTCAATCACCGAAGAAAGGATCTGCTTGTTGAGTTTGGCCTCGTACTCGTTTTTGAGCAGCTCCTGATTGAATTTTTCTCTGCTATTAGCCATCAGGTAGCAGAAGATGGTCAGGCAAAAAAAGGTAAAGAAATAGTAAATACGGAAATCTTCATTTTGCACTTCCAAAATAGAAAGCAAAAAACCGATCAATACCAGGGTGCCTCCGGTAAACCAGTTAAGGTATTTTCCATGGCCGATGACAAATGTTCCGCAGGCTACAATCGTCATTAGGCCTATCAGGCTCAGGTATTGAAAATGGAGAACATAGGTAATGATACAGTCATAAAGTACGAACAAAGAAACGCCGGCTTTTATCAGGATTGATTTTTGGGCATGTGAGAACTGGCTGAGATAAGACAAGCCCAAAACAATAAAACAAACGGTGCAGACCACATATCTAACACCCATGTCCGGCACCATTTCTGGCTTCATGAGGCGCATCAGGATGCTGGCGAATAAAAGCCCGGCTCCTCCGATAAGGAGAAAAATCCTGCCTAGCCGTATCGACTCCAGTAAAAACCGGTCCTTGGTAGAATTGAGCAGGTGTTTGTCTGAAAACTTATTCATGTAGGGGTACAAACCAGAACGCCAGATTATTCAGGAGCTTAATTGTAAAATAATCTTTTTCTATACCACCGAAAAAGTGGCGCTTACGGTAATTTCTTACGCATATGTTGAACAGTAAACTCAATTTATCTGGGTTTCCTGCCTATTTTGGAAAACCGACAGGCAAACTGGTCGTAAGAGTATGCATATGCAGATTAAGGGAACAATCACCTACGTAAATCTCGTAGATGGATTCTGGGGAATTCAGGGCGACGATGGTATGCAATACCAGCCCGTAGGCGCTCTTCCCGCCAATTTCCAACAAGAAGGCCTGCGCATTCAGGCACAGGTTTCTCCCCATCAGGACTTCAGCATTTTCATGTGGGGTCAATCTGTAAAAGTCAAGAAAATCGAACTGCTTCAGGAAAAATAGCCTTTACTCATGAATCCGACAATTAATTTACATGTCATCGGCATTGCGCTTTCAGCTGCAGCTTTCGGTGTATTTGGCTTAGGCATACTCAAAAGGCAAAGCGGGAAATCATTCCAGCCATTGCCTTCTTTTTTGCTCTTAATCGGGGCCCTTTTGTTTCACCTCACCTACCCGCATGCAGGGGTTGCCACAAGAGCCACGAATCTGTTTATGGACCTGGGGCTGGGCATGGTGCTGGCAGGTCTTTTGTTGGCTTATAAAAAAGGGCCTCACCGGATGTTTTGGGTGCCTGGTGCATTGCTTGTGGTTATCGGCATGGCTGGTATGGGCCTCACCGGTTTGTTCAACAGCTGTCAGAAGTGGTCTCCTTTCAATGAAGACCTTGCCGAAGTGCTCGTGGAACTGGGCCCGGACGATCAGGTGGCCGAAATCAGCCCTATTCTAAATCATTTCCAGGCAAAGGCCGAGCGCGCTTTCCTTGAGGTTACTTTCGAAGAAAGCGAAGACCTCGCCCAATACTATGTGGTGTCCTTACCTGCAGAGCATGTGGTAGCCTTGCTCGAAGCCCTGAATGCCGACGATGAAAACGTAGATCAGGCTTCTATCAATAATCCGTTTTTTCTGGAGGAACCCGCCGCTAACACCTCAATAGGGGCCCAAAAAGGTAAATTTTCAGCCAACGATCCACTGCTTAGCCAGGAGTGGTACGCCGAAAAACTCAACTACAACCAGGTTTATTCCCTTATCAGCAACCGCAAGCCTGTGCGCAAGATGAAAGTGGGCATTGTGGATACAGGCGTAGACGGCAAGCACGAAGACCTTACTTCCGCTTTCCTCACCAGCCCCGGCAACAGCGATCAGCATGGCCACGGTACCCACTGTGCCGGACTTGCAGCCGGAGTAACCAACAACGGTAAAGGAATTGGCTCCCTCAATTGGGAAGGTCGCTTTCTGGACGTAGCAGGCTTCCCGGCCCTCGATGCCAAGGGGCGTGGTTCTGATCGCACTGTTTCGCAAGGCATTATTCAGGCCGCCAAGGCAGGATCCGATGTAATTAGCCTTTCTTTGGGTGGGTTTGCTCCATTGGGCGCTCCAAAGTCTCAGGTAGATGCCATCAAATTTGCCCTGAAAAAAGGAGCGATCGTGGTAGTCGCTGCCGGCAATGCAAACCAGGATGCACGTATGTTCTCGCCAGCCAATATCGAAGGCGTGATTTGTGTATCCGCTGTCGATCAGCAATTCAATAAAGCGGTATTTTCCAATACCAATACCACCCTCAAAATGCCCATTTCGGCCCCTGGGGTAGATATGATGTCTTCTTTACCGGGCAATAAATACCAGAATTTCAGTGGTACTTCCATGGCTACGCCTTTGGTAGCGGGCCTGATTGGGGTAATGAAAAGCTTCCGCCCGGAACTAACCGCAACGGAAGCATATCAGATTCTGACAAAAACAGGAGTGAACCCTCGTGAGGCTGCAGGTATCGGTCGCATTGTTCAGCCGGTTGCTGCCTTGGGCGCTGTTATCCCCAACGATGTGGCTAGCGATAATTGAGTTGCACGGCCTATTGAGCGGCTTTCAGAAACTTTGAAAGTCCGACAATCAGTTCGGGGCTGCCTTTCCATCCGGAAGGTAAGTACAGGTCGCCTGTTTTGAGGTCGCGGATCATAAACAAATGCCATTCGCCCTTTTGAGGAACCCGGTACATCTTTTCTGCGATCGAATAACGCTCGTTTGCCGGAGTCGAGAGAATGTCATCCGGAATAATTGTACCCCCTTTTTTGATATTGACTACCTCCAACAGGTAACGTCCACCTTCCTGAACTTTTTTCGACACATCGGCCATGCGCACCAGTTCATATCGGTAGCTGTACGACTTGGCTGCCGCATCGATCAATGCCGAATTGAAACGACGGGCTTCCTGGTTGTGATGAAGCAGGTATTCCCTCGATTTATCCTTCATTTCTTCATCTTCGGGGTCAAACAAATCAAAGCGGGGAATGAGCAAGGTATAGTTGGCCAGTTCTTCCGGCGAACGGGGGACTACTTCTGTCTGGTGTGAAATACCCAGGTTGAGCAGTAAAAGCATCATCGCAAAATTCATGTTCTCGTTTGATTTTGGTTTACAAAGGGAAAGGTGCTTTAAATGTTAACGTTTTACAGGTGGATAACGTGCGGGGTCCAGGTGAATGGGCAACTCGTATCCTTGAAAGAGGTGAAGATCAAAAATTTCGGCTACTGACCGATGCCAGCCCTGGTCCGATTCGGCGGTCAATTGTATAAGGTAGTGTTTGATTTTGTCATAAGGAAATACCGCCAGTACGCAAGGACCCAGCGGGCCATTGGGATCGAACCATATCAGGCGGAGAAATTTTGGCCTGAAAAATTCCCGGGAGTTATCAGCCGAAAAGCCTTTTTCATAAATCAGATCCAGGCTGATATTCAGGTAATCGGGCGAAAGCTGGTCCCAGAAAATGGTGTCGTTGCGATCCAGGCCATTGAGGGAGGTTAGGTCGTCGATCAGGTCAAAGTATCGGTAAGGTGCGCGCAGGTTCGAAGGATGTTGCGCCTGAATGAGCCCTTTTTTCATGCCATTCACGAGGGCCTGAGGGAGTGGAATGGGTGCATTTGCTCCGTTTTGGATGGTGAGTAAGGCGCGGTTAGGCTTTGCATCGAGCGAAATGCGGCTCAGCATGAGGTTGCGGTAAAAATCTCCTTTGCGTGGATCTGCCGATTGCTCCGATAATGACTGGCGGGTGCTTTGTCCGTGCACAAAAATAATGCTGTTCGTGTCCTGCTTTTCAGGTTGGCTTTTCAGGCTGGTAATGCAGCAACCCAGGCAGATGATCAGGATAGCCCTCATGAGGTGAATTAGCTGTTTTTCTCTTTAAAAATAACCCTTGAAGCTCCTTGTCCGAATCTGGCAGGGTCGCCGGGTTCGGTTTTAAAGATAAATGAAAGGGCTTTGAGGTGCTCCATGGTTTTTTGCTTCAGGATGCCTTGCCCTACGCCGTGGATAATGATCATCGATGGGTGTGCATGCGCCCAGGCATCTGAAACAGCTTTTTCCATGGTTCTGAGCTGTATTTGCAGAATTTCAGCGGGCTGAAGCTTCAGGAAATCCTTATTCAGTTCCTCGATGTGGAGATCAATAATAGGCTCTGGGCGTGTAACGGGCTGGTCGGTCTGGCGGATACGGATAAAATCGGACTCGGGCGTTTTTTCTACATCCTGCGTAAACCGGTCCTGCCTCAGCGGAAAGGTCCACCCCTGCGATTCAAGCCAGGGTATGCCAATGGGGATTTCGGTAAGCTGGTTTTTGGCCCAGGGCAAATCAAAGGAAAAGGGCTGATGGGGATGCCCCTGGCCGGTTACGAAGTTGATAAACTGGAAGTACACGCCCTTAATTTCCTGTGTCTCTGCCGTGCCCAATTGAAAAAGCTGGGTATAATCGTTTCGGGCCAGGCGACCCACGGCTATGCCTTCGAGCTTACTTTTGCGCTTGAGGTAGCAGGTGTACACGAGGTCAGTAGGCTCGGGATTCATCAGGTAAAAGGAATAGCCAATGCCTTCTTTTACCACGGCCAGGCTTACCACAAACATGCGCGACCCCAGCACTTTGGGCGTTTCTTCCACCGGAGGGCGGGCAGTATCTTCTTTTCGGGTGAGGTACACCCCTTCGGTCTGGTCAATCGGAATAACCTCGTCGATATCAACCTCCATGGGCATGCCGTCGCCGAAATCGACCTCTACCTGCTTTTTGTCCAGCAAGGCAGTAATAATACCTTCTCCGCTTTCGTGCAACCACCTTACCCTTTGTCCAACGCGTAATCCCATGATGAATAATTGAATGTGTCCTTGCAAAAAGGGTGCTAGCAATCCCTTTCTGATAGGCTAAAGTTCATCATTTCGGCTTATAGGACAACCCGAAATGTGCAAAAAACACAGATGAGGAGGATTTGAAAATTAACATTCTGGGTTGTTACTTTACAAACCTTTTCTAAGCCTTTGTAGCTCAATTGGTAGAGCAACGGTATCGTAAACCGTAGGTTGTCGGTTCGAGTCCGATCGAAGGCTCTGAGAACCTCCCCGATGTGGGAGGTTTTTTTTTCCACAGGGTACAAGGTTGTGCCCATTGCCGCTTACCTTTCGGAGGTATATGGACGATGATTCCCTCAAGTCAATCAGGCCGGAAGTGCCTGGTATTCAGCCTGCTTCTTCGGAAGATGAGGCTTTTTTCCACGAAGTAATGCGCCCTGTGCTGAAAATGCTGCACCGGGTAGTGATGGATGTTGTTCGGAGCAGGGTAAAAATGGCTGACGGTTTTGAAGGAAGCCAGGCCGAGGCGGAGGCATGGGTTCGGAAAGCGATCCTTCAGCAGCCGATGCTCATGGCGGAACTTACGGGCGTATTTGAAGCCTGGCTTACAGTAACAGAGCGGGCTTATTTCGGAAGGGAAAGAAAGATTTTGGGCAAAAAACTCCGCAATTTGCTACTGCATCGTATTGTTGATGGGGTGCTCAACCCCGCTAACGGATGATCGGTGCCCTGTTACCGTTCATGACTGATTTTGAGCAAACCTTGAAAAAACACAACCAACGAAGTAAGTATATTTCAAAAAACGTTTAATTTTGAAAATAAAGTAAACAACAGCTCTTCACTCCGCTCTTCCCCAACACGTTCGCCATGATTACCTTTCACCCTTTGCGTCTTGAAGCCAAACAGGAAATGACCATCAAAGAGATATTGTCTCGTGAGGGCAAAATCGCAGCCATTAAGCTGTACATGAAATATACTGAAAGTCGCCTTTGGGAAGCCAAAATGGCCGTAGAACGCCTCGGTACCGAAATTGTACCCGGACCCACTTCGCGTGCGGGCAAGGCCAATTATTGAGTTCCTTTAGCGGTCTGCTGCTTGCCATACAGCCTTAGGTTCATTCCTATGCGAAACTCAAGCTGCTGGCGAAACTCCAGGGAAGCTGTTCCACCGGTTTGATATCGATATCCTTCTACCGGAAGCCATACCTGACCCGAAAACCCTACCCATTTGCTTCCCCAAAGCATCATGCCCATATAAGGGGCTGCTCTCAATACGATAAAATTATTGGTAAATCTCTGAATATCAGGAATTTCATTGATGTTTCCGCTTTCCCAGGTTGAGGTTGTTTTGTTGTTCCATCGGTAGCCACCTCCTACGGTAAAACCTGCCTGAAGGGCCAAATGGTCATTCATATTTCTGCGGATTTCCTTTCCCCACGACAGGTTCAACTGTGTAGTTTGTCCCGAGTCGTTTCTCAGACCCTGGTCGCTGAGGTAGTACGTTCCGCTTAGGTAGTATTGTACCCGGATGTCGGCATCCACGCGGTTCCAGGAGGTAGGTTCTTTTGCCCGCCAGCGAAAGTTGTAGCTACCTGCAAGGCCATTATTCTGGCTGGGAGATACCAGCGCCGCTTCTAACTCCCGATGCCAGGAAGCGGTTTCCTGCGCAAACACCATATATCCTGTACTGAGCAAGAGTAAAATAAAGAGCTTTTTCATATTTCAGTTAGTTTAAAGAGGAGCGTTAAATAAAACTAAGGAGACTGTGTTTCTGGTAAAATCCCAAAATTTTCCCCTGCTTCAAAAAAAATATCAGGCATGTTTTGGGACGAAATGACCGGGAAATTCGTCTGGGTATGGGTAGATTAACAAAAAATTATCGATCATGAAAAATACAATTACCTGCCTTACTGTTTTTATCCTCTCCCTTGCTTTCGTTGCGGCACAGTGCAGTATTTCCTGTGCCAAAAAGCCCCATTGGACCTTCGGCGTAGAAGCAAGTGCCGGATTGGGCGACATGGTTGCTAAAAGGGGCAACATCGGATTTAACCATTACCCCAATTCTCTCCCCGAAAACAGCTTCAGGGCAGTCGCAAATATCGCTTACGGCTCTGGCTTGTTCGTGCGCTACCGGCTCGGCGACCTGGGTATCAGAACGGGCGTAAGCTATGATATGCGTGGCTTTAGCGTAAATAACATGTATTATTTTCTGCGTTCCTCTCCTCAAGGCTCTCCTCAAATACAAGGACGGGTAAATTTTCAATTTAGCTACCTCACCCTGCCCTTACTCTTTGATACCCGGCTTCCCTGGATCACCCCCCGGCTACGGCTATTGGCCGGAGGTTATTTTTCTTTTCCTCAATCTTTTAACCCAAGAGCAAATGGCGAAGAGGTGTACTATGCTGTTAATTACCCTTATTATCACATCAATCCACACGATATGGGAGTTCTGGCAGGGCTGAGCTATCAGTTACCAGTCAGTGCATCGAGCCGCTTGGAGTTTAAGGCTAGTTACCTCTATGGTACAGCCAGGCGATATGAAGCATATATCGGCGGATTTCAATATCACCGGGTAGCCAGCTTGTCGGTGGGTTGGTTATTTAGTCCATCCACGGGTGGTCGATCTTTTTCGAAAGAAAAAAAGCAACAGATGATCCAGCCCGATTGATGGAACGGATTTTTTTCAGGGAAAGGTGAAGCGGGAAATTAAACGCCCAGCGCCTGCAAGCCCAGCGCCACCAATAGCCCTGTAATACCCACGATGCACTCCATGGTGGTCCACACGAGGAAGGTGTTTTTGAGGCTGAGGTTAAAATATTCCTTGAACATCCAGAACCCCGTGTCATTCACGTGAGAAAACATCAGGCTGCCTGCACCGGTAGCCAATACCACCAGTTCGGGCGATACTCCGCTGGAAGCAATGATAGGCAGTACCATCCCTGCCGCGGTCATGGTGGCTACGGTGGCTGAACCTACGGCAACGCGGATCAGGGTGGCCACGCACCAGGCGAGCAGAATGGGGTTCATGTCCCAGCCCTGGGCCAGGTCGCGCACGTAATCGGATACACCTGAATCGATCAGCACCTGCTTAAAGGCACCTCCTGCAGAGATAATCAGCAAAATCATCGATACCCCGGCTACTGCCTTGGCGAGGCTTTTCATCAGGCTTTCCATGTTGCGTTGGCGGCGGATACCCAGAAAGTACAATCCGGCCAGCACAGCCAGAAACAGCGCTACCACCGGATTGGCCAGGAAATGAATGCCGCCAAGCATAGCCGCAAAGCCATTGGCGAAGCTTCCTGTACCGAAAATGTATTTGGCCAGCTGGTCATAAGGGGTATCGGTCCCTACGACCACGTCCTCGAGTGCGCCTAGCAACATCAGAAACACAGGCAAAACCATGATCAGCAGGCTGCTGCGCAAGCTGGGCAGGTCTTGCATCGGGGCGGCTTCAGCGTCAAACAAGGCTTCGGGCGGTTTCGTCTCTATCCTGCTGGCTATTTTTCCCAGCCAGATGCCCCCAATCAACACAGACGGCACCACCGCGATCATGCCATAGAGCAAAACCTGGTTGAGGTTGGCTCCATAAGCTACGGCCACGTAGGTAGGGGCGGGGTGCGGAGGCAGAAAGCCATGCGTGACCGAAAGTGCTGCGCACATCGGCAGTCCGAGGTAGAGAAGGGGCAGCTTGGTGGAAGTCGCGAGTACATACACGAGCGGAATCAACACCAGAAAACCTGCATTGTACAACATGGGCAAGCCTACCAGCAGGCTCGTGAGCAGCACAGCGTATTGCACCCGTTTCAGCCCAAAACGCGCTACCATGCCATCGGTCAGGCGTTTGGCGGCACCGCTTTCCTCTACTATTTTTCCTAGCATGGCCCCAAAAACGAGGATGAGCAAAATGCTGCTCAAGGTATCGCCTACGCCTTTGGAGATGGAGGCAACCACGTCGGAGGGGGCTGCGCCGTTGACCACGCCCACCACGACGCAGGTGAAAATCAGGGCAAAAAAAGCATCGAATTTTAGCCAGATCATCAGTGCCAGCAGCACCAATAGTCCGATTGCGAGGGAAACTAGGGGCATTTCGAGGGGTTTTGCCCGGAAGATAGGAGAAAATGGGGAAAACTCAGGAGATTTTGGCGGCCTCAACCTCCGATAAGGGCGCAGCCTTTTGCTCCTGAAGCCCATGCGCTACCATCCATTGATCAACCTTTGCGGTAATAGCGGGGTCTTCTACCAGCGGCGGGGCGTGGTGCGGTTTTATGCGGGAGTCGATGATCAGCGGGCCCCGGGCGCCCCAGTGTTTATTTTCTGTAAAGCTATTGACTCCATACATATCGTGCGAAGGGTTGGAGCGGGTGAAAGTGACCCAGAGGAAATTGTTGAGGGTGTCTGCGGCAAAGTCGCTGTCGTCCACCACTACGATCCACGGAATGCCGTCCAGGCCCTCCACGGCTTCCAGCGCCTGGGCCAGTTGCGCCATGTCGTGTTTTGCCTGTGGGTGGTTGCCGAAACCAGGGCCTTGCACCAGCAGGATGCCTGGCATAGCAAAAGCGGGTTTAGCAAAACCCTCCGGCAGCTGAAAGCCCACAGGCAGCTTTGAAACCAGCGTGCGTATGGGCTCACCCGCCGCTGCCATGATTACTTTCGAACCTTCGTTGAGCCCCGACCCGCTGTAATCGAGCGTGTCCATGGTGGTACGGGTCTGAAAGTGAAGGTCGCGGGTGAGGTCGAGGCGCTCCAGCAGGTGTTTCAGAAAATCTTCAAGGTGGTGAATATCAAGGGTGGGGGCATCTTCCCTTGCGATAATCAGCAGGTATTTGGCCAAAGACGCCTGCCCGAAACCCAGCACCGCATTCGCAACGGTGAGCAACTCGCGGGGCGCGCGTTTTCCGTAGGGAACATACCGCTCATGGCCCACAGCCAACAGCAAAGGGTGTACACCCGCAGCGTCCACGGCATGCATCGAATCGAGGCCCGGCACCGAAACCGGTACCATTTCGGCGGTAACTTCGTGTATCAACGCCCCAAAAGTGGTGTCTTCCTGAGGCGGGCGGCCCACTACGGTGATGGGCCAGATGGCATCTTTGCGGTGGTAAACGGCCTCTACTTCCATTACCGGAAATTCGTGCGTAAGGCTGTAATAGCCGAGGTGGTCGCCAAAAGGGCCTTCGGGTTTGGTGCGGGTAGGGTCGATCCAGCCCGTGATGACAAAGTCGGCCTCGGAGCTGAGAATAAAGCCGTTTTTGCGGGTATAGCGGAAGTTTCGCCCGGCAAACATCCCTCCAAACATGAGCTCAGAAAGCCCTTCGGGCAGCGGCATTACAGCGGCGAAAGTATGCGCAGGAGGGCCACCTACAAACACACATACGCGCAGCCGCTCCCCTTTTGCAGCGGCCCGGCTGTGGTGCACGCCTATGCCCCGGTGGATCTGATAGTGAAGACCGATTTCTTTGTTGGGGATAAAATCATTGCCTGCCAGCTGGATGCGGTACATGCCCAGGTTGGATTTCATCACGCCGGGCTGGTCGGGGTCCTCGGTAAATACCTGGGGCAGGGTGACATACGGTCCGCCGTCCATGGGCCATGACTTGAGCTGAGGCAGCTGGTCGAGGGTGGTTTTGGCGTAGGTGACGGGCGCGCCAAAGAGCGACCTCACGGGGAGTGCGTTCAGGGCAATGGGCAGTGCTGAGAGGTATTTCAGCGGGTTTTTCAGCAGGTTGGCGGGATTGGCCTTGATGCTCACCACGCCTTTTACGCCTTTGAGGCTTTTGCGGAAAATAAATTCGCTCCTCTCCATCGTGCCAAACAAGTTGGTAACGACGGGAAAGGGGCTACCTTTTACTTTTTCAAACAAAACCGCTGGACCACCCATGGCATACAACCTGCGCTGAATTTCGGCCAGCTCCAGGTTAGGATCTACTTCTTCTTTGATCCGGATCAAATGACCGTGCTTTTCCAGATCCAGCACACATGCCCGCAGGCTTTTATAACCCATGTCGTAACCGTTCGTCTAATAATATTCAGGCTGTCTCCCAGCAGACAACAACTTAGTTTAAAACAGGTGAAGTTTAAGAAATGTTATGAAGCATATGAAGCGTTTACTCCTTTCCTTATTCCTTCTCCCATTGCTGTCGCTGCAGGCGCAAGTTGCCCACAAATATCCATTGCTGGAGCATTTTACCAATACCCGTTGCAGCATCTGCCCTACGCCCAATGCATCTTTGTACAACTACATCGACCAGCATCCGCAGGCATTTCACCACATCAGCTACCACCCGAGCGTTCCGTATATCAATTGTTTTCTTTATCAGAGCAATACCGTGGGCAACCAGGTTCGGCAAACGGACTACAACGTGGCTTTTACGCCCCAGTCGTACCTCAACGGCCGCCGATCTTTTACCAGCAGCAGCCTGATTAACCTCGATTCTTTGGCTGCAAATTCCGAACTCACCGCGGCCCTGAGGATCGAGCTGGACCTTCGCTTATCGGATGCCATTCCGAAGGTGATTGCCCTCATCGATAAATTTGACCCCGGCCTGAACGAAGGAAATAAGCTGTTTGTGGCCCTCGTGGAAGAGCCTGTAAACTATGCCGGACCCAATGGCGAATCGGTTCACCACAACGTTTTCCGTGCGTGGCTTACCCCCGAAGATGGCTCCACCCTCAATTTTGGGGCGGCTAAACAGGTTTTTTGGACAGAAAACTTCAACCCCGACCCTTCGTGGGATTTGACAAAACTCTTCGCAATAGCCTTTGTGCAGTCCAATACTTCGGTGGCGATCCTCAATTCCGGTGCGTCCTATGATGTAAAAGCGACGGTTTCGGTAGGGGCAGGTTCGGCGCAGGTCGATGCCACAGGCGGCATTCCTCCTTATACCTATTCGTGGTCCGACGGGCAGCAAGGGCAGGCGGTTACCGGTTTGGCTGCGGGCAATTATGTGGTTCGCGTAACGGATTCGGTGGGCAATTACTACGAAATGGCCTTTACCAATACCGGCAGCACAGCCATTGATCCATTGGCTGATCAATCAAATGTGCGTTGGTATTTTGATGCGGACGCGCAGGTGCTAAACCTCCTGGCGCTGTCGGAATCGGCAGAAAGCCTTGATTTACAGCTGGTTGACCTCGCAGGACGGGTAATTGAAACAACCTCTTGGGATATTTCCGCCAAAACGCTTGCCTGGAAACTGGCTGAACTGGCACCCGGGGTATATGTAGTGAAGCTTACTGGCGCCCATAGCCACGAAGCTTTCAAGTGGACCAAGCGTTGATTTGCATTTTCAATGGGGCAGGCATTCCGATTCGCGGGTAAAAGCGTTATTTTTGATTAAAATAAGCTCATGCAAATCCTGTCTTTATTGGTTGTCAGCGGCTTTGCCATCTTCGGCATTTTCCTGGTTGTGGGCCATTGGCTGAATATTGAAAATGGCAAAAAGGTAGTTGCCCTATTGAAAAGAATGGATGGAAAATACGACGACTTCATCCAGAGAAAGATGATCCTGTTTCAACTCGAGGATGCCCAGCATATCGATAAGCCGCTTTTGGTGCAGGAAGTAATGGCCGTGTTGGAACCCGAAATTCAGCAAATGGCGGCCCTTGCTCAATACATCAAGACGCCTTCTTACCGCTACCAGTCGCGGTATTTTCAGAATGTGAGTGCACTGGCCGACACCTTTTTTCATCAGGAAATAAAGGACAAAACCTTCACTGAAGCGGATGAAAGCAGATTCTTTGCCCAAACCCGCTCTGCTATCGAATCAGATGTGCAGCAACGCGAGCTTACCCTGAAAATCGGCGGGCTGAATTGATCAGACGCTGCGAACGTACACCAGCTTTACATTTCCCCGGTCCGAAGGGCGCTCGTCAATTTCAAAACGCCCGGAAGCCTTGATCAGGTCCGTGAGCTTTTGATAGCCATAGTTGCGGGGGTCAAAGTCGGGTTGTTTTTTGGAAATGAGGTTTCCCACATCTCCCAGAAACGCCCAGCCGTGCTCATCGCCGAGGTCCTCCACGGTATTATAAATCAGCCGGAAAATGGCTGTGGTCGCCTGTGAATTGTTTGGGCGGGGAGTGGCTTTTTTCACTTTGCGCGATGCCGGAATCTCTTCGTTCACATCCTTGGCCAAAATTTCGAGGTAGATAAATTTATCACAGGCCACGATGAACGGGTTCGGCGTTTTCTTTTCTCCAATGCCGATCACCCGCATGCCCGCCTCACGCAGGCGCAGGGCTAGCCGGGTAAAGTCGCTGTCGCTGGATACAATACAAAAGCCCTCCACTTTGCCGGAATAGAGGATATCCATCGCATCGATGATCATGGCGGAGTCGGTGGCGTTTTTGCCGGTGGTGTAGCCGTATTGCTGGATGGGCGTAATGGCATTTTCGAGCAGCACGTTTTTCCAACCCGATACGGTGGGCTTGGTCCAGTCGCCGTAGATACGCTTATAGGTCGGAATGCCGTATTTGGTGATTTCCTCCATCATGCTTTTTACATGGGCATAGGGCACGTTGTCAGCGTCGATGAGCACGGCGAGCCGGAGGTCTCTTTTATCTTCGAGGTTCATGAAAAAATGATAATTCAGGGAAATTCGTCATTCAGTCAGGGAAGTACAAGCTTACCCCCATTTATTCATGAATTCAGCTAAAATCCATTCGCATATTATCTGCAGGGTGTATTTTTGCAAGTAAATATCCGATAATCCATGGCTTCCACCTCTGATCGCACCATCCAACGTCAACTCCAAACCGAAGTCGATGCTTCCTTCCTTTATGAGACCATCTCGAAGCTGGAGGCCAACGAAGCCGTTTCGAATGTGTTCAAGGGCCTTTCAGATATTGAGAAGCGCCACGCCGACCGAGGGCTGACGGCTTCCCGCGACAAAGGCTATACCGGCGAACTGCCGCCGCCTTCGGGCCGGGCCAAGGTGCAGTCGTTTCTCGCAAAAACCATGGGCTATTCCTTCATTTTGCCTAACCTCCTCGACATGGAGAAAAAGCTCTCCTTCACCGCCGTAAAAAGCCAGAAAGAAGCAGGAGAGCCCATTCACCGGGGCGTATTTAACCATGTGCAGATCCTGAAGGGACTGGGTAAAGGTACCTCGCGCGTGTCGGGAGCCAGCCTGGCCAGCCTCGAAGGCAAGCACCGCAACGTAGGCGGTAATGCCCTCCGTGCGGCGGTATTGGGTGCCAACGACGGCCTGGTCTCAAACCTCAGCCTCGTGATGGGCGTAGCCGGAGCCACCAGCGGCAGCCGTGCAATCCTGATCGCTGGTTTTGCAGGACTGCTCGCCGGGTCGATTTCTATGGCGCTGGGCGAATGGCTGTCTGTGCAAAGCTCGCGCGAGTTGTATCAACGGCAGTTGGAGGTCGAACTGGAGGAGCTGGAAAACTCACCTGAGGAAGAAATGGAAGAGCTGATCCTGATCTACCAGGCAAAGGGTTTATCCCGCGAAGAGGCTACTGGCTTCGCAGCCAATGTATTCGAAAATAAAGATACAGCCCACGACACCATGATTCGGGAAGAGCTCGGTTTTGACCCCGAGGAATTGGGCGGTTCAGCCTGGGAAGCGGCATTTGCTTCATTTTTCCTGTTTGCTATCGGAGCCATCCTGCCGGTCATTCCTTTTTTGTTTGTAAAAGGAATGGAAGCTACCCTGTGGAGCCTGGGCATAAGCACCATCGGTCTCTTTGGGATTGGAGCGGCCATCACGTTGTTCACGGGCAGAAGCGTGTGGTCGTCGGGTTTGCGTCAGGTGGTTTTCGGGCTGCTGGCTGCTGCCATCACCTTCGGTATCGGCAAGGTTATCGGAGTCTCCATCGCCGGATAAGCTTAGTGTTTCACGCGTAGCTTGCGGTAGGAAAGGGTTCCGTCGGGGCCTTCTATTTGCAAAAGATACAATCCCTGCTGCCATGCTGTGGTGGCGATTTCTTCCTTGTCGGTTACCTGAAAGGAACCCACCAGCCGCATGTTCACGTCAAAAACCTTCACCAGGGTCGGTTGGCCAACAGGCAGATCGAGGCGAAAGCCCGTGTCGGCAGGGTTGGGGTAGGGGAGGAGCGCCTGCTGATGGATGGGATCAACGGAACTGGTGGAATACAGGTCCATGATCTTTGCCCACAGTTCATCGTCGAAACTGGAAAGGGCGAAAACTGTGTTGTAAGCTGCATCTCCCTGCCGCACCACCACGAGTTCGAGGCTGGGAACGACATATATTTTTTGGTCATTTTTGCCCAAAGCGGAGTACATATCGGCGGGTGCTTCCGGAATGACCGGCCCTTGAAACGGAAACTGAAGGCCGGGTAGCAGGTGGAAAGATTGCCCATTGAGCCACCACAGGTATCCATACGAAGGGTTGAGCGCCTGCGAAGGGTGGGTCATGTTATGAAAATAGGTGGTATCGCCCAGCACGGTATCGCCATTCCAGATGCCTTTATTCAACGTCAGCAGACCAAAGCGGGCCATGTCGCGCGCTTTTCCATAGCGGATGCGGTTGAACCAAAAGCCGCCCATTCCGATTTTATTGCCGATCCATTGGTTGGTGAACTGGTTCATGGTGAGGCCCGAAGCCGACTCCATTACGTCGAGGAGCAAGCGGTAAGGGGCGTTATAGTAGGCCCAGCGGTCGCCCGGCGGTTTGAAATAAAGCAAGCAGGTATCCGCGAGGCAATCGGTGTCGGGTACGCGGTCGTCGAGGCCGGTAGTCATGGTTAGCTGATGGCGGATTTTGATTTCTCCTTCCTGCTCCGGGGTGCAGGAGGTCCAGCCCACGCCGAGGTATTGGCTGGTGCTGTCCTCGATACTCAGGAGGCCTTTTTCCTGCGCTGCGCCTACCATGAGCCCGGTGAGGCTTTTGCCAGCCGAAGCCCAGTACCAAAACGAATCCTGGGTAAAGGTGCCGAAGTAATGCTCAATCACAATTTTGCCCTGATGCAGCACAATGAACGAGTTGCTGTGCCGCGCATCGAGGTAATTGAGGAGGCTATCGACTTTTTGCTGTTGCCAGCCAAGGTCGCTGATGGGCTGCGTGGCCCAGGTGTTACCCGTGGTGGGCGGGAAATAAGAAGGGGGATTTTGGCCAAAAAGCCAGCCCGCAAAAAGTAGCATTATGAGGGTAAAAGCGTATTTCATGCAGCAGTGATTTGGTATTGGACTAACGGAACGTGTACGCGTTTAATTTCTATAAAAAAAAATAACCCCCGGTAATTTCGGGGGCTATCTGCTGAAAGAGAAGCGGGTATTTTTCAGTTGAAAGTTTCCTTGATGCTTCCGCAGGTAAGCATTTGGTTTCCGAAGAACGGGTTCTTGATGGCTTTTTCATTCGAAATCCAGAATCCCCCTTCTCCATTATTGGCCATTGGGCAAAAGTCGAGGTAGGCATTTCCGGAAGACAAGTTATGTGCCTTCAAGAGCGTGGCCATCTCCTGGCTTAGCGGTGAAAGCAGGGCGCGTTGCGCTTCGAGGGTAGGAGCAAGGGTCATTTTCGGAGCTGTCGGCACCGTATTTTCGCCTTTTGCTACCGTAGACAAGGAGGCTTGCAGCGATTTAGCGCCGTTTTGTGCTTCGGCGAAATCAGCAGCTACGAGGGCATTTTTCACGTGCAGGTAGTGCTGGTAGGCCATATTCATGTTTGGATCTTCAAAACGGGCAACCGCTTCAGCGGTTACCGGAGTCTGGTTCTGGGTTTCGGCGGTTGGGTTTTGCTGCGCTTGTTTGGGTTCACAGGCTACCGCAAGGAGCGCAGATAGCAGGAGGAGGTGAAGTGATGTTTTCATGTGTGTGAACTAAGATTAAGATAAGAATTGATTGAAAAGTGCGGCTCCAATCAGGGACAGGAGCACCAGCCCCCATCCAATACGTGGAAGCCATTGCTGGAAGGTCGATTTAGGAGGTGGATTTTCGGTTTTACAACAATCTTTCATGGAGTAAAGCGGTTAATTTTCCATTTTTCCGTGGTTGTGCCCGGCCATGGCAGGCGCCCCCTGGTTATTCATCATGCTGGGTTTTCCGGCCAGCTGGGCAGCTGCATCGATGCTAAAGGTACCATTTACAGCTATTTCTTCTCCGGCTTCGAGCCCGCTTTCCACCAGGTAAGCATCGCCCAGCGAAGGGCCGAGGGTAATCTGGCGCATTTCAAAGAGGGTAGTTTGAGGGTCGGGTAGTTTTACATAGACGACGGATCTTTTTCCGGTCCAAAGCACGGCCGATTTGGGTATAACTACGACATCTTTTTGCGCGGGAAGTTTTGCCAGAATGGTTCCACTCACAAACATTTCAGGTTTATACAAAGATTGGCTGTTGCTGAGCTCGACCCTTGCTTGTGCAACGCGTGTTGTCGGGTCCATGACGGGGTCAAAAAAGGAAATGATTCCTGACTGTATTTTTCCAGGAAATGCACCGACCTCAAAAGATACTTTTTCGCCCTTTTTTACCCAAACGATATCCGATTCATATACATCAAAAAGGACCCAAACGCGCGAAAGGTCCGATATTTCGTAGAGCGTTTCTCCCTGCTTGAGGTAATCACCCAGGTTTACTTTTTTAGAAGTAGTATACCCCGATACATCCGCGAAAACCGTAAAGTTTTCCTGTGATTTGCCGTCTTGCAGGATGCGCGAAATTTGGTCATCGGTGAGCTTCCAGTTTTTTAGTTTTTCTTTGGCCGCCTGAAAAAGCTGAGGCTGCGTCTCCTTTATTTTTTGGGCTTCCAGCAATTCTTTTTGGGCACTAACCAGTTCAGGAGAATAGAGGATGGCCAGGGGCTGCCCTTTTTTGATGTATTCGCCGGTAAAATCGACCATGAGTTTCTCGACCCTGCCCGGAATGTGAGAGGTTTGGGAGAATACCCGTCGTTCGTCGGTCTGAATTTTGCCGTTGAGCCTGACGGTTTTTTCAGGTGATCCTTTCTGCACGGTCATTACTTCGACTTGAGCCAATTGCATGGCAGCCTGGGTCATGTTTATGGCCATGGGATGGGAGTCCTGCTGGTTGTCGGTCAATGGGATCAATTCCATGCCGCAGATGGGGCAGTTGCCGGGTTCGTTTTTGCGAATTTGCGGGTGCATGGAGCAGGTCCATATGGTCGCATTTTCCGCGGTAGCGTCCTGCGCATGGGATGCCGGTGTTTCGGCGGAGCCATGGAAAAACAGCCAGCCCAGAAACACGCCTGCTATCAGGGTAGAGAGGGCGATCATCAGGGTATATTTTATGTTCTGTTTCATGGTTTTCAAATCTTTGTTTTGAGTAATTGGGCGTTGACCGCAACCACCACGGTGCTGAGGCTCATCAGGATGGCTCCTATTGCCGGACTCAACATAAATCCAATGGGGGCCAACACCCCTGCTGCTAACGGAACGGCAATGACATTATAGCCTACCGCCCAATACAGGTTTTGCCTCATTTTTTTGTGGGTGAGGGTGCCGAATCGGATGAGGTCCACGATGTCGAGGGGGTTGTTGTTGACCAGGATAATGTCAGCTGTTTCGGCGGCTACGTCGGTGCCCGATCCTATGGCTATTCCCACATTGGCCTGGGCTATGGCTGGCGCATCGTTTACGCCGTCTCCGGTCATAGCTACAAAGTTTCCTTTTGACTGCAGGTCCTGAATGATTTTCTGTTTTCCCTCAGGAAGCACTTCCGCAAAAAAAGCATCGAGCTCAAGGGCTTTGCTCACTGACTCCGCCACCTTGCTGTTGTCTCCGGTAGCCATCATGACCTTGATGCCTCGTTCCTTCAATCGGGCTACGGCTTCCTTCGATTCGGGACGTATTTCATCTGAAAGCGCAATGACCCCCAGAATGGAATTGTTTTCCAGTAAAAATACGACTGTTTCAAAGTTGTCTTTGAAGGATTCGGGAGGGGCCTCTAGGTTGTTTTCCTCCAGGTATCCCGGACTTACCACGGCTATTTTTTGCCCATCCACGAGCGCACGCACGCCTTTTCCGGCCATGTTTTCAAAATCAGAGGATTCAGAAAGGGTGAGATCCATTTCTTTCGCTTTCATCACGATGGCGGTCGCGATGGGGTGCTCAGATGATTGTTCGATGGAAGCGGCTATCCGGATTATATCTTCCTCTTTGTATTTGGGAGAAAGGGGAAGTATGCGCGTTACCCCAAATTTGCCCTTGGTCAGTGTTCCTGTTTTATCAAAAAGGAGGGTGTCGATTTTTCGCACATTTTCGAAAGCTGTTCTGTTTCGAATCAGCAATCCTTTTTTGGCTGAAGCGGACGTCGAAATCGCTACCACGAGCGGAATCGCCAGTCCTAAGGCGTGCGGGCAGGAAATAATCATCACCGTTACCATTCGTTCCAGGGCAAAATCAAAGCTTTTGCCGATAGCCAGCCAGGTGCCCAGCGTTAAGATGCCGGCTCCGAGCGCAAAGTAAAAGAGCCAGGATGCGGCTTTGTCGGCCAGGGTTTGGGACTTCGATTTGGTGGCCTGGGCAGTACTTACCATCCCTATCACCTTGGACAAGTAGGCATCCTCACCCGTATGTTTTACCTCCACTATCAGCGCGCCTTGTTCGTTAATTGCGCCGCCAATGACCTGGTCACCCGGTTTTTTGGATACAGGTACCGATTCTCCGGTTATCATCGATTCATTCACCCGGCTTTCTCCCTCCTTAATGACCCCGTCTGCCGGAAGTTTTTCCCCCGGCTTTACCCGTATTAAATCGCCTACCTTCAAATCTGCTACGGGTACTTCCTTTGTGTCAGACTCCTCGATGCGGTTTGCTGTAGCCGGAATCAATTTTACCAGTTCCTGCAAGGCATTTGAAGCACCCATGACAGATTTCATCTCTATCCAATGCCCCAGCAACATGATATCGATCAGGCTGGCCAATTCCCAAAAGAAGGTTTTGCCTTCCAGCCCGAATACGACCACGGAGCTGTAGATATACGCTACGGATATGGCCATGGCGATGAGGGTCATCATGCCGGGTGCTTTCTTTTTCAGCTCTTCAAATGCTCCTTTCAGAAAAGGCCATCCTCCATAAAAAAAGAGGATAGAAGCGAAGGTGAATTGTACGTACCTGTCTCCCTTAAAACCCAGTTCGTAGCCAAGCATTGACTGGATCATGGGGGCCAGTACCAAAATGGGCAGGGTAAGCACCAGCGAAATCCAGAATTTTTGCCTGAACTCGGCGATCATGTGGCCGTGGTGGTTGTGGCTCTCATGGTTTTCGGTATCCGTGTCCTTTGCCTTAGTATCAGGCGCTTTATTAGCGGTTGAATGATCGTGTGATTGCATGTTATTTGATATAAGCGGTTAGGTAATCGAGTTGAGCGAGGTCAATCTGGTATTGGGCAAGGGCAGAGGCCTTTTGCTTTGAATAAAGAATCCGCTGTTTTTGGATCCTGAGTATTTCTTCAAAATCGCTTCCGGAGGTGCTGTACGAGGTAATGAGCAGGTCGAGAACCTGTCCGGAAGTGGTAAGCTGCTGTTCGTATAGGTGCACCAGGTATTGCTGTTGCTCCATTTCGTACACCGTCATTTCGTAGGTGGCGACCAGCTCATGGGCGAGCGATTCTTTTTCAAGGGTGTAGTAGTCCTCCATGAGGCGGGCTTCCTGCCGGGCGGCCTGGTATTTTTGCTGCCAAATAGGAATACTTACCGAAATCATGGGTACCAGCGCATCTTTTCCACTTTGGGGCACAGTCATGTCGGTGCGTGGACCCACCACGATGTAGTCCAGGCCCACCCCTATTTTGGGCATCGCCTGCTTTTGCGCCACGATTTCAGCTGATTGATAAGCTGAGGCCCGGGCGTCCAACGCCTTCATCGCAGGACTTTTGGCCAAAATTTCTGCCTGTTGATTTTCAAGCAAGCGGGGAAAAATGGATAAAGAATCGGGGGTATGGACGGGTTCTTCCGAGGGCCTGTTGAGCAAGGCATTAAAGGCAGCGGTTAGCGCTTTTTCCTTTGCTTTCAAGATGCGGAGATTTGTCTCCGATTCCTGAATCTGCAGATCAATCCTCAGCACATCTGCCAATCCCCCTTTTCCGTTTTCAAATCGGGTAGTAGCCAGTGACTTATAGGATTGGAGAATGCGAATATTTTCGCTTTCAGCCAGTTGCCAGCTATTGAGTTCATACAAAGGGTAGTAGGCGGAGGCCAGCTGGAAATACAGCTTATTGCGCAGCTCCTCAAAAACCGACATTTGCGCATCGGCTAAAGCAGCCGCCATATCGCCCTGAGCTTTGAGGGTGCCAAACCACGGAAACATCTGTGAAAGCGAAATCCTCGCCCTTTGAGGACCTACGCGTGTTTCTACCGCAGAAATAAAGTAGCCGAAGGACAGGGTAGGCTCAGGCAAGGCATTTACCTGAGGCATTTTTTGCAGCGCCGCCTCGAATAATGTGTACTGGGCAGCCAGGCCCGGGTTGTTTTGGGCTGCTATAACAAAGTATTCATCCAGGGTTTGGGCGCTCAGGGATACGCTTACCAGCATTCCCAGCAGCAGGAAATATGTTTTCATTGGTTGGGCTTATTTTTTTTAATGAGGGATTCTCGCCAGAATGCCTGAAGCACTGGCACAACGAACATGGTCATGACCTGGATAGTCATGCCGCCAAAAGTGGGAATGGCCATCGGTATCATGATATCAGAGCCTTTGCCGGTAGAGGTTAAGACCGGCAGCAGGGCAATAATGGCCACAGCGGCGGTCATCATGGCGGGCCTTACCCGCTTTTCTCCTGCGATCAACACGGCTTCCCGTACCCCTTCGATGGTCGTGGGTTTGCGCTCCTCGAATACCTGATGGATATACGTGCCCATGATCACGCCGTCATCGGTCGCTATGCCAAACAAGGCAATGAATCCCACCCAAACGGCGACGCTCAGGTTAATGGTGTGCATCTGAAACAAGTCGCGCAGGTTAACGCCTGACACTGAGAAGTTGAGGAACCAGCCTTGTCCGTAAAGCCAAAGCATGATAAAGCCTCCTGCAAAAGCCACGAAGACCCCTGAAAAATGTATGGAGGAGGCGATGACGGTTTTAAACTGAAAATACAGTAATAGGAAAATGACGATCAGGCTAATCGGGATAACGATGGCGAGTTTCTTTACCGCCCGGACCTGGTTTTCATAGGTGCCTGAAAATTTATAGCTGATTCCTTTCGGCACGACCAGCTCACCGGTATTGATCTTAGCCTGTATCGCCTTTTGGGCATCCTGCACCACTTCTACCTCTGCCTTTCCTTCTTTTTTATCGAAAAGCACATACCCGACCAAAAAGGTATTTTCACTTTTTATGGCCTGTGGGCCGCGTACATATTCGATGGTCAGCAGCTGGGTAAGCGGAATTTGGGCGCCGGTGGGGGTAGCTACCAATATTTTTCCCAGGGCCTCGGGTTCGTCCCTCAGCTCGCGGGGGTACCTTACCCGCACCGGAAATCGCTCTCTCCCCTCCACGGTGGAGGTGACCTGCATGCCCCCGATGGCGGTTTCAATCACCTGCTGCACGTCGTCTACACTCAGGCCGTATCGGGAAATTTCGTCCCGGTTGATATGGAGTTGCAGATAGGGTTTACCTACAATTCTGTCGGCGAATACAGCTTCAGATTTTACGCTGGGCACTTCTTTGAGTACGGCCTCGAGCTTCATCCCAAACATCTCGATACTGGCAAGATCCGGCCCGTAAATCTTCACTCCCATCGGCGCTCTCATGCCTGTTTGGAGCATTACCAGGCGGGTTTCTATGGGTTGAAGTTTTGGGGCAGAGGTCACGCCCGGAATACGGGTCGCCTTCACTATTTCGTCCCAGATGTCGTTTGGCGAATGGATGTGGGAACGCCAGTTGCGATAATATTCTCCTTTCGGATCGGGAATGAGTTCGCTTTGTGAAATGCCAACTGCGAGGGCATCGTCGTTACCCAGGCTATCTCCCGATTGGGTGATAAATCGATCTTTGCGGTCCACCTGATACCTTAGGCGGTTTCCTGCTTCGTCCTGGGCAAATTCCGGTTTGTAGTTAATCAGGTTTTCAAACATGGAAATAGGCGCGGGATCCAGTGCCGACTCTGCCCTGCCAACTTTCCCCACTACCATCTCTACTTCCGGTATCTGGCTTACCTGCATGTCAATCTGGCCAACCACCTTGCGGTTATAAGCCAGGCCCGAATGCGGCATAGCCGTAGGCATGAGCAGGAAGCTCCCTTCGTTTAGTGCAGGCATAAACTCTGATCCGATACCGGGAAAGCGATATACAGCGGCCTTCCAACCGGAAGTTTCCCGTACCTTCCATCCCGCTTTTTCAAACCCAATGGCCACAGGTCCAAATGTGCGGTTGAACCCCAGCCAAATCAGGAGGCCCAGAAAAAGGGTGAAAAGGGGAATGAGCATAAATTTGCCCTTGTTTGCTAAGCACCAGGTCAACACCCGGGCGTAATAGTGAACAATCAACATCAGGGCGCCCAATATCAGCCCCACCAGCACCCCCACGAACAGGTAATTGATGAGCAATCCTTCCCGTGGGCCCAGCGGCATCCACTCTTTGGTCAGAAACAGCGAGGCAATGAAGAGGCTAAGTCCAATGTTGAGGTAGCCGGGCCATTTGTGGTATTTGTCTGGCCAGTAAGGCTCCAGTAGGTGGTTGACAGCCATAAAGCTGAGCGCTAGGGGCAGCCACATGTGTGAATAAACGGCCAGGATAATACCTGCTGTAAACAAAACGAGACTCCAGCCTCTGCGGGCATTTCGCTTACTGACGTCAATGCTAAACAGGAAATGGGCAAGCATCGGCAGCACGATGATCCCGAGCACAAATGCACTTAGCAGGGCAAACGTTTTGGTAAATGCCAGGGGGCGAAACAGCTTTCCTTCCGCCGACTCCATGGCAAATACAGGGACAAAACTCACCACCGTGGTTGCCAGTGCGGTCGTGATGGCCGACGCTACCTCGGTGGTAGCCTCATAGATAACCAACACCAGCGCCGGGCCCTTTGCCCCCTTGTTTTCGGGCATATCCAGGTGTCGGATGATGTTTTCTACAAATACGATTCCAACATCCACCATCACGCCTATCGCGATGGCAATACCCGACAGGGCTACCACATTCGCATCTACTCCCGAATACCGCATCACAATGAAGGTCATCAGTACCCCAATGGGCAACAGGGTGGCAATGATGAGGGAGGCCCGCAGGTTCAGCAACAGGACCAGCACCACCAGAATCGTGATGAGGATTTCATGCGAAAGCGCATTTTCCAGGGTTCCGATGGTTTCGTGTATGAGCTGGGTGCGGTCGTAAAAAGGGACGATGGTCAGCTGACTATCTTTGCCGTTGGCGAGTCTTTTTTTAGGAAGGCCAGGGGCAATCTCTGTTATTTTTTCCTTCACCTGGTTAATCACCTCCAGTGGATTGGCGCCATATCTGGCTACCACCATCCCGCCTACTACCTCAGCGCCCCCTTTGTCGAGCAAACCCCTTCGGGTGGCAGGTCCGAGGGTAACTACAGCGATGTCCTTAATTCTGATGGGAACATTGTTATTTACTGCGACCACGGCAGATTCCAGATCCTCTACCTTTTTGATATAACCAAGGCCACGCACCAGGTATTCCACCTGGTTAATTTCAATGGTTTTAGCACCTACGTCCCGGTTTGACTGCTGCACTGCCATCATCACCTTCGCGAGGGGGATGTTGTATGCCTTTAGCGCATCCGGATTTACCTCGATCTGATACTCCTGAACAAAACCCCCGATAGAAGCGACCTCCGACACATCCTTTGCGGCATTAAGCGCATATTTCACATAGAAATCCTGTGTAGTACGAATCTCCTCCAGGTCCCATCCGCCGGTGGGGTTGCCAAGTGAATCACGGCCTTCGATGGTATACCAAAATACCTGCCCCAAAGCCGTGGCGTCTGGTCCAAGGGAGGGTTTCACATTTTCAGGCAACAGGCCGGCTGGCAGGCTGTTTAGTTTTTCCAGAATCCGCGATCGAGACCAGTAAAATTCGACGTCTTCATCGAATATGAGGTAGATGCTCGAAAACCCAAAAATAGAGGAACTCCGGATGGACGTTACCCCCGGAATGCCCAGCAGGTAAGTAGTAAGGGGGTAAGATATCTGGTCCTCAATGTCCTGAGGTGAGCGGCCAGACCAGGGCGTAAATACGATTTGTTGGTTTTCGCCAATGTCAGGAATGGCATCCACTGGCACTGGATCTTTGGGAAGCGGTCCGGTATTCCAGCCAAAAGGGGCTGTAATTAACCCGCCTGCTACAATTGCGAACAGTAAGATAACCGTGATCAGGCGGTTATTCAGAAAAAAACGGATAATGGAATTGAACATATTTCATTCAAATTGCAATAGTAGGAAGTGGCCCAAACGGACAGTTTTACTACTTCGGAAGCCGAAGTAGTTGCAAATGTTGAATGAAAATCAAATAAGGAGGCGATGCAAAACCAGCGGTATATCCGATGGTTTGGGCGGTCGTGCAAGGTTATCGGAACGCGTAACCTGGCATGCTGTTAACCCCTGTAGGGAAGAAAGTTCAATTACAGGATACGGGATAAAAACCGGTACAGCGAGGGTAAGCTGAAAAAACGAGTCGAGTTCATGCTGACCGGTCACCTCTGATGATTCTGAGGTACAGCATTTTATAGGTGAAAAAGCAGCTTTTTCTGCTGATCGGTATCGCTCTGCTTCGGGGGAAACCTCTACCATGCCGCAGGTCCCTGAATCGATGAACAAACCCACATTGGTCACCCTGCCCATACAAATGTGCTTGTTGAATATCAGGCTGTTGGTGCTCGAAAGCACCAACACAGCCATCAACAAGTGCATGGTTTTTTGTAAAAGGACCCTACTGTTCATTAGCTCATATTACGTGGGCAAACGTGTTAAGTTTCATAATCAGCAACTGGATAAAAATCCCAAGGTTTACCGGGCCAACCCTGGGTATCAGTTATTGCCTCACATGGTCCAGGACTCGCCAATTTTCGGCAGAATCAATTTCTTGCCGGCGGCGTGAAAATCAGCTTGTGCTTTGTCGTGGTCGATTTGGATGGGCGGGAAGGTGTCGAAGTGCATGCCGATAATGCGGTCGCACTGGATAAATTCAGCGGCAATGACCGCATCTTCGGGGCCCATGGTGAAATTGTCGCCCATGCACAAGAAAGCGAAATCGGGCCTTTGGTATTCGCCGATGAGCTTCATGTCGTAGGTTAGCGCGGTGTCGCCGGAGTAGTAAAAGCGGCTTCCGGGGGTAGTAACCACAAATCCACCGGGGATTCCTCCGGGGCTGCCGTCGGGCATGGTGGAGGAGTGGATGGCATTCACAAATTTCACGGTTCCGAAAGGGAAGACGACCTGTCCGCCGGTATTCATCCCCCGGGTCTTCTCGATCCCTTGTTTGTTGAACCAACTTATTACCTCAAAATTGCCCATCACGGTTGCGCCTGTGCGCTTTGCGATGGCAACTGCATCGGCCACGTGGTCGCCATGGCCGTGGCTAATCAGGAGGTAGTCGCAGGGAATGCTGTCGATGTCGATAGACGAAGCTGCTGGATTAGGGGAAATGAAGGGGTCGAATAATAGGTGATTGCCGCCGGTTTCAATGCCAAAGCAGGAATGGCCGTAGAAAGTGATTTTCATGGTGGTGGTGGGTTTTATCGTATAGCCTAACTAAGACGGATAAAATTAGCGGTTGTTTTCTTTTTGGAAAGGGGTATTCAACTTTTCTGTTTAAAGAGTTTTCCCTCAAAGAATATTTATCATGTTTGTCGAGGTTGAAAAAATCGTCAGTAAAAGATCAGCACATCCTCTAGTATATAGGAAGTCCTCACCCCCTCAATCCGCCTTAAACTCGGCCTGCAACGCACCCGGCAAATACATCAGGTCAAAAGCGGTATCGTACACGAGGTAAATCATGCGCCTTTCGGGGTTGAATTTTTCCTTGTAATGGCGGAGCGTTTTGTACTGGCCAAACTGCCGGATACGCTCATATGCAAACTGGATGGCATGCTCTTGCAGGTTTTTGGGCTCGGTAATGCCAGCATCATGGCGCCGGCCACCAGCACCAGCAGCCGGGAGGCATGTACGGCTTCGAGGGGCAGCCAGCCCACCAGGAGGTGCACCCTGTTCGTAAGGCCCGGCGAAGCTCCCGAAAAAAGGCTCACGACGCCAAGTATAAACAGCAACACCGCAGGCCATAGGCGCAGTAGGGCGCTGTCCTTTTTGCCCACGATGGCCACTACGCCCAGCACCAGCGGAAACCAAAATTCGAAAAAACGGAACAGGAACGTAATCGCGATGGCCTGCGTGAGCGCAAAATCATACCATTGCAAAATAAAGGCAAGGCCAATGCCGATGATTTCGATGCCGATACTCAGCCAAAAGGTGCGCCAGAAGTATTTACGCCGGAAGGTACGGTTGTCGAAATAAGCCAGGAACTGGATCAGCTCGGGTGCTTTCTTTTCCAGAAAAAGATACAGCTTGCCCCGCCGCCGGAGATCGCGCCATAAAGCCCAAAGCAAGCCGCCCAGCAGCATAATACCCGCCAGCGATATCAACACGCCCCAACCGGCTTTACCCAAAGCGGCCAACCCCAGCAATGCCGGAATGCCGATCACTACCGATGAAAGCAAGGAGCAAACGGTGAAAATCAGCGAACCAAAATAAATCTGATTCTGGTCCAGCTCTTTTTTGGTCAGGTCTTTATTGAAAAAGAAAAGGTTGGTGATCATGCCTGCGGGCAAAAAACGCTCACCAGGTTCCGTTTCAGAAAGAGCATCATGCCCGACCACACAGGGATCGTAGCATTAATGGCCTTAAAACTTTGCTGGTACATCATGCCCTGAACCCATACAAATAAAGCTGTTATTGCCAGGCCCAAAACCACTTTCCAGGGGGAGGCCAGGATCAGGGTATTGCGCACCTGCACCAGTTCGTGGTGCTCTTGCCGGAGAAAATAAATGCCAAGACCAATAAAAAGCAGGCTAAAGCCAATTTGAAAAGGAAGCTTATAGCTTTTCCAAAGGTGTTGGATCGTGGCGATCATGTCTGAAGGGTAGATTTTTAGGAGAGCGTAAGCCTTATTCCATAGGCAAATAGAAAAAACAGGTTATGGCAGGTTATACGACTTACCGAACAAATGGGCATTGCCAGGTTCTTTCTTTATTTGAAAAAAAATCCCAATTGGCGAAGGAAAAAAAATCCGACCAGCGTCTAAACCCAAAATATCCCATTCACATGAAGCACTTCGTATTAGCCCTTGGACTAGTGACAGCAAGCTTTGCCGGTAAGGCTCAGTTGAGCCCTGCCATTACTTCCTGGCTCCAAAACACAACCCTCACCGGCAGCTACTACATGTCCGGCAACTCTACGGCTATCGACAACAGCATTATTGCCAATTGTCAGAAGGTAGAGTACTCCGCCACCTACGTGTATGTTACCACCAATGGTATTCCTGCATATCCTACCGGTCCATTTTTGGATGGAAACACCTCTCAGGCAACGAGCCAGACCGGTATTTGGAAAATTCCGTTGAGTCCACAACCTAATACGGGTACCGCTACTGCTACCAGTGGGGGCAACATCGGCATCTTTATCAACGGCGTAGCGCTGTTTGATTACCGCGATGGTGTGGGTTGGAACTCGACGAATAATACCCTTTGCGGTGGACCTGGAAACCCTCCTTGCCCGGGTGGTCCTATGGCTGCTACTTCCTGGAACCGGGACGCTATTCTTGCAGAAAGAAGCGGTTTTGACTGCGCAAAAGGGCACCCTGCGATGGGGAACTACCATCACCACCAAAACCCTTCCGCTTTTAAGCTGGACATCAACACGGTATCGACCATCTGTAATTTGTACGATGCCGACGGATTGTATGTCCTCGACAGCACGGCCCACGCTCCTTTGATTGGTTTTGCCTACGACGGCTACCCGATCTATGGGGCATACGGCTACAAAAATGCAGACGGAACCGGGGGCATCGCCCGCATTAAATCCGGCTATCAGCTCCGAAATATTACCGATCGCACCGTTTGGGCCGATGGTACAGATGTGCCTGACGGACCGGCAGTAAGCACAACCTATCCGTTGGGTTATTTCCGCGAAGACTACGAGTTCGTTATCCATACCGGAGAGGACGATTACCTCGACGTACACAATGGCCGCTTTGCCATTACGCCCGAGTACCCTAACGGCACCTACGCCTACTACGGCACCGTGGATGCCAGTTGGAACTCAACTTACCCCTATATCGTGGGGCCTACTTTTTATGGCGTGTCTGCCAACCGCAAGGGAACGACGGTAGGCGAAACAACGACCGTTTATTCAGTAGCAACCGGTATCTCCAAAGATGCATTCGATGCCATGGAAATCTCCATTTTCCCTAATCCGGCTTCCGACCTGATCGCCATTCAGCTCAGCGGCTTGGTTTCGGCAGATATGAAAGTAGAGTTGATTGACCTAACCGGAAAACTGATCGCTACCTCGGCGATCAACAAAGGGGCTACCATTGCCTACTTCGACCTCCAAACGGTCTATGAAGGCATTTACCTCGTCAAAATCTCCAGTGACCAATACAGCACAGTGCGCAAGGTGGTAGTCACCAAGCAGTAATTTTAGTATTGGGTTACTTCATAAAAAAGTGGCTGGCAACGGGTAGTTGTCAGCCACTTTTTATTCTCCTGATCCTTAAATGGATAGCTGGATAAGGAATAAGGAAAACAAACCAGCGTAATACTTATTCAGGTGATTTCCGGGTTTCGTACCGCTGTTTGGGCTAGTGGTTCTGTTTCAATGGAGGTTCAGCATATCTGGCCTTATTCCCACTCAATCGTTGCAGGAGGCTTGGAGCTGATGTCGTACACCACGCGGTTAACGCCCTTTACCTGGTTGATGATGCGGTTAGACACATCAGCGAGGAACTGGTAAGGCAAATGCGACCAGTCGGCGGTCATGCCATCGCGGCTACCCACGGCACGCAGGGCTACTACCTGCTCATAGGTGCGCTCATCGCCCATTACGCCCACCGAAGAAATAGGCAACAATACCGCGAATGCCTGCCAAACTTCGTCGTAGAGATCCTTGTCTTTCAGCTCCGAGATGAATACATGGTCCACTTCCTGAAGCAGGGCTACCTTTTCGGGGGTAATATCGCCCAGGATACGGATACCCAGCCCGGGACCTGGGAAAGGGTGGCGACCGATGAACTCGTGGCTGAGGCCGAGGTCGTAGCCCACTTTACGCACTTCGTCTTTAAACAGCATACGCAGCGGCTCCACCACTTTGAGCTTCATTTTCTCAGGAAGGCCCCCCACGTTGTGGTGCGACTTAATCGTAACCGAAGGCCCATTGACGGATACGCTTTCGATCACGTCGGGGTAAATGGTACCCTGAGCGAGCCAGGAGATATTTTCGAGCTTATGGGCTTCTTCGTCGAATACTTCGATGAAGGTCCGGCCAATGATTTTACGCTTGGTTTCCGGGTCGGTAACGCCCTTAAGGCCCTCCATGAAGCGATCAGCTGCATTTACGCCGATTACATTCAGACCCAGCTGCTTGTATTGGTGGAGCACCTGCTCGTATTCGTTTTTGCGCAGCAGACCATTGTCCACAAAGATGCAAAACAAGCGGTCGCCGATGGCATGGTGAATGAGGGTTGCCGCCACCGTAGAATCTACTCCGCCTGACAATCCACATATCACGCGATCGTCGCCAAGTTGGGCTTTGAGTGCTTCAATGGTGCTTTCAGCAAATGCGTGGGGGGTCCAGTCGGCGGCAATTCCGCAGATATCGAAGAGGAAATTCCGCAGGATGGTTGCGCCTTCAATGGAGTGGGTTACCTCCGGGTGAAATTGCAGGGCGAAGATGGGCAGGGTTTCGTGCTCATAGGCGGCTACTTGCACCGACTCCGTACTGCCCGACAGGCGGTAACCCGCTGGCAATTGGCGGATGGTGTCGCTGTGGCTCATCCACACCTGGGTGGTGGCTTCTACTGCCTGAAAAAGGCGAGAATCGGCATGGGGCATAAACTGGGCCCTGCCGTATTCGCGGGTATTGGACTTGGCTACTTCGCCGCCGTATTTTTTGGCAATGAGCTGTGCACCATAGCATACTGCCAGTACCGGAACCTTGCCGGCAAGGGCATCGATATCAAAGTCGGGGGCACCTTCCTGGTTCACAGAACTCGGGCTTCCGGACAAAATAACGCCTTTGAGGGCGGGTGACAGTTCTACGGGATGGGAGAAGGGAACGATTTCGCAGTAAACATTTTGTTCACGCACCCGCCTTGCAATCAGCTGGGTGTACTGCGAACCAAAATCGACAATAAGCACCTTGTTTTCCATGCGCAAAATTAGTGCTTTCCCCGTATCCTGAAACCCCCCGGTCAGTTATTTTCGATGCTTGGTCTCCAATATTTTGTCGCGCTCGTCTTTGCTGGTAATGCCCAGGCTGGAAAGCGCTCCCTGGGAGATGGCTTTGATCCACATGCCGGTAATAAACCGCGAGGGCTCGGGTGTATAGCGGATGCGGCCCACCCTTAAAAAACGCTTGTTGGGATTTTTGGATCTTACCACAAGCGAGTTGGCCAGGGCCGAGAGCAAGCCTTTGCGGGAAGGTACATCCTCCGATTTTCCTTTCCGGTCAAACATGGTCAGCTTCAGCCCGTCGTAGTAATAGCGCATTTTGCCCGTCACCAGGTGCTTATTGCCGATGAGGGTAAACTCCATTTTCTCTGCATAGCCCGTTCTGATCTGGATATAAGCCGCTGTGCTCAATATCGGGTTGAGGGCCGTCATGGGCATGGCGCCGATAAATCCCACCAGGCGGTAGCTGTCTGAAGTATCGTTTAGCGGAAATTCTACCTGTAAATCAAATGGGGTAGTACCCATCAGCCGTGCGGTGGCGTGCATGCGGGCTTGGTCGGCGCTACCCTGAATATTGGATACCCCGGAGAAGGAAATCATCAGGCTGTCCAGGGTTAGCTTCCCTGATTTTTCCCAGCCTTCTACCATTTCTTCGTAGCTGAATGTGCCGTTTTTCAGCTGAAAGGAATCTACATCAATGGGGATTACTGCCCGCCGGAGCAGGTCTTGGGGCATGGGCGGATGGCGGTCTGGCTTGGGCGGATACCGCCTGTCGCGGAAGATGGACAGGTCCAAATCGCCGATGGTAAACATGTCGGCTTTCAGGGCTCCACGCGCAAGAAAATTGAGGCTCTGGAGTTTTTCTAGGCGAAGGTCATGGAACTTAACCACCAGGCTGTCGATCGCATAGCCATGGAGCAGGATGTACGTGTAATTGCCCAATACGGGACGAATGATGACCGAATCGCTGGTGAGGGTGCCCGCCTTGGCCCGGAAAGTCATTTCGTGGATGGTGGCCAGGTATTCGCCTTGCTGAATGGGGTACTCAAAGCGGTGGACGTTGATCATCACATCGCTCGCATACAGAAAGCGACCCGGGCGAAGGGCTTCCTGTCGGTCAGGGGCAAACCCCATCAGGGCCAGCGAAAAATCAGGCAGAATTGTTGGCTGCGAACCCGGACGGTCGAGGCGCTCCCGAACCAGTGATCCATGCTGTATTTTAAGCTCTCCAACTGAAATTTTGCCAAAGCGGTTGAGCAGTTTTTGAAAAGAAGCGGTTATGGCCTCTTCAAACGGCTGATCGTCTTCGTTCAGCACCTTCCATTGAATAACAGGCGTGCCAATTACGAGCGAACGGAGGTTGATTTTCTTGTCATTAATGACCTCGGCCAGGTTTAACCCTTTCACCACCAGGCGGGGCGCATTGATGTCCCAGATGGCCTGAGCCCCGTTTACGTCTGCATTTGGCCTTGGCTGCAGGTGGAGGTTGGCGGTGTAAAAAAGGGAATCGCTGCTCGAAAAACCGATCTGGCCCACACTTAGCTGATACACGCTGTCGGGCATATTCCAGGTATAGCCGTTTATGTCGAGGTCCAGGTCATAATCTCCGAAGGAAAAGGGCACCCCTTCGCCTACAAACGAGGTGGAATCAACGGAAACGTTGCGTATGAGGGCATTGAGGTTGCGGATCTGCAAAGGGGGTTGCTTGGGCACCTCTACATCTGCGGATGCCTCTGCTACCTTGAGGCTGTCGAAGGTGAGCAGCGATAAATATGGACTTATTTTTGACCAAAGAATGGCTTTATCGACCAGCGTATCTTTTTCCGTAGGGGCGTTTAGGGCAAATTTGGGCATGTCCATGAGCAGCGACCGCACATGCAATTGCTGCTTTACCAGGTATCTCTCCCAATCAATTTTCTTGATGGAAAGGTTGGGAATGAGCCAGGAGGAAGTCGAGTCCTTAAGCTGCACCTGACAAGCTTCGAAATTGCGGGTAAGGGTAGAAAAGTGGGCGGACTCCACGGTCAACGGGCCAATTTTTCCTGCACCTACTGCCAAAAAAGCTTCTTCTGCGTACCACCAGCTACCGATTTCGTGCGGGGATTCCGGATTCCAGTTTATCGTCCTTAGCCGGAGCAAAAACGGGGCGGTTGTTTCCAGGTTATCGGCACTGTTGGGGTAGGTGAGGCGAATATTTCGGGCTTCGGCGACATGAATGGATACGGTGTCGAAGTAATTTCCGAGCCAGGGCGAAAGATCGGGGTATTGCCATGAGCCATCGGGTGCGTTCATTTGCTTCCCGGTACCCAGCAGCGATACCGTGGCACTGTCGATCGACAGTCGCTCCATGAGTAGTTTACGGCGAAAAAGGGCCTCGTGCGCATCCCAGCCTCTCAGCGATATATTGGGTGCGTGAAGTCGGAAAACAGCATTACCCGATCCTGTTTTTTCTTCCTGCACGATGCCCAGTTCTTTGATCGTGAGCAAAGAATCTTCGGTGGACCAGGAAATTCCCTCAAGCGAAAAATCCAGTTTGCCGTCCTCGGTAGAAAATTTCGCACTGTCCACCTGAGCTGTTATGTCCAGCGAAGCAGCGGTTAACGGCTTTCGCTGATCTCCGGGCTTGGTGGCTTTAAAGGCAAATTGACTTATTCTTACCGAAAGTTCGTGTGCATCGAGGGAATTGCCGGTGGCGGGTTGCCGGAATTTGACGATCCCCGATACCACGTCGAAATCAGCGATCGATATCTCGTCGTACCAGGGGCTAAGCAATGCCGTAATCCCTTGGGTAGCCACCGAATCGGCGGGTTCGCTCTTTTGGCCTTTGGGGGTCACCAGGGTCAGTTTTGGCTCGGTAAATTTCAGCCTTTTGAGGGAAAGCGAACGAGACCGCACCGCCTGCAACACATCCAGCCCATCTACCTCAATCCGCGAAAGGACCAGGTCTGTCTGCGACTCAGAAGGAGCATTTTTTCCCTGGGAATGCAGTGCTACGGATTGAATGAAGGCCCGGCGCTCAGGCGTAGAAAGGTAGCTGGTGCCTCCGGTGAGCCGGTATTTTCCCTGATTCAATATGAGTTCAAAGCCATCGGCCCGTAGTTCTGTTTCTTCAGAAAGGATAATCCTGTTTTGAAGCACCGATTGACTGTCTATCCGAAAATCCTGCAAATATGCTCCCAGGCCATCAATGCGTACCGACCCCGTGGTGTCGCCCACGCCGGGTATGCGGCGGTAGCTGCCCCTGTCAATCGAAATACCCCTGATGGAAAGGCCCTTGGCAATAGGTTGTAGTTGTGCCAGCAGGTTAGCGGGGTTGAGGGTATCAGAGGTATTGTCGCCGCTGGTTACCTGGATCAATTCGGGGTGCGCAAGGCGAAGGGCTCCGAGGCTCAGGTAGCTGGTTGACATCCACTCCTGCAGGTTCAGCCCGCCGAGCAATACCCTTTCGATGCGCAGCTCGTAGAGGTTGCCCGTTTTTTTTGCATTGCCTGAAGGGCTATTACGTTTGCGGTAGTTGGGCCTGAGCTGTACCTGCTCCGCAAATACTTCGTCCTGCTCTGAAGAGAAGCCCATGCGCGCTGCACGGATTTCGTAGGTGCTGTCGGCGAGTATATACGAGTAATCTTCCAGCCCCACATTCACCGTGAAGTTGCCCATGCGGAAGGGCTTTTTTTTTCTTTTTACGGTTCTTTCATCAAATGAAAAATCGCTCACTTCCGCTTTCAGGTCTTTGGCCACAAAGGCATCCTGGCTGAATTGGCGGTCGTTGTTGAAGCGCAGCTCCCCGCCGGAGATTTCGACATGGGAGATCGTGACGGAGCTAAACTTTTCGACCAAAGAGGCCATCCATGTTTGCGCCAAACGGGCAAAGCCGGGATTTGGGCCCGGAGATTTGAGGTGAATGAGGGTAATAAGCGGATCGCGGATACGGATATTGTCCACCACCAGGGGCTTGCCGCTCCAGAGGTTCCAGGGCTGTTGCAGCCTGAGTTCTATATCGGGAATTTGTGCACTGATCAAATTGGCAGGGGCGCTGTCGCAGGCTACCAGGTGCTGATAAGCCAGGCTGTCCCAGGATATTTCTACCCCCGTAAGTGCAACGCTGCCATTAAAGGGCCTTATCTCTACCCGGAGTTTTTCAAAATGGTATAACCCCTTAGTGGCTTCCGGAAGTGCTTTTACCAATGCCCGTTTGATCCAGGGACTTAATCCATAGGTAAAAAGCAGGCCTGCCGATAAGGCCAGGATTGCCAGTGAGGACAGTACGATGACTCCTACTCTTCTGGGCATGATCAGCAAGTTAGGACAGGCGCGCGATTTATTATGGTTTCGGTATGGAAATTTCGCTTGCTGGTATAACTGGATAGGCAGTATTAAACCCTTTGAGGTTAAATTTTTTCTTTCAAAAGCTGCATATAATATGTTAACGTCTGATCCAGCAGTTCGGTTTGCCAGCTTTCCAGCTTTATTTCGCGGGGCTCCACGGGCTTAAACCCGGTACTGGCATGTACGCCTCCATACCAAAAAGGCGCCCAGGTCCCGTCAAAAGGCTTGGGCCCGGCAGGCCAGTCAAGCATGGCTGCATCAAACGGAATGCCGATGGCTGCACACAACCGGCTGAGCGTTTGGCGGGGCTGGTTGCGGATATCGTCGGCATGAACCACCACCGAGCCCTCATTTTCCAGCGACTTCCACAGCTGCCATTGATCGGCGATGCCTACGTCCTGCAGCACTGGCTTTTCGATTACCTGGGTAAAAGAAGTGATCATCTCCGCCGGGTGCCGGATCAGGAATACGTGCCGGAAGCCTTCCAGGCAGCTATCGCCGACTGCCGCCATGTGGTGGGCCATGTTTTTGATAAATAAAATATCTTTTCCGGTTTCTACGCTGCGCAAATGATCGAGTACCCGAAGCGGGTCAGTGTCCTGGGTAGCCAGCACTTCTTCATGTCCGGGGTGGATTTTGCCGGTGATCTTGAGGTAGGCGGCATAGAGGGGCTCGTCCACCACCGAGGTATCGGGTCGGTTGCCGAAGCTGTACATCAGCGCGGTGGAGAGGTTTCTGGGCGAAGAAATGAGGTTGATCCGGATCATCAAAAAGGATTTGCCTTCGAAGAAAGCAAATTTTTCCCTTCGTCTTCATGAAACAGGGTATAGGTTTTATCGGCGACCTGCACTACGAGGCAAAAGTATTTTACGCCAGTGGCCAGTGTGCCGAATTGCTCCGCTGGCAAAAAATTCGTAATGGCCTTGGTTATTTCGCCCACGGCCCCCATTACTTTCAGCGCTTTTTTCGCGCCTTTGGCCTTTGGATCCTGATAGGTGTGAAAGGCATCTGCCCCGGAGAGGCCCGCCGACAACAATCCAATTCCTTTAGGTAAAAAGGACGGCACCAGCTCGCTGCTCTCAGCCAGGGTTTGCAGGGGCGAAAGGCTTGATTTTAAGGGCTTTATCATGCCCGGAAAGTCGTCTTTTCCCTTGGCGAGGTAGGCCGACCAGGCATCTGTAGCCCCCACGATGCCGATGCCGAAATTGAGCAAATTGGCCGTTGGGGTATGGGCTTCCTGCGTGCCGGCAGCTATTTTTAAGGTACCTTCTATGGTTTTGAGCGATTGCTTAAGTGGGGTATCCTGTGCCAATGCGTGCTGCAAGGCGCTTTGCCCATCGAGAAAAAGAAAGGCGCCGCTGATCTGGTCTTTTTGCGATTTCCAGTTCTCAATCAGGCCGGTTTCGCCCATGAGTTTTAGCGATTTTTCGGCCAGGGAACGCAGGTCGCCGCTGAGCTTCTCCACATCGTTGGCGGTTGCGCCTGCAATCAGGGAGGAAGAAGCCCAGGCACCGGAAACAGCCGCCACTTCGGGGTTGGACGGCAAAGGCCGTTTCAAATGCGAAGGGATATAGGAGGAGCTGGTCTGGATTTTCATGGACGGGCTTTGGATAGTAAAAAGTTAAGGTTTTCAGGATAGAAGACCTACAGGTATTTCACCAATTGCCCCATTAAGCGCACGCGAATTTGAATTAGCTACGAGGGGATTGTCTATATTTATTCATTATTGCTGGATTAAAATATGCCGCTATGGGACTTATGCTGCTCTTTTTTGTATCGATCGTTTTGATATTATTAGGAGTAATTACCAAGTCTAAATCCATAGGGAAAGTCTTGGTTGTTATCTGGGTAGGTGTGTTTCTAGTGGGTTGTTTGGCGGTAATCAATTATTTTGTTCACGTACTTTTTTTTGATCCTACTGACCTGAAAAAAAAGGACTACTACGGGACATATATCATCGACCGAAATTTCTATCCGGGTATTCAAGCGGATTGGCAATACAATCATTTCAGATTTGAAATCAAGGAAAACGATTCCATCTATTTTTATATAACTGATGAGTCAAAAATCGTGACTACCTACCGGGGTACTATATCAGTTATACAGTACCAATCGGCTCGTTTAGTGCTTAATATGGACCAACCTACTTACCCAATAGTTCAAACTAACCCCACTACTCACCGGGGGCACCATCGGTTTTACCTCGTTTTTTTTACGACACAGTTCAACAATGTCTTTTTCAGAAAAGGCGATTGGAAGCCATTGGAACCGGGGCGTCAATCAGCCACCGATTCGCAGATGTAGTTCGGAATAATGCCCGAAGCTTCTATCCAGATCTCCGCTTTTTCGCGGCGGGTATTGCCTGTGAGGACCAGGGCGGTATCTACGCCAAATTTATTGCCGCCCCAGATATCGGTTTCGAGGGTGTCGCCCACCATCAGAATGTCCTCCTTTTTCATGGGGCCATCCTGTTGGATATGGTCGTAGGCAAAATGAAAGATCTGGGCATCGGGCTTTCCGAACCGGATAAAGGTTTTGCGCACGATGCGCTCCAGCAGCTCGCCGATCCCGCCGATGGCGATGGCTACCGAATCGCGGTTAACCGGATAGGTGGTGTCGGTATTGGCCACGATCACGGGCATGTTTCGCAGCCGCAGCAGGTTGATGGTTTTGTTGAGGTCGCGCTCCCAGTCAAAGCCTTCGTCGTCGAGCAGCACGAGGGCGTTCACGCTGGCGGCATGTTCGAGGTTGAGGTCGCCGATAGGAATGGTTTTCAGGCCCTCGGTTTCTACGTAGTGCGCCGAGCGCTTGGGGCCCAGGTAGGCCACGGTGCCGTGGTTGACCTTCGACCGCAGAAAATCAAGGGCCAGCATGCCCGACGAAACAATTTTGTCGGCGGTAATTTCGGGTAACCCTGCCCGGAAGTAGTACTCTGCCAGGGCCTCAGGGCTGCGGGATGCGTCGTTGGTCAGGATGTAAAACCGGATGTCGTTTTCACGCAAAAAGGCAAAGGTTTCCTTTACGCCGGGCACCAGGCCTTTGTAGTTTTTGAGCACGCCGTAGGCATCAAAAAAGATGGCTTTGTAGCGGGAAGCGATCGAACGGAAGCTTACAGGTTGCATGCGCGGAGTATTTTTTCTACATCCATTCGGGCATCCAATTGGGGGAGGTAGGTGGTGAAAGCCTCTTGCTGGAGCCGCGAGGCATATACGTGGTGGAAAAAGTAGTTGCCGAATTTTACCACATACTGAAGGATAAAGAACCGGTAAATTTCTTTCATAAACCGTATTTCATTCTCCGTAAGCGGGAAAATGGCGTGATACGTTTTGAGAAAAAGCAGAAACCGCTCTTCATGTAGGGTATCGGGAAGGTAGTGAAACATGGTGCGGTCGCCGACATCGGACACCACCCGGCTCAGAAAATAGAAGTCCATCACGCGGTTGCATACCCTGAACCAATCGTAATCCCAGCGGCTGTAGAGCTTGCCTTCTTTGTTGAGCGAAAAATTGCCGATGTTCCAATCCACAAAAACCGGGATCTCAGCCATTTCGTTGTAGCGAAGCACGTGCGATTGCTCCAGAAAGGTGCTGGCATGTTGGCGGATGAGGTTAATGTGCCCGCCAAACTCCAGGGTTCCGTCGGAGGTATCAAGGGTTTCGATGAGGTCCTGCATATCTGAGCGCAGGGTTTTGGAAGAATGAGGCAGCTTGGGAGCTACCTGGTGGCAGGCGAGGTGGAAGCGGGCCATTTCACCGGCCAGGTTCACGATGTCGTCGTTGCCGAGCCTGCGGGGCAGCTTTTCACGGATACGCACCGGGCGGTAAAATACCACCCACACATCCTGGCCGGGATGGCGGTAGCGGTAGGTAAATACGTTGCCGTCGAGGGTATAGGAGCGGGCAAGAAATTTTTTGAAAGGAGCCTCCAGGTTGCGCACCAGGGCATTTACGAGGGTGTGGTCCTCGCAAAAGTGTTCGTATTTGCCAAAATAGGAGAGCTTGGCGATCACAAACCGGAGCGGCGTAAGCTGCACCTTGTACACGTAGTTGGTAGATACCCGCACGCTGATGTCGGTAATTTCGAGGATCGGCTGGTCCGGGTTCAGGGCCTGCCAGGCATCGGCAACAATGGTGGGATAATCGAGCTGGCGCATGGGGGAGGTAAGGGGGTGAGTTTCAAAAGTAGGGGAGAAAAGCCATAGCAAGGATACAAATATGACCGATTTCTAATTTTTGGTTTTTTTGCCCTACATCCGCAATGGAGGCTGAGCTGAAATGCACATTTTGAGTTAATTTTAGAAAATAATGAAATGGAGCTTAGCGGCCATTGCCCCTTCAATAAGCAGTCTTCATCCAAATAATATACACCATGCTACGTATCCTCGTCCTCTCCAGCATTGTCCTGTTTAGTACGCCCATCTTCAGCCAGTTTCGATTCGGAATAGGCTTAGGCATCAACGGCGGTTGGTCGCGAGAATTGTTATATCCAGATTGGCGAGTTCCTGCCGTCGTTGGTAACTACAGCTATGTGACTGATATGCGGGGCTTTCAAGGGCGACTTAGGGTAGAATTAAAGTACGGGTTGGGCGTGGAAACAGGTGCTTACTGGTTACTTACTTCCACTAACCTATCGACGTCTGTCAAGGGATATGGCTCCTTTGCTTTCAAAAATGATTTTCGCCGAATTGATGTCCCCATTAGCCTCAACTGGCGGCCGTCCATCGGGCGTTCACCGACGATTTGGCCCTGGATACAGGTCGGGCAAACGGCTACTTTTCAAGAAAAAAACTATTATTCCGGCTTTAGGCGGGATAACGGGTATATTATTTCGCATACTCGGGATATAGTCGATAAGGGTATTTTTCTCGAAACAACCCTGGGAATCGGGTTCGAAGCCCGCGTCAACGATCACCAGCGCATTGGGGCATTGATCCGCAAAAATACAGGATTGAAACAAAATACGCATCTGCAGTACCACTTTCTCATGGTACAACCAGACCCCAACGGCGGGCCGGATATCATTTTTCGCGAGCAGCTATCTGCGGTAAAGCAGAGCTATGGCACCGTGGAAGTAAGCTGGGTGTACCTATTCGGTGGCAGAAAATGAAATTAATCCTGAAAACGGATGGACTGCTTATTACCAAAAGGGAGCTAAGAAAATACGGAAAGGGGAGTTTAATACCCCTCGTTTATCCTTTCCGCAGCACCACCGTCAGCCACGGACTGGCAAAGCGATAGCTTTCCAGCTCCAAAAAATGGGCGAAACGCGGCAGAAACAGGTTGCGGCGGCGGTTGCCGAGGTCCAGCACCAGCTCGTCGCCGAATTTCTTTACCGTAAAATCTCCTTCATGGGCCAGGGGAAGCTTAATCTTCAGGTTCCAGTTTTTGTCGGTTTCGGTGACTACCAGCGGCGACTCCTGATAAAACACCTGGGCGGGATCTTCCTCGCCGTAAATGGCTGCTCCGATGTCCTCCAACAGCTCCAGCCCAAAAACTTCGCGGCCCTGGTGGGGCACTTTCCAGATGGGCAGAGGGGCAAATGCCTCCTCAATTTCCCGCATGTGTTCGGTTTGGGTTTCGAGGTAATTGGCAAAAAAGCCCGAAGCCTCGGCCTGTGGCAGCACGCGGTTGACGATGATGCCGTCCACATTGTAGCCATAAAGGCTGAGGTAGGTATAGGCGCGCTTCGCTTCCTGTATCACCATCCGCTCGGGATTGACCACCAGGCGGATAGAGGTCGTTTTGGGGTCGTGGAATATCTCCTGCACCTTTTCCAGCTTCGAAAACAAAAACTCCAGCTCTTCATAGCCTTTGTCAATCGGCACATCGAAGGCATGCCGCATAAACCCGCCCAGGGTTTTTATCGCAAATTTCTGCCCCGGAAAGGCTTTGGTCAGCCACGACTGGGTTACCTGAGGCAGGCTCAGCAGGGTGAGGGTTTCGCCGGTGGGGGCGGTGTCGATCACCAGCAGGTCGTAGGCTTTTTCAGCATAGTATTTTTCGATCCACAAAAACGCGCTCGCCTCTTCCATACCGGGCAAAACCGACAATTCTTCCGCCACCACATTCTCTACGCCCTGCCATTTGAAAATGGTCCGCATCAGTTCGCGCATATTTCCCCAGTATTTTTTCATGGAGTAATACACGTCAAACTCCTGTCCCCAGAGGTTGGGCGCTACTTCCACGGGCTCCGGTGCCAGGGGTATATTCAGGGCATCGCTCAGGCTGTGGGCCGGGTCGGTAGAGATGACGAGGGTACGAAGGCCGTTTTGGGCAGCTTTGAGGGCGGTGGCAGCGGCAGTGGTGGTTTTTCCGACCCCGCCTTTGCCGGTAAAGAGGATAATGCGCATGGCTATTAAACTGAAAGACCAGCAGTAAGTTAGCGAGGGGGGCAAATAAATGAGCCAGACAAAAGTCGGTCCCTGCGCTGACCTGGATACGCTCCCTCCTGTGCCACGGTACTTATTCCGTCAATTAAGCTGCGGTCATTCCGTTCCTTCGGGGTGGTCGTCGTTAATCAGGTGTTTGTATTTGTTGTATAAAAAGGAAATGACAAGTAGCAGCAGCCCCAGGGAAACAAATACCACCGTTTTAGCGAGGGTGCTGAGGTGCGAAATGTCGTAGAGAAAAAGCTTGATCAGGGTGAAGCTAAACAATACAATGGCTGCCAACCGGATATGTCTTTTCCCTTGCCAGATGCCCCAGGCGATCGCTCCCATCGCAAATAATCCCCACAGGATGCTCAATCCTAATTTGTCAGATTTGGAGTATTGCCAGAGGTTCATCCAGTGAAGTAATTCGCTACTGAGCATCCACAAGCTGGAAATGAATAGCACAATCTCAAAAACCGGCAGCAGCCTCGGGTTGGTTCGTTGCTGAAATTCCTGCTTAACGGCAGCGTACATCGCCCATAAACTCAGCCCGGCCACCAGATACGTAAGGTAGCGGATAGCGAGGTGAAAAAGGGTAACCGGATATCGGGCGTCCTGGGCCGGGGCCAGGTAAGTACTTCGAAGTTTGTCGAGGTCTGCGAATCCCTGGAGGAAAAGAAAGAGGAGGAAAAAGGTAGTTATCGCCAGCAGGATCGTTCCCAATCGAGGATTTTGAAGCCGCCTGACATTGAAAACCGTAACCAGGGAGGTGAAAACGAGGGAGTAGAGGATCGCCCACAGATTGCGGAAATGGTTCAAATCCTGATTAAAGACCGAATGACTGTACCCTTGCGAATTGGGCGCCAGTTCTATTTTCGACTCCAGGTAAAGGCGTTGGAAGTACCCAGTGATCTCCAACAGGCCGGTAACGTACAGCACCAGCAGCAACATAGCCGGAATGGCGAAACGGATCACAGGTTCAAACCCTTGAATCAAGGGGATTTGCGATTTTTGGGGAACCTGTTGTTTGAGGTAGTTGATAACCGCGAAGCACGCCACAAACAACAGGCCGGTCAGAAAATGCACGTTCAGCAGCGGAAGATAGCCCGACATAGCCTTCAGGTCTCCGAATTCCGCCAGCCTTATGGCCCAATCGTGGTAAATGCTGAGCATGGCAAGCACCATGAGCGGATACGAAAGCCCCTCATAGAGCGCGATTTGCCGCTTTCTGCCAATCCAAAAAAGCAAGGCTGCCTCGCCTGCCCAAAGCAGGGTCACCCAGTTGCCATCCAGTTGTACGGGTATTGCTATGGTAAAAAAGACCAGCGCCAGTCCGGCAATCAGGTAAAACACGTTGCGGTCTGCCTGCTTTTGAGGAAAAACAAACCCTGCTACGGCAGCATGTATGCCTGCATGGAACAGCGTAAATACGCCCAGGTAATTGCTGCCTGTCGGGTGGTTGCTCAAAATGGAATACCCTATTCCGTAGAAAATAAATGAATTGGACAGCAAAAGGGCCACGTCCAGGGCTTCGAACTTTTCTTTTTTGATGAGTTTGTGGGCCAGAAAAATGGCGTAAAAGATTACAAAATAGACCGCCAGAAAAGACAAGCTCATGCCGAAATGGCTGGCTTCCACATAACTGGTGAGGTACCAGCCCGTAAAAATGATCCAGGTAACGGCAAAGGATACATAGTACAGGAGCTTCCAGTATTTCCGGAGGGCAATGATTAAGATGCCCACATTGAGGATGGCCATGTATCCAAATAATATCCATACCCTGCCGGAGTCTTCACTGAGCAGAAACGGCACCGCATAGGCTCCTACCATGCCGATAAGGGCAATGATCTGCTGGTTGTAGTTGAGGGCAACCACCACCGCGAAAATGGTAAACCCCACCATGATGCAAAAAGCGACAGGCAAGGGGATGAGCTGGTACAGGTCGTAGGCAAAGTAGGTGAGGAAGTACAAGATGGCGATGGCTCCGCTTACCAGCACCGCACTGTAGTTAGGGTAGTTTTTTTTCAACCGAAAACCCACACCCATCAGCCCCAGCCCCATCAGGTAGCCGAGGATTATGCGCATCAAGGGGCTGATCAGCTCGTGGTCGAAGGAGTACTTAGCGCCGATAGCTACCCCAATGACGGTAATGGCAATGCCGATTTTATTGATCAGGTTTTCACCGATAAATTTTTCGAGGTTGCTGCGATTGAAGAGGCTGTCAAGTTCGGGAGGGGTACTTTTTTTCGCCGGAATTGACCTGCTTTGGTTGGCAATCGTTTGTGAAACAGGTGCCTCAGGTTCCTGATGGGTCACTGGCAGGGCCTCGGTTTGCACTGGATTGACCATCGGTTCATCCGCAGCATCTCTCGTTTTTGCCCCTTGTGCCCGCTCTAATGCGAAAATATCACTCCTAAGGGCATGTATTTCTTTAGAAAACGCCTGTTGCTTATTCTCCAGCAACTCCAGGCGGCGGTGCAGGTTGTAGATGAGGTTGGTTTGCTCATTCATGGGTTGGTGGTTGCAACTGGAATGTGTGGAGAAAGGGCTATGCGAAAGGTTGGTCTATCAAGTTTCGCAATTTTCCGTCTATTGGCAATTTTTCCCGCCCGTTCACCGGCATTTCTACGTGGTAGGTTTTTTCAAAAAAAAATCTGCAACCCTTGGAACAGGGATGCAGAAGGTAAATTGACAGGTTATGCACTGGGAATTCAGGGGTAGATCACCAGCTTTTGCGTGGCTGATTTTCCATCCGAGGTTTGAATTTTTACGATATAGGTGCCTGAGGAAAGCAGGGAAAGATCGAGTGGGAAGGGCTTGTCGGTCGCCAGGGTAGTCGTTTGAAAGAGGCTTTGCCCGATCATATTCACCACTGAAACCGATACCTGTGCTCCGGTCGCTTCCAGAAAGGAAAGCTGGAATTGGCCGCTGCCAGGATTGGGAAATACCTTGAATCCGTGCGATTCTTTTAACTCGTCAATGTCGGTAATCAGCGTAAAATCCAGCCAGTTCATGTTTACCTGTGGACCCGTTACAGAAACGCGCAACCTTTGAGGGCCAGCGGGCAGGGTAGCACTGGCGTTTACGGTGGTCCAGGTTTGCCAGCCGCCTGTGTTTGGCGTTACTACCGCATGAAGGTCGATATAGGTTTCGGTGGCGGGATCGAAGCGCTGTAGTTTGAATTTGCCTGTATTTACCGACGAAGCCAGCCGGTACGAAACCTGGTAAATTCCGGCCTGGCCGACCTCCACGAGGTAGTCCCAGTAGTCTCCAACATCTGTAAACCCGATGCTTTGACCGCCGCCCACATCGGTACAGGTTTCCAACTGAATGCCATTTTGCTCGGCGTAGGCCTCTGCCTCAATTTTTCCGGGAATGGGCCACAATCGGGGCAAAGCGTTGAGCACGGGTTCCAGGGTAAATGTCTGGAGGGCGGTGCCATCATTAGCCAGATAGGAGCTGCCGGTATAGGAGACCTTGATCACGTCGGTCGCGCGGAGGTTTTGGGCGATGGACAATGTCACCAGTCGGGCATTGGTTGAATCTGCTACCACCGCGCTCACAGCTACCTGGGCGCCATTTACAAACAAGGTAAAAGCTGGCGCTGGGGTTGGTACACCCGCCATCGATTTGTTGAGGTTTACGGCTACAGAATGGTAGTCGAGGGTTTTGGCAGAAAGGAAAAGGGTGTTAACCGAGTTGCTGGGGCCTGTTTGGGTAAAGGTAATGCTACCCATGTTGTAGCCCGCCTGGTCAAATTTTACCCGCAGCTTGTGCCTTCCCTGGTCCAGCACGAGGCCGGCGTAGGTGTTGTTTCCCCAGGTTTGCCAGCCGCCGGTGGTGGCCACGTAGATGGGCGGGGTAGCATCCGCACCGTCAATTTGCAGGTGATAGGAGCCGCCGGCCAGGTTAGAAGCTACGCGGCTTTGCAGCCCATACACGCCGGTTGTGGCCACGTTTACGTCCAGTTGCAACCATTCTCCCGACTCAATCCACCCCACATGGTAGCCGCGGGTATTAAGCGGGTCCTGGGTGATTTCGAGGTCCACGCCGTCGTTGCGGTCCACAAAGCCATTGTTCCAGGCAGTAAAGGTGCCCGAAGAAACCCGGTAATCGGCGACCTGCACATCTTTGTATGCCACTTCATTGGCACCCATGTCGTAGTCGATCAGGTCCACCCTGCCGGGAATCTCCTGGGTAATAAAGGTCTTCGCGGTATCGACCCCCACCTGCCTGAACCACGAATCGACCACATCGCGCTGGTAGCGGCAGTTCTGGATTTTGGCATTTTCGGCCAGTTGCAGCATCGATTGAAAGGCGACGGGGGACGAAGGTTGGGTGCCTGTTCCTTTCCAGTAATTGATAATGTTTTGGTAACCCGTATTGCGCGTAATGGAGTAGGGCCCGGAGATGTTGTCGGTCTTTTTCATGGGCCACCATGCCCAGCCGACGTTGTTATCTTCCAGCAACCGGATGCAATCGCGGAACCATACGTTCGAGTTTTCGCCCGCCTCACCCATCCACAGGGGCACATTGTAGGTCTGGCGCATGTTGAGGTATCCCTGGATCGTTTCTTTGGTATTGTAGGCCCAGTAGCGGTGAAAGCTGTAGGCCATGTTGTTGTCCCAGGTGGGAGTAAGCCCCGTGAAATCGTTGGCGAACCAGTTGCCTTCGATGAAGATGAGGTGGTTTTGGTCCACCTGGCGAATGGCCTGGGTGATCTGGACATATAAATTACGGAGGGCTGTTCCGCCGGGCAGGTTCCAGTTCACCTCGTTTAGCAGGTCGTAGCCGCCTATCCAAGGTTCGTTTTTGTAGTGATCGGCAATTCTCGCCCACAGGGCCACGGTTTTGTCGCGGTTAGCCTGGCTTTCCCAAAGCGAGGGGAGGGTGTTGTCGTAGTCAGAAATGGCCGCATCCTGCCCTTGACCACCAGGCGCGGCGTGCAGGTCGAGAATGAGGTACATTTCATTTTGCGCACACCACGAAAGCAGGCTGTCGGTCAGTTCAAAGCCCGTATTGAGCCAGGTATTTTGCCCGGGAACCGGTTCTTCCTGGATTGGCTTGGTAAAGAGGTTGTAGTGCATCGGCAGACGGATGGAGTTGAAGCCCCAGGCCTTGAGCGAATCTACATCGCGTTTGGTCACGTGATTGGCCCTCCAGGCGGTATAAAAAGCCTGGGTATTGCTGGCGCCCATCAAAGCTGTGAGCTTGTTCACCATTTCGTGCTGGGTATTGGCCACGTCGCCGGTTCCCATCATGTAGCCTTCCATCAGCATCCAGCCGCCCAGGCCCATGCCCTTCAGCAGGTAAGGCTGGTTATTGCCATCTACTATTTGGGTGCCCGATGCGTGGAGGTAGCCTTGGGCGCATAAGTTTGCTGTGCCCACAGTTCCCAGCATCAGGGAAAATAATAGGGTTAATCGAATTTTCATACGGATAGTTTTTGAGGTAAGTAGGGGATTGAAGGCGGATAAATGAGGTCAATTGACCCGATGTAAAGTTCGTGCTGGAATAACTGACGAGGGCTTAAGTCGGTTAATCGGTATAACAATATTCGTTTATATATTCCTATTCAAAGAATTTAACCACCGGACAAACGCTGGACATGGGGTGAATGATAATCTGGCTGCGGTATTTATTGGCAAGTATCAAACCTGCCGTCACGGATTTCCTGGGGCATCGCGGTTGCTCCGCTCCTCATTCGCGGCGGGTTTGATACCCGCCCCACACCAACGCGGTATCTCCGCCCAACGCCGAATGAAAACAGGGACCTCCCGAATCCCCTTTCCTGCTAATTCCAATAGATACATGAATAAATCATGAGTCACCCCAATAAATTTGGGATGACTCATGTTTCCGCAACTTCTAGTTAATTATCCCTTCAGTACACCGAGCGGGCGCAGTTCCACCACGATTTCGGCGAGGTCCTGCTGGTTTTCCATCACCACCGCAATGTCCTTGTAGGCACCCACGGCTTCGTCGAGGTCCTTCTTGTTGCGCATGCCGTGGATCACGCCCTGGGCATCGAGGAGGGCAATTTGTTCCTCCAGGTTCAGCTCACGGGTAGCCTGCTTACGGCCCATTTTTCGCCCCGCGCCATGCGAACACGACATGAAGCTCTGGGGGTTGCCCAAGCCGCGCACGATGTAGGAAGCCGTTCCCTGCGAACCCGGAATCATCCCCAGCTCTCCCTCAAAGGCGCTGGTAGCCCCTTTTCGGTGAACGAGCACCTTTTCTTCGAAGTGCTTTTCCCATGCCGCAAAGTTGTGCGACTTGTTGATGATTTCCCCCACCTCAAAATCACCTGCGGCGGCGTGCAAAGCTTCCACCATGCGGTGCATCATCACCTTGCGGTTCGCCAGGGCAAATTCGATGCAGTAGTTCATCTCCTTGAGGTAGTCTTTGGCTTCATCTGTTTCGAGAGGCAAAAAAGCCATGTCCACGTTCGAAGCTACCGAGGAAAAATACCGCTCATTCAGCTTTTTAGCTGCGAGGTTGTAGTATTCCGCCACGCTATGACCGAGGTTTCGGCTACCTGAATGGATCATGATCCACACGTGTCCGTCGGAGCCCTGCTGCACCTCGATGAAGTGGTTACCTCCGCCGAGGCTACCCACCTGCTTGCGTGCGCGCACATACCCCCGGTTAACGATGGTCAGCTCGTCGGTGAGGGGCGGCATCCACGATTCGTCCTGCATTTCTTCATGCCAGCTAAATCCCAGCGGGATCAAGGTGCGGGCGATACCCATGGCTTTTTTCAGGGTTTCGGGCTCAATTTCGGTAAGCCCGGTGCGCAGGGCACACATCCCGCAGCCAATGTCCACGCCCACCGCGTTGGGGACCACTACGCCTTTGGTGGCCAGAATGGAGCCGATCGGCATGCCGTAGCCCTGGTGGCTGTCGGGCATGATGGGGATATGCTTGAAGGCAAAAGGCAGGTTGGCGAGGTTGCGCGCCTGGGCCAGTGCTCCGGGTTCGAGGTCTTCGAGCCACAGTTTGATGGGGATGCGCTCGGAGGAAATGACTGATTTCATGATATTAAAAGTTGAGATCCCTGTCGCGGGCCCCGCTGCACGGCCTTATGCACAACGGGGCGGGGATCGGTTATTTGGTGAAGATTTGCTTCAGTTGGTCCACGATCTGGCCGCCTCCGGAGAGGGAGATGGTGTGAATTTTCTCGGCAATTTTCTCCACGTATTCCATTTCTTTGAGTTTAAAGAGCATTTCGTTTTCTTCCAGCAGCTTGGCGGTGTTCAGCAGGCTGCGGGTAGAAGCAGTTTCTTCGCGGCGGGTAATGACGTTGGCTTCGGCGGTTTTCTGAGCCAGGAGCACCCGGTTCATGATTTCGCGCATTTCACCCGGCAATACCAGGTCTTTGATGCCGCAGTCGATCAGTTCCAGGCCCATGTCGGCGGCGGTTTCCCGGAGCGATTCAAGGATGGGTTCTGCCAGGACCGACTTGTTGTCGAGCAATTCGTCGAGAGACAGCGTGGACAAGCGGGCACGCAAAGCCAGTTGTACCGCGGTGTAGAGCTGTTTTTCAAACTCGCGGTTTTCCAGCAACGCCTGCTGAATGTCGCGCACTGCGTAGCGGATCTGAAAGTTAACGCGGAGGGTGGCTTTGTCTTTCGTCAAAATCTCCTGACCGGTCACATCGAGCTGCACCACGCGCATGTCGGCTTTCAGCACCTGGATATGGGTGTTGTTTATCCAGAAAAAATACTGGCCGGGAGGAAGCTCGCGTTCAAATTTGCGGTCGATAAACAGCAAACCCCTTTCAAACGATTCCACCAAAAACACCCGCAGGTACCTTACCACTTCGGGACGGGTGAGCACCGATCGTTGCAGGAGGTCGTTAGGGGATCCCTGGTTCAGGTTGACTGGCACAAAGTGGTGGATGCCGGCCTCTTTCCAGAAAACATAATGATCGGGGATAAGCACCTGCTTGAAAACCCCCTGTTCGTACCAGAGCACAAGCTCTCCTTCTTTCACCTCTACCACCTCCAGCATTTCGGCGATTACCGGGTCTTTGAGCAAAATGAAGAGCGGAATGCCGCAGTGCAATTGTTGGTTCAGCGCATACGATTTTGCTTCAAATGCTTTGGGGATAAAGTGTATGCCCTCCGGAAGCACCTGGCGGTAAGCGCCGTTTTCGGTAAGAATGGCCACATAGCCCTTCTCTACGGTTATTTTGTTTTTGAAAAATGTGAGTTCAAACATGGTGCTTCGGATTAAAGGGTGAAAAAAAAATAGAAACCATGCAGGGGCTCCGTACGCCCCACGGAGCAGCCCTTGAGCAACCTACGGGAGCAATCGCTTGAGGAAAACAAGCCCTGCCGGGTTCCCTGACGACCCCGGGGGTAGGCCTGCTTTGCCTGAAGACAACCCTCCGGTTGGAGCGGTATCCGGCCTGTTCAGGTGGGGGTCCGTGCACCGCCAGGCAAGCCTTTAAGTGCAGAACCCTATGCAAGGCTCCTATTCTATGCGTGATCATTTTGAGAAGTGATCAACTTCGTCGGACGTGTAAGTCCCCTGGAACCTGAATCCAGTGCTCTAACCAACTGAGCTACTGCACCTTCGTGCAGATGGGAATCGAACCCATGCATGCAGAACAAGCGTCTTTTTGGCGGCATAGACCATCCCATCGGGACGTCCACCATGGGGCTGTGAGAAACCCGCATCCGGGCCATCCATTCGCTTTTCTACCGCTTCCAATGAAGGAAGATCTTTCGCTGCCTTTGGGGCGTTGCTGATATTTTCATGTGTGAAACTTGTTTGTCGTTTTTGATGATTCAAAGTTGCAGGGCCACTGCGCAGTCTATTTGCGCAGAAGAAAATATTTCTACATTTTCCTGAAAATAAATGAATGCCTGCCAACCGAAACGCCCTTGTCCGCTACAAAACCATCGACCAGTGCCTGCAAAACAGGCGTCGGCGCTGGACCCTGGACGACTTGATCGAGGCCTGTTCCGCGGCTTTGGAGGAATACGAGGGCATGGAGCAGGGCGTAAGCCGCCGCACCATCCAGGCCGATATTCAGATGATGCGCAGCGAAAAACTCGGGTACTATGCGCCCATTGTGGTGGTGGAAAAAAAATTCTACACCTACGAAGACCCCGATTATAGCATCACCCATATTCCCCTTTCCGACCAGGACCTCGAAATGCTGGGCTCGGCGGTGGAGTTTATGAAGCAGTTTAAGGGCTTTTCGCATTTTCGCGACCTCGAGAGCATGGTGCAAAAGTTTGAGGCGCAGCTCTATTCGCAGCGAACCCACACGCAACCCGTCATTGATTTTGAAAAAAACGATAACCTCAAGGGCCTCAATTTCCTGGAGCCGATTTACCAGGCCATTATCGCGCAGCAATCCCTGCACATCACCTACCAGTCATTCAAAGCACGTAACGCCGATTCCTTTGATTTTCATGCTTATCTCTTAAAGGAGTTTCGCAATCGCTGGTTTGTGATCGGGAGAAGAAAGCAACATGCGTCCCTTCATACGCTGGCCCTCGACCGTATGGTGGCTTTGGACGCTGGCCGGGAAAGGTATATTCCCGATCCTGATTTTAATCCGGAAACTTACTTTCGCAACAACATCGGCGTTACCACCCAGCCAAACATGGCCCCGGAGCAGGTGATTTTATTCCTGGCGCCCACCATGGCCCCATATGTGCTGACCAAACCGCTCCACCACTCGCAAAAACTGGTGGAGAAAACCCGACACGGCACCACCATATCGCTGGAAGTGCAGATGAACATGGAGCTGGAAAAAGAAATTTTGTCTTTTGGCAATGAAATCAGGGTCATGGCTCCCATCCGTTTGCGACGTAGAATTATGCAGCGAATGAAGGAGGCCCTCGAAGGCTACGAAACCGACATCGAGGAAAGCAACCTGGTATCGACATTCCGCCGACTCAAACACCGGGGCTACGCCTCCCTCAACCGGGTGTACACTTCCGGCACCATGAACCTCCTGCTTCGTTTTCTGGAAACGAATCTCACACCCGAAGAATGGTTATCTGAATCGCAGGGCAACCTCCTTGTGCGATTTGGGCAGCTGAAACAATTGTTGCTGAATAATTCGCTGGAGCAGATCATCGCCAAACTGGAAAAGCCGGTGCAACTGGCGAGCGTGAAATTTCTCCAATTTAAGCCCAACCTCCTCCTGGCACTCCAGTGGAGTCAGGCGCTGTTTTTCGACGACGAAAACCCTGAACCGATTCCCGAAAATGGATTTGAAAGCTACCTCGTTTTCGACGACCTGTATATTTTGCCGGGCCTGTTCCAGGTTTTTCCAGGTTCACACAAGCAGGTGCTTTCGGCGGAAACCATCGACGTGATTACCGCCAATGCCCTGCCTCAGGTCTGCGACATTGCCGCAGGTGGCATATTGTTGATGCACCCGCAGCTGTTGCGGAGTTTTGTACCCGCTAATTTTCAACGAAGAATACGGCTGCTAAGAATGGTGTTTGTGGAGGAGTAGGGGGGGAACCCTTATTCACGCACCCACTTTTCCACGGTTACGCGGTCCCCGGCCTGGAAGCGCAACAGGTACAAGCCAGCGGGCATGGACGGTATTGCCATTTCCTGGTGTCCGGCAGCAAATCCCTGGGTGAAAAGCTTTCGTCCGGCGCTGTCCAGCAAAGTTACTTCGGTCGGCGAAGGCAATTCGAATACCAGCCTGTTCTGGCCCGGATTGGGGTAAAAGCGGATGTTGTCGGCAGGGAGTGCGGGGTCGTTGGCGGTAGCGCCATTGGAAGAAAATAGCTTGAGGTACATATCTGCAAATTCCCTTCCCCAAAACCACTCGCTGTGTGCGCCGTCGGAAACTACCCGGTTCCAAAGATCAGCGGCGGGATATCCGATGGCCAGCAGGCTGTCGTTCATCCGTCGGTTGTTGTTGGCAACAGATGCGGGTTCTTGTCCGCCAGCCAACAGGTACACCCGCGAATCGGGCAGGTAAGTAGCCGTGGAAACGTATCGATAGACAGAGTCTGAAAACCAAAGGGAGGGCGAAAGCACCCCTGCGCGGGAAAAAACCGCTGGGTATCGCATGGCGGCGTAGAGCGAAATGAGCCCGCCCATACTGCTGCCCGCAATGCCATTAAACCGGCGTGCAGGCCGCGTACGGAAGACGCTGTCGATATGCGGCTTGAGGGTTTGGGCGATAAAATCGACATAGGCTTCACCATCGCCCCCGCCATATTGCGCATTGACCCAGGGCGAATACTCGCCTAAACGGTTGGGTCCGTTGTCGATACCTACCACGATAATGCCCGAATCTCCGGCTTGTTCGAGGCTGGCGAGGGTCTCGTCCACCCGCCATTCGGTACCAAATGCGGCAGTGGTGGCATCAAACAGGTTTTGTGCATCGTGCATGTACAGCACCGGAAAGCGCCGGTTGGTATCGGCATAGGCCAGCGGCAGATATACCCAGATGCGGCGATTGGTTGCCAGTTGGGGTATGTAAAAAGCGGGGTTGTACACCTGCACCCGGGCATTGGCGGTAGATCCGCTGCCCCCGCCCAGGCCTTCCCAGCCAGCTACCTGAAGCAGCAGCGTATCGCCATTGCCATACACATAGGTGCGGTTGGGCCTGAATCCCCCCGAGGCATTGCCTTCCACGGTTGGCCATGAGCCTCGGGTAAATTTGTACTCCAGCGTGCCGGTACCTGCGGGTACGGTATAGGTCCACTGCCCAAGCGGATTGAGCGACATGGGCGAAGCCACCGGGTCCCAGTTGTTGAAGCTCCCCGCCACGTAGAGGATACTCCCCTGTGGGGTGTTGGTGGGTAACTGGTTGACAATCAGGGTTATTTGCGCGGGTAAAATTCCCACGAACAATATCAGCAGGCAGCTTGCAGCTATTCGGATCATGTCCAAAGGTATGAATTTCCTTTTTGGGCGAAGTGGCTTTTCGGCTGCCAGTGGCTCCGCCCTTTTCATTGTGGCAGGAATCAAACCTGCCTTTACGGATTGCCTGGGGGGGGCGCAGTTGCTCCGCCTCTCTTTTGTGGCAGGTATCAAACCTGCCGTTACGGATTGCCTGGGGGTGTCGCGGTTGCTCCGCCTATCAATAGTTTGATACCCGCCCCCACTTGATACCCGTCCCCAAATCACCAGACAATCAAGAGTTAGCCCCGGTCTTCCAGCAGCAGAAGTTTCCGAAAAGTTATCTCCTCAAAACTTCCACGACCACCCGAAATACGGCAAAATTGGCAGGAAAGAACGCTGCACGAGGTTATAGCTCCTGACATTCGTTACCGGATCGCTGCTACCCTTTATATCAATGTAAAAAGGGTTTTTGCGGTTAAGGGTATTGTAGCAGCCAATGCTGAAAATCTTTTCATTGCCGTTTTTGGAAGTCTTGATATGGTCAAATCCAACGTCCAGCCGCTGGTACGAGGAGGTGCGGTAATTGCCTTTGGGGCCATAAACCCAGGTCCAGCCCCCTTCCGGGCCTTGTGCGCGCGCAATGGGCACCGATACCGGAAAGCCCGAGCTGTACGAAAAAGTAGTGGATGCTTTCCAATGTTTGCTGAGGGTGAATATCCCTGCTACAGTGGCCACATGTCTGCGGTCGTAGCGGAAGGGGTACCAGGCACCGCCATCGGTTTGGGCAAAGCTGCGCTCGTTCTTCGAAAGGGTGTACGACACCCAGCCCGAGACCTTTCCTTCGGTCCGCTGCGCAAAAAACTCCAGGCCACGTATGCGCCCGGTGCCACCCGTGAGCAGGTAGTTTTGCCAATCGGCGCTGAAAACCTCCAGAAAATTGGAGCCCCGCGCGTAATCCGTCAGGCTGGAAAGGCGCTTGTAATAAGCTTCTACCGAAAAATGGAGCTTCCGCGCGGGCAGGTCTTTTTCAAGGCCAAGGGCAAACTGGTCCGATTGCGAAGGCGGGATGACTGCCGTAACGGGCACCCAGATGTCGTTAGGCAAGCCCACGCCGCTGTTGGTGAGCAGGTGCAGGTATTGCTTCATGCGGCTGTAAGAGCCCTTGAATTGAAAATTGGCGGGTAGCTGAATGCCAGCTGAAAGACGTGGTTCCGGGGCCGCATAGTTCCTTCCCGCTACCGAATACGCCGAAAGGCGCAATCCCCCGTTGATTTCGAGCCAGGGCTTGGGCTTCCAGGTAGCCTCGGCGTAAGCCCCTGCCTCCACGGTGTAGATGGAACCGGAACCCTGACGGTCTTCGGTGGTGTCGCTTTGGATTCGGAAAAGCGAAGGGGTAAACTGGTGTCGGGTAACCTCGGCGCCCAGTCGCAAGGTAAGCGATGAGCTAAGATAGCCTTCCAGCTTGTATTTAGCCCCGATGTCGGCCACCAGCGACTGGCTACGCACCCGGTTTGTGTTTACATACGTCGTATCTCCTGTGCGCACCGAGTCCTTTTGACTTGCTAACAACTGGTATTGGTAGCGGCTATAAATCCCCATGGCCTGCCCAAACCACTTGGAGCCGAGCAGGTGGGTATAGCGGAGGGTGGCGGTTTGGTTGCCCCAATTGAGGCCGAACCGGCTTTCAGGACCAAAGGAGCCGTCCACTGCGTTAAAATTGTCGTTACCCCCGTAGAGGCTCAGAGAAATACGCCCGTTTTTACCTGCCTGGTAGTTCATTTTGGCGTTAAAATCCACCATCCAATAATTGTAGTAGGCATCGGCATCGCCCTGAGCGTAGAGGATTTTAACGGGAATCAACAACAAACCCAGGTATGACGACCGCGCTGAAACGAGGTAAGAGCCCTTTTTGCTTTTTCCCAAAGGTCCTTCGAGCAATACCCGCGAGGAAATAATGCCAATTCCGGCCTCTCCCCGGTGCTCCGAGGTAGCCCCTTCGCGCATCGTGATGTCGAGCACCGACGAAAGCCTGCCCCCGTACCGAGCCGGAAATCCGCCCTTGTAGAGGGCTACGTCCTTGATGGCATCGGGATTGAAAACGGAGAGAAAACCAAACAGGTGCGATACGTTGTACACCGGCGCACCATCGAGCAGCATGAGGTTTTGGTCGGGGCTGCCCCCGCGCACCAGCAAGCCGGAAGTGCCTTCAATGCCGGTGGTAACGCCCGGCATCAGGGCCAGTGCCTTGAGCACATCGCGTTCCCCCATCAGGGCGGGCAACGATTTCACCACCGACATCGGGATGGTCGATACACTCATCTGGCTCAGCGGCTTTACGGCCAAAGGGTCGGCGGTAATGGTGACCGTTTCTGCCGTGCGGGGTTCTACCGTGAGGTTCAGGAAGGAGTCGCGCTCGGCGTGGAGGGGCACATAGAGGCGCGCATACGACACATGAGACACGCGCAACACCTGTGCCCCGGCAGGGGCTCGCAGGCTGAAATAGCCCGAAGTATTGGTCACGGCACCCCGGCGCGAGAGGGTATCGGCTACCGAAATGCCCACCACGGGTTCGCCAGAGGCATCCCGCACGATTCCACTCAGGGTAATGTCCTGACCCAAGAGGGCTCCCAGGCTACTAAACCAAAAAAGGCCCAATAAGGCCAGCCCTTTTACCCGCATTTTTTTCGACATCATATGGAATGAAATTCAAATACTTTAAAAAATTACCGCAGCGGAATCACCACCCGCGACTCGCTGTACGCCCCCAGCAGGCCATAGCCGCAGTGCATGTTGCTGTGCACGCTGCCCGGCTCCGAAAAGGCCAGCTCGAATTCATAGGGCTGGTAGCGGGTTTGGTAATATTGGTAGAGGTCGGGGTGAACGGTGCGGAGCTGAACGACGATAGAATCGAAGCGGGACGGCGGGGGAATCGGGCGCGAGAAGCTTTTGATATTAGAAGTAGTAATCCAATAACCTAAGGTCGTAGGAGTTTGGAGGATGCAACTTTGGGGAAAGATGCACTCCGGTTCGGCTCCATCGGGGTTGATCACACAGCTGGTGGCCACATCGCCCCCCAGGCAGCCTTTTAATACATTTATGCGCTCACCGTCGCGGTAGCTGTTGCCGACCAGGTAGAAGTAGTTTTGGGAATTGGACGTAGCCGAAAAGGTGAGGTAGATATCGCCAATGGCCTGGTTGGAATTAATGCCGGTTCGGGAGGAGTCCTGAAATGTCCAGTTGTCGATGGGCAGAGGCGTTGGCATCAACACCGTATCGGAGTAGATTCGTTGGAAGCCGGGGGCGGTAGCTTCCAGCCAGTAGCTGACCCCGGCGGTTGGCTGCCAGGCCGAATCGGGGAGGTAGGCTTCGACGTCGGCATCGTAGCGGAGGGTATCGGCAAATCCGCCCGTTTGGTGGAAAATGACCAGGGCGTTGGTTACCACCCAGACACCCGTATCCGGCCCGGTAGGCGGTTTGGTTTGGGTGAGGGTTACGACCAGGTCCTCTTGCGGTGCAAGCAGGCAAGCTGCCACGAGTTTTGGCCCTTCGAAGGGGATATCCAGATCGAGGGAGTTATTGCAGGACATCAGCAGCAACAGCAATAAAAACCAAAAAGGTATTTTCATGTGGTTGTATGGGATCAATTACCTGAGCAGGATGAGCAGGTTTTGGAAACGTGCAGTGAAGCCGAATGCGAAGAAGGCCTGGTTAGGGGTTGTCTTTTTTCCCAAACCAAAACGACACCGACCAGGCGGCGTTGAGGGTGGCGTAAAGGGTTGGATTTTCTTTTACTCCTTTGAGGAAATAGAGCCTGCCGTCAAGGCTTACCCTAGGCACGATCCAATAGCTGAAGCCAGCACCTATTCCCCATCTATAGCCAGAATACCGATAACTATCGATAACAAGTATTGGGTCGATTTGCGTTTGCTTCCATTTTTCCCAGGAATACCCCCCCGTAATCTCTCCGAAATACTGGAGTTTACTTTCTTTTGGTGAAAGAAAGAGTCTTGTAAATCCAAATGCACTGCTCCTGGTCGAGTTAGTTCTGAGGGACTGACCGTTAGATGTGTCAGGGAATGTAGACCAGCTTGTCTCGGGACTCAAACCTACCAACAATCGATGCCAAATAAGAACTCCTACAAACGGGCTCGCGGAAATGCTGTATCCGCTTTTTCCGTTGATTTTGCTGGAGGAAATACTACCCCCTGTGACCCATTTATTTCCAGTTATTTGTGCGGAACAGGTCTTGGGAAGTATAACCAGAAACAGCGCCCCCAAGATGCTGATAAGTATGAGTTGTTTCATTGTTTGGAAGTGAGCCAAATGTTGAACGATCCAGTGGCATTCACGCCAGCAGGACTACTAACAGGAAAGTAATATTGAGTTTGATTGATGGGGTCGAACGCAAGACTGAGCGTCCGGCCAGTAGAATTTGCTCTTATACCAACATCGAGTCCAAAATTTTTTGAAAGCTTCCAGGTTATTCCAGTAGATAATGAGAACCGATCACTCCATAGTGAATACCGAGATTGAAAGGTTATTTTTTCATAAATAACATAATATCTGCTTTCAAAATAAAAGGAGATTTTATGTTCAGTTGGTTTATTTATGTAGAAACGCACCAAAGGGCCGAATGAATAGTAATTAGTTTTATTATAAATATCGAAAAACCCAAACCCACCCAAGTAAATATGTGAGTTTATAGAAAATTGATACACTCCTTCAGCTTTATATCGGCTACTCCCGGCAGCAAATGGAAATTTTTTGTCAAAATCAAGTCGGACACTTCCGATTGTTTGAATAAGATGTTGAGTAGGATAATCATTATTGGTGTGTAACTGGGCCTTAAGCCCAGTTACACTGACCATTAAAAGGAAAATTCCAACGAGAAAAGAGGAACACTTTGAAATTTTGGAATTGTCCATCTAGGCTATTTTACGTTATTACAAGTAGCGCTCTGGCCGTCCTGTCCAGCGATATGGACAACGGTATATGATCTAGAAAGTGGAACTGAAGTAATATTACAGTCTACGCAAATAAAACTACCCAGAACTCTCTCGATTCTTGATTGATTTGTTATACTTTCATCCAGGGTTATTGTTGTAGTGTTGGAAGCATTCCAATTAATAACACCTCCTGGATTAACCCGCAGTGTAAGATCACCCTTATCATCCCACCATACGCCAAATTTTCTTGCAGAATGCTCTGTTCTTGCGCTATAGGTTACAGTTTTTGTATAGTGGGTAACTCCCAATCCGTCTTTATATTCTTCGGTTAAAGTTGTTTCATCAAGTGTTCCTTTTACCCGAAAATCTTTATTCCCAATTGCATATGACTGGGAACATTGGCCATCAAGCGCTTCAAGCCCAGATTGTTCTATTTTTGGTTTTTTTATCTCAATTCTTGTAAAATCGGTAGGGAGTTGCCCTCCTTGCCACATTTGGATTTCTGAAATAGACACGGCGGTTAGATTTTCAGTTAAAAGAATTTCGGACACAAAGTATTTGTAAATCTTAGATTCTATTACTATTAACCCCGACTCGCTCACGAGGCAAGCCAAAGTCACAGGTCCTACCACCCTCACAGCCTCCATCTCCCCATCATACCCTTCCTGCAAAACCAAAAAATTGCGGTAAGGATGTCCTTGTGGGTTATTTACAATTTCCAATCGCTCTTCATCGGTATCGATGCTGTTGTAAGCAGCCCTTTGCGATACAAAACCCGGAATGGAAGCTTCGAAGCTGTCGAGGCTTGCCTGGTGACGGTACAGGTAGTCGAGCGTTTGGTCGAAAGCTGCACGGTCGCGGAACTTCAGAAAGCCATACTGCGGGTCCACCGTGAATAAAGCATCGGTGTTTTCCGTCGGGCCTTGTTTTTCCGACATTATTTCGTCAGAAGAACACCCCCCCCCAAAATAAAGTGGCGGAAATTAATGTGATAATGAAAAATTTTGCTTTCATAAAAATAAGTTAGTATTAAATTGTTCACAATTGTAAATAATTTATTTCTTTCTCCCAAACGGTTAGTCAACTTTGTGAAATTTTTTTTTGTAGGATCGCGCTGAAATGTCTTCTGTGTCTTCATAATCAGCGAATTCTACGTTTTTAGACATCTTTTCGTTGAGAAAAAAAAATTCAAAGGGTAAACATTGTTCTGGTTTTCGTACAAAATTAATTTACTTCATTCATCGCAGCGGAATCACCACCCGCAACTCGCTGTACGCCCCCAGCAGGCCGTAGCCGCCCTGAAGAGGAGAGGATAGCCGGGCGATGGCTTGATATACCATGGACACAAAAAACTCGTATATTAGAGGCTATCAAAAACAATGGTAAAGCTTATCGACATAAAACCCCTTGCTGGCTATCAACTCTGGCTCAGGTATGAGGACGGAACAGAAGGCATAACCAGTCTGGCTCATTTGAAAGGGAAAGGGGTGTTTTCCGTTTGGGAAGCCCAACATCCGTTTGAAACCGCATATATTGATGCTGATTCAGGGGCCATTGCCTGGAGCGAGGAGGTTGATATTTGCCCTGACAGCCTGTATTTCAAAATAAGGAATATTATACCTGAGGAGTTTTTTAAGCAGCAACAGCCCTATGCCGCTAATCAGTAGGTTTTTCGGGATTTCCATATTCATGTATTTTGAAGACCATGCCCCGCCTCATTTCCATGCCCAATACGGCGATTCGGAGGTGATTATCAACATTCGTACCTTACAAGTGATGGCTGGAAATATTTCGCCCCGTGCGTTGGGACTCGTAATAGAATGGGCAACCATCCATCAGCAAGCTTTGATCGCCAATTGGACAAAGGCCATCCAATACGAGTCCATCGATAAAATCGAACCGCTGAAATAGGCTGATTATCCGCGGTATTGCTTTGCATCCTTCAGGGTGAAGGTGAGGCTTGAAGAGGTAAATGGGGTTCCCTATTCTGAGTTTTTTTTCCCAATCCAGTACGACACCGACCACGCCGCGTAAAATTTAGCGGGAGCAATATTGTCTTGTTTGGGAGTCTTGATTTTTGACAGGTAGCCCAGTTTTCCGTCGATGCTTATCCGGTCAGTTACCCACACGCTGAGCCCTACGCCCGCTCCCCACCGGAAATTTTGGTAGCGGTAAGCCGGTACAAGAAAGCCATTCAACTGGTATTCGTTTCTGCTGGCCATGCTCCAGCCTTGGGTGCCCGCTAAAAACACCTGCAGCCGGTTGGCTTTTGGCGACAGGTATATCCGCTCGAAAAGGTAGCCGCTCAGTTGTAGCAAATTCTGGTGCGCTTCTCCGGCAGCGTTGTCCGTTAGTTTTGCCCGGTTCAGCAAAAACACCGGATTCACGCCTACCACGAAGCGATTGAGGAAAACGCGCCCTACGAATGCATCCATTCCAACCGTGACACTTTTGATTTTATTCGGCGAAGCCAACGAAAATGAGCCACCGGTTACCCATCGGTTGCCCTCAATCTGGGAAAGGGCGCAAGCGGGCAAAGCGCTGATAATCAACACAAATAGCGAATAGGGTAACAGGTTTTTCATGGTTGTGCTTTTTTAGAAGGGGTATGTAACCAGAAGCTTATTCCGGCGCTGACAGTAAAAAGGGAATAGCCGTCGCCTACTACGAAGCTGCCTTGTCCGGGCTGGTTAGGGTCGGGTTGATAAATAAGCGTGCGTGGCTTGCTGCTGAAATTGGCCTTTGCTTCTATACCGACCTTCGGATTTACTTTCCAGGTAACGCCGGGGGAAATCGTAAAGACCGGATCCCAAAAAACAATATCCTTGGTGTTGAAGAAATCGAAGCGCTGACGCTGGAAGGTGAGCCCCCCTTCCACATAAGGGAAAAGTCCTGTTTTTTGGGCCGCCCAGGGATAGCCCCTCAGCAGGGGGCCCAAGCCGTAAGTTTGACTAAACCCGTCATCCCACTGCGCATTTACCGATGCGCCTGCATACAGCCAGGGGAGGGCAGAAGCGAGGTATTGCGCCGATCCGTGAAATTCGGGGGAGTTGATCCGCCAGCCGATATAGTCATCTACCGTAAGAGATGCACCGCCACTCGTAGTGATAATCTGGGTAAAGCCCAGCCTCGGTTTGGGGGCAGTTTGCGAAAATCCGGAGATCCAGCCACTGCTCAAAACGAGTACGAGCCAGGCCAACGAAACGATGTTTTGGTTTTTCTTCATATTCAAGTGTTTAGGATATGGGTTAATTGAAAGAGATAGCCGTAAAGGAAGTCAGGTCGCTAAACGATGTAAATTTACGAATTATACCTACTAAAAAATAGGAATGATGGCAATTTATTTTGAAATGTATATTATTTATTATGATTTGTGAATCGAATATTTTATTGATTTTAGTTGGCAATAAGCATGTTTCAGGCCAATTTTTTACATTTCATCTAAAATGAAGGCTAAAAATAATGATTTAAGGCCATTCTCCAGACAGGTAAAATTTTGGGCTAAATTATTTATTCTCTTTTTTGTAAGAGGTTATCGAAGGGGAAGGATGTTTTATAATATCGTTTTATGGAATGAACCCTGAAGGCACGGTAGCTCCACCCTTAACTTTTGGCAGGTATTAAACCTGCCGCGACGGATTGCCTGATGGCATCGCGTTAGCTCTGCCCTCATTAGTGGCGGGTTTGATACCCGCCCCCCGCTGCCGCGGCGGATAGCCCGATGGCATTTGGGAAATAGTCTCACGCGAAGCCGCGAAAACACGAAGAAAACAGCAGGTTTTCCCTGCATCCTTCTTCATTTTCTTAAAACGGAATGCCTGCTAAAACCCCAAAACCCTTCGCGGCGTCACGTCTTTGCGTGCCAAAAAAATCAAAAAAGAGTCTCACGCGAAGCCGCGAAAGCGCGAAAAAAACAGCGAGATTTTCCCTTCGTGTGACAAAAAAACCATCGTGGATTTCCCGACAAACAAATTGCGTGCGAAAAAGGTAAAATATCCCGTGTTTTGAATAGAACCCTTATCCCTGACCCATGCACCCGCTTTCCCGCATCCTGCTACTCCTGACAATAGCAGCCCTGTTTTCCTGCAACAACCACAACCCGCCCAAGTTTGCCTTTGATGCATCGGTGGTTCCTCCCGCACCGGACTACAGCCAGCAGGTAAGTTGGGCCGCCTTGCCGGGCATGAAAGACTCCGCCGATTCTACCCCGCCTGGCGTTTCCCCCGAAAAAGAAGAAAATGCAGCTGCCGATGTATTCTTTATACACCCGACCACCCTCAACGGCGGCGACGTGTGGAATGCCGACCTCGCCGACAGCGACCTCAACCTCAACACCGACCTGTACCCCATCCGCCACCAGGCCAGTATTTTCAACGAAGCAGGCAAGGTCTATGCCCCGCGTTACCGCCAGATGTGCCTCGGCGGATTTTTTACCGACGATACCGCCTCGGAGCACCGGGCACTCGACCTCGCCTATGCCGACGTGAAAGCCTCCTTTGAATATTACCTCGCCCACTACAACGCAGGCCGCCCCATCATTATCGCCAGTCACAGCCAGGGAAGCTTTCATGCGTTACGCCTCCTGAGCGAATTTTTCGATGGCAAACCCCTCCAGCAGCAGTTGGTGGCAGCATATGTGGTCGGCTGGCCATTCAAGGCTGATCGGTTTGCGCACATCCCCGTTTGCACAGAACCCTCCCAAACGGGCTGTGTCGTGGGCTGGTGTACCTGGCTTGAAGGAGCTGAACCCGATAACCTCCATACCTTTTACCAAAACGCAGTGGTCGTAAACCCCATCAGCTGGAAAACCGACTGCAGCCTCGCACCTGAATCAGCGCACCTGGGTTTTCTGTGGCGAGATTACGCCCGCATGCGGACCAACGACCTCTACGCCCAAGCCCACGAAGGCATCCTGTGGGTGAAAAGGCCCATTCCCCTCGTTCCGCAAAAAAACTACCACGTAGGCGATTACAACCTTTTTTGGCTGGATGTGCGGAAGAATGCCGACCTCCGGGCAAAAGAATTTCTTTTGGCAGGAAAGGACGACTAAGCCCCCATCGGTTCAGATGGATCGTTTCGGCCAGCTGTAATATGGCAAAATTTAACTTTATTTAGATTTGGTCTAAATAATTTTGTGGGTAAAAAGATGCTTAGTATCATTGCGGCGAATTAGATCAATTCTAAATAAGGATTTCCCGCGACATGAAAAACAGCTACCTCTGCCTTATCATCTCTTTGCTGATACCCGCAGGTTTGTGGGCCCAAAGTACCCCGGGTTCGCTCAAAGGAATAGTTATTGACCCCGACGGACTCCCCGTTTCGTATGCCACCATCCAACTGGAAAATACCCAATGGGGCTCCTACTCGGATGAATCAGGGACTTTCTTATTCAGAAATATGCCCCCCGGAGATTATAGCTTGTCGGTACTCGCACCCGGTTATATTACCTTTCTGGAAAAGATAGCGATACAGGCCGGGAGCATCACCGAATTAAAAATTGTCCTTTCAAGTAGCAGTTTTCAGATGCCGCAGGTGAATATTCTATCTGAGAAATCCCGCCTGCTGAGCGTACTACCCGGTTCGGCCAGCTACATTACCCCCAGGGAGTTAGAACTACTGGCTCCAATAAGCGGCAATGAGGTTTTTCGTCGGATACCTGGGATTCACGTGGTAGATGAAGAGGGAGCAGGTTTGCGGATCAATATAGGCCTCCGGGGCCTCAATCCCGACCGAAGCAGAAATGTGCTCATACTCGAAGATGGCGTACCCGTGGCACTCAGCCCCTATGGTGAGCCGGAAATGTATTATACCCCCTCCATTGACCGCATGGCAGGGGTAGAAGTATTAAAAGGGAGCGGCCAGATCCTCTTTGGGCCTCAGACAATAGGAGGCGTGGTCAATTACCTCACCGTTGATCCTCCGCAGGAAGAAAAAATAAGGGTAAGGCTGCAAGGAGGCCAGGGCGGATATTTTTCCGGCTTGGTTTCCTATGGAAACACCTTCGGCAACACCGGGCTGCAAGTCAATCTGCTCCGAAGGCAAGCCACTAACCTGGGGCCTACCCAGTTTGAGGTGAGCGATCTCTCGGCCAAGTTTAAGTTTTTGCTGGGAGAAAAATCTGCCCTCGGGGTCAAAATCGGGGTGTATGATGAAAATTCAAACAGTACCTATGTGGGCATTACCCAGGCCATGTACGATGCGGGCGGACAGGACTACGTGAGGCTAGCTCCCAACGACCTATTGCAGGTACGGCGGTATAGCCTCAGTACCACCCATGAGCATCATTTTTCCTCCCGTCTTTCCCTGAAAACCACCGCTTTTGGGTACACAACCTCCCGCGACTGGCGGCGGCAGGACTTTTCGTACGATCCTGCGGCAAGCCGGCAAACCGGCGTAGTTTGGGGAGATACCTCCATAGCAGGGGGCGCTATTTATATGCGCAATGGTACCGGAAACCGCAACCGCCAGTTTGAAGTGGCAGGGATTGAACCGCGCCTCAGCTGGAATTATGCACTCGGCAGCAAAAAGAGTGAGCTACAATCCGGCGTTCGTTTTCTGTACGAGCGTGCTTTTGAGCAGCGAATTAATGGTACCAGTGCCACCGCTAGATCGGGAGAATTGGTAGAGGACGAAATTCGTACCGGCAATGCGTTCTCTGCTTTCGCTCAAAATGAAATCAACCTTACCCCTAAATGGGCGGTCACCCTGGGCCTGCGACTCGAAAACTACCGATACGAACGGGACATTCTGCGCCGCAGGTACAGTGGTTCCCTGCGCGATACCAGTATAGTTGCCGGCAACACGCTTACCTCCATCATTCCGGGCGTAGGCATGAATTACCAGCTGGGACCGAAACTCAGTGTATTTGGCGGCATTCACCGCGGGTTTGCTCCCCCACGTATCAAAGATGCTATTTCCAACGAAGGCGAAGCCTATCAGCTCAACGCTGAGCTGAGCTGGAACACCGAACTGGGCCTGCGTTCTGCCTGGGCAAAAGGCCTATCGGCTGAACTGACAGGTTTTTCCATGGATTTTTCCAATCAGATCATACCTGTATCGGTTTCATCGGGTGGCACCGGCGCCGGACTGGTAAACGGGGGCCGTACCTACCACCGGGGCGTAGAAGCTTCCGTCGTTTTGGGGGTTGGGGAGTGGCTGAATGCGCCCTTTGTCCTCGAGCTGGAGGGACAGGTCACCGTGCAGGAGGCAAGATTTAAAGGCGATCGTTTTTTAAATATATCCAATGAGCAGGTAAATGTATCCGGCAACCGCACACCCTATTCGCCCCCGTTTCTGCTTTCTTCTGCCCTCACTTTTGAAACAAACAAAGGCTTACAGCTGAGGCTTACGGGCACCGGCGTAGGAGAGCAGTTTACAGATGAGCAAAACTCAATTATACCCGACGCCAACGGACGTACGGGTAGCTTGCCGGGTTACTTTTTGCTGGATGGCACTGCACAGTACACCCTTGCCAAAATCAAAACCACCTTTCTCCTCTCGGCAAAAAATATCACCGACGCCCGCTACATCGCCAACCGCAGGCCCGAAGGCATCCGGGTAGGTTTACCCAGGTACCTTTCTGCGGGCATGGTCATCAATCTGTAAGCTGACCGACTCAGCGGCCAGAGGTTTGCTCCATCCAGCGCACGAGCATACGTACTCCCCAGCCACTGGCTGCCTTCATTTTGGTGTAAGGGGTATCGCCAAATGCTACGCCTGCAATGTCGAGGTGTGCCCAATTGGGGTGGTTGCGGGTAAATTTCTCGAGAAATTTAGCGGCAGTAATCGCACCGCCGACCCGGGTACCGAGGTTTTTGATGTCGGCCACGTCGGAGTCCAGTTGGCTGGCGTAGCTGTCCCACAGCGGCAGGCGCCACACCCGTTCGCGGGAAGCTTCGCCCGCGGCTGCCAGCGACTGAGCCAGTGCATCGTTGGCGGTGAATAAACCGGCTGCTTCGTAGCCCAGTGATACCACACAGGCACCGGTGAGGGTCGCCATGTCGATCACGGTATCAGGGGCATAAGTTTCAGTAACATAGCTGAGGGCATCGGCCAGAATCAGGCGGCCTTCGGCGTCGGTGTCCATGACCTCGATCGTGATACCGCCATACGCCGTCAGGATATTGCCAGGCACAAAAGCGTTGCCATCGGGCATATTGTCGGTAGATGGCACCGCCGCAATTACCCGCAGGGGAAGCCGCAAATCAATGGCTGCCTGCACCGCTGCCATGGCTGTAGCCCCGCCGCCGAGGTCACTTTTCATGAAGTGCATATTGTCAGAAGGCTTCAGCGAAATGCCGCCCGTGTCGAAGGTTACGCCTTTGCCCACCAGCGCAAGCGTATGGGTAGCCCCGGCGGGTGCATAGTCCACAATGCTAAAGGTAGGCGGCTCGGTGCTGCCTTGGTTTACTCCCAGCAGGGCACCAAAGCCCAATTTTTGTAGGGCTTCTTTCCCAAATACGGTGGCTGTGGTGTCGGGCAAGGTGCCCAGAAACCGCGCCCATTCGCCAAAGTGGGCGGGGGTAAAGTAGTTGGGGGGTGAATCGATGGTATGGAGCTGACGCGCAATCGCTTTGGCCAATACTTCTGCACGCTTTGGCAGGGCAGGGGGTACCCCTTTTCCCTGCACCAAAACGATGCTTTCGGGGAGTGATATGTTCCTTTTGGGGCTGCCAGCTTCGGTTTTGAACTGGCCGGGGTCGTAGGCACTGAGCGATAAGCCTATCCAGGCGGCTTCGACCCAGGCGGCCCAGTCGTCGGCAATTTCCGCTTCCAGGTATCGCAGGTCCACCATTGCCTCCGTGGGCAGTTTGCCTTTTTGGGTAAAGAAAAAATGTCTGAGGGCGTTCTCCAGCCGGGACGGATGGTCGGTTTTTCCAATTCCGAGGAGCACGCCTCCTGTACTGTCAGCTCCCGAAAAAGCCAGTTGCTGACGGGTATCTCCGGTAAAAAGGGGAGATGCCGGCCACTGCGGCAGGTAAGCGGGTAGCGAAGCCGAAGCAGGTTTTTCTGTGGAAAAGGATTCGGATACGGGAAGGATTACCCAGCTGGCGGGTACCGGTTGTGCGTCGGAAAAGGAAATTTTCATGGGGCAAAACTAACGTTTTTGGAGCCTTGTTTCGGCGAAAAAAAGCAGCTTTTCACTGGAAAAACAGAAAATGAAGCGCCTTTGTTCCTAAATAATTCAGCCCATTTGCCGGTGGTTGCGTATATTCAAACCGTTGAATCTGATGCCTCCATGCGGATTGTTTTCCCTGTAAAACTGCAATACACTTCGCTGGAATTATTCCATCGGCTGTTGCTGCTGTGTTTTGCCGCATACCTCCTGCTGACTCCGCTGGCTATCTTTCCAAAGCTCGTTGCAACAGTTTTTTTTGAAAAAAATACACCCGCTCAGGTAGATCAGTCTGATATCAATCACAGCGATTGGGAAGAATCACTCGAACTTGGCAATGCCTCAGAGCCCGAAGAAGAAAGCTCGGAGGAAAATACCTCTCTGGAAGAAATGACCTGGTTTTCTGAATCGGGTATGGAATTATTTTTAGGAAAAACAGACCCCTCCCTGTCCCATCCGGGGCCCGATTGTCTGTTTGGTATTCACGCCGCAGAAATACCGCTGCCGCCTCCCGAAGCCTGATCCGCTTCCTCCGAAACCTAACCGAAATTTTCTTCAGGTCTCTTCTCCCACAGGAACAGACAACACGAAGCTTGCTTATAACCCCTTGCCTGTTATACCAGGGGAGAGGTACGCTTGATCGGGCGTACAAATGGTCAAAAACACACACCAAAGAAACCATTTTGATAAAATTTGAACCGGTTACCTTCCGGCAATGGCGGCATGACCTACCCGCCGGATTGGTCGTTTTTTTAGTAGCCTTACCGCTTTGCCTCGGTATTTCGCTTGCGTCAGGTGCCCCCTTATTTGCAGGTATTCTGGCGGGTGTTATCGGGGGTATTGTAGTCGGGTTTTTAAGTGGCTCTCAGATCAGTGTGAGCGGACCCGCTGCCGGGTTGATTACCATCGTGCTCGGGGCCATTCAGGGTCTGGGTTTCGAAGGCTTTCTGGCAGCGTTAGTGCTGGCCGGGGTGCTGCAACTGGTGATGGGGTACCTTAAAGCCGGCGTAATTGGCTACTACTTTCCTTCGGCAGTGATCAAAGGCATGCTGGCGGGTATCGGGTTAATCCTTATCCTGAAGCAGTTTCCACACGCCATGGGATATGACCAGGACGTGATGGGTGAAGAAGCGTTTTTTCAATTCGATGGAGAAACTACGTTTTCTGAAATCTGGATTTCGCTGACATCCTTCGCGCCTGGTGCTCTGATCATTGCCCTGGTGTCCCTGGCTATTCTCATTTTCTGGGAGCGACCTGCCATGCAGCGGAGACCGATCAGTAGACTGATTCCCGGAGCCCTCGTAGCGGTAGTTGCCGGCATTTTGCTCAATCAGCTCTTTGGCTGGGTATGGCCAGTGGTGAAGCTGGAAAATGCGCACCTCGTGCAAATCTCGCTGTTTGACAATTCGGGTAAAATGAATCAGCTGCTCACCTGGCCTGATTTCGGTATGCTGCTGAAAGGCCCTCAGGTCTATGTCTCCGCCTTTACCATTGCCCTTGTTGCCAGCATAGAAACGCTCCTTAGCCTCGAAGCGGTGGACAAACTCGATCCGCACAAACGCACTAGCTCCACCAACCAGGAACTGAAAGCCCAGGGCATAGCCAATATCCTCAGCGGCCTCGTGGGCGGATTGCCCATTACCTCTGTAATTGTGCGCAGCTCCGCCAATATGCAGGCGGGAAGCCGTACGCGCTTTTCGGCGATCTTCCACGGGGTATTGTTGCTGCTGGCTGTGCTCACCATTTCTTCGGTGCTGAACCTCATTCCGCTGGCTTCTCTGGCGGCTATTTTGTTGCTGATTGGCTACAAACTGAGCTCCATTCGTAAGGTTCTGGCTGTTTACAAACTGGGCTGGGAACAATTTCTCCCTTTCGTTGTCACAATATTGGGCATCCTGTTTACCGATTTGCTTCGGGGAATCGGGATGGGGCTGGTAATTGCTTTCTTCTTTATCCTTAAAGGCAATTTCCATAATGCCTATTTCTTCCGAAAAGAAACCCGCGGAAAAGGAGAGCAAATAGTACTCGAACTGGCCCAGGAAGTGAGCTTCCTCAACAAAGCGAGTCTCCAGCATACCCTCTCGGAGTTGCCTGAAGGGTCCAGGGTAGTCATCGATTGCTCCAAAACCCTTGTCATGGACCTCGATGTCCGGGAAATTATCCACGATTTTAAAGAAACCGCCAGACTAAAAAACATTGACCTCCAAATAATCGGACAAGATGAGCAGCCCTCATGGGTTCCTGCTCCGGTCCACTAAAAATCACACCATGGAAAAATCGTATCAAAGACTCCTGAACAACAACAAAAAATGGGTGAAGGATAAGCTCAATTTCGACGCTGAATACTTTGCCCGCCAGGCCCGCAGCCAATCGCCCGAATACCTCTGGATAGGCTGCTCAGATAGCCGCATTCCTGCCAACGAGGTAACCAATACCGAGATCGGCGAGATTTTCGTTCACAGAAATATTGCCAACCTCGTGGTGCAGACCGACATGAACCTCATGAGCGTGTTGCAGTACGCCGTGGAATCGCTTAAAGTAAAGCACATCATTGTTTGCGGGCATTACGGCTGTGGGGGCGTGCTCGCAGCCATGAACCGTCAATCCACGGGCATTGTTAATAACTGGGTTCAGAACATCAAGTCGGTGATTGAAAAACATGCCGATGAACTGGACAAATACGAGGACGAGGGTGGAAAGGCCAACAGACTGGTAGAGCTTACCGTGATGGAACAGGTGATGAACCTGGCCAAGACCGCCATTGTGCAAAACGCCTGGGAAACCCGGGATCTGCACCTGCATGGATGGGTGTACAATATGCACTCAGGCTACCTCCATAACCTCCAGCTCGATGTGCGCGGACTCGAAGATGTGGACCCGATTTATTGGGTAAAAGGCGATCAGCGGGTGCTGCAAAGAAAGGTATCCTGAAAATAAACGAAGCGGCAGTCCCTCATTTTTGGGCTGCCGCTTCTTTCTTTATTTGAAGGTATATCGGATAGAAATGGCAGCATCGCCCATAAAATAGCCATTGTAGGGGCCAATGAGGTGTACGGCAGGTTTCCAGTCCATGGCAAACGACAAGGGCAGGCTTTCGAGCATATACTCCATGCCCAGGATGCCGTCGATGCCCGCCACGGTATAGGTATCATTTCCTTCCCATTTGGGCGGTTTTCCCCACTTTGCATTCCAGAAACCCACGTGTACTCCCCCGCCGTAGTACCCGTAAAGGTGGGGAACTGCCGCCAGGGGAAAATGGTTTTCTACTACGCCAGTGGCCAGGAAGCCGCTGTATTTCGAAGAAAAAATACCTTCAATGGCACCGGTTTCATTGAAAAAGTGCTTGAAAGTAACGCCGTTCGTGTAGCCTAACCGGCCTCCCAATCCATTTACATACTCCTGGGCAGCTACAGGGTTGGCTGCCAGAAGACCCAACAACGCAAAAAGGTAAACTTGCTTTTTCATGGCGCTTCGTTTTAGCTGACGTGATGCAAGGGTTATGCAAAAACGCTGCCGAAACGTTCGCCCATCTCAATAGAGTACCCGAAATTTAATGGTATGCTCAATCGTTTTGAGGTCCTCCAACACCTGCGGGTCGTATTCGCGATTGATGTCGGTGATCACATAGCCCGTAATTTCGGTCGTTTTGAGGTGCTGCCCCACGATGTTGATGCCATGGGTAGCCAGTATGTGGTTGATTTTGGCCAAAATGCCCGGCACGTTGTGGTGAATGTGGATGAGGCGGTGGGCGTTGGAAAGCTTAGGCAGCTGAATATTGGGAAAATTGACGCTGGTGTAGCTACTTCCGGTGTTGATATAATCCAGCACCCGGGCAGGCACATATTCGCCGATGTTGTTTTGCGCTTCTTCGGTGCTGCCGCCGATGTGCGGGGTCAGGATCACATTGTCCATGCCGCAAAGTTCCGACACAAAGGGGTCGTCGTTGGTTTTGGGTTCTTCCGGGAAAACATCGACTGAAGCGCCGCGCACTTTGCCTGACTTCAGGGCTTGGGCAAGTGCCGGGATGTCCACCACGTGGCCCCGGCTGAGGTTCAGGAAAACCACGCCATCGCGCATAAGGGCAAATTCTGCCTCCCCAATCAGGTGGTAGTTTTCCTTGCGTCCATCTACGTGCATCGAAATAATGTCCGCTTCTTCGAGCAGGGCTTCCATCGTTTGCACCTTCGTGGCATTACCCATGGCCAGTTTTTCTACCACATCGTAGTAGATTACCTGCATACCCAGTGCCTCAGCCACTACCGAAAGCTGGGCGCCGATATTGCCGTAACCGATCAGTCCGAGCTTTTTGCCGCGCACTTCCCGCGATCCTTTGGCCGATTTTTCCCATTTGCCCTCGTGCAGCAAATTGCTCGCCACAGGTATGCGGCGCAGCAACAGGATCATTTCTCCCAAAGCCAGCTCTACCACCGAGCGGGTGTTCGAAAACGGCGCGTTAAACACCACAATCCCTTGTTCGGCACAGGCATCGAGGTCTATCTGATTGGTGCCAATGCAAAATGCACCCACAGCCATGAGGCGGTTGGCGTGTTCGAGTACCGCACGGGTTACGTTGGTTTTGGAGCGAATGCCGAGGATGGACACGCCTTTGATGGCTTCTATCAGCTCTTCTTCCGACAATGCCCCCGACCGCAGCTCTACCTGGTAGCCTTCCTGCTCAAACAATGCCTTGGCCTTGGGATGGATATTTTCCAGCAAAAGCACCTTTATGCGGCTTTTGGGGTAGGAAATAGCCATCGGGAGCTGATTCACATACAAAAACTCGTCGAAGCTGGGCAGTACCCCGTCGGCATTTTCGAGGAGCTGGCGGTTCAGTACATTTTCTGTAAAGGCAAAAAACTTATGGTCAATGCCTGCGGCTTTCAGTTGGTAATCCGTGGTTTCGTCGCCTATAACCACCACTTCGCCTTCCAGCTTGAGGGAGGCCAGGGTGCGTGATTTTCCACGAACGGTCGCCAGCGGATTGGTCTGGTCAAATCCCTCGATATTTCCCTGTGGGTCAAACGTGAAGGTGTTGGCCCACACATGGTCTTCGCTGATGTGAAAATCGGCCACCACGGGCACAATGTAGTCCTTAAATCCGGACGAAAGGATGAAAACCCGGTCGCGGAATTTTTCAAAAAAGGCCTTGTTACGGGAAATAGAGGCCGATATTTTGGTTTTCAGGTTGGCTACCAGGGCCGGGAGATGGTTCTCTTTGGCCTGTATCAATGCCAGCCTGCGCTTGAGTGAGTCGGAGAAGGAAATTTCGCCCCGGGCTTCGAGCTTGACGAGGCGGCGGTATTCGGCCAGTTTTTCTTCGGCCAGTGGGTCCTGAACGAGGGCGATGCGGGCGAGTTCTTCGAGGGCAGATCCTTTGAGAAAAGTACCGTCGAAGTCGATGATGATATAAGGCGGCGTATTCATGGGGCGCAAATTTCAGGTTAATTGGTGGCGTAAGCAAATGATTTCAACAAAGGATTATTATTTTCACTTTGATAAAAAACACTGCCATCCGATGCGAAAATGTCAGCATATTTCATTTTCTCGAAAAATTCGGATGTTGCATTCCTTTCTAAACACCGCTTTTCGCTGATATATTTTTTGCTAAACTTCCTCCTTTGTCCCTGAAGTTTTACCTTGAAACATGAACCCGATTTCCTTTCTTTCTGTCGTTTGCAGCCCCCTTACTGCCTTGCTGCTGATGAATGCCTGCGCTCCTGCTGCCCAGCCTGCCGCAAAAGGATCAGATTTACCGATGGACCAGCTCACCTGGCACGGGCGATATGCCCTGGACGCCGAAAAGACCTCCGCCAAATTCGCCTGGACCGGATCGGGCTTTAGCCTGCGCTTCAAGGGCACTTCCTGCGAAGCCCAGCTTGCTTCCATCCGTCACGAAGGCGACCATTTTCCTCCGGAGGTTTTTTACGAATTGGTGGTGGACAATGGCCCTGCACGCACCCTGGCCGTGGGTGGCGACACCAGTTGGGTGAGTTTGGCTGCCGGTCTTCGCGATACCGTACACACCCTTTCGCTTCGCCGCCGTACCGAAACCCTGGCTGGGATCAGCTACCTGCAAGGTCTGCGCTTAAACGAAGGAGGTGCCTTTCTATCTCCGCCTGACGCTGCGGCCTATGCGCTTTTTATCGGCAATTCCATCACCTGCGGCTACGGCAACGAAGGCGACAGCGCCTCCTGCCATTTTGAGCCCGCCACCGAAAACGGACGCTTTATCTACGCCACCGTTGCCGCCGAAAAACTGGGCCTCGATGCCGAAATCGTGGCCTACTCCGGTCGGGGAATGATCCGCAACTACGACCGCAGTACCGAAGGGCTGATGCCCGAGCTCTGGAACCGCTGCTGGGGACAAATAGAGGCACCCGTTTGGAACATGGACGACCACCCGGCCCCCGCTTTGGTTTGTATCAATATTGGCACCAACGATTTTGCCCACAGCATTCCTGACCGTGCGGCATTTGTAAATACCTACGCTTCATTTGTAAAGGCCATCCGCAAGCAATATCCGGAGGCAACGGTGGTTTTGCTTACCGGGAGCATGATGGGCGGTAAATCCCTCGCTGCCATAAAATCCTACCTCGATGAAGTAAAAACTCAATCAGGAAACGGGGTTTACCGCTTTGACCTCACGCAACAAGGCCCGTTAGGCATCGGCTGCGACTACCACCCCAACCTCGCGCAACATGCTTTTAACGGCGAGGAATTGGGCGTTTTTCTCCAGGAGATACTGCATTGAGCCTGGGCGCGACTATGTCGCAAAAAATCTATTGATAAAGTGTGTACGCTACACTTTTCAACGGCAATTGGCACGAACCTTGTAAATTTGTTGCTGGTAAAAATTCCCGGACCACCATCCTTCCTCATGAAAAAACTCAGCATATTCTTTCTGGCCCTGGCGATCTGGGTGCAGGGTGCCGCCCAAACGTCGCTTTCGGATTCGATTGTCCTCGTTTATCAGCAGTATTTTATCCTTACCGAGCAAAATCAAAAGCTGATGGACTCGCTCCAACGGGTAAACCGCAACCTGGGCGATGTCAATAACCGCATCAATACCATTTCAAATGACCTTACCGGCAGCCTGCAATCGGTAAACAAGCTTACCCGCGAAGACCTGCTTACCAAAGAGTCGCGCTTGCAACTCAAGGAGGACCGCATCATTGCCACTTCGAAATTCATTAAGTCGGCAAACAATGCCTTCGATGCCCTGGATGCCGCTCTGGCGCAAAGCGATTACCTCAACGATGTTGGGCAGCTCAACAGCCCTACCAACAAGGACCTGGGTTTTGCGCTTTCTGATGAAATTACCAAGCTGGTAGAAGAGAAAATCATCAAGGCCGATCCCAAGTTCAACAACAAGGAACCGGACAAATTCATTGCTTTTTGCAAAACCCTGATCGAAAACCCGATCGCTACTTCCCTCGGGCAGGCCATTCCTGCCATCAGTGCCATCAATGCTGTGGTGGACCTCGTGACCAGCGTTACGGTGCGGGAGCAAAAGGTAAAAGTGGAAGATTTTCAGGCATTCAAAACCTCGCTTACCAAGTACATCAACCACTACGAGCGCCTGGCCAAAGCCAGCTACGACTTCAATACCAACCTCGACGGACAACGCGTGCGCCTCGATGCCCTTCGTGGGCTGCTGCGCGAATTTACCCTCGAGCGCGTCCGTACGCTCTACCCCGAATCGGCGGGCTCCCTCGATGCCACCAACCTCAACGACCTGCTGAACCAATACTACCAACCCGAAGTGTTGGAGAAAAACATTGAAAAAATGCTGCGGACCTACGATGACAGTAAAGGCAAGCTCGATTACCAGAAAGCGCTGAACGACACCCGCCTCGATTATCCGCTATTCGGCATCAATCAGGCGCAATTTATCCAGCAGGAGCTCGAAGCCATCACCACTGAATACGTTACCAGCTACGAACTCTACCACAAGCGTTTGCTCGAGATCCTGGCCCAAAGCAAAGACCTCTCCCGCGAACCGGCCAAGGTGGACGTGAAAAAAGCCGAACTTGACGGTAAGCTGATTCGCCTCATCGAGACTTTTCGCCGCAACGTGAAAATCAAAGAGGTAAATCAGTCCCTGCGCGCCATTCCCGCTTATTGATTCTGCTTATGGAGCCGTATGTTGTTTCCGATGAAATTCTGGACGAACTGTATGCTTTCAACAAAAAAGCATGGAACGCCGGATTGGAATTTAAAGTTGAATTAGATCCTGAATCCAAGGGCCCTTCCCGGAGTTTGCTGGTGCTTGGCAGCGTGGACTTTGCCTACTACGTGAACCTACTCCTGAATTTCAGGGAGCTAGCCTGGACCAATATCCCCGATGGTGCCAACTGGCCCGATGCCTGGGACCAAAACCAACTGGTGCTGGCCGATGCTGATGACCGCGAGGATTTCGAAGAAAGAGAAGGACTGATGCTCCAGCCTGAGCAGCTTTTGTTTTTCTTTAACAGAGATAACCAGGCAAAAGAAGGCGCAGCCATTGTGTGCAGTGCTTTTAGCGTAAACTGGTACACCCGCTGAGCAGCTGTGTTATCCCAAAGAAAGAGGGCTGCGAAAATGGTGAGGGTAATCTTTTGAAAATCCAGCACATCTTATTAATCCTGAAATTTCTTTCACCATTACGCCCATGCCGCCATTTCCTGATCGACAAACCCTGACCTCGTGGTCTGAGCCGGGCATTTGGGAGCGAGGTGAAGCCCTCTACCGGAAAAAGGCGGTGGTCCGGCTAGCGCATGTGGGCAGCCGCGTGTATGCCCGGGTGCAAGGCGAGCGCCTGTATGTACTTGGCCTCGACCTCGACAATTTGCCAGGGGTAGCGAGGTGTAGTTGTCCAGCCAGCGGGAAGCCCTGGTGTAAGCACCTGGTGGCCCTGGCCTGTGCCCTCGAAGCTGACATGCCAGATACCGAAGGCTGGGGTCCGGATGAACTCGACAGCACCGTAGAAGTGACCCGCACGTCCATCTGGTTGTCGGAGCAGGCATTTACTTTGGATATTATTCAGCAAAAAATAGACCTCGCCGCCAGCGAATACCATTGGCTGGATGCCCTCGCGTGGTGGCTGGCCTGGCAGGAAGCCGCCCGGTTGATAAAAGCAGACTGGCCCCTGCCGGTATTGCCCGACTGGCCCGAGCACATGGTCGTTCACCTGCAAAAAGCCCTGCTGGAATTGATTTTCGATAGATTTCAGGCCATGGAAAGCTACTGGGAAGGGCGTCCTTCGCGTGCACACATGCGCTACGATTGGCAGGCACTCAGGCCAGCAGTGAACAGCTTAGCCACCGAATTTGTGAGCCGACATTTCGCTGAAATCAGGGCACTCGCCCTCGGACTTTCGCTTTGATCACAAGAAATCAGCAACCCCCTGCTGGGGAATTGCGTTTCTCCACCCTGGCCGAGCAAGAAATTTGTATCTTTGTTCCCCTGAAAAAGACAATAGCTGTACTTCCCGGATATGTTTGAAAATCTCTCTAACCAGCTCGACTCCGCCTTTCGTACCCTCAAAGGGGAAGGCCGCATCACCGAAATTAACGTAGCAGAAACCCTCAAGGAGGTGCGCAAAGCCCTGCTCGATGCCGACGTTAACTACCGCGTGGCCAAAGAATTTACGGGTAAAGTAAAAGACATTGCCCTGGGTCAGCAGATTTTGATCGCGGTAAAGCCGGGACAGATGCTGGTCAAGATCGTTCACGACGAACTGACGGCCCTCATGGGTGCCCAGCAGGAGGGCATTCGCTTCGCCAAGCTACCCCCCACCGTTATCCTGATTTCAGGTCTGCAGGGTTCAGGTAAAACTACCTTCGTGGGTAAGCTGGCCAAGTATCTCAAATCAAAAGGCAAAAACCCCCTGCTCGTTGCAGGTGACGTTTACCGCCCCAATGCCATCGACCAATTGGGCGTTTTGGGTGAGCAGGTTGGGGTAGAAGTATATAAAGAGCTGGAAAACAAAAACCCGGTTCAGATTGCCCAAAACGGCATCGCTTATGCCAAATCCAAAGGCAAAGATGTCGTCATTGTCGATACCGCCGGTCGCCTGGCCGTGGACGAAGAGATGATGGTGGAAATTGAAATGGTGAAAAAAGCCATTCAGCCACAGGAAACCCTGTTTGTGGTCGATGCCATGACAGGTCAGGATGCCGTAAACACCGCTAAAGCTTTCCACGATCGCCTCAATTTCGACGGGGTGGTCCTCACCAAACTCGACGGCGATACCCGCGGGGGAGCTGCCATTTCGATCCGTTCGGTGGTAGAAAAGCCGATTAAGTTTATTTCTACGGGAGAAAAGCTCGACGACCTCGATGCCTTTTACCCCGAGCGTATGGCTTCGCGTATACTCGGCATGGGTGACGTGCTTACCCTCGTAGAGCGTGCCCAGGAGCAGTTTGACCAGCGCAAAGCGGAAGAACTCCAGCGCAAGATTCGCAAGAACGAACTCGATTTCAACGACTTTCTTTCCCAGATTCAAGCCATCAAGAAAATGGGTAACCTGAAAGACCTCATGTCCATGATTCCGGGCATGGGAAAGGTGGTGAATAAGATGGACATCGACGACGACGCTTTCAAGCATGTGGAAGCCATTATTTATTCCATGACCAAGTCAGAAAGGGAAAAACCCCTGCTGATCGACGGATCGCGCCGCAAGCGCATAGCCGCAGGTAGCGGTCGTCCGGTGCGTGAAGTGAACGAATTGCTCAAGCAATTTGACGGCATGAAAAAGGCCATGAAGCAAATGAACACCATGTCGGGAGGCGGAAATATGCGTCAGGCCAGCCAGGCCATGAACAAACTGCGCCGCCGCTAAGCCACACTCATGGCAGCAGCCAACGATTTAGGAAAACAAGGGGAAGACCTCGCCGCCGGATTGCTTGAAGCCAAAGGCTACTTTGTCCTTGACCGCAACTACCGCTACGAGCGGGGGGAGCTCGACATTGTGGCCCTGCGCCACGAGCCTGCGGAGGTCGTTTTTGTAGAAGTAAAAACCCGAAGTGGCGACTACCGCACCTTCCCCGAAGAATCGGTTACCCCTGCAAAGAAGAAGCTACTCTACAAAGTGGCCGACGCCTACCTCTACGAGCGCCAGTTGCTGAAAGTCCCCGTCCGATTCGACATCATCGCCATCAATATCCTCCCGAACGGCGATCCGCTTTTCCATCACATAGAAGACGCATTCCGCATGGAAGGGCTGGGCTGGTAGGTGCCGGTGTGGCGCCGACTAGGTGTACCGCCGACTTCCAGTCGGTGTCCTGTACCGCCGACTTCCGGTCGGTGCTCTGTACCGCCGACTTCCGGTCGGTGCTCTGTACCGCCGACTTCCTAGTCGGTGCCCCACAAAGCAGCCTTTTTTTTAGATTGCACCTGCTGGAAACAGGCGGTACAGGGTCGCACCTGCTGGAAGCAGGCGTTACAGTGCCAAATATAGGAGCGACTTTGAAAAGGAAAATACGTCACCGCGTAATCTTAAACCGATACTTCCATTCCTCTCCATTGGAAATAAGGTTGGCTTTATCTGGATTGTAATACGAAAAATTAATTACTCTTTGGAGAGCGTTATCGTTCCTGACCCAATGGTCGTAACTCTCCTTTTGCCAGAAGTTGCCTGATCGCCCTAAAATTTTATTGCCCCTATACCCGGTAAATTGTTTGAGAGATTTAAGCGTTTGATGCAATACTTGAGTGGTGTTGCCAATCACCAAGTGTACATGGTTTCGCATGATGCAGTAGGCAAATAAATCATATATCCCTTTGTTTTGTAGAAAGTGTATGCTTTCCACCACCAGATCTGCTATCTCACGTTGCTCAAGCCACATAGGACCGTATGTACCTATATCGAGGTGGTGATCAAACAACCAGTGATAATCTTCTTTTGCCGCTGAAAGGGCTAAGTTTTTCATCTTTTGCCAATCCTTTTCTGGCTCCTTTTTCGACTTTTCTTCAAATTCTTTATGGATTCGCCGTAATTGAATCTGGTGATCTGCCGTGAGCTCATTTACCAAATATGCCGGTAAGGAGTTCGCCAATCTCATTGTTATGAAAAAGGTTCCTCCCACAGGCTGAATGTGCGGTAGGCGCCTTTTGTAAACGACTGGAGGGTATTTCTGTGAAAAGGCCATAGTAGCAAGTATTTGCAAGAATAGCAATATCACAAATATTGGTTACTCAGCAGTATGTTGTGGTTTTTTCTCTGTGGAAAATTGGTGAAAATGTACCGCCAACTTCCAGTCGGTGGAGGTGTACCGCCGACTTCCAGTCGGTGCTCTGTACCGCCGACTTCCTAGTCGGTGTTCCCAAAGCAGCCTCTTTTTTTAGATTAGACCTGCTGGAAGCAGGCGGTACAGGGTTGTGCCCGCCGACTTCCGGTCGGTGTCTCTGTACCACCGACTTCCTAGTCGGTGTCCTTCAAGAGCTGACGCTAGTCTTAAATTGCACCTGCTGGAAGCGGGCGGTACAAGGTTGTGTTACCGACTTCCGGTCGGAGTGCATGTGTTGCTCCGCTTTTTTTAGGTTTCACCTGCTGGAAGTAGGCGTTACAGGGTCGCACCTGCTGGTAGCTGGCCTTATCCTCCGCTTCCTTAATTCCGGAAGCTTATATACCTTGTATCAACGAATACAATCTCATGAAAAACTTCAGCATCTTTTGTGCCCTCTCGTTATTATTCCTTTGGTCCTGTATGAAGCCAGCAGAAAAGACTCCCCCCGTTTCTGGTGATGCCGGAAAAGCCGCCTATGCCCTCGTTATTCACGGAGGAGCAGGTGTTATTCGCAAAGAAAATATGTCGCCGGAGAAGGAAGCTGCTTATACTGCCAGTCTTACCGCAGCCCTGAAGATAGGCGAGGAGATGCTCGCATCTGGAGCTGATGCCCTCGATGTGGTGGAAGCTGTGGTGAAATTCCTCGAAGACGATTCGCTATTCAATGCGGGAAAAGGGGCGGTACTCACGGCTGATGGTCATGCCGAGTTGGATGCTTCGATCATGGACGGGAAAACCGGCATGGCAGGAGCCGTCGCAGGCGTAAAAACCGTGAAACACCCCATAGCTGCGGCTCGCAAAGTGATGGAAGCCTCCGACCATGTCATGTTGTCAGGCGCGGGCGCTGATGCTTTTGCGGGTTTACAAGGGCTGGAAATTGTCCCTAACGATTATTTCATTACAGAAGCCCGAAAGCAACAGCTGGAAAAAGAAAAAGCGGGCATCGTGCAGGATGGTGCTTCGAACGTAATCAAGAAATTCGGCACGGTAGGCGCTGTGGCCCTCGACCGTGAAGGACACCTCGCAGCTGCTACCTCTACGGGCGGTATGACCAACAAGAAATACGGACGTATCGGCGACAGCCCCATCATCGGCGCCGGCACTTATGCCGCTGATGGCATAGGTGCTGTTTCCTGCACGGGCCACGGCGAGTATTTTATTCGCGAAGCCGTTGCCTACGACCTCATAGCACGCATGAAATACGGTAAGCAGTCCATACAGGTAGCTTCCGATTCGATCATTTTTACAGAACTCCCCAAAATCGGCGGAACAGGCGGTTTTATCGCGATGGATGCCCACGGCCAGATCGTGATGCCATTCAATACCGACGGCATGTTTCGCGGAAGTGTGAAAGCGGGAGAAGCTCCCAAGGTGCTAATTTACCAGGATTAGGGGGGTAAATTAACATGGGGCTACTAAGATGCTACATCGTTTGGCGGGTAGCGGCCAAGGTCGTATTTTGATGCTCCCAATCTTATGCCCCGTATGAACCTATTCTATTTGCGGTACTTCCACACCTGGAAAATACCTGTGTACCTATTGCTCCTCTGCTGCTCGTTTTCGTGTAAATCAGAACCCGAATCGCGGGTGGTTCGCGCTGAAAAGCAAGTTCTGGTACTGATTGCCGACGAATCCGCCAATTATCCTTTGGTTAAGGAAATGCGCCAGATTTGCCAGGACTCTTCGTGGAAACTGACCGTTACCCATCAAACAGGCTGGCTGGACGAAGACTCTATCTATGCGTTTAGCCTCGTGGTGCTCGAAGGTTTTGATGCCGGCGTGTTCCAACCTTGGCAACAAACCGGCGTGCAGCGCTATGTGGAAGCAGGTGGCGGATTGCTCGTGGCAGATAACCGGCTGCGTTACCACATGGTATGGCCCTGGCTGGAAAAAACCTGCGGCATCGTGCCTCCCGATACCCTCGAACCGGCTCCCGTTTCTTCCCTCACCGCTGATAATACCGGTCCTTTTACGGAAAAAAATGTAGGGAATGGCAAAGTAGCTACTCCTGCTTTTGAAGACGTAACCACCGTGCCTTCGCTCAAAAAGGCCTTGTCTGCAACCATGAGCCACCTTATTGGGGCCAATGCTTACGATTATGCGCAGGCATCGGCCATTCCCGCCCCGCGCGATACCCGGTTTACCCACCTGGTGCTGGACCAGGGCGATCTGTACGAGCCCATGGAATTGACGGTGTTGCCCGACGGCAAGGTGATCTACATTGAGCGGCGGGGGTTAATGAAAATGTACCTTCCGGAAACCAAAACCGTGAAATTGCTCTCAGCTTTCGATGTGTGTACCGAAGGCAACTACGAAGACGGTCTGCTCGGACTGGCCATTGACCCCAATTTTACCGAAAATCACTACCTCTATCTCTATTATTCGCCGCCCTGCGAAAACACCAACCAGTGGCTGTCTCGCTTTACCATGAGCGGCGATTCTTTGATCAGGGAATCGGAAAAGGTAATCCTCGAAGTGGCCGTGCAGCGCGAAACCTGCTGCCATTCAGGTGGTTCCATCACCTTTGGCCCCGATGGCTCGCTGTACCTTTCTACCGGCGATAATACCAGTTCCAAAGAGTCCGACGGATATTCACCCCTCGATGAGCGCCCGAACCGTGGGCCCTTTGATGCGCAAAAGTCATCTTCCAATGCCGGCGACCTGCGCGGAAAAGTGATTCGCATCCGACCTAACGCTTACGGGGGATATGAGGTTCCGGAGGGCAATCTTTTCCCTAAAGACAGCAAACAGGGCCGCCCCGAAATCTATGCCATGGGCTGCCGCAACCCTTTCCGGATAGCTGTGGACAGCAAGACCGGATGGCTATACTGGGGTGATGTGGGCCCGGATGTGGGCCAGGAAGGAAAATACGGCCCTCAGAGCTACGATGAGTTTAACCAGGCGCGGAAAGCGGGCTACTTCGGCTGGCCATATTTCATGGCTGACAACAAAGCCTTCAACGACCGCAACTTCGAAAATGACTCGGTGGGCGCTCCTTTTAACCCCGCCATGCCCGTAAACAATTCGCCCAATAACTACGGACCCAAGCAACTGCCGCCCTCTAACCCGGCTGCCATCTGGTATCCCTACGGCGAAAGCCCCGATTTTCCGAACCTCGGCATTGGTTCGCGGAGTGCCATGTCGGGCCCGATCTACCACCGCACCCCCGCTAACGATACCTCCAAGGTGGCCTTTCCTGATTATTTCGAAGGAAAATGGTTTATCTACGAATGGGCCCGCAGCTGGATAAGGCTGGTCTCTTTTGATTCTGCCGGCAATGTGGCCAAAATCGAGCCCTTCATGCCGGAAATGGAGCTGGTAAAGCCCATCGACATGGAGTTTGGCCCCGACGGTGCCCTCTATTTTCTGGAATACGGGCAGAATTATTTCATGAAAAACCCCGAAGCCCGGCTCGTAAAAATCGAGTACGCAGGCAGCAACCGTCAGCCCGTACCCGACCTAAGAGCCGATGTGGTGGAAGGAGGCACGCCTCTGAAAGTGAATTTCTCTGCGGCAAATTCGAAGGAATACGACGTAAACGACTCGCTCTGCTATGAATGGTACTTCACCGAAAGCGAATTTCCCCACTCCTTCGACGCTGAGGCTAGTTTCACCTTTTCCAAGCCGGGAGTATATCACCCGCTGCTGGTGGTGACCGATACCTACGGCGATACCGCTCAGGCCACCATCGAAATCAGGGTTGGCAATACGGCACCGGCGATTGAGGTAATGCTGGAGGGCAATACCCAATTTTATAAGCCGGGCGAAAGCCGCAAATACCAGGTAACGGTGAAAGACCCGGAAGACGAAAGTCAGGGAGGGATTGCCTCGGCGCGTAAAGACATCAGCCTCGTGTTCGTACCCGATGGCCACGACCTCGAAGTGCTGCTGGGTGGCCGGAAGATCGATGCCAGCATGCGGTTTGCCAAAGGGCTAAGCCTGATCGAAGGCAGCGATTGTAAGTCCTGCCACACAGCCAACGTGCACTCGGTAGGCCCTTCTTACCACGAAATCTCCGATCGCTACAAGCAGGATGCCTCAGCGGTTGACCGGTTGGCGCGTAAAGTGATTTCGGGCGGAAATGGCGTTTGGGGTGAAAAAATAATGGCCAGCCACCCGCAGCATACCCTGGAGCAAACCACCGAAATGGTGAAATACATCCTCTCCATCGCCAATAACAACGTAGGCAGCCTGCCGGACAATGGCACCATTAGCCTAAGCGAATCCAGCAATCAGGGCGCTTACCTGTTAGCGGCAACGTATCTCGATGGCGGAGGAAACGGGCTCCCGGCCCTCGAGCGTCGCGTGACCTATATCCTGCGTCAGCCCTGGGTAGAGGTGGAGGACGCCGTGCAGTTTAAGGAAATGGCGAAGGGGCGATATGGCGCTAACCGGGAGTTTACCGTGCTCAAGGACTTTACCCCCGGTACCGTGATCCTGTACCCCCAAGGCGATCTGACCGCGATAAAAACCGCTACCCTGCGGCTTTTGCCTGTGGCGGGAGGCGTTGCTACCCTGCACCTCGATTCTCCCGATGGCCCCGTGGTGGCTACCTGGCGTACACCTTCTGGCAATGCCGATCTGCCTTTCCGCGAAGTGTCGGCACCTGTACTCCCGACTTCCGGCCTGCATAATCTTTACCTGGTTATGGGCGGATCGGACGAAAGCGGGAGCGACCTCTTTTTCCTAAACGGAATCAGGTTGGGGTTCTGATTTATTCAAAAATTAAAACGTTTGAATTTCGTAGTAATTGATTTCTCTGCTGGAAAAGGCCCTGCTAACTTGCTTCTGTTTTGATGAAGTATCTCAGCTCTTCTCTTGTTTCCAGTAATTCTTGATTAAAAGCCACCTTACCGGGTGGCTTTTTTAATTCCCGTGGTATTTTTTACAGATATTGGCTCAGCCAATCCCAATCCTCAGCCATGGATATTTCACCCCTGATTAAGAAAATACGCATTCCTACTGACGGGAATGGCTTCCTGATTAATGCCCCCGAAAGCTGGAAACAGGCTTTTCTGGGTGTTTCCGCATCATTTGTGATTGAAAGTACCGATCAAAGCAGTTGGGTGCTCGCCTTTGTGAAAGATCAGGAAGAGGCACGTAACCGATTACAATCGATAGCAGCGGCGGTTGCACCGGGAGGTACCCTGTGGGTGGCTTTTCCCAAAAAATCAGGTCCTATGTCCACGGACATGAGCAGGGACCATGGGTGGCAGGCGCTGGAAGCAATCGACTGGGCACCTGTTTCGAATGTGAGCCTGGACGAGGAATGGTCGGCTTTGCGTTGGAAACCCAAGGGGGAAATACCCTTGATGAAGCGTGGTACCCGTTCTGCGGATATGCAGGTACCGCCTGCCTTAGCAGAAGCGCTATCTACCGAACCGGATGCGAAAGCCTATTTCGATTCTTTGCCCCCTTCTCACAGACGAGAATACATCGAGTACATCATGGAAGCCAAAAAGGAGGAAACCCGCGCACGCCGGTTATTGAAAACCATGGAAATGCTTTTGACCAAAAAGAAAAACCCGACTGCCTGATCAGCTGCCTGCTTTCATTTTTTCCGTTTGCTCGGTCATCTTCAGTGCTTCGATGAAGGGGTCCACATCGCCGTCGAGCACCGTGTTCAAGTTATAGACGGTCATGCCGATGCGGTGGTCGGTAACCCGGCTCTGGGGAAAATTGTAGGTGCGGATTTTGGCACTGCGGTCGCCAGTAGAGACCATGGTACGGCGTAGCTCATCCTCAACCGACTTCCGCTTCGACATCTCGAGGTCGTAGAGGCGGGTACGCAGGATGCGCATGGCCTTATCTTTGTTCTTTAGCTGCGATTTTTCGTCCTGCATCGATACCGTAATTCCCGTAGGGATATGGGTAAGCACAACTGCAGAGTAGGTCGTGTTCACCGACTGGCCACCGGGCCCGGAAGCACATTTGGTTTCGACCCTTATTTCGGAGTCTTTTATTTCCAGTTCAAATTCCTCGGCTTCGGGCATGGCAGCCACGGTAGCGGCAGAAGTATGGATACGGCCCTGGGTTTCGGTAGCTGGCACCCGTTGTACGCGGTGCACACCCGATTCAAACTTGAAAGTGCTGTAGGCGTTTTCGCCGCTGATAGTAGCAATTATTTCCTTGTAGCCGCCCATCGTGCCTTCGGTGAAGCTGTTTACCTCCATCCGGAAGCCCTTGCGGTCGCAGTAGCGCTGGTACATGCGAAAGAGGTCTCCGGCAAAAAGAGCCGCTTCGTCGCCGCCGGTTCCGGCCCTGATTTCGAGCATGACATCCTTGGTGTCTTCGGGGTCTTTGGGGAGGAGGAGGATTTTGATGGCCTCTTCGAGCTTTTCTTTTTCCTCCAGCAAGCCTTCCAGCTCCTCTTTGGCCATGGCGCGCATGTCTTCATCGGGGTCTTGCTGGGCTATTTTCTTGCTGTTGTCGGTGTTTTCGAGTACCAGTCGATAGTTGCGGCCATGCTTCATGATGGCCTCCAGGTCTTTATATTCAATATTGAGCGACTTGTAGCGCTTCATGTCCTGCATGATCACGGGGTCCATGAGGGCCTGTTGCACTTCTTCAAGTCTGATTTCTAATTGTCTAATTCGTTCAAGCAGCATAGCGATGCGTTCTATCAGCGGAGGGGATACAAAAATACCCCATTTTTTGTGAGTACGAAGAGGGTATTTGGGTCAGCAGCCAGATCCTGAATAGCCGAACAGCCCGGCAGGACTATTTCTCTGAGTTGGTTGATTTGCAGGTCGTAGGTCCATACCTGGGCATTATTGAACAGAAACAGCCCCCAATCTGCGAGTACCATGTGGGTCCAGTGCGCTTCGGGGGTGAGCTGCACCCGATAGCGGTAGATGCCGTACAGGTCAAAAGCGGCCACGGACTGGTTGGTGGTGTCACTCACGAAAACCATGTTTTTATCGCTTACGACTAAATCAACCGGATGGGTAAGGCTTCCGTCGCCATAGTCTAACCCGCCAAATGTTTGCTCTTTTTCGCCGAAGCTGTTGTACTTCCACACTTGGTTGTTGAGTTGGTTGAGCATGAAAATTTCCCCGGCAGGACCTACATCAAAAGCCACGGGCAATAATTCCGGCTCGTCGTCCTGGTTGGAGAGGAGGTCTGTTTCCAGAAAACGAAAGTCGCGGATGAGCTTGAGGTTGGTGTTCAGCAGCGCAATTCTCCGCTGGGCATCGTCGAGCAGGTAGAGGTTTTGGCGATTTTTGAGGGCGATACGCACGGGATGGAGAAATCCTTCGGTGCGGTTGCTGCGCCCGCCGATGGTTTGGATGGTATCGTAGTTGAAGGAAGCGAAAGCCTTGTGGAGGTAGGTGCTGCGGGTATTGAGCAGGTAAATATTGCCTTCAGCATCGATTTCGAGGTCGTTTGCTTTGGGGAGATTGCTTAGCTGCCGGATGGGAAGCGGGAGGGTATCGTGGCCGGAAATAGACACCGGTTGCCCATGGCTGGGTAAAGCACTGAGCATGCAGAGCAAGGTCCAGGCAAAAGCCTTTAACAGGGGGGAGGTTTTCACGAAAGGAGGGAGTTGGAAAGAGATTCTTGTTCCTTGTTCATAGGAAAAGAACGCAACTCAATGCCGCTTTCGCTTACTTCGAGGTAGGAAAAATACTGGATCCAGTCTCCGAGGATAATGAATTCAGCGCCGGATTCCATTTTTTGACGGACCAGCACATGTCGGTGACCGAAAACAAAGAAGTTGATATCCGGCTGCTGGGCGATGACGTGGTTGGCATGTTGAAAAATCCACTCCGCTTCGGTAAATTTTCCTACCAGATGGCTCGCTCCGTAGTTATGATCGCCGCTGAGGCTCGATAGCCAGAGCGCAAGCCGGATACCGAGATCGGGATGAAGCAAGCCGAAAAGCCATTTGGAAACCGGATGCGTAAATACGCGCTTCATAAACTTGTAGCCACTATCTCCGGGGCCGAGACCATCGCCGTGTGCAAAATAGAACTTGTGCCCGAATAACTCGCGGGTTACAGGGTCGCGGTTAATGGTTGCACCAAGTTCTTCCACCAGGTAGTCGCGGTACCAGAGGTCGTGGTTACCGGCAAATACATGAATTTTTACGCCTGCATCTGCCAGCTTGGCCAGAGCCCCTAAAAACCGGATATATCCCTTAGGAACCGCTCGCCCGTATTCGAACCAGAAGTCGAAAAGGTCGCCCAGCAGGTACAGTTCCGCAGCTTCATCGGCAATGGAATCAAGCCATTTTACAAAATGACGCTCCCGCTCGCGGCTCCGATCAGGATCAGGAGCCCCAAAGTGCATATCAGAAGCGAAAAAGATTTTGTTGCGGGTGGCCAACTCGGAAGGGGATATATTGAGGTTGAAATTAAAAAAAAGTTCGGGTTTGCTAATAAAATAGCTAACCCGAACTCGTTATTCAGCCCTTCAAAGAGGATTATTAAGGTTTATCCTCGGTCGGAATAGGAATTCCATTCAGGTCAATAGTTACATTGGCATCGAGGTCAAGCGGAAGAGATGCATCGGTTTGAGCCAAAGGCGGAAGCGTTACATCCTGCGGAACCAGGGTTTGGTCGGTAGGAGAAGCATTGCCATGTGGTCGCTCGCCGATCAGGCGCTCTACGTCTTCTTTGAAGATCACTTCCTTGGCCAGCAACTCCTGCGCTACCGCTTCGAGGGCATCGCGCTTATCATGGAGGAGATTTTTGGTGGTTTCGTAAGCATGATCCAGAATTTTGCGTACCTCTTCGTCGATAATGACAGCAGTGGCTTCTGAATAGGGCTTGTTAAAATTGTATTCGCCTTCTTCTCCCCGGAAAGAAACCTGACCCACCCGCTTGTTCATACCATAGAGGGTAACCATGGCATAGGCATTTTGGGTAATGCGTTCCAGGTCATTTTGGGCACCGGTAGATACTTCGCTGAAGACAATCTCTTCGGCAGCGCGACCACCGAGGGCCGTACACATCATGTCGAACAGCTGGCTGTAGGTGTATAGATACTGCTCTTTGGGCAGATACTGGGCATACCCAAGGGCGGCAATTCCGCGAGGTACGATAGAAACCTTAACCAGAGGCGAAGCATGCTCTAGGAACCAGGCGGTAACGGCGTGGCCGGCTTCGTGGTAAGCCACGATTCTTTTTTCTTCAGGAGAGATGATCTTGTTTTTCTTTTCAAGGCCGCCAATTACCCGGTCAACTGCATCCTGAAAATCGGACATTTCGACCGCTTTTTTGTTTTTACGGGCAGCGATCAGGGCAGCTTCGTTACAGACATTCATGATGTCGGCACCTACAAAGCCAGGTGTTTGAGAGGCCAGACGCTCAACACTGACGTCGTCGGCCAGAATGAGGCTTTTGAGGTGAACGGCGAATATGGCTTCGCGGCTTTTGATATCGGGACGGTCAACCACGATTTGGCGGTCGAAACGGCCGGCGCGCAGCAAGGCGGGGTCGAGCACATCAGGGCGGTTGGTGGCAGCCATGATGATAACGCCGGTATCGGATCCGAAGCCATCCATTTCTACCAGCAACTGGTTGAGGGTGTTTTCACGTTCGTCGTTGCCACCGGTAATATTCATACGTCCACGGCTGCGGCCTACAGCGTCAATTTCATCGATAAAGATGATACAAGGCGCTTTTTCTTTGGCTTGCTTGAAGAGGTCACGTACCCTAGCGGCACCTACCCCTACAAACATTTCCACAAAGTCGGAACCACTCAGGGAGAAGAAAGGTACTTTGGCTTCGCCTGCAACGGCCTTCGCCAGCAGGGTTTTACCGGTTCCGGGAGGGCCTACGAGGAGCACCCCTTTAGGAATATGGCCCCCGAGCTTGGTAAATTTTTGCGGGTTTTTAAGAAATTCCACCACTTCCTGTACTTCTTCCTTGGCTTCATCGAGCCCGGCTACGTCGTCAAAGGTTACGTTTACTTTATTTTCTTTATCGTAGAGGCTTGCGCGGCTCTTGCCAATGTTGAATATCTGGCCACCGCCGGCTCCTCCGCCCATGCGGCGCATGAAGAAAAACCATAGACCAACCAGTATGGCAATCGGCAGCAGAAACTGGATCAGACCCGAGTAATCGGTGTCTTTACGCGTGGTGTATTCAATTTTTTCCCCATCCAGAAATGTCTGGGTTGCTTCGGGCGAAAGGGTTTTGAGGAAGTAGTGGGGACCCGTTTTGGTACGTGGATCTTCAGATTTGAAGTTGGCATTTTTCACCCCTTTGTCATTGAGGGTGACTTCTATCTCGGTACCATTAATCACCACTACACTTTTCACCTCCTTGTTGGTCCAAAGGGCAACCAGCTTATCGTTGGAGATGTTTTGGGTAGGCGCGGAGTTATTGGTAAACATCAGCGAGCCGAGGATAAAGAAAGCCAGTAATACCACATATAACCAGTAGATATTGTTGCTGCCTTTCGGGGTTTTATTCTTTGGATTACTCTGTTCGGACATAAAGTGTTCGCAATCGGGTTGCAGGCTAAATACTTGAGAATTGATCAGGTCAAAATTCGTTCCATCGGACAATACATGCCAAAATTACCAGATTTTCTGAGGTTGGCAGACATTTTTACCTGAGGCGTCTGGATAAATACGGGAAATGGCATCTTAAGTTGATGAACAAGCGGTTCGGCTGAATGTTCGAATACTTTTCATTTTGCCTGGACCCGTATTGACGATTCTACTATTTGCCGGGACTGGAAGCGACTACAGGCGCTTGGAAGGCTTATATGAAAAAGAAATAATGCGTAAGGTTGTTACCAGCGTTGCGAAAAATCATAACTGACACTGCCTGGCAACCAACGTAACAAAAGTAACGCCCCTTTACATTTGGGTATAAGTTAAAAGGAAATGAAAAATATCAACCTTAAACTGAAAGAAAGCTCCTGAGAAAAGAAAACCAGCAGTCACTGCTTTTCACAGATGCCACGATTTTCCTGAGTGAGACAAAGGCACCCGCCTGATTGATCACCCCCGATTGACCAACCTGTACAGTGAATAAACGTGCCATGGAGATTTTCATGGCAGCAGATTTTTTTGCCTTGATATTAACAAAAACAACATGAATACATACATCAAAACCGGAACCTTGCTCTTCGCCGCCTGTATGCTGGCATTGAGCAGCCAGTTATTTGCCCAGGAAGTGTACAAAATCGCCGAAACTACTGGCAACTACATGAAGCTTTCGGGCACTTCTACTCTCCATAAATGGGACATGACGGCCCAGGCCTTCCTTTCCGAAGCGCAGTTCAGCATGAAATCCGGCACTAACAGCCTGGGTATTGGTAGCTGCGGAGCTCTTTCTTTCACCCTTGCTGTGAAAAATCTCAAAAGCGGAGAAAAAGGTCTGGACGATAACGCCTACAAAGCCCTCAAAGCCGATAGCTACAAAAACATCTATTACAAGCTAACCTCAGCTCAGGTGGTGACCGGCAGCGGACAAAAGAACATGATCCGGGCCATGGGCAAGCTCACCATTGCAGGTGTAACCAAAAATGTGCCCATGGATGTGTATTACGTGGTAAATGCCGACGGAACCATTAACTGCAAGGGCACCGTGAACCTCAAAATGACTGACTATCAGGTGGAGCCTCCCACCTTTATGTTCGGCGCCATGAAAACCGGCGACGACCTCGTCCTCGACTTCTCTTTAAACTACAAAAAGTGATTGGTTCCCTGTACCAATCCATAAAAATTTAACGTCAAAACCATGAGAACTGAAATACCTCGGTTTGTTTAGACCACTTGGCGGTGTTTGTTAATGTGAATCAAGCGGCGATCCGATACTTTTCAACGGGCTTTTTACTGTCGATTCCCTGGTGGCATCGGTGATGATACCGTTGTAACCAACGATCT
>JBGSTW010000004.1:0-5694 GCA_041753595.1 Bacteroidia bacterium | reverse complement strand
GCTCTACCAACGCGACAACCTCGCCGCTATTGAGATGAAGGACTACCTCTCCAACCTCGTGCGCAGCCTCATCGACACGTTTGACGCCGATCCCGACCGCATCAAGTTTAACCTCGACATGGACGAACTGGAGCTCGACGTAGATACCGCCGTTCCCCTCGGCTTGATTGTGAACGAGCTGATTACCAATTCTTTAAAATACGCCTTCCCTGACGGTCGCGCGGGTGAGATCACTGTGAGCCTCGGCGAAAAGGACCACAAACTGCAGCTCTTTGTAGCCGACAACGGCGTAGGCGCCGCCAATAAAGCTTCGGGCACCGCCTTTGGCTCGCAACTGATCCGCTTGCTGGCTACCCAGGTGGGCGGCACGCTGGAAACAAGGGCAGAAGGCGGGTACTGGACGCGGTTAACCCTGTAATCATCCCCTGCTATGACATGGAAAAAAAGCTCCTTCATCGCAATCTTCTTTATGCTGCTTGCCCCAACGGTTCGTGCGCAGGCAACGCTGAAGGAAATGCTCAGGATCTGGAATGACGAAAGCCAGGCGGATACCATCCGCTTGTGGGCCATCGACAGCATCGTGTGGAAGGTGTACCCAAACCAGCCTGATAGTGCGCTGCCTTATGCAAAAGAACAGTCGGCCTGGGCAAGGTCGCGGGGAAATAGCAGGTGGATAGCCATCGCGGAGCAAAATATCGGAACGGCTTATTACCTCATGGGAGATATTGTCCACGCCCTCGACCACTACAAAGAAGCCTTGGTGTGGATGGAAAAAAGTGGCAATAAAAGAGGAATGGCGGGGTCGCTTATCAATATCGGCATTCAATATGGCAACCAGGGGGATTTGAAGCAATCGCTGGAATATACCCTCGCAGGCCTGAAAATAGCCGAGGAGATCGACGACAAAGAATTTCAGGGAAATGCCCTTGGTCGCCTGGGTACCCTTAATTTTGAGATAGGGAACGTGCCCGAGGCAAGGGATTATTTTGAGCGGGCCCTTCGAGTCAATGAAGCATCGGGAGACAAGAATATGCTGGCGAGTTCGCTGGTAAACCTTGGGATTCTGCTGGCACGGGAAGGGGAATTCCCAGAGGCATTGACCTACACCCTCCGATCAGCAGCCTTGTTCAAAGCACTTGACGGGAAGTATGGCCTCGCCGATGCCTACGACAACCTGGGGTATATCTATGGAGCAACCGGAGACCCAAAACAGGAGATGGAATACTACCTGCTTGCCCTGGATACCAAGCGGGAAATTGGCAACAATTACGGAGTAGCCTATACCCTGAACCTGATTGGGAATGTGTACATGAAGCAGCAAGCCTATGCGCAGGCCATTGATTATTTTCAGCAATCGTTCGCCATGTTTCAGGAAATCGGGGATATCAACGTCATAAAGAACGTTGCCCACGACCTGTACCTGGCCTACAAAGCAACCGGGCAATTGGCGCCTGCCCTGGAGATGCACGAACGCTGGATTCAGCTGAAAGACAGCATCTTCACCGAAGAGAATACCAAGTCCATGATGCAACAGCAGTTTCAGTACGAGCAGGACAAAAAAGATGCCCTTGCCCAAGCAGAAATAAAGCGTCAAAGCCTGATGCGAAATGCTGCCCTCGGAGGCCTGGGCCTTGTGGGCTTACTTGCCTTTGTGTTGTACCGCAACAGCCGCCGCCGCCGTAAAACCAACGAACTCCTCACCTCCCAAAAAGCAGAGATCGAGGTAAAAAGCAACCAGAATGAGCTGCTGCTCAAGGAGATTCACCACCGCGTAAAAAACAACCTGCAAACCATCAGCAGCCTGCTGTTCCTGCAATCGGCGCATATTCAAGACGAAGACATAAAGCAGGCCGTGGCCGCCGGGCAACACCGGGTGGAGTCCATGGCCCTGATTCACCAAAAGCTCTACCAGCGCGACAACCTCGCCGCCATCGAGATGAAGGACTACCTCTCCAACCTCGTGCGCAGCCTCATTGGCACCTTCGACGCCGATCCGAATCGCATCAAGTTTAACCTCGACATGCCCGAACTTGAGCTCGACGTAGATACAGCCGTGCCCCTCGGCCTGATCGTAAACGAGCTGATTACCAACGCTTTAAAATATGCCTTCCCGGACGGGCGCACGGGTGAAATCACCGTGAGCCTGAAGCAGGACGGCGAACAAATGGAATTACTGGTGGCAGATAATGGCGTGGGCAAGGCAAATACCGCCACGGGCACCTCGTTTGGTTCGCAACTCGTGCGCCTCCTCACGGCACAATTAGGTGGCCAGCTAGCGCAGGAGGTGACGGATGGTTACCTCACACGTGTGCGATTCCCCCCCCACAACCAATGACCCTCTTTTTATTTGTAGAACTGGATTAATTTCTCCGATTCCTTTTCTGTATGCGCAAATATTTATTTCTACTTCTGATTGGTACTGCTTTGTTTTCCGGAGCTGCAAAAGCCCAGTCAAATCTTGATAGCCTGAACAAGGTCTGGAGGAATACGGCTCTGCCCGATACACAGCGGCTCGACGGGCTGTACAACCTGATTCTATACGGGTACCTGAATCCCAAGCCGGATAGTGCCATAATGCTGGCAACTACCTACCAGAATTTTGCGGAGAAAAGGGGCTTAAATGAGGAGTTGATCAATGGCATGATGTTGCAGGGATACGCTTACACCGTAAAAGGGGAGATGGACCAGGCTTTGGGTATTTTCCGGGAATCCATTGCGCTTTGCAAAAAGTATAAATTGAAAAAGCGAGAGGCTGTTGCTTTTGACCTCATGGGGCAGACCCTGGGTTGGCAGGGTAAGTACGAAGAGGCACTCGTCTACCTGGAGAGAAGCTTGGAATTAAACCTGGAGCTGGATGACAAACCCGGCATAGCAGGCAGTTACACCAACATCGCCATTCAATACACGGGCAGGAATGAATTCGAAAAAGGATTGCCCTACCTCCAAAAAAGCCTGGAAATGAATAGGGAGATGGGCGACAGTGCAGGGGTCTCCCTTTGTCTTAACAATATAGGTAATGCCTTGCAGAAACTGGGAAGGGTCGCTGAAGCCAAAGCGTTGTTTCACCGCGCAATACGGGCAGATACCAGCCAGGCGAATTACGGGAATATTACTTCCTCCCTTAGTTACCTCTCAATCGTCAGTATAGAAGAAGGAAGGTTTGAGGAGGCCCTGGATTATGCCATAAAATGCCGCGACCTTTCGCATAAATTCGGGGATGTATGGACCGAGGCCGAGGGCTGGAATTCGATAGGAATGGTGCATACCCGGCAGGGTCTTTATGTTCAGGGCATTGAGGATCTTAACCGGGCACTCAAACTCCACGAATCTATTAGCAACCAGGGAGGAATAGCCAATGTGCTTGGGAATATGGCCAATATCCAACTGGACCAAAAAGCCTACCCAGAAGCGCTTGCCACCTACGAAAAGGCAAGGCTGGTATTCGAAAGTATGGATCAGAAAGACGCCATGGCCCAGGTAAACAGCAGCATAGGCAACGTGTACCGCTTGCTCAAACAGCCGGAAAAGGCACTTACCTATTACGAAATCAGCCTGGATATCTCCCGCGAAGTCCAGTCGCCCACGCTGATAGCCTATGCTTTGGCTTGCATAGCAGAAACGTACTTTGATCAATCAGCGCTGGATAAAGCCCGCACCTATATTTTGGATGCGTTGAAACTCAGCGATACGCCCAACGACCTGCTCAACCATGCCGGAAACCTGGCCCTTGCCGGTCGAATCTATCAACGGGCCGGAGATCCTGCCCAAGCCGTTGTGTATGCCAAAAAAAGCTACGATATCTCCCTGAAAATAGGTGCCCTCAGCAATTTATCCAGCGCCAGCGAGGTGCTGTACCTGGCTTACAAGGCTACCGGCGAAACAGCCAAGGCCCTCGATATGTACGAAAATTACATCACCTACCGCGACAGCATGGTGAACGAGGAAAATACACGCGCCATTTTTCAGCAGCAGATGCAGTATGACTATGAGAAAAAAGAGGCCGCTACCCGCGCAGAACAGGAAAAGAAAGACGCCCTTGCCCAGGCCGAACTCGGCCGCCGCAACCTTCAGCGCAACGCCTCGCTCAGTGGACTGGGCCTCGTTGCAATTTTGGCAGGCGTACTCTTTGTGAGTGGCCGCCGCCGCCGCAAAACAAATGAGCTGCTAAGCCTGCAAAAAGGAGAAATCGAACTCAAGAGCAATCAAAACGAACTGCTGCTCAAGGAGATTCACCACCGCGTAAAAAACAACCTGCAAACCATCTCCAGCCTGTTGTACCTGCAATCGGCGCATATCGAGGATGCCGACGTGCGCGAAGCCGTGGCCGCCGGGCAGCACCGCGTGGAGTCCATGGCCCTTATCCACCAAAAGCTTTACCAGCGCGACAACCTCGCCGCCATCGAGATGAAAGACTACCTCTCCAACCTCGTGCGCAGCCTCATCGATACCTTCGACGCCGATCCGAATCGCATCAAGTTTAACCTCGAAATGCCCGAACTCGAGCTAGACGTGGACACAGCCGTGCCGCTTGGCCTGATCGTGAATGAGCTGATTACCAACGCTTTAAAATATGCCTTTCCGAATGGGCGCGCGGGTGAAATCACTGTGAGTCTGAAGCAGGACGGCGAACAAATGGAATTACTGGTAGCCGACAATGGCGTGGGAGCGGCTAATGTGAAAGTAGGCACAGCCTTTGGTTCGCAGCTCGTACGCCTGCTGACTATGCAGCTGGGCGGCAAGCTGGAGTCAGGCGTGGAAGGTGGGTATTGGACGCGGGTCGTTATATCTTAGAATAACGTAAGTGTACAGCCCGGTTTTTTTTCTGGGAGAGCAAGAAAAATATAAATACAAGGAATTCTAATTTTTAATGCGGGATTAATTACTCCCCTTTCAAACGTATATTTCTTGTGACAGAAACACCTATGCTTTGAATATTTTCCTGGTTGGCTTCATGAATTAAAATGAAGTTGTAGTAGGCAAATATGTTCCAGTTCCTATTGTGATATCCTGCAAGTGGTCTGCCCATAAATCCACCTTTGGTGTTTGGTGAATTCAAAATGAAGGAATAACCAAGATCTACACCGGTAAAAAAGCCACTGGTCTTAGGATAAAACCTATACATAATGGCAAGCGGAATTTCTCCTATATCTTTTAAGGCTTTATCAGCTGAAAAATAATTAGAATACCCGGATTTGATACCAATACCGGATGATCTGGTTTCTAGAAATTGTAAACTGGCGTCCAAGCCCAATATAAAGGAGCTGGTGGATTGATCAAAAGGAACACCTGCATTTAAACCTACTTTAAACCAGGTATTCTTGCTGCTCACTTTTGAGAAATCAATGTTTTGTGACATTGCACTCGTTGTTATCAGAAATGACAACACGGAAAGGATTATATATTTCATCTAAGAAACTAGTGTTAATGATTGATGGTTATTTATATTCTTCTTATTGTCTTACGCATCAAGCTGTAAAACGTTCCCCTTGAGTAATATCCCCATCCCAGGTGCAAAGCCAATCCCCAAGACAACAATGATCTTAGGGATGCCTGCACTATAATACCTCGGCAAATTTAGACCACAGTTTAAGTTGAAAATTGAAAACCTTAAATTGTAGTCCCATGAAAAAGCAACGCAGAAAATTCACAGCAGCGTTCAAGGCTCAGGTAGCGATAGAAGCGCTGAAAGAACGT
>JBGSTW010000003.1:0-2540 GCA_041753595.1 Bacteroidia bacterium | reverse complement strand
GCTCTACCAACGCGACAACCTCGCCGCTATTGAGATGAAGGACTACCTCTCCAACCTCGTGCGCAGCCTCATCGACACGTTTGACGCCGATCCCGACCGCATCAAGTTTAACCTCGACATGGACGAACTGGAGCTCGACGTGGATACCGCCGTTCCCCTTGGCCTGATCGTAAACGAGCTGATTACCAATTCTTTAAAATACGCCTTCCCGGATGGGCGCGCGGGTGAGATCACCGTGAGCCTCGGCGAAAAAGACAACAAACTGCAGCTCTTTGTAGCCGACAACGGCGTAGGCGCCGCCAATAAAGCTTCGGGCACCGCCTTCGGCTCGCAACTGATCCGCTTGCTGGCTACCCAGGTGGGTGGTAAGCTGGAGTCGGGCGCGGAAAGCGGGTACTGGACGCGGTTAACCTTATGAAAATTTTGCTATGACTTCGAAAACACCTGCATTCTTGTTTGCCTGCCTGCTACTGGCCTTTTCCTCCAGCCAAAACCTGTCTGCCCAGGCCAACCTCGACTCGATGTACCGGATATGGACCGATGCCTCGCAGATGGACAGCCTGCGGGCTTTCGCCATGAAGAATTATATCCAGACAGGCTTTATCTACTCTAAGCCCGACACCGCCTTTGTGCTGGCACAGGAGCTGTATGATTTTTCGGAGAAGAAAGGGCTGTACAGGTTCATGGCCTCGGGGCTATATCTTCAATCCATTGTGTATCAGCAAACGGGCAAATATGCTGAAGGAGTAGCGCTGGCACAACGAGCAATTCCGCTCTACCACAAAGCCGGAATCGAAAAAGGGGTAGCAGCATGCTATACGAGTATTGGCATCTTGTATATGAAGCAAGGTCAGTACAAAGAAGCTTTGGAAACATACAAAAGGGCCTACCAAATTTATGAGCAGATGAAAGATATCTCCAGCATGGCATTGATGCTGGGAAATATAGGTCAATACTACCAAACAATGGGAGACCTCACCCAGGCCCAAGATAACTATGAACGAGCCAAGGCGATGGCCGAATCGATTGGCGATGAAAGAGTCATGATTAGTCAACTGCTCAACCTTTCTTATGTCAACAGTGCCCAGGGTAAATATCCGTTGGCCATTTCCAACCTGAGAGAAGCCTTGATTTATTATGAGAAAAAAGAGGAGCTGAACAGGGTTGCTCAGATAAAATACCAGTTGGGGGCTTTGAATCAAAATATGGGGGAAGTCGATAGCGCCATTTACTACCTCAACCAAAGCCTGCTCTTGTGTGAAGAGATGGGAAATAAATCACTTCAATTTGCGTGTCTGAATTACTTGGGGAGTATATACAGCCGAAAGGGCGATTACCTCAAAGGGATTGAACTGATTACCCAAAGCATTAGCATTATTGAGGGAATTGGCGATCAGCCGAATATTGCGGTTAGTTACGGAAGCCTGGCCAACCTGTACCGGGACCAAAAAGAGTATAGCAAAGCACGCGATTATTACCTGCGAAGCCTGAAAATCAATCAAAAGATCGACAGCAAAAAAGGCATGGCGCAGAATCAGGCCAGTTTGGGTAATCTTTTTCTGGACGAAAAAAAATATACGGAAGCGCTGGAAAGCTTTACCGAGAGCCTGAAGTGGGCCGAAGAAAGTTCAAGCCAAAGAGACATCAGCTATGCCCTTTCAAGCATCGGCAATATCTACCGCCTGAAGGGCGATAACCCCAGGGCCATCGAGTATTGCACCCGTGCACTGAAAATAGACGAAACCATCGGCAACCCGACGGGCGTGGCGATGGCCTCCAATTTTCTGGGGTTTGCTTACCTGAGCCTGAAAAACTACCCCAAAGCCATTGAATCGGGGACCAAAGCGCTGGTCAATGCCCGAAAAGAAGGGATTGTGGCAGAAATTCAACAAAGCAGTGACGTGCTATATCTGGCATACAAGGCCACCGGGCAGAGCGCCAAGGCCCTCGACATGTACGAGCTGTATATCCAGATGCGAGACAGCGTCTCGAATGAAGAAAACACCAAGGCCATTCTTCAGCAGCAGTTTCAGTATGATTTTGACAAAAAGGAAGCCCTGGCCAAGGCCGAACAGGACAAGAAGGACGAACTCGCCCAGGCCGAACTTGCCCGCCAAAACCTCCAGCGCAACAGCGCCCTGGGTGGCCTGGGCCTTGTGGGTGTCCTCGCTTTTGTGCTCTACCGCAACGGGCAGCGCCGCCGCAAAACCAACGATCTCCTCACTGCTCAAAAAGCCGAGATAGAGGTAAAAAGCAACCAGAACGAGCTGCTGCTCAAGGAGATTCACCACCGCGTAAAAAACAACCTGCAAACCATCAGCAGCCTGCTGTACCTGCAATCGGCTCATATCGAGGATGCCGAGGTGCGCGAAGCCGTAGCTGCGGGTCAGCACCGGGTAGAGTCCATGGCCCTCATCCACCAAAAGCTCTACCAACGCGACAACCTCGCCGCTATTGAGATGAAGGACTACCTCTCCAACCTCGTGCGCAGCCTCATCGACACGTTTGACGCCGATCCCGACCGCATCAAGTTTAACCTC
>JBGSTW010000002.1:0-8916 GCA_041753595.1 Bacteroidia bacterium | reverse complement strand
CCGTTACTTTGATGTAGGTGCGTCGGTCTTTCTCCTTGCGTTGTAGTCTGCGAAGTTGCTCTCTGGTGGCGGTATCTAGTATTGACATGCTTCAATTTACCGAAAATTATACTTCCGCAAACCACTTTGTGTTGGGTATAGTGCAAAGATTTAACCAGCTCTAATCCATTGATGCCCGGCATACGAATATCACAAAAAACAAGGTCTATATTTGTTTGGTGCAAAACGGTAAGTGCCTCTACCGCATTTTTGCAGGAAGCCACTAACTTAAGGGAAGGCAAATTTCCTATATAATCTTCCAATACCTTGCGGGCAAGGGGTTCGTCATCTACTATAAGGCATTGAATGGCGCTCATATATGCTAATTTGAAGTCAGAGTTACTTTTAAGTCGTTCATAATGGACAACCTATGTCTCTCATGGTAATTCAATTGCTAATTTAGAAGTGAAATTCAGATCGCTTTCGATAATTTCCAGGTCAAATTTTTGATCAAAAATTAATTCAAGGCGTTTACGAATATTACTCAGTCCAATACCTGTGGAAAGAACTGTTTTGATAGGTGCAAAAGAATTTACTACTTCAAAATACAGGGTATGGTCTTGAACAGTGAGGTAAAAGTGAATATTCACCTTGCCGGTGTTGAGCTCGACCCCATGCTTAAAGGCATTTTCAACAAAAGGGAGCAGGAGTAGTGGGGGTAATTTAAACTGTTCGTACGAATTAGGAGAAATATGGAACACACAAACCGCATCATCATTTAGCCTGAGTTTTTCCATTTCAATGTAGCTTTCCAAAAAACGAATTTCATCTGATAGCCATACAAATTCCCGTTGCGAAATTTCTGTCAGGTACCTCATGAGGTCCGAGAGCTGTAAAATAGCTATTTCCGCTTTTTCAGATTTGGCACGAGCCAGCGCATAAAGGCTGTTAAGGGTATTGAATAAAAAATGTGGGTTAATTTGAGACTTTAATAAAAATATTTCCTGACGCGCTTTCAGCAATTCTAAAGCCTGAACCTTTCTTACCACAAACAAATAATCAGTAAATACGGAAACACCTGCTGCCAATAGGAGAATAATATAGCTGAACGGCAGATTAAACAAAAACCACTCTAAAAAAGGATTATTAAACGGGAGAAAATAATTACTAATCGGGCCAAAAATTAATTGTTGCAGTGCAGCAACAACTAAAAGAAGCAAGAGCCCCCTTCCTATTCGTTCCTTTACAAAAAAATGCGGAGTGATAACCTTGATGGTAAAGATATATGCCCCACCGTACGCTAAATAAAAAGCTAAACCTGTGAAAAGCACAGGCATTAAGCCCCATTTGTACAGAGCAGGGTTTGCAAATAAATAAATGGAGTATAACAACCAGAATAACAGATGGATCCATTGGTATTTTTCAACCATGTTTTTCCAAAACTCCTTCCATTTCAGATGAACCAACCCTTGTTGCATTGAACAAACGTACGGATTCGGGAGCCGAAATTCAACGATATTGGACAAACTGCCTGTTTTGAGGTTATAACCTGAAATAGGTCTGTAAAAAATCACCGAAATACCAGTTGATCACTTTCTTATAATGTTCAACATTTCATTTACTGTCGAATTCCGAATGAGGTTATTTTTGAATAACTACTACCAAAAAACTTATGCCAAAAATCACGAAAATACTGTTTTTAACGCTGCTGCTGATTGGGTATTTCAATCACGCACAAGCGCAGATTGACGGCATAAAAATCATTGGAGACCCATGCAATAACTTATCCCTCATTTTTCAAGTAACAGGAACCTCTTCCTCTCCCTATTTTTTTTGGAACTTTGGTGATCCTGCCAGCGGGATAAATGATACCATAACCATCCAGGGTGCAAACCCCAATCCTAATCCTGGACACACTTTTTCAAGCCCGGGAGTATACACTGTTTGTGCCTTTTTTCAAGAGCCCGGATTTCCTGTAGATTCTGTTTGCAGAATATTTAATATAAAACTGTGTTGCGATGGGGTTGTAACTGCAAGTGACACCTGTCTAAACAATGCCATTTCTTTCCTCCTCACCACCAGTGCCAGCATCAATTCTCTCACCTGGAACTTTGGCGATCCCTCAAGTGGAGCATCCAATACTTCAACCCTGGTTAGCCCCTCCCATTTGTTTTCATCAACCGGATCCTACTCAGTATCGGCTACCGTAAATACAGACTGCGGCATATTTACCGTAAATACAAGCGTGGTAATTGTCGATTGTACCCCTCCCTCTCCTTGTGAAGGACTTATCACCTCCATCGATTCCTGCTTAAATAGCGGCACCAATTTTCAGATTTCAACTTCTTCTCCAATATCGTCCATCACCTGGGACTTCGGCGACCCTTCCAGTAGCACCAACACCTCGAGTCTAACCAGTCCTTCCCACTTTTTTTCATCCCCGGGTACGTATTTTATTACCGCTACTGCCAATACAGGCTGTGGGTCTATCGTCGTCAGGGATACAGCAATTATCATCGCTTGTGGACCCCTTGGGATTTGCCAGGGCACCATAACCAGTACTGACTCTTGCCTCAGGAATAACCTTGGTTTTCAAATCACGACCAATGCTGGAATAAATTCAGTTAGATGGGATTTTGGTGACCCCGCAAGTGGCGGAGCCAACATATCTACCACTTTCAACCCCATACATCGGTTCACCAGGGCTGGCTTGTTTACCGTTCGGGCAATTGTGGATTTCGATTGTGGACAAGATACCCTGATGCAGATTGTACAAGTGTCGAATTGTGCAACGTCCGACGATTCCTGTTGGGTATTTATTGGCAATGTTTTTACCCCAAATGCGGACGGTATCAATGACACTTTTTACCCCATTACGGAGTGTCCTCTGGAAACAGTCGAGTTTATCATCTTCAGCCGTTGGGGACAATTGATTTACCAAAGCAATAATCCAGACGACCGTTGGAAAGGTACCTATAAAGGAAAAGACTGCCCTGAGGGTGTGTATGTGTTTGTCATTAACTATCAATTTCCGCTCAAGTCCCCTCAAAGGCTTCGGGGTAGTGTAACACTCCTTAGGTAACTAATCAACGACCCGGACAAAAAGAAGCCGAGTTTCCCTAATGTGCACACGAAAGCAAATTATCCCCCAATAAGAGATCGACCAGGCTAAGATGGCTATTCGAAAATATATGCCAGAACCCCTTCATCACGAACTCTATTTGGGAAAAAATAGCAACTGTTTGATTCTTTGGCACTTTACCCTCAAACCGCCTCCAGATACTCTGGCACCTTTCGAAAGCCCCATTTGCTTTCAAGAGATAGCGTACTTTCCTTATCGGTGAGTTTCAGGTTACGACATAAGTCAAGTCGGCAAACGAATATTGGGGGGGCTTGGGCCCAATCTTTCAACAACTGCCGAATATCATGACAAGGGTCATCAGCAAAATCAATTTTCATTATTTTCTGAAACTTTTGGATGATTCAGGCGTTTTGCAATAGGAGCTTAAAAGCTTCCTTATATTTGCACCTTATCCGTGATTATGAATATTGCCGCATTGCTTGACCGCGCCCTTGGGTTTGAGTTTCTTTCAGAAGCAGAGGGTCTCTACCTTTTCCAGCACGCCCCGCTGGCCGACCTGATGTACACCGCAAACGAGATGCGGAAAATCGCCAAAAGCGATACTGCAAGAATCGTTACCTGGCAGATCGACCGCAACGTCAACACCACCAATGTATGCGTCGCCAACTGCAAATTTTGCAATTTCTATGTGCCTCCCACGGCCAAATACGCCGACAAGGCCTATATCACCGACGACGAAACCTATAAAGTAAAAGCAGAAGAAACCTTTGCCCTCGGGGGCGATCAGTTTCTTCTTCAAGGCGGACACCACCCCCAGCTCGGCATTGAGTTTTATGAGGAAACCTTCAGCAAGCTCAAGTCGTGGTTCCCGAACCTGCGCCTGCACACCCTCGGCCCACCCGAAATCGTGCACATTTCTACGCTCTCCGGCCTCACCTACGAGCAAACCCTCCGCCGCCTGATGGCCGCGGGCATGGATTCGATGCCCGGCGCAGGTGCCGAAATCCTCAACGACCGTGTGCGCCACCTCATTTCGAATGGCAAATGCACCGGCGAAGAATGGCTCGAAGTAATGCGCGTGGCACACCGACTCGGCCTGGCAACCAGCGCCACCATGATGTTTGGCCACATCGAAACCCTGGAAGAACGCTTTGAGCACTTCGTACGCATCCGCGCGGTGCAAGCCCAGAAGCCCGAAGGCACCATAGGCTTCAAAGCATTTATCCCCTGGCCTTACCAGGACGACGGCACCCTGCTCAACCGTGTGAAAGGCGTCCGCAACAACGTAACCGCCGACGAATACCTCCGCATGATTGCCCTGAGCCGCATTATGCTCCCCAATATCGACAATATCCAGGCTTCGTGGCTCACCGTAGGCCCGGAGGTAGCGCAGATTTGCCTGCACGGCGGAGCCAACGACCTCGGCTCCATCATGATCGAGGAAAACGTAGTTTCAGCAGCCGGAGCGCCTTACCGCCTGAGCGCTGAAGAAATTCAGCGGGTGATTATCGCCGCCGGATTTACCCCGCGCCTGCGCAACCAGGTATATGAATTCCGTGAAATTCCGGCTGCACTGGAAGGAAAGATACTCGTAGCCGGAGCATAACTTCTTCATCGATAAAAACAAAAAAAGCCCCTGGGATTTCCTTAGGGGCCTTTTTTTATCCTAAACGCTAACATAAAAAAAACCGCCCCGGTGTCCCGGGACGGTATTGGCTCATAAAGCCTTGCTAAGGGTTAGCGTTGAATCGGCAGCTTGATGGTCTGAACGAATTGTCCATCGGTCAAGCGAATAAGGTAAAGCCCTGCAGGGAACTGGTCGAGCGAAAGGCTCCATGCAGCTCCGGCGTTGAGGTTTTGTGTACCCCAGGTTTGTCCGTTGAGAGAGACAATGGTAGCAGTGATATTGGATTCGGGTTGGCCGAGCAAAGAGAGCGTAGCCAGGTTACCGTTGCGGCTGATATTGCCGGTCCAGGCGTTGGCTCCGATGAGGGTTTCGACCAGAGAGCTATAGTTGATGGTGCCATCGAAATCAACCTGAGCAAGACGAAACTGGTAGCGACCTGCGTCAAGGCGGTTGGTGCGGAACTGGTAGGAGTCTCCGTTGATCGATCCGGCCTGTACAAAGCCTGCTTTCTCGAAAGACTCATTGGTTTTGCGCATTTCCACTTCGTAGCCGAGGTTGTTCAGCTCCACCGCCGTTGACCACTGGAGCATAACCGAACCGTCGTTTTGTACCTGGGCATCGAAAGAGGTCCATTCCACAGGCAGGGAACCGGTAAGGTTTACGATGCCACTTTCGGAAGGAAAAAGAGAAGGAATACCTTGGTTGACCACCTCAAGGGCAGAAATTTTGGGGTTATTGTTTATCCCAACAAAGCGTAGTTCAATGGTTGAATCCAAACGAGCCATGGCATCGTAACGGTAAACCAAAGCTGTATTACTACCTACCTGTTCGTAGATATCCAGGTTAGCGAGAATCTTGTCGCCATTCACATACATGTCAAATACTCGGCTGCCTACACCTCCTTTTCCTGTGTTATCAGGTCCGTAGAAAATCTCAGCAAAGTGCAGGTAAAGCGAGTACATCTCGCCTGGATAAAGGCCGTCCATTTCGAGGATAAAGGTATTGTCGCCTGAGGCATAGCATTCGGTGCGGTAGAGCGAATCGTAAGTAGTGTTTGCGATTTCGAGATACTCCGAACGGTCGAATTGTGAAGCACCAGGAGGGCAGTTGCCGGTTCCGGCATTGTAAATAAAAGGAATCGAGGACTGAGCCATTGACTGGCCGAACATAACAAGGATCAGAAGCTGGGAGAGGAGGATAGAACGAGTGACCATGTTAGTTTTGTTTTAGATAGTAGCGTTAGAAATGTTTTTCGTTTGATTTAATTCAAATATCGAACAAAACCTTACGCGGAATAAATTCACTATCACCAAGCTCCTGAAATACAGTACAAAGGGTTGATAGCGACGTGCGAACCGTTTTCACTACTTCAACTATCGAAATATAACATCCGTAAGATTTTCGAAACTCGGTTAATATCACCCGGCTAGTAGCATCAAAAAAGGTTTCTTAGTCTTTTGTAGCCACCCGTATCGCTGTCGGGCTGCTTTTGTATCTTCGCATACCTATTTGCTTACATGCTGAAGCTGAAAATGAAAACCGACCCCATGTGGGTAAAGCACATCGCCGAAGGCAATATATCGGAGATCCTCACCGACCACGCCTGGTGCGAACAAAAGGCCGCTTCTTCGGCCATTTCCCTGCTCGTGTATTATTCCTACCACGAAGACCTCGTGGAGCAGATGGCCGACCTCGCGCAGGAAGAAATGAGCCATTTTCGCATGGTGCTGAAGGAAATTCAGAAGCGCGGCCTTACCCTGGGCCCCGAGCGCAAAGACTCCTATGTAAACGAGTTGTCGAAGTTCATCAAAGGCAAAGGCCAGTCGAGACAAGGCTTGCTGGCAGATAAATTGCTTTTTGCCGCCATGATCGAAGCCCGCAGCTGCGAGCGCTTCAAGGTGCTTTCTGAAAACATCGACGATGCCGACCTGGGCCAGTTTTACCACAAACTCATGATATCGGAGGCCCGGCACTACACCCTTTTCCTCAAGCTCGCCCATCAACTGTGCCCCGATATTGACGTTGACGCCCGCTGGGAAGCTTTCCTGGAGTACGAAGGCCGCGTTATCGAAAACTACGGCAAATCAGAAGCCATCCACGGCTAGTTCCACTTACTACACACCCTATTTTCCATGTCGCACCTTTCCCTTGGCCTGATTTTCGGTGGCCGCTCCCCTGAGCACGAAGTGTCGCTCATTTCTGCCAAAAATATATTCGCCGCCCTCGACCCCGGCAAATACCAGGTAACGCCCATTTTCGTCGATTACGAAGGTCGCTGGTTTAGGGTAAGTGCCGAAGCGCTTGCCGCTGGCACCCCTGGTCAGGACGCCACAGAGGCCAACCGCCTGTTGCTCTGGCCTGGCGAAGGCACGGGCGCTATCCGCAAGGTTTCGGGTGAAGTGCTGGGACTGGAGGCCATTTTCCCCATTATTCACGGTCCCAATGGCGAAGACGGCAGCCTGCAAGGCTTGTTGCGGCAAATTCGCCTGCCGTTTGTGGGCCCCGATGTGCTCGGCTCTTCTGCCTGTATGGACAAAGACGTGACCAAGCGCCTCCTCCGCGATGCGGGTCTGCTGGTGGCTGATTTTCTTACTTTCTATAAAAAAGAGAAAGACGCCATTGATTTCCACAGCGTAGTCAATACCCTCGGTTCGCCCGTATTTGTAAAGCCCGCCAACATGGGTTCTTCTGTAGGCGTGAAAAAAGCTACGAACGCCGCCGAGTTTCAGGAGGCCATTGCCGATGCCTTCCGCTTCGACCACAAGTTGCTTGTAGAGAGCCTGATCGTGGGTCGCGAACTCGAATGCGCGGTCATGGGCAATGAAATAGCCGAAGCCAGCGGAATAGGAGAAGTAAAAATGGGCCCCGGTTTCTACGACTACGAATCGAAATACCTCAGTGCCGATGCCGCACAAGTCCTTATACCTGCTCCGGGTCTGGACGAGGAAATCCTGCTGAAACTGCGCATGGTCGCCAGTCAGGCTTACCAGGTGCTGGGCTGCGAAGGCATGAGCCGGGTGGACATGTTCCTCACCGAAGCCGGAGAGGTCTTTATCAACGAAATCAATACCCTGCCGGGCTTTACCTCCATCAGCATGTATCCTAAGCTGTGGATGCAGGAAGGTATGGCCTACGCCGAACTGCTCGACCACCTCATCCTCCTCGCCCAACAGCGTTTTGACCGCAACAATGAGCTGGCTGCTACGCGGAAGTGAATGCCAATAATTTCCTTTCAGGGGCTGCTTAATGGGTAAAAGCTTTAACTCCACTTATTCCTGTAAGCCATCAATCAACTACACCTTCAACCCTGGAAAAAACCCATTTCGAACTAAAAATGTGAATCAAAATGGAATGGCTCCGAAATACCTCACATGGATGAGCTTTACGTGTTTAACTTTTCGGATGGAATTGAGGTAACCATGGTGGGTGGGTACCTCAATTATTGAATTAATTTAGGTACCCAATATGCCCTTGATTTGTTAACAATAAACCCTAATTTTAAAACCCGGGTTGCAGAAATCGAAACCACACCAGGTTATTTTTGCGTTCATCATGCCAGGAAGGGGAATCTACTACATCAGTTGGGATTAGGGTCACCTTGACAATCACCTATACAGTTTTGCAACCCCATAAAACCACATAGTCCTTGCGTAGACCTACAGTTTGCAGTAGTACCACAAGTTTCTGTACAATAAAATCCCCACCTACATTCGCAATAATTTGTACCCTCTGTGGCTCCCTGACGCTCATTACTTTTGTTTTTGATGTAGTCCGCATAAGGATTAGCAACGAATCCAACCATTTCTATGGCTGCATTTCTCGCTGCCAAGGTATCTCCCAAAAAATGATAAGCCTTTAAATCATTAAATGCGACTCCTATGAGTGTGAGTTCCTCGTCAGAGAAAACCCCGCGCATCGTCTGAAGGCATTCGCTGATGCTTGCATCTGCAGTTTCGGGCGATAAAGATGAAACGACCTGATATAGGTAATTTAAGTGTTCTTGTTTCTGAGAAGGAATTCCCTCTAAGGATAAAACTTGTTCCAATTTATTTAACCAGAGGGCTATTTTGTCAGAAAAACTCAACTTTTCTAAGAGCTTGTTCGGAATTTTAAAAGTTGGGAGGAGGTCATTAAGTTTAGTGACCAAACAAAATCTAAATGACCTCACAGTACAGCGAACTGACCGACTCCCAATGGCAAGCAATATCGGTGTTTTTTGATCTTAAAC
>JBGSTW010000001.1:0-172646 GCA_041753595.1 Bacteroidia bacterium | reverse complement strand
GCGTTTAAGATCAAAAAACACCGATATTGCTTGCCATTGGGAGTCGGTCAGTTCGCTGTACTGTGAGGTCATTTAGATTTTGTTTGGTCACTAAACTTAATGACCTCCTCCCAACTTTTAAAATTCCGAACAAGCTCTAAGGATTTAAAGTAGATAAATACTAAAAATATTGAAATAGATCGACCTCAGCGAGGTCGCACAACAGCTAAGGATCTATCAGTTAAAAGAAATGAGTCACCCCAAAAAATTGGGATGACTCACGTATCATGGCTTCAATGCGGATACCGGTTATTTTCCCGACTGGAAAATCACCTGCATCAGCACAAACAGCATCGCGGATTCGTCTCTTGAGCTTGATTTACACACGAGGTACACATCCTGTTGTCCAGCTGTCGGCTTTATCGGGGTGAAAACCATGTCCACTCCGCCCATGGGGTTGCTGGCAGAAGGGGCCGGCGCTTTTGAAATAATTGCATTGGTTTCTCCGATAAGCGCACCTGTGGGTGATCCCAGCCGCACTTCTACTTTTCCACCAGCCATGCCGTATGCTTTGTTGGCGGTTCCTGCTATGCCGAGGGTTCCGATACCGGTGAGGTCCAGATTTTTAAACACGAGGTAAGCGCCGTCCTTGCTGGCAATCACGATCTCACGATCCTGGCCCGGAATTTTGATTTTGCGCGCTTCCGATGATTCATCGAAGGCCGCAGCGGATAGGCTGGCATTGCGCAACATCAGTACCTTTTCGGTGCGCACACCTGGCAGCCCATTGGCGCCTTTGTCCTGATAAGATGCACGGATCAGGAACACGCCCTGGTCGCTCTGGCCCTTGGGGATCACGGTGGGGTATTTGCCGGTTACGGGCAAAGAAGCTGCCGATTTTTGAGACACGCTCAGGATATAGCCTACCATTTCGGCAATATCTTTGTCGGCCAGGCCTGGGTGGGCAGCCATAGCCACTTCGCCCCAAACCCCGCTACCGCCTTGTTTTACCTTTTGGGCCAGCAAAGCTGCAGCTTTAGCGTCGCCAGCGTATTTCTTCGAAATGTCGGTATAGCTCGGTCCGATCGACTTCTTGTCGAGGGCGTGACAAGCCTTACAATCGCTGTTTTCCACGAGGTTTTTGCCGTTCGAGGTAGCGGAGATTTCATCGCTGTACTTGTGGCCCTGCACGATCATGGCTTTGTCAAATCCTTCGGGGAGGTAATCGATGGATACGCTCACGGCATCGGGCGAAATACCGCCGGAGGCCAGGCTACCGTCTTCTTTGTCGTTCACTTTTACGGCGTAGTTAAAGCTTCCGCCAGGGAAGAAAAAGCCTCCGTTACCTTCCGTAATGGCGATCTCTACGGTTGGTGGCTCATTGCCGGCGGCTACTTCGAGGATAGAGGAGGTTTCGCCGCCTTTTCCGTCTTTCACCACCAGTTCTACCTGATAGATACCGGGCTTGTCGAAGGTCATGTCCATGTCGGGCGTGCTGAACGACTTCACCGTTTTTCCACCAGTGCGCACTTCCCAGTTGTAGGTCAGTTTGTCTTTGTCGTAGTCGAGGGTGCCTTGCGAAGAAAAATGCGAGGTAAGCGGGGTCGCTCCCTTCAGATTGTCGGCGCTGGTTTGCACGATGGGGTTGCGGTTGCCGGCGTTGTACTCAATGCGCACGAGGCGGGCGTTGTCATTTCCCTGAAACCAGCCGGTGCCGTATTCGAGGATATACAGATCGCCATTGGCAGCAAATTCCATGTCGATGGGGTTGCTGAACTTGTGGCTGCCCATAAAGGGTTCCATCGACTGGTAATCGCCTTTGTCGTCCATGGTGATAGCCATGATCCAGCCGCGCATCCAGTCGTAAATCAGCAGTTTGCCGTCGTAGTAATCGGGGAAAGCGCGTGCAGCACCTTTAAAGTCTTCGGCATGGTATACCGGGCCAGCCATCGCATTGCGCGCGCCACTGCCCACCAGCGGAAAGTCTTCCGATTTGGCATAAGGATACCAGATAAAGGCGCTCTGGGCAGGCGGGAGATCGTTGAGGCCGGTATTGTTGGGCGAATCGTTGGTGGGTTTGTTCGGATCGCGAAGCCCTTTGCCTTTTTGGGCGGCGTAGTCGTAATCTACATAGGCCTGGTTATTTCCTACAAAATAGGGCCATCCGAAGAAGCCTGCTTTTTTCGCCTGGTTAACTTCGTCGTAGCCCCGTGAGCCAAAGGCGGTGCTGTCTTTGTTCGCGTCCGGACCTACTTCTCCCCAATACACATAGCCTGTTTTCTTGTCCACAGAGATGCGGTAAGGGTTGCGGGTACCCATGGCATAGATCTCCGGGCGGGTTTTTTCCATTCCTTTGGGGAAAAGATTGCCTTCCGGAATGGTATAGGTGCCATCGGCTTCGGGGTGAATGCGGATGATTTTTCCGCGCAGGTCGTTGGTGTTCGAAGAGGACTTCTGGGCATCCCATGGGCCACGGTCCGGACGTTCGTCGGTGGGGCCGTAGGTCCAGATACGGGGGCTGGTGTTGTCGCCGGTAGAAACAAAGAGATTTCCCTGTCCATCAAAGGCAATCGATCCGCCGGTATGGCAGCACTGCTCCCGCTGTACGGGCACTTCCAGCATAATCACCTTGCTGTCATGAATCAATTTTGCCTCGCCATCCATCGTGAAGCGGGCCAGCACATTCACGGGTTGATCTCCGAATTGCGAGTAGTACAGGTAAATAAAGTGGTTCGTTTTGTAGTTGGGGTCGAGTTGCACGCCCAGCAGGCCGTCTTCGGCTTCGGAGACTTTTCCTTCTTTGTTGGTGTAGAGATGGCTGATCGGAATGCTGTCGATCACCGTTACTTCCTTTGTGTTCTGGTCATATACCTTGATGGCGCCGTGGCGTTCGATGAAGAGCACGTTGCCGCTGGGGAGGTTTACGAGCTCGATGGGTTCGTTGAGTTTTTCGGCTAAAACCACCTTCACGAAGCGGTTTTCTGCGGGCATCAGTTGGGTGTGTACTTTGGTATAATCGAGCTTTTTGGGCTTGCCGTCGTTCATCACATAGCTAAGGCCACCCCACAGGTGCTTCAGAAACAAGGGCTCTGAAAACGACTCGTTGGTATGGCCCATAGCGGTGTAGAAGCTGCGGCCACCGTCGTATTCCTGGTACCAGGAGGTAGGGTGATTGTCGCCGTTATTGCCCCCTTTGTAGGTCGATTCGTCGATTTTGACGAGGGGGTGGATGTTGTCGCTGATGTCGCGGAAATTGTAAAATTCATCGGTGCGCTTAAACCGCTCGGGCATAGAGTCCGTGGAGACGTGTTTGTCGTCCACCACATAATATTCGCCTTCCTGCACATTCGGGTTCAAGGGGTGATCTTTGAAATAAGCACCCACCAGCTTCCCGTACCAGGGCCAGTCGTACTCGGTATCCGATGCGGCATGGATGCCCACGTAGCCGCCACCTGCCTGGATATAGCGCTCAAAGTTGTTTTGTTGTTCGGCGTTGAGCACGTTGCCGGTGGTGTTGAGGAAAATAACGGCAGCGTATTTTTTGAGGTTGTCTTCAAAAAAGGCCGAGTCGTTTTCGGTGGTATCCACATCGAAATGGTACTTAGCACCCATAGCGATGAGGGCTGCTTTGCCAGCTTCGATCGATTCATGCCTGAAAACCTCCGTTTTGGAGAAAACGAGCACCTTGGGGTTTTCCTTTTTGCAGGAAAAAAAGGAAAAGGCTGCGATCAGGGCAAGGGTCAAGGGAAGCAACCTCGCACGCAGAGGGTAATCGGGGGTCAACATGGGTTTTTTGGGGAAGTTGAGGGGAATGGTTTCGGAAATATTATTGTCTCAATTTGGGATAATGATACACAATGCCCTTGAGATATCCAAATAGATGCATATCTTAGGTCAATATCATTATCCAGGCCGGTTTTTCGGCTGGAATCAGCAGCATGGAAACTATAAATATTGAGCTCATCCGCGATTTCCTTCGGGAAGGAGGGGACAAATACGTTCCGCAGCTTTCAGTCGATTGCGTCATTTTTGGCTTTCATGAGCAACAGCTGAAGGTGCTTTTGCTGAAGCCCCGGGGAATGGAATCCTGGGCACTGCCGGGTGGATTTGTGGAGCAAGGCCAAGATGTAGATGCTGCAGCGATCCAAACCCTGAAAGACCGCACGGGTCTGTCAGATATTTTCCTGGACCAGTTTCATGTTTTTGGACGTGCCGACCGCAATACACACGATTCCATGCGGCTGTACCTGGAGTCCATCGGCATAGAGGTGGCTGCTTTTCGGTGGCTGATGCAGCGCTTTGTGACCGTAGGCTATTATGCCCTCGTGAATTTTGAAAAAGTGCGCCTCCAGGCTTCCGTCATGGAGGAAAAAATCGAGTGGTTTGACCTTGCTCAAATTCCGCAGCTGGCTTTCGACCACAACGAAATCATCCTCAAGGCTTTGAATGCGCTACGCGACCACCTCGACTCCAAGGTAATTGGTGCCCGGCTGCTGCCCGAGCTATTTACCATGAACGAGCTCCAGGGCCTGTACGAAACCATCCTCGGCAGTCCCCTGCGCCGCAACAACTTTCAGCGCAAAATGCTCAGCCTCGGCATGCTCGAGCGCACCGAAAAACTCTACACCGGCGGCGCACATAAGGCGCCGTACCTCTATCGGTTTTTGGAGGGGGAATGATTTTTCCTCAAAATCCAGCCTTAATATAGCTCCAGCCTTGTTGTTGGCGGGTGGAGATCTCCAGCAGTGCCGAAGGCACCGTACCGCAGGAAGTAACCAGGGCTTCGCGGGTGAGGTTGCGTTGCTTCATGGTGTTTTCGCAAGCCAGGAAAACGATCCCTTTGGCGGTGAGCTTATCCATGGGTGCCTGTACCACACTTTTGTCCTTCAGCAGCATATCAAGTCCGGGGCCGTGACAAACCACCTCCAACTGGGCGTCGGGCTGTACTTCCAGGATATTGTTGAGCTGACGTATCAGCGATTTATGCACCAGTGTGTCTGACGACGCCACCTGAAATACAATCCGGTGAACCAGCGGCGCATCGGCGGGGTTGCTTTGGGCAAAAGTGGAAAGCACCGCAAAAAAGGTGAGCAGGAAAATGGTGATATTTTTCATGTTGATCAGGGTTATCGGGGGTAAATAAGCAAAAACAACTCAGGCTGTGGGCCATTGGTCAATGAAATTGGTAATCGACCCCGGTGACCTGGGTAAGCAGGGTTTGCGGAGCGTCGAGCACGCGGGCCGAAAGCGGTGGGGTAGGGGTCACGGGCGAATGGGCGGCCAGGTATTCGCGCAACACGCTGTGGAGGGTAAAGGGCGTGGTTTGCGGGTGTTGAACGCCTTTTATGCGACAGAGCATGTCCTCCGGATCGCCTTCGCGCTCACAGGCGCTGATCTTATAGGTTTTCAAGGGGTCTAGCGCCTGCCCGGCCACCAGCACCGTTTCTACCCGCTTGCCTTGTTCGCCAAACGCCCGGAAGCTCACTTCCATTCCCTGAAACTTCACCACCCAGCCCCCAAACCGCTGCGAGGCATCTTTGGCAAATACATTGTTGAGCTCTTTTTCGAGCCAATTGAGCAATTGCTGACCGGTTACTTCGCCGGTGCGCACAAAGCTATCGACCGGCAACATGTCGAAAAGGTACCCTTGGGTGATGGGGATATTGCCGGTGGAATCGGGCGTAACCCTCGGCGGACAAAACCGGAAGCCATTGGATAAGGCGATGTCCACATCCTCCATTTTCCATTTCAGGGCCTGTAAAACCAGCGTATCGATCGTGTTTTCGACCACAAAGTAGCGGTAGAGCGGCAGGGTGCTGTAGCCCACCACCTCCGATATTTCAGGCAAGAAAGGCGATTCTTCCGATGAAATCAGGGCCAGCATGTCCTTGTCGGGCTTGAAGTTCGCAGCGGTGATTTCTACGAGTACGTAGTTGTCTTTCACCACTTTCCCATCCAGTATCGTCAAGGTTAATTTTCCCACAAATGAACCAAAAGCACCCGGCTCTACCACCTTGGCGTAGGTGCATTGGATGGGCTTGCGCACCCGCTCGTGGGTATCGCCGCCGAGGATATAGTCCACCCCTTCGCAGGCAGGCAGGTTCGCCAGGTTGATTTGCTGCGAAAGGCCGAGGTGCGCCACAATCAGCACATAGGCGCATTGCTCCTGATCCCGCAGCACCGATACATAGTGCGCGAGGTTTTCTTCGGGTTTGGTATAAATGATGCCTTTGCTGTAAATCGGCGATTGGCGGAGGGGCACCAGGTGGTCGGTATAGCCCAGAAAGCCGATTTTTACGCCTGCTACCTGCCAGATATGGTAAGCCGGAAATATCAGCTCACCCTTTTGCCCGTCGCCGAGGTCGTGGTACATATTGGCGCACACCTTCGGCGCATCGAGGCCGCCGAGCAGGGTTTGCATGGCTTTTTTGTTATAAACCACCTCCCAGTTGCCGGGCAGGTAGAGGTCGTAGTCAAGCTGATTCAGCACGGGAACGAGGGCTTTTCCGGTCGTTTCTACCGACAATTGGCTGCCCTGAAACATGTCGCCCGTGTCAACAATAAAGCTGGAATTTTTGTGGGCACGCACCTGCTTGAAATAGGTCGCTAACTGGGCGTATCCCCCGGTTTTGCGGAAAACGGCCTGCTCATTTTCCCAGAACAGCTCGTCGTGCGGGTGAATCTGACAATGCACATCGGTGGTTTGAAAGATGTCCACTTCCACCGCCTGGCCTTTGGGTGGTTTTTCAGCGGAGGGATGATTAGCCAGTTGCTCACTGCCGAAAACGGGCGTAGCAGCTGCTACCAGCCCTGCACCAGCACCGATGGCCCCTATTTTTTGGATAAATTTTCTGCGGGAAGGAATGTTCATGGTGCGTTTGGGGTAAGGTTATTTGCGGGCGGCCGCTATGGGCTTAAAGGGACCAAATTTGTGCTGTTGTTCGGAAAAATCGTCGGCATAAGGTCCGAAGGGGTGGTCGATGGGCTTCTTGCTTTTGTCGGGCCAGTCGAGGGGCGTATCCTTGTGCGGTCTGGGCTGCGCATTGACGAAAGCGGCGATGTCCCAGGCTTCTTCGTCGGTCAATATCGGGTGGTCGTGGGTGGCGCCGAGGGGCATATTGTACTTGATGTAACGCGCAAAATTGCTCACCCGGTACAAGCCCGCGCCATCGTTGTAGCTGTGCGGCCCCCAAAGCGGCGGATAGGTATAGGCGTTGCCGGCGGGATCGAGCAGGCCCTCACCCGAAGCCTGGTGGCAAACCTGGCATTTTTGCTCAAAAAGGGGCTTTCCGGCCATGGGGTCTGCGGCCCGGTCGAGGTAATCCAGCGGTTTAAAGCCCGATCCGGCTGCCTTTTGTCCCTTGGGCACATCTGTACCTAAAAAGGTGATATAGGCCCTGATCGCCTGCATTTCATCGCTGACGGTATCCAGCGGCTGACCGTTCAGGCTGCGCTCCACACAGTCGTTTACGCGCCTGTAAATGTCTTCTACCTGGCCGCTCCTGGCCCTGAGTTTGGGGTACGTCGAGGCTACCGATCCGTAGTTGTTCCCAAAAACGCGGGTACCGGCATCGAGGTGGCAGTTCTGGCAATTCATGCCATTGGTAAGGGGGCGCACCGATCCTTTGGGGCCGAGGTAAACAGCGGTATGCGCAATCAGCTCTTTGCCGTACAGTACCTGCTTTTTGAGGTTGGGGTCCGTGAGGGTGTTGGGGTCGGGTGCCTGCCAGTAGGTTGCAGCGATGGTTTTGGGAATTGATTCCGGAAAATCGATCACCTGAGGCTGGGTTAGGGTGCGCTGCAACATCGAAAAAACGAATATCAGCACCACGGCTCCCGCTCCGATCAGGACGTGCACCAGGATCAGGACACGTTCCTGCCGGTTGGTCTTTGACTTTGGTTCAGCATTCATTTCACTTCAAAATGTAGAAAAAAACCAACCCATGCGCCATCTGGTAGCATTCATTCCGGAAAACATACACCGTAAGCTCGACACAATTTAAGTCGCTGGCAGCAAAACTTCGGCTACTAAAGTTACCTATGGATAGCTGCCGTTTAGCTGAATGTTATGCTGTCCGGGAGAGGAAGGGAATCGGGTGCATTTCTGTTTTTTGGACAAATGCGGTATTTACTCTATTTTATCTATAATAGCTGAACATTGTTGTTGCCATGGATAAAACCCAGTCTGTACGCGAAGGTTTTGACAAAAATGCCCAGGCCTATCAGGACCGTTTCATGGACTTTGAATTGTACAACGATACCTTCGATTTCTTTTGTGAACAGGTGAAATCGCCCCATGCGGAGGTATTGGATATCGCTACCGGACCGGGAAATATCTCCAGGTACCTGCTGAACCAACGCCCGGATTTTCGTTTGCTCGGCATAGATCTGTCTCCGCGCATGGTGGAGCTGGCAAAGATCAATAACCCGTCTTCGCATTTTCAGGTATTCGATTGCCGTGAACTCTCCCGACTAAACAGGAGTTTTGACGGCATCATCTGCGGGTTTGGATTGCCCTATTTATCAAAAGAAGAAGCATTGAAGCTGATATAGCTGCATCACTCAAAAGCGGCGGGGTTTGCTACTTAAGTACCATGGAGGATGCCTACAGCAAATCAGGTTGGCAACGCCCGGGCTCAGGGGTAGGACCTCCGATTTTTATCCATTATCACGAATCAGCCTACCTGATGGATGCCTTACAACGTCACGGAATGGAGGTTTTGCTTCATGTTAATAAGGACTATCAGGGGTCCGACGGTGTGACAGCACAGGACCTGATCCTGGTAGCGAAGTTAGTGCGGAAAAACGCCCCGTCTTGATACCGGCTTGCGAATCACAAGCTCGTTATTATTAGGGGCAATGCTGGGAAGGTGCCTGGAAGTGGAATATTAAGCACTAATACGTAAACAAAAGTGCTTCCCAATCAATCCTGAAAATCGCGCAAATCATATTAATTCGGGTATATTTTCGCCACAGCCGTAATGTATAGCATGATGTTACTCGCCCAATCTCAGCAAATTCGCGAAGCCGACCGGATCATGATCCACGAGCGGTCGTACCCCGGCCTATTGCTGATGGAGCACGCCGCCCGCGCCTCCACCGATCGGCTACTAACCCTTTTTTCTGAGAAAAATAGCTTTTGGATACTCGCCGGACCCGGCAACAACGGCGGCGACGGACTGGCCATGGCGCGGATGCTCCACCTCGCGGGCAGGCACGTACACGTTTGGCTCGCCCAGGACCCCGCCCTGTACACCGGCGATGCCGCCATTCAGCGCGACATCCTCCAACACCTGCCCGTTCCCACACAGCCCTGGACCCTTGCAGAGGCAAAAGCAGCCCTGGATTCGTTGCCTGAGGTTCCCGTTTGGGTAGATGCCCTGCTCGGCACGGGGGTAACTCCGCCCGTCCGCGGCGCGGTTGCGAAAATATTGCGGGACATCGCCGATATGCCCGGTCCACGGGTAGCGATAGACCTGCCGAGCGGACTCAACGCCGATAGCGGCGAGGTCGTGGGCGACAGCTTTCCCGCCGATCATACCCTTACCTTTCAGTTGGCCAAGGTTTGCCACTACGTGTATCCTGCGGCGGGCAGGTGCGGGCAGGTAGCGGTGCTCGACATCGGCATTTGGCCCGAAGTGATTGCGCAGCTGGGGATTCGCCGACAGGTTACCGACCTTGCCTGGGTCAAAAGCCATTGGAAAACGCCCGACCGCGATGCCCACAAGGGTACCCAGGGCCATGTGCTCGTGGTGGGCGGATCGGCGCAGTATCGGGGAGCCATGGCCCTCACCGCCGCCGCCGCCTTGCGTGCCGGGGCGGGGCTGGTATCTTTGGCCGTACCGGAAGAAGTGATACCCGTGGTGTTGCAACACGTGCCCGAGGCCATGTGTCTGCCGGGAATTTCTGCCGGAAATTTTAAGGAACAAGATGCCGAAGCAGTATGGGCTGCGTTGCAGGGAAAACAAGTCCTCGTGATAGGGCCGGGCATGGGACAGGGCGAGGAACAAATGGCTTTCCTGCTAAAGCTGCTGCCCCGGGTGGAGGTGCCTGTACTGATCGATGCCGATGCCCTCAACCTGCTGGCTCAGGTTCCCGACTGGCCTGCTTTGCGGAAAAGCGAATGGCTGATAACGCCTCATCCGGGCGAGATGGCGCGGCTTACAGGAAGCAGGGAGGTATTGGGCCGCAGGCTGGAAACGGCGGAAACCTTTGCAAAGACCTGGGGGGTAACCATCCTGCTCAAAGGGGCATATTCGCTGATTGCTGCTCCGGATGGCCGTACCTGGGTGAATCCCACCGGCAACCCCGGCATGGCGACGGGCGGGAGTGGCGATGTGCTTTCCGGCATAGCCGGTGGCTTGCTGGCGCAAGGCTATGACCCAACGACCGCTGCGGTATTGGCGGCATGGTACCATGGCCAGGCAGGCGACGCGGTGGCAGCTGTATATGGCGAGGCTGGAGTTACCGCCGGAAGGATGGTGGAGGCAATAAGGGTAGGGGAGTGAGAAACTTTTTTTCATTTTGTTAATGATTTCCTAATATTTCCCTATATTTAACTGACATTCAGGGGGTTTATTGAACGGGTGAATAAGTTAATTTTTGTATAATTTGTTTTTTCGTAATAAATCCTTGATTTTTTTGGCATAAATTTTTTTTGTTCATTGTTTATGGGTAAATTGTTAATACTTTAACATAAACTAATTTTTATTATGAAAAACTTCGGAAAAACTTCGGAAAAACTTCGGAAAATTGATGCTAATTACTTTAGCGTCGGGGCTACAGTTTTGTAGTCAAATGAAAAATGAGGTTGAGCCTAATCTATCCTCGCAAGGATCTGGATTGGTAAGTCAATCACTCTCGTTTACAAATGGGGTAAACAGTTTGGGTATTCTTGAATTCAATTCACTTGCCGATCTGGATTCTTTTTTGAATACGGTTTCCCAATTTCAGGAGGAGGAATACTGGTACCTGGAAGATACGGCTTCGGTTGTGTACCAAAATGAAGCACTTGACTCACTGGAAGACAGGCTTGGACATGCTTCCTTAAGGAAAAAAGTACTGGACGAAGAAGAGGCATTCCTGCTTACTGGTGCCACGGATTTACTTCAAAACCCTGATCTCCAATATGATCATGACGAATCGTGGAGAGAAGTTTTGAATCAATACGGAGAGGTAATGGTTGACGGATATTATTACCGTTTCTTTAGCAATAACCTTTACTTCCAGATCAAGGACAATGCGTTACTAGCTGAACAGGTATCCTACGTTAGGAATAACATTTCTGGATTTGAGGATTTAGACGCTATGTACTCCAGCGTCCTAGACTCAAATTTTCAGGCATTTTCTAATGGCGATCTCCTTTTTAGAGGTTACGGACCTTCAATTGAAATATTATGTGGGGAAATGGGGTTCATCGGATTTAGTGTTCAAGATTTTGGAGAAAATTATGTTGTTTTCGGCTATTTTCCTGCACGTGATGTTGAAACTGTTAGTTACACAGTTTCGTGGGGTGACGGTACCACAACTTCTGGATCTGGAGATATTTTTAATACTATCCACAATTACCCTAGTGATGGTACATATCAAGTTTGTATAGAAGGTGTATTGCAAAGTGGTGGTACGCAATGTGATTTCCAGGTGTGTAAAACCGTTTATTTAGGTTGTTGCAAAAAAAGTGATAGCGAAAAACCCGAGTCGGTCCTTTACGCCAATGATTCAAGGCAGTATATTTCTAAAATTTGCTTTAAAACAGGAGTAATTGTATTCAATGGCTATTTAGTCAAGCCACAGGTCATTGCAAAAATGAAAAATTACCGCCGTAAATCTAACGGAAAATGGAAACAGGAAAATGCAGATGATTTGCTAGTTACTATATATGATGGTTCTGTTTTTCTTGATAATGATGACGGATTTTGCCAGGATCAGGTAGATTACTTATCTGAATCAAAACCTGGTTCAAATACTCATATTGTTGAGAAAGCATTATTCTTGGATAATGAAGTTAAGGCTTTTTTATTTTCACAAATTCCTGTCCCACAAAACAACCAAAACATAAGTCTTAAAGGAGTAAGAATTCGGACCGATCAAAATAATCCTGAAGCAGAATACTTTGCTTCCGATAACGGCTCTCAGAAATCAAGTACCCTTCAACTAACCTGTAACTAATGAAGAACTGGATATTAGTGATCGCTCTTATTGGCCCTACATACTGTTCCTTATCGGCCCAGATTCGGTTCAGCGTAGGAGGAGGTACTGGTTTCGGTTTAGCTAACCAGCCCGTGGGGCGGGTATTTGACGACCAAACTTCAGTCATTAGTGTTGATAAAATTCAACTGGGTGCTTGTGCGCGGGTGCGTGCCGATTGGAAGTACGGATTGGGACTGGAAAGTGGTTTCGATTGGAATCGTACAGAATTCGAAGCTGTGTTTATAATTCCGGGTTTGGCTACCATTTTACATACCTCCTCGTATCAACGCGTAGAAGTACCGCTAACGCTAAATTGGAAGCCTTCGGTGTCGAAAAAAGGGCTGGTTCGACCCTGGATTCAATATGGGGTAAGGGGGATTTATCACCTCGATGTTCCCGTGGTGCAGCATAATTTTTCCTTTCCCAAATTTTCTCCTTCCACTCCGGTATCCTTCAACGGCTATCGGGAGGTGGTTAACACCAAACTTCAGATCAGGCAAAACTTTGGGTTGGGATTAGAAATGGCGATCGGTGAAAGGAGCCGATTCGGAGTTTTGGGGCGGTATATCAAGTTAGGTTCTGGTCCGTATGATCGCATTTTCCCCAATGTCCAGTACGATTACCGGGTGACGGGTGTTGGGCCTAATGGGGAAGAGATTGTTTATTTCCACAACCTCTATGCGGTAAGTGCACAATACCTTGTCCTCGACCTTACGTGGACTTACCAGCTGGGTAAACACTAACCAGCATCTCCCGTAACTTTTTGGCCGGTTCCCTTTGGGTGGACCGGCTTTTTTTGTTGGGGGGTGGACGCGCCTGAATCAGCGAATGATACGGACGTCCATGCGCATTTTCCGCAATCAGTTTCCGTAGTTCTGCTGAATATTCCCAAAAAGTGAATTTTCTGTTGTCTGAATTACCAAAAATGTTAATTTGGTAAAGACTTGTCCAACACCTTTCTGCCATGTACAACCTGCGAATTACCCCCAATCCGCAAAAAGCGGTGTGGGCGATCCATACCACTACGGGTTACGACCTCATCCAGCATGCCGCGCTGCCCCACGAACTCACCAAATCGGACCTGACCGGCGAATGGCTCATTTCCATCGATGTGCCCAAATCTGAGCTGGAAAGGCTGTTTTCCGGTCTGGGCCCTATCCAGTTCGTGGAAACAGAGGACTACCGCCCATGCGTTCGCGAAGCGGAGCGGTTACTGGCTGACAGGTTAGGGGAGAATTGTGAAGCCGGCACACGCGACAACTATTTCAAGTCCATACTGAATTTCTGGAAGGAATATCCCGGTATTCCTCCGAAGCAGCTTACTTCCGACCAGGCGCAGGCATATTTGTTTTTCCTGGCCTCCGAAAAGAAAACCAATTCCATACTTAACCTCGTGGTAAGCGCCCTCAAGTTTTTTTTTCGGCACCAGCAGGGTCAATCGGTAAGCCTTCAACGCCCGAAACACACCCCGCCCGCCGCTAACGTACTCGCACATACCGAGATCGAAAAACTGCTGGAAGCAGCGGAAAAACTGCGCGACCGCTTTCTGGTGTTGTTGGTGTACGGTTCGGGACTGCGGGTCTCGGAACTCCGTCAACTCGAAATTGACCACCTCGACCTGCAAGCCGGGAAAATCAGGGTGCCCGGAAAGCCCGACCGCTGGGTTCCGCTCTCTCCGAATTTGCAGCAAGCCTGGCGGGAATATAAACGCAGCCACTGCGGGGAGCGCTATGTGTTTGAAGGGCAGAAACCCGCTCAACCCATGGATACCCGTACCCTTCAACTGGCCTTTCAACGCCTCTGCAACCAGGCAGCCCTCACCGAAAACCCTACGCTGCAAACCCTGCGACACAGCCACGGCGTGTGGCTGGTATCCCGCGGCCACTCTAACCAGCAGATTATGGAACGTATGGGGCTGCAAAGCGCGAATGCGGTGCGGGTTTATCGGAAGTGGTATGGGGAGATGAGTGAGCTGGGAGGCCCGGTTTGATTTCGCTTATGGTGGGGAGGGCGATGGGAAGTGAAATGGGGGGAGGGGTTTGGTGATTTGGGGTAGGTTTAGGGAAAAGTTAAAATTATGTCACTGCACTCATTTTTTAAAAAGTACATTTTGGCGTTAATTACAATCACGCCTTTTTCCTTAGGTTTTACCTATTTGGTTGATCAAAATCATTTCAAAATTAAAAAATACCTTATTGTTGTCGTTTTGGCTTTTTTAGGATGCAATTTTAAATTGCAAGCTCAGTCAGAAGATTTATTTAACTTTTCAAGATATTCCTTTAATCCTTCTTTGGAAATTGGACAAGGTTATAAGTCAGAAACAAATCTTCCAGTGTATAATCGAATTTTCGACCCCATCATAACTAAAGATACTGCATATAGTGCACTTTGCAGTCGTTTTCTACTTTTGAATGAAGTCGAAAATATTTTTCAATTGACGAATGCAAGTATGGATCTAAGTGTGAAGTCACTAAATTATAAATTAAACGCCAAATTTAATTTTCTAAAAAATGCATCTATTTCATCAAATTCAATAACATATGCCTTGGATTACTTCATAATCAGGAAAAAATCTACGTTTCAAGCTAGTGGCTCTGAATTAACGGATAGTTTTTTAGTGGAACTAAAAAGAAATAATCTCTCAAATATTTATCAAGTATATGGAGATAAATGTATAACTGAAAAGTATTATGGAGGTAGGGTGACAATTTTAGTTCGATTGAATAATCTTTCTATCGGCGAAATTTCATCACTGAATAGTTCAGTGGGTGGTAGTTATGGGTCATCTATTTTGAAAGCTTCCGGAGCGGCATCCTTTAAACAGTTATTTGAAAAAAGTCGAGTTTCAAAAAACATAGAATGCAGTATGGCGGTAATTGGGAATTTTGATTATCAAAAATCTAATGATTTGCAGAATCGAATAGCGAATGGTCAAATATCATCCGATGATTTACTGAATCAAATTAATATCTTCTTGAATTCATTTAATGAAAATGATTTAAGGCCCCTTTTTTCAACAGTGAATGACTTGCAAAATGTAATCCCACAACTTCTCCCAGGACCAGCTTCAATAGATTATTCGGATGGACTAATTTTGATTTGGAAAGAGTACCAAAAATATAATTGGGCCGTTGAAGTAGTAAATGATATTGAGTCGGGTTTAGATCCCCGCTCTTATAATTTAAATCCTGATTTAGCGAAACAGTTGTCAATAGCTAAAGAGGGATGGAATGCTTATCGTAGATTATTAAAGTCAAAATTTGAAACATGTAAAGATTGTATTTCAACCGGCAACAAGGATGTCATGTGCTGTGAAATAGATAAACCTGCTGGCTTGAAGCCATTTACCATAATCCCGGATTTTCCAACTAATGTACTAGCAAAAGACATTTTGGAGAAAGACAGGATAACCAGTTATCCCAGAAGTACTGCAGATGTGTATCAATTATATGACATAATGAAATTTTCAAAGCCATATAAAGGAAAACCTAACGAAGAATATGATTTGATAATTAAATATCAATTTAAATCAGACTCTGGTTTTGTGACAACTCCTCCAAATCAACCAGCATTTGGAACTAATTTTCGGTTAATTGTCAACGGGGAAATTATCAATGAAAATTTACAAAATACTGGTCCAATTCCATTTAATTCACTTGTGAGTTTCGGGGAGTATTCTGTCAGAATCAAAGCAGATACCTTAGGGTTTGTTGATGCTCGTTTATCCATTAATGGACTATATAATAGTACCCTCGATCCTAAAGGTCAACATTACCTGGTGCCTATTGTAATGACAAAAGGAAGTTATCTCATACTTGAAAGCCTTGATCGTCCGCGTGTGCAGATTATTGATCGTGAATGATTTGCGATTTGGAATTTGATTAAAAAATGGAAATTTCCAGTCAAAGTTGAAGAACTATTTCCGCTTTGACTGGAAACCAAATTAATTTTGAACGCCTCACACCCGCACCTGCCCATTCATCAGCATCGGCAACAACCAATCCCGAAGCTGCGATAGCTGCTGGTTTTCGGCTTCCAATGTAGCGATCTTATCCAAGATTGGCTGGTAAAACTCTTCATAGGCTTCCTGAATTTGACTGGTTGGAAGAAGGATATTGAGCTTACCTAGATTTTCCCTGCTTAGCTCTGTCTGTCCCGTTGATCCTTCACCGAGTTTTTCGATTTGCTCCTGGCTTTCCAATAAAGCCTTGCCGATAAATGCTCGGGATGCTTTCTTTTCATTTACTCGAACGATGGTCACATGCGAATCAGCGGTAGTAAGCGGCGCTTCAAGACGTTTTACAATTGCCGTTCTCCCTAAAGTACCGACACCCGTTGAGTTAACCAGTATATCTCCAATCTCAATGAGTTTGCTTTTTGCACTCTTTTTGGATTCATCATGCTTTCTTGCAAAGCTGAAGTCGACCGTGCTGTTTCGGATACATTTTTGATTCAAAACACAAATTCCCTGTCCTTCAGTGTAAACAGGTGAAATTCCCCGTGCTAAAACCTTGGTTATCTCAGAAACACTCCCCACTTCCCACCCTTCCGGCACCTCCCTTTTCAACTCCTCGCTCCACACCATGTGCCCGCCGCTGCTTTTGTACGGCTGCCCGGCGGGGTCCGGTTTGCCAGCCGAGAAATCATACGGAAAGTCGAACTGTACAAACCAGTAGTCGTACAGCGTTTTCGCCATCGCCTCCAGCTCCGCATTGATCCGGTTGTTCAGCTCGATCTTGGCGTCTAAGGCGGAGAGAACGGCGGCTATGCGGCGTTGCTCGTCAGGATGATGAATTAGCAATTCAATTCCATTTAGGTTTTCCTGGGTAAGTTTTGGTTGTGCAGAACCAGTTACATAGGGCCTAAAGTCTCTTAAATTCAGAGAGTAGAATATGTACTTTAGATCATTGTCGTCTTTTGCTTGTAAAATGTGAGCATGATTATTGACCCAGAACTTTCCGGAAACAAAATTGCAAACATTAGAATTTTGGGATCTTAGATTTTCACCATCCTCCGCAACAAGAAGGTATTCACCATCAAACAAGTATTTATCAACATAATCAACTATGCTCTGAGCGCCATAATAAGGATACTTTTTTTCCAATAGAAGCCTTTCATTTGAAGATAAAGGAATTCGTAGCTTATCAAAATTGGAGGTAATATCAACCAATTTCACTTTTACAAACTTACTCATACCTCAACCCTCCTAACTGCTTCTGAATCTCCTCCTCCAGTTCCCTTGAATCCGCAAACATCCCCGCCAGCCGCGCCTGAAAACCACTCATTTTTTCCTCAAACTCCGCAGCGGTTATGTCCACATATTCGATTTTGACCTCGAAATACTGCCCCGCGCTGAAGCTATAGTTCTTTTCCCGGATCTGCTCGTAGCTTACCACCACCGAAAAGTCTTCTATGGCTTCGTGGCGGTTAAAGGTGGTCACGATACGCTGCTCTTCCTCGGGGGAGAGCAGGGTTTTCTGGTTTTTGCCTTCCTTCACGGTGGTGCCGAGCTTGCTGGCGTCCGTGAGCACAATGTCGCCCTTGGTATTGGCCTTGTCCAGAAACAAAATACTGACGTTGGTTCCCGTGGTGGCAAAAATATTGCTGGGCATACTCACCACCCCGCGCAGCATGCGCTGCTCCACCAACCGCTCACGGATGGATTTTTCGATGCCGCTTTGGGCGGTCAGAAAACCGGTAGGCACCACAATGGCGGCTTTGCCACGGGGTGCAAGGGAGTACATGATGTGCTGGATAAACAAGGGATAAATGGCCATTTTGTCCTTCTTGTTGGGCACATTCGGAAAACCCGCAAAAAACCGGTCCTTATTCTGTTTGGTGTCGAGGTCGGCGAGGTAATCGCTGAAGTCGAGCTTAAAGGGCGGGTTCGACACTACGTAGTCGAAGGTCATGAGCCGGTCGCCCTCCCGGTGGTAGGGCGCCAGGAGGGTATTGCCCTGGATAATGTTCTGGATGGAGTGCACCAGGTTGTTGAGGATAAGGTTCAGCCGCAACATGCTGGACGATTTCTGCGAGATGTCCTGCGAGTAAATGGTGCAGCGGTCCTCGCCTATGGCGTGGGCCAGGCTCATGAGCAGGGTGCCGGAGCCCGCCGAGGGGTCGTAGCAGGTCACGTTTTGCTCGGGCCCCTCCACCAGGATGGCAGCCATGATTTTGGCCACAGCGTGCGGGGTATAGTATTCGGCGTATTTGCCGCCGCCGTCTTTGTTGTAGTCCTTGATGAGGTACTCAAAGATGGTGGAGAAGAAATCGAATTTCTGGGTAAAGATTTTCTCGAAGCTAAACTCTACCAGCTGGTTCACCAGGGCCTTGCAGAAGTTGTCGCGTTGGCTGGAGTCGGTGATAAAGTTGCTCAGCTCGTCGAAGAGCCGCACCTTGGTGCCGGAGCCGGTTTTTACGGAGAATATCTCGTTGTTAAAAATGGCGATGTCGCGCAGGGTATCGTCGAAGCGTTTGGCAAATTCTTCCTCGTTCTGCTGGTTGTAGAGGTAGGAGAGGTAGTGGATACGCTTGAGTTTGGCGCTGTCGGGGTTCATGCGCATGAGCAGCAGCTCGTACTGCTCGTCGGTATAGTCGGCTAATACCTTTTCCCAGTTGGGGGCGTCGGCGAGTGCGGGTTCGAGTTCTTTTACCTCGTAGCCGAACTTGTCGTTCATGAATTTGTAGAGAAAGACCTGGGTAATGATTTTGAATTCGTTGCCGTCGTTTCCCAGTCCGTAGGAGGCGCAAACGCCCTTGAGGTTATCGATCAGTTCCTTGGTTCTGGCCGTAAAGTCTATAGTCACCATGTGCGTGTTCCCTGGTATTCGTTCATGTATTCTTTGGTGAGGCAGGCATTGATAAACCTGGCCGAGTCGGCGTCGAGCTGGATGCGGTGCTGTCCAAATCCTTCGATGACCATTTTCATGAGCAAGCCCTGAAAGAAGCCTTCGTTGTCGAGCATTTTGGTATTGATCAGCACGCGGTTGTCCACCTGTGTTTTGATGGTCGTGAGCGTATCACAGATTTCGCTTTCGCGGCGGGTGAGGGTTCCGCGTTCGAGGATACGCTTGTGCGTGCGGGCGTACTTGGCGTCCTGCTCGTACTTGGCTTTCAGCAGGTTATTCTTTCGGTTGAGTTCCGTCACTTGATCGTAGATTTTCTGGAGCGACCCGATATTGAGCCGCATGTCTTCCTGGGTAATTTCGTCGAGGTTCTTTTTGTCAAAGAGCCTTTTCAGTTCATCGTACAAACTTACAAACTGCGGGTCTTTCTGGTCAAAATTTCCGCTCATGGCCTCGCGGGTTTTGCGCAGCATATCCTTGAGCTGGTCGGCAATGACCATCTCCTCCTCCGATATTTTGCGAAACATAAACAGCACATTCTCCAAGGCCACATTCAGCAGGTTGGTGCTATCTACCTCATTTTCAATGTTTTCCTTGAGGTTTAGCAGGTCCAGGTGGCGGGCAGTTTCGTTGTAGAGGTCGTTGAGTTTTTTGAAATCAACGGCTTCGAGCAGGTCAAAATGGCCTTCGAGGCGAATGAGGTTGTAGAGGTTTTTGGCTGTTTCCAGCGCCTTTTTTATCTCCAGCACCTGCTTACGGTCTTCGATCAGGCTGATTTGCTGGGAAAAATTTTCTGCGTTTTTCAGGTCGTAATGAAACAGCAGCTCGCGGATATTCCGGATTTCCTCCTCTATTTCTTCTTTGGATTTGAAGATATTGGAGTAGTACTGCATCTCATCGCCCAGTTCGGCCTGTAGCTCTTCGAAGTAGGCCTTGTTGGTGACATCGAACTCACGGGTGATGTCGGCAAAGTCCACCACGTAGCCATACCGGAACGATTTGTAGGGCCTGTTTACGCGGGTGAGGGTCTGGAGCAGGTTATGGCTTTTGATGACCCGGCCGATGTAGAGCTTTTTCAGCCGCCGGGCATCGAAGCCGGTGAGCAGCATATTGTACACAAAGAGCAGGTCTATTTTGCCGTCCTTAAAATCTTCCACCTCTTTTTTGCGGTCTTCTTTTGCGCCCACGTCGTGCAGGATCAGGGAGGCAACCAGGCGCTTTTTTTGCCGGGAGGTATAGGTAGTATAAGTGGCTTCCGGTTCGGCGGCCATGAGGTATGGCTCCACGGGGTTCACGGTTTTTTGTTCCGGGTGGTACTTGCTCACGAAAATTTCAAACAGCTTACGCGCCTGGTCCGCACTGTCGCACACCACCATGGCGCCGATGGTATGGTCGTTGAACCGGATGCGGCTATTCACAAAGTCCTGGATAATGTAGTCGAGCATCGGCTCAACAAACCGCGGATGGGCATAGATAATGCGTTTGTCAGCGTCCCCTTTCAGGATCTCCACCGCTTTGAGGGCATCCTGTAGCTGAATTTTGTAGGTGGTTTCGATGTCCTCCCGGATGAGCTTCAGGGTATAGCCATCGGCGATGGAGGCATTGTAGTAGTATTTGTGGATATAGTCGCCAAAGGTAGCGCGGGAAGTACGGTCGCCTCCGATCAGGGGCGTGCCCGTGAGGCCGATCAGGATGGCGTTGCGGTCCGAATTAACGAGGTTGGCAAGAAAACTCCCGTTGGGGTCGTAGCTGCGGTGAACTTCATCGAGAAAATACACGCGCTGGGTAGAGATGTCGTAGTCGTTTGCCTTAATGGCGGCGGGGTCGTCCTTGAACTTCTGGATATTGACCACGGTCATTTCTCGCCTGCCTGCAAAGTTGTGCACTGCCTGGCGGGATTTAAAGCTTCGAAGCAGTTCGTCGCGGGAGTCAACGGTATGAACGAAAAGCCCCCTGGCGGAAAACTCCCGCTTGGCCTGGTCCATGAGGTCAATGCGGTCCACGATAAAGTAGAATTTCGGAACGACGTCCTTTTTCTTAAAATAATCCGTGAGGTAACCGACATTGAAATAAGCCAGGGCTGTTTTTCCGCTGCCCTGGGTATGCCAGATAATGCCCTTTCGCACCCCTGATTCCAGTTTTTGCTCAATGGCTTTGGTCGCAAATATCTGGGGATAGCGCATGATGTGCTTTTCCAGCCCCAGTTCTTCCTTCACGTAAGCGATGCTGTATCGAAGCAGAAATTCCAGCCTTTCCTGGCTGAAGAGCGAGTTCAGGATCGAGTTGGTGGGGGTATCGGGCCGCTTGTTGGTCAGAAACTCCGGCGAATGCTTGATCACCACGACATTGTTGTCCTTCAGCACGAGGTTTTCGAGCGCATCGTCCTCGTCTTTCAGCAAAGTGGAAAAGTCCGGCTTTATCTCTTCGCGGAAACAATGGAAAATCGCCTTTCCGTACGAAGTAGTCGCATAAAACGCCCCCTGTATCGGCTCAATGGACTCGTCGTCGTACCGCATATTGTTGGAAAACACCAGCACCTGCGACACATTTATAAAGCGGCGAAATTTCTTGTTGGCGAATCGCTTCTGGATACGGTCCCGTTCCTGCAGGATACCTTCGTGGTTATTGGGTTTCTTGACTTCGACAAAAGCCAGCGGCAAACCGTTGATGAGCAGGGTAATATCCGGGCGAAACTCCTCGTCGCCGTTGCGGTAGGGGAGTTCGGTTACGACATGGAAGGAGTTGTTGGAGAAGTCCTTCAGGTCCAGCAGCCGGATGCCCGAAGTGGCCGTTAGTTGCTGGTAAAAAGCCTTGCCGAGGTCTTCGTTATCGAGGGTGAGGGTAAGGTCTTCGAGCAGACGATCGATGTCTTCGGCTTCGAGTTCCGGGTTAATGCGCAGGATACTTTCCCTGAAAATATCGGGGAATATATTGGTTTCGACATTCCAACGGGCACGGTTGAGGGGCAGGTACTGGTACCCAAGGCGGCACAAGTGCAGGATAGCAGGGATTTTTACCCGGGTATTTTCATTAAAGGCCATAGGCTGGAATAATAGGCACTAAAAATAGGAGGGTAGATCAATATTCGGTTATTTCTCTAAGCAAGTTAGGAAAGGAGCGTGGGATGGGCAAGAGGAGTCAATAGCCCAAATAGTCGTTATTTCAACTATTAATTATAAAGTAAAGCATTCATAACTATTACCAAAGGGTGCATACCCTCTTTACCCACGATTATTAACCGTGGGCTTGTGCGTTTCCTGTTATCGGTATTATTTTAAACTACACCCAGAATCTACCTCCTGCCCTCACCCCTTCTTCACATACTGCGTCAAAATCACGATCACCTGTCCGTTGATGCGGCCCTCGATTTGCTCGGGGTTATCGTGCACGAGGGAGATGCCCCGAACGGCGGTTCCGCGTTTGGCGGCGAAATTGGCCCCTTTCACATTGAGGTCTTTGGTGAGGACCACGGTGTCACCTGATACGAGTTCCACGCCGTTGCAATCACGGTGCACAGAAGTCTCTTCTTTTACTTCGCCTTCAGCCGTAGCGCGGGCCCAGGCAGCTGTTTCGTCGTCGAGGAAAAGCATATCGAGCAAATCGGCAGGCCAGCCTTCTCCGCGCAGACGGGTCAGCATCCGCCAGGCCATTACCTGTACCGCAGGCACGGGGCTCCACATGCTGTCGTTCAGGCAGCGCCAGTGGTTGGCATCCACGGTGACAGGGTCTTCGATCTGGCCCTGGCAGTTTGCGCAAACGAGGATGCAGCTATCGGCATTAGGACTATCAACAGGAGGTACCTCGTACACCAGCAGGTCGGCGGTAGAGCCACAAAGTTCACATACGGAGCCGCTGCGGGCGTGGAGGTCGGAGGAAATGGACATGAAGGAAGGTATTGCCAGAATTAAACAGAAACAGACGGTTGTTTAACCGAGCCGCAATTTTGGGGATATTAATCTTCAATCGCAAATCATTTGGCTGTTTTAAGAAAAGCCTTCTTGGACCCAGGTTTACTTATTTTATCATGGGAAAATCAAAGGGGGAAATCTCACGCAAAGCCGCGAAATCGCGAAGAAGACAAGGTATTTTCTTTAATCACCAAGTACATTCAGCCCCATCACTTTTGTGTCTCCGCGCCTTCGCGTGAATTAAAAAAGTTAAGAAAAGTCTCGCGCGAAGGATACTAGCTAAAAAGCCTTTTCCACACCAAATACCCGCTTAAACTCCTCTCCTGCACGCGCACCCGACAGACACTCCACCACCACCTCGTACGCGCCGGGTACATCGGGCGCAACGAGCTCCAGGGTCGATATACCGCCGGAAAAGACCGGGTTCCAGTACAGCGTGGTGCGCAGGTCGGGCTGATGGGCAGGTGTTTCTGCACCGGTCACTATCGCTTCAAAAGCAACGCCGGGCTGCGTGGCTGTATATTTTACAAAAGCCCCGTCAGCTCCGAAGGGGTACCGCGCAAAGTCGTCGGTATGGGTAGAGATGGAAACGATGCCCTCAAACCGCTGATCGCCCAGGTAATACGCCCCCTGAAATACCTCAAACCGGGCTATTTTTTTCGGAGAAATTCCCAGCAAAGCTTCCACATCAAACACCGCAGCCTGGTCGAGCAGAATCAGCGGATCGTGCTCGTACGACATGTCGGTGTCGTTGTATATGGCGAGGTGGCGATTGCCGGGCGGACCGTTTACGCTTACTTTCGGCACAATATTCTGGAAAAGCTCCTCCATGGTTTCCAGCTCAATGAACTCATCTACCCGAATGGTGAGGTTGGGTTCGCCGAGGTTAAAAGGCAGGGGCTTGTGGCTTCTGGGCGCATAGGCGGGTGTGGTTTCGGGCAAATCGAAAATACGGGCAGCCTGATTCGCCACAAATAACGCCTCAAAATAGCGGTGCAACTCCGGATCGTAGCTGAACGGCTCTTGCTGTATATCGGGCATTTCTTTGGCGAAATCGCGGTTTACCAGCACCTCCAGCTTTTGTTCCAGCGTGGATTTTACCCCCACAAATACCGTCTCGATGCCCTCCAGGTCGCGCAGGGGAATGCGGAAGCTGCCATCGGCACCCGAAAGTTGACTGTGCAGTTGCGGGTGCTCGCCCACCATAGATACCATCGTCAGTACTTCCGCCACAGGTTGCCCGGTTGCGGGGTCTTTTACCCAGCCAGAAATGCTCAGGTCGCGGCTTTCGGGTACCCAGTCCAGGCGTGTGGGTGCCTGAAGGTGCGCATACTTTTGCAGGAGATAGGCTGAAATCAAGGTTTCGGTCAGGGGCAAATTTTCGGGAGAATCGGACGTTTCTTCTGAAAGCATGGCCCAGGGATTGTGCCAGAGATGCTCCAGTTGTTGCTCCACATTCACGGGCGCCACCTTGCGCACCGCCACTGAATAGCTTCCGGGTGCAGGCAGGTCCAGCGAAACGGAAAAAGGAGTGCCCTCATCCACACTTTTCGCTGACACGGATATGCCAGGTGCGGGGGCTGTTTTTTCTTCCCACAGAAAAGTCGTGGCATACAGCGGATTCCCCGCCAGGTCGGCTACAAAGAGGTAGTTTCTCCCTTTTTGCAAAACATCACGGGAAAAAGATACCGTGCCGCCGCTGACCACCAGGTCGGTATTTTGCTGGGCAATCAGCTGAAAATCAGGGCCCCGAAGCGAAATTAATACCCGCCGGTCCTGGGTTAGTGCCGCAGTAGGGAGCAGGGTCAGCGACAATCCTTTGGGGGTGATTTGCTGCCGGAGGGTGAGCCCTTGTGCCTGGGCAGCCGGGAGCTTGCGCCGCCAAACCGTGCCCGTGGTATCGTGAAATTCAAGAAAATAGCTGTTGTCTGCCTCGGCTGTTACCTTCATCAGCGCAAACCGTCCGGCCGCTTGCTGTGCCCGCCCCACGACCGTTCCGTGCTGGTCTTTCAGACAAAGGGAATCGGCAGAAATATCGCCCCGGGGCATCCTCACGACCATGCGCACGGGTACATTCACGAGGGGTTTTCCGGTTTCGAAACGAAAGGAAAAGAGCGAATCTTTGCCTGCTGCAGGCGAGGACAAGGATGGATTGAGGAGGGTAATGCGGCTATATGAGAACTGCTCTACTGGAAAATTCCGCTGGTATTGGGTATAAGCCCGCAGAAAATAATGGCCGCTCGGCAGCACTTCGTTCGTTTCGATGCCGCCGGAGGTAAGGCCCGCCGACAGGGCGTATTTTTGCTGTATGACCGCCTGCCCCTGTCCGTTGAGCAGCTCCAGGTACAAGGTGGTGCTGAGGGTTTCGTCCGTTGCGGGCGTTTGCGTGCAACTGGCAGAAAACCAGATCACTTCTCCCGCCAGGTAGTGTTGGCGGTCGCAGCTGAGCACCACCGTTTCGGTAGGCAGGTCGGTTTTTTGGGCGGTCAAAAGCGATGCCCTGCCTGCCATGAGCAGGGCCGTGAGCACGGCAAATCGAACGGTGCTGAGAATATAGGGGTATGGCTGCATGCTATTTTTTGAAGTATTGACCTGAAAAACCACCTACTCATACCACCACTCGGGGGGGATTATCGAGCCACCTTTTTCTTCACAATTGATGCACCCCCGGCCTGATACTGCTCTCCCGCCCCCATTTGGCTGTGTGACATAAATCGGCCACTCAGCAGGCTCTGTATCAAAGATAAGGCCATAGCCTTCGTAGTCGAGGGCACAGGGCCTCTCCAGCAGGGGAAATTCAGTTGGGCGATCGACGAAAACACGTTGCTGGTCTTCACCCGCCACCAGAAAGTAGCCCAGCACGATTTCCTGGTCGTTGGCCAAATTGACCACGTTGCCGCGAAGCTGGTAGGGCTGCACATTGTAGAGCGAAGTACCGGCAGCACTTTGCTGGCGGGCGCTTTCCCAGTATTGCTGGGTAGCCTCGTCCACGGTCAATTGACGCACCAGCAGGCTGTAGCGTTTGAGGAGTTTGATGTCGTCTCCCCGCAGAAAAAAGAGGGGTTTTCGCTGAATGCGGGCCTCGACGAGGTTAGCGGTATTGCCCGTCGTAAATTCTTCCACGGGGTAGGTGCGGTAACAGATCTGGTATTTGTAGGGGTCAGGAAAGGGCCTTAGCACCCCGTTGTACACAAAGTCGAGCGTGAAGTCTGCCGAGTATTTGTAGGTGCCGACCATCATCCAGAGGTAATAGGCTTTACTCGTGGCAGCTGTTTTGGCGTTTACATAAAACTGATAGCCCGGAATTTCCTGCTTCAACTCGTCGTAGTAGCGGTAGGCCACTTCGCTGTTTATGGTATCGATTTCCGTAGCAACAGGTATCTGGGTAAATGGCGACTCGTAGTTGCGGCCATCAGCGAGGTACACCTGTAGCTGGTAGCTTTTTCCGGCTTCTCCCCTAAAGGCAGCAGAATCAGAGTGGTAGCTGCCGGGGCGTAATTCAAGTAGCTGATATACAGCTCCTTGCTTGTCTTTGATATATACTTTGGCCCCCGTTTCGGGCAGGTACTCCCGGTTCGATATGCCTCCCGAAATGTTCAGCGTGACCACGTAGGGACCCGGAGCATCGGTAAGGCTGCCATCGACCACCAACAGGTCCTCAAAGCCTTTCAGCTCCGGCAAATAAGGCGTGGTACAGGCAGGCAGCAGGGCCAGCAGGAGCCACAACCAGGCAAATTGCTTAGCTGTCATAGTTCCCCAGTTTGAAGTTGTAGGTAACGGAAATGATGGGGCTGCCAAAAATAGAGACCTTGTACCCCTGCAACTGGCCCGCAACAGCCGAGAAGTACACGTTGTACACGTTGTTTCTTCCCAGCAGATTATACACCGAAAAAGACCAGCTGCCGTGCGCAAATTTCTTAGCCCGCAGGTTGCCCTCCAGGTTCATGGCCAGGTCCACCCGGAAGTAGTCCGGCACGCGGTATTCGTTGCGTGCCGTGAAATTTACGAGTTGCACATGGTTGAGGTAGTAGATAGAAGTGGGGTAGGTGATGGGCTTTCCGCTGCTGTAAACCGCATTTCCCGATAAACTCACCCGGCGGTTAAAGCGGTAATTGAGCGAAAGGTTGGCGGCATGGGGGCGGTCAAAATTGGCCGGATACCGCTTGCCATAATTGATCTGAAGGTCGGCTTGTCCGCCATCTACCTGCACGATGGACCGGGCGAAGGTGTAATTAAACCAGCCACTCAGCTTTCCCGTAGTTTTCTTGAGCATAAATTCAATGCCGTAGGCATCGAGATTGCCTTGCAGGACATCCCACTCGGCTACTTTGTTCACCAGCAGGTTAGCGCCGTCGCGGTACTCCACCAGGTTTTGCACCTGCTTCACATAGCCCTCCAGCGAAAGCTGGTATTTGCCACTTGCCTGGTTGGTGTATAGCCCGATCGAATACTGGTCACCGACCAGGGGCTTGATATTGTAGTCCGTCATTTTCCATTTGTCGGTTGGCGCCAGCGCAATGGTATTCGAAAGCAGGAAAAGGTATTGATGCAGGCGGGTAAAAGAGCCTTTGATCGACCAGTTGGTGCTCAGGGCAAATTTGGTGCTGAAGCGGTAGTCCAGGCCCTGGTAAGTAGCCACCGGCTGGTTTTTACCGAAGGAAAGGGTGTCGGCAATGCTGTTTTCGCTTTGGGCGACTCCCGGCTGGTAGGTGTACACGTCCTGTGCGCCGAGGTAGGTGTACACGTTGTAGCGCAGCCCGCCTTGCAGGGTCAGCCGCTCTGATACGGTAAATTCATCTTCGAGAAAAACACTCGATTCCACCCCGTGCTCTTTGTTCAGGTACACCGGGCTTACCAGGCTCCCGGCATTCAGCGGCAAAAAATCGCCCCGGTCGTTTTGATACAGGATGCTGTTTGCCCCAAAACGGATGCGGTGCGCGTCGGTGGGGCGCAGGGTAAAAGCTACTTTGGCTTCGCTGTGAAACAAGGCACTTTGCTGCTGATAGGCTTCGCTGGAAACAGCTTCGTTTTCTACCCCAAGGCCTAGCCGGCTGTGCACCAGCGAGATTTCCATGTCGTTGTTGTCATTGAAAAAATGCAGCCAACTGAGCGAGGAACCGAGGTTTTGGTTATGAAAATAGGCGCTGGGTCCAAACTGGATATTGTCGAGGCTGTAGTAGCCAAAGAGCTTGATGTTGTTTTTGGGGTTCGGGTCAAAGGACAGGTTCACGGTTGCATCTCCGAAATACACCTTGCTCGAACGAAAGTTGCTGTTCGGCACCAGCCCGAGTATCCAGTTGGAGTACGTGGACCGCACGGCTACGAGGGCACTGCTTTTGCCCTTTTGGATCGGAGTGCCGATCATCAGCCGCCCGGTAATGGGGCTCATGCCGCCCTCCATCTGAAATTTTTCCTTGCTGGCTTCCTTTGCTTCGATGTCGAAAATAGCTGCGAGCCTGCCGCCAAATTCCGCCGGAATATTGCTTTTATACAGCGAAAAACCACTCAGCGCATCGGAGTTGAACGCCGAGAAAAAACCCAGCAGGTGCGAAGTGTTGTAAACAGGCACGTGCTGCAGGTAAAACAAATTCTGGTCAGCAGGCGCACCCCGCACGTTGAAGCCGCCGCTGCCTTCCCCCACCGATTGCACGCCGGGCAGCAGGGTAGCCACTTTCAGGATATCGCGCTCACCCAGCACCAGCGGTACCTCCTTCACGAGTTTGGTGCTGATTCGCTCAAAGCCCATCTGGGTATTTTGTACCTGGTTGTCGCGCTTCGAATTGATCTCCACGGTTTCCAGCTCCCGGGGGTGCTCAATCATGCGTAGGTCGGCCACCCCGCTCGAAAGCATTTCGAGGGTAAATCGCACCTCTTCGTGGTTGTAATCGCGCAAAACGACCGTGTAGCTGCCCTTGGGCAAGGTGAGGCGGTAGCTGCCGTCTTCTTCCGAAAGCACGCCTTTGTTCAGCTCCATCAGGTAAATGGTCGCGCGGGAAATGGGCTCGCCGGATTCGGCATCTACCACTTTTCCGGTCAGGGTCATGGTGCGTTTGCCCAGGCCATCGCGCTTATTTCCCACCGTGATGATGCGGGGAATGTGTTCGCTGGAGGTAGAAAGATAGCCCTCGCTGCCCGCTAAGCTACTGTCTGCTTGCATTGGACCAGCGTCAGAGGAGTACAGGCCAGGCGAAAGGTGCGTTTGCAGGGGGCTTCCTTTTACTACAAATACAAACCCCCGGTCGTCGAACGATACGTACAAACCCGCAGGCTCCAGCCAACGGACGAGGTAGTTCGAAAGGGGCTGCTCCGCCTCAACCACCGACTTGCCAAGCATGGCAGTTTCGGAGGTGCGGTAGAAAAAGCGCAATCCGAATGCTGCCTCGGCTTTTGCCACAAATGCTTCAAACGAAATACCGGAATACGCAGGACCGATGACCGGTTCGGGCGTTTGTGCTTCGATATATCCGGGAAAAAGCAGGAATAAACTGAGTAGTACCAGGGGGAGATGGCGTCGGCGGTGTTTATCTATTATCATCGTAGGTGTTGAGGAGCAGGGAAATTTGCTGGCTGGTGGCTTTGCGCAGGCGGATATGGTTTTGGCGGGCAACGGTTCTTATCTGCTTGCCTTTGTCAGGAAGGGCTTTCAACAAGGAGGTAAATCGGGAAAAATCCATCCATTGGTTATCGATCAGGAGGGCATAGCGGGGGATCGCTTTTGAGTAGCTTCCTTTGGGCGAAAGGGCATTGTAGGTCGCCAGAAAATCTACGGTTTGTTTCCTGTAAACTTCAAATTGCCCCCGGTGCAGCACTTCGGCATAGCCGAGGGTGTCGTTCGATCTTTGGGTATGCAACTGCCTGATCCAGAAGGTATTGGCTACTTTAAAAGAATCAATCAACTGCTCGGAAAGGACCAGAGCCACGAGCACATCGCCGTTCGTTTTGTGGCGGAGGAGCAGGCGTTGGCTTTCGAGATCAAATTTCATCACTTCGCCCGGGTAGGCATGCCCTTTCAGGTAAATTTCGCCCACGAGCCATTCATTGTTCGACAAAAAAGGATGGCCGGTTGCCCCGTGATGTGTCGGGCTATAGGGTCTGCCGGTAACCAGGTAGTCGTCGGTGCCAAAATACGCATCCGTGGAGTCGGTTGTCCATCGAAAGGGGGATTGTGCCCGCAAGGGAGCGAAAAGCGCCGGCAATACGGCCAGAGCAAACAGCATCTTCCATGTGGTCATAAGCAGCAAGGTTCGGTTCAACGCGTAATTTAGGATTATTTTGGCCTAAGGGGGCGTTTTTGGGTGGAGGTGGGGCGAATGGTGAAGCGAGGACTTGGGAAATCCCTTTTTTTATGTAAAAAAAAGACCGGGTTGCCCCGGCCTTCCATTGTTCACCAAACACTACCATCAATCGGTTATCACCACGCGGTAGGTTTCTACCTGCAGCGGATGACGAATTTGTAGGAGATAAATGCCCGGCGACAAAGCCTGGCGGTCAAATCCGATGCTGTTTACCCCAGCCGGCATCTGGCCATCGGCCAAGGTTGAGAGGCGCCTTCCCTGAAGGTCGAGGAGGACCACTTCGATGCGCGAAGCCTGCGCCAGGTTGATTTCAACGGTCGCTATATCTGCAAACGGATTCGGATAAATGCGGCTGGAGAACAACGCCAAGGTTGGGTCGATGGAACTGACGACTTGTGTTTTGTTCAGCAGGTAGGTGTGGATGCCGGCACCGATCACGCGCTCAAACAGGATTTTATGCGCGGCATTGTTGAGGTGTATGCCGTCGCCAGAGTCGTAGATCGGGTTAGGGAGGGCGTTAGCTACGGCCAGATCGGTCCAGAAGTCGATCGCAAACGTATCGAAACGGGCGAAAGTAGAATCGAGCATGTCGAGCTGAATCTGGATTTTGGTCGCATCGCCGTTAAAATTGCGCGGTTGCGGCGTGGTAATCCAGATAGGCACGGTGTCGGCTGCTGCGCCGAGGATAAGGTCGTAGTTGGCCAACTGGTTCGCAACCGGGTATCCGATGGCCGCATCATTCGAAGGCATATTGATAATGATGGCGTCAGGATTGATCGACAACGCTGCCGTGATATTGCGGGCGTTGTTCACCGTTTGATTTACCCCCACGGGGATCTGGGTACCGGTTGGCAGGATATTGTAGGTCGTAAAACCTCCCTGAGCCAGGTTCGTGATGCGGAAGTCGGTATTCAGCTGGGTGAGGTAATCGGAGTAACGCTTTACCCAGGCACTGTCGGGCGAAGACGGTCCGGTACCGGCAGCAGTGGATGAACCCAGCACAATGATCCGGCAGTCACGGCCATTGTCGGTAGCAATTTTGAAATTGCTGTCGCTCACAACTGTAAACTGAGAAGAAGTAAGGCGTACAAGGCACAGATCCGACGTGTCGTTTGGTACGGTCCAGAGGTATTTCTGACCCACGCCGGGTATGGTATCGATCGCGGTCCAGTTTTGGCCATCGTCGGTGCTGTACTCCATGACCATTGAAACTACATTTTCACTTTCCCAGCGAATGAATACCTGCTTGCCTACTTCCCACCTTTCGCCGCCGTTGGGGGAGGTGAGTACGAGGGCTTCCGGAGCGGGAGGCGTGGTCAGCGGCACAGGATAGGTAAGCTGAATCGCTCCGAGGTAGTAAAAGCCGGAGCCGTTGGTATTGTTGGGGCCGGGGGAGGCGAGGAGGCTGATTTGCCCGCTGGTGTCGGGGTAGATATCGGCCATCACGGTCACGTTGGCGGTATTGTTCGATGCATCGAGGTACACCGAATCGACAGATTTGCCGGTGAACAGGTACCTGGCTTCCCGGTTGTCCGACACACTCGCACGGGAGGCAAAGATCGTGAAGGTATAAGCGGTGGCGGTATCTAATCCTGAAAAAAGTACACCGCCCGTTGGCTGCATTTGGCCGCCAAAAGTAGCCACATTGCCAAAGAAGCTGTCGCCGGTAGAGGTGCTGGGGAAACCCAGGGTGGTGTCAGGGACAAGGGTTCCGGCGAGGTTAATGTTGTTGAACGGGTCATTTACGGCAATACCGATACCCGTAGTCAGGCCCTGCAAGTTGGTCATGTCTGCAATGGTGCCAGCTACCGGGTCAGCAACATTGTTCCAGGGCGCAGGAGTGAGGTTGTTGCCGAAGTCGATGCCGATGGAATCGATGCGGGTAAGGGTATACACCATGCGAATGGTGCCGAGGTAGTAGAATCCGGAGCCATTGGTGTTGTTGGGACCGGGAGCAGCCTCAATGGTAATGGTGCCGTCGCTGGCGGGGCGCATGTTGTTAAGCGTAGCCACATTTGCGGTATTGTTAGAGGCATTCAGGTAAATTACCTGAACGGTATTTCCCGTGATGGTGTACTGCGCTTCCCGGTTATCGGCTACGCTGTTTCGGGAGGCAAAAATGGTAAAGTTGTAGGCGGTCGTGAGATTCAGTCCCGAAAGCACCACGGCACCGGTAGGTTGGGTTTGTCCACCAAAAGGGGCTGTATTGCCAAAGAAACTGTCGCCAGAGGCGGAGGCAGGCAGTTGCAGGCTTGGATCAGGCGCCTGTGTGCCACCCAGGTTGATGTTGTTGAAAGAGTCGCTCACAGCGATGCCGATTCCGCTGCTCAGTCCCGTTGTAGTGAGCATATCGGCGATAGCGCCATCTCTGGGGTTAGAAAGATTGTTCCAGGGGGCGGGGGAGAGGTTGTCGCCGAAATCGATCAGCACGGTGTCCGGCGGGGTAGTGGCATAGGCCCTGCCAAATAGCAAGCCCAGGCATAAAATGGAAATCAGGAGTTTGTTGAAATGGTGCATAGGTTTTGAGTTTGAAGTATAGCAAGCTAATCAACACATATTTTATTATATACATATCTCAACTCACTATGACTACGCCAAGGTGAAAATTACTTTTTGCAGAATTGTTTGTTTTTTGGGAAAAGGAATCTGGTATTTGAAGCATATTTTATATTTAAGTAACTGATTATGAATAACTTAAAAATTAAGACTGAATTTACTCTGGTGTTTTTGTGGTGGAAATATTCAATAAATGAATCAGATAGGAAGCTAAAAATACTACGCCATTAACTCATAGCCTCCTTAGAAAAGGTATTCATCTCTCCAGAAACAGGCTGTCGGCGATAGAAAAAAAGGTGCTGTCTACGTTGTGGAAAATGGAAACGAAAGCTTCGGCAGAAAGGCGATATACGGCATGATCTTCTGCTATTTTGCACGCGAAATAGCCCTTTCCCCAGCTGTCTTGTCTTTCATTTCCAATCCTTTATCCTGTTTTTCGTCGGGTTCATCTGAAAACACACCTCTTACTGCTTGTTCAAAATGAAATTGCCGGTGTTTCTCATCTACACACCATGAACTCCTCACCTGTCCCAAAGTCTTTTCGCCCCGCAATGGTTATTTTCGGCTTGCTCAGTAGCCTGATTGGGCTGTATCCGCTGCTGTACCTGCTCATCGACCGGCGGTTCGGCCTGTTGAGTTCCAAAACGGATGTCGTCCTTGGCAATCTTACCTGGAATGTCTTTTTCTACGCCCATATCTTACTCGGCGGATTGGCGCTGCTCATCGGCTGGACCCAGTTTTTGGCGAAGCTAAGAGCCAAACGGCCCCTGCTCCACCGAAATATCGGCAAGGTATATGTTAGTGCCGTGCTGCTGAGTGCAGTATCGGGGATATATATCGGCTACTTTGCAACCGGCGGACTGGTGTCTGCTGTTGGTTTTATCAGCCTGGGGGTGTTCTGGTTTGGGTTCACGCTCAGGGCCTACCAGGCCGCCCGGTCAGGCGATTTTCTTTTACACAAAAAAAGCATGTATTTCAGCTATGCAGCTTGTTTTGCGGCGGTTACCCTGCGTATCTGGTTGCCGTTGCTGGTAATTTCGGTGGGCGATTTTGTGCCAGCGTACCGCATCGTGGCCTGGCTGTGCTGGGTACCCAACCTGTTCGTAGCCTATTTCCTCACCCGCAACCTGCGCCTTTCCGAAGCCTGAACCCTCCTTTTCCCCAAAAAACCGTGAAGCTGCTGACCTTTAACCGGAACTACTTTTTACTTGCCCTCCTGCTGTTCGGCGTGGAGGTGATCATTGCCCTATTTTTCCACGACCGCTTCATCCGGCCCGTATTCGGCGATTTTTTGGTGGTGATGCTCGTCTATTGCGCGGTAAAATCGGTACTCAATATTCCTGTATTGCCCACTGCCATCGGGGTGTTGCTATTTGCTTATGGCATAGAAGTATTTCAGTATTTCCACGGACTGGCGTGGTTGGGACTGGAGCAGAATGCCCTCGCACGGGTGGTTGTGGGCACGGGTTTTTCGTGGGAAGATATCGCTGCTTACACCTATGGGACGATGGCGATTCTTTTATTGGAAAAAAGAAAAGTCACTAAGCAGGATAAATCGAAGGCTCAGACCTGATTCCTTTTCCCTTCTACCGGTGATGCTTTTCCGTCTCTGATTTTAACTGAATCAATTACCTTTTCCGAAATCAGCATCTAAAGCCAACAAGGTTTCCCATAGGATATCGACCGTCATTTGAAGGCTGGCTTCGGAGAGAAAGGCGCTGGTATCAGTGGGTTGATGGTAATGTTCGAATAACGGTGCTTCGCTGATGATGTCAACCATCGTTTTTTGATCGACGTCGAACTCCATCGCTTTGTAAAAGTGCGTTGCTACGGATACATCTTTATCGCTGATGCAGGTAAGGGTGAAGCAGTCAGAGAGCCCTGCAGCCCGGAAAGAGGCGTGATCGGCGGTCGTCATCACGATTTTATCGTACCGCCCGATGGGAATCGATTGCTTTTTTGCCGTCAACTCCATGGTTTCCAGCACTTTTCCTTTTGCAAATTCATGCAAAGGCCAAAGGGCAAATTGATTGCCCATCCCTACCATTTCGAGGTTAATGAGCCCCATGAGCCCCTGGGTTCCATAAGCCTGGATAAAAGCTTCGGAGCCAATCAACCCGTCTTCCTCTTCATCAAAAATGTAGATTTCTAGACCGAGATGCTTCAATGGGCTTTGCTTGTGGCGCTTTGCTAGTTCCAGGCAAACGACAACCGCAGAGGCATTGTCGTTTGCGCCGGGAGAAAAGGGAACCGTGTCAAAGTGAGAAGAAACGGCTATTTTAAGATTTCGGGTAGTAGGTAAAAAGATGTTTTTCCCTGTACGATACGGATGGATGGTAGGAGGTAAACCAGAAGCATTCAGCCACCCAAGGATGAGGTCAAACCTTTTGGCATCCTCGAGTTTTTCCAGCACCCGTATCTGATCTATCAGCATCGCCCTTTTTGTTTCTTTTTTTAGTCAATAAGAAACAACAACGCGGGCAATGATAGCCGGTTGCACTGTCCACGAATTTTTCTGGAACAGGTGTTATTTCTTTTCCATCGGAAACACTGGCGGCAAAAAATTGCTGTTGCTGATGAAGGCCAGTTTTTTGCTGTCGGGCGACCACGAAGGAGTGTTCATGGTGCCTTGTCCGCCGTAGAGGTAGGAAATGACGCGGATATCGCCGCCCTCCGCTGGCATCACGCGGAGGTACACACGCTGGTAGAAGGGATGATCTCCGGCAGGTACTTCGGGACCAAAACTCACGAAGGCAAGCCATTTTCCATCGGGCGACACGTGCGGAAACCAGTTGTTGTACACGTCGTTGGTCAGCTGCTTTTGGTCGGAGCCATCGGCCTTCATGCGCCAGATTTCCATGGTGCCGGTGCGCACCGAATTGAAGTAAATGTACTGACCATCAGGGGAGTACTCGCAGCCGTCGTCGAGGCCGGGAGCATCGGTCAGGCGCACTTCTTTGCCGCCCTTGGCCGGTATGCGGTAGATGTCGTAGTTGTCGTTTCTATTGCCTACAAAAACAAGGCTTTTGCCGTTGGGCGACCAGCCATGCAGGTAAGAGGCCTTGCTGTTTTTGGTGATTTGCTTGGGCTCGCCTCCAGCTATGGGCACGGTATATACCTGCGAAACCGAACCACTGCTCAGGCCGAGCATCTTGCCATCGAAAGAGAGCACGTGGTCGTTGTTGTTTTTGTTGGCCGCGCCGGTGTTCAGCACTTCCTGATCCAGGGTCGCCATATTGAGCTTGTAGATCAGGCCTTCGCTGTTGTAGATCAGGTGTTTGTCGTCTGCCAACCAGTTAGGCGCCTGGATGGAGCGGGCCGACTGGAGAATGATCTCACTTTTGCCTGTGGCCACATCCAGAATTTCGAGCTGGCTGCCGAGGTACTGGCGGTAAGGTACGAGGTCGGCGGGGGCAGGCACCACGATCCGTACATTGTCAAATATGGCCTTTTCTACCACTTTGGGGTTGTGCGCACACACAAATAGACCCACGTACACGTCGTCGTTCAGGTCCACCGATACGCTGTCGAGGACAAAGAGCTCGCCATTTTTCGCTACCGACATGTAGTAGTGGTTACCGTTTCGCTCAAGCTGTATCACGTCTGCTCCGTTCAGGGGCGATTTTTGCTCCAGCATGTTTGTTGCATCCGATTTGCGGTATTGCAGCGAGGTCAGCCCGTCGCCATGAACAACTGCAGTTACCTGTGCTGAAGTACTATCGAGGGTATTGCGTACCATCCATCCCACCTTGCGGTGCGGGTCCACTCCTGTACCGATAAAGCGGGCCTGGGTGCGCAGGATGAAGTCTCCGGACATTTTCTTCCACAAAAAATGAAAGGCATCGCGGTCAAACCAGATGTTTTTGCCGGAGCCTGAAACGGTATATTCCTGCGCATGCACATCGTACACGGCATCGCCTGGCAGCGTACTTCCCACATCGGTGCTGCCATCGAAAATACCGAGGGGGTAGGTCTGGCCAAAACTCAGCATCGCGCTGGTAAGGGTCAAAAATAAAATAAATGTGGTTTTCATGGTTTTGAGGGCTGATGGTTTAGGTAGAAAATGTACCACTATTCCCGGTAAGCACCCATCCCTCCGGCAAGCCGGGATATTTACGATACTAAATCCGAACGATTGATTACCCGTTCAAGCTATCCGGGGAGCAGATTGCCTTACCTGTTTATTGTAGGAAACGGATACTTTCGAACAGGTGTGTCTGTTGGTTTATCCTGCGTGTATCTTTTTCCTGCAATTGTGCAGAACCAGGAACGGTTTTGATAAGTATTAATAGTATAGCTATTAAGTATTCCCTCCTTCACTTTTCACCGATTAATTATGCAAAGACCCTTATTACTCCTCGCGTTTTTTTTCGTCTTGTTTTCAGGATGCGTGGTTATTGACCAAGGCACAGTAGGCATGAAACAGCGGTTTGGTAAATTTGAACCTAACGTCTTACAAGCCGGTTTGCATTGGTACAATCCCTTTACCTCTTCGGTCATGTCGGTGCCGGTACGCACGGTTAACATCGAAATGCGCCTGGATTTGCCCAGCAAAGAGGGCTTGACCATTTCCTCGTCGATCTCCATCCTCTACCACATCGAGCAGGCCAAAGTGCCCCTGATCATGGAAGAAATCGGTACCCGATACGAGGATATCGTGATTACCAGCGTATTTCGTTCCGCTGCTGCCGACGTATGTTCCCGGTTTTTTGCCAAAGACCTGCATTCCGGCGAGCGGGCTGAAATCGAAAGCCAGATCCGTACACGCATGATGGAAGTCGTAGGTCCGCGTGGATTTGTGATCGAAGCGGTGCTGATGAAGGACATTAAACTACCTGCTGGCCTCTCTGAAGCCATCGAAGCCAAGCTTCAGGCCGAGCAGCGTGCCCAGCAAATGCAGTTCGTGCTCGATCAGCAGCGGTTGGAGGCCGATCGCCTGCGCATCGAAGCCAAGGGCCAGTCTGAAGCCCAACAAATTTTGTCGGCAGGACTCACCCCCGAAATCTTGCAGCTTCGCCAGATCGAAGCCATGCTCGAACTCGCCAAAAGCCCCAATACCAAAATTTTCTTTGGAGGTAATAACGCCCCCTCCATCATGGCCCCCATCCAACTCGATTGACCGGTAGCAAAAGCGGTCGACGATTGATCATCACCATTTCAAAGGGCTGTCTTTTAAGGTCAGCTCTTTTTTTTAATATTCAGATGGGGCAGTTGATGGTTCGAGAATGATTGATCCCTTTCCTACTTTATTGCCAGCGGCGGACCGACCACCTTCATGTCGTGGTCCTCAAACAGCTTCGCCCCTTGTTCAGGAGCAGGAGTACCTGGTATTTTGCCCAGTTCTCTGAAAAAATCCTCCATTTTCCCGGAAGGCTGGAAAAAGAAGAGCATGCTTCCCTGTTCGCTCTGCTGTGCAAAAGCATGGGGCACATTTTTAGGTAAAAAAATGAGGTCTCCGGTAGCGGTAGCCAGGGTAAACTGGTCCTCTCCGCATTGGAACAGGTATTCACCTGCCGTCACGTAAAATATTTCGTCCTGGTTGGGGTGAATATGCAGGGGCGGGCCCCCTTTTTCAAAGCCGCTGTATTCGAAAATGGATAGCATCGATTGGGTATCGTTTTTCGAAATTTTGAGGTCGTTGGGGTTAATGCCCCCCAATTTGGTCGGGATATCCTGCCTGTCTTTTCCTGCCCGCACCACAAAGCCGTGGGCAAGCGACTCGCTGAACACAAACGGGGTTGCTGCTTCCAACCATGGACCTACCGGAACCAGGCCGTGGTCTTCGTTGGCTTTCACCCTTTCTTCCGGGCTCATGCTGCCTCCTTTTTCGGTCATAAGCAGGAAAAATTCCTCCATTTTGCCCGCAGGCTGTAGAAAATAGATCAATTTTCCGGCTTCCGATACTTGTACCCAGGTATGCTGCACGTTGCGTGGCAGGAAAATGAGGTCGCCTTTCTTCAGCAATTGAAAATCATCTCCCACCTGAAATACGTACTCGCCGCCCAGCACGTAGAATATTTCGTCCTGGTAGAGGTGCTTGTGAAGGGACGGCCCTACCTTTTGTACGCCCTGGTATTCAAATACCGACAAAAGGCCTCCGGTGTCTTTGGTGGATAATTTGAGGTCGTTGGGATTAACACCCAGAAATGGGGTCGGAACGCCAAAGCGGCTTTCACCTGCTTTAACCACCACTGCCCGGGCGGTTGACGGGCCGAACTGCCGGAGAGGGGCACAAGCCAGGAGTGGCAACGAAACGGCCACTGTGCGTACAAAATGTCGTCTTTGCATGATACTTTTTAGAGGGGTAAAAAGAAGATCACACAAATCTTGGGAGATCTGACCGGCAGTTGGTGGTATAAAAACGACAATTTTGGGAGCCAGCTCACGTCTCTGCAATTCCGAAATGGCGTTCCGGGGCCTGGGTGTCCTGCTGGTAAAACTGAGTAGGGGAGTAGCGGGTAAATTCCTGGTAATCTTTCACCAGGTGCTGGTAGTCGTAGTAGCCGGATTGCAGTGCCAGGGTAAGCCAATCGGTTTCCGGCAAGGCATTTTTCATGCGAAACACCTTGTCAAACCGCACAATCCGCGAAAAATATTTGGGATTGATCCCCACCCGTTCGATGAATTTCCTTTCAAACTGACGGGTACTCAGGCAGCTTTCCCTGGCAAGGTAATCGAGCGAAAATTTGTCTGAACCCTGCAGCAGTATTTGGCTCACAGTGTCCAGTGGATGGGGGATCTTTTTGATTTGCTTAACCAGCAATTCCAGATAGTCCTCCACGAGCGCGATCATTTCCCCCTTGTCGTTGGTGCTGCTCAGCCTTTCGTTTAACCGCCGCAGTTCCTTAGGGAACACCGTTTCAGCGTCCACATAGTTGTTTGTAAATACCTGCGCAGGTATGCCAGTGAGCCGGAAAAGGCCAAAGGGCTTGAATACTACCTGTATCACCAGAAAGTCGCGCCCAACATACCGGTTGGTAACCATGCTGTGTTGCCCAAAAACCACAGACCGGCAGGAGCTAACCGTTTTTCCGGTGTCCGGATAGTCGGTTTTTTCGGTATCGCGGGGATAAAAGCTGAGGCAGGTCTCCGGTCGGGGGGGATAGGGCTTAAAAGGAATGGCAGCCTGAAAATCAGGAAATGAAAAATGCAGCAGCCTGTAGCAGCTTATAAATTCGCAGAGCAACTGTCTGGGTTTCAGGTGTACGTACACGTATGAGAAGAATTATAGCGCCGGTGACTGTCGCGCAGTTCTCTAAAAATAACACCTGGTTTCCAATTTTCGCGATAGCTGTTTTTGATAACGGTGATCCGGGATTCCTGCGGCTTTGGACATACTCAGAGGACAGATTCGTTCAGGAAACAGCCGCTGCTGTAATCTCAACTCAGGCGACTGACAGCCAGGCAATCTAATCTGGAAAAGACTTGCCATTTTCCGGGTTAAATAACGGGTCACCACGTAAAGCAGTTATGCATATAGAATACCCTTTAGCGAATACGCTTACGTTAACTACCGAAGAGGTGCAGGCGGCCTTCGAAACCAACCCCGATGCTGGCCTTACTGCGGCAGAAGCTACCGCGCGTAACCAGGAATTTGGCAAAAATATTTACCATGCGCAAAAGCAAAAAAGTGCCTGGCTGATCCTATTGACGCAATTCAAAAGTCCGATTGTGTACCTCCTGGTCGTTGGGGTGGCAGTTTCGGCATTTTTTCAGGAGTACATCGAAGCAGTCGCCATTGCCGCAGTAATCTTCATCAATGCAGCCATTGGTTTTTTGATGGAAATGCAGGCCCGCAGTTCCATGAATGCCCTCAAGGAGATGGAAGTGAGCATGACGAAGGTCATCCGCGACCAGACAATCCAGGAGATTCCTGCCGAAGACCTCACCCCCGGCGATGTCCTCGTTTTAGAAGCGGGTGATGTGATTCCGGGCGATGGCAGGCTTATTTCCACCAACCATCTTCAATGCGACGAATCTTCCCTCACAGGTGAATCGCTCCCCACCGAAAAAAATACAGATCCCCTTCCCGAGGAAACCCCCCTCGGCGACCGGCTCAACATGGTCTTTAAGGGTACTTCGGTCATGAACGGAAACGGCCACGCCATTGTGACCGGCATCTCGGCCGATACCCAGTTGGGCACCATTACCGCTTTGGTGGAAAGCGCAAAGGATACCGCCACCCCGCTCGACAAAAAGCTCAATATCCTCACCCGGAAGCTCATTTGGGTCACCCTCGCGATGACGGCCATTTTTACTACCACGGGGTTTTTGCAAGGAAAATCCTGGGTACTGATCATCGAAACGTCTATCGCCCTGGCAGTAGCTGCCATCCCCGAAGGATTGCCCATCGTGGCAACCGTGGCCCTGGCCTATGGCATGGTGCTCATGGGCAGAAAAAATGCCCTGGTCAAAAAACTCTCCTCTGTGGAAACCCTCGGAAGCACCAGCGTGATTCTTACCGACAAAACGGGCACCCTGACCGAAAACAAAATTGTGGTCGATACCCTTGCTTTTCCGGGAGGGCAGGTACACGTGAAAATCAAAGATAAAGCCCTGACTTTTACTCCAGAACTGGGCGAAAACCAGGAAAATTTTGAAAAATTACGCCTGATCGGTGCCCTCTGCAACGATGCCTCTACCCTGCTGGAAGGGGATGAAAAAAAGCCAACCGGAGACCCGATCGAGATTGCCCTCGTGCGCCTCACCAACGCCTCCGGACCTGCTCAGGAGGAAGTGAAAAAGCAGTATCCGCGCATCGGTGAAGTGCCTTTCAGCTCCGAGGCAAAAATCATGGGAACCCTGCACCAGGGTCCCGAAGGGCAATTTGTAGCGGCAAAAGGAGCGGTAAAGCCTTTACTTCAGTTGTGCACCCACATCCAGTCGGGGGCTGATGTTACCCCTTTGGACGAAGAAAATAAAAAAGCCATCCTTGATTCCTCCGAAGCCATGGCCGCTTCGGGCCTGCGGGTACTGGCCTTCGCCAGTAATACCAACGATGTGGACCCCAACGACTTCCTCCAATCGCTGGTATATGTGGGCATGATCGGATTTCTGGACCCGCCCCGCCTCGACATTCGCGATGCCATCGTTTCGTGCCGCAAAGCGGGCATCCAGGTGGTGATGATTACGGGCGACCACCCGCTCACGGCGCTCAACATCGCCAAAAAGACGGGTTTGGTGGAAGAGGACGCACAGAACGTGATTACCGGAAGCGACCTCCCCGACATGGATGACCTTACGGACGAATGGCGGGAGAAAATCCTCGCTACTTCGGTCTTTGCGCGCACCACTCCCAAACAAAAGCTCGACCTCGCCGATGTTTTCCAAAAAGCGGGCAATATCGTGGCCATGACCGGCGACGGCGTGAACGATGCCCCCGCCCTGAAAAAGGCCGATGTGGGCATTGCCATGGGCCTGCGGGGCACACAGGTAGCCAAGGAAACGGCCAGCATTATCCTCAAAGACGACTCGTTTACGTCCATCGCCGAAGCCGTAGCCCATGGCCGGGAGATTTTTCAGAATATCCAGAAGTTTGTGGTTTACCTCGTTTCCTGCAACCTGAGCGAAATCCTCATCGTCACCACCCTCGGCTTCCTGGCTCCTGCGGCTACCCTGCTACCCTTGCAGATTCTGTTTCTGAACATGGTCACAGATATATTCCCGGCCCTGGCGCTGGGCGTGGGCAAAGGAGACCCTACCGTGATGGACCGGCCTCCACGCAATCCTGAAAAGGGCATCGTTACCAAACGGGATTGGCTCACCATCACGATCTATGCGCTACTCATGACACTCGCTGTGATTGCCTCCGTGGTTTACAGCAAATTCGTGCTGAAAACCGACGACACCGTGGCCAACAATGTGGGTTTTGTAACACTCGTGTTGGCACAGCTTTTTCACGTGTTTAACATGGCATCGCCCCATTCTAAGCTGTGGATCAACGAGGTTACCCGAAACAAATTTGTATGGATGGCCCTCGTGCTGTGCATCGGCCTCGTAGCGCTCGTGTATATGGTTCCTTACCTGCGGCTGGTCATGCACTTGGTCGTACTTCCGCAGTCGGTGTGGGGGGTATCGCTCCTCGCGTCGTTGGCTCCGCTCGTGCTGGTGCAGGCTTACAAGGCCATACATCGGGCGATGCATCCGGAAGGGTAGGGGTGCTTTTGGGGTAGTTGAGGAGGTTTTTCCTTGATTGGAGGAGGTCGTTTGGCCAAAGATGTACCTGGGCGAAGGAAACTAATGGCCAAAGTTGTACCTGGACGAAGGAAACTATTGGTCAAAGGTGTACTTGGACGAAGGAAACTAATCTATTTAACAGGTCAGTCATTTGGTCACCAAGCAAACCATCGGTATTTATCAATTTTCCTGAAGATCAAGGAGTTAAACATCAATTTCTGACTCCCCCTTACCGCTTTTTCCCCAGCAAAAACACCCCTCCTGCCAGCAATAGCAGTACCCACGGCGTGCCGTGCAGCAGCAGGTCGAAAATATCCGTCAGTTGCATGCCATGGCCACCACCGGATACCCAGCGGAGTTTTCCCAGCAGGTGAGGTTCGGGGGTAAAAGGGGCGAGGCCAAGGGTGATGCTGATTATCGCAAGCGGGCCCAGCGATTTTTGGGCGAGGGGAAAAAGGCGTTCTATCATCTGAGGTTACCGGATTTAGGGCACAAAGGTAGGGCCGCTCACCCCCGAAGTTGGTAACCTGGGTTGCATAGCGTACTTGTCGATTGCTCCTGTCCGGGAATTTTGGATAGTTCTCTTTTGCCTGAATTACCGCACCACCTGCATCTTTACACTGCCTTTGGCACTTACGTACAGCACCGCGGCGATCAGCACAAAGTTTTTGAGTATGTATTGCCCCACCAGCGAAGGTTGATAGGGGACGGTATCGAAACAAACGTCAGGCAGAATCACCAAAGGCAAAAAGGTGCACGCGAGGTGAAACAACAGCGGAATAACGGTGTACGGAATCAGCCGTTTGAACAGCAACCCGATGCCCATAGCGACCTCCCAAAATCCGAGGAAAGGCACAAAGTATTGCGGCGGAAACCAGAATACGGTTTGCTCAACGAGCTCCTGTGCGGGGCTGAGGCCCACTATTTTCAACCCACCAAACCAGATAAATACGATGGCCAGAGACACACGCAGCATTACCATGCCGTGCTTATCCAGGGTTTGATGGTAGGCAATAAAGAAAGTACTGAGGGTAGTGTTTCGGTTCATAGGGGAAGGGTTCGGGGTAAAAAACTTCCTCCCAAGGGGACGAAGCGAGGAGCAACCTAGCCATCCCCCGTTTTTTTGCGACTGACTTTTGTAATCCCCAAACCTGTATTTTGGCATTGGCGGCGATAAATCCGCACCCTTGCCTTACTTTTTCATCAAATGGTACTGCATGCCGCTGTATTGCTGGTTTTGGAGGTGTAGGATACGGCCCCCTTTTATGGCTTCGAAATACACGCCGTAGTTGCTGGTTTTGCTGTTTTGGTCCTTTGTGGACATGGTCCAGTTGTCCACCGCATAGCTGCCGAGGTATTTTTCCTGAAAAAATTGCTGGTTACCGACCACGCCGCTTGCGCCTTTGTGCTCGCTGGTGTAGTTGCCGTTAGCCGAAAACTGAAATTTATCGTTGATCGATGCCGCATTCATCCCTGCGCTGTTTCCGGTGTACACGTTGTAGTACTGCACAAAAGCACTTGAAGTACTCTCCCAATTGCCAACAACGTCCGATTTTGCCACCGCAAAGCGGTTGTAGCCTTTCATGGCAGCTAGTTTGTCGAGGTCAGGAAATACCTGGGTATAGGCCGCTTTTGAAGCCGAAACGACTTCCATCGCCGAGGCTATCCCCTGCTGGGTAAGCACCAGAAAAGCCACAAAATGCTTTTGATTGGTACCTTTTTCCGTCACGTCGGCTTCGAGGTAGTAATAAGGAAAATTGAGGGTACTGTAATTGTAATTGTAAAATTTGGCCGACTGATAGTGGCCCGCAGCCAGGAGGTTCCACATGCTATTTACTACGTCGTTGCGGGTATTATCGTCGAGGGCGATGCCGTAATGCAGGTTTATGGAGGTGCCGGATTTTTCGAGGTGCACAAAGTCAGCCGTTTGGATAGCGTTCCATCCATCGTCAAAAGTGGTGGTGGTGAAGGTAAATCCGCTGATCGGCTTAGCGGTTGCGGGTTGTGGAACCGGAGGCGGCGGAGGGGGTGTTTGCGTAGCTGGCTTGTTTACCGGAGGGGTGGGTTTTGTTTGCGGGGTAGCTGTGGCCGGTTTTTGAACAGAGACCGAAGCAAAAAAAGCATCGATCGTGGGCAGGTAATTGGCGCCGTTGGTCAGGGCCGTCATGCTTACTACCTGGCCATAGCCGCTGACGGTGTTCAGGATGGCCACCGATTTACTGCCCTGAAACACATAGTTACTGGTACCGCGCAGGGTTTTCCATCCATCGAACGTCTTCACGGGTTGCAGCAGCGGAGCCTGAGACACCTGGTTGGGCTTTACGATCAGGTCCTGCCAGTCGCGGTTGAAGTCCTGGTTGATATCACCCGTAGAAGCCACTGAGGTGAAAATACTGATCCGGCACCAGGTTTTTGCCGTGTTGTTGATCTTCACAAAGCTCACCACATCTTTACTTGTCTCCCTCTGCCAGCCAGCTGGAGGGGAAAAGGTAGCGAGGTCAAAAGTTTCTTTTTGTGCGAAGAGCTGCATGCTGAAGCCAATGAGCAGGAAAAAAAGGAGGTTTTTCATGGGAGAAATCATGGGTTGCATGCCCAAGAGACGTTTAGGCTAAGTTAAATGTAACGTAAAACACATAGAATATCCTATCCTGTGGTTGGTTTTGGGCAAGGGTTTTTAACAGGTAATATCCCTGCTGCCGTGACCTTGTCTATATTTTTTGAAAAATCGTGCCTATTCATAATTTCTTTCCCTCTCCATGGAAGAAAAGCATACCCCGCCGCGTAGCAGAAAAAGAACGATCATTTTTTATTCAGCTAAAATATCGGGTTATGAAAACACAACCAGGACTTAAAGCAAAATGGGGAGCTGTAGTGCTCACCGTGCTGATGGTCGGGTGTACACAGGAACAAGTGGTACCCGCAGTCCAGACTGGAACGAAATTTACCCATGGGGCTGCTGTTAATCAGCAATTTACCCCGCCTGGAAGCCAGGGTAACTGTGCCTGTATTGATACGGCCTTTGCTAAAGAGCCGGTATCCGAAGCCGAAACTTCTGCCATTATCTCGATGAGGGAAGAAGAAAAGCTGGCCCGCGATGTGTATCAGGCTTTGGGAGCTGCATGGCCCGGACAGGTATTTGACAAGATTCAATTGGCAGAACAATACCACATGGACGCCGTGGGCTGTTTGCTGACCAAATACCAAATTACCGACCCCGTAGCAGGAATGCCCGCCGGTAAATTTGCCAACGCCAATTTTACCGAATTGTATCAAACGCTGGTGAACCAGGGCCTGGCCAGCCAGACTGCTGCCCTAAAGGTGGGCGCAGCCATCGAAGACCTCGACATCTCTGATCTCCGCAAGCTGCATGGCACCGTGGACAACGCCGATATTCAGTTCGTTTTTGAACAACTGGAACGAGGCTCTCGCAACCACATCCGTGCTTTTACCCGCCAGTTAACCTTCGCTGGTGTTAGCTACGAAGCGCAGTTTATATCTGCCGACGATCTCGCCCTCATCCTCAGCACCCCTACCGAGCGTGGAAACGCCAACGGCACCTGCTGTCTGGGTACTGGCCCCGGAACCGGAGCATGCACAGGAACTTGCCCTGGAAATGGTCCCGGAACTTGCCCTGGCAACGGTCCAGGCAACGGTCCAGGCAATGGCTCGGGTGGAGGTAAGGGAAGGGGATACGGAAACTGAGTAAGGGTAAACGCATCTCACCGAATGATCAATCTCTTTTAACAGGTTTTGACGTTTGCGGACATTGTGCTACAGGGCGCAATGTCCATTTTTCTTGTCTGTAAACCCCCGCTGATGATCGCCACCTCTGAACGCTGTTTGACCTTCTCCGACGAGGAGTTGCTGGCGCGTGCACCACAGGACATGGCGTATTTTCAATGCCTCTACGATCGCTACGAAGCGCGGCTGCTGCGGTACATTCACCGCCTGGTGTGGGTAGCAGGGGAGGAGGCCGCGGATATTTTGCAGGATGCTTTTCTGAAAATCTGGACCAACCTCCATGCCTACCACCCTGCCTTGAAACCCTCCAGCTGGATTTACCGCATTGTACACAACGAGGCCATCTCGTGGCTGCGGAAGCGCCGGGCCTATGGCCGCGACCAGCAAACCACCTGGGAGGCAAGCCCCGAAGCGCAGGCAATGTCCGAATGCCAGCCCGAAGGCGCCGACCAGCAGCAGGCCATCGCCGGGATATTGGCGTTGCTTCACCCCAACCACCGCGAGGTGTTGGTGTTGCGGTTTTTGGAAGAAATGAGCTATGCCGAAATTTCGGATGTTCTTCGTCTGCCCGAAGGCACCGTGGCCACACGAATCAACCGAGCCAAAGCGGCTTTTGCCCAGGCTGCCGCTAAGTCGAACCTTTCTTTCACCTGGTAATTACACGACCATGAATCGCTCCGAAAAATTACTCCAGACCATCCAGGAACGTGGACTCCAACCAAAGCCTGGCTGGCGGTTTGCCCTGAGCCGGGTAGGAGGCATGGGTGTTTTTGTGGTATCGGTCGTGCTGGGCGCGCTGGCCTTTTCGGTCGTGCTTTTCGCCATTCAACAAACGGACTTCAACGTGCTTCAGCACTTGAAACACTCCCGCTTAGAGTTGTGGCTGGGCCTCCTGCCGCTGCTTTGGATTGCCTTTATGGCCGTGTTTGTGGGATTGTCGATGGTGGTGTCGCGCCGCACGGGCAAGGGTTATAAATTAACCTGGCAGCGGTTGGCGATCTGGAGCTTCGGGCTGAGTATTTTGATGGGCACTGCCTTTTTTATTTCGGGAGGAGCTGCGCGGATCGAAGGCGTATTTGCCAGCAGGGTAGAGTTGTATGAGAGTATTCAGGATAAGAAAATGCGGATATGGTCGTTCCCGGAGGAAGGCTACTTTGCCGGTACCATCGAAAGCGTAGGGGATAGCACCCTCTTCATTCATGATTTTAAAGGAACACGCTGGACTATCGACATCACAGGGGCATTTGTTCCTCCCTTGGTGGCACTCAGGATAGGGGAAAGGGTAAAATTTGTAGGAAAAATGACCGCACCAGCCAGCTTTACCGCCGACCAGGTAAGGCCTTGGGGTGGGCAAGGCGTGGGATGGGACGGCCCCGGAGGCCCAAGGTAATTTTGGACAGGGTAGCAAGTTAACATATTAACAGCTGCCTGTCTTTGGGCTCAATCCGGCCCAGTAATGGGCAATGGCTACGGTAGCTGCTCATGCGCAGGTAATTGAAATCGCTGCCTCCGAACCCCATGCCGGTATCCGGGGACAGACGAAAAAGCGGGCATGGCGAAGTTAAACGCGAACCATTTGGTCGAGGGGGCTGCGCAGGGAAACAGGCTCAGGATAGTGCTGTAAGTAACCTGTGCGAAGTACAAACTGAACCGGGTCGCTTAGCCCCATAGACGGAAGGAGCTGGAAATTAGCATGAGACTCTTCCAGAATCTGCGTCATGGGGTGGATGGCAATGCCCTTTTCCCTGATTTTCAACAGGAGCCTTTGCATCCTTTTACCCGTTTCCAGCAAAGATTCCACCGAATGGTCTTTGCTGGTAATCAAAATCCAGCCTGCCGATTGTGACACCTGACTCACTACCTGGTCGATGCTTTGTTTCCTGAACCCCGGTTTCATCACATCGTTTTTTCCATAAAAATTGCGCAATATCCAGGCGGGTATGCCCTTAATCTCCATGCTCTCTAGGGTCAGGCCATTGCGGTATCTGGCGGCATCCTTGCTGGAAAACCTGATCCACTCCGCCAACTCATGCTGGGCATCGTTCCTGTGGGTTTGCACGCGGTTGGCTTCGATGGTCTGTTCGTTGAGCCAATGGTGCTCCCGGGAGTTATTGGGCAGGTATTCGAAAAAATTCGATTCCTGGCCCATCAGGTAATGTACATCTTCAGCCTTCAGGGTTTCGGTCAGGTAATTCGACTTTACCGTCCGTCGCCTTTTGATTTTATCCACGTTAAACGGATGCACCTTTCCCGATTTGAAAAGGGTTACTTCCATCATTTGCTTGTCCTGGTTGTTTTCGGCCAGCAGGGTAAAATGGCAATCATATCCTTTGTGGTTGGCGGCATACTCCAGATTTTGGGAAAAAGCACCAATAGAAAGCACCGTTTCGCGCTGGGTCGGGTCCACCCCGTGCAACCATTTGCACTGGTCGTTGCAGATGATCCAATGGTAGGGCTCGAGGTATTGGATAAACCAAGGCTGCGTGTTGTGCCCGCTCGGTGCCAACGAGGCGAGGTACAATATCTCTTTTTCGTCAGTCCTTAAGTTTATTTTTGTCTGGTAAATATTCTTTACATCACTCCTCATATAATTGCTTTTATCACTGAGGGCATAATACCCTCCCGCCGCTGCTAAAATGCTGCCGCCGGCAATTCCGAAAAACCTGCGCCTGTTCATGGGAATTTTTACCTTAAACTAACGCCTATGGGAACAACCGGCGACACATCGGCAGTCCGTCGAAGTCGGCGGATAATCGATCAAATGTTCAGGTTGCAGAACACCCCAAAATTGCGGATACGGTCTTCCTGTATGCTTACACCATTTTTGATAAATGTTGCAAGATTCGCATGTGCTGAGCAATGAGTTCAAAGCCAGCCGCAATTTCCATCCTATTTTCTAAAAAAGCCTGCCCTTGCTGTCGTTGTGCCTCCCGAATCAAAGCATCAGCTGGTTCGCGCTTTCGATTGGCGGTAGTTATACCATGCCCAGGCGATCAACACGAACTGCATCGGCAGGCGGATATACGCCACGGTCTTGCTGCCAATGGCCGGATTTTCTTTGAATACATCCAGCACATGCAGGGGCAAAAAGGCAATCATCAGCAGGAATATACCCAGCGTGGCCCAGGTGCGGGTTTGCGGGAAAAATACCCCGGCACCCAGCGCAATTTCCACGATACCGGTCAGGTAGTTGACCAGGTCTTTCGGCAAAAAATCAGGGATAAAGCCCGCATAAGGAGCCGGATTGACAAAATGGGCGATGCCACCTGCGATCATTATTGCACCGAAAAGGTAGGTAAGGATCGGTTGAATGCGTTTCATGTTTTTGCTTAGGCTATCAAGATAGCGGATAAAAACACCAATCGCTTCGGTTATCCAAAACAAAAGGAAAATGCTGCCACGATCGTTATTTGGCAGAAAATAGAAGACGGGCCAGCGCGGCCCGCCTCCAGGAAGAGAAGTAAATGAAATTATTTGAATGTACGGATGAAGGCGATCACCTCTGTCCAGTACGCTTGCTCATCAGCGCCGAACATGACCCCGTGCCCGCTTTTTTCGAAAACCACCTTTCTCTTGTACGCCGACTGAATCCTGCTTTCGATGTCGTCTGCCAGGAGCGGCGGGCATACGTAGTCGTATTTCCCGAAAAGCAACAAGGTAGGAATCGTAATCACAGACATATTATCGGAAAGCTGCTGATCGGTAAACAGCCAATTGGTCAGCGAGATGGGCACAGAATTTCTACCTGTTGTCAGTTGTAAAAGGGGAAAATCATTTTGCAGATACACCGCCGTACCATTGTATTCAATGCCGGGTAGTTCAGGTGTAAGTGTCTGCCCTTCAAAGCAATAGCCATTGAGTTTTAGTCCTTTTTCCGCATTTAGCGGCAAGGTAATGCTGTTACAGAAATCCTGAATTTCCGTCCATTTGGCGGTGTTGTTGCCTGCCGCAATTTCAATGGCCGCTTTGTCCAGCAACATTTGGCGGGCATAGCCATTGAGCAAGGGAATATTGTGCGCGCCAGCGCTCTGGATCCAGCCTTTGACGAGGTACTGGTTCTGGTCCTTTTGCAGAAACGCAGGGGTCAGAAATCCACCCCAGCTATGGCCATTGACAAACAGCGAAATGTCGTCTCCATAGCGGTGCTTGAGCAGCGCCACCATTTTTTCCAAGTCTTCGATGAATATGTCCACCTCGTCGTTAGCGCCATTGGCACCACCCTGCGTGGCCCCTCCGTTTCGCTGGTCCCAATAAACCATGGCTATTTCCTCTTCCAGGTTCTCCACCACATACGGGCTTCGGTAAATGATCGCATCTCCGCCCGGCCCGCCATGAATCATCAACATAAAGGTTTTGCTGGCGGTATTGCCATGTACCCGCACGGGCATAGCCGAGCCTTTGTTGAGCAGGTAAAATACATCCGAAGCATGGGTGCCGATGGTGATTTCCTCACGTTGACAGCCCACGATGGCCATCCCTAAACTTATAATCAGGAGTAACTTTTTCATTTCTTTTTCATTTTCAGGGTTGGATGTGCGGCAAGAAAACTGCCCGAAGAAAACACGACACCTAGCGATACCACGGGTCGGAGGTAGAAGTTGCTGTTGCTGGGAAACAGGCACAGCACACTCGTTTTGGCATAGATCAGCACGGGGTTTGCCCGCTCCTTTGCAAAGCGGTAGCCACCTCCGCCTGAAAGTGAAACCAGGGCATAGTTGAAACCTGCAAGGGTTTTGCGGGTGATTTGTCCTCCGTCTGATACGGAATAGGTTTCCCCACCCAGAAAACTGCGGCTAAAGCCTACTCCCGGTGCCCATTCTGTAAACCACCCCCCCGAACCCTGGCGGCGATATTGGTGCTCCAGCCGCAGAAAAAAAAGGTCGTGGTAGGTAGGGTGGTGGTAATAGCCAAGGTTGGCGCTCAGGTAGCGTGTTTTTGAAATATAACGGCTCTCCTGATGTCTGGTTTTTTCGAGCTGGGTTACCAGGTAGGGTCTTTCAATTCCCAGGTCGAATCCGGGGTAGCGGGGGGTGGCCAGGAAAGCCACTTTAATACCCGTCTGAGGCAGGCTCACTACGGGTTCAGGCGATTGGGCATAGGCGCAAAGGCCCCAAATGAGGCACAGGAACAGGACAAGTGACAGTTTCATAGGACGGTTATTGGGTTAAATCTTGGGCTAAATGTCTGTTTTTGGAATCCCTTCGGTGTTCCGATTTATAAACTGGTACCCCTTTTTGTTGAAAATCAGGATAATGCCTCTGCCGCCACGCAGCAGTTGTCAATCACATTCACCTCGTGGCGGACCGTAAGTGCCAGAAAAGCCAGAAAAATCGCACTCCCCGAAGCATTAGCGTGTAGCAGGTCCTGCATAAGGGTGGTTGAAATTGGCTGAAAAAGATATCGTTGGGGAAATAGACCCCTACCATAAGCAGTAGGCTGCTGGTTCCGAAAAATTAGCTAAAAAGTGGGGTGATGGATCAACAGCTCAGTACCCGAATAACAATTTGCTCATATTCTTGCCGATAGCTTTGAGATTTTTTCTGACCTTGAGGTTGCTTTATTCCCCGCCCACCTTTCCCCAATCCTCCCCCATGAAACGCTTCGCCCTCTGGCTATTCCTGGTTTGCATGATTTTCTGTTTGCCTGTAGGGGCCCAGCCCTTACAGCCACAGCCACACAGCCTCACCTGGACCTTCCCCCTTCCGCGTCCCCACACGGGCATCCTGCTCGGCAATGGCGTGCAGGGGCTCATGGTGTGGGGCGACAGCAATACCGTGAACATTACCCTGGGCCGTGCCGGCTTTTGGGACCGAAGGGGCGGCAACAATTTTTCTACCAAGACCAATTACCAGCAAGTAAAAACCCTGTTACAGACAGGCGACGAAGCTGGCCTCATGGCTGCTTTTGGCCGCGAATCGGGTAGCCAGAACCAGGAAGCCCTGCGCCCTCACCAGGTGGGGGGCGGCCGTCTCGTGCTTACCCTTCCCAAGCCCTATCGGCTCACAACCGGTATCCTTTCGCTGGACAATGGCACCATTACCCTCACCGCTATTTCAGCAGGAGGTAAACCCCAATCGATCCTGATCCGACAGTCGGTGATGGAGGAATATGCCCTCGTCGAACTTTCCCCCAAGTTATCCCCTGGTACTTCTATTCAGCTGATTCCGAGCTGGGAATTTATCAAAAAACAGGTGGCTCCTACCGGCGTACAACCGCCCACCACGTGGGAAACAGCACAGGCAGGTGGTTTTGTCCAAACATTACCGCAGGACGATCCCTTGGCCGTGGTTTGGGAAAAGCGCGGCAACCTGGTGCTGGTCTCGTCATCGGTTCACAAGGAAGCAGAAGCGATTGCCCGCCGTACCCTGCAGTCCGCCCAACCTGCGGAGATGATGCGGGAGGCCGATGCCTGGTGGAAAGCCTACTGGGAGGAGGTGCCCGGTTTGGTCCTGCCGGACCCTGTTTTGCAGGAAATCTACGATTACGGATTGTACAAGCAGGCCTGTGTGCATCCCCCGCAGGGATTACCTGCTTCGTTGCAAGGGCCTTTTATGGAAGATTACCAGCTTCCTCCCTGGAGCAACGACTACCATTTCAACATCAACATCCAGATGATCTATTGGCCCGCGCTTATGACCAACCGGGCCAGCGATTTCGGACCGCTGTGGCGCATGATCAAGGGTTGGCTTCCGGGCATGCAAGCAACGGGTGAAAGTTTTTTTCAAAGAAAAGGGGCTCTCATGATGCCCCACGCAGTAGATGACCGCTGCCAGGTTGTGGGTTCGTTCTGGACAGGAACCATCGACCACGGGTGCGCCGCCTGGATGGGCCAGATGGCCTGGCTCCAATACCGCTATTCCCTCGATCGCTCGGTACTCGATTCCCTGGCCTGGCCTCTGCTCAACGGCACCTTCGAGGGCTATTGGGCCATGCTGGAAGAAGTGCCCGACGGACGTGGCGGCCAGCAGTTTTCCTTGCCGGTAACCGTAAGCCCCGAATACCGCGGCTCGGGCATGAACGCCTGGGGGCGCGATGCTTCTTTTCAATTGGCGGCCTTGCACATGACCGCCGAACTGCTCCAGGAGGCGGCGGTGGTCATGGGGAAAGAGCCCGACCCGCGCTGGGCCGATGTGCGTGCGCGGCTGCCACACTACGCCACCTTCACGGGCGTAAGCAATGACGACTTTGGAAACAGGAGCACCCGGATTGCCCTTTGGGAGGGCCAGGACCTCGTTACGAGTCACCGCCACCATTCGCACCTGGCGGGTATCTGGCCTTTTGTGACCTTTGATCTGCAGGATACCGCCCACGCCAAAGTGGTACAAGCTGCCATAAACCACTGGACCAATCAGGGCATGGGTGGCTGGAGTGGATGGTGCATTCCCTGGGCCGCTGTGCTCAACATGCGCACCGGACCCGTGGAGACCGGTGTTTCCCGCCTCCATTTCTGGCGCGAAAACTTTGTAAACGAAGGCCGCGGTACCCTCCACAACGCCAACAACTCAATCAGCCTCATCGGTTCGCCTATCTGGAGCAAATTGCCTGCTGAAAGAGGCTATTGGGAAGTGATGCAGCTCGATGCCGGATTTGGTGCACTGCAGGCGGTACTCGAAATCATGGTGCAACACCGCAGGGATGGTATCCACGTATTGCCCGATATTCCGCTGGGTTGGAAATCGCTTTCGTTCGAAAACATACGGACCGAAGGAGCCTTTCAGGTGAGCGCACGGGTGCAGGAAGGCAAAACCCAGGAAATTACCATCCGGAGTTTGAAAGGGGGAAAGATCAAACTTTGGCCGCACCTGGGCCACAACTGGTTGGTAGCAGGCGTTCCTCAATCGGGGGAGGTGCTCGAAAAGGTTTTTCAACCGGGAGAGGTCGTGGTTTTGAAAAGGAATTAGCGAAGGAGTTCAGGCCATTTTTCAGGAAAAAATGACTTGATGATGGTCCACATGCAAGAACCGGTAACCAGCATTTAGCGCCGAAACGTTACTCCTGCAGCATGGGAGGCAACCTCTTTTTTCCTAATTTCACCCTCCGTTTTTAATCAAGCCTTATGCTGGACCTTTCACAAGCACGCCTCACCACCCTCGCCGTTCACAAGGTGGGCAATAAAGTCAAAAACCAGGGCGTGGTCGCCTCTCACGAGCTTTTTCCGCTGGAAGAAGAAACCATGGTGGACCTGCTCGAAGATTTTTTCCTCAAGCCTTTTCGTGCAGAAGAATTTTTCAAATTTTCGCACCCCTCTGACCTCGGCATGAACGAGGTTTATACCTACTGCAAACGCCTGTTTCAGGAGTCGCGCGAAGACTTTGTCGATACCTCGGTCCATATCCTCAACCACCTCTACGACCAGGCTATGCACCCCCAGATCAAGCCCGGGGAGCTGTTTGTGGCCCATTTTCGCGAGTGCGAAGTGGACGGCGTGACCCTCGAAGCCATCGGCCTGTTCAAAACAGAAAACAAAGACGTATTTCTCCGCATCACCGATGAGGACAATAAGCTCAACCTCCTGGCCGAGCAGGGCATCAATATCCGCAAACTCGACAAGGGCTGCCTCGTGTTCAAAACCTTTGAGGACGATGGCTTTTCCGTCATGATGGTCGATAAAGGCTCCGAAGAATCGCAGTACTGGCGCGACGATTTCCTCCGCGTTACCCGCATCCAGGACGATTCGTTCCAGACCCAGTCCTTCCTGAGCATGACCAAAGACTTTTGCGAGGACGTATTTGGCCGCGAACAGGACAAAAAAGAGCAGGTCGTTTTTCTGAACAATGCCATCGACTACTTTCAGCACAACGATTCCTTTGACGTCGAAACCTTTAAGGACGAGGTAATCAAAACCCCGGAGTACAAAGAGCAGTTTGACCTTTTTCGCCAGGAAGCGGAACCCAACTACAACATCAACCCCGACGAAGGGTTTGCCATTTCCAAGTTTGCGGTGCGACAAATGAAACGCCAGTTCAAAAACCTCATAAAGCTCGATTCGGAGCTGGAAATACGGTTTATAGGTAAAGACATCGAAGCCATCAGCGAGCAGGTAGAGCGCGGATTCGACGCCCAGCGCGGTATGTTTTTCTACAAGCTGTACTTCAACGAAGAGATTTCCTGAGGCGAACGACCGCAGAGGGTTGCCTACTTGATAAAATATGCTCCAGTCAGCCGCCTCATCGGGCGGCTTTTTTGCTTGCACACTTGCTCAAAAAATCAACACCGCAGCTGGATTTGGGCCTTTTGTTCTCATTCAATTTCCTAGATTAATGCATAAACGCTATTGTATGTTAATTAATACCATGAAAACTAGCTTTACCCTTTTGCTCATAGGACTTCTCAGTTGTCTGAGCCTGAATGCACAGTGCGATACCACGTACATTACCACCAATCCTGATGTCCCTTACAACCCTGAAAATCCGGCTAAGCTGAATATTTTTTTCGACTGGCGCACGGAAGAGTACGACCTCAATTATACGGTAAATGGACAACCCATTTCAACGTCCATTCCTTCGCCTTTTTACCAGATCGACAACCAAAATGTGAGTTATCTGTATCTGTCTGAGGACTTTCGGCCGGAGGAGGGATGGGAGTTGATCGCCCGTAACCTGGGCTTTTCCGACGATGGTACTCCCCTCACCGACCTTACCCATCCCTACCTCCTCCTTTACAATAAGTACAACGGGCTGCTGCGTGTATTTCTGGTTATTGGCGAAAGGGACCGGGATTACGATGAAATAGAGTTGGGTGTCAGGTTTTCGCTTAGCGGAGGGAATAAGCGAACGGCTCTATTTGCGTATGCCCATCTGCTCTTACAAGCCGTGCAGGAGTTCGATACCGTGAACGTTCCGTTTGTACGTACCTCTACCTTTCTGCACGAAGAGAAAAATGGTTCGTGGGTGAATTTCCGATGACGTACGACCCTTGTACCTGCCAGGTACCTTCAGAACTGGCTGTTGAAGTTTTTTTGATCAGGGAAGGCATAAAAGATCTGTATAAAACGATCCTTGTACATACCCCGGGTTCAAACTGGCCTGGTTATCTCGGCGCTGCTTACCCTTATTACAACGAGGTGTTGGGGGTGATGAATTTGCTGGAAACGCCGAAATTCGACGTTCGCTTGTACCAACGCTCTCAGTTCGATCCTGAGACGGGCCTGAATTACGAGGCCGATTACCGGCACCAGGTTCAGCTGCACGAGGACCTGAGCTATGTCCTCAATCCGGCAGCACTCGATACGTCCAGATTTGAAATTGCAGGGTCATTGTTGATTACATGGAATCCCGATTGCCACCCTGAAAATTTCAAAGGGCTCATCCAGCTGAGTCCAACTACCTACAGAACCCCTTTTTTGCCCATATCCTGCCTCAGAGACTATATCGTTGACTATGAGGTAGATACCGAAAATAGTCAGCCCTGGTCTTGTGCCCCCACAGATATAAAAATTAAGCTTGTTGCAAATCTAAAGGCCAGAGAACCTGTGTCCGACCGCGATGTTCCATTTGAAGGCTTGTTTGAAACGAAGCGAACCCTCGTTCCCTATCCAGCTTATCCTGCACCCCTTATTCCTGAAAATCCCTTTCCTGATTTGCTCGGCGATCGGGTAACCCTGGCGAATATCGAACTCGAAGCAGGCAAGACCTATTATGCCACTGAGTCATTTGAGATCGGACCTGGGGTAACAGTGGCAAATGGGGGGACTGTTACGCTGATCGCCGCAAACGAGATTACGGTATTGCCCGGCGTGGAGCTTTTACCGGGAATCGTACTCCAGACAGGCCTGCCGAAATTATGCGATCGGAAAGTATTTCCTCAACGTCAGGAAAGGATCAATCAGATTTGCAGCTCACGCGCATACCTGGACCGGAGTAAGCCCACCTTTGTGCCCGTTTATGTTCCACCCGTGCAGGTACAGGTAAATCCCTTGTTCGTTTACCCGAACGCCTTTACAGACCAGCTTACCCTCGAGTTTGCCCTACCCGCCGATGGCCTTACCAACGCCCGGCTCGTGGATGCACTCGGCAGGCAGGTGCAGGTGCTGTGGGAAAACCGCACATACAAAGCCGGGAAGCAAACAGTATCCGTTGACATCAACCCCTTGGCTGGAGGCATGTACTTCGTCGTACTGGATACCCCGAATGGGCAGAAGGCGGTGCGGGTGATGAAGCGCTAGCCAAACAACCGGACCTGTGTACGCGCGAAAATGTTTGGAAGTAATTTTTCTGCCCTCCTTCACTCCTGAAGCGTTAGTACCGGCACGTTTCAGCACCCTTAGGAATAAGGAGACAGTCCATCAGGATATGAGTTGGCAGGACGAGGAAGACTCATTTATCTGGAGCAGAACCTTCGCTTTCTTCTAATATTCAAGTTCATTATTTTTGCATAATCTTGTGTAAACATATCCATAAGCCATTCCGCACCCGAATCTTTTGACGCTATGCAAACCGTCCGCAATTTGCCCTTGCTCCTGCTTTTCCTGCTTTGCTCGTTGCACACATATGCTCAGGTCAGGGTCGAGCAGGGCTACATCGTTTCTTACGATGACGATACGCTTTCATGTTGGATAAAAAACGAAGGCTGGCGCAAAAGCCCGTCATCTATCTCCATCAGGCGTATGGCAAGCGGTCCTGAAGAGCAGGTGAGTTGCCGCGAGGTGAAAGCTTTTGGCATCGGTAAAGAAGTTTTATACCGGGCAGAATATGTAAAGCTGGATGTCTCTTCCGTTTCATCCGGATTTCTGAGCATGGAGCGCGAACCCGAATGGAAAAGCGATACCCTTTTCCTTGAACAACTGGTAGGGGGCATGGCGAGCTTGTATGTGTACCGGATGAAAGGATTTAACAAGTTTTACTTTCAGGTCCTTAACGATCCGGTTGAGCCACTGATTTTCAAAAAGTACCAGAAAATAAACACGCCTGTACAGGAAAACCGGGATTTTGTGTTTCAACTCAGCAAGGCGTTGCAATGCGGCAAAACGACACTGGTTGACGTTGAAAACCTCGCATACGATGAAAAGCAGCTCGTTGCTGTTTTTGAGTCCTATAATGCCTGTAACGGTGTAATTGCCGTAAAGCATAATGTTGGCAGTAAAAACATCGTTCATCTCCGGGTACTTACCGGATTGGATATTCAGCGGTACACATTAGTACCTGTGTCGCCGGTTGCTGCCAATTATGAAAACCTTCCGGTCCGCTACCAGCCTACCCTTAGGCTTGGATTGGAGGCTGAGTTTTTTCTTGCATTCAAGAGAAAGAATTGGGCGATTACGGGTGAAGCCGGATTGAACTATTTCCGCAATTCAGTGGGTATTCCCTCATGGCAGCCTTCCCGGTTCGAGGGCGATATGTTCATTCGCTACCAATCCATCGAAACGTTGTTTGGATTGCGCCGCTACTTTACGTTGCCCCAAAATACCCGGCTATTCGCCAGTGGTTTTGGCCTCCTGGATTTTGAGGTCAATTCCTCTATCATCATCGGGGAGTTTACCGCAGAGCCGGTATTGAAAGGGGCCTATAGCTGGGGATTTGGCGTAGGTGTCCGGAGAGGCAAGTTTGGTGCAGAAGTTCGCATCTATGACTACCGTTCCATTCTCCTTTTTGCACCCGTTGAATGGGATCAAAGGCTTTCCAAAACCTCGCTGGTAGTATCGTACCGGTTGTTTTAAAGCGGTCGGGGAATAGGTGTTTCCCATTTCCCGACCTCTTTTATTTCTTACAAATGCACCGCAAAATACCTGGCAATCAACCCGTAGAGGTGTCCGCGGTCGGGGCCTTGTACATTGTGCTCGTGGCCGGGGTAGGGGAAGTAGTCCACTTGCTTATGGGCGGCGATGCAGGCATTGACAAAGAGGGTGCTGTGTTGCGGCACCACCACATTGTCCTGCCAGCCATGAATCAGTAGCAGGTGGCCCTGGAGGTCCTTGGCGTATTGTGCAAGGGTGGTTTGGGCGTAGCCCTCGGGGTTTTGGGCAGGAGTATCCATGTATCTTTCGGTGTACATGATCTCGTAGCGCCCCCAGTCCATCACCGGACCGCCAGCCACGCCTACCTTAAATGTGCCGGGCGTACGCACCATGAGCGAGGTAGTCATATAGCCGCCAAAGCTCCAGCCATGCACGCCCATGCGGGTGGTGTCGATGAATGAGCGGTACTTCAGGTAATTAACCCCCACGAGCTGGTCGGTCATTTCCACGTTGCCCAGTTGGCGGAAGGTCGCCTGCTCAAACTCCCTGCCCCGGTTGCCGGAGCCCCGGCTGTCGAGCGTAAACACCACATAGCCCTGCTGGGCGAGGTAGTGGAAAAAGAGGTTGCCGCCATTGAGCCAGGAATTGGTCACGAGCTGCACGTGCGGACCGCCATATACATACACGATGGAAGGGTAGGTTTTGGTCGAGTCAAAATCCGGCGGCGTAATCATGCGGGCATACAACGGCGTATAGTCCTCCGATTCGAGCTGAAGCATGCGCGTATGGCCCATTTTGTACCCCTCCACCGGATTTGGGGCAGCGAAAACCTCTTTCACGGCCTGGTTTTTGGCGAGGTCGATCACCTGTGCCCGGTAAGGCGTATCGAAGGACGAATAGGTGTCGGCGAGGTAGCTGCCGTTGCGGTTGGGTATGCCGGTGTGGATGCCCGGATCAAAGTCGAGGCGGGTCATTTTGCCGGTTTTGATTTCTACCCGGTAGGTGTTGAGGTCGAGGGGGGAAAGGCCGCGGGTGGATACGAACAGATTTTTCGCTTCTTCATCAAAACCCAGGATTTCTTCTACTTCAAATCTTCCGGTCGTTACCTGGCCCAATAGCTTGCCGTCGGTTTGGTAGCGGTAGAGGTGGGTAAAGCCGCTGCGGTTCGAGTACCACAAAAACTCGCCAGGCTTGCCTGGAAAGAACTGCATGCCGTGGAGTGGCTCAATGTATTTGGGGTGTGTTTCGGTAAAAAGAGTTGCCTCGAATCTGCCGCTGCCCGCATGGTAGCGGTTGAGTTTCATTTCGTTCTGGTCGCGGTTGAGCACAGCCACATAAATCGCATTGCCATCGGGGCTCCACGAGATATTGGTCAGGTACTGGTCCATGGGCTCGCCGGTTTTCAGGTAAACGGTGCTCTGGTAGCGGATATCGTAGATGCCGATGGTCACGTGGTGGCTTTTTTGCCCGGCAAAAGGGTACTTGGTCATCTTCACCGAGGGCATGGCTTTGTTGCCTGCTTCATCCGTCGGCTCCGAAAAATCTACCAGCGGATAGTCCGTGACCATCGACTGGTCCATGCGGTAAAAAGCAAGCTGGTTACCATCGGGCGACCAGAAGAGGCCTTTTTCGATGCCGAACTCATTCCGGTGAACCGCTTCGCCATAAACGAGGTTGTCGTTGCCATCGGAGGTGATTTGCGAAAAAGACATACCCGGACCCGAAGCGACCAGAATATTGTGGTCACTCACCAGCGCCAGGCCGAGGGTGGACGAAAACTCCACTGCGTCCGGCGTAAAATTGAGGTCGTGGATCAATTCGGCCTTGCCTGTGCGGAGGGTATAGCGATAGTAGCCCTGGCCCGCTTTGAAGTAAAAGCTGCTGTCGTCGATCCATTTAGGCATGGGAAAGGGTCCTGCTACGTCCGGCACCTGCTGCTTGAGGGCATCAAGGGTGAGGAGGTCGTTGTCTGAACCTGTTACCCCTCCTGCTACGAGCTTATCGCGGGTAAAAGGGACATAGGCGTAATTTCCGGTGGTGTTCAGCCAGTGAAAATCAGCCAGCTTTTTGGGCAAAAACCTCGGCGAGGATGCGTCTTCGGGGGTGAAAGTTTTGTTTTGGGCAAATACCATCACCAGGCCCATCAGAAAAGGAAGGAGGAGTGTCTTTTTCATTCTTAGCTATTGTCGGGGCAAATAATTCGTTCGAATATCCCCAAAAAACGCAGTAGACGCAAAGAAAATGGTTGCGTGGAGGTAAGTAAAAAGACGAATATTACGAAAATTGAATTAAAATATCCATTTTTGGACATTCCCAACTTATGATAATACGATTGGGGTACTATCCATTTGACCAACCAAAACGAGACCCTGAACGCCAAATCATACGGAATGAGCGGTGTGCTAATACCCCAGATGAGGGTTCCCGTTAGTTTTATTATGAATTCTTTGCTAAGCAAGGAGTTACGGCAAATCAATTTGACTATTCGCGATTTAAGTTTCCCCGAATTATGAAACGCTTCTTAGGAATTTTCTTGTTTGCTCTTGCACTTTCCGGTGTTTCAGCACAAACCTATAACCTCGTCAATAGCCCTACCTACGAAGGCGGCTCTTGCTTTTCTCTGGTAAACGGAGGATCAGACGCCACCGCAGTATGGGGCGATTACGGACTGTATCTTCCCTCGTTTCAGGGTCAACCGCTGAACGCTCAGCTCAGTCTTTTCTTCGGAAACAACGATGCAGGCGGACACGGACTTGCTTTTGTGGCACAGCAGGAAGGCATGTCGGCTATAGGCCATGGTGGTTCCGGACTAGGCTACGGCGGCAATTCCGGCGATCGTATTCTGCAGTCTTTTGCCGTAGAGTTTGATACCTATACTGATGCCTGGGATGGTACCAGTGCCGACCATATCGCGATCAATATAAACGGTGACGAGCAAGCCAACGATTTTGGCCCTGCCGACCTACCCAATATCGAAGATGGCAATTACCACGACATGGTGATTAACTGGAACTACAACGCAACCACCCCTGCGCTCAGCGAGCTTGCCGTATATTTTGACGGTTTGCTATACCTCAATGCTAAATTTGACCCGGCCAGCGTATTTGTTCCCGGAAAGCCGATTTTCCTCGGTATTACTTCTGGTGTCGATGGTTTGGCGACCAATAACCAGACCGTGAGCATTGGCGCTCCCAACGATCCGGGTACTTGCGCTACCCTGCTTTTACCCGTAGAGTACCTGTTCTTCAAAGGCGAGCAGACCGGAAGCGAAGTGCGCCTCGATTGGGCGACCACCTCTGAACTGAACAACCACTACTTCGAGGTAGAGCGCAGCGCCGATGGTGGCATATGGGAAAGCCTCTCACAGGTAAACGGACAGGGTACTTCATTTCTGGGTTCGTCTTACGCTTTCTCTGACAAAACTCCCCGCCCCGGCAAAAACTACTACCGCCTGCGCCAGGTCGATTTCGACGGTACCTTTTCTTATTCTGACCAAATAGAGGTGGAATTGGCTGCAACCAGCGGATTCGGACTGACAGCTTTTCCTAATCCCTCAAACGAAGCGATTACGGTGCGCCTGACCAACCTTTTTAAAGGAGTAGAAGCGAATTTAGAAATATCGGACCTCGCAGGAAGAAAGGTATTTTCCCGCGAACTGAATGCTGCAGGTGCCTACACCGACCTCAAAGTAGATATTTCTACCTGGCAAAACGGACTGTATGTCATTCAGGCAACCAGCGGCACGAACGTAGAAACCTTCAGGCTCGTGGTTGGCAAATAAGCAAGTAATATCAACGCGAGATTCCGGGGTGTCAATGCTGACCCCCGGAATTTCTTTTTTTGGAAAAAAATGAACCCCTCGGATGAGAAAATGGCCCCGGTTTTACCTGCCAATATCTATTCCTTACCTTCGTAGCCGGTTTTTTAGCGTTTACTTTCTCTAGCACTTTTTAGGATGAATCATACAGTACAGGTTTTTGTAACTGGGGGGACCTTTGACAAAGAGTACGATTATATCCATGGCAAACTCTATTTCAAAGAGACGCACCTGCCCGAAATGTTTAAATTGGGACGGTCAACGCTGGATATCCGTATCCGAACACTGATGATGATCGACAGCCTCGAAATGACCGATGCTGACCGCGAATATGTGGCTCAGTCCTGTATTGACAGCCCCGAAACGCAGATCCTGATTACCCACGGCACCGATACCATGGTACATACCGCGCACACGATTGCCTCCATGGTCAAGGGCAAAACCATCGTGCTCACCGGGGCGATGATTCCCTATAAATTTGGTTCTTCTGACGGATTTTTCAATCTGGGAAGTGCCCTGGCTTTTGTGCAAACGCTGCCCCCCGGCGTGTATGTGGTCATGAATGGCCGCTACTACCACTGGGACAATGTGCAGAAAAATAAGTCTAACGGGTTATTCGAAGAGATTGCGAAGTTTGAGCCTGATCCGGTAATGGACCTCGGTACCCCTGACCTGGCTGATTAATCGAAGCGCAGCGCCTTCACGGGCTTGATCGAAAATACCAACATCGAAGGCAGCAACATGCAAAGGCAGCAAATGGCGATGAGGCCGATATTTACCCACAGAAATTTGCTCCATTCCCAGGCTACGGGCACCACTTCGATAAAGTAGCTTTCCTGGCTTACCCGCAGCCATCCGAAAATGTCTTGCGAAGCGAGCAAACCCAGCCCCAGTAAATTTCCCACCAATACCCCCGATCCGATCAGGAAAGCGGCATTGATCACGAACACCCGCTGCATCCGCCCGGCCGATAAACCGATGGCCCGCAAAAGCCCTACCGTGCGGGTACGCTCCAGAATCAGAATCAATACCACTGAGGTCATGTTTATCACGGCCACGATGATCATCAGGATCATGATGAACCACACGTTCTGCTGCTGGAGACTCAGCCAATCGAAAATATCGGGGTAGATGTAGGTAATGGGCTCAGCACCAAACAGATACGGCGTAAGGTTGTTGATTTCGGTAGCGGCCGAAATGATTGGGTCCACACATTTTTGCTGAAAAAACGGGAAGGTGTCGCTGGCTACCCACTGGCATTCTTCGGCCATGGAGGCGAGGTTTACTTCGAATCCCGAAACCTGGTTATCGTCCCAGCCATATACCTTTTGCAGCATCCGCAGGTCGCAGATAACGACCACTTTGTCAAATTCCTCCATGCCGCTTTCGTAGATACCCACCACCTTGAGTGGCCGGCGCTTGATGGGTTCGTCGATAAAGAAGATACGGGTTTTGTCCCCAACATGGAGGTCGAGCAGCCGGGCGAGGTATTTGCTGATCAGCACCTCGTCCGATTCCTTTTCCGCAGCTTTAAAATCCGGAATACGGCCTTCTTTGAGCGCCAGGGTAAAAAATCGCCAGTCGTAGTTTGCAGCTACGCCTTTCATGCCCACCCCTGCCTGGCCTTCTTTGCCCCGCAACAGCCCGAAACGTTGCACGTAGGGCGAAACGGTAACTACATTGGGCAAATTCCTGATTTCGAGAATGGAGGGCTCGTTCATCGGCAGCGGCACGATTTCCGATTCGGTGCTGCGGAAGTAATTGCCGATCTGCACATGCGAACCAAAGCCGATGACCTTTTTCTGTATTTCGGTTTCGAAGCCTTTTACAAATGAAAAAGCAATCTCGATGGTGGCAATGGCCACAGCGATACTCAGCACCGCAAGCCGAACCACCAAAGCCGAAACTTTCCGGTGGGTTTTGAAGGTGATGCGCCGGGCTAAAAAATATTCGAAGTTCACGTTCTGCTGTTCGGAGCGGAAGAAGTAGGGAAAATTAAGCGATTATCCGAACTTCGTTCCATGTGGACATACAAATATAGCAGGACTTTATCCGCCTGGGTGGTCTTTCTTTTCGCCATCGGACTTTCGCATTGCCAGCCACCCGCTGTTTCTCAGCCCGATAAGCCGGAAAAAGCCGAATCAGTAACTGCCCCGACCCGCGTGCTAACCGGTGCCGAGGTATTGGTTTCGCACCTCCCCGACAGCCTCAGCCACAAGCGGATTGGCCTCGTGGCCAACCATACCAGCCTCGTGGGCGGAACTCACCTCGCCGATACCCTGCAAGCCCGGGGTATCTCCCTGGTCAGGGTGTTTTCGCCGGAGCACGGCTTTCGCGGGCAGGCAGATGCCGGTGCAAAAGTTACGGACGGCAAAGACCTGCGCACGGGTTTGCCCATTGTTTCGCTCTATGGCGACCACAAAAAGCCCCGCCCCGAAGAAATAAAAGACCTAGACCTCGTGATATTCGATTTGCAGGATGTGGGTTCGCGCCACTACACCTATCCCTCCACGCTCACCTACGTGATGGAGGCCTGCGCAGAGGCGGGCGTTCCGCTTTGGGTGCTTGATCGCCCGAACCCGAACGGCTGGTTTGTAGATGGACCCATGATGGAGCCCGCAGCGCAATCCTTTATCGGTATGCACCCTGTGCCCCTCGTTCACGGCATGACCATGGGCGAATTGGCTAAAATGATCCAGGGAAAAGGCTGGATTGCCCAGGCAAATCAGCTTGTGCTGAAGGTCATTGCCTGCGAAGGCTATAGCCATGCCATGCGCTGGAGCGAAACCGGGCTGCCGTGGATACCGCCCTCCCCAAACCTGGGTACCGTTTTTTCTGCTGAAATATACCCCGCCACTTGCTGGCTCGAAGCCACGATTGTGTCCGAAGGCCGCGGCACCGATTCCGCCTTCGTGCTGTCGGGAGCGCCGTGGTTTAAGCCTTTACCGCTTGTGAGGGGTGGTTTTGTGGCTCAGCCGGTGAGTTTTATCCCGGTTTCCATTCCCGGAAAATCTTCAGAACCTAAGCTCAAAGGCCAGCTTTGCCATGGGTACAAAATCGCAGGTGCCGGCGACGGAAAATCGCTGGTGCTGCTCGGCCTTGACGTATTGCTTACCTACGAAAAGCAGCATCCAGCCGGTTTTTTCACCAAAGGATTTGAACGCTGGGCAGGAAATACCCGACTGGCTACCCAGATTAATCAGCAACTATCCGCTGAGGAGATCTGGCAATCGTGGCAGGAAGACATAGCCGATTTTAAATTGAACCGAAAGTCCTATTTGCTTTATACCGACTTCGAATAAACCTTAATCGGTGCATCAGGCAGTGCTTCATGCCATTGCAGCAACGCATTCCTTTGTTCCAAAAGGGCATTCCAGCGGCTATCCTGCTTGCGTTTCCAAGTGCGCATGCGCTTGCGGGCCGACCATTTTTTGAGCACTCCTGACCAGGTAATGGAGAATATTCCCGTTACCATTCCTAACAGAGCGGTAAGCAGGAACCCCCATGGTGTTTGGGCAATGGCCCCGGCAATGCTGCAAATCAGGATATACCATATTCCAAAAATAGGAATGGAGCCAATGGCCCTGATACTGCTAGTATAGTGCGGGTCCTTGAACATGGTGTGCAACTTGGTGCCTACGATGTGGAAAGGAACGATATTGAAGAGGTATCCGAAAATGAAAAAAGGAGTCGTAAGGACCACGAAGGTAAAGGTGCCAATTTGCTTCAGGAGGGTAGCTGGCCTTTCCGCTACTATCTTATCGCGCAAATTGAGGTTTTCGAGCGCTTGCTCATAGGCTTGGAATTGCTTCAGGATTTCCTCTTTTTCCTCAGGAGAAGCCGTTTCTGCCCAGGCGTGTACGCGTGCGGAGATCTTTTTGCCCGCTTGAAGCTCTGCCATCATGTCGCCGTATTTAACTTCCGACGGGGTTTGATAGTTTTTGGCAAAAACCTTGCGAACGGCTTCCACGATGGGGGCCAGGCTTTCCAGTTCGATATGGATCGAGGCATCCATCATGCCATGACGGATATCGCGGGTAAGGTCTACCAAGGCCTTCGATGGGTTTTCCTTATACAGTTCGTAGTAGTTTTCGGCTTTTATCCCCTGGGTATGGTTTATGAGGCAGTTTTTCTGGAATTTGAAAAAGTCCTCGTACAGCAAACCCACTGGAATAACCAGAATGGGCAGTGTGAAATTGCTCCTTTCTGCTGCGGCAAACACGATGCGGGCAAGTCCTTTTTTCAGTGGACGAACATGGTTAACCCCCAAGTGGCTGCCCTCCGGAAAAATGCCGATACAGTCGTGGCGCATCAGGTTTTCAATGCAGGTTTCGAATACCTCATCGTTGGCCTCTTTTACGTCCACCCCATCCCGGGTGCGGTAAATGGGGCTCATGCGAAACAGATTGAAAATCGGCACCAGGTTTTTCTTGAACACATCTGCCCGCGCCAGAAAAAGCGGCCGACGATAGCGGTTGAGGCTATAGATAATATTCAGTGGGTCGGTAAGGGCATTCTGGTGATTGGACGCAAAAATCGTGGCTACATTATTAGGGACAAAAGATTTGTCGCCCGCCACCTGAAACCGGCGCGAGTACAGCCGAAAGCAAAACGACGTAATGACCTTGAGAAACAGGTATATGTGTTTTGAAAGTCCTGCGTTCATATATTTTCGATCGAATGCTGAGGTTCAGGAGCAAATCTGGCCCATACGCTGGCCAAGGCGAGACCTGAAAACAAGTGCCAAAGGCCCCACCAGGCGGAAATAATGGCCATGCCTCCGATGCCACCGAAGAAATCGAAGGTGATAACCAGGGCCAGGCCGGAGTTTTGGATGCCGGTTTCGATGGAAATGGTACGGGAGTTACGTTCGGTATTTCCCGAAATTTTTGCCAGGAAATAGCCTCCCAGAAAGGCAAGAGCATTGTGTGCACATACAAGAAGGATGATTTTGCCTACGTGCTCTACAAAGAAGCCGTAGTTGTTGCTCAATGCTACCACGATAAATCCGGCAAAGGCAATCAGCGAAAACCACCGCATGGGCTTCATGATCATCTTGGCCTGCTTCGGAAACCAATGATTGGTGGCCATGCCCGCTGCAAGCGGAATACCGAGCAACACCAGCACGGTGCGGAACATGTCCCAGGGCTGGATGTGGATTTCTTTCAGAATTTCGGCTGTGGGTCCGTACATGCTGCCCCAAAAGTGAAAATTAAAAGGCGTCATCACAATGGCAGCCAGGGTCGAAACCGCGGTTAGGCTCACCGAAAGGGCGGCATTGCCTTTGGCGAGTACAGAAATGAAGTTAGACGTGTTGCCACCGGGGCAGGCCGCAACCAGAAACAGGCCCAAGGCCAGCGTGGGTGGGTTGGGTTTCCACAGCGTAACGAGCAGGAAGGTAAGCGCAGGAAGCACCAAAAACTGCGAAAGGATGCCGGTAATGGCAGGTCTGGGGTTTTTCCAGAGTCGGACAAAGTCGCCAGTGGTGAGTTCAAGTGCCACGCCAAACATGATCAAACCAATGATGACGTTTAAGGCGCCGAGACTTTCGGGCGAAAAATTTAGGGCAATCTGATCGATTTCGGGGTTCATCTCCGATTAATTAAAGCTTGAAAAAATGATCAGGGTTGCCAAAAAAAAGGGGGGCATCAATTCACGGCCCATGAAACTAAGAATAATATTTTAATCTTTCACACGGTTAAATCGAAGTGCCTTGAGCATCCAGTCGGGAAGGGCTGCTTCGGGCGCGCGCTTGCGGAGGTCAAGGTACCAGCCGATCTTCTTCAGGATGGGCACTTTGTGGGTTTCCACAAACTCGATGAGGTTGCCGGAGGGGTCTTCAATATAAGAGAAATGGCCGGCGGCTTCTCCCATGTCAAAATTGCTGTTGAGCGCAGCCTGGCTATCTACGGTAAAGGCATGACCCATGGCTTCGCATTGTTTGCGCAGCGCATCCATGCCCTGAATATCAAAGCAGAGGTGGATAAATCCGAGGTCACCCCAGAACCTGCCTTCGAAAATCTTTTTAGGTTCGCGGTCAAGCGCCTGTATCAGCTCGATGCGGGTAGGGCCGAAAATGCGGGAAAAGGCACCTTGGCGGGGCTTGCTGTGGGTAATGAGTGCCCTGCGAAATTTGCCGCTGCCACCGGGCAGGGGAGCCAGGTCGTGAAATTCGCCGGTTTCGTCGAAGAGTACTTCGTCGTAGCCGAGCAGGTCTTTGTAAAAACGGAGGGAGGCGTCCATGTCGGAAACACCGAGCACCACCCCGAGGATTCCTCCCGTGGGAACCGGACGAACGGCGAAGGTATTGTCGGAGCTTTCTACCTGAAAAATATTGCCCCAGGGATCGCGAACCCATACAAACTCCAACCCTGCAGGATTTACCTGTACTTCGCCCAGCACATCGGCACCGAGTTTCTTGAAGTGGTCGAGGGCCGCAGGTACGTTTTTGGAATGAATTTTTGCTGCATAAATGCCGAGATCACCCGCCTGAATCTCAAAATTGGCCGGCTGGGGGGTACGGCTGGTGTATTGCCAGATCTCCATGCCGCCGCCACCCTGCAGGTTTACGGCCAGAATAGCGTGGCGCTGGTGGGGTTTGCCGCCGGTATAAGGCAGCATGAGGTTGGCTTCGGCGGCTTCCTCAAAGATCGACACATCCATGCCGAAGTGCTGACGGTACCATTTCCAGGCTGCCTGAACGTTCGGGATGCCTACCCCGACCTGCTGAATTCCACTGATGATTACGGACATAGCTTGCTTCAAAAATCGCGGCAATATACAAAAATCTCAAACCGGGGATTTCTCCTTTCCTCTCTTCGCCCCCTACACCCCTCGGGACGGCTTTACCACCATGCCTGATGCTATCCGGCGAAATACGCCCGGCAAAAACCGCCGCAGATACACCATCATCAATTCCCCTTTGCCTATGAGGGCTTCGGGTTTTTGCTTCGCAATGGCTTGCATGATGCCCGTGGCACATTCGGCGGCGCTCATGCCTTTTTCCAAACGATCTTCTTTTTGGGCTACCGCATTGCCGTTTCCATCGAGGGCGTGCAGGCTGATATTGGTTTTGATGGAGCCGGGAAAAACGACCGTGACGCCGACGGGGATTTGCTGGCCGCGCATTTCGAGGGAGAGGCTTTCGTAGAACCCCGCCAGCGCAAATTTAGAAGCGGCATAGGCCGATCGGTTCGGGAATCCGAATTTGCCCGAAATACTCGATACCGCCACGAGATGACCGCTTCCTTTGGCGATCATTTTGGGCAAAAGGGCCTTTGTCAGCACCACAGGGGCAAAATAATTGATCTCCATCATGCGTCGGTCCACTTCGGGAAGGGTGTCCTGCGCCAGTCCGCGTTGGCTGATGCCGCCGTTGTTGATGAGGATATCGACCTTCCCGGCCCATTTCCAGGCTGTTTCGGCGTGGGCGGTGAGGGTATCGGTGAGGCTGAGATCGAGGGGCAGGAGCAAGGTGCGGTCTTCGGCTGCACCCGACTCGGCGCGTACCCGCTCCAGTTCCTGCAGCCTGCGGGCAGAAAGGATTACCCGCGCACCCGTTTGCACAAAGCCATGCACCAGCGCCTCGCCAATGCCGGAGGATGCTCCTGTGATCCAAACTACCTTGTCCCTAAAGTCCATGATCGAGATTTTGGGCAAAAATAGGGATAATTTTGGGGGTAGGGGCGGGGAGTTGGAGACCAAAAATCCAAACTTACTTCCTTTAATATAAGCTTGCTAAAATGCTTGTGTTCACCAGAGACTATCAATAAACCTTAGGTAAGAGCTGCTGAGTAGATCATGGGAGAGGGCTATTCAATGTCATTCTCCTTTGTTGATCACGGATTTTTCTGCTCAATCGTTTTACCAATGGATGGCTCTTGCCTGCCTGCGGAGGTAGAAAAAGGTTTCTCCGACATACCGCTTAATAATCGCTGTAATGTTCTTTACATATCCTCTGCTCCCGTAGGGTGCACATATCGGTAGAAAACAATCGCACCCCAAAACAGAACGGCGAACCGCAGGCGCGCCAGAAATATACCAGGATTAGCAGGATTGGTGAGAATAGCAGGATTTATTCTCCTGATTTGCAGAGGATTACCCGCTGAATTATTGCAGACCTTTTAGATTTGGTTGTATTCAACAATCATCTATTTTTCTGGCCAAAATAATGGTTTGTACACATTCGGAATTGCTCACCCCTCATTCAGCCCCTTGCCAGCCAGTATCAGCGGAATGCATTTTTTCACCCGGGCTGCCCTTGTTTTGGATTGTTTGGGGGCAGAGAAAAAGAGATGATAGCCTCTTTGCCGGCCGGGGGTAAGGGCTTCGAAGGCAGCTTTCAGGTCGGGATTTTCGGCCAGTTTTTCTTGAAATTCTTCCGGTAAATCCAGTTCCGTTTTTTCTTTAAAATCAACGCGCAACCCAGCTTTTTCCACTTCGATGGCTTCAAAAATATAGGCTTTGAGCACGGCTTCCTGCTCCCGGATTTGCTTCACCTTGGTAAAGGGAATCAACCGCGCTGCCTGCGTATGGTCGCCGGGTTTGACCAGCAGGGTATGGGTATCCTGAAGCAGGGCGCCTTTGAAAAAACTCAACGAACAATAGTCCTTGAATGCCGCCAGGATCACGATGTTGTTTCCCTGAAAGGTGTAGCAGGGCACACTCCATTTCAGCTCTTCGGTCAATCCGCAATCGAGCAAAATCCGCCTCAATTGCCGCATTTCCTCCGTCCAGCTGTGCACTTTGCAGTCGGGCGTACCGCCGAGGGGGCAGCGGCCGCAGCCTTCCGCGAAATAAAGGTCAATCAATGGATTCATGCTTTGACAAAGCTACAATTTTACCTAAAATCAGCCCTTGAATCAGCGTTATTCATCGTTCAGGCCCTTGCCGTCGAGAATCTGAGGAATAGATTTTTCCACCCGTACCGTTCGCGTTTTGGATTGCTTGGGCGCGGAAAAGAACAGGTTGTAGGCCCGCTGGCGACCCGGAGTCAGGGCTTCGAAAGCAGCTTTCAGGTTGGAATCTTCGGCCAGTTTTTGTTGAAATTCCTCCGGGTATTCCAGTTCTGTACTTTTGATCATCGGAACCTCCAATCCTGCCTTTTCTACTTCAATGGCTTCAAAAATAATGGCTTTAATGAGGGATTCTTTGGACACGATCTCCTCCAGAGAGGTAAACCTAAGCTGGCGGGCTGCCTGCACATTTTCGGTTTGCTGGATGAGCAGGCCGTGGTCATTGCTGAGCAGGGCCCCTTTCATGAAGAGTAGCGCGTAATAGTCCTTGAATCCGTGGATTAACACGAGGTTTTTGCCGTCAAAGGTGTAGCAGGGGCAACCCCATTTCAGTTCTTCGGTCAGCTCACAACCGAGGACAATCGTTCTCAGTTGTGCGTATTCCTCTTGCCACTGTTTGGCTTTATTAAAAAAGAAATCAACTTTCGGGTTCATGGTTTTTGATATAAAGATGGCTGGAAAAGGGCTGATTTCAAAGCTCAAGGGCATATTGACAGACTTTTCCGCTGAGAAGCCTTAGGGTTAACTGATCCAAGTCTAATCCATTTTGGGTTAAATGAAAGGGCATCGATGGCTAAATCGGATTCTTGAACTCGTACTATTATTGGGAAGGTTACCTCAGTGCGGGGAGAGCTATTTAAACATTACTCCTGGTCTGATTTTGTTAGGAGGTAAATTTTGAGATTTTATATCCATACGAAAGGGAATGGCGAAAATCCTGAGGATAATCCTTTGGAAATCAGAGGAATCAATCCTGAAAATCCCGCAAATCGTATTAGCCCTGGCATAAATTCCGCAAATCATAACAATCCTTGAATACAATTTAGATGTTTGCTTTTTTTATTTCTAGTAATTCCTTTTCATCTAAACCGACGGAAGTTAATACGGAGATAATAAATTCAGTCTTATGTTTTGTGTATGTTTCTTTTGTTATTCCCTTTTCTTTGGTCAGCTCCATTTTTAATTGCGCGTACTCGTTAACAAGCGCTTTATGTTGCAGCAGATAATCGCGAAAAAGCAAGTGGTTTTTTAATGCCAGGCTATCGGAGAAGCAAACATAAAGATGGTGTGCCTGCCATGTCTTGTCTTCGGCTGTTACAGGAGTCAGGCTGGATGACTGCCTAAACGCAAAACGTCCCGGAATTCCTTGTTCACCTCTACTGAGATAACCAATTGTTTCAAGTCTCGCAGATATATCGCCAATCAGTGATTTGTTCTCTACGATTATGTCAATGTCTAAGATTGGTTTGGCACATAGATCGGGTATAGAGGTGCTTCCAACGTGTTGAATATCAAGGTTGTAGTCCACGAATTCTGAATGAAGCAGATGTTTTAGCTTTTCAAATTCGGTTTTCCAGTCCGGATTATAGGCTTCTATGAAATTTGTCATTGTCAAATTAAAGTGTTGGTCGGTTGTGTTACTGCAAATAGCTTTTGGCTTATGGGATAGCCTTTTGAAAGACGAAAGTGCCTTACCACATGGATGTTCACTGGCTTCTCAATAGCTTAAATTGCCCCGCATGCCAAAAAACGCAAAATCCTGGATTGAGGGTTGGTTTTTGGGTTTGAATGGGGTTAACTGTAGATAAAATTGAAGCTCCAACTTTCTTCATTGAGAGCTCTAAGCCCTTTTTCTTTTGGTCTTTTGCATCCTTTGCCTGATTGAGTACTGCAAGCTCTGCCTTGGCAATTGCCATGGCATGATCGCTGAGTTGGTGCGAAGCTAATAGTGTTTTAGCCGTTTCAACTGCCGATGGTTCATAATCGTCTGGACTGTCAATGATTTTCAGTAAGTCTGAATTACTGTATTGCCTAAATCTTTCAGTAAAATCCGGCATAGCTGTCGTGTGTTAATGCTTGCAGATAACGGTTCGCAGGAATGGACCCGATGCCTTTAGTCCCACCACAGCCAAATGCCGTTCATTTCTTGAATTAGTCCTTTTAAATTTTCTACTTCACCAACTCCCTGGTCAACCGAATCGGGGCAGTATCAGCTATCCCACCGAAACCAGCGTTAGATCTTCAATTCGCTATATTTGTAAGCAACGCAATCACCTTCAAAACCCGTTTTTCAATCTTTCTCGTTCTCCAAGGCCTTGTGAGCAAACCATTTGCCGACCTGTTTGGCGCTGAATAACCACCCCACTGAAAGGCTGGCTACCCGGTGAAAGGAAGCGGCTTCGATATAAGGTTCTCGCCTCACCGTGACCCCGTGCGTATAGGTGGCCTTAATTTCCAGTCTGTTCAGCGCATTAATCGGGAGTTGATAGCTCATGCCTCCCTGTAAACCTGCATCAATCGGGTATTGATACCCACCGATGAAAGGAACCAATATCGTTACTTTGCCTTCAGGGGTATAAGCAGATGTGCCAACCGACAAGCCGATGTAGCCTCCCGTCAGGAAGCGGAAATTGGGCGTGAGGAACGGAATTCTGCTATCCAGCAGCAGCGGAATATTCACATATTGATGCAGCACCCCAACCCTGCCAAACTGCACGTCCGTATTAGTGTTTCCCTTGTAGTAGGGCATATCGTTGAGGTAAACGCCCCGCAAGTCGTAGCTAATACCGGACCGAAGACTTAGCCAGCCCACTTGGTAACGCGCGACCACTCCCACGGAGGTAGCTAAACCGGAAGTAGCGTCAATGCCGGGAGTACCGACAAGTGCAGACTGGTCATTGGCGAAGCCAAGGTAGTTTCTATTGGCGATCATGGCACCCAAACCGGCACCCGCTTCTACCCCAAACATCCAGCGGGAGGTCTTATTTTCGGAATATTTGCAGCATTCCGTAGCACATTGTCCAAATACCTGGGTGAAGCAAAGCCCCATCGTCACAAAAAGCGTAAAGGTGTATTTCATGGTATTTATTTTTATAAAAATACACAAATGTGGGAAGAAAATTCAAACAGTTTGGCCCAATTTGGTACCTCGACTTGCGGATTGTTGGGCTTGTGGCATTGGCCGCTGCCCACCGATTTTACCCGATAGCTAACTGAGATGATAACTCCAGGGTTGTAATAGATCACAAGGTTTGTCGGAATTTGGAAAGTGCAATTTTTGCACCTTGCTTTTTTATTCAGTTCTCTTTCCCTGAAAACCAATGCCAGGTTACGGGATGCCGTTCTCTCTAGTTGTTGAGTATTGTTCTAATGAACAACCAAATAATGAAGGAGACAATACCTAGAAGTAGAATATTGCTTCCATGTTTTCTGCCTTCTACTGTATATCCATAAACGCTGTCTCCATTGGGAAGTGTTTTTTTATAAGAGATCAAATGCCAGCCAATAAATACTCCCATGAGTCCGCCTAAAAATGAAAAAACATAGCCAGCAATTATCCAGGATTTTTGATATTCACCTGGTTTTGCCAATTCTTCTATTCTTTGCTTTCGTAAGGATTCAAGCTGCTTATCATTTATTTCTTGCCCGCGGCCCTTCAATATTTTCTGAGCCAATAAATAGTCAAATTTGCTCCATTCGTCACTTTTCTTTAAAATATCCATTAGTTCTTCATCTGAAAATTCAAATAAATAATAGTCTTTGTCAATAGCGCTAATCTGATCAGCCGAAATGGCCAATAATAATTTGTCTGCTTTTTCAAAGTCTTGCTTTTTTAGCTTAATCCTGAATTCTTTGTTTAATTCATTATTTGAAAATGACGGGTCAAAACTTGAAGAAGTATCTTCAATGAAGTGCTCTATTTTATGATCGGCCAACAAATCTCCCAATTCAGCTGCTTCTCCTTTGTAATTAAATTTTTGGTAAGTCAAAAAAATATGTTCTGTCATCTTTTGTCGCTTTAATTGGTTGTAGGTAATATCTGTACAAATGCTGAAAAAAGTGTGGATTTCCCAATTATCCGGGTTGAATATCCTGCCTTCTCAGCGAATTTACAACTGACTGACGAGGAAATACCGAGGCTCTGTGGAGATGAAAAAGCCGCAGGCATGGGTGAGTGCTGTGGGGGCAAAAGCCTGATTCAGTTTGCCTTGGAAGAATGCAGCTAAAAGACTTTCGCACATAAATTTTCCGGTGTCGGCCATAGGATTTTAATGTGTACCCCCTCCACCCTGCGGGCAACCCCTAATTGGACCTAAACAAAAACTCCAGATCCTCCCCAACCGTCACGTGGAGGACTTCGCCTTGATACTGCCAGCTAAGCGTTCTCCTGATCTCCAGGGCTTCTTCCAGGCCTTTCACGGGCAAAATCAGGGTAGCGACCTTGGTTTTCTTTCCGGTGGCCTGTACCTCTATGTCAAAGTAGGGCAACCATTCGAAGGGCTTGGTGGCATGCACTGGCTGATAGGCGTGTCGGCCACTGCGGATTTGCCAGGGATCGTTGCACAGCGGAATCATGGCCATGGTTCCACCCTTCCCATGCAGCAGCACCAGGCTGTCCTGTAGATCGACATCTACGCCGCTATGAAATCGCACGGATATTTTGGCACCCGAAGAGTTTGCCTCCACTTCGTCCAACAGCAGGACTGCGTCGGTGGCTTTGTCCAGCGAAATATGCCTTCTCCAGCGGTGTAGTTCCTTTTTGGGATAGGCACCTGTCGGGTCCATCAGCACGTAGTCGCGGCTGGTAGTACTGGAAAATTCCAACACTTCTCCGCCGATGTCCTCATTCCAGGGCTGATCCTTCCGCTTTCCGGGAAGCTGTTGCTCGCCATTGACCATCACCACATTGTGCCCCGAACTACCGGCCTGCGGATAGCTCCACCGGGCTTCGTCGAAGTATTCTTCGTCGTAATACGGCCGACCTGAGTCCTTCAGAAAGTCCTCCCCCTGCCAGAACAGGATAAAATGCCCAATGTCCAGATGTCCGTGGTGGGGATCGTCGTTTTTGCCAGCTTTTCCGGCAACGGTAACTTTGGCGGGATCGGTAAAATTGCTGCGCATGACCCACCAATCTATGCTTCGAAAATGACGGGAAGGAAACTCAGGCACTTGGGGGGTAATAGTTGGCCGGGGAAAAACGAGGTCGAAGAGATCATTGCCCGGTCCCAATATTTCCTGACGGTACCAGGCGCCTTCCGCACTGTTGGTTTCGGTCGTCAACAAATTGAAAAAATCGGTTCCCCCGATGCTGTGGTCATGTGCATCGCCAAAATTGACCGCTTTGTCGGGCGGAACAAACAGATAAACCGGACAAGCCACTGGGTTGGCAGCGAGGCGCTCGTTGAGGAAGAGGTTGTATGTTCCACCGCTTGCCCTTTTGAAGGCGTAGGCAAAAAGGATGGAGCGGTCCATGCCATATTTCCAGTAGGAGCCCCCTTCCTGCCAGCCACCGTCCTGGCCGAGTTCGTTGAGCATTCGGTTGATCCGATTGTAGGATTCTGCCACCACATCCACCAGTTGGGGATGCTCCGGCAACAGGGCCAGGGCGGCCATGCCTACACCGGCGTTGCAGACACCGGTCCAATTACACCGATAGGCAGTGGCCCACCAATGCAGGTCATAATCTCCCCGAACGTGCGTGATCGCTTTTTCCAGTAGTGCATTCCGGAGTCGGGCGCGTTGCGGCTTGTCCAGCGCCGGGTAGGTCCAATCATAGACCCAGGCTATGATTTGGGCAGTGGTGGCGGTACCGATGTCAAAGTTAAAATTCACCTGATCGTCGGGTACATTCCAAGGCCAGACCCGGCTGTAAATGATGTCGAATTCATGGGCCTGCAACGTCCAAAGCGGCATGGAGCACACTACTGCTGCAAATTCATAAGCCTTCTGGGCATAGCGCTCCTCCCCGGTCATCTGATATACAAAAGCCAGCTCTCGGGCATATTCCCTGTAGCGGCCAATTTTCCGGTCATAAGGATTTTGTCGGTCTGTCTCCGTCCAGCCTGCTCTCACATGACTCCCTCTGGGCGGAATCTCCTGATCGACGGGTTGGTACAGCAACATATTACTTTCGGCCAGTAGCCGGTTCATGATGTCGCGGCTCTCCGGGTCCGTTTGAACCCGCAGGAGCATGGCTTCTTTGTCTGCCGAATTAAACAGGAGAAAAGGATGGGTCAGTTTCTCAAGCGGGATAGACTGCCGAACTGCTTCGGGGCTGATGTCTTGCGCATGGAGAAACCCGAAAGTGATGGGAAAGAGAAACAGCGTAATCCTAAGGAACATGGGGGGGAGGGTTTGTTCCGACTAACTGATACGGGAATAGCGAAGAGGGTCAGAGATTGATTCCTAGAGATCTTCCTGCCATCTCAACGTATGCACGGTTCGTCGGAGGGTTCGGGGTTGCGTTGTCTAAGGGAAGAAAATCACAAAAAGTCCTCCCGCAAGGGATTGAAGCTATCCACAAGCCGCACATGGGACGTGAGGATTTTTACAGTATGAGGTTTCCCGGAATGAACGGCAAACATATCGCCCGCTTTCAGGTGCTGGTCGGGTTCCCCTTCGCAGTAAAAGATAATTTCTCCCGCTGCGACGTAGGAAGTCTGTACATGCGGGTGGGAATGTGGAGGCTCGGGTTTTTCCCACGGACCATCCGTGAAGTCGATAACCACGGTCATCAGCTCACCGGTATGGATTATCTTTCGTTGCAGGCCTACCCGGACGATTTCAGCAGGCGTTTCATCAAATTTGAGTACAGGCATACTAGCTATGTTTCTGAGCGGGAAGGTATTGCTTCCTAAAATCGCATGATACATGTCCGGAAAGAATAAACCAAGCGCTAGTGCAGGAAAAATGGGATCTCAAGTCTCGATTTTCCGTTTCTGATTCTCCGGGGGATTATCTGCTGGTCATAGAGTTAAGACTAATAAAGGACATTGTAGTGGGTAGTCCTCTGAGGGTGAATTTGTTAAAGGTAAGGAGGTTGGGGGCGCTTAATGGTGGATCACCTCCGGAATTGGTTACAAGGTGATTTAACCAAAATAGTTGTCATCGTTGTTGTGGATAATTATGATGATGATGATGTTGTTGTTGTAGAGACAAGGCATGCCTTGTCTCTACTGTTACCCTGTTACCCTATTACCCAACGCAACGATCGTCACCCCCCCAAACCAAAAAAGGCTGCCCATCCGGACAGCCTTCCCAAATTTGTACCCGAGACCGGAATCGAACCGGTACGGACATTGCTGTCCACAGGATTTTAAGTCCGGCGTGTCTACCAGTTTCACCACTCGGGCAAGTGGAATGCAAAAGTACAATTAACCGCCAAATCTGCAAGCGCTTTGCTTTCGGCTTCAGCGGCGTTGCGCAAATCTTCCTTTCGAGAAAATACGTACCCCCGCATCCACCCCGCGGCGCATGGCCTTTTGCGTTTCTTCGGGCAGGTGGAAGATGTCTTTGCAGGTATCGGAGCAACAGCCGTCGAAGTGGGCGGCACATTCGGGGCACTGGATAAAGAGCATATTGCAGGCTACGTGCTGGCAGTTGGTATAGGCATCGCAGGGCGCACCGCATTGGTCGCAGGTAGCGAGCACCTCTTCGGAGATCGATTCGGCCAGGCGCTCGTCAAACACAAAGTTTTTACCCCGAAACTTATTCTCGATGCCATTTGCGGCTATTTCGTGGGCGTAGTTGATAATGCCGCCGTCGAGCTGATACACTTCCTGAAAACCATGCTGGATCAGGTAGGCACTCGCCTTTTCGCAGCGGATGCCGCCGGTACAGTACATCAGCACGGGCTTGTCCTTGTGGTCGGCGAGCATCTCCACCACCAGCGGCAGCGACTCGCGGAAAGTGTCCACGTCGGGGCGGATAGCGCCTTCGAAGTGGCCGATCCGGCTTTCGTAGTGGTTGCGCATGTCCACCACCACTGATTCCGGGTGTGTGCCCAACTGGTTAAATTCCTGCGCCTTCAGGTGAATTCCCCGGCGCGAAAGGTCAAGCTCCCCCTCGGCTAGACCATCGGCGACCAATTTTTCTTTGATTTTTATCTTCAATTTGAAAAAAGATTTGCCGTCGTCTTCCACCGCAATGTTGAGGCGAAGATGCTGCAATTGGGGGATGGTTTCGAGGTGATTTTTGAACGCTTCAAAATTGGCTTCCGGCACACTGATCTGGGCATTAATCCCCTCTCTGGCTACGTAAGTGCGGCCTAATACCCCCAAATGGTTCCAGGTAAGAAACAACTCAATCCTGAAATTTTCGGGATCCGGAAAGGGGATATAGCGGTAAAAGGAAAGGGTCACCCGAGGTGTTTTTTCTTCTTTAATGGCCAATTTTAACACCCTTCCATCGACTTGGTTATAGAGGGCTCCCTTATTTTGATTGACTTTTATCATCCTCTTTGCTTGTTTGCCAAAGTTTTAGCCCGCTTTTGGTAGGGGTGAATGCAAAATTATGAAAAAAAACCTGCGCTTCCTGATGACCTGTATCACTCTGGTGATGGCAGTCACTCAAATTACGTCTTGTACCCAGTCCCCTGAGCAAACCGTAACCCTGGCCCGCGCTCCTAAAACCTTCTATGGGTTTTCGCTTGACTCCCTTTCCGTGGTAAGGGCCGCTTTCAAAGCCAATGAAAATTTGTCGGAAGTGCTCAACCGCTACCACGTATCTGCGGCTATCATCCAGCAAATCGGACAGCTTCCCCACGACCTCTTCGACGTACGCAAAATACAAGCAGACAAGCCTTACGCCCTGCTCTGCTCCAACGATTCCCTCTCTCAGGCCCAAAGCCTCATTTATTACCCCAACGCCATCGACTACGTTATCCTGCACTTTTCCGATTCGGTTCGGGTAGAAAAAGGCCAGCATAAAATCGATACGGTAGAGGTAGAAATGGCCGGGGTTATCAAAAGCTCGCTGTACAACAGCATGGTGGACCAGGGTGCATCGCCGCTATTGGCTACCCGCCTCGCCGATATTTTTGCCTGGCAGATCGACTTCTTTGGCTTGCAGCAAGGCGATGCCTACAAACTTGTTTACGACGAGTACCACGTAAACGGCAAGCTCGCCAGCCTCGGACCCATCAAGGTCGCCATGTTCAACCACATGGGCAAAGACATTCCCGCCTACAGCTTTGACCAGGGCAAGGGCCTCGACTATTTCGACGATGCCGGCCGTAGCTTACGCTCCGCTTTCCTCAAAGCCCCGCTCAACTATTCGCGCATCAGCTCCCATTTCTCCCACGACCGCTTTCATCCGGTATTGAAAATCCACCGCCCGCACCACGGCGTCGATTATGCAGCACCACGCGGCACCCCGGTTCAGGCGGTAGGCGATGGCACTGTCATTTTTGCCAAATACAGCGGCGGTGCAGGAAACTTTATCAAAATTCGCCACAACAGCGAGTACACCACCGGCTACATGCACCTGCAGGCTTACGCTCCTGGCATACGTGAAGGTGCCCGTGTAAAACAGGGCGACGTGATCGGCTTTGTAGGCGCTACCGGCGTAGCCACCGGCCCTCACCTCGATTTCCGCTTCTGGAAAAACGACGTAGCCGTTGACCCGCTCAAGGTAGACCCCGTTCCTGCTGAACCCATCAAAAGCGACCTCATGAATGGCTTTTGCCAGGTACGCGAAGCACAAATGGAACGCCTGGCTCGCATCCCTATGCCCCGCGCCAACGAATTTTTGGCTACCAGTGGCAATGAGCTGCCCGCCCCCAACGCCAACTAACCTTTCGCTTGAAAGCTTTCCTCAACGAAAACGCCCGTCCCTTGGCCTTGCTGGCCGGATGGGCGTTTTTCTTTTGGCTCTGGCAGCTTTTCCACGCCCAATACCTGTTGGTCGATTCGCACGAGTACCTTTTCGCTGCGCAAAACCTCTTCCGGCACGGGGCCTGGTACTGCGCTCCGTGGGCGGAGCCTCTTTCCCCCGAAAATTTCACCAAACGCCCGCCCGGCTATCCGCTGATCCTCGCCTTGCTGGGCCGTAATTACGCCCTTGTTACTTTTTTGCAAACGGCCATGGCCTGGCTCAACATCGTCCTTGCCCTGCTGCTCGTCAGGCGTTGGACAGGCAAAAATCCCAATCCCTGGGTCTGGCTCAGCATGGTTGTGCTTTTTCCCGCACAATTCATTTACGCCAACCTCATCATGACCGAAACGGTCTTCCAGCTCTGCCTCGTGGGCTGGGTGTTTTTTCAGGACAAAGCCCTGGATGAAGGAGCTACCCCTGCCTGGCGAAATAGCCAGGTTCTCATGGCATTTGGGGCGCTGGTAAAACCCGTGCTCTACCTTGCTGTGTTTCCTGCGGTGCTTTGGGGTATTTTTTGGGCATGGAAAAAGAAAAAATGGACCTGGGCCTTGTGGTCGGCCCTGCCTTTGGCAGTCGTGCTGGGCTATATGGGCTGGAATGCCCACCAAACGGGTTATTATCATTATTCGAGTATCCAGGGCCGGAGCCTGCTGCTCTACACCTCGCGGTTTTTGCTTGTGCAGGAGTCGGGCGAAGTAGCCGCTGACCAATACGTAGATTCAGTCTGGCAGCAGGTGCAGGCAACTCCGGATTTCGGCGAGGGGCAAAAACTTTTGCAGAAAGAGGTAAAGCTGGTCATCGGCAGTCACTTACCTGCCTATATTTCTTTCCACCTCAAAGGAATGGCCAATTTCTTTGCAGATCCTGGCCGTTTTGACCTGTACCATTTTTTCGAAGTAAACCCCGGAGAAGGCGGCTTGCTGGCACAGTTCAGCGAAGGCGGCTATGTGGCGGTTTGGCAGTATTTGTGGAAACAACCCGTGGGCTGGCTGCTGGCATTGGCGTTTATTTTTGCAGGAAATGCACTCAAAATTGGCGGTATGGCCATTTGGACCATTCGTCCTGCAAAGCCGTGGTGGGTTTGGCTATTGCCCTTGTTGCCAGTGTTTTACCTCGCTGGCATCACAGGTATCAACGGGGCGTCCCGTTTTTTTGTACCGGTTTACCCCCTGGTGCTAGTCATGTTTTTGGCTGCCGATTGGCCGTTTGGGCTTCAGCGATTGGTCAGGAGCCGCCAGTAAAAGGAGGGCTTGCGCAGTTGATCGCGCAGGTCGAGGTCGTCAAACATCGATGTTAGCAGTTTCTGCCATTGCGGATTGCCCGCTACCCGCTTCACCACCCAGTCCATCAGCCAAGGAAAGCGCACCAGCCGCTGCATGGCATGGCTCAGCCGAAACTCCGTGCCCATTTTCAGGGCTACTTCTGCGTCGTAGGCCTTGAGCAACTGCGCATCAAAGCGATTGGTTTCGAAAGCCTTGCGGATATGCCGGGAAGCGATTACCCCCGAAAACAACGCATTGCCGATCCCTTCTCCCGTAAACGGGTCAATGAGCGCGGCCGCGTCGCCGGTGAGCAAAAAGCGGTTGCCCGAAGACAGCCTCGGCTTCGACCCCAGCGGCAAACCCAGTCCCTGTATTGGTCCCAGCCGCCTGGCTCCTTTAAATCTGGGCGCAAGGGTAGGGTGATTGGCTACCAGCTCCTCCATCATTTGACGGAGGTTGATTTTGCCTTTATTCACGTCTTTGGTCAGCATGCCCATGCCCACATTAGCTCCGCCATCGGGCAAGGGAAATATCCAGAAATAGCCCGGGGTGAGTTCTTTGAGGAAATGCAACTCAATAAAACCCTGGTCCGACATGTCTTGCACACCTTGGTAGTAAGCGCGTACCCCCGCGCTGTGGTGCAGGGGATCTACCTCGGCGTGCACGAGTTGCCGGGCTGTGAAGGAGTTGGCACCATCGGCCCCCACAAGCATTTTTCCGGTTATCCATTCTCCGGCAAATATCCGCACCTGATCGGGCTGCATATCCAGTTCAGTAACTGACTTTCCTTCGAAAAAGGTCACCTGTGGTAGCTCCTTTACGCGTTCGGCCAGCCAGTGATCGAAGTCGATGCGCCTAATGACACGTCCGGGCGCAGGCTTTCCCGGGGCAGGGGGCCAGGTACGAAAGGGTACGTCGATCTTCAGCCCGCCAGGAGAAAAAAAGCGAATGCCCCAGGCGTCGCTGGATACCTCGGTGCCGGGCAGGGCTTTACCGGGTGCGAGTCGGCCCAGCCAGGTGAGTACTTTGCCGCTAAGGGCATCGCCACATACTTTGTCGCGGGGGAAAGTGCCTTTTTCAAGCAGGGCAATCCGCAGTCCGCTGTCAGCCAAGCTGAGGGCACAGGCACATCCGGCGGGTCCGGCCCCTACAATGATCACATCGTATTCCGGTTCAAGGGTAGGAGTAAGGTTCATAATTCAACAATCCAGGCACCGGGTTGCAGCTTTTGCTTGAGCCATTCGGCTACCTGCTGGGCTTCGTCCCTTTGGGTATATCTGCCCGCAATTACGCGAAAAGAACCATTTTCTTCCTTTAGAACCTGTGCACCTTCGAACCCCTTTTCTTTCAGTTGAGCAACCATCCGCAGCGCATAGTCTTCTATCGTAAAACTGCCTGCCACCACACCAAGGTTGCCCTGAGAGGATTGCCGGGGAAGGTTGATGGGAGCTTCAGGTGCAGCAGGGTGTGAGGCAAGAGAAGGAGATGTGGACGGTAGAAGAGAAGGAGGTAGGACTTCCTCCTCATCTAAGACCTTGGAGCTGCCGGTTGGGCGCAGTACCATAGGCTCAGGACTAGGACTCAGTCCGGTAGGTACCGGGATTGAATAGCTGGGTTTGACAGGGGCGGAGGTCTCGGGTTGTGCCTGGGGTTGAACTACATACGGATAATTGGATGGGTCCTGCCCTGCGTAGGGAGGGTAGTCCCAATCTTTGAAAAGCTGAATTTTACCAGAGTAGCAGGCAACCCATACCATTTGGGTGTATTTGTCGAAAGTAACCCCAATCGGACTTGCGCCTGTCGTCACCTTACCTACCAGGCTCATGTCATGGACCCTGATCTTGGAAAGGCTATTTTCGCCATAGCTAACCGCATAGAGGTAGTTTTCGTTGGGATCAAGTACCATGGAGCGAGTTTCGGCACCGGTATTTATCACCTGACGTTTACTGGGGTTAACGAGGTCGAGCTTCATGACCTGGCCCGGCCGGCTAAGGGATATGTACAAGCAATTGGCGGCAGTGTTGATACACAAATGCCTGGGGGTCACGCCGATTTGCTCCAGGTAACTTACACTGAAATCTGAAAGCCGCACCTTGGCAATTCGGGTTTCGCCCATAAGTGCCACATAGGCATACTTCGATTCGGAGTCAACCACGATTCCCCGGGGATAGTTGCCGAGATAAAGCCTGCGGACCTGAACATCGAGGCGGGTATCGATCACACTCAGATCGCCACTACACCAGTTCGACACCAGCACGAAGCGGTTGTCGGGGGTAGCAGCCACATATTTTGGCACGCACCCTACCTGAATTACCTTTTCTATTTCAAATGTCTGGACGTTGATTTTATAGACAAAGCTCGAGTCAAAGGGCTGGTTGCGTTGGCACTGGTCATTACCGGGATTTTGAAGGCCAGGGCCGGTCATTTCGTAGTTCGTAACCCAGGCATACTGGCCCCTGTGAGAGAAGGCGCATTCTACCGGAGCACCGTGGTATTTGGCTTTTTCCGGAAAACGGTTGTAGCCGTAGCTGGCCAGCGAAACTTCGTCCGGAATGGTTTTCAGCAGGTTTCGGTTACGGTCATAAACCGTAATCGAGTGTCGGTACATCATGTTTTGGGCAAAAAAACGGCCACTCCCCGAGTTGGAAATGCTTTTGGGGGTAATGTTTCCGAAAATTTCTTCAAACAATATCATGCCGGTATTGGGGCCCATGATTTGCGGCTGTAAGGGTTTTTCTCTCACAGCGGGGGCGATTCCCAGCGAAACGAAGGTTAGCAGTAGCTTGAAATACCAAAAAGCATTCCAGGATGAAAATAACATATGTGATAAATTGAGCAAGTTGACTGGAAAAAGCTAAAAAGAATTTAGGTTTTTTGCAAGTCCGAAAAGAATGTTGCTGTAATATTCTTCCATTGGTCCGGAATTTTTAACGGCACAGCACAATTTAGTCAGGGATCACAGAAGAATTAGTTCATTTTACCCATTATTCCCTGACTCACTATGTTAATCGGTAAATTGTTTCTCCCCTCAGTCTTCCGTCCGCGCCCACGATACGCTGCCATTTTTGCCTATATACTCCTGATCATGGGTTTTTCTTCCTGTGATAGTTCTGAGATCAAAAAAAGGTATCCAGAAGCCGGAAAAGGAGCTAAGGTGGAAGTGCGGTATGTAAATGGAACTTTTCGGATTTTCCGGAATGGAAAACCCTTTTTTATCCGGGGAGGTGCGGGCTATGAGCAGCTCGATCAACTCGTTAGTCATGGAGGCAATGCCATCCGAACCTGGGAAACCCAGAAGCTCGACAGTGTGCTGAACGTAGCAGATTCGCTGGGCCTCGTGGTCATGGTTGGCCTGGAGGTAGTGCCCGGAAGGTCGGGACTGGATTACAGCAACCGCGAAATGGTAGTAGAGCAGCTGGAGCGAATCCGCAAAATCATCCGGAAATACAAAGACCGTGAGGCCGTTCTTTTTTGGGCAATTGGCAACGAGCTCGAGCTCAATTACGACAACGACGACCTCTGGCCTGCCGTGAATGAACTGGCAGCCATGGTGCACCACGAAGATCCCGATCATCCGGTTACGGTCGTGACGATGCCTATCGGAAATTCGGTTCGCGCTATTTCACGCAAATGCCCTGAGATCGATTTTATCAGCATCAATGCTTTCAGCCAGCTAAAAACCCTGCCCAAAAGCTTTCGCAAACCCTGGTGGCTTTACAGGGGGCCCTACCTCGTTACTGAATGGGGATCGCGTGGCTGGTGGGAAGTGTCGCGTACAGACTGGGAAGCACCGATCGAAGACCTTGACAGCATGAAAATGGAATCGCTTCTGGAGCAGTACCAGGCGACCATCTCAGGTGATACCGCCCGTTGTCTGGGTAGCTTTGTTTTTTATTGGGGTCAAAAACAAGAAAAAACCCACACCTGGTTCAGCCTCTTTGGGGAAGAAGGCGAAAAGACCCCCATGGTCGATGCCATTACTTACCTCTGGACGGGCGAATACAACTCCAACCGCGCACCGTTTGCACATGCCATTCAGCTCGAAGGCATTGACCGCAAAGTCAGAAGCATTTATCTAAAAGCGGGTGAGAAGGTGAATGCTGCTTTCACTGCCGAAGACCCTGAAGGCGACGTGCTCACCTACAGCTGGGAGGTCTGCCCCGAAGGCACCTATGCGACCATTACCGGCGGGGACAAAGAAGAACGACCCACTGCTTTGCTTATGGAGTTCGTCTCCAGACATCAAGGAGGAATAAGCTTTAAAGCACCCCATAAGCCCGGTGCCTACCGCCTCTATGGATACGTGCGCGACGGGAAAGGCAATATCAGCTCCACCAATATTGCTTTTATGGTTCCGGATAATTACGGGTTGAAATGAATAAAAAAACCGGGTTGGGGCTTAATTACCTTTAGGCAAATTGCCTTTCTTTTTTCTCCATTTATCGGAAACGTTCGTACGCGAAACATCTACCTGGTACCTTTTTCTCAAAAATTTACGCCCCAGCAAAATCGGGTAACGGAGGTCGCTTCGGTTGCTGAGCGAAAAATCCGTTTCTATCAGCTCATCGAACAGGTAAACCGCAGTCGTAACCACAAAGCGCTCCTCCGACTGGCCAAAGGAGTTCTTGATTATTTTGGTTTTGAAATAATCAAAATACACTGGCTTGCCATGGAACGCGTGGTAGCTGTCGTCGAGCAAGACCACCCTTAGCCGTTTTCTGCCCTTTACTTCTACTACTTCGAGCTCCGAAAAATGCAGGGCACTGGTATAGGCACCCGTGTCCACCTTGGCCTCTATTTCGGGAATATCTACCTCTGGCAATCCGATTTTTTCCCGTCTGCCGATTGTGCGAAGTTTAGGAGGATGCTTCATTCCACGTTTCGTTTCCTGCTGGTGACAGGTTGACGTGTGAAATTGGCGTTTTTTTGTTCTAATCCTAATTTATGTGGAAAACTGAGCTTAAAACGGAAAAATATTCAGTCAGGATCGCTGTAAGCGAGGAGGGGAAGCTGCACCTGACCGAGGGTTTCTTTGGTGAGAGAACCGGTGACTAATGAGTCAAAAACCGTTTTGGGGCTGGTGACCATGGACAGCCATTCGGGTTTGTAGCAGCGGAGGTATTCAGCTATGCCCGCATGTCCGTCGTTGTCGGAGCGGGTATGTACAAAGTGAAAGTTGAATTTTTCGTATTGGAATTGGTCACGCAGGGTTTGAAGCATTGCCTCTACATCGACAGATTCTATCGGGTTCATTTCCGGAAAAACCGGATAAACATGGAACAGGTCAATGGTGGCTCCCAGTGGACGAATAAGGTGCATGACCCGGTTGACGCGGTCGTACAGGTCGTTTAAATCTGTTGAAAAGCCGATTTTGAAAACCGTGCGATAGGTAACGCCTTGTGGAATAGCGATTACCGGGCAACTGGATGCTCCTATGAGGGAAGCCGTCTGGCTTCCGACCAGCATGCTTCTTAGTCCGCCAAACCCGTGGGTACCCATTACTACTGCCCCGGCTTCGTGCACATCTATGGCCTCCATGATGCCTTGAAAGGGCTTTTCGTGGGTACGGATGTCAATTTTTGATTCGGAGGTGGGGCTGATTCCGGAAGATTGGTAGGCCAGCGAAATTTTTTCCCGCAACAGCGTTTCCGGATCAGGTGCTTGTGCAGCTGAAATATGCACAAAAACAGGCTCGGCTTTCAAATCCGCACACAAATGCAAGCCAAAAACGAGGGCTTCCTGGGCGAGTGTTGAAAAATCGGTAGGGAGAATGATCCGGATAGGGTGCATAGCTAGAAAATTTGGCGGAAGAAGAGAAACAGACCGCCGGATAACAGGACGGTTACTGGCAGGGTAAGCAACCATGCTATTCCTATATTACGAATGGTAGCGGGCTGAAGATTTCCCAGGCCTTTATTATTGGCTACCATCGATCCCGCGATGCCAGATGACAATACGTGGGTGGTGGACACGGGCAACCCGAAATAGGTGGAAAGGCCGATGGTGCTGGCAGCTACCAGTTCCGCAGCGGCGCCCTGTGCAAACGTCAGGTGCGACTTACCGATCTTTTCGCCGAGCGTTACCACAATCCGCTTCCAGCCGATCATGGTTCCCAGTCCCAGCGAAAGAGAGATCATGATGATCACCCACCGGGGGGCATATTCGATAAAGCTTTTCAGGGTTTTTACGCCCGTGGCGGTAGCGGCTGCTTCTTCAGGGGTAAAAACTGCCCCTTTTTCGGTCACTTTAGCTATCCCTTTGTACACAAAAACGAGGTTTTTCCTGATTTTGAATACCTGCTCGCGGGAAAGATCGCTCACCTTGCTCACAGGCATGAGCATCTCGTTGAGTACTTTACCCTCTTTGATAAGCGCAGCAAATTCGGACTGGAAAGCTGCATTTTCCGGGCGGGAGGACGCAGATTCCAACGCATCCGTCAACCCTATCACTTCCGATTGATAATTCGCAGGGGAGAGTTCATGGTTTAAGCCAAAATACACCGGAGCAAATCCAATCAGGATCAGCATTACGAGGCCAACGCCTTTTTGGCCATCATTTGACCCATGAAAAAAGCTCACACTGGAGCAGGTAAATATCAACAAGGCGCGGATAGGCCAGGGTGGGGGCGTATCAGAATCCGGCTCTTCAAACAGCTTGGGCATTTTGATGGTTTTGCGCATCACCCACATCAGTAACCAAGCCGCGCCAAAGCCGAACAAGGGAGACAAAAGCAGTGAAAGGCCTATTTCCTGGGCCTTTTTCCAGTTTACTTCCGTACCCGGAATAGCGTCGGGCAGCAGGGTATAAGCAAGCCCAACGCCCAGAATAGAGCCAATAAGGGTATGTGAGCTCGATGAAGGAATACCCAAATACCAGGTACCGAAATTCCAGATAATAGCCGAAAAAAGTAGCGCAAGTATCATGGCCACATTGTGCATGATGTTGCTGTCAACCAGCATCTCGGTGGGCAACAGGTTAATGATTCCCATGGCTACGGCTATTCCGCCAACCATTACCCCAATGAAGTTCAGGCTACCGGAAAGCACTACTGCAGGTACAGGTTTGAGGGAGTGCGTGTAGATCACCGTGGCTACTGCATTGGCTGTATCGTGAAAGCCATTGATAAATTCAAAAATACAGGCCGCAGCCAGGCAAAGGCCCATGAGCAGCAGCAGGTTTGTTTCCAGTCCGAACATAGAAAGTGTTAATTCTTCCAAAAATACACAAAGCGAGGTCTGTGTAATATTATCTGAATGTTACCAATTTATTACCAAATGCTTTTCAGGCTTCCTGGTCGCTGAGAAGGGCGCGAAAGCGGGCTAAATGGGACTTTTTGTATCTACATATTTATATTAATTTGTATCAAATATTTGCATCCTGATGGAATTTGGATGGATTTTTCGATAAATATTAAATTTTACCTTTTGTATTTTAATATATGATAATTATTACCTTTGAACGCAAATAATTACAGGTTGTATCGGGCAAGATGTTTTTTTTGTCTGAATTTCCTTTGCAACACTCAGTTTTTCCCTCTAAATCCCCTACAATGAAGAACGAAAGACTCAAATGGATTATCAGTTTTGGCATTTTGGCCTTGATTGCGGTCATAGGCGTAACCACTCCTCCTGATTATAACCAGGTAGTTGAGAACATGCCCATCGACAAAGGCGATACCTCGTGGATGCTCGTGGCTTCGGCCCTTGTGTTGCTCATGACCCCAGGCTTATCGTTTTTTTATGGGGGAATGGTGAACCATAAGAACGTGATTTCTACCATGTTGCAGAATTTTATCTCGCTTGGGGTAGTAAGCCTGCTTTGGTTCACGGTTGGTTTCAGCCTTGCTTTTGGCGACAGTATTGGTGGCTTTATCGGCAATCCCATGACGCATTTCGCGCTAAAAGGGGTTTCGCTTTCTCCCAATGATGCTTTCGCAGCAGGGATTCCTTTTCTGTTGTTTTCTTTGTTCCAGCTCAAGTTTGCCATTATCACCCCGGCGCTCATCACCGGCAGCTTTGCCGAGCGGGTACGTTTTACCTCCTACCTCATTTTCATTTGCCTCTTTTCGCTGCTCATTTACGCCCCGCTTGCCCACTGGACCTGGCATCCCGACGGCTTTTTGCGGAAAATGGGCGTGCTCGACTTTGCCGGAGGAACCGTGGTGCACATGTCCGCGGGCTTTGCTGCACTTGCAGGTGCAATGATCCTCGGCCCACGTAAAGTGCACACCAATGGCCATAGCCTGCCTCCCGCCAACGTGCCATTTATCATTCTCGGTACAGGTTTGCTTTGGTTTGGTTGGTTTGGGTTCAATGCGGGCTCAGCTTTAGGTGCAAACGAAATCGCTGTACTGGCATTTGCCACTACTAACTTTGCCTCAGGTGCTGCCATGCTGACATGGATTTTTTGGGATGCCATGATGGGCCGCAAAATCTCCGCCATGGGCGCCTGTATCGGGGCTGTGGTGGGTCTGGTGGCCATAACCCCTGGAGCTGGCTTTGTTACTATCGGCCAAAGCGTGTTTATCGGGTTTCTTTCTGCCATTGTTTCCAATATGGCCGTGCACTTCAAAAACAAGCGCACCCAGCTCGACGATACCCTCGATGTATTTCCCTGCCATGGCATCGGCGGTATCATGGGCATGATCTTAACGGGTGTTTTTGCCAAAGACGTAGGCCTCGTTTACGGTCAGACTACGACCTTCTTCAATCACCTGATAGCTTTGGTAATCGTTGCTGTATTTACTTTTGGCGGATCTTTTCTTCTCTATAAACTCACCGGGGTCATTAACCCGCTCCGCGTATCTGAAGAAAATGAAACCGAAGGCCTCGACATGAGTCAGCACGGAGAGTCGATCCAAACGAGTATTCCCGTCATGACGGAGGCCTGAAAACCTTTGTACGTTTGTTACATAATGTCCGGAGCCTTACATAGGTTCCGGATTTTTTTTATCGAATTAATATTCGGGTTACATACCGTTCGTAACCTGCTTTCGATTAGGGGAAAATCGCTTTATTTGAAGCGTGAATGAACGGAATTCCAGTCTTTATTTGAATGAGTGACAAACATACTGCTTCAGAATTCCTGCTTGACATAGAACAGCCCCGCGAGCTTGAGTTGTTTCTGGCTAATCAGCGATGGATTGCCCCCGATGAAACCATTAGATATCTCTCACTTCCGGGTGAGGGCAACATGAATTATACGGTTCGTGTTCATTCAAATTTGCGAACATTTATCGTAAAACAGGCCCGGCCGTTTGTGGTAAAATACCCCCAGATTGCTGCACCCGAAGGCCGTGCCGAAGTGGAAGCCGCTTTCTACCGCCTTACCCAAAGCAACGACAAGATCCGCCTCTATACCCCAGAGTTGATGGGCGAAGACCCCGTCAATCACCTCCTGATGCTTCAGGACCTGGGCCAGAGCTCCGACTTTCAGTTTTTATACAAGCCCGGACGCTCCCTCAAAGAAGCCGAACTTGCCGAGCTCCTTTCCTTCATTACCACCCTCCACAACAAATTTCCCGGCCCGGCTCCGGAAGACCTGCTCCACAACCGTGAAATGCGCGCCCTCAATGCGGAGCATATCTTTGTATTCCCCTTTCAGGGCGGTATGGGGCTGAATCTCGACGATATCACGCCGGGGCTAGAGGCTCTTGCCGAAAAATACCGAAATGATACTCACCTCAAAGAACGGATAAAAGTCCTTGCTGAGAATTACCTCAAAGACGGCCAGGTGCTCCTTCACGGCGATTTTTACCCCGGTAGTTGGTTGCAAACCATCGAAGGCATCCGCGTGATTGACCCTGAGTTTTGCTTTTACGGACCTCCGGAATTTGACTTGGGCGTGCTGTCTGCTCACTTGTTGCTTTCAGATCAATCGCTGGATTTGCAGGAATTTGTGCTGGATACCTACCAGGCACCTGATCAGTTTGAGTTCAGCATGATGCGAAAATTTGCCGGGGTAGAAGTGATGCGCAGGTTGCTTGGTCTGGCTCAATTGTCCCTGTCGGCTTCGCTCGATCAAAAGGCTGCCATGCTCGAAACGGCCCATGGTTGGTTGATGGAGTAGCCCCGGTAATCAGCGCCAAAGAGGTAATAGCCGGTTTTTGCCAGATCCTAATCGGTCCATTTTTTTGTATTCCAATCGGCTATGGGTATTATTGTATCCCATGCAGCGGTACAATTGGCATTCAGCCTTCTTTGTTTTCCTTTTTTTTCTCCTTGTTGTAGCAGGGGCACAACCCAAAGTGGTGGGTTATGTGCAAGCAACCCCTGAGCCCGGAGACGGCGTGCTCATGCTCCTGAGACGCTATGAGGTCAATACCCCCTGCAACCTCGAAGAATTTTACCGCATCAATCAACTGAAAAAGGACCGGGGCCTGAATACCAGCCGTTCGTATCTGCTTCCTATTTTGGTGTGTACCTATAATGGAAAAAGTATCCGCACCAGCCTGGGCAACGACGACTACGATTGGGCCGTAAGGGTGCAGCAGTACAACGATTTTTTGTTCAAAAATCACTTACGCCAGTCCGATTTCCGCAATGACAAACAACTCTGGGTGCCTTATCACTTCCTCAACTGCGAGGAAGAGCTGAACGACGCTGAACCGGAAGTCCCTGTGGCCAATACGCCTTTGGTAAAAGTAACAACCCCTCCCGGCCTCATCCGGGGCGTATATCCTGTGTTTGGCGATAAATATTCCCGTGTACCGCTCGAAAGCCGCTCCCTTGAGGGCTGTATTTACTACATCGTAGGCGGCCACGGCGGACCTGATCCCGGTGCTATTGGTACCTTTCAGGGCGAAAGCCTTTGTGAAGACGAATACGCCTACGATGTGGCTATGCGGGTGGCGCGTAACCTGCTCTCGCACGGAGCTACGGCCTATATCATCGTTCGCGACGACAACGACGGCATCCGCGAAGGGGAAATATTACCCTGTGACAAGGACGAAACCGTTTGGCTCGACAAGGACATTCCCATCAACCAGCTTGCCCGACTCAACCAGCGCTGCGAAGTCATCAATTTGCTGTATGATGAAAACAAACGGAAGGGCGTAAACTACCAGCGCCTCGTGGAAATACATGTGGACTCCGATGACCACCGCGAGCAGGTGGACCTTTATTTTTACCACAAAATAGACGACGCCGCCAGCCAGGAACTCGCCGAAACCATGCGCAACACCATGGAATCGCGCTACCGCCAATACCAGCGCGAGCGCGGCTACAGGGGGTCAGTTTCTCCCCGCGACTTGCATATGCTCCGCGAAACGAAGCCCGTGAGTGTGTTTATTGAATTGGGGAATATCCGCAACAAGCAGGACCAGGCCCGATTGGTGATAGAAGGAAACCGTCAGCTGGTTGCTAACTGGCTAACCGACGGATTGCTCAAAGACGCCGCCAAAAACCATTGATCAGTCACGTAGTCCCTCTACCAGGGCTGATTTTGCGGCACGGTTGGCCGGATACCACGAGGCAATTGCGCCCAGCAGCAGCACCGTAAAGAAGACCAGCACAAAATCTCCCGCCTGCATCTCCAGCGGAAACGCATCTACCCGGAAGGAATCGCCGCCATTGAGCTTGATGAGGCCAAAACGCTGCTGCAAAAGGCCAAAAACGAAGGCGATGAGCATCCCTACTGCTACGCCGATACCACTCACGAGCATGCCTTCCAGCAAAAACGTATTGCGGATCAAGGTCCAATCGGCTCCCACCGCTTTCAGTACTGAAATGTCTTTTCGCTTTTCGAGCACCACCATCGACAGGCTACCCACGATGTTCACCGCCGAAATTGCAAGCATGAGCACCACGATGAGGAAACTGACGTATTTCTCGTTGCGCATTACTTTGTAGAGCGTTTCGTGCTGCTCATACCAGGTAAGCGATCGGTATTTTTCGCCCAGTAACGGAGCAATGGCGGCCTTAAAACCCGCTGATTTGTCGATGTCTTTCAGCCGCACCTCAATGGCGGAGTATTGCCCGGGGGCATCCAGGATGTCCTGTACAAAATCAATGTCTGCGACCACTAGCTTTTCGTCGTATTCTTTTTGCACGCTGAAATAACCCGAGGGAAGTAGCCTGCCCGTACGGTAAGCATTTTCAAGGCTCAGCAAATTGGACTCCTGCGGAATGTAGCCCACCACAATGGGATGGGTTTGGTCGCTGATGTCGGCATGCAGGTTAGAGGCAACCATGCTCCCGAAAACCCCTTGATAAATGCCTGCTTTTTTGCGGAGGTCGTAGCTGCCTTCGTAAATAAACGTATCGAGTGCGTTTACCTTGTTAAAATTGCGCTCAACGCCTTTCAGGTCCGCAAACACCTGATTTTCCTGATACTGCAGCCCCACGGTACCTTGCAGGGTAAGGGTAATGGCGGCCACGTCAGGATGTTGGCGGAGGTAGGCCTCCAGCGTACTGTCTTTTTCAAAGTACTGCCCACGCGCAGCCTCGATCTTAATGTGCGGATCTACGGCGGCAAACAGCCCTTCAATAAAACCCGTAAGGCCATTGAAGATCGAAAGCACAATCAGCAAAGCCGCAGTGCCCACAGCTATACCCGTCATCGACACCGCCGTGATGAGGTGAATGACATTGTTGAGTGCTTTACTGAAAAGGTATCGTCGGGCGATAAATGCCGCTATGTTCATGGAGCCGGGGTCAGGATGCTACCGCATCTTCATTGGATTCGGAGGCGCCTTTGTGGCTGTCTTTTTCTTCAATTTTCTTGAAAAGGGCTTCTATTTTGGCGGCTTCCTGGGGGGTGTCGTCGCCGTAAAAAGCAAATTCCGGAATTTTGCGGACCTTGTTGCGGATCTTGGCGCTCACGTCTTTGCGCGCTTCCCAGGCCATGCCGTTGAGCGATTCTACGACCTCCACCAGTTGGTTTTCGGGCAAAACAGAAACGTAGATTTTGGCTATACCCAAATCTGCAGTGATGCGTACTAAACTCACAGTGAGGAAGGCCCCCTGTCCAAAATTCTTTTTCAGGGTAATCCACTCGCTCAGTTCTCTCTGGATGAGTCGGGCAATTTTCTGTTGTGCAATGCTTTCTGCCATGGTAGTTTTGGGATCTCTGCCCGAAGGAGGGAATAATTTTGCCCTAAATTTAATAAATGCGCACCTATTTAAAGATTCTCTCTTACGGAAGGCCCTATTTCTGGCTGGGAGGCCTCGTATTGGCGGCTTTGTTGGCCTATACGTTGTTCAGTGCCGTGTCGCTGATGTCGGTTATCCCTTTTCTGGAAATTCTTTTTACGCCTGAAAAAGTAACCCTCTCTGCGCCGGATACGCCCGTAGACTGGTTCAATACCGCCGACCTCAAAGCCCATGTCTATTATGCGCTTCGGTCCGCCATCGTGCAATACGACCGCACCGTGGTCCTGATCTGGTTTTCGGTAGGGCTGATTACAGCCATTTTCCTCAAAAGCCTCACCCGTTACGCCGCCGCTTACTGGGTGGCACCGCTGGAGCAGGGCATTATTCACCGCCTGCGCACGCGCTTGTTCGGGCACCTGACTACCCTGGACCTCGGTTTTTTTGCCCGGAAAAAGAAAGGTGATCTCCTCGGGCTCTTTGCCTCAGATGTGCAGCTGGTTCAGGAAGCCGTGCTGGGAAACCTCCAGGCCCTGCTCCGCGAGCCCATTACCATGCTTACGTTGCTGGGGTTCATGGTGCTTATTTCCTGGAAGCTCACCCTCTTCGTGCTCATTCTTTTGCCCGTTACCGGCTTCCTGATCAACATTATCGCCCGCAGCCTGAAGCGCAAAGCCCGGCAAGGACAAGAAGCCCTCGGCAGCCTGCTGAGTGTGCTCGATGAGTTTCTGAGCGGTATCAGGGTAGTGAAAGCCTTCCAGAAAGAAGCCTACGAAACCGCCCGCTACGAAGCCAAAAACAGCGCATTTACCCGCCTCAATGTGGCCATACGCCGGAGGGTGGAGCTCGCTTCGCCTATCACCGAGCTACTGAGTGTGATGGTGATTTGCATGATCATCCTTTTTGCGGAAGGAATGATTTCTAATTCAGGAATAACCACCCCCGGCAAAATCACCGGACCGGAATTCATCACCTTCGTTTTGCTCTTTTCGCAGTTTCTATCCCCCATCAAAACCCTCTCCAACGGCGTTTCCCGGGTTCAAAAGGGCATTGCTGCCTACGACCGCCTGGAGCAATTGCTTGACGAAAAACCCCAGTTGGTACAGGCTGAGCACCCGGTGGCCCGGCCACAGTTTCAGGATAGCCTCCGGTTTGAAGGGGTTCACTTCCGTTACGGCGAACATGAAGTGCTGAAAGGCATCGACTTTGAACTGAATCGCGGGCAGCTGGTGGCTTTGGTTGGTCCGAGCGGTGCAGGAAAATCGACCTTGGCTGATCTGGTTCCTCGTTTTTACGATCCTTCGGAAGGAAAAATTACCCTCGACGGTGCCGACCTACGTACCTGCGACCTTGCCGATATCCGCAGCCTCATTGGCGTTGTTACCCAGGAAGGGGTGCTGTTTCACGATACCGTGGCCCGCAACATTGCCTATGGCGATTTGAATCCCAACCTGGATGAAATTATTCATGCAGCCAAAATTGCCCAGGCCCATGAGTTTGTTTCCGAAATGCCCCTCGGCTACGATACCCCCATCGGCGAAAGGGGGAGCATGCTCTCCGGTGGACAACGCCAAAGATTGGCCATCGCCCGGGCCGTTTACCGCAATGCGCCGATCCTCATTTTGGATGAAGCAACTTCCAACCTCGACACCCAGTCGGAGCAATTGGTGCAGGAGGCGCTCAATCATTTGCTCGAAAACCGCACGGCACTGGTCATTGCCCACCGACTCTCCACTATCCAGCGGGCCGATTTGATCCTCGTGATGGAAGAAGGACGCATCGTGGAGCGGGGTACTCACGCCGAATTGCTCGAAAAAGAAGGACTTTACAGCCGTCTTTACGCCCTGCAGTTTCAGGATTAATCAGCGATGGTAGTCCAGCGGGCTCATCAGGGTGGCGAATTCGTTGCTAAAATCTTTGTTATACGCCAGCCGTGATTCGATCTGTTTTCGCAAATCGCGCAGCTGTATAGCGTACTGGTGCGAGTTGAGCTCGATGATGAAATCGTTCATTTCGTCCGGTTCCAGGTGCTTCAGCCAGGGGTCGAATTGCTTTTGCAGGTCTTTTAGCGCCAGTTCGTTCTCCTGATAAAAGGAACGGAAATGATCCATCATGGCGCCGTCGTTTTTCATGGCAGCGCCTTCTTTCAGCAAAACCGACATTTTCCGGGCGAGCTTATCGTATTTTTCTTCGGGTGCGCTCCCCGACGAAGCGAGCATCTGGATCTCGGTGCGGGTTACGGGGCTGAGGGCTCCCAGGCGTGGATTTTTGCAGGAAAAACAAAAAAGGAGGCTGCCAAAAAGCAGGATTCGGAATGTCGGAGCGTATTGGGGAAACGATTTCATCAGCATTAATTCCGAAGGTTTTTCTTTAAGCGGGCGGAATGCCTAATTTAAGGCGCGATTAACGTTAATTTTTCATGCACAGCAATAAATTCACTCCCGTTTTCTTCCATCTGCTGTTTTTGGCGGCAACGATCCTTCCTTTGGCTGGTTTTTCACAGGAAAAAACCCTCTCTCCCAAAAAGGATTACCTCGTTACGATCTCTACCTCCCTGGGCGACATGCAGGTGGTACTTTTTGATGCTACCCCTGAGCACAAAAAGAATTTTGTGAAACTGGCCGCTGAAGGCTTTTACGACAGCACCACCTTTCACCGCATCATTTCCACTTTTATGATTCAGGGCGGCGACCCGCTGAGCAAAAAAGCAGCTACGCTCTCACAGGCTGGTACCGGTGGCCCCGGCTATACCCTTCCCGCCGAAATCCAGGACGATCTCTACCACTTCAAAGGCATGCTTGCCGCTGCCCGATTGGGTGACCAGGCCAACCCCGAAAAACGCTCTTCCGGCTCTCAGTTTTACCTCGTTCAGGGAAAAAAATACACCGACAAGGAGCTCGATGCCATCGAGTCGCGCGTTGGTGCCGGTATTGGCAAAACATTTACTTTTCCGGACTCAGTACGCGAAACCTACAAAACCTTGGGCGGATCGCCCTGGCTGGATAAGCAATACTCCGTTTTTGGTCAGGTAGTGGGCGGATTAGACGTGATCGACAAAATAGCAGCCGTAAAAACCCTGCCTGGCGACCGTCCGGAAAAGCCCCTTATGATGACTATGAAAGTAGAGGTACTTTCTAAAAAGAAGATAACCAAAACCTACGGCTACACTTACCCCGCTCAATAATTGCTCATGCAAGACAACATTCAACACCTGTTCGTATATGGTACCCTCCGCAGAGGGGCCGATAGCCTCATGGCCAATCGTCTCTCTGAGTCATCCGACTGGATCGGGGAAGGGAAAGTAAAGGGCTGTGTGTATAATCTAGGCGATTTTCCAGGGGCTATCTTTGATGATACCCTCGATTCGTATATCCAGGGCGAAGTCCTAAGCTTGCACAATCCCACTACCGCTTTTGAGTGGATGGACAAGTATGAAGGTTATAATGCCGGGAGCCCTGAATCCAATCTGTTTACCCGAAAAGAGTTTCCGGTTGAAACCAGTCAGGGCGTTTTCCTCTGTGCCGGATACCAGTATCTGGGCAGTATTCAAGGGCTGGAGCCCCTTTCCTCCGGCGATTACCTGCTTCATCTAAAACAGAATAAATAGTCCACGTGCGGAAAATCCTGCTCTTTGTTTTTGGGTCATGGTTGATGATCCCCATGCTGCACGCCCAAATCAGGGGCATAGTCGTTGATGCAGATAACAGGGCTCCCTTGCCGGATACCCGATTGTTTGCCAATGGCAAAACCGTAATAACCGATAGCCTCGGTCAGTTTCAACTTTCCGATTCCGGCAACGACACCATTATAGTAATCAAAAATGGCTATGTTTCGTTGGTCACGGTTCTTTCAGCCAATGGGTCTCCTTACACGCTGGCCCTCGAACCCAGTGCTTACGAAGTGCATCAGGTGGTTTTGACGGCATTTTCTACCTCCGGAAAATCCTTGATAGAGCAGGCTGGAAGTATCAGCGTAATAGGAAAAGCCGAGTGGAACCGCGACAACCCGGTTACGATCAGCACCTCGCTCAACCGCGTTCCGGGCCTGTTTTACCAGCAGGCTACCTTCAATACGGCTCGACTTTCAATCCGGGGTATAGGCGCCCGCACCCCCTTTGGTACCTCGCGGGTACGTGCTTACCTCGAAGAAATTCCGCTCACGAATGGGGCAGGGGAGACCACCCTCGAAGATCTGGACCTGAGCATCCTCGACCGTGCCGAAATCTTCCGGGGGCCGGCTTCCAGTTTGTACGGCGCTGGTTTGGGCGGTGTCATCCGGCTTTCGGCGGCGCGAACCCCTTATGCAAAATCATTTGCAGAGGCGGGCTTCACCACAGGTTCCTATGGATTAAACAGGCTGGTGGTTCGTGCGGGTTCATCCGATGCTGACCGGAATTTTCAGGTCAATTTCAATGGCCTGCACAGCGATGGCTTCCGGCAAAATAACCTCACCGATCGCTGGTCACTGAATGTGCTGCATCAAACCACGGCAGGAACGCGCTCCACGGTTACGGTTTTTGCCAATTTCATACACCTCCGCGCCTTTGTGCCCAGTTCGCTCGACAGTGCCACCTATACCGACCATCCGGAAAATGCCGCCGCTAACTGGCTGAATGCCAGGGGCTACGAAGCCTATGACAAGGGCCTTTTTGGGGTGAGCTGGAGGCGAAAACTGGCTTCCCAATGGAATATTACCAGCAGCTCCTTCTTTGGATTCAGGCAGGCAGATGAAGTGCGTCCGTTCAATATCCTCGAAGAAACCAGCCTCAATCTCGGCGGAAGGGCAATTTTGGACGGAAAATTTTCTCTGGGAAATCAAACCCTGGAGCTGCGAACCGGAGGTGAAATTTTTCAGGAGTGGTACCTCTGGCGTACCTATCAGATCATCAACCGACGACCCGGAAATGCCCTCAGCGACAACCAGGAGCTACGCCAGTACTACAATGTTTTTGCGCAAATGTCGTGGAAACCGCTCCCCAAATGGGACTTCACGGCTGGCGTAAATTTCAACCAAACCCGCTACCAGTTGCGCGACTATTTCGCCACCGACTCTATCGATCAAACCGGGCAGTACGGTTTTCCCACCCTGCTTTCTCCCCGGGTGGCGTTTGTGTATTTGCTGAATAAAAATCAATCTATCCACGGCTCGGTTTCCCAGGGTTTTTCTCCGCCTGACGTTTCTGAAACCCTTACGCCCAGTGGCCAGATTAACCCCGATATCCGTCCCGAAACGGGCTGGAACTACGAACTCGGTACCCGCGGCCAGGCTTCGCAAGGAAAAATAACCTGGGACGTGGTTGCCTTTTACCTAGATGTGCGCAACCTGCTGGTAGCCCGGCGGGTAGATGCCGATCAATACATCGGGGTAAACGCGGGCCGAACAAGTCACTCTGGCATTGAATTTACCGGCAGGTGGGCATTTCTTTCTAGCGATAAAGTTCAGCTGTCTGCTTTTGGAGGAGGAAATATCGGACGCTACCGCTTCGTGGAATTTGTGGATGGCGACAATAACTACTCGGGCAACAAACTCACGGGCTTCCCGGCCAGCACTGGTCATGCAGGCATAGACGGCGATTCGCGGATCGGTATCTACGGAAATGTAAACCTGCAAATGGCTTCCGGCTATCCCATGAATGATCCCAATACAGCCTTTGCCAAGGGCTATCAGGTGCTGAATACGCGGCTCGGCTGGCGCAGAACCTGGTTCTCCACGGTTAAAGCGGACCTCTTCCTCGGAGGAAATAACCTGCTTGATGTTCGTTATGCTGCCTTGGTTCAGGTAAACGCCTTGCCTGCCGGTCCCCGTCCGCCCCGCTTTTACTATCCGGGGTTGCCCCGCAATTTCTACGCAGGCATCGTTTTGCGCTGGGAAAAACAAAGGTAAACACGCACCTCAGGAGCCTATGCGCTCGCCCACCTGTACCCGCCAGAGATTGGCATAGGCACCGCCCTGAGCGACCAAAGCATCGTGGCTGCCCGACTCGGTGATTTGTCCCTGCTCAAATACGATGATGCGGTCTGCCCGACGGATCGTTGACAGGCGGTGGGCAATGATAATGGCCGTGCGTCCTTCCACGACGGCATCGAGGCTTTCCTGAATCGCCTGTTCTGTTTCGGAATCGACGGCACTCGTGGCCTCATCCAGGATCAGAATGGGCGCATTTTTCAAAATAGCCCTCGCGATACTCAGCCGTTGGCGCTGTCCGCCCGATAGCTTGATACCCCTTTCGCCCACGAGGCTCCGATAGCCTTCGGGCAAGCCAATAACGAAATCGTGGAGTTGTGCCTGCTTAGCTGCGTTTTCAATTTGCGCCTGTGTGGCACCCGGCAAGGCATAGCCGATGTTTTCGGCCACCGTCCCGTGAAAGAGGTAGGTGTCCTGGCTTACGAGCCCGATTTGCCGGCGGAGGTCCTGGAGGTTGTAGTCCCGCAAGTCGTGGCCATCGAGGGTGATGCGACCGCTGCTGGGGTCATAAAAGCGTAACAGGAGCTTGATAAGGGTAGTTTTCCCGGCACCCGTAGGTCCGGCAACACCGATGGTTTCGCCTTTTTTTATTTCAAAATCTATGTTTTTCAGGATTGGAATCTGCGGATCGTAGTGAAAATCCACGCCTTCGAACGTGATATTGCCTTGCGCCCGTTCCATCTGCACCGCGTTTTCACTTGAGCTAACTTCCGCCGGAGCGTCCATGAGTCCGAAGATCCGGCGGGCACCTGCCTTGGCGCGTTCGAAATCGTCAAATACATTTCCCAAGCTCGTAATTGGCCACAGCAGGCGCTGGATAAGCATGGCTACGAGGGTGAGGTTGCCGAGGGTGAAATTATCCCAGCCCTGCAAATACCACCAGCAACTGATGCCCATCACCAGCGCAAACCCAAGCGCGATAAAGATGCGAATGAGCGGCACATAGGCAGAATTGAGCCGGATGGCGTCCCAGTTGGCGGCACGAACTTCGTCCGACGCAGCGTTTACCCGGTCGTACTCATAGCTTTCAGCCGTGAAGCTTTTGATGACCTGAATGCCGCCGATATTGTTTTCGAGGCGGGCGGTTACTTCACCTACCGATTCCTGAATGCGCTTGTATTTCGGACCAATGACCCGCTGATACACCAGGCTGCCAAGCACAATGGGCGGTATGGTGGCCAGGCTGATAAGGGCTATTTGCCACGATACCGGAACCAACAGGGCCATGGAAAAAATAAAAAGGCAGACCAGCTGCAGGATCTGGTTGAAGGTCAGGCTTAGGAAACGCTCCATCTGGCTGATGTCGTTGTAGAGGATGGAGAGGAGGTTGCCGGTGCGGTTATTTTCAAAAAAAGCCATCTCTCTATCTTGCAAATGCGCATAAGCATCGAGGCGAAGCCGGTGCTGGATGTCCTGCGATACCCTTCGGAAACCGAGCTGATACAGCCATTCGAAAAAGCTCTCTCCTGCAAAAACGACGATAATCACCCCACAAAGAAACAAGATCGCTGTCCACGTATCCTGAATGCCAAAGGTGCCGGCAAGCCAGGAAGGGGTATTGCCCGATACTGTGTCGATGATCCATCCCACCATGAGGGGCGGCATCAGGTCGAGGATTTTGTTGAGGATGCTGTAAAAGGAAGCAGTAATAAATCGGCCCCGTTCTTTGCCCAGATATTGAATCAGGCGGGCCATGGGATTGGCTGGTTCAGGCAATACAGCGGTGGTATTCATGCCTTAAAGTTAGGCTGATTGGCCCGCGTGCCCAACAAACCTGGCGATTATCTCCCGAAAAGCAGGCACCCTTTTTTAGAAATTCCGGTTGGAGTAAGGAATCGGTGGCAGGCTTATCCCCTGGCAGGTATCGAGTCGGTGGCGCATCAGGCTGTCAGCTTCGAGCATAGCCGCCAATGCGATCTGGGTATAGTTTTGGGAGGAGTTTCCAAAGTTGCGGTACTCGGTGCGCCAGATTTCACGAATGAGGTCGGGGCCACCCTGGGTCGGATTGATCTTTTTCAACACCCCGCGCACATTGCCAGCTCCGGCGTGGTACACATGCAGCACAAGCAACCTGAACCAGATCGCCTCTTCGTCGGGAATAATGCCGTAAGCTTCCAGCAGGCTACGGGCCTTGGGTACACAGGTGGAGCTGATGAGTTTGGCCGCAGCTTCCGCCGAACAATCAAAGACCTCCCGTTCATCGAGGCTATCCGTAACGACCAATCCAAACTGCCGGGCAACGCCCGCCATGAGCTGAAACGGGCCATAAGCCCCGGCGGTAGAGAAACGCAGGCCTACCGGGCTTTCTATCAGCATGATCGCCTGGGCGTACCACGGGTCGGTTTGGTTGTGCTGAAATACCTCGATGGCGCGCGGAATATCGGCAATGACCATTTCCATGCGGTAAAAATGGCTTTTCCCTGCAGTAAAAAACACCTGGTCAGATTTATCTACCCCGAAAGCCATCCGGACACTGTCCTCCAGCTGCTTTTTCCCTTTTTCGCTCAGGCTCATCCAGCGTTGGGTTGGTATCACGCCCACCACGGTTCTGTTTCTGGAGGTATTGATGAGGGTGGTGTCGAGGGAAAGCCGCATCACCTTGCGCCAAAAAGCGGGCTGTGGCAGCGTGCTCCATCCCTCGCGGTAGAGGTTGGAATCGAGGATAATGTGCGGGCAGGTATCCGGCAGGAGGCTTGTCAGGGTCTCATCCAGCGGTTGTTCAGGCTCTTTTGCCTCTTTTTTACATTGCGTAAAAAGTAGTCCGGTAAGTACCAGCAATAGAGAAATACGAAACGCTTTGCCGGACATGTAGGGACGATTTAGGGTAAATTTCCTTGAAAAAAGGAGGCTTTTACCCCTTTTACGCCTGGTTTTACTGCAAAAAGCCCTCCACTCAGCGGAAAATCAGCCGAATTTTCCACGTCAATGGATGCCGTGGTTATAAAGAGGGTTTCCATATTTTCTCCGCCAAACGCACACGAGGTGGTATTTGGAGCCGGAACGGATACCTTTTGCATCAGATTTCCCGATTCGGGATCCCAGCGGATAACGGCAGCTCCGCCCCAATGCGCTACCCAGAGCTTGCCTTCGGCATCGATGGTCATGCCGTCGGGGTAACCCAGGCTATCAGGCACGGATATGGCTACCCTGGGGTTGGAAATATCGCCTGTGGCATTGTCGTAGTCGAAGGCCCGCACCGTGAGGGTAGGGGTATCGATGTAGTACATGGTTTTTTTATCCAGCGACCAAACGATGCCGTTGGAGGTCGTCACTTTGTCCAGCATGGTGCGGGTAGAAAAATCTCCATCCATGCGGTAGAGGAAAGCCTCTTCTTTCGGAGCAATAGACCCTACCCAAAACCTGCCGGCAGGGTCGCATTTGCCGTCATTGAACCGAACCCCGGGTTTGTGGTCAGCGGGGTGAGCGACAAGGCTAAGCTTATCAGAGTCCATGTCGAAGTGGTAAATCCCATCTTCGAGGGCCAGCAATACACCGCCCTTGGCATCTGGCACGAGGGTACCTACCCGCTGGCTTACCTCGATGGAGAGGTCAGACTGCGTTTCGGGATCGTAGAGGTGAATGTGTTTTCCTTCTATATCTACCCAATAGAGCATGTTCTCTGTAGGATGCCAGATGGCTCCTTCGCCCAGAATGGCTTTGGCATCAAGCAATAGCTCGGCCTGGAGGGGAGGGGCTGCGGGTGGCACAGGTTTGCAGGCGAAGAAGATTAATCCTGTAAGCAGGGTGATCGTACAAGAGCTGAATTTCATAACAGGGGCTTAGTCTTCAAATTTGAAGAAAAAATCCTGCCAGAAAGCGCAGAATTGCAGATAATTCGAAAAAAATCTGCAAAAACAGGCTATACGTTCTTTTCGATGTATTTCACGATAACCGATGCAAGGTCTTTGCCGGTGGCTCGTTCGATGCCTTCCAGCCCCGGTGATGAGTTTACTTCGAGAATCAGCGGACCCCGGTTCGATTGGAGCAAATCGACCCCGGCAACGCCCAGCCCCATGGCTTTGGCGGCTTTGATGGCGGCGATTTCTTCCTCGTCGGTCAGCTCTACCACTTCTGCGGTTCCTCCACGGTGGATATTTGCCCTGAATTCTCCTTCGGGTGCCGTACGTCGCATGGCGCCTACCACATGGTTATCCACCACAAATACCCGCAGGTCCTGTGATTTGGCCTCTTTGATAAACTCTTGAACGATTACCCTTACTTTCAGGCCGTTAAATGCTTCGATAACCGACTCTGCGGCTCGTTTGGTCTCAGCCAAAACGACCCCCAGACCCTGGGTGCCTTCGAGCAACTTGATGACGCAGGGAGCGCCGCCTACGCTGGCCACGATCTGCTTTACGTCTTTGGAGTAATTGGTGAATACCGTTTTCGGTAGCCCAAGTCCGGCCCTCGTTAGCGTTTGAAGGCTCCGCAATTTATCCCTTGAGCGAACCAGCGCCTGTGAGCCCGTGGAGGTAAAGACCTTCATCATCTCAAACTGACGCACCACAGCGGTACCGTAAAAGGTAGCTGAAGCACCGATACGGGGAATGATGGCATCGACATCTTCCAAAGGCTCTCCTCTGTACAAAATCCCCGGTTTTTCCTTCTCAATGATGATATCACACTTGAGATGGTCCACAACCCGCACCTGATGGCCACGTTTTTTGCATGCTTCTACCAGCCGGGTGGTAGAATACAGCTTGGGGTTTCTCGATAAGACTACAATGTTCATGGAAGGAGGCCGGATTTAGGCCGGGCAAATATGCAGGAAAAATAGGAAAATAAAAGGGTCAAAGTGAAGTCTTTGGCGAAGGGCTAGGATTTTTATTTTTTAAATAACTATTTGATAGTCAATGTTTTGCGTATTTTCTTTCTCCGAAATCTGAAAACCATAACAATTATTTAACATTGATCCTATTTAGTAACTTCGGGTCATGATTCGTGTTGTTTGCGCCCTTATCGAAAAAGAAAACCAGGTTTTTGTGGCTCAGCGCGGGCAATATCAGGGCGCGCACGGGCAGTGGGAGTTTCCTGGAGGCAAAATTGACCCCGGAGAAACAGAAGAAGATGCCCTTATCCGCGAAATCAGCGAGGAGCTTTGCATCGAAATTGCTGTACATGAAAGACTCGGAGAGGTGGTTGTAAAGGAAAACAGGCTTATCCTTATTGGATACGTTTGTTCCTGGGTTAGAGGTTCGCTTAAGTTAGTGGAGCATCAGGACAGCCGCTGGGTAGCACCTTCCGAGTTATTGCTTCAGGATTTATCCACACCGGATATGCCCCTGGTAGCGCGTTATCTGGCCTTACGCGGCATTGAAAGCTGAAAATAGCGGTAAGCAAGTGTGTTTTTTTATGAAAATGGACAAAAAAACCGGGAGTGGCTTGGCTGGTTGGGAGAAAATGTTTTCCTTTGCACCTCTATTGGAAAACACCTGATCATGGCCAAGAAGCTTACTACAAAAGAATTGAGGTTGCGCGCACGCGCTCAGAAGCGTCGCATGGACCTCCGCCCATTTCCCCAGCCTAAAGGGGTTACCAAGTCCATCATGGACAAAAACCTGAGCATTATCGCTTCTCTCGAAAAGAAAGTGAAAGCAGTAGCTGCCAAAGCATAACTGTTCCCTCATAGAATTTACAAAAGGTCCCTGTGGGACCTTTTTTTTATGTCCGAACTCAGCCTTTGGCCGCTAACTGGTTTTCCACGGGTTTGGCGTAGGCTGCAAGCATCAGCTGATAAATTGCCTGTGGGTCGCCTTTTACCGTGTCCAGTCGATTGGCGAGGTGATTTTCAAAAGCTAATTTTTCCTCAGCGGAATATTTTCCTGAATAATGGCTGTTACCGGTAAGCAAGTCAGCAGCTATATAATTCGTGGGCCAGAGCTTATACGTCAGATGAATATAGCGGTCAATCAGCTGAGTCAGGGCTTTTACCTGCAAAGTCCTGTTTTCGATGGTCGAAACAGCTGCGGATATTTCCACTTTCATATCCGGACCAATCGCCAGGTGCACGCGGCCTTTGGGTTCGCGGATACCATTGATCATGGCCTGCTTATCGTCTTTGGTGTAAGTTAGGCCAGCCCGGATATGGTATAACTCTTCGGCTTTGAGCTGGTCGCAGGGCTCATACTCGTAAGAGATAGCCATGGTTCTGAAGTTGAGGGCGTTCATGGAGGTGGCAAAATCGCCTTCGTCGCTGATGGCCAGCATTTTCAGCAATGCTGTTTGCGTGCAGTCGTTACCGTCTTTGGTTCGTCCGTTTCTTTGGGCAATCCACACCGAAGATTTTTCTGCGCTAATGGACTGGCGGATATAGCGCGACAGACGGAGGGAAAAGGCAAAAAGGTTATTTCTGGGTACCTCCCTATGCACGATAAAGCTCTTATTGATCCGCATAAGATCTGATATAAGGCTGGATATCAGGAGATTGTCTCCGATGGCCAAACGCGTAGTCGGGATTTTTTGCTTGAAAAGACAGACCTGTAAAAATGCAGGGTCGAGGATAATGTCGCGGTGGTTAGAGATAATCAGGTAAGGGACCTCCGACGACAGTTGGTCAATCCCCTCGGTGGTAAGGGAGGTGCAGGTGGTATCGATGATGCCCTGAATGGCACCAGAGATGAATTTGGCCTGTAACGTATCTACGTCACTTACCTGTGTAAGCTGTTGGGCCAGTTCTTCGGCTGGTACTGTCGGAAAGAGAAAGCGGGTGAGCAGAAAAAAGGAGTGCTTTTTCGTCAGTCGTTTTAATACCCCCTGAATTTCCGAGTTGTTGTATGGCCGTATTTCGTCAAAATCCCAGGACGCGTCGTGTACCATAAATATTCGATAAAATGCAACCAGGTTTTTCCTGGAGGGTCATTGTGTTGTCTGTTGATTCCAGCCGAAACATACAGGAATTACCAGCCACTTCAAATTTTCATGTCATTGGGAGCCCTGAATCGGTTAAAAAAAGCAAACGACCTGTTCCGGAATATTTCTCATTTTACGTGAAATTCCGAAGTGAAAAATCTTTTCGTGGTCTGGTAAATTCTAACTTCGGGTCAATTATGGGCGTAGCCAGTATGGATCGGGTAATCGAAAAAAAGAAATTCGGAGGTTTTAAAGGATGGTGGGTCCTGGGGATAGTTGCTTTCCTGGTGCTGATAGGTCTGGCAGCCAGGGTGCTGTTGGGAGAAAGCAGGCTGAAAGTTCCCCGCGAACGCCTCACCATCGGCACAGTTACCCAGGGCGAATTTCAGGAGTTTATCCCCATTACCGGCGAAGTGCTGCCGATACGCACCATTTATATCGATGCAATTGAAGGGGGCCAGATCCGCGAGGTGTACATGGAGGGCGGCGAAATGGTGAAGAAAGGTGATATAATCCTCAAACTTTCGAATCCTGGACTTGAGCTCAGTTACATGAACCTGCAGACCCAGTTGCTGGAGCAGATGAATAACCTGCGCAACTCCCGCATTACCATGGAAGAGCAGGGGCTCAACCTCCGCGATCAGCTCATTGTGCTCGACCTGCAAATAGCCGAACTGGAGCAACGCGTGACCCGCAACCGCCCCCTGTATCAGGACTCCGTCATCGCCGAAGCCGACTTCATAACCATGCGCAATAACCTGGAGCACAACGAACGTCGCCGCGACCTCATGCGCCTGCGTATCCGCAAAGACAGCCTGCTGCGTACCCAGCAGGTAGGGCAGGTTGATCAGAGCATGGACCTTATCCGAAGAAATCTCTACGCTATCGACAAAAGCCTCGAAAACCTTATCATCAAAGCACCGATTGCAGGTATGCTGTCTTCTGTTCGGGTAGAAATAGGTGAAACGGTTAAGCAAGGGCAGAATCTCGGACAGATCGATATCCTCGATGGCTACAAGGTGAGGGCACGTATCGACGAGCATTATAGCTCCCGTATTCACCCCGAGCAGCGGGCCGAATTTCCTTTTGCCGCAAAAAGCTATGCCCTAATAGTAAGAAAAGTGTACCCCGAAGTAACCAATGGCGCTTTTGAGGTGGACATGGATTTTGAAGAAAATGTACCAGATGGCGTGAAGCGAGGCCAAAATCTGCAAATCCGCCTTGCGCTCAGCGATCCTTCGCAGTCAATCATGATTCCCCGGGGCGGCTTTTACCAGTCCACCGGCGGCAATTATGTGTACGTACTCAGCCCCGACGGCAAAACCGCTTCGAAACGAAATATCCACATTACCCGGCAAAGTGACCGCACCTACGAAGTGGACGAAGGTCTCAGGCCAGGCGAAAAAATCATCGTTTCCGGTTACGAAAGTTTCAACCAGGCCGACATCTTAATCCTTGAATAAATCTCCTTTCGATATGATCCGCACCACCAATCTCGTCAAACACTACCGCACCGAGGAAATCGAAACTACCGCCCTCAACGAGGTAAATATCCACGTTCCTGCGGGTGAGTTTCTCTCCATCATGGGTCCCTCCGGCTGTGGAAAATCCACGTTGCTCAATATTTTGGGCCTCATCGATACCCCCAACGGTGGTGAGTATCATTTTCTCGACCATGAGGTTTCGAAGTATTCTGAAAAAGAAAGAGCCAAACTCCGCAAGGAAAACATCGGATTTGTGTTTCAAAGCTTTAACCTCATCGACGAGCTATCTGTGTTTGAAAATGTGGAACTGCCCCTGATCTATACCAACATGAAGGGTGCTGACCGTAAAAAACGCGTGGAGGAGGTGCTGGAGCAAATGAACATGATGCACCGCCGCAATCACTTTCCCCAGCAGCTTTCCGGTGGTCAGCAACAAAGGGTAGCCGTTTCGAGGGCCATCGTGAACCAGCCCAAGCTGATCCTTGCCGACGAACCTACGGGTAACCTCGACACCGCCAATGGAGAAGATGTGATGAAGATTCTTGCGGATCTGAACAAGCAGGGAACCACTGTGATCATGGTAACACACTCCCCTCACAACGCGGAGTTTGGGCACCGCATCCTGCGCCTGCTCGATGGAAAAGTGGTTTCAGAAGATAAGGTGGGTCAATTCCACCTGTGATTTTACTCTGTATTTCTGCATAAAATAATTCAGCCATGTGGCGAAACAACCTGGTAATCGGCTTGCGTAGCTTGCTGAAACACCGATTTTTTACCCTGATCAATACCCTTGGCCTCAGTATCGGGGTGGCCTGTGCCATTCTGATTGGCCTGTATGTACAGCAAGAATTGGGCTACGATGCCTATAACTCAAAAGCAAATCGTCTTTATCGGCTCAAAGTGGACCTCCGCTTCGGCGACATGGACAACGAGCTGGTCGTAGTACCACCACCCGCTGCAAGCGCATTTTTACAGGATTTTCCTGAAGTAGTGGCTGCCGTTCGCTTCCGGGAGCGGGGCCCCTGGATGGTGCGCCCAGCCAATACCCTGAAACAAAACCTGCAGGTGGGTAAGACCTACTACGCCGATTCGTCGATGATGGATGTTTTTGACATGACCCTCATTTCAGGGTTGCCCCAGGCCCAATTGCGGAAACCCAATAGCCTGATGCTGGCTAAGTCTTTGGCTGTCAGGCTTTTTGGTACGTGGGATGTGGCAGGAAAACAAGTGCAGGTGGATGACGATTCCGTGATGCAGGACATAACCGGTGTTTTTGAGGATTTTCCGGTACAGTCTCATTTTCATCCCAATATCCTCTTTGCCATGGCTGGCCTGCCAGAGTCCAGGGAGCCATCGTGGCTGAGTCATAATTTTCAGACCTATATCCTGTTGAGAGACGGAGCAGACCCCAAGGCTTTGTCGGCCAAGTTTCCAGCCATGGTCAGCCGGTATGTGCTGCCTCAGATCAAGCAATATTTTTCTGCAGATGTCGAATCCCTCAATTCGAATGGCGATCACCTGGACTATTACCTGCAGCCCCTCACCGATATTCACCTCCAGTCGAGCTATATCGGCGAATTTGAACCCGGCGGTGATGCCCGCTACGTATGGGTCTTTGGGTCGGTGGGTATTTTTATTTTGCTCATTGCCTGCGTAAACTTTATCAACCTCTCTACGGCCCGCGCTACGGGCAGGGCCAGAGAAGTAGGCATCCGAAAAACCCTGGGGTCAGGTAAAACGGAGTTGGTCATACAATTTCTCACCGAATCAATCATGGTTTCGGTGGTATCTGTATTCCTTGGCTTCCTGCTGGCATGGCTCAGTGTGCCTGTGTTGAACCAGGTGGCGGGCAGCTCTATTTCTATTCCGTTTCAGCAGGCAAATCTGTGGTTTTCCCTCATCGGATTAACGCTCGTAATAGGGGTATTGGCGGGTGCATACCCGTCCTTTTACATGGCAGGCTTTCCGCTTATCGATGCTTTAAAAGGAAAAATTCAGTCCGGAAAATCAGCTCAGTTATTCCGTAGCGTCCTCGTCGTGTTTCAGTTTGCCATTTCCATTGCTCTCGTTATTTCCACGGTAATCGTGAACCGGCAAATGAATTTTCTGCAAAACCGGAAGCTCGGATTTGACAAAGACCAACTCCTGGTGGTGGAAGATGTGGGTTCGCTGCGCAGCAAAGCCGCTTCTTTTCAGAACGAAGTTTCCCGCTTACCCGGAGTCACGCATACCACCCGTAGCTCCTTCCTGCCTGTAGTAGGAGAGAATAACAACAACACTATTTTTTGGCCTGAAGGGAAGAAAAATGTTGAAAGCCAGGTTATTATGACCAACTGGCGGGTGGATTTCGACTACGTGGAGACCTTGGGGATGGAAATGGTAGCCGGAAGAGCCTTTTCCAAAGATTTCCCCACAGATTCTCAGGCAATGATCCTGAACGAAACAGCCGTTCGTACTTTTGGCTTAACCGACCCCGTTGGTACGCGCATCATTACCTTCGGTGGCGAAGATGAAAATGGACAGCCAATCGAAACTCCGCTCAAGGTTATCGGGGTGGTAAAAGATTTCGATTATCATTCGGTAAATGAAAATGTGACCCCGCTATGCCTTATGATGGGGTTCAGGGGGAGCTATCAGGCCATAAAGGTAAGCCAGGCGGATGCCAGAGAATTGGTTAAAGGGGTAGAAGCTGCATGGAAAAAGGTGGCACCCTCTCAGCCGTTCAATTATTTCTTTGCAGACGATAAATTTGACCGCATGGTGCGCAACGAAACCAAGGTAGGGGAGGTATTTGCTGCATTTTCTCTGCTGGCGATATTCATTGCCTGCCTTGGGCTATTTGCGTTGGCGGCCTTTATGGTAGAGCGCCGGGCAAAAGAAATCAGCGTACGCAAAATACTCGGCTCCAGCAGCTACCAGATTGTGGGCCTATTTTCGCGGGAATTTATGTTGCTGGTGGGCATTGCGCTTCTGTTGGCGACCCCCATAGGCCTATACCTGATGCAAAACTGGCTGGAAGGGTTCGTATTCCGGATAAACTTTTTGGAGGTAAGTGCTATCGCAGTCGGCAGCGCGGGGCTGTTGTCTGGATTTATCGCCCTCGCTACGGTTTCATCTACTGCCATCCGGGCTGCCATGGCCAATCCGGCACAAAACCTGAGAAGTGAATAGGGCTAGAGGCCGATTTTCATGAGGTAATTGGCGAGGTTCTCTTCGGGATCCAGGTTGAGCTTCTTTTTGATGCGGTAATTTGCGCTGTCAATGCCTTTATAGGTCAGGTTCATGAGCTGTGCTTTTTCTTTATTAGAAAGGCCCAGGTGGATCAATGCGCAGTGCTTCAGGTCAGTAGAGGTGAGGTCAGGGTGCAGCCTGAGCAATTCGGAGAAAAAGTTGGTATGCACTTCCTCAAACTGTAGCCGGAAGGTTTCCCAGCCATAGTCGGCCGTACTGAGTTCATTGAGGCTGGTAACCACCTCTTTGAGGCTTTCGGAAACCGCAGGGTTGTGGGCCTGGCTGTAGATACTACGAATAGACTTTTGTGTTTCGTGAATATGCGTACTGTACTGTTGCATGATCAACAGCTGCGAAGCAAGCTCCCGGTCTTTGCGCTCAAGTTGGGCCTGAATCATGTCTTTTTGTTCCCGGATAATCTTGTTCTGCGCTTCAATGGCTTCCTTTTGGCTCAAAAGCTGGTTCTGATAAGCGAGCAGCTCCTGGTTGGCTTTGTCCAGGTTGTGAGAATACTTTCGGAGCCTGGAAAGGATGAAAAATAAGATGAGGGAAAAAACGACGGCAACGAGCAACGCAATCCAGGAAAGTAACTTGATCTTAGTATCCCGGGCAATTATCTGGTTTTGGAAGGTGATTTTATCCTCTTGTGCAGCCATTTGGAAGTCCTTCTCCTGCAGTACAAGCCGAAATTCCTGTTCACGGGCATCCTTAATGTAGAGGTAGGCAAAGTTGAAATATAAGTTTTTCAGCGAATCGTAAACCACCATCTCTTCCTCTGCCGCCTCGTATTTTCCCTGGGCCTTGTAGGCATCGACCAGCACCCCGTGTAGCTGATATAGCTCAGAGGTTATGAGGTCGTCGTGCATGAGTTTATCTATTTCTCCCTTACACATCGATACCAGATCCGGATAGCCAAGTGGGGTAGGCGCATTCACATATTTCAGGTCGTTGAGCGTGTCTCCGTCGTGGAATATTTGCGCGTAAATGCTGAAAATCTGGATATAAGCCTTGTGTTCGTAATAAGGAAATTGCTTTTGTTTATACAGGTTGCGGGCACGCAGAATGATGACAAATGCGCTGTCGTATTTACCCATGGAGGTGAGCAGGGTGCTATACGAGAGGTAATAGTAACCCATAAAGAGTGTGTCAGGCTGATGTTTTTGCGCGAGAGATTTCAACTTCGCAAGGGTGACCCTGGCCTCGTCAAACTGTTTTAGCTCGGCTGCAAATCCTGAAAGTAAATAAGATGTAGTGATCAGCATCCGTTCATTATGGTAAGCCAACGCCATTTGCTCGGCCTCCTGGGTAATGCGTTTTGCCTGGTAGAGGGCGCCAAGGTTACCATAGTCAGCGGCCATTTCGGTTTTGACGAAAAACAAGCCGTAAATATCTCCTACAGACTCAAATTCTTTTTGCGCCAGTAAGTAGTAGTCAAGCCCTTTTTTGAAAAACCCCTTTCCCCGGTAAGACATACCTATTCCCTGATAAATATCTCCCAGCAAACTTTGGGAAAAGGAGCCCTTCACCTCCAGTGCATGCATATATGCATCCAGGGCCTGGTCCCATTGCTCCATCATGAGGTAAGCAGTGCCCTCAAAAAACCAAACTTCCGCCCAGGCTTCAGGCGAGCTTTTATCGATGTCTTTTTGCAGAATCGATATTTGATTTAGTAGCAGGTTGACATCGCCTATTGAACGTAAGGTGCCCATTAGCGACTTTCTGGCCAGATGTTCTTCTTTTGTCAGCCCCAGCCGCTTGGCCTGTTCAGCCTTAGCTCCAAGCAAATCAATGCCATCCCCAACCTGCCCTTTCAGCACCAGGTAACGGGCATGGTAAATGGCTCCCCGAATACTCAAAGCGGAATCAGGATTTGATTCAAGCTCCTTATATGCCTTCTCCAGGTAGTCGCTGTAGCTGTCGAAGCTTCTCCGCAAGTAGTACCGGGTGATGGCTTCGTATAGCTCTGCCCTTTCTTTGGGGGCCTTTACTGCGGATAGCTTTTTTACCAGGCTATCACCAATTTCACCACTGGCCTTTGCAGGCAAAACATACAGGCAGAGGGCAAATAAGAGGGTTGTGGTGCGATTCATGAGGACGAGGTGCTTGATAGCTGTGTAGCAAGGTTGTGCCCGGGGCTACACTTGGGTTGCGCTACCTAAAATACTGAAATGGAGTTCCAAATTCATCCCAAACCAAGATAATTTTCTTAACCTATCTGTGTCTGTTTTTAGTCCTGTTTGAAAAATGTCGCAAATCAGACAAATTAATTTTTTTGATTACGACGATGGATTACGAATCATTGATTTCTAATCCGGATAAAGTACCCTCAGGTCCGTGATGGCTTCTTTTCCAAAATCAGTGCTTTCCAGGCAGCGGATAATTTTAGTAGCGGTTTCGTCTGTGCTCCAAAGCCTTCCTTCATTTTTCAGGGAAATGAAGCGATCAACTCCCGGGAAAACCTCCGGACTTTGATCACGGATAAATGCCTGCATGTCGGTATCTACCACGCCAGGTGCCAGGGCAGAGGTACGAATCGGATGTACTGACTTGGCTTGTTCGGCTTCCATGCAAGACGCAAACCGATCGATACCTGCTTTGGCCGCCGCATAACACCCCCAGCCAGGAGACCCTTTTCGCGCAGCCCCGGTTGAGATAAACAGCAGTTGTTTTTGAATTGCAAGTTCACGGGTCGCGCTCACAAAGGCATCTGCGAGTAATATCGGAGACACCAGGTTCACCGTCAGGTTTGACCGAATGGCTTCCGGAAAAAGGGTCCCGGCATTACCTATTGGTTCCAGCTTCCCCGCATTTTGAATAAAAACGATCCGTGACCATTCTTGGCCAAGCAGCTGATGGAGGGTTTTTATAAAAATGTCCAGTGATTGAGTCGGCGCGTCAAGGTTAGTTTGTCGAAAAAGCCAATTAGGGTGTTTTTCAACTTCTGGCGAAGCTGTGCGAGAAAAGCCAACCACCAGGTTTTGGGGTTGGGAAATCAATTGGCGAACGAGCGCTTGACCTATTCCGCGACTGGTACCTGTGATCAGGTAAAGGGTTGAAAATGAAGGTGTATTGGGCATAATCGGGGTTGATGGAATAAACAGGCAACTTAATACGTAGGAATTAACTACCAAAAGTACTTGCAACCAATGTCCACCCGGACTAATTTGATCCCGTCCAAGAAAAAACCACCTGGCGAATTTCATTTTATGAGCATACATATTGAGGCCAAACCCGGAGAGATAGCACCCGCAGTATTGTTGGCCGGCGACCCCTTACGTGCGAAGCATGTAGCTGAAACCATGCTAACCGATGCAAAGTGTTACAATAATGTGCGGGGTATGCTTGGCTATACCGGCTATTACAAAGGTGTTCGGATGAGTGTACAGGGAACCGGCATCGGCATGCCCTCTATTTCTTTATATGCTACTGAATTGATAGCAGAGTACGGTGTAAAGCACCTCATCAGAATAGGTAGCTGCGGAGCTATGCAACCCGCCCTGAAATTGAGGGATGTATTGCTGGCCATGAGTGCTTCTACCGACTCCAACATGAACCGGCGTGCGATAGGCGACATGGATTTTGCGCCTACTGCTGACTTTTACCTGCTCAACCAGGCTTGGGAAGTAGCGAAACATGAAAACATCCCCGTTCATATCGGCCCTATCCTGTCCACTGACTCCTTCTATGACTTCTCCCCCGGTAGCTGGAGGCTATGGGCAGAGTTTGGTTTATTGGCAGTAGAAATGGAAACAGCAGCCCTCTACACACTGGCAGCCCGCAGGCGTGTGCAAGCCCTTACCCTGCTTACAGTGAGTGATCACCTGGACACCGGTGAGCAGCTTTCTGCACAGGACAGGCAAACCGCATTTACTGAAATGGTGAAAATAGGGCTCGAAACCGTTTATCGCCTGTACTCGCCCGGAGCGGTCTAACCGTTTATCCCTGAATGGAAATAGCTTTATACGTACCTTGTTACATAAAATTTCACCGTTCGCGCTAAATTTTTCACCATTCTCGGGGAAATTCTTTCATTTGGAATGGTTTTTGTAAGGAGCGAGGTACTTAGCAATCAACCTTTCATGGAAGTACGATTACAAATCAGCCTTTTCTTTGCCTTACTCCTTTCTGTTGTTCCCACCCAAGCCCGGGTATTGAACGATAGTCTTCCCGATGAAAGGCCTATGGAAAGGGTATTAGAAACGGCACTTTCCTATTTGGGTACCCCATACCGCTACGGCGGATTGGCAGAAACTGGCATCGATTGCTCCGGATTGGTACTCAAGAGCTTTCAGTCGGTAAGCTTTGACGCTCCCCGCTCGAGCGCTGCGCAGTCAACGGTGGGTCAAAAGCTAAGTATCACCGAGTTGAAGCCCGGGGACCTGGTTTTCTTTCGCAGGGGACGGCGCACAGGCGTTCGTCATGTGGGGCTCGTAGTGTCGATCGATGCAGAGACATGTATGTTCGTCCACGCGAGTTGTTCGGAAGGGGTAACTATTTCAGATTTGAATAATCCCTACTGGAAAAGATTATTTGTGACAGCCCGTCGCTGGACATTGAGCGGTGCTATGCTGCAAGATGATGCTCTTATCGAAGAGCAAGTATCTGATTATCAGGAAGATGTATATATTTCTCCTTTGCCTTTGCTGAGTGCTACGGTGATGTATAGGCCTCTTCCTGGCCGTATTGTTACTCCAGCTTTGTGCACCTTTCCTGTAGCGTATTAATAATGTTTGGATAATATCCAAATAACCCGTATACTAGCTTAAATTTTCATTTTCGGACCAAGGTCGGTAAAAATAGAGATTCATCCAGTAGCATCTGATCGGCCTCTTTAAAGCCTACCTGTTCCTTTTCATTGCCCTTTTTTCTTTTTTTTATGAACATTTTTGTTGCCAACCTCAACTTTAAGATGCAAGACGATCAGTTGAGGGAACTGTTTGAAGGCTATGGGACTGTAGGTTCCGCCAAAATTATTATTGACCATGAGTCAGGCCGCTCACGTGGCTTTGGTTTTGTGGAAATGACCGACGACGAAGAAGCCCAGGAGGCCATTCGGAACCTGAACAACGCAGAGCAAGACGGACGCCCGCTTATTGTAAAAGAAGCAAGGCCTCGCAGTGAAATGGGTGGTGGAGGAGGTGGCGGCGGCCGTGAATTCCGCCCCAGTGGTGACCGTCCAAGTGGTGATCGCCGTAGTGGCGGTGGCGGCGGCGGTGGTGGCGGTTTCGACCGTGATCGTCGTGGTGGCGGTGGAGACCGTGGCGGTTTTGATCGCGATCGTCGCGATAAATTTCGCTAGCAATCGGGCGTAAGCCTGAAATAATATTAGCCTCGCTTTGCGAGGCTATTTTTTTGCAAAATTTTTTTAAAACAATCAAAATATATGCCATATCGGCAGCTTTTATTTGATTTATCGGTCGTTTTGTCTGAAATTCTCTGATGGCATCTCCCTTGCACCTCCTTATTGTAATTATACCTTAACCAACTAATAGGAGGATACCTATATGTCACTCATCAAGCGAAATGCAAACCTTGCACCGTACTTTTCATCTGTATTCGATGACTTCTTCGGTCGCGATTGGGCCGACTACCGCAACACACTCTCAGGGGGCAGTATGTTTCCCGCCGTGAATGTACGCGACGAAAATGACCGGTTTGTGGTTGAGGTAGCGGCTCCCGGTCTCAATAAGGAGGATTTTAAGCTCGAACTCAACCAGAGGGTACTTTCCATTTCTTCCAAAAAAGAAAGCCAAGCCGAAGAAAAAGACCAAAAAGGTACCTATTCCCGCCGAGAGTTTAGCTACTCATCCTTCAGCCGCAGCTTCACTTTACCTGAACGGGTAAAAAAAGATGGGATCTCGGCTAAGTATGAAAATGGGGTGTTGTATGTGCACATTCCTAAGCAGGAAGCCGTCGAACCCAACCCAGCACGTGTGATAGATATTTCGTAAGCTTTACAGCACAAAAAAGGCCGGAATTACTTCCGGCCTTTTTTGTGCGTACGGATTATCCAACTTGCTACTTAACAATCAGCTTGCTGCTTCCCAGAAGTCGGGTATTTGACTGGCCGGGTACCCCCCAAACCTGCAGGGTATAAATGCCAGCAGCCAACGCCGTAATATCCAGTTCAATCAGGTTTTCTCCTTGGTACAACCTTGCGTCACGGGTCAGCACGCGCCCTCCCGTAAGGCTGTGGATCTGCACCTGGGCAGGCATCATGGTATCCACCGTAATTCCAGCACTTACAAAGTCAGTCGCCGGATTGGGGAAAACACGGAGGTTGTACACTTTAAGGGCTTCCGTATCAATGGCTGTGGGCCCCGCTACGTCGGGTGTGGGATCGCAAGAGGTATCAGCCACAAAATTTACCGATTGGCCATTGGCGTCCACAAAGCTGTCATTGATCAGGGGGAGCTTCTGATTCGCAAACTGGAGAAACTCTACGTTTTGAAGGGTGCCGTTATTCGCTCCCATCCAGTCTTGAAGCAGGGTGGTAAAAATCTGACGGTAGTCGTGCTGGTAGCCCTGAAGCTTGTTGTACTGCACATTCGACAGGTTGGGGTTAGTGCCCGATACCCCGGGTTTTATTCCCCGACCAAACAGCAACATCGGCGCGGAGCTTCCGTGATCGGTTCCGTAAGTGCTATTTTCATAAACAGACCTGCCAAATTCGGAAAAGGTAGCCGTTACCACCCTGTCGGCCAGTCCAAGCCCTGCGAGGTCGTCGTAAAAGGCTTTTACTGCACCTGACAAGTGGTAGAGTAACGCCGATTGACCGCCAAAAGAAGGCTTGCCGGGGATACCCTGGTTAGAGTGCGTATCAAACCCAGTAAGGCGAACGAGGAAAATTTTGGTTTTGCAGCCCCCGCTTATTAGCCTGGCAACCGTTTGGAGTTGAGGCGAAAGGTAGTTATTGTATTCGTAAGCGGTAGAAGTGTGGTAGGTAAGCGGGTAGTTTACGCCCGGCGTATTGGCTCCGAGGGTATAGCAAAGGTTCAGTCGGTCGGCATAGTCGTTAGCGGTGCGCTCCATGTCCACGAGGTATCGCAGCTCCTCGCCGTAATCACTGTTGGGAAACTGGTTCGGAAGTGCCCCGCCAACCCCTGAAATCTCAAGGTCAAATGTCGTCGGATCGGTAGTAAGGGTAAGGCCCATCGGTATGCCCACCTGCCGGTGATATCCAAGTGAAATAACATGACTTCCCAGTTCTAGTCCGGGAGGGTCCTGCATATTGGGGTTGGGGTAATTGTCAGGAAAGTTGGGAAAACGGTGGTCGAGGTAGCGGCCAAACCAACCCGAAGTGACCGGGTCACCAATGGTGGCAGGATCTTTTCCACTTAGCCAGATGTCCGTACCCTGAAAATGAGAGCCATTCATATTGGTATAAGCCACATTTTGCACCAGGTGAGCCATCCCCTCGTCATACATGTCTTTGATGCCCACCATGTCGGGGTGAAGGCCTATCTGCTGGTTAGATGGGAGGTTGTTGTCGAGGGTAATGTATTTTCTGGCTCCAAAATCTTCGACGCCGATCACAGGGCGCATATTGCGGTAAAGGCTGTATTGGTCCAGTGGAACCAGGGTGTTGAGGCCGTCGTTGCCACCGTGTAGCTGAATAAGCACAATGGCACGGTCTCCGATATCTTCACAGGAAAACTGCTGGGTCATGAGGGTATTGGCCAGCACCCGCATAGGTATTCCGTTCAGGGCAAAAGGGGCCAATCCCATGGGTAAAACCCCTTGTATAAAGTCGCGGCGATTCATAGGTTGTTAAGATTGCGAAATGAATGGCTGATCAGGCTAATTGGAATTCAGGGCTTTGCACGAGTGCACGTATAATTTTCTGGATTTGCGGCTTCACGCTGCTTTCATCTCCCGAAGTGAGGTAGTAGTCCCATTCCAGCATCCAGTTGGTTGGGGAAAGGTTGTCGAGCAGGATGTCGTTCAGGAAATAATCGAAGCGGGTTTGGGGAAGCGCTTCGGGCAAAAGGTAATCCAACAGATTTTGCAGCAGGTGAACAGCTATTCTGGGTCCGGCATGAGGCCCCGGCATTCCCTGCGGATCAACTCCCAGATAGTCGGGGATAATGTTGGGATCGCTTACCCAGGTTAATAAATCGAATTGAAGATGGGCTGGTCCTGACAGGTGATCGTCGATCATGGAGTAGCGGGGCGCTACAGAAGTTTGGTGAAACCAGAGCCGGTTATACTGCGGAGCCTGGTAAATGGGTGGGTAGCCAGCAGTTTCGTCTGACTTGAAAAGATCCATGAAAGCCTCCCGAATGGGGTCCTGGATGCCCCACTTGTAAAAAGTGACATAGGTCATAAACGGGTCAATGGCCGGGTCAGGAACAGGTAATTTAAAAAATTTGCAAAGCTGAGTTTTGAGTTCGAGCGGCGATTTGATGAGGCTGCCAATGGTTTCATCGGTAGCGTCGGTGTCGTCGGCATCGTAGAAGTGTTCGCTTGCGAGGAGGGTGGTCAATATCGGAACGATATTGTAGCCATTGTTCTTCAGGGTGTTTGCCAGTGGGGTAATGATGTCCTGGTCCGCTTCAGGAGTAATGTGGTATTTTACAAAATGCCTGTACAAGCGCTTCACGATGTTTTTTGCTGTGGCATCCTGGACAAATATCATGTCCACAAAATCAGAAAGCTCAGTAAGCATCCCTGCTGTGGTACCCTGGCCATTGATAACCTGATTTTGAAAAGCGGAGGAGAAGGTTTTGTTGGTCTGGTCGTGGCGGCTGATATCGAGCCTGGCCTGTGGAAAACCAGTTTCCGGGTCGTGGTAATTCGTATTTCCCCAATCGCTGTTTTGCCGGAAACCAGTGATCAGCCTCGCAGCCGCACGTACATCGTCTTCGGTATAATTGGTATAGTCGCCGGGGCCGATTTGCGGACCTTTCCCGATAGTAAAGAGCTCCATGAACTCACGGGAGTAATTTTCATTCGGATTTCCAGCCAATGAATCGCCGATATCCAGAAAATTGTTCATGCCATTGTCAAGGCACATTTTGTAAGCCAAATCGCGGTATGAACCATTGGCATAGTAGATGAACAGACGAAGGGTATAATAAAGGTCTTCGCTGAAGGTGACGATATTGTGTCGGGTGTTAAAGCACGTGTGGAGGAAAAACACGATCCGGTGATACACAGAGAGGGGAGCACCCGGATCCATGAATTGGTGGAGCCACCATGAGATCACAACGTTCTTGAGGTCGTTGCTGGGGGAGTTGGCGGCTGTCCGGCCATTAATTACCCAGGTTGCGCCCGTTTGCGGGTCAATGGGTAAGGGAGGAGGAGCGGTCGGGAAAACCATCAGGTCCTGAACTGCCTGAGCAGCCGTTTTTGCGGCAAAGGCGTTTATTTCCTCGGGGGTTGCACCATAGGTAGCCCGCCTGAGCAGGTGAGCAGCCAATCGTTTTCCCAGTGTGCCATTGTAAGGTAAAAGAGATGCCATACTGCTTTGCTGACAAGTTATTTAAGGGATGAGTTTAGGACTGTAATTATCTGAACTAGCTACGAAGAGGCAAAACCAGAATCTTCACATTTTGAACTTCTCGATTTTGCACAATTTGAATCTGCGTTTTGTTCAAAACCTCCACTAAAAAACGAGTGGAGGATTGGCTAATTGCGGGATGTAATTTTTTTCGGGAAAGTGTAGCATTTTTAAAATATGCTTCATGGCTGCTGGGGTTTGTTTCAACAAAAAAGACCCGGATGCTTTGGAAAAAGGAGGTTTGAAAAGCAGGAAACAAGCACTAAGTGGTACGTTTCGGAGGGTAAACGGTCGTGACGTGCAGGAGTTCTGCACCTGAGACTGCCTTACATCCATTACAAAGCCGTTGATTTCTTACGTCAGATACCTGCTTCAAAAGAAGCAAAAGCATACGATTTACGTTTTCAAATATTGCATGTAATAGAAGCTGATTATTCCAAGATGTCCAACTGTTTGTATCGTCCATATTTGTGAGGCAATTTAAATGGATGTATTAGATACCGGGCAATGCAATTAATTTTTACCTTTTTTTCCAGCTTCAGTGAAGGGGGGCCTTTTATTTCAAAGGACGCCCATCGTGTATTTGTCTCCTTGTGGGTAAGCCTGTTGCTTTTGCTGGCCAATCCCCTTCATGCCCAACTCCCGCCTAATCAGCCCGAGCAGGACTGCTTTTTTGCCATTCCGGTTTGCCAGGATACTTATATTCAGACCAATTCATACAGCGGAGAAGGACTGAATTCGGATGAAATAAACGGGCGCAACTCCTGTATGCTCATCGGCGAAAGAAACAGTGTGTGGTACACCTTTACCATCCGTCAGGCAGGTAATTTGTGCTTTACCATTATTCCCCAGGACACCCTCGACGATTATGATTGGGCCCTTTTTGATCTGACAACTGCCACCTGCGGAGATATACCCAATAATCCTGCCCTCGAAGTCCGGTGCAACTGGGCCTATAACCAGGGCTGCCAGGGGGAAACAGGTGCAAATGGCCGTACTGATTGCCCTGATCAGTTCGAAGCCTGCATTCCTGTTTTGGTCGGTCAGAAATTCGTTCTCAATGTGAGCAACTTTACCGCTTCTAATTCGGGTTATACCCTCGATTTTTCTCAGTCCTCTGCCCGCCTCTACGACGATATTCCCCCGCAAGTCGAAAGTGTAACCAGTTTTTGTACAGGGGTAAGGGTGCGTTTCGATGAAAATGTACTTTGCTCTACCATCGACTCCCTTGATTTTGTATTCACAGGTCCCGGAGGACCTTATACTATATACCGGGTTTCCAGCCCCAATTGTGACCGGGGCGGTGCCTACGACCGCGATTTCGATTTCTACCTTTCTCCTGGCATCCCAACTGCCGGATGGTACACCCTGACCCTTGCTGGTTCAGTTACCGATTTCTGCGGAAACGTGGCACCGCCTGTTACAAAGCAGGTGTATATGCCGATGCCTCCCATTGCTTCCATTGAGCCGCCAGGCCCGGCCCAGTGCATCGAGGAAAACGATTTTATCCTTACCTATAGCGGGCCTTCTTCCGTGAGATTCTACGCATGGAACTTGGGGGATAGCACCCTTTCCATCCGCCAGCAACCCCGGAAAACGTACAAAAAACCGGGAACACGCACCGTGGAGCTTATCATCACCGACGTGAACGGATGTAAGGATACGGCTACTACCCAGCTTACGGTATTGGGAAATCCCGCTACCCAATTTCAGCTGCCAGCCACAGCCTGTCAGCGCGATTCGCTCACCCCTGTCAATCTCACTACTGCAGGAGCGGGCTCTGCCATTACGGGTTACCGATGGTTTTTTGGCGACGGAGGCTACACCACCGACCCCAACCCCACTTATTATTATGCGCCTTCAGGCGATTTCGAAGTCGTATTGGCAGTAACCAATCAGGATGGATGCGTAGGTCAATACAGCCAGTGGTTGCGGGTATTTCCTACACCAGAAACCGATTTTGCCAAGGAAGAAGACCTCTGTCTGGGCGATTCTGCCCATTTTATCAACTTGTCCACCATTCCCAGCAGCCAACACAACGACCTCATTGTTTCATGGTCCTGGAATTTTGGCAATGGCGCTACCCAGGGCATGGTTCCTCAACCCGTTGTGCTGTACGATTCCGCCGGTACTTATCCCGTAGTATTGAGGGTGGTTTCGGACAAAGGCTGCGTGGATAGCCTCGTACAGCAGATGGTTATTCATCAACCGGCTCCTCCTTTGGTCAAAGGTGACTCGACTTGTATTGGGGAACCCGCTTTGCTTTCCGCTGTTCCGCAGGAAGACGGGGCCATGGTTTCGTGGTACACAGCAGCTGGTGATACGGCGGTGCTGCATCACATGTACTCTTTTTTTACTCCGCCACTAACCGAAACCAGGATATATTTCGTGGAGGTTACCTCCGAAATCGGCTGTGTATCGGAGCGGGTAGCGGCAACTGCACTGGTGCCCCCGCTCCAAAACGGGCGCATAGCAGCAATGGACAGCATTTTATTTTTTCCGCAACCCTTAGCTCAGCTAAGCCTGGAGGGTAGTTATCAGCCGGTAACATATTATTGGACCTTTGGTGACGGCATAACAAGTGAAGACCCAGAGCCTGCTCACGAGTACGAAAAGCCTGGCAGATATGATATCGGGCTTGCCTTTATCGATATTTATGGTTGCAGGCATACCCTTTCCCGCTACCTCGATGTGATGCGGCCCACCGACGTATTTGTGCCCTCGGCCTTTACACCCAATGGAGACGGGATCAACGACCTCTTTTCTATCGCTACGCCTGCCTTGCTGGTGTTTCGTTTTCAGGTTTTTGACCGATTTGGACGGATGCTTTTTGAAAGCAGCCAGCCCGATTTCCTGTGGGATGGGCGTACTGAAGGAGGAAAAGATCTGCCGGAAGGGGTCTATGCTTTTGCGGTGGATGCGGTAGATGTTTCAGGCGATCCGGTTCAATTTGCGGGTACCATCACCCTGTTTCGCTAAATGACTACTCTGGAATAAGGGCTTTAAGAGCTTGAATGACCGAATTATCGGTCATTTGAGAGGCCGTTATCAGGTCAAAATAGTTGCCGGGTTCATAGCACGTACGCACGATGCCGATAAGTGGGTTCCAGTAAACAATGGTTTGCGGCTGGGTACTAACTCTGCCATTTTCCTCTTCTTCCTCTGGGTCAAAAAGATAAATTTGATAAAGGTCCCAGTTTTTGCCCGCAACTTTAGTCTGAAAATGACGGTTAAGCTTCCTGTAAGCCTCTGAAATGTTGCTGTAGTAGCTGGAGTCTTTTGTTTCAATGAGCTGAATGTCGTAGGAAGGCAGCCGCTTTTCCAAATCATTAAGGTCAACCTGCCATTCTCCGAGGTAGTATTCTGTATAGCTTCCATCTTCGGGTTGATAGAGATTGTAGAGATCCCGAATCAGGAGAAGATTTTTTTCAGTGTTTTCCGTAACCTGAAATCTGTATTCCTGATCGATCACGGGTTCATTGTTGTAAAACTGCCGGTAGGTATTCAATGCCACGTCCGAATTGGCGAGGAAATGACAGGCCGCCAGCCGTTGGCCAAGGGTGTCGTGAATATCGGGTTGGGTCGACTGAGTAACCGGTACCTGAGCTTTAGGGCTGCATCCCACGAGCGCAGTTACTGCCAACAAAAGCAAACCTGTGCGGGTAACCACTAAGCGACGTTTGCTGAAAAAGGGCAGGAGCATGTCTGGCTGATTGTGGCTGCAAAATGTAGAGTTTTCGGGATATCTCTATCCTAATGCAGAAAATAAGCTCCCGCGTGGGTAAATAAAAGAGCAAAGGAGGTGCATTCCGGGGCGGCTTAGGTTCTCGTGAATTTGATTAAATTGCTTTTCCCTAATCAATCCGTCTCCTTTATGTTTACCGGCCTGCTCCATACCCACAACCTCACGGTTGTGCTTTTTATCCTCCAGTATATTATCAAGCTGGGTTTTCTGTTGAGCAATAAGTCCGAAGCACTCGAAAGATTCAAGACAAGGACGTTTGTGCCGGAGATGATCATCTCCACCCTCATGCTCCTGACCGGGGTAGGGTTGGCGATCATGTCGGGAGCAGTGAGGCACGGGTTCTGGTTTCCGGTAAAGTTGGTTGCTGTTTTGATCTCTGTACCCCTCGGTATTGTTGCTTTCAGAAGGATGAGCAAGGTGCTGGCAATCATCCCGTTGGTATTGTTTATCTATATTTTTGCCGAATCAAAAACCAAGGAGATCTTCCTTCAACGCCCCAAGCGCGAGGTGCTGGTGGCGACCCAGCCCCAGGATGCCGCGGGTGAGCTACTTGCCGGAAACCAAGTGTATCAACAGCAATGCCAGTATTGCCATGGAGAAAAAGGCAACCTGCAACGCAGCGGGGCCAAAGACCTTGGCCTCTCTCAGCTCGATCTCAATGGCACTAAACAGATGATAATCAAGGGAAAAGGGAATATGCCCAAATTTGTAGACGTGCTTACCCCCGCTGAAATAGAGGTGGTTGCCGCCTACGTTCAAACCTTCAGAAAATAAAAAAAACCGCCCGAAGGCGGTTGTATATAAAGCGCTTCGCATTTAGGCTGTTCGAAGCTTTTCTTTGTGTTTTTTGAGCTGGATTTTGAGTTTTTCCATCACGAGATCTGTAGCCTCCTCAAAGCTGGAACCTTGCTCTTTGGCGATTAGGTTTTCACCCGGCACGTTGAGCTGAACTTCCACCAGTTTGTTTGCACTTTTCACTTCCTGTTGCACTTTCAGGGTAACCAGGCCATCCAGAATGCGGTCATAAAACTGATCCAGTTTGTCGCATTTTTTCTGGATATACTCTTTGAGTGGATCAGCAGCGGTGAAGTGGAGGGATTGAATGATAACTTTCATAGTTTGTCTCTGTTAACTTTTTGCTCAGCCCTTGGATGGGCTTTCTCGTGGACACTTTTGAGTTTTGCAATAGAATTGTGGGTATATACCTGTGTGGCCGCAAGGCCGGCATGTCCCAGCAATTCTTTGATTGCGTTTAAATCAGCCCCATGATCGAGTAAATGCGTGGCAAACGTATGCCTCAACACATGTGGACTGCGTTTTTTCAAAGAACTAACCTGGCCCAGGTACTTATTTACTACGCGATAGACCAGGTTTGGATATAGAGGAAGGCCATTTTCAAGCACAAAAAAATGTGTTTCTACCGGAATGGCTTTTTCGTTCGCTACCCGCAAGTAATGCTGCAGGCTGTCATGTACTTTCTTGCCAAATGGCACGATCCGTTGCTTATTACCTTTGCCCAGTACCGATACCTGATTGGCCGCCAAATCTACCTGGGATGCCTTCAGGCCAATAACTTCGGCTCGCCGGAGCCCACACCCGTAGAGCAGCTCTATCAGCGCCTGGTTGCGCGCATGGGCAAACGAACCATCGTCCGTTTCTTCGATTTCGGTAAATAGGGTTTGGGTTTCTGCTTCCTGCAAAAAAACAGGCAGGCTGCGGCCTTTTTGCTGAATATGCAGCCGGGAAGCAGGGTTGGCTGCTACTTTGCCTTCTGATTTCAGGTACTTGAAGTAGGTTCTCACCGCCGACATTTTGCGGGCCACCGTTCTGGGGGTGCAATCGTGCTCGCGCAGGGCGCTGATCCACGTGCGGAGCATGCGATGGGTAATGTCTTTTACCGAAGCCTCATCGAACAGAGGAGTGCTGTGTTTTTCCTGCAAAAACGCCCCGAGCTGATCAAGGTCGCGCAGGTAGGCTTGCTGCGTGTTTTCCGACGCTCTTTTGAGGTGTTTGAGATAAGAGGCAAATGCAGTCCTTAACATGCAGGCAATTATTCGATAACATCAAGCTAATACAATATAAAGCGATATTCAAGTACGGGTAATGAAATCCTGATAATTGAGATTTGAGCCAAAAAAAAGCCCCGCTGAATCAGCAGGGCTTTAATGGATGAGAGCAAAAACTATGCGTTCTCGCTGTTATAATGCCGTTGGCGGTTAACCGCTTTTTTCAGCATTTCTGTCTTCTCAATAGAAGGCTTTTTGTAGTACATCCGGGCACGGGTCTGCTTCAGAACACCAGTTTTTTCAAACTTCTTCTTGTAGCGGCGCAGGGCCTTATCGATGGTTTCTCCTTCTTTGATTCGAATAATGATCATGACTTGTTTTACCTCCCTTCGTGTAGAATGGCTGCAAAGGTAATTGGCTTCAATAAATTTTCCAACCTTTGACCCCGACTTATTTTTTGAAAAGTGCAATTATTCATTCACCCGACGGGAAAGAATATTGCTCAGCGCTACCGCCCTTTCGCGGGTGGCTTCCAGCCCCTGGTAAAACGAGTCGCTCAGTTGACTTTTCTCAAAACTGGCGATTCCAGCCTCTGTGGTGCCCCCTTTAGAGGATACGCGCCTGATCCATTCGCCACAGGTATGCGAGTTCCGGGTAAGCAAGTCCAGCGATCCCTGAAAGGTTTGGGTCACCAGAAGCTGTGATTCGGCCTCAGAAAAGCCCATTTTCTTTCCGGATTCAATCATCGACTGCATCAGAAAAAAAACAAACGCAGGTCCGCTCCCCGAAATAGCCGTAGCGGAGTCTATCAGTGATTCATTCTCTACGTAGAGGGTTTTTCCGGTGGTGTTCAGCAGGTTCTGCGCCTGAAGCACCTCGCGGGAGGCCACTGCTTTCGATGCCGTGAACACCGTCATTCCCTGTCCTACCTGCGCCGGAAGGTTAGGCATAGCCCGGATGATTTTAGGAATACCCAGAGCCTCTTCCAGTCCCTGCAAAGTAATGCCCGCCATGATCGACAGCACGATTTGGCCCTGCTGAAGAAAGGGTTTCAATTCCGCAGCCAACACCGAAAAATCCTGCGGCTTTACACTCACCACAATCAGGTCCATTTGCTGCACCCACTCGCCGGGAGTGGTAGCAATGGGATGAAAGGAAAGCGAAGCCAGGTTTTTGGTTTCGGGGTGGCGGTCAATGAAAAATAGCTGGGAGGTACTCACCGAGCTGGAGTGCACAAAACTCTGGGCATAGGTAGCACCCATGTTGCCCGCGCCTGCAATGAGGATATTCATGGAAACGGGTTTACCAGTAATTTACTTTAAAGCCGGCTTTTTCGAAATCCTGCCAGAAAGAAGGGTAGGACTTGGCTACAACCCCTTCGTCTTTGAACGATATTTCTTTGGTTTTCAATACCAGTGGCGCAAAAGCCATGGCCATGCGGTGGTCGTCGTAGGTTTCGATGGAGGCAATTTTTGGCTGAAAATTCCCTTTTACCTGGTAACACTCGCCATCTTCCACCATCTCAAAATCGACCTGATAGCGGCTGAGTTCGTGGGTAATGGCAGCGATGCGATCGGTTTCTTTAATGCGTAAAGAACGTAAGCCGCTGAGCTGCAGAGGGATATTGGTTGCGGCGCTGATTACGGCCATCGTTTGTGCGAGGTCAGGTGTGTCGCGAAAATCAATTTCAAGGATTCCGTTTTGGACAGGAATGGACGTTTTGGTCAGGTGAGCACCCGCTTCGGTAAAGGTGGTTTTTACCCCAAAATGAACCATCATGTCGGCAATTTTGCTGTCTCCCTGCCAGGAGCTCGGACGGAGTCCCTTGAGCAAAATATCCGCCTCATCGGCCAGTGCAGCCACGCTGTACCAGTAACTTGCCGCCGACCAGTCAGATTCGATGGCATAGGTTTCACCGGTATAGGCTACCTCGGGCACGATCAGGGTTTGTCCCTCCCAACGGGCCTTTACCCCAAAGTGCGCCATCAGGCTCAGGGTCATTTCGATGTAGGGCCGGGACAGGATTTCTCCTTCCAGGGTAAGGGTTAGTCCGCCTGCAATTTTAGGGGCAATGAGTAGAATGGCCGTGATAAACTGGCTGCTTACGTTGCCGGCCATCGTCAGGTGCCCGTTACTCAGGGGTTTTGAATTACTGACAATGTGCAGCGGAGGAAACCCTTCCTGGTTCCAGTATACAATTTCAGCCCCTAGTTGCCGGAGCGAATCCACCAGTAAACCAATGGGCCGCTGACACATTCGCGGAGTGCCTGTGAGGATCTGGTCACGGCCAATGGCGGAAAAGTACGCCGTGAGGAAACGCATGGTGGTGCCAGCGTCTATAACATCCAGCACGTGGCCTTCCGACCCCAGCAACCGGATCATGGTTTGGGTATCACGGGCCTGTGAGAGGTTCTCCAATTGGATGGGAACTTCGCTTAAGGCCTGGATAATTAATGCACGGTTGCTTTCGCTTTTTGAGGCGGGCAGGGCTACCTCAGCCCGGACAACTGGTTTTTCAGAAGAAACTGAAATCATGAACCTGATTCGATGAATAAGTACGATAGCCGGGGGGAGGCGAAACGAGGGACCAATATAGGAATAATGGCGGTTCTTAGCGCGTGGTCCACAATTCTGTCCATCTTTCAGGGCCTCCTGAAAATGGTGCTGGTGGCACAAACAAAAAATTGTGGTTTGGGTCGCTTACGGGGTCGTAATCTACCAAAATGCCTTTTCGCCAAACCCTGGCCTGGTAGCCGAGGTCTCCCAATAGCTCCATGCAACGGGTGCGGTTTTCGTTGTCCCAAAGCTCACAAAAAATCAGGGGGAGATTTTTTCGAAGAAAATGCATCCCTCCTTCCAGTACAAACTGCTCGTAGTTTTCTACATCCATTTTGATGGCAACCACCGGAATATCCGTCAATTGTTCCAGCTCATCGAGGGGGACCAGCGGCACTTTATAGCCCAGCTGGTCGGTTTCATAGCCGGAAATGGTTTCGTGTACCACGTGTGAAAGGCCTTGCATGCGAACACCTTCCATCACAGGCATGCTCATTTCTACGGTTCCCAATTCATTGCCGAGCGCAATTCCGTGGACGGTCACATTCTTTATTCCCAAAAAACGAACCACCCGCTTCAGGGTATGCTCATTTTCAAGAATAGGCTCGAATGCGTGCACCATGCCGGGTTTACACATGCGGGCCATGAGCACAGTCATGATGCCTATGTTTGCACCGATATCCAATACGAAATCGCCTTTGCGGAGCAGCTTCAGAAATTGATTGAAATCACCTTCTCGGTCTGGCCCGTCCCAGCGAAGGGTGAGTATTTTGAAAACAGAAAATACTGCCAGGTACAATTCAAACCCAAGTATGCGCTGTAGCCAGGCCTGTATCCCTTTTTTATTCATGATCTCGGCACCATTATGGGGCAAAAGTACGGATAGATTTTGCAAATGGTGTGGTCAGGGTACCACAGTAGCCTCCTCAACGATATAATACAACCGGTTTTGGTCGGCATTATTCAGGCGAAAGGTGCCTTTTACGGCAATAAAGTCGTCCATTTCAAATGACTGGAGCGAATGAGCCGGATTGAGCTCTACTACGGTCTCCGGACCCGCTTGTCCGCAAAAAAAGCAATTGGCAAAGGGCTTTGCCGATAGCACATACAAGCCTTCATCGAGGGGGAAAAGATAGCCGGTGAGCTGGACTTGCTGGCCGTCCAGAGCTGTTAAACCTGTTGAAAAAAGGGCTACCTGTGCGGTCGTTTTCAAGCTATCGATATATTTTTCTTCGAAATTAACAGCTGCCAATGCACGCCAGTTGAGTTGATAGGCATCTTTTGTCCAGGAGATCGTTTCTAAACCGACGGCTACGTCTGCTTTTTCTGAAGTAGTTTTTTGAGGCTGGCAGGCCATGCAAATAATTCCGAAGAACAACCAACAAGCCTTATGAATCAGGGCTGTTTTCATTTCACCTGTCTTGCATTCGAAAGGTGGTAATTGAGGCTCATGGCCCGGTTGTCGAGCGTGAGTATTCCCCGAAAGGTAACGACCTGGTCCATGCTGTATCGCTGCGGTTTTTCGAGTTTCAGCTCCATGACCGATTCCTGGCCCGCTGCTCCACAAAAAAAGCAGGTGCTGTACGGGTTGCGCGAAAGCACGTAGTAACCCCCGGTTTCGTCCAGCGGCAGGATATAGCCCTGAATGATGACTTCCTTTCCATTGAGTTGCTGTATCTGGCTGGCAAAAGAGGCCTGACCATACCACCACATGGGCCCCACGCGTTCTACTTTGTCGTATTTGACGGCTTTGAGGTCGTCCCAGCTGATTTTTTGCTGGGAAAAAAGGAGAGCAGGTGCAAACCATACAACGAGGAAAAGGGATCTAAGCATCTGCAAGGGTTTCAGAGATGGGGGTTCGGGCGGCCTGCCAGGCGGGCAGTGCAGCAGCTACGATTCCGATTACGATAACCAGGGCCAGGAGTTTTTGCTCCGCTTTTAGCCAGGGCATTCCCGTAAAAGAATAATGGTACTGCTTATCAATGACTTTTCCTGCGAAAATCATTCCAACTCTTCCGGCAAATATGCCCGCCGCATAGCCCGTGAGGGTGAGCCAAAGCCCTTCAAATAACACCATCGCAAACAATACCAGTGGAATGCCCCCCATAGTTCGCATGAGCGCCATCTCGTATTTGCGGCTGCTGAGGCTCGTGTACAAGGAAATAAATACGCTGATAGCCGAAACGACCAGTATCACCCAGGCCAGGCCACGCAGGGTAGCGGCTCCAAACCCCAGCAGTTTCATTAGGCGGCTGATTTCAAATGCAGGCACAGCAGCCATCATACGGGTGTTTTCGTTGATCTGGCGGGGCATGGCCAGGATACCAAAAGCATTTTGGCAGCGAATGAGCAGAGCGGTTATCTGATGCGGGGCTTCCTCACCTTCCGGATGCTCGTGTTCGTGCACTTCCCACACAGAGGACAAGTCGGTCAAGAGCAATTGATCCAGCACATTTCCCGCAGGTGCCAGTACGCCCACTACCTTAAAAGGAGCATCTTCGTGCGCTTCGGCACCTGAAACCAGGCCATGGGTACTGAAAAAGACGCTGCCAACTTCGAGACCAAGTTTTTCAGCTACCGATGCACCGGCTACTATTTCCAGTGATTTCCCCCACACCCTGCCAGCTTTCAAATGCGCATCGTACCACCTGAGTGCAGAGGTGTCCGTTCCCAAAATCCGGAAGCCTTGATAGCTGTCACCATACGACAACGGCAGGGACTGCTTGATCATGGGGTGCATGCGAAGGGTGTCGGCATCGGCCAGGAGAATATTGCCTGTGGGATTATCGATATGATACACAGCACTCAGCACCAGTTGGAGTGGGCTGCCTTTAGCGCCAACCACCAGGTCGGTACCCTTTGCGTTGCGGATGAGGTTGTTTTCGAGTTTTTCGGAGAAATGAAGCACAAAGCTGATCAGTCCAACGCCCAGCACAAGCAGCAGCAGGCTAAGGAGGGTACTTCCCGGCCTGGCCCACAGGTTTTTCCAACTCAGGAAAAATAAGTTCATACGCTTTAGCTAAGGGTGAGGTGGTTACGAAAAAGGCGCTTGAGGCGATTGTCGTGGGTAACGACGATGAGCGCAGCACCGGTAACAATGGCGGCCTCTTTGAGCAATGCAGCCACCGAATCGCAGTGCTTGTCATCGAGGGCAGAGGTAGGTTCATCGGCCAGAATCACATCCGGCTTATTAATGAGGGCCCGGGCCAGGGTCGCCCGTTGTTGCTCACCCTGACTGAGTTGGTAAGTTTTTTTGTGCATCAATCCTAAAATACCCAGCCGTTCTGCAATTTCGTTCATCCGGGTTTCATTTTGAGATACACCTGCCAGCCAGGGAGCCAGGAGAAGGTTCTCTTCCAGCGAAAGAGCGGGTAAAAAATGCGGACGCTGGAGCATCAGTCCTATTTTTCGGCCCCTGAAACGATCCAGTTGTGCCCCTTTGAGTTTCGATAAACCTATATTACCCACCCAGACTTCACCGGCACTTGGCCTGAGTATGCCTGCCAGCAGGTGCAGGAGGGTGGTTTTTCCTTTTCCTGATTCCCCCAAAACGAGCATTGTTTCGCCTGCGGCCACCCTGAAATCAGGGAAATGGAAACCGGGAGTTTCCGGTTGATAGGAGAAAGTGAGGTCTTTGGTCCGAAGCATGGCCGAAATTGGCAATTATTGAGGAAAAGAGTTTAGAGAAAATTATTTGCAACAATATTGCAAAAGCTTCGGTATAACCATAACTTTACTGCCCAAATAAACGAAATGCGAAAGTTATTTCAACCGTTCAGTGATCATTTAGGTATTGCCAGTGCCGTTTTATGCCTTATCCATTGCATGGTTGCTCCGGTAGCGATGGGGGCAGTAGCCCATGCACATACGCATACAGGGGTGTTTGGCCTTAACTGGGACCTGTTCTTCCTTTCCCTGGGCTTGGTGGCCGTTTGGTTTAGCTCCCGGCACACCCACCAATCCTGGCTAAAAGTTATGCTCTGGGTATCTTATTCCTTGTTGGCGCTCACTATTCTGCTTGAAAAATCAGGCCCTGTGCTGGTTACCCTGGCCTATATCGCATCGTTTACCCTGATTGTAGGGCATGTGATGAACCTGATAGGCAAATTTCGGATTGCTGAGCGGGGCTGAAAAGCATAAATAGAAATTTCTCGTTTAAATAAAAAATCTCCCGAAAAGGAGATTTTTTATTTTTAGCACTTAGTAAGATCAGGCATGCACAAAGGCAGCCAGCATCCATACATTTTTCTGGAGCGCAGCGAGGTTATCGCTGATCAGGCTATCGGTTGCATAATCGCGGGTTTCACCGACCATTTCCATTACTTCCTGCTCTACCCGAATCAGGGTTTCGAGCTCTTCTAAGGTTTGATGCACCATGGAGTCGGGATCAGCTATTCCACGGGCTTCGCCAATATGGCTTTGGTTCAGGTAATCGCTGAAGAAGCTGGTAGGGACTTCGCCAAGGGCTAGAATGCGCTCAGCCAGGGTGTCGATGGTTTCGGCAGAAAAGCGGTACAACTCCTCAAATTTTGCGTGTAGCGCAAAGAAGCTATGACCCCGCACGTTCCAGTGGAAGTAGCGCAGGTTTTGGTAAAAGACCTGATAATTGGCCAAAAGCTCGTTGAGTTTATGGGCGACTGCGGTTTTGGGATCGTTCAGAACGGTGGTTTGACTTTCCATAATAATAGGTTTAGATAAGAAGGTATAGGTATTTAAACGCTGTTGCTTCCTGCTATGTTCGCCCCATCCTTACTTTTGACCCGTGTCCGACAGTTAGTTTTACCCTCAATCACACGGGTAAACTGTCCAGCGCCTGGGCGAGGTCTTCGATTAAAACTTCGGCATCTTCCAGCCCGATATAAAACCGGATAAGGTTCCAGGGCAGGGTAGTAGTGCCATAATTAGCGGAGGTGTAGAGCGTACAAACCGGGAAAATCAGCGATTCAAAACTGCCCCAGGAGGCCCCTTTAAGAAAGCGTTGGAGCCGGTCGCAAAACTGCTCTACCTCTTCAAGGGAATCCGTATTCAACAAGATCGAAAACTGACCGGCAGGGCCTTTCATCTGCTTTTTTGCGAGCTCGTATTGGTCAAAGCTTTCATGAAAAGGATAGTACACCCTGGCAACCTTGGGGTGATTCGCCAGAAAATCAACCACCTTTGGGGGTTGTTTTTGATACCCTGTCCATACGAAGCGGAAGGGTATGCAAGCCACGAATCAGGAGCCATGCGGTTCGGTTATCGACTCCAAAAATGCAGGCGTATCCTATGGCATATAGCAGCGGATTACCAATCGCTCGGTCTCAATACGATATGTGCGCAGTGGATGCAAGGGAAGTATTTGGGGCAAAAATAAGCTAATTGGTAGAAAGTTGGGCGGATTGTGAAAAAGCTAGATATAGCTTGTAATTGATGGTTATTCATTAGCTTTCGCCAACAACCAAAAGTAACTTTATTATTTTTTGGCATTTCAAGAAAATCATTAATTTCCTATCTTACAAAAAAAATATCATGCGTATTTTATTTGCCATCTGCCTTTGTATTGCTAGCCTTTATAGCACCTATGCCCAACAAGTTGTTTTTGACAACGACTTTTCCGACAATGACTTTTCACTGGTAGGCAATGATCTATTAGAGTTGCCAGGGGGCGATATATTGTACTTGGTCGCAGTTTATGATACTGGTGTGTACCCTCCAAGATTAATAAAAACAGATGCGCAGGGCAATGTACTTTGGGTGAAGGATAATTTCTCACCACTGAGCAGGGCTTTTATAAATGGTAACATGGTTTGGGATGATCCTTATATATTGATGGTGTTAGTAACAAACGACACAGCTACGGGGCTCAGGAATGTAACTCAACTGGTAAAATTGGATACTAGCGGTGCCATTATCGATAGTAATACTATACAAGCTTTTACAAATCCCTCGCAGCTCATTTTAGGCCAAAATGGCGAATATATTTGTGCTGGAACAGATGTGGATGAGATATCACCCGGCCAAGGAGGTTTATTAGTGCCCACAATTTTCGCATTTGATAACAACTTAGACATAATATGGAGGAAGCAGTATTTTGACCAAGAATTAAAAAGTGGATCTGCATATGATATTGTATATTCATATAATGGAGGTTATGCAATGACCGTTGCTTTTGGTTTCAATAGTGATTATCAGTCGTATTTATTGGAAGTTGATGAATTTGGCGATAGCCTTAAAGCGGTGCGCCTAAACCAAGACACTACTGCAAGCTTTGGGGGGCTTACCCGCACCCTTGATGGCGGCTATCTAACGGTGGGTGGGCAGGATGGCAATGAACCGTTACCATTGGTGATGGTGCAAAAACTGGATGCCAACCTTGCCACAATATGGAGCCGCAGCTATACCACCGCATTAGGAGCTGAGGTGAGCTATGTGGTGAGCATGCCTGACAGTGGTTACGTTTTTTGTGGAACCATCTATACCAATAACGATTATGACCAAGCTGGCTACCTAGCCAAAGTTAATGATGCAGGCGACCTGCTCTGGGAAACAACCTTGCCCGCGCCAGGATATTATGATGAAATTTATAGGTTAGTATTGGCCAGCAACAACCAGCTATTAGCCTTGGGCTATTCCGAGCCAATAACTGGGAATACAACCATTATTCAATCTCGGATTATCGATACTACCCTGACCACCGCAATACAAACCGTTGAACTGGGCAAATTAATGCTATACCCCAATCCAGTTACTGATGTACTGACCTTGGAACTGGAGCGACCGTTAGAAAATGGTAATGTGGTAATAACCAACCAATTGGGACAAGAAGTTTCGAGGTTCTCCCTTACTAACGAGCAAATCTACAAGGTGCAAGCACCAAGCCAACCCGGCATATACTACCTTACCTTGCTTAGCTTGGAACGGAGCTATACCTTCAGGTTCATAGCGCAATAGCTGCCATAATCTCTTTTGTCATCTTCCGGGCGCAATGCTCCACGCAAGTAAGCGATTACCTAAAGGCTTTTAAGGAAGCCTGATTATTGGCCAAAAGCTCGGTGAGTTTATGGACGACTGCGGTTTTGGGATCGTTCAGAAAAGAGGTTTTACTTTCCATAATAATAGGTTTAGATAAGGAGGTACATGTATTATAATGCTGTTGCGTCCTGCTATGTTCGCCCCATCCTTACTTTTGATCCCTTTCCGACAGCTTGTTTTACCCTCAATCACGCTGGTAAACTGTCCAGCGCCTGGGCGAGGTCTTCGATCAAAACTTCGGCATCTTCCAGCCCTATATAAAACCGGATAAGGTTCCAGGGCAGCGTTGTGGTGCCATAGTTAGCGGAGGTGTAAAGCGTACAAACCGGGAAAATCAGCGATTCAAAACTGCCCCAGGAGGCGCCTTTAAGAAAACGTTGGAGCCGGTCGCAAAACTGCTCTACCTCTTCGAGTGAATCCGTATTCAGCAAGATCGAAAACTGACCGGCAGGGCCTTTCATCTGCTTTTTTGCCAGTTCAAATTGTTCAAAGCTTTCATGAAAAGGATAGTACACCCGGGCTACCTTGGGATGATTCGCCAGAAAATCAACCACTTGGGGGGTTGTTTTTGCTACCCGGTCCATACGAAGCGGAAGGGTACGCAAGCCACGAATCAAAAGCCAGGCGTCGTGCGGGGAAAGAATGCCGCCCAGGGTCATAAACTCTCCAGCGAATATTTTTTCGGCCAGGCTCCTCCGGCAACACAAGGCACCTGCCACCACATCGCTGTGTCCGTTGAGGTATTTGGTGGCGGAGTGCATGACCATGTCCACCCCCATGGCGGCAGGTTGCTGATTGAGCGGGGTGCTGTAGCTGTTGTCAATGGCGGTGAGGATGCCTGCTTCCTTGGCCAGGGCGGTTACAGCCACAATGTCCTGCAACTCAAAGGTCATGGAATTGGGCGTTTCCAGGAAAATAAGTCGGGTATTGGGCCGGATAGCCGCACGGAACTCTTCGGTATTTCTGCCATCGACGAAGGTGGTTTCGACCCCAAATCGGGGTAACCAGCCCACCAGCAGGCGATAGGTCCACGAGTAGGGCTTTTGAACACAAATAATATGGTCGCCGCTTTGCACAACCGACAAAATACCTGCAGCTACCGCCGCTGAACCACTTCCAAACATAAGGCACGACTCCGTTCCTTCCAGGGCGGCGATCTTTTGGCAGAGGGTATCCACCGTCGGGTTGTGACCCCGGGTGTAAAACGGGCGGTCCATTTCGTGCTGAAGCGCTGCACGCATCTCTGCTACCGTTTCAAAAAGGAAATTGCTCGTTTGGTAAAGCGGGGGTGAGCCTGCACCAAAATGATGGGGGCGGTCTTCGCCGAGGTGGTTGAGGATGTGTGAAAGGTCCATAGAGACCAAATCTGCACAATCAGCTACAATTCTTCAAATGATCACGGCATTCCTACGACCTGAGTTGTCCAGCTGCCGGAGGCATTGGTTGCCCGGAGCAGGAGGAGGCCAGGAGTGCTGATAAATACCTGGGTTTCCACGTCGCTGGTCTCCAAGGATTGCAGCAACCTGCCTGAAACATCATAAACCGAAAGGGTCGTAGGGATACCTTCTGGGAGAAAGACCGTGAAATTTCCTGCATGCGGGTTGGGGTAAACCCTGATAGAGGAGGAAAGTAGCTGCGAGATCGAGAGCGGAAATTCTCCTATTGCCCCCAGGAATATATCTTCCTGTAACTGGTTGCGATTGGGCAATTTAAGCGGACCAAAATAGAGGGTATCGCCCAGAAAGCCGCCGCAGACATAGGTTTTGCCTTCAAATGAAGCAACTCCGGTTGCCTGGTCTTCTTCATCTCCGCCGGCCGAAGCTGCCAGCACGAAGTCGCCGTTCCAGAGATATTTACCCACAAAAATGTCTGAATTGTTGCCGTCGATAAGGGTTAATTGTTGGGTGCCGACCTGGAAGTGGAGGCCGTTGAAATAACCCGCCACCGACAAGGTTTGGGAAAGGGTATCTACTGCGAGAGCGCTCACGTTCTCAATACCAACGCCGGTAAGGGTATTTACCCATTCAAAATTACCCGATGAATCAGTCCTGGCCAGAAAGATATTGAGGGTACCATCGTTGGGAATGGCGAAGGTATCTAGCCGGAGGGTCTCGCTTTGATAGGAAGCGGAAAGGTAAATTTCTCCGTTTATCCCGCCTTGGTTTATCAGGGGGGTTCCTAAAATATTTGTTTGCACCAGCCGGCTCCATTTGTAGGTGCCTTGGGGCGAAAACTTGGCCACGAAACCCGTATAACTTCCGCCAAGGGGGTTTATGAGGATATTATTGTCAGGAAATGGAAGCGTGCCACTGGCAAAATTACCTGAAAGGCAGGCATTTCCTTTTCCGTCAAAACTCACAGATTGCCCCCGGTCGTTGCCGTTGCCATCCATCCCCCAGCCCCAAAGCGGCGCACCGGTTGAGTCAATACAACCGATGAATGCACCGCCCAAGCCATTTGGAGCATGAAAATTGGGCCCTCCGAAATTGAGGTTGTTGCTTAGGTATAGTCCGGTAAGGAGCACCCTTCCATCCAGGCCTACCGCGAAAGAAGCTGAACGGGTGGAACCGCTGGCCGCAATGCTGGTAGCCCAACTGAAGGTGCCATCTAGTGCATAACGTGCCACATATAGGTTAGCAGAACCCATCTGGTACAAGGTGTCGCTGCCTGCGTACAGGACTGAACTCTGAAAATAACCGCCAATAAAAACGTGCCCGGTGCTGTCAACCCCCACGCCACTAACTTCGTCAAATCCATCACCGGAAATAACCTGCACCCAAAGCTGCTGCCCTTCTGGCGAATATTTTGCTAAAAAAACATCGTAGCTGCCAATCGGTGTGATCGAGCCTCCGACAGGTAGGTTCATGGTACCATTGAATTGACCCGCGAGGTACACATTGCCCTCCGGATCGGTGGCTACCGCCTTGGCTCTCTCGCCAAAAGTACTGCCCATGCCGGTTGCCCACTGCCATACCCCTTGCTGAGCAAATGCCTGAGGGTTTCCCATGCAAATCACCCAAACAATGAAGGCGAATTTGAGTAGATGGCTTGGGAAAAACCGGGAAGAAAACAGGGTGATTCGGGTATTCATAAGCTTGGTAGATTACGGGAAATGTGTAGCATGAAAATTAAGAAACACGCGCCATTTTCTGTTTATTTTTCCAGAAAAGAAGCGTTTCCTTCACAGCAATCATCTCCTGCAACCACCCATGGGGTTATCCGAAATAGGCAGTAACCGATATCTCTACGTTTACATTGCGGGGTAAGCCGGCCACGGCCACAGTTTCGCGTGCAGGATAATCGCTTTCGAAATATTCTCCATAGATCGAATTTACCCGTGAAAAATCGTCCATGGTTCTCAGGAAAATGGTTGTTTTTACGATGTCACCAAACCCTAATCCAGCATGGGTAAGCACGGCTTTGATATTTTCCATCACCTGGCGGGTTTCGGCCTCTATTTCATGGGTGACCAATTCGCCTGTGGCAGGTACGAGCGCTATCTGGCCAGAAACAAAAAGGAAAGGGCCGGCTTTAATTGCTTGGTTGTAGGGGCCAATGGGAGCGGGCGCTTGTGCAGTATTGAATACTTCTTTCATGGTTGTGGGTCTGAGGGTGGGGGAGGAGATGTTTTTAACCAGCCGAATAATTTACGAAAGAGTAATTTCTGTTTGCTCCAAAAGTAATGGAAACGTCCAAAAATGAAGGCGTAAATCAACAACAAAACCTGATAAATAGGCGTGATGAGGACGAAGTAAACCACGATATAGGCCCATGTACCCTTTTCGAGCCCGGTTAATGGCATCAGCAGGCGGGGAGCCCAGGCTGCGGTTGTACCGGTAAGGGCAAATATCAGGAGGATAATAGCGTAGTTGAAAATCGTTTTCCAACGGGAAGGAGTGGCCGGCATAAGGGCAAATTTCAGCGATTTGTTTGAGATTTTAATGAAATTTGGGTCATGATAGAACGCTTGATTAGGTATGCAATCTTTTTCGGTATGCGGCGCGATAAGCATGCCCGTCTCGAACAATGGTACAAGTTAACGCCTCAGGCCGGAAGAAGGTTATTTGCCCGCACCACTTCGCGTATTCCCCGTCCAAAAACGTTAACCCAGCGAGAAGAAAAGGTTGCTGGGGTACCTGGCAGCTGGATTTCCATGACTGGAGTGGCTACAGACAAAGTGATTTTATACCTCCATGGGGGCGGATATGCCATTGGTTCGGTGCAAACACACTTGGGGCTAACTGCTGCTCTCGCCCGTTCGGCGGGAATACAGGTTTTTTCGGCTGAGTACAGGCTGGCACCTGAGTATCCTTTTCCTGCCGGCATTGAAGATGGAGTGGCGGTATATGCTGCGCTTTCGGAGCGATTCGGATCCGAAAATATCGTCATTTCTGGCGATTCTGCTGGTGGAGGGCTCGTGCTTGCCACCCTGCTGGAAGCCCGAAGGCTGGGCTTGGTAATGCCAGCTTCGGTGTACCTGCTCAGCCCCTGGACCGATCTCACCCTCAGCGGGGCTTCCTACAAGAACAATGCCGATACCGATGACCTCCTTTCGCCCCAGGAGCTGGAAATCATGCGCGATTACTACCTGCAGGGCGAAGACCCCGCCCAGGTGTTAGCATCTCCGGTTTTCGCTGACTACACCGGATTTCCTCCCGTGCTCATTCAGGCAAGTAAAATTGAGATGCTGCTGGATGACAGCCTGAGGCTGGCGCAAAACATGGAAAAGGCAGGCGTGAACGTGGTAGTACAAACCTGGAGTGGCATGCCCCATGTATGGCAAATATTGGATCCTTTCCTCACCGAGTCGCGCGCTGCTCTCGAAAGTGCCGGAAAATTTATTGAGCAGCAATGGGAATATTCCGTTTGATGAAACTTCCTGAATCAAATTTTTCTCTGATCTGCAACTATGCTGAGCCACGATCCGTTTATGCTACCAAACGGACTGTTCGGGTTTTTCTTTACAAGTAGTCATTTTCTTACGACTACTTTGAGGCACAGATATTGAACAGGACAGAAAGATTAAGCCCACAACTGTATGTACTACATTAGAAAGCAAGGGGAAGAGTGGTCGATCCACAACAATGTGGCCAAAACCCACAGGCAGCTTACTCCTTCAGAAATCGAAAACCTGCTCAAAGAGTTCCCTAACTTAAGGGAAAGCAAGAATGTCACCTATTTCCGTAACCGTTTGAAATCAGTTACTGATTTACCGTAGTCAATTTTTTAGCTATCAGAAAAACAAAAGGTCGTTTCGAAAGAGACGACCTTTTTTGTTGTTGAATTATTCAGGTAGTAATAAAATTCCGAATATCGGGCAAATCATCCTATCTATATTGAGCGGTAAAGTGCTCAAGTTCAAGTTAATAGTTGCTTACCCTGGCTATGTATTCCTCGGTCTGAACCTTGGGTCCGAATGACCGGCTGGTTGACAGTATGGAAATGTGCATCAGGTCAGCTTTGCGGTCGCCGGATACAACCATGGTAATGAGCCTGTCTTCGAGAATACAGAAGTACTTATCGCCTTCGTGGCTGGAAATGGAAGTTACTTTCCCTTCCCGCATCTTGAAGTATTCAAGCACCACCTTCACCACTCGGTCGGTTTCCTTGCTGTCGAAATAGGTGCGGTTGTCGATGACCTGGTACAAAACTCCTTTTTCAAAGAGGTAGTTTATTTTTTCTTCATATTTCCCTTCCACCGTCAGGGTATCGCGCATGCCGCTAAACTCCATGTACTTGAGGTAGTCTTTTTCTCCTAACACCTCAAGCACTTCATCGGTACTGGTTCCAAAAGTGAGGAAAAAGGCGTTTTGGGCAGTAAGAAGGCTACAGAAACTAAGAAACGAACCAAGCAGGTAGATTTTTTTCATGGGCAATCGGTTACAAGAGAACACTTCAAAGATAATTACAGCGAAAAGCGAATGATGATCAAAAGTGAATAATTCATAACTCGTACTAAATGTTATTCGAATTTCATCGAGATTACCTGAATACCGCTTCGGGGCTTGCAGAATCTGATTTCTGGGGTTTACTTTGCGTGCTGAATTATTCAGCGCCATGTCCACTACCAAATACATCTTCGTTACGGGCGGAGTTACTTCTTCGCTCGGGAAAGGTATCCTCTCTGCCTCATTGGCTAAACTCCTGCAACTCAGGGGCTACCGGGTTACCATCCAGAAATTTGACCCCTATATCAATGTGGATCCGGGTACGCTCAACCCCTACGAACATGGTGAGTGCTATGTAACCGAAGACGGAGCTGAAACTGACCTCGACCTGGGCCACTACGAGCGTTTTCTCAATACCCCCACCTCACAGGCCAACAATGTTACCACCGGCCGGATCTACGAAACAGTCATACGTAACGAGCGTATGGGTGCATATAAGGGCAAAACCGTACAGGTAATCCCTCATATTACTGACGAGATCAAGAACCGGTTTTCGAGGCTCAATGAAAAAGGGGACTTCGATATCATCATCACTGAAATGGGCGGAACTGTGGGTGACATTGAGTCGCTTCCTTACATAGAAGCCCTGCGCCAGTTTCGCTACGACCATGGACCTGAGCATTGCCTCGTCATTCACCTTACCCTCGTGCCTTACCTTGAGGCCGCAGGTGAACTGAAAACCAAGCCTACCCAACACTCTGTAAAGCTGCTGCTCCAGTCAGGGGTGCAGCCCGATATCCTGGTTTGCCGTGCCGAAAGGCCTATTTCTCAGGACGTGAAAGTGAAGGTTGCCCGCTTTTGTAACGTACGCCAGGAAGCGGTTATCGAAAACCTGAACGCTTCCACGATTTACGAAGTGCCTATTTTGCTTCATAAAGAAAAGCTGGACCAGGTAGTGCTGAATATGCTCTCCCTGCCTTTGGGCACGGATCAGGACTTCACGGTTTGGAAAAGATTTATTTCCCGCCTCAAAAACCCCATAGACGAAGTGCGTATTGGGCTGGTGGGAAAATATGTAGAGCTGCATGACTCCTACCTTTCCATCGCAGAGTCGCTGTGTATAGCCGGTACCGAAAGCGAGCTCAAAGTGAAAATCGACTGGATACATGCGGAAGATATCACCATGGAAAACAAAGAGCGGTTGCTCGGACACCTCGATGGTATCCTTGTGGCTCCGGGTTTTGGCGAGCGGGGTATTGAAGGGAAGATAGCCGCTGTCCGTTTTGCCCGCGAGCACCAGATCCCTTTCTTTGGCATATGCCTCGGCATGCAGGTAGCAGTAGTAGAGTTTTCGCGCAACGTGGCGGGGCATTTGGATGCTAACAGCACCGAATTTGACCCCAATACCGCATTCCCGGTCATTAGCATGATGGAAGAGCAAAAGAAGGTGCGGCAAATGGGCGGAACCATGCGCCTGGGTGCCTACGATTGTTCGATCAAAAAAAATACCCTGGCACATGCGGCCTACCAGAAGGCGAAAATTTCGGAGCGCCACCGCCACCGCTACGAGCTTAACAACGACCTTCGGAAAGAGCTTGAACATCACGGATTGGTCATGAGCGGCATTAACCCCGACAACGACCTGGTGGAAATTATCGAATATCCCCAGCATCCGTTTTTCCTTGGTGCACAGTTTCACCCTGAATATCATTCCACGGTTGAGCGACCACACCCGCTGTTCGTGGCTTTTGTTCAGGCTTCTTTCCAATACAAAAACAACAAGCCAACCTGATTCGGTTGACTGCGTCTTTCCACATACCGCAAAACTTGCGTACTTTTACCGCCACTTATTATTGAAGCGATAATCGCCCTCCATGGATAGAAATGCCGTAACAGGCCTGGTACTGATCATGTTGCTCACTGCGGGCTACTTGTTCTTTGCTCCTAAGCCTAAGCCACAACCGAAAAAGGAACCTACTGTCATTACAGAAAAGGTTGAAATCCCAGTTTCGGATACGCTGCCAGCCGTGCTGGCCGATTCTTTAGCCAAGAAAGAATTGATCGATACCTACAGCGACTGGGCCAATGCCGCCCAGGGTACTGACCAGGTATTTCGTGTAAAAACTGACCTCCTCACCGTTGACCTCCAGACCAAAGGAGGGATGATTCAGGGAGCTTACCTCAACGAGTACGAAACCTACGATTCGCTGAAGTTGCCCGTCATTGCTTCGAAGCGCGACAATATGCTCCGCTTCGTTTTTGACTACAAAAAACGGGCTATCGCCAGCAATGAGCTGTATTTCGTGCCCATTACCCCGACCAACAATCTCACTGTGACTGGCGACGACAGCCTGAAGGTGATCCTACGGGCAAAAGCTGACGACAACCGCTACATTGATCAGGTTTATACCTTTTCGGGCAATCGCTACGATGTACACTACGACATCGTGATGCACGGTGTGTCAAAAGACATGGTCAATTCTTTCGTGGAAATGGAATGGAAATCGATCCTGCCACGTACCGAACTCGCCATTTCCAACATGCGGCAAAAGACCTTTATCGCCTACCGCACCGGGAACGATGTGGAGAAGATGTCGGCAAAAGACGATGACCAGGAAGCCAAGGTGAATAGCCCGGTAAAATGGGTTTCTTTCAAAAGCCAGTTCTTCTCCGGTATCCTGATCGCGCACGAAACTTTCCGCTCAGGTGTGCTTAAAATGACCACACCTAAAGAGAGCGAAGCGGTAAACCGCGTAATGGATGCCCGAATGATTGCAGATATCCAGAAGGGTCAGGAGACAAAACTGGGGTATATGTTTTATTTGGGGCCCAATGAATATTATACCCTGAACAGTTACGACCTCGGCCTGCAAAAAGAAATGGACCTGGGCTGGTCGTTTGTATCGTACATCAACATCGGTACCACCTATGTATTTAAGTTTCTCGAAAACTATATCGGCAACTACGGCATCATCATTATCATCCTGGCGTTTTTTATTCGCTTGCTGATATTGCCGCTCACTTACCGCAGCCATGTTTCTATGGCTAAAATGCGGATTATCAACGAAACGCCTGAGATAAAGTCGCTGGATGCAAAGCACAAAGACGATCCGCAAAAGCTGCAGGTAGCCAAGATGGCGATTTACAAAGAGATGGGCGTGAGTATGTTCGGGGGCTGTCTGCCGATGATTCTGTCCTACCCCTTCCTCATTGCTTTGTTCTTCTTCTTTCCGCAGGCGGTAGAGCTTCGTCACCAGTCCTTCCTTTGGGCCACGGACCTTTCTACCTACGATTCGATCTTCAACCTGCCGTTTAATCTGCCTTTCTATGGCGATCACATCAGCTTGTTTACGTTGCTGATGGCGGCCTCTACCTGGGTGTACACCTATTACCAGCAGCAGTCTCAGCCAACAGCCGGAGCAGCCGCTGCGCAAATGAAGATGATCTCGTATTTCATGCCCATCGTGTTGCTTGTGTTCCTGAACAACTACGCTTCTGGCCTGAGCTTATACTACCTCGTGTCGAACGTGCTTTCTATTCTGCAAACGATCCTCATTCGCCAGGTAGTGGACGACAAAAAGCTACTGGAGAAAATGCACAGCTTCAAGGCTACCAACCAGAAGAAAGGCAAGCCCTCCAAGTCGCGCATGGAGACCTGGGTAGATTCCCAGCAGAAGAAACAGCAAGAGCTGATGCGTCAGCGTAGCCAGCCTAACGATAGTAACCGCAGAACCCGCCGGAACAAGTAATGACCGGATGGACACATAAAAAAACACCCCGCTGGATTCGGCGGGGTGTTTTTTTATGATCACAATCGGATTAATCCAGGTAAAAAACAGGCTTGGTCATATAGGTCCCAGGGCCTTCGACACGCAGCAAATAAATTCCCGTAGGGATGCTACGATCAATTTGCCAGTTAAACTCATGGTGACCGGAGAAAAGCGGCTGCTGGTAAAACAGGGATTGAACCTGGCGACCCTGCAAATCTAAGAGGGTTGCAGAGACCTGGAGAGGCTTTTTCAGGTCAAATTCGAAAGAGAAAGCGCCTTTGTTTGGGTTGGGGTAAACAGAGAAGCCTTGTGCAGGAAAGTCTTGCAGAGAAGCCGTCGTATCAGCCAGTTGCTCGAAGAATGAAACAACTGATCCGGTGGTGCTCCTGATTAGGCCGAAGTTATTGGCCAAAGAAAGATCGAAATAGAAGGCCAGTACTTTTGAGGTGCCGTTGTCGTACCAGGATCCGGTAACTGTATCGGCAAAAGTATAGGCAGTTCCTCCCATCCGGTAAATGGGCACCGCATCGCTTCGGAGCGAAACACCGTCAGGCCACCATAAGGTAGCAAACTGCCAGGTAAGTGTCGGAAGCCCCGGAATGGCATTCGCTGTGTCGGGGTCGGCCTGGGGCAATCCCACGCCGCTATCGTCGCCATAGGCTTGCACGCTGTATCGGTCTACACCAAAGTAGTCGTACATGAAATCTCCTCCTTGCCAGACAACCGGAGGGGTTCCGTAGCGGTTGAATAAGAAATCATTTCCTACCACCCACAACATGCCGCCGTTGTCGAGATAGGTTTTGAGGCGGATGTTGTCCGTCTGGTCTCCATTCCACAAGTATAGCCCGTTTCCGTCAGAGGAGGTATGCCAGATCACCAGGTCAAAGTTCGACATATAGGTGTCGGTAGGAGAAGCGGCGCTATCTACTGCGTTGAAATAGGTGTAGGAGTAACCAGTGGAATCTAGTGCTGAAGCGAAATAAGGCGCATTACCGAAGGTGTCATCGGTGTCATCCACAAACAAGATTGAGAAATTAGTCTGGGCGAATGCCCCGTAATAGCTCATGGCCATGAAGACCAGCAGGAAGGTAAATTTCCTCATGATAGTAAAGTGGTTAGTGTGATAAAATAGTTTGCCGGGTAGTAGAAGCCTTATTTTCTTGATTATTCCTCAATCAGCAATTTACAGGTGCCCGGAGTTTCGTCCAATATCAAAAGATATATTCCGGGTGCAAAGCCTGATAAATCTATCCCCAGTCCGGCAGTGTTTGTTATCGGATCGAATTGAAATCGGTAGATGACTTCACCCCAAATTGAAATAACCTTCCCGAAAACAGGGCTATTTACAGGGTCATTCAGGTGAAGCAACCGGTAATTTCCTTTTCCTGAAAGATAAAACCCTTGCCTTAAAATCGGATCAACCCTGCTCGTAAGCTGAGGCTTAAAGCTTCGTGTGGCCGAAACAGGAATACATGCGTGGCTGCTCCCATAGGCGAATACCCTCCAGTAAAAGGTGACTCCGGGTGTGAATGGATAGCCAAACCAGGCGGTGGTATCGTTGGACGTTCTTCCTTTGGGTTCGAGGGCAAAGGTAGGGGAGCGGTCTATCTCGAGGTAATACTGCTCCGCAAGGGGATTTGAAAACCACCTGAAACTCAAAGAGTCCCCCGATAACGTGGCCATTGAATCAGGAACCTGGGTGACCGTGCTTGTGGCAAGGCTCCCGGTATCGGGCACAAAGGAATTTTGTAAATAAGCCCGCTCAGTGGTCAGCAGGTCAGCCTGCATGATCAGGATTTGCTCCGGAGAAAATCTTGTTCTGCAGCTGTCGGAGAAATAGGACATTATCAGGCCTTCATCAGGGTTCACCAGCATCCCTGTGGGGTCCTGGGCTCCGCCAGCATATATACAGGATTGCTGCCAGCCCAGACCGAAATTGTAGTCGGGAGGGGTATCGCACAGGCGGTCGCCCGCGGTCTGGCAATTGCTGCCATTTTGTAATTCGGTGGGAGTAACCCCATCCGAAGCAAGGGCTGGAGCCGGATTGCCAAAGGTAGCTGCACTCCATGCCTGGCCGTCCCATCCCAGGTGCGGGTGGAAAAGGCCGAAAAAATGCCCCATTTCATGCGCCAAGATATGGTTATTTGCTTTGAATGCGCTGCGGGCAATAACCACCCAATCGTCCCCAACATCATAGTACCCGGTAACGATTGGGCCGCCGGAAACACCGGCATTGTTTACCACAAATACATTTACCGCATCCGACACCTTCAATGCGCGCATGGCTTGCTGGTTCACATTCAGCGTATGGTCATTGAAAATACCCGTGGAGGAAACCTCAGTGACACCTCTAAGATAAAAATAGAATCCCGCGGGCTCAAAAAGCTGATTAAGGGTACAAATCGCCTCCCAAGCCTGCCAGGTTGCCGGACGGCTGTCTCCGTTCGATTTTCCCACCAAATGAAAAGTAACGGGTATACTGGACACTTCCGTTTTGAAGCTCAGTCCGCTTTCTGCCAGCGTTTGATCCCCCAAAAATCGGGGCATCCATTGGTACTGGTCTCCGGTGGTTACCCCACAGCTGCCTTGGCTTTGTGCCTCAGTCGTAAAAGCACCCAACAAAATAAGCACAAGGGTGAAGGCCCTCATGCGCGTATATGCCGATCGGAGAATCATTGTTTCTATTGCTTAAAAACCATTTCCACATGTAGAATTCCATCTTCGAGGTACTCTTCTCCATCTGCTACAAACCCCAGAGCACCATAAAAACCCAGCAGGTAGGTTTGCGCGCCAATACGAATGGGCTGCCGACCATATTCCCGGTAGATGGCTTCAATCGACCGAAGCATAAGCTCGCGACCCACCCCGGTACCCCGGACAGACTCGTGGGTCACTACCCGTCCTATAGTTGCCTCCGGAAAAAGATATCCCTGATCAGCAATCCGGCTGCAAGCGACCATGATGCCTGCTTCGTTTCTGGCCCAGAGGTGAATCGCCTCCTGGTCTTTGCCATCGGCATCAACAAAGGCACAGTCTTGCTCTTTAACAAAAACAATCTGTCTTAGCTGGAGCAGGTCGTATAGGTCGTGGAGGCTGAGCGATTGCCAGTGTGCCTCAAACCAACGAATAGAGGAGGCCATATCAGGAGTTTTTAGGGAGTAAAGCCATGGCTTCACCGTTCAACACTACCTTTCCCGATTCGGCATGTGCGATGGTGGTAGCGAGCCTGGCCCTTCCTTTGGGGTCAATTTCGGCAATCTTTACTTCCACCCGGTAGGTTTCCCCCGGATAAACAGGGCGCTTGAAGTCAAGGGTTTGACTGAGGTAAATAGAGCCGTAGCCAGGAAATTTTGCCCCCATGATTCTCGAAAACACGCTGGCAACAAAAATTCCGTGCACCACTGGCTTTTTGAAAATGGTCGTTGCCGCAAATGCCGCATCCACGTGTACAGGGTTGGTGTCGCCACTTAACCGCGCAAATTCGTTTACCTCTTCCTGAGAAATGGAAAAAGTTTCTTCGTAATGATCACCGACTTGAAAAGGCATAGCTCAAAATTTGGGCTCAAGCTAACCAAATCCGCTCTTTTCCGAAACGGTCTCAGGAATTCACATCGTCTTTTGAGGCTATATCAGGTTTCCGGCTCTACCTTGCTAAGTGCAAGCGACCAGGTGCCCTTGTTTTTACCGGCTTTGTTCAGGTGGCCAAATCCTCTCACAAAGCCTTCCTCCTCCATGATAAAGGTGCACATTCCTTCAATTTCGTATTCGGGAGAATGATAATGCCCCATAAGCGCCGCTCCGGCCATCATCATAGATCCAGTCACCTTTCCAATATTGGGGATATGGGTCCAGATCAAGGTGCTGGTTTCTGCTTCGGTTATGGGAAGAATTTCTACCACTGCAGTGAGGACCTTTAGCTCTGGAACGCGCACCTGGATTGAATTTTCCAGAATCCACAATCCGTTGTGCTGAAAAATCCGCATCAAGGATGTCGCTTTTTTGGGGGATATTCGGTTGTTATAAAATGTGCCAGTTCCTTTCCACTCACTGTTTGATTCAAATAGTTTTAAACCATTGGGAAGTTGGGTCTTAAAATCATGCATACAATGGGAAATAAGGAATGTGTCAGGGAAATCGTCACGCAACGACCGTTCAAGAAGCTAACCGCAAATTGGTTGTCAAAGCAACTTCAGATGGGTTGAGGATATTTATGTTTGATCGGTAGAAATATTCGTCTAATCGAACTTTTATTTTTTTGTACTAAGGCTGTACCATTTCAATCAGGCTTCCGCTTATTTCATTCGTCACTCCCTTTATCTTAAAAAAAGCGGATAATTCTTATTATCATGCCTCATGCAGCACTATTTTCTTCACTCACAATAGCTTGGTATGCGGTTATTTCAGGATTTGATTCGAAACCAGCACTTTGTAGATGGCCATTGGAAAAAAGGGGAGTTGGATGAATCGCTGCTGGTGGTCGATAAATTCACAGGAAAAACCCTGGCAGAAATTGCTCTGGCGAGTAAAGATCAGATGGAAATTGCCCTCGAAGGCGCAAAAAAAGGGTTCCATGTACTTCAAAGCTGGTCAGCAGGCAGGAAATCGGATCACCTAATAAGGCTGGCAGATTTGCTCGAAAGCCGCGCCGAAGCTTTTGCCGATTTGATTGTGGCCGAAGCCGGAAAACCGTTGGGCTATGCCCGCCTGGAAGTGGACCGCTCGCTGGATACCCTTCGGACTGCCGCCCGCGAAGCCGTTCAGTTTGCTGGCGAGGTGGTACCGATGGATTACCGAAATGGCGAAGGACGAACCGCCTATACCCGCCGTTTTGCCCTTGGGCCTATAGCTGCTATTTCTCCCTTTAATTTTCCCCTCAATCTTGCCCTGCACAAAATAGCGCCTGCTCTGGCTGTAGGTTGCTCTGTCGTACTGAAGCCGTCTCTGCTGGCACCGCTTACTTCGCTGGCGTTTGCCGCTTTGGTACAAGAGGCGGGGTATCCTGCCGGGGCATTAAACGTCGTCCTTTGCGACAACGAGGTGGCCGAATACCTCGTCAGGCACACATCCATACGGCTGGTTTCGTTTACTGGCAGTCCGGAAGTGGGCTGGCATATCAAGAGCATTGCTGGAGCAAAAAGGGTCACCCTCGAACTCGGAGGCAATGCAGCCCTCATCATCGATGAAAATGCCGACCTTACGCGGGCAGCTCAGGCAGCAGCCAAAGGCGCTTTTCTCTATTCGGGCCAAATCTGTATTTCTACCCAAAGAATATATGTGCTAGCCGCTGTTTATCAGGAGTTTATGCAAAAATTAGAGGAAGCTACCCATGCCCTGAAAACCGGCGATCCTCTGCTCGAAGACACCACCGCGGGTCCGATTATTAGCGGTCATCACCTTCAGCGAATCGATGCCTGGGTGAAAGAGGCGTTATCCCAAGGGGCTACTTTATTGTCTGGTGGAAAAATTCTGGATGCGGCTAAGAACTTGTATGCGCCCACGTTGCTTACCCACACCCGGCCTGAGATGAAGGTGGTGTGCGAAGAGGTTTTTGGCCCGGTGGCCATTGTTGAGACCGTTCCGGATTTTGCCGCAGCGCTGAATGCAGTCAATCATTCAAAATTTGGTTTGCAGGCAGGTGTATTTACCAACCGGCTCGACCATGTGTTGCTTGCGCATCAGGAGCTCGAAGTGGGGGCAGTGATCATCAACCAAGTCCCGGGTTTTCGTATCGACAGCATGCCTTATGGCGGGGTAAAATCTTCTGGTCTTGGCCGCGAAGGAGTGCGCTACGCCATGGAAAGCATGACTGAAATGCGGTTGCTGGTCTATTGATCTATTACCATTGATCGTGGATAATGGCGCGGATATGGCTTTCATAGACCACGGCAATGGCTTCCATTTCTCCCGGGCTAAGATCGGCAATCGACATAGCATGCAGGTTTTGGCTGATTTGCTCAGGACAAGACGCGCCCGGAATCACGCAGCTGACCGCTGGGTGCATCAATATCCATTTCAAGGCTATAGTTGATAGGGGTGTTTTTTCCTGGAAAATATCCCTGATCATTTCTACTGCCTTGACCCCTGTTTCATAAGGAACGCCGGAGAAGGTTTCGCCTTTGTCAAAGGCTTCTCCATTGCGGTTAAAGTGGCGGTGGTCGCCTGTTTCGAAGGTAGATTCAGCCGTAAATTTGCCGGTAAGCAAACCGCTGGCCAATGGAACCCGTGCGATAATGCCCACATTTTTTTCCTGCGCCTTTTGGAAAAAATCTATGGCCGGCTTGAGCCTGAACATATTAAAAATGATCTGTACCGTGCTTACGTTTTCGTAGGTGATGGCCTTTTCGGCTTCCGACACTTTTTCTACGCTTACGCCGAGGTGCTGAATTTTCCCTTCCTCTTTCAGCCTGTCAAACACTTCGAATATCTCCGGACGGTCGTATACGCTCGAAGGCGGGCAATGGAGCTGGATCAAATCAAGGGTTTCAAGCCCCAATCGGCCCAGGCTGTCCTCTACAAATTGGCGCATGGCCGCAGGCGTATAGGCTTCATCGGTGTGTGGATTGAGTTTTCTGCCGCATTTCGTGGCTACATAAATTCTTTCCGATCGACCGGCCACAAACCGTCCTATGGCTTTTTCGCTCTCCCCATCTTCATATACGTCAGCGGTATCAATGAAATTAACGCCGTGGTCTGCGGCCGTTTCGAGGGTTTTTTGTGCAATTGCTGGGTCAAAAGCGCTGCCCCATTTTCCGCCGATCTGCCAGGCACCGAGGCTTACAGCAGAGATATTGTATCCGGTTTTTCCGAGTATGCGATGTTCCATACCGCTAATTTGGCTTTATCCTTTCAATTTTCAAGGAAATCTGCCTCTTGTTGAATATCCTTTTTTTGCCTTTACTCCTCTACCTATTACTACCCCTCTACAAGCAAGGTGTCCAACGGAAGGACCGATCCGTATTGTTTTCTTTACCTTAGCGGTTTTCATCCTTATTAACTTCTTATGTTGAATTTGAGCAAAGTATCCTTCCTATGCCTCGTTTTGATTGGGGCTGTACTTAGTGCCTGTAAAGACGAACCCATTGACCCTGCCTGCGTGGCACCTCAGGTAAGCAGCAACATTGTGGGTACGTGGAAAGTAACCGGCGGAGTAAGCACCGTGGAGTTTAAGGCAGATGGTACCCTTCTCGATCCGGAGAGTGACATCATTGGCGGAGAAATCAACGGCGATACGCTAAAAGTTAAAACCTACGTGGCATCTAATGACTCTCTGTATGTGAAAGCCGCCTCCGCTACTTCCGCTAATTTTGTTGACGTTACATTCCCGATTACAGGCAATGCGTGCGACACGATCACCCTGGACTTTATCAATATTCCGATTCTTTTGGTCCGGCAATAATCGTCCATTCTGATAAATGAAAAACGGAAATACCTGTATGGGGTATTTCCGTTTTGTGTCTTTAAAACGTTGTTGAAATGGCCTGATAATCAGCCACTTGCCGTGTTATTCTATTTCTACTGAAATAACCCTTCTGCGGCCTTGTTTGTCGAGGAGGAAACGTTCGCGGTAAAGCATAAAAGCCGCTTCGCCCACATCTTTGAGGTACACGTAGTTGAAACCAGCCGAGAATACGGCCCCCAAACCAGGAACCAAGGCTGCGGCTTTTTTCGAAAGGGTCTGCTCCACAATTTCGCGTATAATGCGCTGAGAGATGCTCAGGGTAGCGCCTTTTCCTATCTGTTTGGTGGTAAAGTCGCCCCCAAGCTCGCCGGCTATGTGATGCAGGCGATTGGCTTCGAAGTCTTTCAATTCAGACAGCCCACGTTGCTTTTGCACCTTATCTGAAGAGGTCGCAATTTTAAATACCCGCATCATAAACTCTGCCTCAAAAGATTGCTCCTCAATGCTCAGCTCGTTTGAGGAGGGGTCGAACCCATAAGTAAGCGATACGTGGTAAATCGTGCGCATAGCCAGGGTAAAGAGGGTAGGGAGGTCGGCAATGAGGCCTGGCCAGCCTACCAGACCGGTACCAATTCCGCTGAGCGTACCCATACGGGTATGGTCATTCATGAATTTTTCGGCAACATGATCGAGGTCATGTATGGATGCTTTGCGTAGGTCGGCGATGGATTTGGCCTGAATTTCAAATTCTTTAGTTTCTTCCAACACCGATTGGGGATCAACACTCCATTTGGAAAAATCCTTCAATTTATCCACCACCTTTTCGGTAACCGAAGAAATACTTGCCTTTACGTCTTCGGGCGTCAATTTATCGGTAAGCCAGGTGATCGGCTTGCTTACAAAATCGGTAGCACGGTTAAGAAATGAAGGGCTTTCGGCCTTCCAGCCTGCTACCTGGTCAAGAATTTTTGCTTCAGAGGAGTTGAGCTTTGCCATGGGTTGTTTTTCTATACGAAAGATAGCGTTTACATTGGAAAGCTGCTTGAATCGCACGTTTCTTCCCGCTATTCCCACTATTACGCACAAATTTTTGCGTGGTTGGGAGCCGCCCTCGTTGGAGTTGATGGATGATGGGTCAAATTAATCAAGCCGTATCTTTTTTCGAATCTTTTCTCCATCCCCTTTTACTACCAGGAGATATAGCCCTTGGGATAGCCCTGAAATGTTTGCCAGCGTAAATCCTTTTCCCTGGGAGTTGATCTCAATCACTTCGTTGAAAATCAACTGATCTCTGAGATCAAAAAGCCATACTTCAACCGAAGTCTGTCCGTCTGCCTGGATACTGATCGCAAATTCTCCTGTTGTAGGATTTGGAAAACATACTACTTCAAAAGTTGGAGATTGATAGAGGCTTAGGTTAAAGGCGTCTGAAAAAGAAGACCAGCAGTAGTGCTCTGACATTCTTACTGTGTAATCGCCACTCTCGAATACTTCCAGGACGGGCCTGTTTTCGGGTAGCCAGGTGTCGTTCAACCGCCATTCAAATTCGGTAGGGCTGCCCGTGAAAATAGCTTCCAGATGGGTGGGGTCTTTGAGGGCGATAGAGGGTGTATTCAGTGCAGGATAAATCGCTAAGCCTGAAGAATCGGCTACTGAAGACGAACAGCCATATACCCTCCATTCAAAACTGTATGAACCCGGCTCAATTCGGCTAAAGTAAGTAAGTGCCGATCCCGGATCTTGAATCAGATTTTGACCCGAATATACTGTCCAGAAACCGATGGTTCCGGCTGGTTGTTCCGCTTGTATCACCACACTGTCCGGACCACAGAGGCTTTGATCGAAACCGGCAAATGCCCATAAGCTATCGTCTTGACAAACCACGGGGCGGATCTTGCTTGAATCAGGTGCTATCGGTAGGCCCAAGGTATGGAGGGTGGTATTGGTTCTGACGGGCTCGTTGAAATCGAAGTAGATATCAGCCTCATTGGTTAGCTGCGTGCCTAAAGGAAGCCCTTGTTTTGGCGCAACCGAATAGCTGAAATAGCCTTCACTGGCCGCACGGTTGGTGGTGCTGTCAGGGAGCAAAATAGGATCGAACCACACTTTAAGCGTTTGATTATCAAGCCCTTCTATTTTCCACCTGCAGGTGTGAGAGTGCCCTGTTTCTCTGAAAGTGGAGAGGTCCCAAACGCTGGAAAGGGTATCCACTAGTACTACCCGGAAGGCTGTATCGTTACCCGTATTTTGGAACCTGATCTGAAAATTCAACGGAATACCTACGTCGATTGCACCGAATTCCCCTAAGCCTATCGGGGTGCCAAGTTTGTCGTTAGGGTCTAGACTATTGGTAACAATACTACAAGCTTCGGCAAAGCCAATTACTTCCAGGGCATCGTAAGTTGGCATGAGGGTTTGCAGGCCCGGACCCGATCTGAAGTTTCCAATCCCGCAGTTTTCTACCGTTGCCGATGTCCATCTTCCTCCCGGGTGGCCTTCCGTTTGATCCACTTCTATCCTTAGCGATTGACCACCAGCCGGGATTAGCAGCACAAGCGAGTCTTCGGCAGCTAGTTTTAATTTTCCGGTAAAAGCCAGCCCCTGGGTATTGTAAATCCGGTATTCAACCGAGTCAGCCATGTTTTCTGAGCTGGTATTGGCTACCCAAAGCCTGATCACCGCGTCATCAACGCATTCGGCACCTGCTTTCAGTTCTACGCCATCCCAGTTTGATCCGGGTGGAGGAAGGCAAGGGTTTACTCCCAATAAGTTTACCTGGACACATTGACTCAGACCAACAAAGTTAACTGCCTGGCAGTCGACCTGGGCTACTACCTGTACAATGTCACTGCCTAGCGGGGGGATATTTCGTAGCGTTAAACGGAATCGGTTATCGCCCATACTGCTAAAGGGCTGGCTACTCGAAACATACATTAACAACTCAGGTAATAGAATCTCAATGACCACAGAATCATAAAAAATGTATTTATGATTTTGGTAATTTATCGTGAATTGAGTGTTGACGCATGGACGGACAAACCCCATGGAGACATTTATAGATGCCTGGTTGCAGAAGTAATTATTAAAGTCATTGGCATTAACCGGAAAGTTCTGATCTGCAATTTCCACCCCCAAAGTGTCCAGCACTACCGTTCTGCCTAAGGGAAAACAGGTGGTATCTGTAAAAAAACTCCGCAACGGATAAGGAGGTTGGGCTTGTATTTGAAAGGTTCCCTGGTTCACGAAGGCTTCAAAATAACCACTACTATCGGTAATTAGATAGGCGTCTTGAGGGGAGAAATGGACAAGCCAATTTTCTATCAGTGGCTCACCTGCGTCTTTGGTACAATTTTGAAGACTATCGAGAAAAATGGTTCCTGAAATTTTATTCTTAGCCAGGTTTTGAAAACGCCCGGCAGATGCTATAAATCCATCACCCGCGCCTGAAGACACCAGGTTGCCTAGATTTTCAATCTCCAGATTTCCTAGAAATGAACCCGTAACCGCAATAGTTCCGTTCTGGCTGCTTGCAATTCCATAGCCACCAGCAAACGATACCCAATCCACGTTTCCTTCCTCGTTAAACTGAGCGGAATAAAATTTCTCATTCGAATTGTTGGGAAGAAATAATTGTCCATTGATGGAAACGTAGCCGGAGAACGGACCCGAAACCAGCATAGAACCATCCGGTTTTTGAAAAAATCCCGGACTTACGTTATAATCGTTCTGGTGGGTAAGCACTTCCCGAGCCCAATCCACCCTTCCGTTGGCCCCAAAACGGATGACCTTGTGCGCAAAAGAAAAGCTACCCTGCTCTTGTTTATAAAAAAAGCCTGCCCCGTTCAGTCCGCCGCCTGGTCTTTCACTCAGGTGGGTGAGCGGGTACTGGTCGTTGTAGAAAGTTGTGGCGGATAATACCTGTCCTGAATTGGAATAAGTTACGAGAATCGAACTCGGCTGCGATTGGGACTGATTGAGGTTCCAGTCTGGAACCGGGTTTTGAAAAAAGCCTTGTATCACGCAATCGCCGTTTTGTTTTACCACACTGGTAGCGGTTTCAAAAGTAGGCAATTGCTTGGCCCAGAGGGGGAGGAGCTGCGGGCTGAGCTTCACCAGATAGCCGTCAATAATATTTTCAGAATCCGTGGGTGGAAAGGAAAATCCAATGTCGTAATAACCTGAGTATCCACGCCAGGCCACAAATACATTGCCTGTGAGGTCTGTTTTAACCGAAACGATGGTGTCGATATACCCTGTGTAGGGCACAGGCGGATTCCAGATGTTGAGCACTTCGCCTTGTCCGGAAAGTTTTACAACCCCAAATCGATGTGAATTGGTAACTGTTGCTGAAAATCGGGTGGGGAGGAAGGTGTAAAATGAAAAAATAATGTTGCCGCTGGTGTCAGTGGCGAGGTGCGGTTGATTAGGGAAAAAGGAATGACTGCCATACAGCTTAAACCACCGCAGGTTGCCCAAAGAATCGACCCGGATAACGACAAAACCTCCCTGTGCTGTATCCGTTCCCTGATAATTTTCCGGATAAAAGGTGGAATCCATAAATACCACCGGGCTATTTTTTACATATCCTGCCACCACCCAATCGCCGTTTGACATGGGTTTTATTTCGGTTAACTCTGTTCCTGCAGGCATTTTTAATTGATCCGCCCAATCCCAGACAGGGTTCTGCGCATGCAGACATTGACTAACCGAGAAAAGGATAAAAGTGAGCCAGTGTACAGAAAATAGCTTTGAATGATGGTACATAACAGAATATCTTGAATGAAAGAATCGTAACGTAAATCTACAGTGGAAATAGCAATCAATTCACTTTGCTGTCATATTGCCTGAAGGTTTGACGTAAAAGGTTTTAATCTGATTTCTATCCCCAATCTCTTTGCAGGGCACAAAGATTTGCGTGGTTGAGAGCAACTCCGCTAAATAGAAAAAGCCCTGAAAATTGATCAGGGCCTTTTTTTCGGAACGAAAGCTTTGCGGGTTATTTCTGGTAAATCTTAAATACCCAGGCAAAATCTCCTTCGTTTTTGGGGGTAGTGATGGAAATGCCGCCCTGGGCATTCACTTTCCACTTCACTTTTCCTTTGGCTCCCAGCAGCTCAATGCGGGCTACTTTGTCTGGGGAAACGTTATTTAGCTCGAAAACAGTTGCGGGTTGATGCAGGGCAATGGCATACAGCACTTTGCCGTCGGCACTTTGGGTATAGCGGATATCTTCCCCCTCTTTGTATTCCGGAATCGAAACCACCCCGTAGATACATTCCCCGTTCAGGTCCATCCATTTACCCATCTCCTGAAGGCGTGTTACGCTTGCCTCCGGGATTATGCCCTCTGCGGTAGGACCCACGTTGAGGAGGTAGTTTCCGCCTTTTGCAGTGGCATCAATGAGTTGGTGCACCAGGGTTTCGGATGATTTCCAGTTGGTATCGTCCTTGCGAAAGCCCCAGGTGTCGTTCATGGTCATGCAGGTTTCCCAGGGAAGCGCAGAGCTGCTGGCAAGAATTTCCTGCTCCGGTGTGCCAAAATCGCCCGCAGCGTGCGCATAGGTACTCATGCCCTGCATGCCGTCGCGGCCTTTTCCTACGCGGTTGTTGATGATGAGGTCGGGCTTAATATTGCGGAGGTAATTGTACAAATCTCGGCCCTGTTCTTCGGTCCATTCGGGTATCCATTCGCCATCAAACCACAGCACAGCGGGGTCGTATTTCGTGATCAATTCCACCAGCTGGGGCTTCAGGTAGGTTTCGCGGTAGCGGGCCCAGTCTGGATTTTCGGTGGTTTGGTGGGGGTAATTGACCGATTTGGCGTCGGGTTGGTGCCAGTCCATGATGGAGTGGTAGAAGCAGAGGCGAACACCTTCGGCCTTGCAGGCATCGGCGAGTTCCTGTAGCACATCGCGGTGAAAGGGAGAGGTGCCCATAATATCGTATTCCGTCACTTTCGAATCCCACAGGCAAAAGCCGTCGTGGTGTTTGGTGGTGATTACGAGGTACTTCATGCCTGCTGCCTTGGCGGTTTTTACCCAGCTTCTGGCCTCAAATGAGGTCGGATTGAATTGGCGGACAAAGGCTTCATACTCAGGAATGGGCACATTGGCGGTGTGCATGATCCATTCGCCGATTCCCTTGATGGGTTCATCGTGGTAAAATCCGGCAGGAATCGCATAGGCGCCCCAGTGGATAAACATGCCAAAGCGGGCTTCTTTCCACCAGGCCATGCGCGCATCGCGGGCCTCGGGGGTCTCGGTAGCGAGGTAGTCAATTTGGGAAAACAAGGATTGCTTTCCTGCCAAAAGGCTGAATAAGAGGAGGAGGGTGATTTTTTTCATTTCGGGGGTATTTTACTGAAAGTTAAAAAAAGGATTTACGCTTTACGATTTTCAGCCTGAAAACCTTGGTACAGGCGCTTAAGATAAAGAGGGCTATTCAATCCTTTTTTCCCGCTTGAAAATTCCTTTTCCCTCACCCACGAATACCCGTACCTTTGCCTCAGTTAGCAATTACCTTATGAACCCCGAAAAACTTCATTTCGCCACCAAGGCTGTACACGCCGGCGTAAGCCCTGACCCGACCACTGGCGCCATCATGACGCCCATTTTCCAAACCAGCACCTATGTGCAGGCAGCGCCGGGCGACCACAAGGGCTATGAATACGCCCGTACCCAAAACCCGACCCGTCATGCATTGGAAGCAGCTTTGGCTGCCCTCGAAAACGGCGATTGGGCAGCTTGCTTTGGTTCGGGTATGGCCGCGACGGATGCCGTGATGAAGCTGCTCCAGCCCGGCGACGAAGTCATTGCTTCCGACGACCTCTATGGAGGCACATACCGCATTTTTACCAAGGTATTTGCGAAATATGGAATTAAGTTTCACTTCGTGAACATGGCCATTCCCGAAACGGTCGTTCGTGTTTTCAACGAAAATACCCGCCTGCTCTGGATCGAAACCCCCACCAACCCCCTCCTGAACGTAATCGACATCAAAGCCATGTCGGCCATTGCCCATGCCAGGGGCGTAACCACGGTGGTGGACAATACCTTTGCCTCGCCTTATTTCCAGAATCCGCTGGACCTCGGCGCTGACCTCGTGCTGCATTCCATTACCAAATACATCAACGGCCACTCGGATGTGGTTATGGGCGCCGTCATCGGTAGCGACCAGGACCTGCACCAGCAAATCCGTTTCTTACAAAATGCCTGTGGCGCTGTTCCCGGACCGCAGGATTGCTTTCTGGTGCTGCGTGGCCTCAAAACCCTTCACCTGCGCATGCGTGCCCATGGCGAAAACGGCGAAAAAATAGCCCGATACCTCGCTAAGCACCCCAAAGTAGGGCATGTGTACTGGCCTGGTTTCGAAAGCCACCCCAACCACGACGTGGCTGCAAAGCAGATGCGCGGCTTTGGAGGCATGGTTTCTTTTACCCTCGAAGACGAAAACATGGAAGCAGCCCTGAAGGTCCTCACCAGCACCAAACTTTTTTCCCTCGCCGAAAGCCTCGGGGGCGTGGAGTCGCTGATCGGCCACCCGGCTACCATGACGCATGCCTCTATTCCACGCGAACAACGCATCGCCGCTGGTCTTTCCGATACCCTGATCCGCCTGAGTGTGGGGATAGAAGATGCCGATGACCTCATCGCTGATTTGAAGCAGGCAATTGGCTAAATAGAAATTTGATGGAAAAAGGCCACCTGGAGAAGGTGGCCTTTTTTGTTTAGTGACATTCCGCCACTTGCCCGGTGGGCGTTACTTGAGGGCTGATATAAGGGATGCCCAGGTTGAGCCCGCGCACAATCAAAAGCAGCGAAAAAACGACCGCAAAACCCGTCAACCAGGGCCGCATATTGCCTTTCAGCCTTTCGCGGATAAAACCACCGAACAGACTGAATGCGAGCATAAGCGGAAAGGTGCCCAGGCCAAAGGCGGCCATGTAACCGGCAGCTTCTAAAGGACTTGACATGGACATTGCCCCGGCCAATCCTAGGTAAACAAAGCCGCAGGGGAGCAATCCATTCAGCAGACCAATCACAAACAGCGAAGGCTTTTCCTGTTTGCGCAGGCTTTTTGAAAGCAAGCCTTTGAGCTTATACAGTGCCCGGTCCAGCAAAGGCCAGCTCAGGTTCGATTTTCCCCGAAAGGTATTTACTAAGGTAACGACGAGGAGCAAAACCCCCATCGAGATCGACAGTCCCTGTTGCCAGCCCGCCCAAGCGGCTCCCTGGCCGATAATGCCGGCGATGGTACCGAGGGTGGCGTAGGTAATTACCCTGCCTCCGTTGTACAACAGACGCCCCAGCAGGTGGCTCCAGCCCGTGTTGAATTTGCCGGGCAGCGCAAGCGCAATCGGCCCGCACATGCCCACACAGTGTAAGCTGCCCGCTAGTCCCACGAATATGCCGGTCCACCAAAGCATAAGCTACGATCAGGGGGTAACAAGGTCGGTTTCGTAGTAATAGTCCTGCTCGGAAGCCTTCCACGATAGCTTCAGCACCCATCTACCCGAAGGCAGTTTGGTGGTGGGAACCGTCATGAGGCCATCAGCACCCGGTTGAATAGCGAAGTGCTGATCCAGCCGTTCGTCCGATGGGCGGTAGAAGTAGGCGTCGCCGGTAGCCTCGTGCATTTCGGCAGGAAATTGAATAACTACCGTATGGCTTTCGACTTCGTAGGCGGCGGTAACAGGCACCGTGAGGTGTGCATTATTGGCAGCGAGGACTATGTTTTTGGTAAAATCACCTTCTTTGCCATAGTAATCTTTGGTCACGAGGTCGTTGCGCTGGCTGGTAGCCCGAAACACAAAGAAGAGCATCATGACCACAAATGCGGTGTAAACCAGTCCTATTTTTACTCCCCAGTTCATATTTGTAATTTTTAAGCGTGTGAGAAATTGTGGGTTGAATGAGCGGCCAGCCACCCTGTGGCTAAATGGGCGGACCCATAAACTGGACAGATATAACTTCCAGCAGGTTGTCACCCGAGAAAATGCCAACTTTTACTTTGTTTTTCAGGCCATGAAGGGAATTACGGGGTAGTTCGATAAAAAATTCCCCTTCGGTTATTCCGTGTTTTTCGAGGTTATTGAGTTGACCAATCAGGTGTATTCGTCCCTGGTAATCATCCATTAGTTTGATTTCGATCGGGTAGTTGGTTATCGTTTTGTTAATCAGCTGGATATTGTACAGGTTCGAAATATACCCATCCGGTGTTTTTTGATAGAGAAGGCCAGGGGTGCGGATAATGGTAGCCTCTATGGGTTCTCGGGTGAGGAATGCGCCTGTCAGTAAGACAACCAGGCCCAGTAGAACTACGGAATAAGCAATGATCCGCGCGTTGATTTTGAATTTAACGCCTTCGGCAATTTTGCTGAGTGAGTCGATTCTGATCAGTCCTGTGGGACGATGTACTTTTTCCATCACCTCGTCGCAGGCATCGATACAGGCGGTACAGTTCACGCATTCGAGCTGTGTACCATTACGAATGTCAATACCGGTGGGGCATACATGCACGCAGAGCTTGCAGTCGATACAGTCGCCTTTGGGAGCCTCTTCCGCGTCGGTTTTGCTTTTGCGAATCGGGGCACGGGGTTCTCCACGAACGTAGTCGTAGGCCACGGTAAGCGAATCTTTTCCCAAAAGTACCCCCTGCAAACGGCCATAAGGGCAAACGACGATACACGCCTGCTCTCTGAACCAGGTAAATACAAAAAAGAAAATAACCGAGAAGATCATTACCCCAACAAAAGTGCCCATGTTTTCGAATGGACTGTGTATCATCAATAGCTTTACCTCATCCACGCCCACCATGTACGACATCACGAGGTTTCCGATCAGGAATGAGATCAGGAAGAAAATGGTCAGTTTAAGCGATTTTTTTCTGAGCTTTTCTGCGCTCCAGGGGGCATTGTTCAGCTTCATTTGCTGCTGAAAATCACCTTCGATCCAGTATTCTATTTTCCGGAAAACCATTTCCATAAATATGGTTTGCGGACACGCCCAGCCGCACCACACCCTGCCGAAAACCACTGTGAAGAGCACGATGAACACGAAAAAGGTGATCATGGCCAGAAAAAACAGGTGAAAATCCTGGGGCCAGAAAGTGACCCCGAAAATGATAAATTTCCTTTCCAACACATTGAACAGGAACATCGGGTCGCCATTCCATTTCAGAAAGGGCCCTATAAACATCAGTGCCAGCAGAATCACTGCAACCACGGCTCTGCGGTTGTGAAATTTTCCTTTTGGTTTTTTGGGATACACCCACTTCCGGTTTCCTTGCTCGTCCACCGTGTTGATGGTGTCGCGGAATGCTTCCGGATCGAATGGGGCGGCGGCTGAATTTTTAGGGGTTGCCATGGCAAATACAATAAGAAAAAAAAGCAGGAGGGCCCTGAAGGCCCTCCTTTAGGAAATTATTCAGGGATTGAGGGCCGTCATTTTCCCTGCAGTAGTGTCAGCCGGAGCGGTCTCTTCGGTAGCAGGCACGCCCTGAGGCTCTTTCTGATTCGGAGGATTGGTTCCCTGAAGTGAAAGAATAAAGCTTGCTACGTTTTGCATTTCTACCGGCCTCAGGGTGCTTGACCACGAGATCATTCCCTTTTCAGGCACCCCGTTTTTGATCACTTTAAAAAGGTCGGCGATCTTGCTGCCGTGAATCCAGTAGTTATCGGTGAAGTTAGGACCCACGCCGCCTTGTCCTTCAGCTCCGTGGCAGGCCTGGCAGTTTGCGAGGAAAATTTCTTTTCCGGCAAGTACGCCCGAAGCATCCGCCAGCGTAACAGTGGCTTCGTTCACATCGTCAGCTTTCGTTTTAAGGTAAGCGGTCACTTTTTCGCCTTCTACCTGCATTTCTTCCTGATACTGCCCGGTGGAGGTCCAGCTTTTCTGAATGTGGAAATAGTACATGTACCCCACCGAGAAAATGATGGTCATGTAAAAACCATACAGCCACCAAGGTGGGAGCCGGTTGTCGAGCTCACGGATGCCGTCAAAAGAGTGGCCGAGGTCGATATCGGCTTCCTTTTCAATGGGCACCGCGCGGGTAAGCACCTTGTTGATTTTTGCCCAGGTAATGAGGGGCTCACGGGCAGGTGCTGCAGCAGTTTCGGTTGACGGTACGATTTCTTCTTTTTTCTGACGAATGAGGAAGAGTACTGACACGGCCATCACGAGGCTGGCAAACGCTACGATCAGGGCAGTCACGATCAGCAGAATCACCAATTGGTTTTGGCTGATGATCGGCGCTGCGGCAGGATCAGCGACGGTTTGGGCGTGTAGTCCTGTTGCGAACAGCAGCAAGGCAGTCACAGGCACGCTCCTACTTATAGATTTTAACAACGCGTTCATGGTTAAGCAGGTTGATGGTCGGTAAGGGTGTGAGGGAAGACAACATCTTCATCGTCTTGCTGAAGGGGCAAAGCAGCCAGCATGTTCACTTCTTTTTTATCCATTCTTACCACATAGATGAGGAGGAGAATGAAAAAGCTGAAAAAGAGAATAAAGGCTATCACCGGAAAGATGCTGATATCGGCGATCGAACGGAGCACGTCTTTGTACATGGCTTTCTGGTTAGTTGCTTGCTTGATTATGTTTCTGGATGTCGGTACCCAACCTTTGCAGGTAGGCAATCAGGGCAATGATTTCCCGGTCTGAAGCCACCACTACATCCTTGTCGGGTAGTTCCTGCTGGATTATAGCAGCAATTTCACTGGCTTGTTTTTGCAGGTCGGCCTGGGCTTTCTGGTCGTAGCCAATCGGGTAAGGCACTCCCAGTGTTTGCATGGCCCTGATTTTAGCAGCTGTCGTGCTTATATCCAGCACATTGGTTTGCAGCCAGGAATAGCTCGGCATGATACTTTGATCAAACATACTCCTTGGCGCAATGAGGTGCTGGTAATGCCAAGAGTTGGATTTTTTCAACTTATCGGTTCCTTCACGCGCAAGGTCAGGCCCGGTACGTTTCGATCCCCACTGGAAGGGGTGATCGTATACAAATTCACCCGACTTCGAATACTCGCCATAGCGTTCTGTCTCAGAACGGAACGGACGAACCATTTGTGAGTGGCAGAGGTAGCAGCCTTCCCGCACGTAGAGGTCCCTTCCCTGAAGTTCAAGTGGGGTATAAGGGGTTACTTCAGCTATGGTCGGTACATTTTCTTTAATGATAAACGTAGGAACCATCTCCACTAAGCCACCAATCAGAATTACCACCAGGCTCCATACCAGCATCTGTAAAGGCTTACGCTCAATCCATTTGTGCCAGTATTCGCCTGAGGGAGTGTAGTTTTTGACTAAAGCAGGTGCTTCTGCTTCTTCATCAGCCAGGAACTCACCTACAGCTACGGTTTTGATCAGGTTGTATATCATGATTACCACCCCTGACAGGTACAAAGTGCCGCCAATGGCCCGTGTGAAATACATCGGAATCAATTGCACAACGGTTTCGAGGAAGTTGCGGTAAACAAGGAACCCGTCCTGGGTAAACTGCTTCCACATCGAAGCCTGTGTCCAACCTGCCCAATAAAGGGGCACAGCGTAGAAAATGATACCCAGCGTACCTACCCAGAAGTGAATATTGGCGAGCCGGGTAGAAAACAATTTTGTTTGATACATCCTCGGAATCAACCAGTACAGGATGCCGAAGGTCAGGAATCCGTTCCAACCCAGGGTGCCGATGTGCACGTGGGCAATGGTCCAGTCGGTGAAGTGGCTGATGGCATTCACCCCTTTAATGGAAAGCATGGGGCCTTCGAAGGTGGACATACCGTAAGCGGTAATCGCCACGACCATAAATTTCAAGACAGGATCAGTCCTCACTTTGTCCCAGGCTCCACGAAGGGTAAGTAGTCCATTGAGCATGCCTCCCCACGATGGAGCGATCAGCATGAGTGAAAATACCATCCCGAGCGATTGGGCCCAGTCGGGCAGCGAGCTATAGAGCAAGTGGTGAGGACCCGCCCAGATATAAAGGAAAATCAATGCCCAGAAGTGCACAATCGACAACCGGTAAGAGTACACCGGCCTGTTGGCAATCTTGGGTACGAAATAGTACATCAGGCCGAGGTAGGGAGTTGTGAGGAAAAATGCCACCGCATTGTGGCCATACCACCATTGCACCAGGGCATCCTGTACACCAGCATATACAGAGTAACTTTTAAACAATGTCACGGGCAACTCCATGCTGTTGACAATGTGCAACACAGCAACCGTAACCCAGGTGGCGATATAAAACCAGATGGCTACGTACATGTGGCGCTCCCGGCGCTTAATCAGGGTCATGAACATATTGAGCCCGAAAACAACCCAAATCAGGGTAATGGCGATGTCAATCGGCCACTCCAGCTCCGCATATTCTTTTCCCGAAGTCAAACCCAGGGGAAGGGTCAGCGCTGCAGAAACGATGATCGCCTGCCAGCCCCAGAAGTGGATCCAGCTAAGCATATCAGAAAACATCCGGGATTTTACCAGACGCTGGAGCGAGTAGTATACTCCCATAAAAATGCCATTTCCGACGAACGCGAAAATGGCAGCATTGGTGTGGAGTGGGCGGATGCGGCCAAATGAGAGAAAGGAAACTCCCTCGATGAGATCGGGAAATACCATCTCAAAGGCTGCAATTACCCCTACCAGCATACCTACCAGCCCCCAAAGGGTGGTTGCAAAGGCAAAGGCTCTTACGATGTTGTTGTCGTAATAAAACCTTTCCCGCACCATATCCGCCGAAGGCGAAGAAGAAGTGGTTTGCGGATTGGAAATCATGATGTGAGAAAAATTAAAGTTGTCAGTTATGGAGGTTAAAGCGTTTTTCTTTCTTCCGCGATGGGTTTGTCGTCCAGCAACATGCGCATCGATGGGGTATAATCGTCGTCATACTGGCCTGATTTCACCGCCCACAAAAAGGCAATCAGAAACCCTCCGGCGACGAGGAGGCTGAATAGAATGAGAATGAAAATGGCGCTCATGTCTGTTTGTATTTTGAAGCAAATTAGAAGTACCCTATAGGTTGGCTAATGAGGCCTGACAAGGACAGGGTTGATTTTTGTCATAGCTTTTGTCTCCAGCTCAGTATTTTTATTGCTGTAACCCCAAAAACTACCGTAGTAAGGGAGCTTAGCGGCATAAGCACTGCTGCAAACAGTGGGGTAAGCATGCCACTCACCGCAATGGTCATCCCCGTAAGGTTGTAAAGGGCAGAAATGAAGAACCCGGCTTTTACCAGCTTCATGCTGCTTTTCGCAAACCCCTGAAACACTGGCAATAGTTCAAAAGCACCGGCATCCAGTATGGCATCGCTGGCGGGCGTAAAATTGTTCTCCCCTTCGCTGAGTGCAATCCCTACCTGGCTTTGTTGTAATGCCCCCGCATCGTTCAGGCCATCGCCCACCATCATCACCTGCTCACCGCCCTGTTGAAGCGAGTGTACATAAGCCAGCTTATCCTGAGGACTCTGCCTGAATTTCAGCTCGGCTTTTTCCCCAAACCAAGCCTGCAACCGTCCTTTTTCAGCATCATGATCGCCTGACAAAAGCGACAAACGCACACCTTTATATATATAGGTGTTTAGAATGGTGCTCAATCCCTTTCTGTACTCCTGAGGAAGCACAAAACGCCCCCTCCATTTTCCATCAATGACCAGGTGCACCTGACTGCCGGAAATGGCTTCCAGTGCTGGTACCGTCGCCGGATCTGCCCAGGTTGCTGCTCCTATCGCTACCTTGTGTCCGGAAACCAGTCCTTCCAGTCCTTTTCCTGTTTCTTCGCGAAAGGCCGTGATTATCGATAGCTCGGTATCGCTAGTTCCAATTCCTTGCAGCCGGCGACTCAGCGGGTGGTTAGATTGCCGGGTAATGGCTGCCACCCACGACAGTTCCTGCCGGTTAAGCGGCTCTCCCTCAAATTGAGGCTTTGCACCCTCGCGGTCGGTCAGCGTGCCTGTTTTGTCAAACACCACATGGTTAATCGTTGCCATGCGCTCCAAGGTACCGATATTTTTCAGGTAAAATTTATTTCGGCCCAATACCCGCATAGCAGAGCCGAGCGTAACCGGCATGGTCAATGCCAGGGCACAAGGGCAGGCCACAATCCATACCGCTGTAAGGATATTTATGGCTTCTCCCATACTGGCTCCGGCGAATAGCCAACCTGCCATGGCGAGAAAACCCACCACCAGTACTACCAGGGTAAACACTTTGCTGGTTTTATCCACCAGGGTACTCATGCCCTTGTTTTCGTCCTGATTAAATGCCTCCTGGTTCCAAAGCCGGGTTAAGTAGCTCTGTGATACCTGCTTGATAGCCTGAACCTCAATGGCACCAGCTGTCTGCTTGCCACCTGCATAAAGGAGATCATGTTGTTTTTTCAATACAGGATCAGATTCTCCGGTAACGAAGCTGTAGTCAAGTGCAGCTGTTAGAGAAAGTAAAACCGAATCCGCAGGGAGTATCTCTTCATTTCTGATCAGAAGCTTATCTCCTTCCTTAATTTGGGTAACGGGTATGCGTTCTTCCTTTCCCTCTGATGATATCCGGGTAATGGCAATGGGAAAGTATGCTGTGTAGTCCCGGTCGAAGGTTAGCCGGTCATAGGTCTTATTTTGGAACCAGCGTCCAATCAAAAGGAAAAAGACCAGGCCAGCCAGCGAGTCAAGGTAGCCGGGACCTGTATGAGACAAAATTTCGTAGGCACTTCTTATCCATAAAGCCAGGATTCCCAATGCAATGGGCACATCAATACTGAGTTGTTTGTGCTTCAGGCTTTGAAAAGCCGTTCTGAAATAATCAGATGCACTATATAGTAGCACCGGAATCGAAATCCCGAGAGAAACTAAGCCGAAAAACATTTCTTCCCCTGCACCTACTTTACCCAGGTAGCCAGGAAAACTTAGCAGCATGATATTCCCGAAAGCGAAACCAGCCAACCCCAGCTGTAAGTAAAACTTTCTGTAGGGGTTAGTTCTATTCTTCGGTTGGAGGTGTTCCAGCTTCAGGTCAGGTTCATATCCCAGCGAGGCCAGCCGTTCCACAACCTGTCTCAGGGTCAATTTTTCATTTACAAACCGAACGAAAACCTCTTTGCGCAAGAAATTCACCCTCGTTTCAATGATCCCATCACATAAGCGATGCAGGTTTTCCAGCAACCAAAGGCAGGAAGTGCAATGTATCTGTGGAACATGAAAGGTGATATGCGTCTGGCGCTCATCCAGGTAATCGGCCATTTTTGCGGCCACTTCGGGCGAATCAAGCCAGGAAAAGTGTGCCGAGGGCTTAACCGTCTTCAGTTTTATCCCCGGATTTTTCTCCAGGTCATAGTAAGCGCAAAGCTCGTTTTCATTCAAAATCTCATACACAGTTCTGCAGCCATCGCAGCAGAAAGCCTTTTCCTGAAAAATAATTGGGGAGGGTGGGCAGCTATCCCCACAGTGATAGCAATAGGTGGCCTCAGCTACCTTTGTCTCTTTAAGCATGTTTCGAAGCGCTTTTAATCCCTGCAAATCAATTACTTGGAGAGAAAACGACTCCTTACCTCAATCAATGTCGGAAGTGACTTTTGTCAGTAGGCCCAGAGGATATCCACAGCTGATTTTACAATTGTTGAAAATTAGTTTCGATTTTGATTTGGACATCTCAATTCAACCGTGCAACTTTGTAGCCCACCTCAAAAAAACGGGGTTCGTTCATTCAAAAAAGAAGAAAAGTTAAAATTCAGGTTCAGAAAAAAAAGTTTAAAAATTTTTCACTTTGAATTTGGAAGTAACGAAAAGCTCTTCTACCTTTGCATCCGCTTTCACAGAGAGAGGGACAGAGCGGGGAAGGAAGAGTGAAGAGAGATAAGAATTAAGTGCTGTAAAAGGCATGAAAGATAAAGTGGGGAGCGTATCGAGAGAGGTACCGGACAGATGGGAAAAGTGAAGTTATTTGACGTACTGAATGCAAACAGGCGTTACAGCTAAAGGGAGCGAAAGCTTTTGGAAGGTGTAATGAGAGAAGGTTTAAAAGTAAGACGGGGAAGAAATTTCCCATGAGAGTTTGATCCTGGCTC